>NZ_CP013399.1:0-1093546 GCF_001718535.1 Burkholderia seminalis | reverse complement strand
GGCCGCGATCGCGGCGATCGACCGAAACGTCGGAATGTCGGAGGCCGGCCCCGCGGCCGGCGCCGGCACGGCACGGCCGGTGGCGAACGTCGTGTTCATCGTCGAGCGGCTCCCGCCTGTCAAGCTGGCGCAAGCATAACGCGGTGCGTCGAATCCTGCCCGTACGATGGAGTTGGCCGATCATGACCCCACCCCCACCCACTCCCGCGCCGTCGCCCGCCGGGCCCGCGCGTTCCCGAAAGCCGGCCATCGTCGCGATCGCCGCGATCGCGCTGCTGCTCGTCGCCTTGCTCGTGTACGAGTTCGACGCACGCGATCGCGGCACCGACGACGCGTACGTGACCGGCCACCTGCACGTGATCTCGCCGCGCGTCGCCGGCACGGTCGAACGTGTGCTCGTCGACGACAACCAGTTCGTGCACGCGGGCGACGTGCTCGTGCAGATCGACCGGCGCGACTTCGACGTGCGCGTCGCCGCGCAGCGCGCACGCGTCGCCCAGGCACATGCCGATGCGAGCCGCGCACACGCGCTGATCGAGCAGGCGGACGCCGCGCTCGTATCGGCGCACGCCGATGCCGACAAGGCCGAACTCGATTACGCGCGTGCACGCGAACTGACCCGCGAGACGCCGCGCGGCCTGTCGAGGCAGGAGTTCGATGCGGCCGATGCCGCACGCAAGTCCGCCCGCGCGCGCGTCGCGGCGGCCGACGCGCAACGGCGCAGCGCCATCGCCGCCGCCCAGGCCGCCGACGCGGCGTCGAGCCAGAACGACGCCGAGTTGCGCGACGCGCTGCTGCAGCTCGGCTACACGGCGGTCGTCGCGCCGTCGGATGGCTACGTCGGCAAGAAGACCGTCGAGACCGGCGAGCATGTCGCGCCCGGCCAGGCGCTGCTCACGCTGGTCGAGCCGCATCCGTGGATCGTCGCCAATTTCCGCGAGACGCAGCTGCGGCACGTGCGCGTCGGCGACGCCGTGCAACTGCGCTTCGATGCGCTGCCGGCGCGCGCGTTCAGCGGCCGCATCGACAGCCTGTCGCCCGCGACCGGCGCGCAGTTCGCGCTGCTGCCGCCCGACAACGCGACCGGCAATTTCACGAAGGTCACGCAGCGCGTACCGGTGAAGATCCTGCTCGACGGCCCGGCCGCGACGGAGCCGCGCATCCGGCCCGGGTTGTCGGTCGTCGTCACGCTGCAACCCGCCCGCGAATCGCGATGAAGCGCGCCTTCGCCCTGCTCGCCGCGAGCCTGCTGGCCGCATGCTCGATTGCGCCGCAACCGCTCGCCCCCGTGCCGGTCGGACACGACGGGTTCCGCCATGTCGACCCGTCGACCGATGCGCGTGCGCCATCGCTCGATACGTGGCCCGCCTGGTTCGGCGACCCGCGGCTCGGCCGCCTCGTCGACGCCGCGCTCGCGCACAACCTCGATATCCGCGCGGCGGCCGCGCGCGTCGACCAGGCGCAGGCGCTGCTCGGCGTGCGCGAGGCCGCGCTGGCGCCGACCGTGCGCGTCGACCCGTCGTTCAGCCGTACGCGCGTATCCGGCACGGTCGACAACGCGCTGCCGAAGCGCACGATGCATAACTGGTCGGTTCCGCTCGCCGCGCGCTACGAAGTCGATCTATGGGGCCGCTTGCGCGGCGATGCCGATATCGGCGAACAGAACGTGCTGCAGGCGGCGGCCGACCGCGATGCGGTGCGTCTGAGGGTGGCGACCGAAGTCGCGGCCGACTACCTGACGCTGCGCTACGTCGACGACGATCTCGTGACGCTCACCCGCGCGATCGGGCTGCGGCGCACCGCGCTCGACGTGATCGCCGCCCGCGTGCGGGCCGGCGCGGCGAGCGATCTCGACGGGCTGCGCGCGTCGGCCGATCTCGATACCGCGCATGCCGATCTCGCGGAGAGCCGCCGGCTGCGCGAGAACCTCGTCGACGCCATCGCGGTGCTGACCGGCGTGTCGCCGACCGCGTTCGACATCGACACGGCCGCCGTGCCCGTGCAGGTGCCCGATGTGCCGGCCGGGCTGCCGTCCGCGCTGCTTGCCCGACGCCCGGACGTATTCGCGGCGGCGCGGCGTGCCGACGCGGCGTCGCTCGAGCTGGGCATCGCGCGCACCGCGTGGCTGCCGACGCTCACGCTGACCGCCGACGGCGGTTTCGCCACCCGCGACCTGCGGTCGTTTCTCGACCGCAACAGCTCGCTGTGGAGTCTCGGCGCGAACGTCGCGCTGACGGTGTTCGACGGCGGCAAGCGCGACGCCGCGGTGGCTGCCGCGCGAGCCGGCACGGACGTCGCCGACGCCGACTATCGCGCGGCCGCGATCGGCGCGTTGCGCGACGTGCAGGATGCGCTCAACGACATCGCCGCGCAGAAGGAACGGATCGCGCGCTACGACCACGCGGCGCACGCGACGGACGCCGCGGCGCGGCTGTCGCTGAGCCGTTACGCGCACGGTTACGTCAGCTATCTGGAAGTCATCGACGCCGATCGCGATGCGCTGAATGCGCGACGCCAGCTGATTCACAGCCGGCAGGCGCTGGCCGTCGCGACGGTGACCCTCGTCCGCGCGCTGGGCGGCGGGTGGACGCCGCCGGCGCGCGCCGGCCGGGACGGGTGGCACGACGCGACGCGGGCCGACGCGCGATGAATGCATCGAACGGCCCGCGCGCGCGTCACGCGCCCGCGAGCCGATGCGCATCCTCGCCGAGAAACCGGTGCACGAAGGTCACGGCCATCGCGCCTTCGCCGACCGCCGACGCGACGCGCTTGACCGATCCCGATCGCACGTCGCCGGCCGCGAACGATCCCGGCACGCTGGTTTCCAGGTGGTACGGCCGCCGCTCGAGCGGCCACACGCGCTCGAACGCCGGACAGTCGTACAGGTCGCCGCCGGTGACGAGATAACCGCCCGGATTGCGGATGATGTCGGTGTCCTTCGCCCAGTCGGTATTCGGCGCGCCGCCGATGCACACGAACAGGCGCGTGGCCGGCAGCCGTTCGAGCGTGCCGTCCGCCGAGCGAAGCTCGATCGCGTCGAGCCAGCCGTCGCCGTGCAGCGCGGCGACGCTCGACCGGTAGCGGACCTCGATGTTCGGCGTGCGCTCGATCCGGTCGATCAGGTAGCGCGACAGCGTGTCTGCGAGCGACGCGCCGCGCACGAGCATCGTCACCTGGCGCGCATGCCGCGCGAAATTCATCGCGGCCTGGCCGGCCGAATTGCCGCCGCCGACGATGAACACCTGCTCGCCCGCGCACATCGGCGCTTCGCTCGACCCGGCGCCGTAGAACAGCCCCGCATTGAGAAACGCCGGCTCCTCCGGCAGCCTGAGGCTGCGATATTCGATGCCGGTCGCGCAGATGTTCGCGCGCGCGACCAGGATCGACCCGTCGGCGAGCTCGACGCGAATCTTGCCGTCCACGAACGTCGCATGCACGCCCTCGCGCATCGTCAGCAGCTCGACGCCGAACTTCACCGCCTGCGCGCGCGCGCGTTCCGCGAGCTCCGCGCCCGGGATGCCGTCGGGGAAGCCCATGTAGTTCTCGATCAGCGAACTCGTGCCGGCCTGCCCGCCGATCGCGCCGCGCTCGATCACGACCGCGCGCAGCCCTTCGGACGCCGCGTAGACCGCCGCCGACAGCCCGGCCGGCCCCGCGCCGTAGATCGACACGTCGTATTCGACGAAGCGCGGGCGCGCGACCCAGCCGAGCCGTGCGGCGATTTCGGCCAGGGTCGGCTGGTACAGGCGCGACCCGTCCGGAAAGATCACGACCGGCAGCCGGATGTCGCGCAGCGGCGCGATGCCGAGCACCTGCGCGCAGTCGGCGTCGGATGTCAGCTCGCACCAGTCGTACGCAATCATGCGCCGCTGCAGGAAATCGCGGATCGCATACGCGTCCCTGCTGCGCGGCAGGCCGACGATCCGCACGTGTTGCGGTTGATCCATGAGCGCCTCCCGATGATGTCGATGTCGGATGCGGCCCGGCCGGTGCCGCGGCCGGACGCATTCGCGACTGTACGCCGCCGGCGCGGGCCGCGCGGGCCGCTTCATGACAATTAAGGTCCGGCCGCGACGCGACGCTGCACAATGCCGCATCCCCTCCCGCTTGCGGCCTCGTGCCGGCCGCGCCGCAAGCGTCGCTCCCGCGCCGGCATCGGAGCGCAAGATGGCCAACGCCTGTACGCATCTCGACGAAGCACGCGTGTTCGACACCGACAAGGACGACTGTGAGGCATGCGTCCGATCGGGCAGCCGCTGGGTGCATTTGCGGATGTGCCTGATCTGCGGGCACGTCGGCTGCTGCGACTCGTCGCCGAATCGCCACGCGAGCCGGCATTTCCGTGAAACCGGCCACCGGCTCGTCCGCTCGATCGAGCCCGGCGAGCGCTGGATCTGGTGCTACGCGGACGAAGTCGTCGCCGGCGAGGTTCCGTCATGACGCGGCGCGCGGGGCCGCCGCGCCACGGCGCGCCCGTCATCCGCCCCGCGCGCCGCATCCCGGCCGAGCCAGGGCCGGACACCGTTCAGAACGTTTCAGCGCCGCTTAAGGCAATGGTCGCGGCCTCTGCGTAGACTGCGTTCATGAGCTGCCGCGCAGGACGGCGCTTGCGCCCGTTATCGACTGCTGGAGTGACACCATGATCCCCGTCGCCAATCACCGCCGCGCCGCAACCCGGTCGCGGCCGCATCGGGCGGCCGCGCACGGCCGACCCGCATCGTCCGGCGTTGCCGCGCACCGCATCGCTTGCGGCGCACCGCGTCGCGTGGAGCGCGCATGAAGCACAAACGACTCTGGTTCGGCGCGGCCGGCGTCGCGATCGCGGGCATCGCGGTCGCGATCGGCATCATGGTGCGGCCGTCGATCGCGCCGATCGATCCGCCCGCCCCCGCTTCGTTCGATCCACAGCTGGTGCGCGCCGGCGCGCGCGTCGTCGCGCTCGGCGACTGCATCGTGTGCCACACCGCGAAGGACGGCAAGCCGTTCGCGGGCGGGCTGCCGCTCGCGACGCCGTTCGGCACGATCTACGCGACCAACATCACGCCGGATGCCGAAACGGGGATCGGCCGCTGGTCGCGCGACGCATTCGCCCGTGCGTTGCGCACCGGCATCGGACGCAACGGCCAGCCGCTGTACCCGGCGTTTCCGTACATTCATTTCACGCGAATGTCGGACGACGACATCGCCGCCGCGTACGCGTACCTGATGACGCGTGAGCCGGTACGTGCGACGGCGCCCGCGAACGACCTGATATTTCCACTGAACTTCCGGCCGCTGGTCGCGTTCTGGAACGTGCTGTTCCTGCGCGAGGGCGCGTATCGACCGGACCCCACGCAGTCCGCGCAATGGAATCGCGGCAGGATGCTCGTCGACGGGCTCGGCCACTGCGCGTCGTGCCATTCCCCGCTGAACGCGATCGGCGGCGAGCAGCGCGGCCGCGCGTTCGACGGCGGTATCGTCGACGGCTGGGAAGCGCCGCCGCTCAATGCGCTCGGCCAGGCCGCACGGCCGTGGACGCAGGCGCAGCTCGTCACCTACCTGCGTACCAGCCGCGCGAGCGAGCATGGCGCGGCGGCCGGGCCGATGCTGCCGGTCACGCGCGACCTCGCGACGGTGCCGGTGGAGGACGTGGAGGCGATCGCCGCGTACATCCTGTCGATCCAGAAGCCGGCGAATGCGCGTGCGGCCGCGAACCCGGTCGAACGCGCCGCGACGACGCCGGCCGCGCGGCGCGGCGCGGTACTGTTCCAGGCGTCGTGCGCGCAGTGTCACGGGCCGGCCGCGCCGATGCAGTCGATCGGCGAACGGCCGACGCTCGCGTTCAGCACGGCCGTCAACGCCGATACGCCGCGCAACGCGATCCAGATGATGTTCAACGGGATCGGCTGGCACGGCGAGGATACGCTGAACTACATGCCGTCGTTCATCGACCAGTACGACGACGCGCAGATCGCCGATCTCGCCGCGTACGTGCGCGAGACCTATACCGACCGTCCCGCCTGGTCGGGCGTCGACGCGATGGCCGCGAAGCTCAGAAAAGAGGACACCGCACGATGATTACCCTCACCGTCAACGGCGTGCGGCACACGCTGGACATCGATCCGTCCACGCCGCTGCTGTACGCGCTGCGCAACGACCTGCACCTGCACGGCGCGAAATTCGGCTGCGGCCTCGGACAATGCGGCGCCTGCACCGTGATCGTCGACGGCAAGCCGACCTTCTCGTGCCTGATGCCGGTGGCCGCGGTCGGCGCGCGCGGCGTGCGCACCATCGAAAGCCTCGGCACCGCCGAGCATCCGGGCCCGCTGCAACGCGCGTTCATCGAGCACCAGGCCGCGCAGTGCGGCTACTGCATCGCCGGGATGATCATGCGCGCGCAGGCACTGCTCGAACGCAATCCGAAGCCGACCGAACAGGAACTGCGCACGCACATGGAACCGAACCTGTGCCGCTGCGGCACGCACATGCGGATTCTCGCGGCGGTGCGCTCGGTCGCGGGGCTGCCGGCCCCCGAACCCGCGTCCGCTCCCGTCACGATCAGCAAGGGGCTGTGATGAATTCCCACGACGACATCGACGAAGGCCGCCGGCACTTCATCGTCTCCGGCGCGCTGTTCGTCGCGTTCAGTCTCGCGCCCGCGTCGCGCGCGGCCGCGCAGTTGGTGATCGCCGACGAAGGCGCGGCCGTCCACGTGGCGAAAGCCACCCAGGCGCTCGCCGGCAGCCTGAAGACCAATCCGCTGCTCGACGCGTGGGTCAAGATCGCGCCCGACGGCAAGGTCACCGTGTTTACCGGCAAGGTCGAGCTCGGCACCGGCGTGCGCACCGCGCTGCTGCAGGTGGCCGCCGAGGAACTCGACATGAAGCCGTCGCTGATCACGTTCCTGACGGCCGACACCGGCGCGTCGCCGGACGAAGGACTGACCGCCGGCAGCCATACCATGGCCGACAGCGGTTCCGCGCTGCTGAACGCGACCGCGCAGGTGCGCGCGCTGCTGGTGGAAGGCGCCGCGAAACGCTTCGGCGTCGATCCGCGCGTGCTGACGACCGCCGACGCGGTGATCAAGGCGCCCGACGGCCGCACGATGACCTACGGCGACGCGATCCGCACGGTCGACCTGCACCGCAACGCGGCCCCCACGTCGCCGCTGAAGAACCCGGCGACGTTCGCCGTGATCGGCACGTCGCTGCCGCGCGTCGACATCCCGAACAAGGTCACGGGCGGCATCAGCTACGTGCAGGACATGCAGTTGCCCGGCATGCTGCACGCGCGCGTCGTGATGCCGCCGGTGTACGACGCGAAGCTGCTGTCGTTCGACGAAGCCGCGATCCTGAAGCTGCCCGGCGTCGTGCGCATCGTGCGCAACGGCAGCATGCTTGCGGTGGTCGCACAGGGCGAGTGGCAGGCGGTGGTCGCGCAGCGCGCGCTCGCGGCCGCCTGCCGCTGGTCGCCGGGCCGCCAGCTGCCCGAGCGCGGCACCGTCCATCAGGAGCTCAAACGGATTTCGACGCAGCGCATCGAAATCGCGAACACGCATGCGCCAACCGCGCCGGCCGTGAAGACGCTGAACGCGACGTTCCTCAAGAATTACCTGATGCACGGGTCGATCGGACCGTCGTGTTCGGTCGCGCATCTCGATAACGGGATGATGACGGTGTGGACCCACTCGCAGGGCGTCTATCCGCTGCGCGACGCACTCGCCGAGATGCTGTCGATGCCGAAGGCGAGCGTGCGCTGCATTCACACCGAAGGGTCCGGCTGCTACGGGCACAACGGCGCGGACGACGCGGCGGCGCACGCCGCGCTGATCGCGGCCGCGATGCCGGGCAAGCCGATTCGCGTGCAATGGATGCGCGAACAGGAACACACGTGGGACCACTTCACGCCGGCGATGGTGACGGAGGTCAGTGCATCGCTCGATGCGGGCGGCCGCATCGTCGACTGGAACTATGCGTTGTGGAGCAGCTCGCACAACGAACGGATCGTCAACGCGGGCCGGCTGCTGCCCGCGCGCATGCTCGAGCCGCCGTTCGTGCCGGCGCCGTCGACGCCGATGCTGCAACCGGAGGGCGGCGGCGACCGCAACGTGATCCCGCTGTATGCGCTGCCGAACCAGCACATCGTCAACAATTTCTCGCCGACGATGCCGCTGCAGACGTCCGCGATGCGTTCGCTCGGCGCGCACACCAATGTCTGGGCGATCGAAAGCTTCATGGACGAACTCGCGCACGCGGCCGGCGTCGATCCGGTCGAATTCCGGCTTCGTCACATGGAAGACCATCGCGCGCGACAAGTGATCCAGCTCGCCGCGAAGCACTTCGGCTGGCCCAGGCCGCCGCGTGCGCGCAATCGCGGCGTCGGCTTCGCGTTCGGCAAGTACAAGAACCTGATGGCATACGTCGCGATCGCGGTCGAGGTGTCGGTCGTCCCGGAAACGGGCCAGGTGACGCTCGAACACGCGGAAGCAGCCGTCGACGCAGGCCAGATCGTATCGCCGGACGGCATCCGCAACCAGATCGAGGGCGGCATCGTGCAGGCCGCGAGCTGGACGCTGTACGAGGCGCTGAAGTACGACACCGAGCGCATCCGCAGCTTCGACTGGAGCAGCTACCCGATCCTGCGCTTTTCGGCCGCGCCGCAAAGCGTGAAGGTTCATCTGGTCAATCGTCCCGGCGCGCCGTTTCTCGGCGCGGCCGAGGCGTCGATGGGGCCGACCGCCGGCGCACTGGCCAACGCGATCTTCGACGCGACCGGCCAGCGCCTGCGGGAAATGCCGTTTGCCGGCGACGCGCTGCGCAAGCGCATCGACGCCTGACGGCCCGATCAACGACACAGCGCCGGCACGCCCCGGCGCCGCAAGCCGACAGGCTGGAGAACCTCGACGATGGACACCTTGCTTTCGATGCGCGTCTTCACGCGCATCGTCGAAACCGGCAGCTTCACGCGCGCATCCGACACCACCGGCCTCACGACGCCGCGCGTGTCCGCGCTGCTGAGCGGGCTCGAGCAGCATCTCGGCTGCCGGCTGCTGAACCGCACCACGCGCCGGATCTCGCTGACCGAGGACGGCCAGGCGTACTACGAACGCTCGGTCGCGGTGCTCCGCGAGATCGACGACATGGAGGCCTCGGTATCGCAGGCCCGCAACGTGCCGCGCGGCCGGCTGAAGGTGAACCTGCCGCCGGCCATGGCCAAGCAGATCATGGTGCCCGCGCTGCCGGCGTTTCTCGCCGCCCATCCGGGCATCATGATCGAACTCGGCGTGACCGACCGCCAGATCGATCTCGTCGGCGAAGGCGTCGACTGCGTGGTGCGCATCGGCGCGCTCGACGATTCGGGGATGATCGCCCGGCGGATCGGCAGCCTGACCACCTGCACGTGCGCGTCGCCCGCCTATCTCGCGCAGTTCGGCGAGCCCGCCACCGTCGACGATCTCGCGCAGCACGTCGCGGTCAGCCACATCTCGGCCGACACCGGGCGGCCGCGCCCGTGGGACTACGTCGTCGACGGCGAGCCGCGCGTCATGCAGATGTGCGGCACGGTCGCGGTCAACGATGCGGACAACTACATCGCGTGCGGCGTCGCGGGCATCGGGCTGATCAAGACGTCGCTGTACCTGGTCGAGCCGTACCTGCAGTCGGGCCGGCTGCGCGAAGTGCTGACCGACTTCAACGCGCCGCCGCGCCCGATCTCGGTGCTGTATCCGCCCAACCGGCACGTCCCGGTCAAGCTCAAGGTGTTCGTCGACTGGCTGGCCGGCCTGTTCGCGCAGATTCCGACGCTGCAGGGCCAGCGCGGCTGAACGCACGCGTTCCGGCACCTTTGCGCGGCACGCAATGCTCGATTGCGTGCCGGACCCATTCCGCGCCGGCCGCCCGGTCAATAGCATTCACGGTATCGCGGCCGGTTACGTCGCCGCCCTGTTTCCTTCCCGGAGCCGACCATGTCAACGGATACCCCCACGCTCGCCTCGCCCGCACCCGCGGTCAAGCTCACGCAGGCGCTCATCCTGCTGTTCGCGTTCAGTTGCGGCGCGATCGTCGCGAACCTGTACTACGCGCAACCGATCACCGAACTCATCGCCCCCGGCCTGCACATGTCGAGCGGCGCGGCGAGCCTGATCGTGTCGCTGACGCAGATCGGCTATGCGTTCGGGCTGTTCTTCATCGTGCCGCTCGGCGATCTGCTCGAAAACCGCAAGCTGATGATCGTCACGGCCGTCGTGTCGATCGCGAGCCTCGCGGCCGCCGCGGTCGTCCGCACGCCGGGGCTGTTCCTCGCGGTCTCGCTGCTGATCGGCTTCAGCTCGGTGGCGGTGCAGATCCTCGTACCGCTCGCCGCGCATCTGGCACCGGACCACTCGCGCGGCCGCGTCGTCGGCACGATCATGAGCGGGCTGCTGCTCGGCATCCTGCTCGCCCGGCCGCTGTCGAGCGTCGTGGCCGACGCGTTCGGCTGGCGCGTCGTGTTCGCGGGCGCCGCCGTGGTGATGACGCTCGTCACGGCCGTGCTCGCGCTGACGATGCCGTCACGCCAGCCCGACCATCGCGCCACCTATTTCGCGCTGATCGGCTCGCTGCTGCATCTCGTGCGCACGATGCCGGTGCTGCGCCATCGCGCGTTCTACCAGGGCCTGATGTTCGCGTCGTTCAGCCTGTTCTGGACCGCCGTGCCGGTCGAGCTGACGCGTCACTACGGACTGTCGCAATCCGCGATCGGCCTGTTCGCGCTCGTCGGCGCGATCGGCGCGACGTCGGCGCCCGTCGCGGGCCGTCTCGCGGACGCCGGCCATACCGTGCGCGCCACGCTGATCGCGCTGGTCGCCGGCACGCTGGCGTATGCGAGCGCACCGGTTCATGGCGCCGGCGTGTACGGCCTCGTCGTCACCGGCATCGTGCTCGACTTCGCGGTGCAGATGAACATGGTGCTCGGCCAGCGCGAGATCTACGCACTGCACGCGGCGAGCCGCAACCGGCTGAACGCGCTCTACATGACGAGCATCTTCGTCGGCGGCGCGGCCGGCTCCGCGCTCGCGAGCCCGCTGTACGAGCATGGCGGCTGGCCGCTCGTCGCGGCCGTCGCGGCGGCGTTCCCGCTCGTCGCGCTCGCCCACTACGTCGCGATCGGCCGCCCGCACGCGCGACGTCACGCGCACGCGTGAACCGCCGCCGACGGCGCGGCACCGCGCGGTCGGCCTGTCACACGGCATCGTTGCCGCGCGGTCCTGACCGCGCCCATCCTCACCCATGAAGGAGTCCTCATGTCTTCCCTGCTCGCTCCGTACGACCTGCGCGGCCTCGCGCTGCCCAACCGCGTCGTGATGGGCCCGATGACGCGCTCGCGCGCGCCGTCGCGCGGCCTGCCGACCGAACTGATGGCCGAGTACTACGCGCAGCGCGCGTCCGCCGGCCTGATCGTGACCGAGGCGACCAACGTCAGCGCCGCATCCGCGGCATTCGAGCTGACGCCGGGGCTCGTCGACGACGCGCAGGCCGCCGGCTGGAAAAAGATCACCGACGCGGTCCATGCGAACGGCGGACGCATCTTCGCGCAGCTGTGGCACGGCGGCCGGGTCAGCTCGCTGACGCTGCTCGGCGGTGCCGCGCCGTTGTCGCCGTCCGGCGTCAACGACGATCTCGAACAGTTGCAGGTCTGGGCGCAGTTGCAGAACGGCTATTACACGAAGATTCACGCGACGCCGTCGCGCGCGATGACGACCGCCGAGGTCGTCGACGCCGTGGACGAATTCCGCCGCGCGGCGGCGCGCGCGATGGCGGCCGGCTTCGACGGCGTCGAGATCCATGCGGCGAACGGTTATCTGCCGCACCAGTTCCTGTCGTCGACGCTGAACCGCCGCGACGATCGTTACGGCGGGTCGGTCGCGAACCGCGCGCGCTTTCTGGAGGAAATCGTCGCGGCGGTCGGCGGCGTGATGCCGCTCGCGCGTGTCGGCGTGCGCATCTCGCCGTACGCGAAGTACAACAACGTGCGCGATGCCGACCCGGATGCGACGCTGGCCTACGTCGGCCGCATGCTCGACGAAGCCGGCGTGGCCTATCTGCACGCGGCCGACACCAACGGCTGGAGCGGCGAGCCCGACCTACCGCGGATCGTCGAGCATGCGCGCCAGTCGTTCGGCGGCACGTTGATCGTCAACGGCGGCATTGCGCCCGATGCCGCGCAGGCGCTGATCGACGCGGGCGACGCCGATCTCGTCGCGTTCGCGCGTGCCTACATCGCGAATCCGGATCTCGTCGAACGCATTGCCGCGCGCGCACCGCTCGCCGAGCCGAAAGCGGCCGGCTGGTACGGCGGCGATCGCGCCGGATATGTCGATTACGCACGGTACGACGCGGCAGGCGCGCACGCATGAGCGGCGTATCGGCCGCCGCGCCCGCACCGCGGCCCGCGCAGGCGGCCGGCACGGCGCCGGCCGCCCGCCGTCAACCGTCGTTCCAGCGCGCGCCGAGCACGCGCCCGCAGAAATTCGGCCGGTAAAATTCCGCATCGAAGCGTTCGAGCACGTCCGCGCTCCATGTGCCGAACGTCGACGGCGCCCGATGTTCGACGCCGCGCGCGACCGCTTCGAGGAAGGCTTCCGCGAAACCGCCGTCGCGCGGGTAAGCGGCGAGCAGCGCGTCGCGCTCCTGCAGCGTGTACGCGTCGAAATCGGTTGCCATCAGGTCCGTCGAGACGGCCGCCGCCAGCGCGCGCGAGAGCGGCGATACGCGGGCGGCCACGCCCGGCGTGGTATGCAGCGCGATCGCATACCACACGTCGTCGCGCATGCGCCGCGGCCGGCGATGCCGAAGCAGCAGCGCGCGCGCTGCATCCGCGCCGTCGACTTCGTATCGCGCGGTCGAACGGCAGTACGCGTAACTCAACCCCATGTTGGCGTACATCGCGGCCACGAACAGCGCATCGGCGTCGCACGGTTCGCCCGCGCGACGCGCGGCGAGCGACGCGAGGACGAACACGCGTCCCGCATGATCGGCGAGCGCGGCCGGCAACGCGGCGCGTGCCGCATCGGCCGCCTCGATCGCAACCGGCGTGCGCGGAATGCCGACGCCCGCCACTTCGTCGCCCGCTGCCTGAGCGCGCGTACGCGCAACCTTCATCCTGCCTCCTCCAGGCCCCGCGCCGGGGGCCGAAAAACGATCGTTTCGCGCGGCGCCTGCGCGTCGGCGTTTCCTGCGCGCCGGCACGCGCAGGCTAGAAAACGACGCAGCGGCGCCCAAACGCCGCGCAGCGATCGGCCGCGCCGGACGCCGCCGGATAACGCGACCGCGCGAAGCGCCGCGCGGCGCCGCGTGCGCGGCACGCATCCGCGCCGACGTCGGCGCACGCTTCGTCGCAGCCCGCCGCCCCCGTGCGGTCGCGGCTGCCCGCCGCGGCCCCGGCCACCGGCGACCATCCCGGGCTGACCGGCAGCGGCGGCGGCGCGAGCGGCAGAAATTCCGCATCCGCATGCACGATCCGGCCGTCGACCACCGTCAGCACCGACGCAAGCGACGGGATGCGCGGCGCATCGATCGTGAAGTAATCGTCGGTGAGCACCGCGAAATCCGCGTACTGGCCGGGCATCAGCGCGCCCTTGCACGCGTCTTCGTTCGAGAACCATGCACTGCCCACCGTAAAGCGGCGCAGCGCCTCCATCCGGCCGAGCCGGTTGCGCGCCGGATAGAGCGCGGTGCCGCCGACGGTACGTCCCGATACCATCCAGTACAGCGCCACGAACGGGTTGTAGCTCGCCGCGCACGTCGCGCCGGTCCCCGCGCCGACCGGCAGGCCGGCGTCCAGCATCGCGCGGATTGGCGGCGCGCGCGTGGCGGCGCCGGCGCCGTAGCGGGCCACGAAGGCCTCGCCCTGGAACGCCATCCGCGGCTGAATCGTCACGCCGCCGCCCAGCGCCGCGATCCGCGCGATGTTCGCGTCCGCGATCCGCTCGCAGCGGTCGAAGCACCAGCGCAGCCCGTCGAACGGCGTCTCGCGGTCGACGGCCTCGAACACGTCCAGGAAGCGGCCGATCGACTCGTCGTGGATCGCATGCAGGCGGAACGGCCAGCGGTGACGCACGAGCAGCCGGACGACCGGGGCGAGTTCGGCTTCGAGCGACGCCGGCAGATCGCGGCGCAGGTCGAGGAAATTGCCCAGATCCACGGCCGAGAATACGAGCCGCGCACCCGCGCCGTTCGTGCGCAGGAACGCGTCGCCGCCGCCGGGCGTCATTTGCGCGATCCACTGCGCGAAGTCGTCGAGCTCCCGTCCCGCGCGTTGCGCGCCGACACTGTAGGCGATGCGCGCCGTCAGTTCGCCGCGCCGCGCGAGCTCGACGATCGCCGCGTAGTCGTCCGGATAGGCCAGCCCGTCGCCACCGGCATCGATCACGCTCGTCACGCCGACGCGATTCAGCGCATGCAAGAGCTGCCGCGTGGAATTCAGCCGGTCGCCGCCGCCGAGCGTCGGGCCTTGCGCGAGCGCCGCCTGCAGCACGGCGGGGTCCGGGCGTGCCAGCAGCAGGCCGGTCGGCCGCCCGTGGCGGTCGCGCCGAAGCTCGCCGCCGGGCGGATCGGGCGTATCGCGCCCGTAGCCGAGCGCGCGCACCGCGGCCGCATTCAGCCACGCGCTGTCGTCCAGATGCTGGATGAACACCGGCGTATCGGGCGCGATCGCGTTCAGTTCGGCCACCGTCGGGCCGCGCTTTTCCGCGAACTGGAAGGCGGTCCAGCCCGCCGCGACGCGCGCCCACTGCGGCGCGGGCGTGCGCTGCACCTGGCGGCGCAGCAGGTCGAGCGCATCGGCGAGCGAGGTCACGCCGTCCCAGCGCAATTCCATGTTGAAGCTCAGGCCGCCGCCGATCGCGCCCAGATGCGCGTCGTTCAGGCCGGGGATCGCGGTGCGCCCGTTCAGGTCGATGCGGGTCGTGCCGGCACCCGCGTGACGCAACACGTCGCGATCGCTGCCGGTCGCGACGATGCGCCCGCCCGCGACCGCGATCGCGCTGACGAACGAACGCGTGTCGTCCTGGGTCGCGATCTTGCCGTTGAAGACGACGAGGTCCGCCGCACGTGCGAAGTCCACGGCCCTAAGCACCCTGCGCCCTCCCGAGCGGCTCGGCGGGCGCGCGGCGGCCGCCCCCCGGCATGCCGTCCGGCGGCACGCGGCGAGCCCGACGTCGCGCGTCCGTATGCCGGCACGCGGGCGCCGCGCCCCCGTCGAATGCGCCGTTGCGTGCCGCGTGCGTGCGCGGCCTGTCCGCCCTGCCGTTCTCGCGCATCGTCATGCCACCGGCTGCGCCGCGTCGACGGCATCGCGCCGCACGCGCGCCCGGCTTGCCGCGGGCATCGCGTCCGGGCGGACGAAATTCTGCACGCGCAGCAAGCGGCGCACGTCGTTCGCGCGCGAATGCGGATCGAAGTGCCGCGTGAGGCCCGCGACCAGCGTCGATGCCTGCCCGGTACGTCCGCGCTCGATCAGGTGATCGGCGAGATCGAGCGTGCTGCGCAGCGCCCACATCGCGGCGCCCTGCGCGTTCGCGGTCTGGATGGCCAGCTGCAGATGACGATGGCCGTCCGCTTCGTATGCCGCCGCGAGACTCGCGGTGGCGGTGCGCGCCTGTTCGAGCGTCGCCACGCCCCTGACGCGCAGCAGTTCGGGCACGAACAGATGTTCGCCGTGCGCGCGGCAGCGCGCGAGCGTCGCGTCGAGCCGGGTGCGCGCCTCGGCCGCGCGGCCGGTGCGCGCGAGTCCTTCCGCATGCGCGGCGGTCAACGGCGCGAGCAGGCGCCGGAAGCCGCTTGCCTCGAGGCGCCGCAACGCGGGTTCGAGCCGCGCGAGCCCCGCGCCCGGATGGCCGGTCTGAATATCGAACTGTCCCGTCAGGCATTCCGCATGGGTACGCCAGATGTCGAACCCGTGCGTGTCGGATACCGATCGCAGCGTCGCGAGATAGTCGGTCGTCGCATCGTGGTCGCCGTAGCGCATGGCGATCGGCACGGCAGCCGTGCCGAGCACGAAGCACAGCGCCAGGGCCGACGGGCCGCGGCGCGCGCCCTCCACCGCTTGCGCGGCCAGCCGCATCGCGTGCTCGGGGTCGCCCTGCAGCCACGCGAGCCGCGTGAGCATCGTGCCGCCGAACGTCGCCATGTCGACACCCAGCGCCGCCTGCGCGCACGGCGGCTCGCCCGCGCCGGCCAGTTCGGCCGTCGCGGCCTCGAGCCGCTCGCGCGCCTGCGCGTGCTCGCCGAAGTAATGCAGCGACGTCGCGACCATCGCGTTCGCCAGCAGGCACTGCGCGCGGTCGCCGCGCCGCTCGGCGGCCCGCTCGAAGCGCGTCGCGTAGCGCAGCGATTCGTGAATGTCGGACAGCGCCAGCATCGTGTGCCACAGCCCCATCAGCGCGCGCGCGTCGTACGCGTCGTCGCCGGCGCGCGCCGCGAGGTCGAGCGTCCGGTCCCACATCGCGGCGGCGGCGAGCGCGTCGCCGTCCGTGTGCAGCAGCGCGGACGCATACGCCGAGCGCAGCCGCATCTCGCCGCCCGCATCGACCGGCCCGGCCGTCCCGGCGTCGATGTCGCCGAGCATCCGTCGCGCCTGCACGGTACTTTCGCGCATCCGCGCCGGCTCGAGCAGCGCGCGCGCCAGCGCGTCCGGCCCGGCCACGTCCGGCGCGGTGCCCGCCGGCTCGCCGGCGGCCGGCGGACTCACCGCGACCGCCGCCGGCGACGCAGCCGGCACGTGGGCTTGCGCTTGCGTCTGCGCGCGTTCGTAGTGCGCGTGGCGTTCGGCGACGAGGTCGAACTCGCCCTCGTTGCGGAGTTTTTCGAGCGCATACGCGCGTGTCGATTCGGTCAGCCGGTAGCGCGCGGAAGCGCCGTGGAATTCGACCGTCACGAGCGATTTCGCGACCAGTTCGCCGAGCACGGCGATCATGTCGGCGGCCGACGAACCGGGCTCGGCCGCGACGGCGCGCGCCGCATCGAACGTGAACGGGCCGACGAAGCACCCCATGCGCCGAAACAGTGCGCGTGCCGCCGGCTCCAGCAGCACGTAGCTCCAGTCGAACGTCGCGCGCAGCGTCTGGTGACGCGGCAGCGCCGACCGCAGCCCGCCCGTCAGCAGGTTCAGGCGGTCGTCGAGGCGCGACGCGACGACCGCGAGGCCGAGCGTCGCCACCCGCGCGGCCGCCAGCTCGATCGCGAGCGGCAGCCCGTCGAGGCGCCGGCAGATGTCGGCGATCAGCCGCATGCCGGCGGCGTCGATCCGGCAATCGGGCGCGGCCGCGCGCACCCGTTCCAGAAACAGTTCGACCGCCGGGCTGCGGACGATCGCGTCGTCCGCCGCGCCGCTGTCCGGCACCGCGAGCGGGCTCACGCGCACCACGGCTTCGGCCGAAATATGCAGCGGCTCGCGGCTGGTCGCCAGCACCCGCAGCGAACCCGCGCCCGCGGTCAGCGTGTCGGCGAGATCCGCGACCACGTCGACGATATGTTCGGCGTTGTCGAGCACGAGCAGGCAGCGCGCATCGGCGAGCGCTTCGCCGATGCGCTCGACGGCGGGCGCCCGGTACGTGTCGACGCCGGGCGCGATCCCGAGCCCGGCGGCGAGCGCGGCGAGCACGTCGCCGCGCGTCGACGTGCGCGCCAGCTCGACGAACAGGACACGCTCGCGCGACCGGCTGCGGACGTCGTGCGCGACCCGCGCGGCGAGACTCGTCTTGCCGATGCCGCCGGCGCCGACGAGCGTGACGACCGCCGTCCCGTCGAGCATGTCGACGATCTGCGCGATGTCGGCCTCGCGCCCGATCAGGCGGGCCGGCAGGGACGCCGCGGCCGCCCCTGCGTCGGGTGCCGCCGCGGCGGGCGGCGGCTCGGCCGCCGGCGCGTGCGCCGCGCCCGCCACCAGCAGATAACCGCGGCCGGGGACCGTCTTGATCAGGTCGCGACTCGCGCCGAGCGCCTTGCGCAGCGTCGCCACATGCACCTGAAGGCGGTTCTCCTCCACGATCAGGCCCGGCCAGACCGCGTCCATGATGTCGTCTTTCGACACGACCGAACCGCCCGCGCGATGCAGGACCTCCAGAATGTCGAGCGCACGCGCGCCGATGCGCAGCGACGCGCCCTGGCTGCGTATGTCGCGCTGCTCGAAATCCACCGACAACGTTCCGATCTGGATCATGGCCGCCTCCGGGTACCTCGGGATGACAGCCCGGTGAACGCGGCAGCTCACCGGGCAGGAAGTCCGCGTCCGGCCCGCTGGGCGCGCCGGACGAAAAATGTCGAATTCGGGATCGAGTGTAGACACACGTGTCACGAAAATCTTGAAAGATAATGCGCTGTCCGGCGACTGCCGCCGGACCCCGTGCGGCCGGCCGCCGGCGACGCGCTATACTCCGCCGGGCCGCGTGTACAGGCGTTGCAACGGGGCGTGCAACGACCGCGTGCGGTCGCTTCGCCCCCGGGCGGCAGCGGACGTTTGTGCAAAATCATTTTTGAACGATCGCGCGCCCCTCTAAACTGGACCCGACATCTCGCGTGCCGAGTCCCTCCAGGAAAGCTTCATGCCAGAGCCCGCCCTCGCGCCGCCCGCCCCGTCGCCGGCGCCCATCCCGAAAGACACGCTCGGATGCGTGTCGAGCCTGCTGTCGAAGGATATCGAGCAGACCGTCGGCGGCCTGCGGCTGCATCGCAAGTGCATGCGCGACGCGTTCGTCGAGCACATCGACATGCCCGCGTGCGACCGCGGCTTCCTGGTCGGCGTCTCGCTGAACGGCGGGCACTCGCGCACCATTTACAGCCGCACGGGCGCCTCCGAGCGCCGGTTCCAGCCCCATTCGATCTACATCCGCGATTTCTCGCGGAATTTCCGGGCGGACCTGCACGGCCGGTTCGACTTCCTGCTGGTCGAGCTGCCGCACACGTATCTCGCCGGCCTCGGCCCCGAGCACGACGGCAGCGCGACCGGCGGCCTGCGCTGCCGCCCGGACGCGTGCGACCCGGTGCTCGGCCACCTCGCGCTCGCGGTGGCCGAGGGCCTCGACGCGACGGGGCCGTTGAACACGCTGTTCGTCGAGCAGGTCGGGCTCGCGATCGGCACCCACGTCGTGCGCCGCTACGGCAATCTGCGCGCACGCGACCTGCAGCGCACGGGGAACCTGTCGCCGGCGAAAGTCGCGCGCGCGCAGGAACTCCTGATGGAAAAGGCCGATCTCGGCGTGTCGATCGAGGAAGTGGCGGCCGAGTGCGAGCTGTCGCGCGGGTATTTCATCCGCGCGTTCTCGCGCACCACCGGCCGCACGCCGCACCAGTGGCTGCTCGAACAGCGCGTGATGCGCGCGCGGGACCTGATCGAAACGTCCGACATGACGCTCGCCGACATCGCGATGGCGTGCGGTTTCTCGGACCAAAGCCATCTCAGCCGCGTCTTCGTCAGGATCGTCGGCCATCCGCCCGGCGCCTGGCGGCGCGCACGGTCGCGCTGACAGGTGAAGCCGCGCTCGCGGGGCATCGCCTGAATCGTTCTGAAATCGTCCTGAAAGCCCGGCCCGCGCGCCGGCGGGCGCGCCGCCCGGCGCTAGAATGCGCACGGCATGCAACGCGACGTTGCATCCCGCATACGAGGCGATGACATGGACAAGCTCTCCGCGCTGCGCGCGTTCGTGGAAGTGGCGGAAGCCGGCGGCTTCTCGAGCGCCGGGCGGCGCCTGTCGCTCGCGGCGTCGTCCGTCGTGCGCGCCGTGGACGCGCTCGAGGCGTCGCTCGGCACCGTGCTGCTGAACCGCACGACGCGGCAGGTGACGCTGTCCGACGCGGGAGCCGTGTACTACGCGCGCGCCCGGCGCGTGCTCGAGGAACTCGCCGAGGCCGACGCGCTCGTCGCCGATCGCGGCGACACGCCGTCCGGGCCGTTGCGCGTGTCGGTCCCGGTCGCCTACGGGCTGCGCTGCATTGCGCCGCACATCGCCGCGTTCGTCGCGGCCCACCCGAAACTCGATGTCGACCTGCAACTGACCGACGAGCGGGTCGACCTCGTCGCGAACCGGATCGACGTGGCGATCCGCCTCGGCGACGCGGCGCCGTCCGCGGACGTCGTCGCGCGGCCGCTCGGCACGTTCCGCCGCTACGTCGTCGCGAGCCGCGCCTACCTCGAGGCGCACGGCACGCCGTCGACGCCGGGCGAGCTCGTCGACCATGCGTGCCTGCGCTTTCACTTCGGCGTCGACCAGCAGACCTGGACGTTTGCCGACGCGCAGCGCACGACGCGGGTGATCGTCACCGGGCGGCTGAAATCGAATCACAGCGAGGTGCTGCGCGAGGCCGCGCTGGACGGCGCCGGCATCGCGCTGCTGCCCGACTGGCTGATCGGCGCGGATGTCGAGTCGGGTCGGCTGTGCCGGCTGTTCGATCGCCACGACGTCACGCCGGGCACGGCCCGCTCGGTCGTCACCGCGCTTTACCTGCCGAACCAGCGCGGCTCGAAACGCGTGGCCGCGTTCATCGATTTCGTCGCCGCGCTGGCGCGCGAACCGCGCTGACGCGCGCCGCCGCGCCCGGCGCGTCACCACCCGAACTTCGCCTCCATCCCGACGTAGTCGGCATTGCGGCCGCCGAGCGCACGGATCGAGCGACCGAGCTGGAAATGCACGGCTTCCACCGCCAGCGCGACGTTCGCGTTAACGAGCCAGTCCACGCGCGCCTGCGCGTACATGCCGGTCCACGCATCGCCGCGGCCGGCCGTGCCCGGCACCGCGGCCATGCCCTGCCCGTAGATCGCGTCGGCCGTCGTCGCGCGCCACTGGAAGCCGAGCGCCGTCAGCACCGTGACGCTGCTGGCCGGCTTGAACGTCAGCGACGGCTTCACGTGAACCAGGTTGCTGTACCCGGTATAACCGGCCAGCGTGAAGTAGTACCCGTTCGGAAACAGCGGGTTGAAGGTGCCCACGCGGCCGTCGCCGGAGTGCGTGTCGCCCGACGCGCCGTCGATCTGGATGCCGATACGCGGCGTGCCGGCCGTCTTCGCGAACGTATAGCCGCCGAGCATGCCGAACGCCCACGCGCCGATCGTCGCCTGCCCGACGTGCCCGGTCTGCAGCATCGCCTCCGCGTCCCAGTCGAATCCGGCGGCCTTGCCCGCGTAGCGCATGTCGAACACGTCGCGCCGCTCGGTGCCGGACGCGCCGGCATAACGCGCGTTGTCGCGCGTATAGCGCGACCAGTACGCGGACAGATCGCCTGGTCCGGTGCCGTTGCGCTCGATGCGCACGCCGTCGAATCGCAGGTGCCGGTTCGACACGTCGTCGAACACCGCGTCGTCGCGGTATTGCACCGGGCGCGTCGCATAGCCGATCAGCCGCCATGGGCCGATTTCGTAATCGGCCCATACCGCATCGAACGCCTGGCGCACGTTCGGGCCGTCGCGCACCGACACGAAGCGCTGCAGGTCGAACGCCATCTCCTGCCGGCCGACCCGCGCCTTGAACGTGCCGGTGCCGAACTGGCCGACGTACGCGACGAACGCCTGCTCGATATCGAGCAGGTTGCGGTCGACCGTGCCGACCGTGTCCTTGCCGAACGGACGCGCATCCGCGAACTGCACGAATGCCTGCAGATGCTCGCGGTAACGCAGGTCCGCATGCACCGTCGCCCGCTCGATCACGTAGTGGTCGTCGTGCGCGGCGCCGAGGCCGAACAGCGGCGCGTTGTTCAGCTCGAAACGCTCGCGCAGGTTCGCGCCGAGCGACAGATAGGTCGACGGGTCGCCGCCGATCGGCAGGTACTTCAGCGCGTCGAACGGCTTGCGCGGCACGCACGGCGCCGCGAGCGCCGACCAGTCCTCCTGCCAGCGGTTGAACAGCACGGCCGGCCGCTTCGCGCCGCACGACGTGCCGGCGGCGTCCGTCGTCGCGGGCGCCTGAGCGCCGGACGCCGCGCCCGCGCACGTCGCGATGCCGCCGGCAAGCACGACGGACGGCAACGCGTTGCGCCACGATCGACCGATCGATCGCCGCACGCTCATTTCGACCGCGCGTGGATCTCGGCGACGTAGCCGCCCGGGAACTGCACGAGCGCCGCATCGCGGCCGTCCGACGCGAACGGCGGCACGAGCACGGTCACGCCCGCGGCCTCTGCCTGCTTCAGCGTCGCGGCGAGATCGGCCACTTCATAGCCGGTCATCTCACGGCCGAACGGGTAAGGCAAATGGCCGTCGGTGGCGAGCACCGTCATCTTGCCGAAGCCCGATTCGATGCGGATGCGCCGGTACGTGTCGTTCGGCCGGCCGATCTCGATGCCCGGCGCGCGGCGCACGTCGGACACGATCTTGCCGTGCGAGAACGCGACGAAGTCGCGCGCGAGCTTGCTCGCGCTTTGCGGCGACACGTACACGCGGTTTTCCGGCACCGTCTGCAGCGCGTCGTAGTGCGGCGGCTCGTTGTGCCAGTACAGCTGCATGTTCACGCCGCCCGGCCAGCGGACGATCGCGTCGCGGCCGATCGGGTCGGGGAACGTGTCGACCACCACGTCCGCGCCGTGCGCGCGCGCCGACTTCATCGCGACGTCGAGATCGGTGACGAGATAACCGGTGCGCTCCGCGCAGAACGGATACGGGATCGGCGTCTTGAAACCGAACACCGAGATCGTGCCGACCGGCGTGAGCACGAGTTGCGACATCGTCTGGCTCGGCGTGGGCGTGACCTGGAACACGCCCTGCTTCGACTTCTTGCCGCCGAAGGTCGCGACGAAGCTGTCGGTGAAGCGGTCGAAGTCCTCGGGCGCCACGCACACGTGCGTCGTGTCGTACTGCGGGCCGACCGAGACGTTCGGCGAGCGCGCGGCGGCGGTCTGGCGCGCCGTATCGTCCAGGTGCGTCTCGTCGGCGCGCGACGGCGCGGCGGCCAGCAGCGCGGCCAGCACGGCCGTCGACGCGGCCGTCATGCGCAGCACCTGGCGCAGGTTCAATGCATTCATCGGATTCTCCTTCATTGAGGGTGGCGGGCACGGCGGCACGCCGCGCCCGGATGCAGCGTTCGGCGTCAGGCCGGTTGCCCGGCGCGGCGGCCGGAGCGAAACGCGAGGAAGCCCAGCACCGCGAGCGGCAGCGCCAGCGCCCAGAACGCGGCGTACAGATAGGCGGTCGCGCCGGCGCCCGCCCCGAGCGCGAAACTCGCGACCGGCGGCAGCGTGCGGCGCAGCCGCGCACGCGCGGCTTCCCGTTCGGCGGGTGCGGCGATCGGCACGAGCCAGTCGAACGCGTCGATCACGGCCTGCGTGACGTTGCCGGTCATGACCGTGTTCGCGACGACCGCGCGTGCCGTCAGGCGCCCGTGCGCGTTCTGAACGCCCATCGCCGCGGCGCCGAGCAGGCCGCAGACGATCGTCGCCGGCGCATCGGCGTCGGCGATCGGCGACGCGATCACGCCGGCGAGCATGAATCCGCCCAGCAGCACCGCCTGCAGCGCATACAGCGAACACGCCCGCGTGCCGTGCCCGTATGCACGGATCCGGTGATCCAGCACGCGCGCCGCCACGATCCCCGCGATGAACGCCGGAAACGCGAGCAACTTGATCGCGAGCCCTTGCCCGACCCCGGCCAGGCCGGAGCCGATCAGGATGAAGTTGCCGGTGACGTGCGCGGTGAACAGGCCGAACAGCGCGACGAAGCCGAGCGTGTCGACGTAGCCGGCGATCGATGCGAGCAGTACGTCCTCGCTCCACGCGGCGCCGGGCGCGGCCGCGCCGCTCCCCGTCACTTGCCCCGGTTGCATGACGCGGGGTCCTGCGCGGGGTTGGCGGCGCTCGCGTCCTGCACCTGCGCGGCGGGCGGGCGCATCTGCGCCTGCACGAACGGGATCGCGTGCTCGCCGACGACGATGCCGAGCAGCCCCGCCAGCGCGATCAGCGGCGGCGCGGGCGACTGCACGCGCACGAGGTAGTACAGCAGGCCGACGGCGATGCCGGCCCCCATCGAGATCAGATAAGGCATGGTCCGTTCCGGTTGCGCCGTGCGGCCCGGCGCGGCCGAATGGCGCCCGGCCCGTGCGGCGGTTCGGAAGCAAGACTAGGGAACGGGGATCTGAAAGTCATGGCGGCGAACTGAATTGTTCTGAACGCGCCGCACGGGACTGCTTTCGAACCACGGATCATGCGCGCATCGCTCGCCGACCATGGCGTCGATATTCGTCAGGGGGAAAGAGGAACGAATGATGAGAACGCCGGGCTGCTTGCGGAACGGAAGCACCCGCGCCCGCGATGCCGGCGGCCTCCGCGGCGGCCGTCGACGAGTCGCATGGCGATCTGCCTGCCGGCGGTTGCCGGATGCCGCGCAACGCGCGGCCCGTCGCGGAGAAGCCCCGGCTCGACCCGAGTCAGGCCGGTGTCGGGCAGGCGCCCGCCGCGCCGACATTCCTGCGGCACGAAACGGCGTGCCGGCATCCCCTGCATCGACGCGCCGAAGAAAGGCACGGTGACGGAACGCGAATCGACGCAACGGCGGGCGCGCGTCCCGCCGTTTTCGTCACCCCCGCACGCGCCGCATCCTGAGCGTCGCCGACGGCGATTCGCCGAACGCCCGCTTGTACTCGATCGCGAACCGCCCGAGATGCGCGAAACCCCATTTCAGCGCGATGTCCGTCACCGACGCGAGCCCCGGCGTCTCGTCGGCCAGCAGTTCCTCGCGCACATGCTGCAGCCGCAACTGCCGCACGAAGCCCATCGGCGTGATCCCGTGGCGATTCCGGAACCCGGCGAACAGCGTGCTCGGGCTGACGCCGGCGAGTTCGGCGAGCCGCTCGATCGTCAGCGGCTCGTCGAGATGCGCGCGGATGTATTCCTCGACGCGCCGCACGTAGAACGGCGCGAGCACCACCGGCACGTGCCGCGTGCCGGCGCGCGCGCTGTTCGGGTGGCCGTGCAGCAGCAGGTTGAGCAGCGTCGATTCGAGCTGCTCGAACGCGAGCGGATGACGCAGCGGATGCGCGTCGGTCGAGATCGCGCCGGCGAGGATCGGCAGCAACTGCGCGAGGCACGTCCCCTGCGAAGACGACAGGCTGAACGCCGGCTCGAATTCGACCGGCGCACGCCGGTCGTCGCCGAAATGCCGCTGCGCATGACGCTCCATCACTTCGCGCTCGATGCGCAGGATCACCTGCGGACAGGCATCGCCCCACCGCATCTTCAGCGGCAGCGTCGGCGAGATCAGCGACGCGATGCCGGGCGCCGACACGAAGCGCGTCGAACCGCACTCGATCTCGGCGTCGCCGCGCAGCGGGATCTGCAACAGGAAGAAATGTTCGAGCGGCCCGGGCTCGATGCTGACGCCGCCGCCATAATCGAGCAGGTTCAGCGACAGGTTGCCCCAGCGCGCGTGATGCATGCAGCTGTGCAGCGCACGCGATTCGCCGGTCGGCGTGAGCCGGTGCGGCTTGAACACGTCGGCGACGCGTGCGCGCACCTCGTCGACGTCGTTCGACTGCAGCATCAGGTTGTCGTGATTGAAACAGGCGGCGTCGGCCAGCCAGCCGGTTTCGGAAAATTGCGCCATCGAAGTTCTCCCGTCATGCTCGATCGCACTCGCGCCGTGCATCCGTTCCCCGGATCGGGGAATCCGCCGCACGATCCGGACAGCGCCCGGAGTATCCGGACAGTCCGGCCGTCAAGACACGCAAGTCCCGCGCAAACGACGCAAGAAGCGGACCGTCCGCGCATCGTAGAAAACTGTGCGGGGATTCCGCATCCGCACATACCCGCAGTCAGCCGCGCGCCTGCCCACGCGCGGCGGCCGGTGCAACAGGTTTCCGGAATTCGCGGATACCGGCCGAAGAAAGCGGATAGAAGCGCCCGTTTCGTCCGCCAATACTGGGCCCGTCACCGAGATGAACCGAATGGAGGGACACATGAAAGGACGTCACATCGAGATTCCGTCGCCGGACGGCGGCGCGTTTCGCGCGTACCTGAGCACGCCGGCCGGCGGCGCGGGGCCGGGCATCGTGCTGTGCCACGAGATCTTCGGCGCGAACGCGACGATGCGCGAAACCGCCGACTACTACGCGGAGGAAGGCTATACGGTGCTCGTGCCCGACCTGTTCTGGCGCCAGGCGCCGGGGCTCGAGCTCGGTTACGCGGCGGCCGATGTCGAGCGTGCGATGGCGCTGTACCGCGAATACGACGAGGACAAGGGCGTCGAGGACGTCGGCGTCGCGCTGGACGCGCTCCGGCAACGGCCGGAATGCACGGGCGAGGCCGGCGTGCTCGGCTACTGCCTCGGCGGCAAGCTCGCGTACCTCGCCGCGTGCCGGCTGCCGGGCGTGGCCGCGGCGGTCAGCTACTACGGCGTCGGCATCGAGCACGCGCTGGACGAGGCCGCGGCGCTGCGCGGGCGGCTCGTACTGCAGATCGCGGGGCAGGATCGCTTCTGTCCGCCCGACGCGCAGCAGCGCATCGCCGACGCGCTGTCCGCGCGCGACGGCGTCGAGGTCTACGTGTATCCGGGTGTCGATCACGCGTTCGCCCGCCCCGGCGGCGATCATTTCGACAAGGCCGCCGCGATCATGGCCCACCAGCGCGCGATCGCCGCGTTCCGCGCCGCGCTCGGCCCGCACTACGACCTGTCCACCCTGTGGGAAACCCATCTGAAGCACGAATTCGACACGCGCAACGTCGACGCGACGATGGCCACGATGGTCGCCGAGCCGTACGTCAACCACATCCCGACGCTGACGGGCGGCGTCGGCCACGACGAGCTGAAACGCTTCTACACCCACCATTTCGTGCATGCGAATCCGCCCGACACGACGATCACGCCGATCTCGCGCACGATCGGCGCGAGCCAGATCGTCGACGAACTGCTGTTCTGCTTCACGCACACGACCGAGATCGACTGGATGCTGCCGGGCGTCGCGCCGACCGGCAGGCGCGTCGAGATCCCGCTCGTCGCGATCGTCAAGTTCCGCGGCGACAAGCTGTATCACGAACAC
This sequence comes from Burkholderia seminalis, assembly GCF_001718535.1. Classification (NCBI taxonomy): domain Bacteria; kingdom Pseudomonadati; phylum Pseudomonadota; class Betaproteobacteria; order Burkholderiales; family Burkholderiaceae; genus Burkholderia; species Burkholderia seminalis. The sequence goes on along the minus strand of NZ_CP013399.1, from coordinate 1,066,578 downwards.
ATCTACTGGGACCAGGCGAGCGTGCTCGTACAGGTCGGCCTGCTCGAACCGGCCGGACTGCCGGTGGCCGGCGTCGAAACGGCCCGCAAGCTGCTCGACGAAACCGTGCCGTCGAACGGCCTGATGCGCCGCTGGCAGGACAGCGAACCGTCGGCGGGTGCGCGCTGACGCGGCCCGCCCCCCACTCACTCAACGATTCCGGGAGACACCCCATGACCGCCCTTGCAGGCAAAGTCGCGATCGTCACCGGCGGCGCCACGCTGATCGGCGCCGCGGTCGCGCAGGACCTGATCCGCGCCGGCGCGCACGTCGCGATCCTCGATCTCGATGCGCGGAACGGCGCGCGCGTGGCCGATTCGCTCGGCGAGCAGGCGCTGTTCGTCGCGCTCGACATCACCGACGACCGCGCGATCGCGCATGCGGTATCGGCCATCGTCGAACGGTTCGGCGCGATCGACGTGCTCGTCAACCTCGCATGCAGCTACGTCGACAACGGCATCCAGGCGACCCGCAACGACTGGCTGGCCGCGATGGACGTCAACGTCGTGTCGGCCGCGATGCTGGCGAAGGCCGTCCATCCGCACATGGCCCGGCGCGGCGGCGGCGCGATCGTGAACTTCAGCTCGATCTCGGCGCAGTGCGCGCAGACGGGCCGCTGGCTGTATCCGACCTCCAAGGCGGCGATCCGCCAGCTCACGCGCAGCATGGCGATGGATCTCGCGCCCGACCGCATTCGCGTCAACTCGGTGTCGCCGGGGTGGACGTGGTCGCGCGTGATGGACGAGATGACGCACGGCGACCGCGCGAAGACCGACCGCGTCGCCGCGCCGTTCCACCTGCTCGGCCGCGTCGGCGATCCGTCCGAGGTCGCGCAGGTCGTCACGTTCCTGTGCAGCGACGCGGCGAGCTTCGTCACCGGCGCCGACTACGCGGTGGACGGCGGCTACGCCGCGATGGGCCCCGAACAGGCGGTGCCGGCCATTCCGCGCCTGGCGGAGTGACCGCGCGTCGCCACCGCTTCCCGCAACCTTCCGGCCGTCACCCGGCCAACCAAGGACATTCCATGAGACGCATCGCTATCGTCGGCGCCGGCCAGTCCGGCCTGCAACTCGCTTTCGCCCTGCTCGACCAGGGCTATCACGTCACGCTCTCGACCAACCGCGACGCCGAGCAGATCCGCACGGGCAAGGTCATGTCGAGCCAGTGCATGTTCCACACGTCGCTGCAGATCGAGCGCGACCTCGGTCTGAATGCATGGGAGGAAGCGTGCCCGGCCGTCGAAGGCATCGGCATCGCGGTGCCGCATCCCGACGGCAATGGCCGCAAGGCGATCGACTGGTCGTCGCGGCTGACGCGTTATGCGCAGTCGGTCGATCAGCGCGTGAAGATGGCCGACTGGCTCGACGGCGTCCGGCGCCGCGGCGCGGACGTGCGGATCGGCGACGTCGGCGTACCCGAGCTCGAGGCACTCGCGCGCAGCCACGATCTCGTGCTGCTCGCGGCCGGCAAGGGCGACATCGTCAACCTGCTGGGCCGCGACGACGCGCGCAGCGCGTTCGACCGCCCGCAACGCGCGCTGGCGCTCACCTACGTGAAGGGCATGGCGCCGAGCCAGCCGTATTCGCGCGTGCGCTTCAACCTGCTGCCCGGCATCGGCGAGTATTTCGTGTTTCCCGCGCTGACCACGACGGGCCCGTGCGAAATCATGGTGTTCGAAGGGATTCCGGGCGGCCCGCTCGACTGCTGGGCCGACGTGAAGACGCCCGAGCAGCATCTGGACCGGAGCCTGTCGTTCCTGCGGCAATACGTGCCGTGGGAATTCGAGCGCTGCCGCGACGTCGAGCTGACCGATCCGAACGGCACGCTGGCCGGGCGCTTCGCGCCGACGGTGCGCAAGCCGTTCTTCCGGCTGCCGTCGGGCCGCACGGTGTTCGGGATGGCCGATGCGGTGGTCGTCAACGATCCGATCACGGGCCAGGGATCGAACAACGCCGCGAAGTGCGCGCACGCGTATGCCGGCGCGATCGTCGCGCGCGGCGCCGCGCCGTTCGGCGAAGACTGGATGCAGCAGACGTTCGACGGCTACTGGGCGTACGCGCAGCATGTGGTGCGCTGGACCAACTCGCTGCTCACGCCGCCGCCGCCGCACATCCTCGAACTGCTCGGCGCGGCCGGCCAGCTGCCGTCGCTCGCGAAGGCGATCGTCGACGGCTTCGACGATCCGCGCCGGTTCTCGCCGTGGTGGTTCGAGCCGTCGGCCTGCGCGGCGACGATCCGCGAACACAGCGTGCGGGCGGCATGAACGACATGGAAACGCTCATGACCGACCGTTCCGTCCTCGACCCGATGCAACTGCGCGCCGCGTTCGGGCAATTCCCGACCGGCGTCACCGTGATCACCACCTGCGGGCCCGACGGGCGCAAGGTGGGCCTCACCGCCAATTCGTTCTCGTCGCTGTCGCTCGATCCGCCGCTCGTGCTGTGGAGTCTTCGCAAGGTCGCGCCGAGCCGGCCGGATTTCGTCGCGGCCACCCACTTCGCGATCAACATCCTCGCGCACGACCAGATCGACCTGTCGCGCCGTTTCGCGACGCCGAGCGCCGACAAGTTCGACGGCGTGCCGCATGCCGAATCGGACAGCGGCGGCGTGCCCTGCCTCGATGGCGCGAGCGCGCGCTTCGTGTGCCGCAACGTCGGCCACTACGAAGGCGGCGATCACCTGCTCTTCATCGGCGAGATCGAGCAGTTCGACGCATTCGGCAAGGCGCCGCTCGTGTTCCATGCGGGCCAGTATCGCGCGATCGCCGATCATCCCGATCTTTTACGCACTATTTGATTAGTCATCCATAAAAATACCCAGGAGGTGGTGAACATGAAACTCGGCTCTCGCCTGCTCGTCGTCGCAGGCCTCGCGATCGCCGGCATCGCCGGCAGCGCGCCGGCCCACGCGGCCGACCTGCCGTCGGTCAACCTCGGCATGACCAGTTTCCTCGACGGCATGCCGCCGGCCGGCTCCGGCTGGTACGGCACGCAGTACCTGCAGTACTACACGGCCGGCCGCGTCAACGACAATGCGGGCAACAAGGTCGGGCTGCCGAAGCAGGACATCGACCTGTTCGCGGGGCTGAGCCAGCTCGTCTACCAGTCGCCGCTGACGTTCGCGGGCATGCACCCGGGGCTCGACGTGATCCTGCCGTGGATCGCATCCGCGCGGACCGACGACGGCATCGGCAACGTCGCGCTGAATGCGCGCGCCGGGTTCGGCGACCTGCTGATCGGCCCGTTCATCCAGTTCGACCCGGTGATGGGCGCGCAGGGCCCGCGTTTCGCGCAGCGCGTCGAGTTCCAGTTCATCGCGCCGACCGGCGCGTACGATCCGGCGCGCGCGATCAACCCGGGCAGTCATTTCTGGTCGTTCGATCCGTACTGGGCGGCCACGCTGTGGCTCACGCCGAAATGGACCGTGTCGTGGCGGCTGCACTATCTGTGGAATGCGACCAACCATCGGCCGGCCGCGTCGCTCGGCCCCGACGTGACGTCGACGCGGGCCGGCCAGGCGATCCACGTGAACTTCGCGACCGAGTATGAAGTGCGTCCGGGCCTGCGACTCGGGCTCAACGGCTACTGGCTGCGCCAGACCACCGACATGCAGGCAAACGGACAGGACGTGCCCGGCACGCGGGAAGCCGTGTTCGCGATCGGGCCGGGCGCGATGTATAGCTTCTCGCCGCACGACCACCTGCTGTTCAACACGTACTTCGAGACCCATGCGCGCAACCGGCCGCAGGGGACGCGGCTGGTGCTGCGCTACGTGCATCACTTCCAGTGACGTCGGGCGCCCCGGCGCGTCGATGCGCGACACGCCGCTTCAATGGTTAGCAGTAGGGGGCAACCGTGAAGGCGGTGGACTACGGCTTGTTCCATGGCCGACCATGGGTCCAGGATGCGTTGACGCCGCTATGGTCGACCTGTCTCGCGGCGGCGCCTGGGGAGGGAGCCTCCATGAAGCCTGTTGCCGTGCCGGCCGACGGCGGTGTCGGGGCCGGCACGTTCATCCTGTGCAGCGCGGCCGGCGTCATGCCGGCTCGCCGCTCACTGCGCGATGCCCACGAACGTCGGCAGCAGCACGCGATAGACATGGATCATCGCCGGCCCGAGCAGCACCAGCATCAGCGCGGGGAAGATGCAGAAGATCAGCGGAAACAGCAGCTTCAGCGCGATCTTCGCGGCCCGCTCCTCCGCGCGCATGCGCCGCCGCGTGCGCAGCATGTCCGACAGCACGCGCAGCGATTCGCTGATGCTCGTGCCGAAGCGATCGGCCTGGATCAGCATCGCGCAGAACGACTCGATGTCTTCCACGCCGGTGCGCAGCGCGAGATTGCGCAGCGCGGTTTCCTTCGTAAATCCGGAGCGCATCTCGAGCAGCAGCAGTTCGAGTTCGCTCGCGACCACCTCGCTGCTGAACCGCAGCTCCTCGCTCACCTTCATCAGCGCCGCGTCGAGCCCGAGCCCCGCTTCGACGCACACGGTCAGCAGGTCGAGCGCATCGGGGAAATCCTCGAAGATCTTCTGCTGGCGCACCTTGATCCGCTGTGACAGCACGATGTTCGGTATGTAGTAGGCGATACAGGCGAGCACCACGAGGATGGCCGACAGCAACGCGCGCTCGTCGCCGAGCGACGTCGTGATCAGCACCGGCAGCACCGCGCACGGCAGCGCGAGCGCCGCCACCGTCTTCGCGGTGAAATACAGCGCGGCCGCACCGGGGTTGCGCCAGCCGGCATTCATCAGCCGGATGCGCAGCGGCGAATTCTCCCAGCCCTCCTTCGGCACCGACAGCTTCGAGATCGGGGTGGACAGCTCGACCAGCTTCGCGACCCAGCGCGACGTCAGGTCGTCGTCGCCGCCCGTGCCTGTACCTGGGCCTGCGACGGCGCCCGCACCGGCGCCGCCGGCCTGCTGGATCCGGCGCTGCAGGTTGCGCGGCGCGAACAGCAGCATCGCGACGAGCACACCGCCGGCTACGAAGATGAACAAGCCGCCCAGCATCACGGCCTGGACCACGCTCAGGTTTTGCATGACAGCCTCGCTACGGTTCGTTATTCGGCTCGCGCGTCAGACGCGAATGCGGACGATGCGGCGAATCCAGAACAGGCCGAACGCCATCGACACCAGCATCGTGCCGACCATCCGGATCCCGGCCGGATCCTCCCAGAGCACCGACAGGAATTCGCGGTTCAGCAGCGCCATCACCGCGGCGGTCCCGAACGGCAGCAGCCCGAGAATCCACGCGGACAACCGCCCTTCCGCCGACAGCACCCGCACCTTGTCGAACAGCTTGAAGCGTTCGCGGATCAGCGCGCCGATGCTGTCGAGCAGCTCGGCCAGGTTGCCGCCCGTCTCGCGCTGGATCAGCACCGCGATCACGAAATAGCGCAGGTCCTGCACCGGCACGCGCGTGGCGAGGTTCATCAGCGCGTCGTGCAGCGACACGCCGTAGTTGACCTCGTCGAACGTGACGCGGAATTCGCCGCCCATCGGATCGGGAAACTCGTCGCCGACCATCCCGAGCGTGCTCGTGAACGAGTGGCCGGAACGCAGCGCGCGCGAGATCATGTCGCAGATGTCCGGCAACTGCCGCTCGAGCTTGCGCAACCGGCGCCCGCGGCAGCGCATCACGTACATCAGCGGCAGGCAGCCGGCCAACAGCGCGACCGGCAGCGCGGCGAGCTGCATGCGCGTGGCGACGCTCGTCGTGAACCATGCGAACGCCGCGAACACGGCACTGAGCACGATCAGCTTCGGCAGCGTCCAGTCGAGGCCCGATTGCTGGATCACGAGATCGAGCGCGTGCACGCGCGGCACGCGCAGCAGCATCCGGTCGAACGGCCTCGACTCGTCGAGCATCCGCTTCTTCAGGATCGACAGCCGCTCCTGCTGCACGTTGCCGCCGGCCGACATCGCGCGAATGCGCGATTCGATCCGGCGCGCGGCGGAGCCGTGCCGCGCGTTCCACCATTGATACGCCCCTTCGATGGTCAGCACGACCGCGACGAAGGTGAGAATCACAAAACCGTAAAAGATCGTGTTCATGAAGCCTCCCCGGCAGCAAACGGCGCGCTGTGATCAGTTCGTCTCGTACCGCTGGGACGGGTCGTAAAGCGAATCCGGCAGGTTGATGCCGAACGCCTGCAGCCGCTCGACGAACTTCGGCCGCACCCCGGTCGCGCAGAAGTGGCCGCGTACCGAACCGTCGCGGTCCACGCCCGTGCGCTTGAACGTGAAAATCTCCTGCATGTTGATGATGTCGCCTTCCATCCCGGTCAGTTCCTGGATGCTGACGATCTTGCGCTTGCCGTCGGGCAGCCGCGCGGCTTGCACGACCACCGAGATCGCCGACGCGATCTGCTGGCGCATCGTCTTCGGCGGCAGCGACAGCCCCGCGACGCTGATCATGTTCTCGAGCCGCGTCAGCGCGTCGCGCGGCGTGTTCGCGTGGATCGTCGCGAGCGAACCTTCGTGGCCGGTATTCATCGCGTTGAGCATGTCGAGCGCTTCGGCGCCGCGCACTTCGCCGAGGATGATCCGGTCGGGCCGCATCCGCAGCGCGTTGCGCACCAGCGTGCGCTGCGTGATCTCGCCCTTGCCCTCGATGTTCGGCGGGCGCGTTTCGAGCCGCAGCACGTGCGGCTGCTGGAGTTGCAGCTCGGCCGCGTCCTCGATCGTCACGATCCGCTCGTTGCGCGGAATGTAGCCGGACAGGATGTTGAGCAGCGTCGTCTTGCCGCTGCCGGTGCCGCCCGACACGAGCACGTTCACCTTCGCGCGCGACAGCGCGTCGAGCAGCTCGGCCATCGGCGGCGTCAGGCTGTGGAAGCGCACCAGATCGTCCATCTTCAGCGGATTGACCGCGAAGCGCCGAATCGACATCAGCGGCCCGTCGATCGCGGACGGCGGGATGATCGCGTTCACGCGCGAGCCGTCGGGCAGCCGCGCGTCGACCATCGGGCTCGATTCGTCGATGCGGCGCCCGACGCGCGACACGATCTTCTCGATCACCTTCATCAGGTGCGCGTCGTCGTAGAACGTCACGTCGGTCAGCTCGAGCTGGCCGCAGCGCTCGACATACACCTGGCGGTACGTGTTCACGAGGATGTCGGAGATCCCGGGGTCGCGCAGCAGCGCTTCGAGCGGGCCGAAACCGAACATTTCGTCATACACGTCGATCGCGAGCTGCCGGCGCTCGATGTCGTTCGCGGGCAGCCGCTCCTCGTCGAGGATGCGCGCGATCAGCGCGCCGATCTCCATGCGGACCTGATCCTGCGGCATCCGCGACAGGCGTTCGAGTTCGACGCGCTCGAGCACGGTCAGGTGAATTTCGCGGCGCAGCTTCTGGTAGGCGTCGCGTACCGACGAATGAGCCGGACCGGCCGGTTCGCTGCCTGCCGACAGCGGCTGGGCCCGGTGCAAGGACATCTGTTCGCGCAATGACATGATGGTTCCCCGGAAGAATTACATGGACTTGAGCTTCGGCGTGGCCTTGCGGCCGAACAGCCGGGACATCAGCGGTTCGCTGGGCGCCACGCTGCGTCCCGCGCGCGTTTCGCCGTCGACGAGTTGTTTCGCGCAGGCCTGCAACGCGCGCGCGACCGCCGTGCCGCGCGCGAGCCGCGACACCGGATGGCCCTGGTTGATCGCTTCGAGCACGGTATCGGCGTCGTCCGGAATCGTGCAGGCGGCATGCAGGCCGAGCACTTCCTCGAGCGCCGTGCGGGTCCGGTCGCTCGCGCGCGTCGCGCGGTTCACGATCAGGCGCAACTGGTCGGTCGAGTAGCCGAGCGACACGAGGATCTCCAGCAGCCGGCGGCCGGCGCGCACGTGCGGCATCGCGGGCTGCAGCACGATCTGGATCTGGTCGCTGCGATCCAGCGCGACCATCGACAACGGATTGATGCCGACCCCGACGTCGAAGATCACGAAGTCGTAGCGCGGCGCGGCGACGCCGAGGATCCATTCGAGTGCATCCTCGCGCATCTCGGCGGCCTTGACCGGGTCGCCGGCGCCCGCGAGCACGTGAAAGTTCTCCGTCACGTGCGCGACGCTCGCGTCGAGAAACGCGCTGTCGAGCCGCTCGATCTGCGCGCATAGCTGCGGCAGCGTCGACGGCGGGGTTTCGTCGCTGACGAGGAAAGCCGCATCGGCGAACTGCTGGTTCAGGTCGATCAGCAGCACGCGGCGCTTGAAGCCCTCGGCGATCTCGAACGCGACGTTGCTGGCCGCGAAGCTCGTGCCGGCCCCGCCCTTGCACGACATGAACGACACGATCCGCGTATCGTCGCTGTCGCACCGCGTGCTTTGCGCGGCGGCGCGTTCGAGCGCGTTGCCGAGCGCCTGAGGATCGATCGGCCATTGCAGCACGTCGCGCGCGCCGGCGCGCATCGCGTCGAGCAGCACGTGCGGCGACGCATCGGCCGTCACCAGGATGCAGGTCAGGTTCGCGTGCGCGCGGCAGATCCGCTCGATCGCCGCCAGCTCCGACGGATCGAGCAACGTGCCGTCGACCAGCAGGATGTCGAACGCGTCGAGCCCGTCGGTGCGATGCTCGATCTGGGACGGGCGCCCGGTCGCGCGCGTCGCGCGATAGCGTCCGCAGTCGGCCACGAGACGCGCGATCTGCGTGAGCCGCGCGGTATCGTCGGAAGCTACGAGGATGTTGATCATGTCGTGTGCCTCGTGTGTTCGATCAGTTGCAGGCGGCGCCGCCCGTCGAGGAGGTCAGGCTCTCGCGCGGCAGCGTCGTCGTGAACGGCGGCATCCTGACCGTGACGTTCACGAACGGGATCATGGTCTTGACGGTGACGTTCGTGACGCTGACGGTCACGAACGCGCACGAGTTCACGTCGCAGCTCGCCGGCGAGTAATTCACCGACACGTTCGCGTTCGACAGCAGCGGCATCAACGACCTCACGCGCTTCGTGACGCCGGCCGCGTTCACGTCGCACACCACCGCCGTGCGCGCGCCCAGACGCACGGCCTCGCTCGCGGTGTTCCAGTAGAACAGCACGCGGCCGAATTCGAAGATGCCGATCAGCAGCATGATCAGGACCGACGCGATGAGCCCGAACTCGACGATCGCCGAGCCGCGTTGACCGCGCCGGCGCGACGGCGGAACATGGCGCGCGTTCATGACACTTGCCTCATCACGGTGACGATGTTGTTGAAGGTGATCGACGGCAGCCACGGGTACGCGGGAATCGGCCGGTAACGGTAGCCCTTGATCTTCACTTCGACGACGTTGATCGCGCCCGTCGCCGTCCCGCTTGCCGCGTTGTTGTTCGAGTCGTAGGTCGGCAGGTTCGCGAACTGCGCCGGATCGGACGCGTCGCCGCAGCCGGTCGTGCGCTGCGCGTCGCAGATGGTCACCATCGACGTCGTGAGCCCCGGCACCAGCTCGGTGCCCGACGAACCGCACGTCGTGCTGCCGTAGACGACGAGGCACTGCGCCTGCGACACCGGATACGCGCTGTCGGTCGGCAGCCAGACCGACAGGTAGCGCGCCGCGTCGCGCGTCGCCTTGGTCAGCGTCTCGTACTGGTAGATCGCGCGGCCGAACTCGGCCACGCCGGTCGCGAGCATGACCATCGGCATCAGCACGAGCGCGAACTCGACGGCAACGACGCCACGGGTACGCGAACGGCGCAACGGGAGCTTGTTCATGATCGCCTCGCTATTGAACGAGCATCGGAACCTGGGTACCCGATGCGCTGCCGCTGCCGGGCAATCCGTGCGTCGCGCACGGATTGTTGCCGGACACCGACGAACCGAGGTATTCGAGGTGCGCCACGACCCCGCCTTTGCCGGGACTGAACGGCAGCGGGTCGAGCATCAGCACGCAATCCCATTGCGTGACGTGCACCTTGCCGCTGTTCCCCTTCAGCGTCGAGCAGTCGCCTTCCGGTGCGAGCGCGACGCGGCGGTCGCCCCCGTAGGTCTGGTAGTTGCTCGCCGTGGCCGTGCCGTTGGTGGAAATCCCGCTTCCCGACGGCGGCGCGCCATCGCCCTGGTAGGACTTGAAATTCGTACGGTCGGTGACGAACTGCGTATAGGCGTCACCCTTGATGCCCGCCGTTCCCGGCGGCCCGTAGTTCGGCCCGACGTAGGCGTAGCCGGTGAAGTCCGGCTGGCCGCTCGAGCCGTTCGCGCCGTTCGTGTAGATCCCGAAGCGCGTATTCCACGCGCGCAGCGACGCCGACTTCAGGCCGGTGGTGCTCAGGTCGGGCGGGCTCGTGATGTTGCAGGTGTTGCCCGACAGCTCGCCCGCGAGCGTCGGCTCGTCCGTCGAGCCGTCGAGCGCCGCCCAGCCGAAGTTGCCGGGCCCGTAGGTCGACGACGAACCGGACGGCGACGAGATCCAGTCGCCGACCTTGTAGGCCGGATCGGACGGGCCGCGGCACACGAACACCGGAATCGCGCAGGTGGTCTGCCCGCCGCCGACCGTCGCGATCGCGCTCGCCGAGACTTCCGCCGCGTTCGCGAGCTTCATGCCCGGCAGCACGTTCAGCACCTCGATGAACCAGTGCGCGATGTTGCTCAGCTTGGCCGTGCATTGCACGTACTTCATGTTCGCCGGCGTCGTGACGGCGTTCTTCGTCAGGAACGGGTTGGTCAGCGAATCGCTGAACGTGACGTTCGCGTTCGTCGACATCTGCACCGCGTTGTTCTGGAAGAACACCAGATTGAGGTGGCCGGCGGCGATGCCGTCGGCCTCGGCCACCGACAGGCTGATGGCCGACGTCAGGTCACGCGCAGCCGACAGCGCGCACGCATCGGCGCTGTTCTGCAGCTCGCTGCGCGTGACGTACAGCTTGCCGAGATCCAGCGCGAGACCGACGAACCCGATCATCACCGCCAGCGCGAGACCGACGATGATCGCGACGGCACCGCGCTGGCGATGCGGGCCGCGACGCGTGACTTTCGGATGACGTGCTGCGCTGTTCATGGCGTTCTCCCTGAGCATGCCGTCGTTACTGGGTGGCCTTGCCGATGCCGATCACGAACGCATTGGCGGGCGGCACGGTCTGCTTGAACGACCTGTCGTAGTTGTCGAGCGCGGCCGCGGCGGCGCTGCCGTCGACGCCCGACGCCGAGGCCGCGTGTTCGGCGGCATGCGGATCGATGATCTGGGCCTGCATCACGGTGCGGACCGAGTCGCCGAAGCGGCTGTCCCACACCGGTGTCGACGACATGCAGCCGGCAAGCGCGAACGCGAGCGGGACGGCGAGCGCCGCGCGGCGCACGAATACGAGGTAGGCGGTTTTCATGAGTGTCCCCTTGACGGGTTTCAACGATCGGTGGACTCGGGTGCCGCGCTCACGCGCGCAACCTGCGCCCGCGCTGCGGCCGGGATCCGGTGCCTGGGCCGCGCCGCCGGCTGGGCCGGCGTGTCGGGGCCGGCCGTCGCGAGACGCGCGGCGGCGGCCTCGATGCGCGCGATGCGCGCGGCGTCCGACGTGCCGGACAACGGTGCGGCGGCCACCACCGGCGCGGGCACCTGCTGCGGCTCGGCCAGCACCGGCTGCTGCGCATCGGCGCCTTGCGGCGCGCGCGGTGCGGGCAGCGCGGCGGCCGGACCGGCGGGCGCTTCCGATTGCGGCGCCGGTGCGGGTGCCGGCGCCTGGGCCGGTGACTGCGGTGCGGCGGCTGCGCCGTTCGCGGGTGGCGTGCCTGCCTTGCGAACCCCGCCGCGGCCTTCCATGTTGCCGGTCGCATAGACGTCGGCTTCGTTCGGCTTCGAGAAGCTGTCGGTCGGCAGCGCGACGTCCGCGGTCTGCAGCGGCTTCACCAGGTGCGGCGTGATCAGGAAGATCAGCTCGGTGCGATCCTGCTGGAACGACGTGCTGCGGAACAGCGCGCCGAGCACCGGCACTTCGCCGACACCCGGGATCGCCTTCAGCGCACCGGTCGCGTTGTCCTTGATCAGCCCGCCGATCGCGAACGATTCGCCGTCGCTCATCTGCACCGTCGTCGACGCGCGCCGCGTCGTGATCAGCGGCAGGATCGACGTGCCGCCGATGTTGGTCGCGCTCAGCGTGACGCCCGTCTGCGACAGCTCCGACACTTCCGGCGCGACCTTCAGGCTGATCCGGCCGTTCGCGAGCACCGTCGGCGTGAACTTCAGCGCGACGCCGAACTCCTCTTCCTGCAGCGTGATCGACGACGTGCCGTTGCCGCTGCTTTGCGGGATCGGGATGAAGATCTTGCCGCCCGCGAGGAACGTCGCTTCCTGGCCGCTGATCGTCACGAGATTCGGCTCCGCGAGGATCTTGACGAGGTTGTCGGTGTTCTGCGCGTCGGCCGCGATGCTGAACGGCTTGTTGTTCGCCTTGTTGAAGACGGCCCCGCTGGCGACGCCCGCGAGCAGGTTGCTGACCAGCGCGCCGCTCCACGAACCGAACCCGCCCTGGATGTTGAACGCGCTGCCCATCTGGTTGATCAGCGTCTTCGACACCTCGGCTACCTTCACCTCGAGCATCACCTGCTGCGGGGACGTGACGTTCAGCATGTTCAGCACGCCGCCGCCGCCCTTGCCGCCCGCGGCGGGATCGCCGGCGCTGTCGCCGTAGGCGCGGGCAATCTGCACGGCCTGCTGCGCGGCCTGCGAGCTCGACACGGTGCCCGCCAGCACGATCGTGCCGGCCGCGGTCGAGACGTGGATGTCGCGCTCGCCCGGCATCAGTTGCAGCAGCGACGCCTGCAGGCCGCCCGCATCCGCGCCGACCGCGACGTCGATCACGCGGCACGCGCCGCTCTTGCCCTGCACGATCATGTTGGTCGTGCCGACCGCGAGCCCGAGGATGTACAGCGTCTGCGGCGACACCATGGTGGCCTGCGCAACGGCCGGATTGCCGATCGTCCGATTGCGGACCGGCTCCGGCATCGGCACCAGCAGCGACTTGCCGAGCGGCACGCTGACGCTGGTCGACTCGCGCACGGCGCCGACGCAGTTCGGCCCGCGCAGCGGCCCCGCCGACGCGGCGGGCGCGGCGGCCGGCACCGGCCCCATGCTGATCGTCATCTGCATCGGCCCCTTGCCGACCGCGGCCGGCGCGCTGGCGCCGCCCTTCGTCAGCGCGGCCGACTCGACGCCTTCCTGCGCGAGTGCGCCATAAACGGTCAGCCATCCCGAACAGAGGATCGCGGCCATCATCGTGCCCCGTGCGACGCGCGTCCGCAGTGGGCCGGTACCTGTGCATTGCGGTTTGATCTTCATTTCGTCTGATCCCCCGAGAGGCCGGCGCCGTGCCGGTTATCGACTTCCCAGGCCGCCGCGCGTGGCCGGCGGCCAATCTGTTGGTCTGGCTGGTTTGATCTGCTTCAGAAACACTCGACGCTGCCCTTCACGCCCGTCAGCACGCCGACGCAGTCGCGCCGTGCTTCCGGCGCCGCGTGCGATGCGACGTGCACGCGCACCGGCCGCACGTGGGCGGGAGGCGGCGGCGCGTCGGGCACGGGTTCCTTGCCCAGCAGCGTCAGCTTGGTCGCGCCGCCGGTGTTCAGCGTCTTCTGGTCGACCTGGTTGCGCAGCACGAGCGACAGCGTGCCGACGCTGCGCGCGAGGTCGAGCCGTTCGGCCTGGTCGGGCGTGACTTCCAGCGTCACCGCGTTCACGACCTTCGGTGCGGTGTCGTCGCGGCTGACCTGCTGCGCGACGGCCAGCACGAGGATGTGTTCGAGCACGATCTTGGAGATGCTCTGCCCGTCGGTCTTGCCCTGTTGTTCCTGCGTGTTGACGATCACGTCGACGTAGTTGCCCGGCAGCGCGAAGCCCGCGACGCCGACCACGTCGTTCACGCGCACCGTGATCGCGCGGCTGCCGTCGGCGATCACCGCGGACAGGCCGCCCTTGGTGCCGACGGGCGCGAGCTTCGACTCGATCACCGGCTCGCCGCGCGCGAGGCTGGTGCGCACGACGCGCCCTTCGAGCGCCTTCGTGTCGGTGAACGCGCCGGTCGGCACGCTGCCCGCCGGCCAGCTGACCATGTGGATCTGGTTCGGCCCGAGCGGTTCGCCCAGGTTCAGGTCGGTGGTGGCCACCGCGACCGGCGTGACCGAACTCGTGGATGTCTGCACCAGCCAGTGGGACGCGAAGACGACCGCGGCAAGACCCGCGACCATCGCGACGACCAGCATCATGACCGCTCGACTGTTTTTCATGGCAATGCTCCTCGACGAATCGTGAAAGGATCGGCTCAGCCGGTAATGAACGTGCGGCCGCCGCGCTCGATGGGCGGCGGATGGCCGCCGTCACGTTCGGGGGCCGCGCCGAAATAGCTCGCCCAGGCGTCGTACAGCGCGTCGTGCGTCACTTCGGGCGGATCGCCGCGATACCGCGCGCCGGCGGCCACGAGTCGCAGCAGGTCCGCCGGGAAACAGGCGAGAAACGCCTTGCCGGTCGGCAGGTGCAGCCGATGCAGCAGGTAATCGAAGGCATCGCTCGCCGACACCAGCCCGAGCGACGCGCAGGCCGCTTCGTACACGGCACGGTAGTCGTCGATCGACATCGGGCCGACATGCAGCTTCGATCCGAGGCGGCGCAGGAACGCGTCGTCGCAGAACTGTTCCGGCGCCAGGTTGCTCGAGAACACCGGCCACACGTCGAACGGCATCACGAAGCGGTTGCCGGATTCGAGCGTCATGAAATCGACGCCGCGGTCGAGCGGGCGCAGCCAGCGATTGAGCAGGTCGCGCGGCTCGACGCGCTGGCGGCCGAGATCGTCGACAACGTACATGCCCATGTTGGCTTTCATGTGCGGGGGCGCCTGGTAGAAGCCGGCGGCCTCGTCGCGGCGCAGGTCGAGCTCGTCGAGCGTCAGCTCGCCGCCCGACATCACGACCGGCCGCGCGCACAGGCGCCAGCGACGATCGACCGACCGGCTGCCGGGCGACTGCCCCGCCTCGACATGCACGAGCGGGTCGTAGACCTGGATCACTTCGCCGGCCGCGCAGATCGCATGCGGCACCGGCACGCGGCCGTGCATCAGCGAGCCGAGCCGCTCGGCGAGGAAGGTCTTGCCGCTGCCGGCCGGGCCGTAGATCAGCAGCGGACGGCCGGCGTTCAGCGCCGCGGCCGCCGCATCGAGCACCGACGTGTCGATCACGATCCCTTCGAACGCGGCCCACACATCGCTCTGGCCGATGTGCAGCTTGCGGACCGAATGCGCGCTCACGCATTTGAGATACGCGTCGAGCGTCACCGGCGCGGGGCCGCTGTAGCCGCTGCGTGCCCGTTCCTCGAGCGCGAGCACGCGGCCCGCGTCGGTCAGGCGGAACGTCACGTCGAGATCGGTCGCGCCGCGATGGGTCAGCTCGACGAGATGCTCGCGCACCAGGAACGCGAAGACCTCGTCGAGCACCGCGAGCGGCAGGCAGTGCCGCTCGACCAGGTCGCCGTACGACGGGCGGCCGAGTACCAGCGTCGACTTCAGCACGAGCCCGGCGACGAACGTCATGCTCAGCCCGGTTTCCTCGAGCGTGCGCGGCGCCGCCGGCAACTGCGTGCCCAGTTTCGTATGGGCCTCCCGCGACGGCAACGGATCGGGCAGGTGCGCCACCTGCGCGTCGCGTCTCGGTTCGGTATGGTTCGTGTTCATGATCGCTCCGTCCTCGTTGCCTGCGCGTCGCACTATGCGCACGACGCGAACAACATGCCCAGCGTGCCGGCCGCGATCGCGACGCCATACGGCAGCGTGCCGACCGAGGCGATTTCCACGGAGCCGCCGGCGGCCTCCGCGTGCGCCCCCTGCGAACGGCGCGCGATCAGCACGCGGACGTTCGCCAACATCTGGCGCATCCGGCCGCGCAACAGCGCGAACGCAACGGCGCCGATCCCGCCGGCCAGGAACGTGGCCAGCACGATGTAGAACGTCATTTCCGCCCCGACCCACGCGCCGATCGCGAGCATCAGCTTCACGTCGCCGGCCGCCATTCCGCGCAACAGGTAGAACGGCAGCAGCAGGCCGAAACCGGTCGCGGCACCGGCGAGCCACGCGAGTGCGCCGGCCGGCAAGCCGTGCAGCATGCACTGCGCAACCAGCGCGCCGACGAGCCCGACCGCGACGAGACGGTTCGGAATGCGGCGAGACGCGATATCCGTGCTGGCCGCCGCCACCGCGAGCAGCGTCACGCACAACGGAATCGGGTAAGGCGGCGCAACAGGTAGCATGGCGAACCTCTCGGGTCGAATTCGTCGAATCAGGAAACCATAACCAGCGCGGTGGTGACCGCGGCCGTCACGGCCGCTGCAATCACCTCGTACGTATCGGCAAGCGAGCCTTTCAGCGTGACGACGCTGCCGAGCACCGCGGTGGCGAACATCGCCGCGAGCAACGCGTATTCGATCGACGTCACGCCCTGCTCGTCGACGATCCAGCGACGGACGGCACGCATCGTGGCTGCCATGATGGTCTCCGGTTCCAGGTTGACTGAATGGCCGGGGACGGCTCGAGCACTGCACCGGCCGAGCCGTCCGCGGCACGGTCCATCAGATACCGGCAACCGCGGAATCCAGGTCGGCCGCGATCGTGCTGAACACGGTCTTCAGGTCCTTCCCGATGGTCGACAGCGCCAGGATGATGCCGACGGCGATCAGTGCGGCGATCAGGCCGTATTCGATGGCGGTCACGCCGTCCTCGTCGCGAACGAAACGGCCGGCTTGTTGAATGAACTTGGACATGGTGAATCTCCTTTCGTGGTGACTTTCAAAACCCTCGAGCACCGGCTGGTCGGATGACCGTGCATCGATACGTCGAGGCAGGTTGTTGATGCCGTGTGGTGCCGACGAACGAAGCGGACGAGCCGTTCGCCGTACCGTCCATCAGATGCCCGCTACTATCGAGTCCAGATCCGCCGCGACCGTGCTGAACACCGTCTTCAGATCCGTACCGATCGTCGTCAGCGCGACGACGATGCCGATCGCGATCAGCGCGGCGATCAGGCCGTATTCGATGGCCGTCACGCCTCGCTGATCCCGGATCAACCACGCGATCTTTTCGATGACTCTTGACATGAGTACTCTCCTTTCGGACTGCTATTGAATTCCCTTCGTCGATCGCGACGTCGGGGACGGGCACCACCGGCACTACAAGAAAATCGAAACGCGACGCTCAGCGGCGGGAACGGGGATGCACACCGTCGTCCGTGCGAACGGGAATCAGTGAAGCGGAGCGCGAGAGAGGCGGATATGGAGCGACCATCCGGATGAACCGGGCTGGCCGGGCGACCGGAACGGCACGACGGCCATTCGACGCATGGAATCCAGTTGACCGGGAAACGAATGCCCGGCAAATCCGCAATATGTTTTTAACGCGGATTGCGAGCCGCGATGTGCTGTGGTCTTTCATTTTTATTCCCCGTCTGCTGCCATGCCGATGTCTTATTGCCCTGAAGATTCCGGGTCTGATAAGTCGATCGACGATCGTTTGCGCGGTTCGTCGACCTAGCGCTGTGTATTCCCCTGCGCGCTCCGGTCATTTTTTCCGCATGTGGCGCCGAGGCCGGTTCCATGTGTCTGCCTTCAGAACCGCCGGTCGCCACATCGTCGACTGCCGTGCCAACGCTTACGCAAAGAGCAGGCCATGCTCAACGAAATCGAGGCGTGTCAAGGGTTCCAGCGATGTCGGCCTTCCCCTGACCCAGGCTCGATGACCGATATGTTTCAAATTTGAACGATCCGGGGACGCCGGTGCGGCTGATCCGAATGTCGGTCGTCGCGCTGCACAAAGGCCGGAAAAAATTTCGTTGGGACTTTCCCGGACGCGGTAAGCCGGTCGCGTGCCGCGCGTTCGGCGGGCTGCAACGCCGGTAAAAATCGCGGAATGTTTCACGCCGGAAACATGAAACCCGATCGCGTGGATTTCTCATACCTGAAAACGGGGTTTTCAAGCCCATTATTCGACAGTCCCTATATCGTCTGCCAGTGCGTGGTTTGCATCGCGCGATTTTTTCTTCAACAATGAATTCACCGGACAACGCGGTTTCAACGCGATTCGATCCGCAGGCACGACAACATCAGACGGCCGCGACAGACCACGCAGCCACCACGACATACGGGGCATCATGTACACAGCCAATCGTGAAACGCGCGATCGCGCCGTCCGCTGCGCTCAATGGCTGACGGCGGACCGGATCATTCCGTACAGCTGCATCATGCTGATGCTCTTCGCCGCGCTGCTGGTGGTGTGGGGCGTCGTGACCGACGGCTTCACGTCGAGCGCCATCGCCCGTCCGGGCACCGACTTCTCGGTCTTCTGGACTGCTTCCCATCTCGTGTTGCAAGGCCATGCCGCATCGGCCTACGACCCTTCGTCATTCGTGCAGGCCGAGTTCGCGCACTTCGGTGCGTTTCTTCAACACCGGCCGCTTCCCTGGCTCTATCCGCCGACGATGCTGCTGTTCATCGCGCCGGTTGCCCTCGTGCCTTTCCTGCCCGCTTACTTCCTCTTTTTCGCGGGCAGTCTTTTATGCTATGCGTTCGCCGTCTCGAGGCTGTCGGGATTGCGCGCGCACCTTCCCGTGCCGCGCGCCGCGGCGCTCGTCGTGGTCGCGTACTCGGCCGTGTGCATGTCCGCGCTGTTCGGGCAGAACAGCATCCTGACCGCCGGCCTCGCCGCGCTGGCGCTGCACCTGCTCGGCAAGCGCCCCGTCGTGGCCGGCGTGCTGATCGGCCTGCTCGCGATCAAGCCGCAACTGGCCGTGGTGTTCCCGTTCGTGCTGATCGCGACGCGCGCCTGGCGCACGTTCGCGGCGGCGGCGATCAGCGCGGCGCTGTTCGCGGCGGCCGGTGTCGCACTGGCCGGCCCGGCCGCGCTGCACGGGTTGTCGCATGCGATGTCGACGGTACGCGAGCAGCACTTCATGCTCGCGTCGTACTGGCTCGCGTCGCCGACGCCGTTCGCCGCGTTGCGGCTCGCGGGCGCACCGGTGGCCGCCGCGCTCGCGGCACAGGCGGCGGTAGCCCTGCTCGCGATCGCCGCGGCCGTCGGCGTGTGGCGCCGTACGCGCGACATGCGCCTGCGCGGCGCGGTGCTGGCGGTCGCCACGCTGCTGACCACGCCGTATCTGTGGAACTACGAACTGACGTGGCTCGGCATCGCGGTCTTCTGCCTGATCGCGCATGGTCTCGACGAGGGCTGGCTGCCGGGCGACCAGGGCATCCTCGTGCTCGCGTGGCTGCTGCCGATCTTCGAGATGCTGAACCGGCTGATGAAGCTGCCGCAGATCGGGCCGATCGTGCTGCTCGCGGTGCTGTTCGTCGTCGTGCGCCGCACGGCGCTCGCATCCGGGAGCGCACGATGAAAACGCCTGCGTTCGCCCGCCACCTGCATGCATCCGTCGACGTGCATCCGGAGCTGCCGATCGCCGGCCCGCGCCGCTACCCGCACTGGCTCAATCGCGACCGCGTGCGCCTCTACGCGGCCGCCGCGCTGCTGACCGAACTGCTGTTCATCGCGATCTACGTGACGCGCGTGCTCCTGTCGCACAACGGCGCGCTGGAACCGCTGTCGCAGGACTTCTCGCCGATCTGGAGCGCCGCGTGGCTCGCCGCGCACGGCCACGGCGCCGACGCGTGGCATTTCCCCGCGCTGTTCGCGGTCCAGAAGCTGGCCGTCCCGACGATGACGCTCGCGGGCGGCGCGCTGCCGTGGCTTTATCCGCCGACGATGCTGCTGCTCGTGCTGCCGCTCGGCTGGCTGCCGTACACGCTTGCGCTCGTGCTGTGGCTCGCCGTCACGTATGCGCTGTTCGCCGCGACGATCCACGCGATCGTCCAGCGCGATGCCGCCTGGCTGTGCGCGCTCGCGTTCCCGGGCGCATTCCTCACCGTGATCGTCGGCCAGACCAGCCTCTTCACCGCGATGCTCGCCGGCGTCGGCCTGCTCGCGCTGAACCGCCGGCCTGCGGTGGCGGGCATCTGCTTCGGCTTGCTGACGATGAAGCCGCAGCTCGCGGTGCTGTTCCCGCTCGCGCTGCTGTGCGCGGGCCAGTGGCGCGCGCTGGCCGCGTGGGCCGCGACGATCGCCGGCAGCGTCGCGCTCGCGACACTCGCGTTCGGCATCGGTCCGTGGATCACGTTCGCGCACGTGATCGGCAACGTCTACGCGGTCGTCGGCACCGGTCACGCGAAGCTCGCGCGCATGCCGTCCGTGTTCGCGCTCGCGACGATGGCCGGCTGGCCCGTGCTCGTCGCGCGCGGCCTGCAACTGCTGTCGGCCGCGGCCGCCGCGATCGCCGTCGTCTACGCATGGCGCGGCGCGTGCTCCTATGCGCTGCGTGCCGCGACGCTCGTATGCGCGTGCCTGCTCGTCAGCCCGTATTTGTACGACTACGACCTGACCTGGTATGGCCTCGTGATCGCGTGGTACGCCCGCTATGCATGGACCCACGGCTGGCGGCGCTTCGATCGCGAATGGCTGATGCTGCTGTGGCTGATGCCGTTCGCCGGCCTCGCGGTCATGCCGCATCTGCCGTTCCAGTTCATGCCGCTCGTCACGCTGGCGTCGCTCGCGCTGCTCGTCGGCCGGATCGCTCAGGAAAGACACGACGTGCCGTCGATGCCCGACGCGCACGACCACTCGACCGATACCGGATTCACGCATCCGGTCCGGCCGCACCACCGCCCGGCGTACGGAATGCGCCGCACCGGCCGCCCGACCATCGGCGCCGACCGGTGACGCGACATGACAAGGGGAGTCATCATGCGGGAACCACGCTACACACCGCTCGTTTCGCTGGTTGTGCCGTTCTATAACGAAGGCGAGGCCGTCGAGCGCTTCTTCGACGTCGTGATGCCGTTGCTGACGGCCATCGACGCGATCCGCTTCGAGATCGTCTGCGTCAACGACGGCAGCCGCGACGACACGCTCGAGCGCCTGGTCCGGATCGGCACCACCGAGCCGCGCGTGCGCGTGATCGACCTCACCCGCAACTTCGGCAAGGAAGCGGCGTTGACGGCCGGCCTCGACGAAGCCACCGGCGACGCGGTGATTCCGCTCGACGCCGACCTGCAGGATCCGCCGAGCCTGATCCCCGTGATGATCGAGCACTGGCGCGACGGCGCGGAAGTCGTCGCGGCGAAACGCAGCAACCGCGCGTGCGATTCGTTCGCGAAGCGCACCGCCGCCGCGATCTACTATCGTGTGCACAACATGCTGTCGGACGTGAAACTGCCGGAGAACGTCGGCGATTTCCGGCTGATGGATCGCCGGGTCGTGAATGCGCTGCGCAGCCTGCCCGAGCGGCACCGTTTCATGAAGGGGCTGTTCGCGTGGGTCGGCTACAAGACCGTGATCGTCGAGTACCAGCGCGACCCGCGCAGCGCCGGGCACTCGAAGTTCTCCGGCTGGAAGCTGTGGAATTTCGCGCTGGAAGGCATCACCAGCTTCAGCACGGTGCCGCTGCGCAGCTGGACCTACATCGGCGTCGGCATCGCCGCGCTCGCGTTCCTGTACGGCACGTTCATCATCTTCCGCACGCTGCTGTTCGGCAATCCGGTGCTCGGCTACGCGTCGCTGATCTCGGTCACGCTGTTCATTGGCGGCATCGAACTGATCGGGATCGGTGTCGTCGGCGAATACATCGGGCGAATCTACGACGAGTCGAAGCAACGGCCCGTCTACCTGATCCGCCGCCGCTACCAGGTGCACGCCAAGGTGATCGAGCTGCCGGTGGCGCGCGACGCGCGCCGCCAGGCCGCCCGCCGCCGCACGCAGCCGACCCGCGCGCGGATCGGCGCCCGCTGACACATGCGCGCCGCCATGATCGACCTGCTCCACGCCGAACGCACGCGGCTCGTGCGCTTCGGCGTGTCCGGGCTGTGCTCGACCGCGCTCCACACGCTGATCGCCGCGGCGATGTTCGCGCTGTTCGACGCGACGCTGGTGGCCGCGAACGCGGTCGCCTTCCTGTGCGCGACCGCGTTCTCGTATCTCGCGAATACGCTGTGGAGCTTCGCGTCGACGGTGCGCACGCGCAACCTGGTGCGCTTTCTCGCGGTCACGCTGGTCGGCTTCGTCGAGACGATGCTGCTGGCGCGCGGCGCCGAAGCACTCGACCTGTCGCGCGGGATGAGCATCGTCACGATCGCGCTGCTGATCCCGCCGACGACGTTCGTGCTGCACCGGCTGTGGACCTACCGGTAAACGGCCCGCCCGCGTTTCCTCCTCCCCGCCGATAATCGGTCAAACGATTAACAGATTCAATGTCGCCATATTTATGTGGCGTATCGAATCGATTGATTCCGATTTTAAAATTACTAATCGATTTAATCATAACGACCTGTTTACTTTTACAGCTTCCATAATTAACCGAACGGGATAATCTGCATTCGCCGTCGCTTCAGCACCTGCCGCCTCCGGAGCAAATCCTTGCGGCACAAGGCGATGGCGGCCGCACGAAGCAATTCGCGCAACGATAAGTCCCATTACTTCAAACGGGAGCTTCCATGTCACGCGTTACCGATGTGCTCGTTTCGTTCGATACCGAAACCATTCTCAAAAAATATCCGAATCCCAGCAAAAACCCGGCCGCTCCGACGCTGATCGACTGGCGTTATGTTTATATGGTGACCAACCAGGACAACGTCATCTCCGGGCAGGCAGGCGGCGAGCTCGATCTGAAAGCGCAGGTCGGCGACCTGATCCGCTGGCGTGAAACGAGCCTGTCGCTGGGCTTCGAGAACCAGGTGGTGTTCTACAAGTTCATCGGCAACGTCGGCAACGACCTGATCTCGACGCCGACGCCGCGGGTGGCGGAAGCGTCGATCCCGGTGCCGAACACCAGCAAGCCGGAAGTGCCGACGTGCCAGAAAGTCGCGAACTACTACTGGTCGTCGGAATGCCTGAAGGTCGGCCGCGTGACCTACCACTTCCAGTTCCAGATCATCGATCGCAACTGCCAGAGCCAGGGCTGCTTCTCGTGGGATCCGTTCATCTCGATCCATAACTGATCGCGGCAGGCGGGCGGCCGCGCGACGGCTGCCCGTGCCGCCCCCTTGTTGCGCAGGAGGTGCTCATGTCTGGTCTTCGTTGCGATGTGCTCGCGGTCGTCGACGCCGTCACGCTGCTGTCGGCCCACCCCGATGCGAGCCGGAACGCCGATGCGCCGACCGTGATCGACGGCCGGCACATCTACGTGTTGAGCCCGGGCGACGCCGGGCAGGTCGGCCACAACGACAACCGGCTGTTTGCCGGCCTGTCGCCCGGCGACGAGCTTCATCTGCGCGAAACCGCGCTGGCGCTGCGCGCGGAGCTGAGCGTGCTGTTCATCCGGTTCGCGTTGAAGGACGCCGGCATCGTCGCGCCGATCGAAGCGGAAGTGCGCGATGCCGCCAAGCCGGTGCCGGACGGCGACGACCTGCTTCATCCGTCGTGCCGGCCGATGAAAGACCACGTGTGGCGCAGCGAGGTGCTGGCGGCCGGCACCACCGCCTGCACGGCCGATTTCGCGGTGCTCGATCGCGACGGCGCGGTGTCCGGTTACTTCCGCTGGGAAACGACGATCGAGATCGCCGGCAGCCGGCCCGACACGAAGCAGCCCGGTTTCAAGCCGTCGTCCGACCGCAACGGCAGCTTTACGCTGCCGCCGAATACCGATTTCAAGGCGACCTTCTACGCGAATGCCGCCGACCGGCAGGACCTGAAACTGTTCATCGACGACGCACCGGAACCGGCCGCGTCATTCGCGGGCAACGGCAACGACGGCGTCAGGCAGTTCACGCTGAACTCGCGCGGCGGCAGGATCCGGATCGACGCGTCGGCCAACGGCCGGCCATCCGCGACCGATGCGCGGCTCGCGCCGCTGTCCGCCGGCGATACCGTCTGGCTCGGCTGGCTCGGCGCCGAAGACGGCGCCGACCGCGACTACAACGACGGGATCGTGATCCTGCAGTGGCCGATCGCGTGAGCGGCGCGGCACATCCAGTACACCTGATCGTCGCACTTTCCGCCCGCACGCGCCGCTCTTTCCACTCGAGCTTGGATCACCCAAGCGGAAAATACGTGATGTCGAGCGCGGGCGGCGCAACGGGCGTTTGCGACAGCAACGCATGAACCTGACCGCGATGGTGCGCGTGATGAAGGAAAAGATGGGAAAGGACCAGCCCGAGCGGTTTGCGCTGCGGCGTTCCGTCCATGCTCGTGTAGTTCACGTCGGCGTTCAGGTCGTTGCGCGCGACAACGCCGACGATGCGCGCGAGCCGCTCGTCCTCGGCTCGCCGTTCGGTCCGCAGGCTGTCGAAATCGTCGCAGACGACAAAGTCCAGGGCCGGGATGGCGTGGCCCTCCCCGGAGAGCCGGCCGAGCCAGATGCGGTCCGTGGCAAGCAGATGATTGAGCGTATGGTGGATCGAGCCGAACGCGCATGCGCGTGGGAGAAAATACTCATCCGATGAAAGGCCGGCGCATGCCTGATACATGCGCTCATTCGCCCAGGCGGTCCAGCGCGCCAGCATCTCGAACTGATTCGTCATCGCCGTTCCCTTGTCTTTTGATTCCGTCCGGGTAATCTATGGGTCCGGATGGTCGCTGTCGATCGCGTTTTTCTTATCAGCTATAAGGTCTGATGATGCCCGTACGCCGTGATCCGCCCCAAACGCACTTGCTTCGGGCCTTCGAGGCGGTCGCCCGGCTGAAGAGCTTCAGGCAGGCGGCTGTCGAAATAGGCGTGTCGCAGAGTGCGATCAGCCAGCGCGTGGCCGCGCTCGAAACGCGCCTCGGGACGTGCCTGATCCATCGAGAGCAGGGCCGCTTCGCGCTCACCCGTGATGGCCTGGCCTATCTGGCCACGGCGGAAGGCGTGCTGCGAACGCTCGCGAGGGCCGACAGCCGGCTCGCCGATCGCCGGGAAACGGTCCGCCTGTCCGTCGTTTCGTCGTTCGCGCACTGCTGGCTCGCTCCCCGGCTCGAAGCGCTGTCCCTGTCATTCGAAGACATCAGTCTCGAGGTGCACGTGTCGGACGAGATCGTCGCGATCGACGACGGCGAATTCGATCTCGCGATCCGCCTGCATCCGAAGGCGGGCATGCCGGGAGAACGGATGACGGCAGCCGATGACGTGCTCGTACCGGTCCACGCGCCGGGCAGCCGGCCAAGCCCTGCGTGTCGCGCGGAGCCGTTCGCGGGGATGAGGTTGCTCGAGGACGACTGCAGCCGTCTCGGCGGATCGCGCCACCAGTCGTGGGACACGTGGCATGAACTCAACGGATGCGAGATCCGGCAACCGCGCAGGCGGATCGTGTTCAACGACGCAGGGTTGATGATCGAGGCTGCCCGCCGCGGCGCCGGCGTCGCGCTCGCGCGCCAGTCGCTGGTTGCGGACCATCTGGCGGCCGGCGAGCTGGTGAAATTCGACGCGATGCCGCTCGCATGTCTCGCGCAAACATCGTTGATCCAACGACGCGCGAGCAGCCGCAGCCACGCGAGCCGGCGCGTCGCAAGCTGGCTGCTCGATGCCGTATCCGGCACGATCGCCTAGCATCGCTCGTCGAGGCTCGCGCGAGCGGCGCCCACCGTCGCACCGCGCTTCTCCGCCCGATCCGTCCAGCTCGAGCGGAGTGGCCGGCGCTCATCGCCCGGTCGGGAAATCGCGGCAATACAGCCGGCGCGTGACCGATCGGCGCACTGCCCCCAAAACGGCCTGCGCCGGCGGCGCGTTCAATGCAACGGCGACCACGCCTCCGGCAACGCGATCGTCGAGGTCGCCCTTTCGATCTGTTCCGGGCCGCCGGCCGGTGGCCAGAGACCCGCCGCGTAGTGCCGTTTTCTCAACGCCATCCGCTCTTCCAGACTCGGGAATCCCCAGATGTGCACGATACGCGGCGGTCCATCGAGCGCGTACATGTTGCAAACGAGATGCGACGTATAGTCTTTGGCCGGGCCCACCGCCCGTTCCCACGCGGAAATGGTCGGCGCGATACCGCCGGCTTTCAGCCAGTAACGGCGAATCTCGTAGAAATCGCCGAATACCCGCGGTTCGATCTCGGGTAGAAAAGGAAACAGCGCATAGCTTTCCATCGTCAATCGAACGGACGCGCTTTCAATCCCGAAAGGTTGCCCGGCGCTCAAGGCCCGGTTGCGTTCGTGTTGCAATTCATCCGTCGTGTCGAAGCCCCTCAGCACGACGATCCGCGACAACTCGCCAATCTCCGTGCGCCATGCGCCCAGTAGCCTCCCTGGCGCGCCGGCATCGGATACCCAGCGATGCGCGCGGCGCGACACCCTATCCTGATCCGGAAGCGGACACGACAACGTCGTGAGTTCATACAGCATGGCTGCCCTCCTTTCGCGTGGATGTCGCAATGTACGGGCCGAAGCGGCGGCCGATCAACGCGCGTCGCCTTGAAACAGAATCCAGTACCATTGCGCAATGGATCTCCTCAAGGCGATGGCCGTATTCGTCCGTATCGTGGAAACGGGTAGCCTGACCGCGGCCGCGCAAGCGTCCGATCTGTCGCCGACCATGGTCGGCAACTACCTGCAGGCGCTGGAAAGCCGCCTGGGCACGGTCCTCGTCCACCGCACGACGCGCAAGCAGAAAGTCAGCGCGTTCGGCCACGCCTACTACGCGCGATGCGTCGAAGTCCTCGGTCTGGTCGACGATACGGAGCGGCTGGCGCTCGATCATCTGCAGCAGCCGCGCGGGCGCTTGCGCGTGACGGCACCCGTGGTGTTTACGAACGAGTGCCTGATTCCCGCGCTCCCGGACTATTACCGGCGCTACCCCGAGATCAAGCTCGATATCGTCGCCACCGATTCGCTCGCCGATTTGTTCGATGAAGGTTTCGAGGCAGCCATTCGCATCGGCGCGTTCGCCGGCGCGGACGTGGTCGCGCGTCCGCTCGCGCCGTACCGGCTGGTGCTCTGTGCATCGCCCGCGTACGTTGCCGAACATGGCGCACCGACCGCCCCGCACACGCTTGGCGAGCATCAATGCCTGACGTATGCCTATCCGCCTCGATCGGCGTGGCACGCGGCGCAATCGCGATGGATGCTCGAAGGTCCGGACGGGCCGATGAGCGTCGCCGTGGACGGCAGACTGAAGACCGACAGTGCGGATGCGTTGCGCCGGGCGGCATTGAGCGGGCTCGGTATCGCGATGCTTCCTTCGATGTTGATACGCGACGACATTCGCGAGCAGCGCCTCATCGAGATCTTGCCGGACTTCGCCGCTCCCGAACGATCGATGACGCTGCTTTATCTGCGAGAGACGCGGAAATCACCGAAGCTGCGCAGCTTCACCGAATTCGTGGTGGACCGCTTCGGCGCCGAAACGACGGATCGGGCCTGATACGGCTACCGCCCGGAAACCGCCGCGCCACCGCCGCGCGACGTCCTGCGTCGATCCCGAACGCCGAAGCCGCCGGTCAGGGCGCCGCACCGAACGGTCGAATCACGACGCCGCGCAGCCACCGGTCGCCGGCCTCGTGGTGATCACGCGCCTGCCAATGCTGCCGTACCGCGAAGCCTTCGACCGGGACCGGGCAGGCATGAACCGCCAGGCCGCTCGCCTGAGCCAGGGTCTGGCCGACATGACGCGGCAACGCCGTGATCAGGTCGGTCGTCCGGACGATCGCCCCCAGCCCGGGAAACCCGGCAACGCCAGCACGACCTCTCGCTCGGCAAGCCTATACAATCGGCACGATGCATCGAAGCCATGAAGCGCTGACCGACCACGCCCGTCCGCCACCATGAATGCACCCGCCGCCCCCTCCTCCGCGCCGCCGGTACTCGGCGTCTACCGGCACCCGGCCGACCCGTCCGCCGGACAATGGCTCGTCAGCCGCTCCGAGCGCGCGCACCTGTTCCGCATCCAGCATCACCGGCCCGACGGCAGCACGTCGGTCGACACCGTCGTCGATGCCGACAATCTCGACGCGAAGCTGCACAAGTGGCTTCGGGAAGGCTTCGTGCGGCGCGCGTCCGACGACCGCGCACCGCCCGCGCATCGCGACGGATTCATGCAGGACTTGCGTCGTGCGCATGCGTCGCGACCGGCCGCGGCCCCCGATGCGGCCCACCTCGTGCGCGTCGGCGGCGTGCCGATGCCGCGCGGCCCCGGCGGCCCGCTCGTACCGCCGCCGAATCCGGCCTACCTGTTTACCGCGCGGGCGACGAGCGCGCTCGAGGATGTCGTCGAGAACCGCCGCGTCCTGCTGATCGGCCATACGGGCACCGGCAAGACGAGCCTGATCGAACAGGCCGCCGCACAGACCGGCCACGGCGTGCTGCGCTCGAACATGAACGGCCAGACGACAGTGGGCGACTTCGTCGGCTTCTGGACCGTCAAGGGCGGCGAGACGGTCTGGATCGACGGTGTGCTGCCGACGGCGATGCGCGACGGCCTGTGGCTCATCGTCGACGAGATCGACTTCGCGGAACCGGCGATCCTCGCGGTGCTGACCGCCGTGCTCGAGCCGGGCGGCAGCCTGCTGCTGAAGGAGAAAGGCAACGAGATCGTCGCCCCGCATCCGTCGTTCCGGCTGTTCGCGACCGCCAACGCGGTGGGGGCGATGGGACGGTTCCGCCACCTGTACCAGGGCGCCAACGTGATGAACGAGGCGTTCCTCGACCGCTGGCGCGTGTACCACCTCGACTACCTGCCGCCGGCCGACGAGGCGCACGTGCTGCGGCGGACCTTCGGCGCGGCGATGTCGCCCGCGATGGCCGACACGCTCGCCGCGATCGCGGCCGACTGCCGCGCCGCGTTCGTTCGCGAGGATCTGGCGAGCGCGTTCTCGACACGGCGCCTGCTCGACTGGGCCGAACTGATGCTGCGTACCGGCGACCCCGAAGCCGCCGCCGGCCCGACGATCTACGCGAAAGTCGACACGGAAGACGCCGACCTGATTCGCACCATCATCCGTCACTACATCGACGTGGACGGGTGAAGCCGATGAACCGGGACGACGACGCACGCGCGCAGCGTCTGGGCCGCCTCGCGCGCACGCTCGCGCAACGGCACGGCATCGACGTGCGGTTCGCGAGCCACGGCCCGGCCGTCGAGCACGACGTGCTGGTGCTGCCCGACAGATGGCTCGCCGGCGAGATCGACGACGCTGCCCTCACCGGCTTCGTCGACCTGCATGCGGCGCGCCTGCGCTTCGGCGCCAGCGACACCGTGGCCGCGCTCGCATCGCCCGCCGTGCGCGCGCTCGCGCAGGCGATCGACGACCGCCGCGCAGCCGCGTGCCTCGTCGCGCGTTATCCCGGCGCGCAGGCGTTCCTGCGCCGGATGCGGACAGTGACCGGCGCCGATACGCTGCGCCGGTGGCCGCGCGTCGCATGGCGCGACAAGCTGCTGTGGCGCATCGAGCGCGCGTTGTGGGACGAGCGGCCCGCAGCCGTCGAGCGCCTGCCGTCGCTCGACGCGACGCTGGCCGCCTGCGACGATGTCGTCGACGAAGCGCGCGCCGCGACGTCGACGGCCGACAGCATCCGCGCGGCGCGGCGCATCGTCGAACGTGTGCGCGCGCTGGCGTCGGCCGGCGTCAACAACATGATGTTCACGGCCGATCCGGGCAGCACGATCGGCAGCGACGCGATCGCCGCCGAGTTCGACCCGGACGGCCAGGGCGCGGCGGACGATGCGCGCGCGCCTGCCGCCGCCGAATCCGGCGCCGCGACGATCGCCGACACGGCAACGTCGGCGCAACCGCCGACGCCGTGCGATGCGTCCGCCGGCGCGATCCGCCTGTCGACGGAGAACCGGCCGCTGCTGTCGGTCCCGCTGACCACCGCATTCGACACGGTGGCGGACTTCACCGGCCGCGGCGAACCGGCGCGCTGGCATCGTCTGCTCGGCGCGGCCCGCGCCCAGACCGGGGCGCTCAAGCGGCAGCTCGAACGGGCGCTGAAGGTGGACGAGCACACCCGCTGGAAGCGCGAACAGGAGCGCGGCGATCTCGACCGTGCGGCGCTCGCCCGCGTCGCGACGTCCCCCGGCTACCGCACGCCGTTTCGCGTCAGGCGTGCGACGCCCGGGCGCGACGCGGCGGTCAGCCTGCTGATCGACTGCAGCGGCTCGATGGCGGGCAGCAAGATCGAACTCGCGACGCTCTGCGCGGCCGCGCTGTGCGACGCGCTGATTCAGCTCGGCTTCGCGTGCGAAGTGCTTGGCTACAGTTCCGCCGAGGATACGGCGATGCGCACGCACTACCAGCGCTGGATCGACGGCGGTCACAGCACGTTCGGCTACAACCGGTTCGTCGAACGGCTCGACCTGCGGGTCTACAAGCGGTTCGACTCCGACAACCCGAGCGGCATCGCGTGCCTCGAATGCGGCCACGAGAATCCCGACGGCGAGGCATTGAGCTGGGCCGCGGAACGGCTGTTGTCGACGCGCGCACGCCGGCGCATCCTGATGGTGCTGTCCGACGGCTCCCCGGCCACCGGCGACGGCCACCCGGCGATCCTGCGCACCGACCTGCACGCACGCGTCGACGCGTTGCGCGCACGGCGCGTCGAACTGATCGGCATCGGCATTCTCGACGATGCGGTCGAGTCGTTCTATCCGGTCAGCCGCGTGGTCGAACATCTGAATGCGTTGCCGGGCGCGGCGTTCGCGGTACTGAGCGACACGCTGCTGGATCGCCGGTAGCGCTGCGCGCGGCAGGGTGGAAGCGGACTTCGGCATTGCGGTTCGCACACAAGTCACATCGGACGGTTACCATTCCGCTTGGCCGGGTCGAATCGCCGCCGCGACGCAGGATCGCGTTTTTCCGTTGCATGCGCTCGGCCGCCCGGTTCCGCTGCGGTCGCGGGCGGCAGCACGAACCTTGCTCCGCAGCCGGTCGACTTTCATCCCGACGGCGAATCCGGCCGCCTCGCACTGCCGCGGCCGGCAGCCGGCACGAAACTGCATATGCCCAGGAAACGATCCAGCCTCTGGCTGCGGCCTCTCGAACTCCTCTCAATCGCGACCGGTACACGGCCGAAGAAGGTGGCCGGCAGGCCGCGGCCGGCCGCCAAAAAGGCCGCACCGAAAGTCGCTTCCGCCAAGACGCCGCAAAAAGCCGCCGGGAAAATCACTCGACGGGCCTCCACGCCGGCGGCCAGCGTCCGTTCCGCCAAGCGCACGCGCACCGCGCATGCTGCACGCGCGGCGTCCGACACGCCGCCCGGCACGTGGCTGCGCTCGTTTCACTCCGCCGGCCCGAGCGCCGGCCGCCTCGTCAATCATCTGGCGTACGCGCTCTATCTTCCCGCCGCGCCGGCCGCGACAGCCGCGCTGCCGGTCGTCGTCATGCTGCACGGCTGCAAGCAGACCGCCGAATCGTTTGCAGCGGGCACGCGCATGTGCCGCCTCGCCGAGCGTGCGGGGTTCGCCGTGCTGTTTCCCGAGCAGGCCAAGACCGCGCATGCGCACCGCTGCTGGCACTGGCATGGTGATGCGACGCAGTCCGAAGCCGCGGCCGTCGTGTCGCTGGTCGATGCGATCGTGCGGCACCATGGCTTCGATCGCGACCGGATCTACGTGGCGGGCCTGTCGGCCGGCGCGGGGCTCGCGGCGGCACTGGCGATTCGGTATCCCGACCGTTTCGCGGCGGTGGGCCTGCACTCGGGGCCGGCCATTGCCCCGCCGTCGTCGGCGATGGCCGCGATGAGCCTGATGCGACGCGGCATCCGCGACGACCCGCTCGATGCGCTCGACGCCTGCGCCGACGTCGCGTCCTATCCGGGCATGCCGGCGCTCGTCGTGCACGGTGCGCTCGATACGGTCGTCACCGACCGGAACGCGACGCAGCTCGGCATCGCATTCGCGCGGCTCAACCGGCTCGTCGACGAACACGGCGCGATCCGCGTCGGCGAACAACACAGCTACGCGCGGGACGATGCCGCTTACGTCGATTATCTGAAGGCCGGGCGGCTCGTCGTCAGGGTGTGCATCGTCCACCGGCTGCCGCATGCATGGAGCGGCGGCGACCCGCGCGAGCCGTTCCATTCCGCGACGGGGCCGGACGCGAGCGCGATGTTCTGGCATTTCTTTCGTCGTCAGCGCCGCAAGCGACCGGCGTGACGCACGACGCGAGCGGCGGGCGGCGATCGCGTCACGCGCGTTGCTCCAGCGCCGCCGCACTCGCGCGGTCGACGGCACGCCGGACCGGCAAGCGGATCCGGAAGGTGGTCCCGCGCCCCGGCGCGCTCGTCACGTCGATCGTGCCGCGATGGCGCTCGACGATCCCGTGCGACACCGACAGCCCGAGCCCCGTGCCCTGCCCGACCGGCTTCGTGGTGAAGAACGGATCGAAGATCCGCCGCATGACGTCGGGCGTCATGCCCGCGCCGGTATCGCTGATTTCGATCGACACCTGGTCGCCGTCGCTCGACGTGCGGATCGTGATCACGCCATGCTCGGGAATCGCCTGCGCCGCGTTGACCAGCAGGTTCATGAATACCTGGTTCAATTGCGACGGCAGGCATTCGACGGGCGGGATATCGCCGTAGTCGCGCACGACGTCGGCCTTGTACTTGAGTTCGTTGTGGACGACGTTGAGCGTGCTCTCGAGCCCCGCGTGCAGATCGACGACGCGCCATTCGTCGCTGGCCGGGCGCGAGAAATCGCGCAGGTCCTGCACGATGCGCCGCACCCGCAGCGCGCCGTCGATCGATTCGTCGATCAGCGTCACGATCTCGTCGCGAACGTAGTCGAGATCCGCGGCCCGGCGCACGGCTGTCAGCGTGTCGCGGGTGGTCGGATCGAGCTGCGGCAGCACGGCTTCGTGCGCGGCGATCACGTCGAGCAGGTTGCGCACCCATGCCTTCAACGTATTGAGGTTCGCGCTGACGAAGCCGATCGGATTGTTGATCTCGTGCGCGACACCGGCCGCGAGCTGGCCGATCGACGCGAGCTTTTCCGACTGCAGCAACTGCTCGTGCGTTTCCGCGAGCGCATGCAGCAGGCGCCGCTGTTCGTCCTTCTCCTGTTCGAGCTGCGCGTGCGCGGCCTTGCGTTCGTCGATCTCGGCCGCCATGTTCTCGCGCGTGCGCTGCAGCATCTGCGTCGTCTGCTCGTAGCGGCGCAGCGCGCGTTCGAGTTCGTCGGTTCGCAACCGCACAAGCCGCTCGAGCGTGTCGGTCATGCCGCGCAGGAAGGTGGTGCGCGCATCGAAACGGCACAGCATCAGCGTGACAACCAGCGTCGCCATCGTAAACAGCGCGACCGTCGTCGCGAGCCACGGCGCGTCGACCCCTTGCGCGGCGCCGCACCGTGCATCCGGCGCGAAATGCGCGGCGGCCATCGCCGTGTAGTGCATGCCGGTGATGGCCGCGCCCATGACGACGGCCGCGCCGATGCGCTGCACGGTCGCGTGGCGCGCCTGCCGCGCGCGCAATGCCTGCGCGATCCATAACGCGGCCGTCGATGCGATCACCGCGATGCCGATCGATGCGGCGAACAGCGCGGCATCGTAACGAATGGCCGGCTGCATGTGCATCGCGGCCATGCCCGTGTAATGCATGCCGGCAATCCCGCCGCCCATCAGCACGCCGCCCGCGCACAGCCGCCGCCAGCCGAGCCGCGCGCGCGTGACGACGTTCAGCGCGAAGTACGACACGAGCACGGCGATCGCCAGCGAGATGCCCGTGCCCTGCCATGCATAGCCGAGCGGGATCGGCAGCGAGAACGCGAGCATGCCGACGAAATGCATCGACCAGATGCCGGTGCCCATCGCCGCCGCGCCGCCCGCCAGCCAGGCCCGCTTCAGCTTCGGGTTGTCGAGCAGCGAAATGAACGCCGCGAGGTCGAGCGTCGTGTAGGAGGCCAGCGTCGCGATCGCGAGCGACAGCAGGACAAGCGGGACGTTGTAGGTGCCGTGCATGGTCGGGCGTCCGAGGCTGGGTGAAGGCATCGTCGCGGTGCGCGGTCGAACGCGCACCGCGACCGTCACGCCGGCGGCGCGCCTGCGTCGGGCGCCTGCGCCGACGCCGCCGGGCCGGCCAGCACGAGGATGTCGAACGGCGTCCCTTCGCGCGTCTCGAAGCGCCGCACGAGTTCGATCTGATGCGCGGACATCACGCTGCCCTTCGTCATCAGCAGCACGCCGCGATGCGTGCGCAGATCGTCGGCGAGCCGCATGCCTTCGCGCAGTTGCGCCGACCGGATCTCGGCGACGGATGCCGCGATGCCGAGACTCGCGGGGTCGCGCATCAGCTCGGTGAAGCGCTCGACCAGTAGTGGGTCGTAACGCACGCCGGCCTGCGAACGCAACACGTCGATCGCCTGCTCGATCGAATGCGGCGCGCCGATTTCGCCGTGGCGCAGCCCTTCGAAATCGCGGGCGATCGCCACGATCCGCGAGCCAGGCGGGATCACTTCCCCGATCAGCCCGTCCGGCGTGCCGCGCCCGTTGAAGCGCTCGTACTGGTGCAGCACGATCGACGCGACCTTGTGCAATTGCGCGACGGGCGTCAGCACCATCTGCGCCCGCAACGGATGCTCGTGGAACAGCCGCTGCTCGTCCGTCGTCATCCGCGTGAGCGGCTTGTGCAGCAATTCGTCCGGCAGCGACAGCTTGCCGATGCCGTGCAGCAGCCCCGCGAAATAGACGTCCTGCGCGTGCAGCTCGCTCATCTGTGCCGCCAGCGCGAGCCGGCGCGCGATCTCGCCGACCCGCATCGCGTGGCCGCTGGCAGCGCCGCAACGCAGTTCGATCATGCTCGCGCAGACCTGCACCATCGCCGTGAAGCTGCTTTTCAGGTCGCGTTGCGCGGCCTCGAGAAACATCACGGTCTGGCCGAGCTCCTCGGTGCGCGCACGCACCTGCGTTTCGAGTTCCGTGTTGAACCGGCGCAGCGCGTCGTTCTGCGCTTCCGTCAGCGCGGCCAGCCGGGCCGCTTCGCGGCGCAAACTGCGCTGCTCCAACGCCTGCTCGATGGTCAGCAGCAGGTCGTGATCGTCCCACGGCTTGTTCAGGTAGCGGTACACGCCGCCTTCGTTGACGGCCTGCACGACCGACGCGATCTCCGCATAACCGGTCAGCAGGATGCGCATCGTGTCCGGGTACAACGCCCGTGCGCGCGCCAGAAATTCCGCGCCGCTCATGTGCGGCATCCGCATGTCGGACACGATCAGGTCGATCTCCGTCGACGCCAGGATCGCGAGTGCGGCCTCGCCGCTGTCGGCGGTCAGGACGTCGTAGCCGGTGGGACGAAGCACGCGCCTGAGCGCCGACAGCACGTTCGGCTCGTCGTCGACCAGCAGGATCGACGGGGCGCGTTCGGCGTCGCCGGAAGCCGCTGTTGCGTCGGGGGTTTCGGATGGCACGCCATTCACGCCGTTCGTTGCAGATGTCGTCACAATGGGCCTCGGATCGATTGTTCACGTCCTCTCTGCAACATCGGCCGGCCTCGCGTTTTCCATATTGGTGGAAACGCTGATACGTGCGTGCCGGTTCCACCGACATGCATCCGGCGCTGCGCTACCTCCGTTGTCGAACCCGCTTCGCGCGCGGCGCGGATATCCCCTTCCGCTTCGCCGATACGTCAAAGCCCGAACGGGCGCCATCGGCCTCGATGAAGCGGCATGGCGTCGGGGGCGCGGGCCGGGTTCATTGGCCGGGACTCGCGCCGCGCACCCGTCAAGGCACCTGGATCCCGTCCGCCCGCGTGGCCAGGAAGCGCAGGTACTTGTCGTCCTCGTCCTCGAAAAGCTCCGGCCCGCCGCCCATGTAGGCGCGCATCAGCTCGTCCGCCGCGCGGTCGAGATCACCGAGTTCGAACTGGCACTGACCGAGCCGCAGGTGCAGGAACGGGTTGCCGATCGCGTTGGGAAACCGCATCGCGTAGCCGAGATTGTCGCGTCCGGCCGCGTAGTCTTCCTGAAAAAAGTTCGCGTCGCCGATGGCGGCCATGAGCCAGGTGCCGGCTTCCCACTGGGTCTTGGGTTCGGGCAGCAGGTCGAACGCCTCCCGGTATTTCGCGAGCGCGCCTTCGAAATCCTCGTCCTCCGCCAGCGCGTCGCCGGCCTCGCTCAGCGCGCCGATCTGCTCGTAAAGTGCGTGGTCCAGTTCTGCCATGAGGGGTCCTTTTTTTCCGGAAATCGAAGGGGCGTCGCGCGGCGAACGGGGCGCTGCCAGCGCGGTATCGGCCGCGCCATGCATCGTCGTGCCCGATTCGTTCGCCAGGCGCGTCAACAGTGACGCAGCATACCCGAGCGCGATGACGCGTGCGCTGCGGTTTCCGGTGTACCGGCCCGGCGCGTGCCGCAGGTGCCGGCATGCGGGCCCGTCACTTCAATGACCGACCCGATAGATGCGACCGCTATGCACCCCCTCGACACTGCGGCGGTAGGCCAATGCCACGCGTGCCGCCGGCACACCTTCGTAGCCGGGAAAGAATGGCCCGAACCGGTCCATGGATTCCGTCAGCACGGTCGGACTCACGGCATTGATGCGGAGCCCGCGCGGAAGATCGCATGCGGCGGCACGCACGAACCCTTCGATCGCGGCATTCGACGCTGCGGCATGGGCGCCCTGCGCGACCGGATCATCGACCGCGATGCCCGAGGTCAGCGTGATCGAGCCGCCGTCGCTCAGGAAATGCTGACCCACCAGCGCGACACGCACCTGACCGAGCAGCTTGTCCTGCAGGCCTTGGTGGAAATCCGCCGCCGTCATCTCGTCGATGGGCGCCAGAATGACATTGCCCGCGGCGACCACGATGGCGTCGATGCGCCCGATCTGCTCGAACAGCGAACCCACGCTGTCGTCACGGGTGATGTCGACCTGGCGGTCGCCACGGGTGCGGCCGACACGAATGATTTCGTGCTTGCCGTCACGCGCCAGCTCATCTGCCACGGAACGGCCGACGTCCCCGCCGGCACCGATTACGACGATCTTCATCGAACACTCCTTTTCGCATTCAGGTGGAAACGTCGCCATTCTTCCCCGAACCGAAGAGCCCATAAATATGCTCTAATTTCCGACACTACTAACCTATAGTTCGCAATATGGACAGACTGCGTGCGATGGAAACCTTCGTTGCCGTCGTGGAGGGCGGCAACTTCACCGAGGCAGCACGGCGGCTGGCACTCTCGGCGGTCATGGTGGGCAAATATGTGCGCGAACTGGAGGAGCGCCTCGGCGCACGCCTGCTGGAGCGGACGACCCGACGCCAGAACCTGACCGATGCCGGTCGCGCGTTTTACGATGACGCCAAGCGCGCGCTCGAACACATGCGGATCGCCGAAACGTCGGTCGAACGGCTGCGCGCGTCACCGTCCGGCACGTTGCGCATCAGCGCGCCGATCACCTTCGGCGCCTGTGTGATCGCGCCGCTGGCCGCGACGTTCCGGCAGCGGTATCCGCTCGTGCGTGTCGAACTGGAATTGAGCAATCGCAACGTCGACCTGATCGACGAGGGTTTTGATCTGGCGATCCGCATTGGCGACCTGGGCGATGCCGACCTGGTTGCCAAGCCGTTGACGCTGTATCGCATGGTGATCTGTGCGTCGCCGGACTATCTCGCCCGGTACGGGCGGCCGGAGACGCCGCAGGACCTGGCCGCGCATCACTGCCTGTCTCACACGGTATGGAACAGCCGTCACGGCTGGAAGCTCGGGGACCAGGACAGCCCGCACTTGTCCACGGAACCGGTATTCACGTGCAATGACGGCAACGGCCTGCGGATGGCCGCGATCGCAGGCGCGGGATTGTTGCTGCAACCGGAAGTCCTCGTGCGCCACGATCTGGCCAGCGGCGCGTTGGTACAGGTGCTGCAGGACCATTCACCGAGGCCGCATCCCGTTCACGTCGTGTATCGACACGACCGGCGGCCGCTGCCGAAGCTCACCCGCTTCGTTGCCCATTTGCTCGAGCAGGTGACGGAGCGCGAAGCGTCGTAGCATGCGTTTCCCGCCAGAAGGCATGCACGACAGCGGGTGCGTCACTCCGCCATCTTCGGCGGCCACGCATGGCTTTCGGTCTGACAATGTCTGCACCACGCATACAGTGCGTCGTACATGACCAGACCATGCTCAAGCATGTCGTGATCGTCGGAAAACAGCGCCGACAGCCCGAGTGAAATCGCGTAGAGCCCGCTGGACTGCGGCGTCAGGTCGAGCCGCGACGTATCCGCGCCCCGCACGATGCGGGCCATCTGCTGCAGCGCCCGGTCGCCGGTCAGGCCGTACTTGTCGAGAAACGCGTCAAAGCTGCAGTACTCGCCGACATGCGTCAATTCCACGCCTGGAATGTCGTACGGGATCGCACCGGTCTCGCCGGCGATCCGCAACACGTCGCCCGGCGGTACGTAGAGGAACACCGGGCGCTCGTCGATGAAACGAACGATGAGCCAGGGACAGGCGACCCTGTCGATCTTGGGACGTTCTCGCGTAATCCACTGCATGACAGTCTCCCCGATCAGCGATGCAACAGCGGATACACCATCAAGCCAATCACGGCGGCCCCCGCCACGACCGCCGGCTCCGGCAGCTTCTTGAATCGGACCAGCAGCACGATCGTCGCCAGCGCCATCAATGCGGTGGGCACGTCGACGATCGAACGTCTGGCCAGCACGATCACCGAACCTGTGATCGCGCCCACGGCGGCTGCCGTCACACCGTCGACGAAGGCCAGAATGGCCGGCAGCTTGCCGTACTTCTTGAAGTACGGGGCCGGCAACACCGTGAACAGATAACACGGCAGGAACGTGCCGGCTGCCGCCACGCATGCGCCTGGCAGGCCCGCCACCAGATAACCGATGAAGCCCACCGTGATGACGACCGGCCCCGGCGTGATCATCGCGACCGCAACCGCGTCGACGAACTCTTTCTCGTCGAGCCAATGGTGCTCCGTGACCACACCGCCATAGAGGAATGGCACGATGGCGAGGCCCGAGCCGAACACGAAGGCGCCGGCCTTGGCGAAGAAGGCGGCAAGTTGCGCAAGCTGCGGCCAGTCGGCGATACCCAGCCAGGCGCCGGTAGCCGATACCGGCAGCGCGACCATCGCATCGACGCGCCGCTGGCGCAACCAGCCGGGCGGCGAGCGCGTGAACCAGACGAGCAGGCCTGCCGCGAGAAACAGCCACGCCACTTCCGATTCGGTGATCACCGTCACGGCGACCAGCGTCAGATAGATCGCCCAAAGCAGCTTGTCGCGACCGATGCTCTTCGCGGTCAGCTTGCGTGCGCTGATCGCGATGATGCCGATCACCGCCGCGCCCACCCCGTAAAACACCGACTGCATCCACGTCAGACCGCCGAATCGGGTGTACGCATAACCGAGCAGCACAACCATCAGAAACGACGGCAGCACGAACGCGATCCCGACCATCGTCGCGCCGACGATGCGGTAGTGCACATAACCGAGATATATCGCCAGCTGCGCTGCGAGCGGACCAGGCGCGAGCTGCGCGAGCGCGAGGCCTTCCTTGTAGTCCGCGTCGGCGATCCATTTGCGGGTGTCCACGAGGTCCCGATGCATGTAGCCGGCGAGCGCAACCGGGCCGCCGAAGCCCGTCGCGCCAAGCCACGCGAAATAGATGATCAGCTGCCACAGCGTATAGGCGGGGCGATCGCGATGAATGTTCATGGGGCGAGCAGCAAGATCAAGGTTTCCGGGGGCCGCGGAAATGGGCGTACAGCGAATCGAGCACGGCACCCATCTCCGCCAGCAACGCGTCGTCGCCGACAAGGCGCTTGCGGGCGCCGGCCAGAATGGCCTCGAAGCCGCCGGCTTCCGGCACGCTCGCCCCGCCCACGTCCAGCGCATGCACCATCGCCCCCAGCCGGACGAGCCCTTCGTTGTCGTCCAGTCCGAAGCTGGCGACCAGGACCTCGAATGAAACGCGATCGCCCACATGCGTGAACGGAGCGCCGTCGAAATCGAAGCCAAGGGCATCGGGCGGGCATTCGGCGATGTTTTCCAGCCACACGAAGCGCGCATGCGGATCGATGAAGCGCTGAATCAGCCATGCGCTGGCGACGCGGTCCACCCACAGGTGACGCCGCGTCGCCCACACTTTCCCTTGATACCGGCCACGATCGCGCCGCGGAATGCCACCCTGGGCAGCACACGGCTCGTCGGGGGATTTCACCGCTTCGATCGCAGCGGTGAAATCCCGCCATTGCGCACTGGCGCGCAACGAGGTTTCGCCGGGAAAGAAATCGATGCTGCGAATGGCCTCATACGTGCGCGCGTGGCGACGGTGCAGACGATTGAGATCGGCTGCGGCGAGCTCGGGCAATGTCTTGCGGTCCTCCGACAGCTCGGCGAGCCAGTCCGCGTAGTCGCCGCTGCGATCGAACAGCGCCTGGTACGCGTCCTCGTCGGACGCATCTTCCGGGCGGACCTGCAACAGCCAGGCTTGCCCCTCGCCCTTGCGCGCCTCGTCGGCCAGCTCGCGCAACTGCGCGGCCTGTTCGGCATGCGCCGGCAACAGGTAGGCACCGTCGCGCAGTGCGCCGCAGCCGAGGGCCTTGACGGTCCGCCAGATGCGCATCCGCGCAGTCGCGCCGGAGGTCGGCAGACTGACGATCAACAGGAGCCAGGGGGCAGGAATCGCATTCATGAGGCCAGCATAGTTTCCCGTCACGAAGACTGCAATCTTGTAGAGATCGCTACAACACTTCGGGCGTGCACCAGCCTCGTCTCCCTCGAATCGGTAGCTGCCGCCACCAAACGGCCCCGGATGCCGATCGGTGGCCCCGCCCCGTCTCGACCCTCATCGGCATTCCTTCGGGCAGACACTATCGATGCCGGCGGGGGCGTGACGACCATCGCTTTGCTGACGGCACGGGCAGGCAATGCGCCGCGGCCGGACTGGCGGCGGATGCCGTTGCGGAGAAGTTCGACGTGACCGAAACTGCACCCGAGCCGTTGCTCATTGCCATCGAAATCAGACAGGAGACGTTGCATGAACATCCGGATGTGGGCCCCCTGCGCCCTGGCCTTCGTTGCCATCACCGCTCACGCCGCCGACATCACGGGAGCCGGCAGCACATTTGCAGTCCCGGTTTACACGAAGTGGGCGGATGCCTATCGGAAGGCGGGCGGCGGCAAGGTCAACTACCAGGGCATCGGCTCGTCGGGCGGCCTGAAGCAGATCATCGCGAAGACGATCGATTTTGCCGGTTCGGACGCTCCGCTGAAGGATGAAGCGCTCGCGAAGGAAGGCCTGTTCCAGTTCCCGACGGTGGTCGGCGGCGTGGTGCCGGTCGTCAACGTGCCGGGCGTGAAGGCCGGCGAACTGACGCTGTCGGGCCCGGTGCTCGGCGACATCTACCTCGGCAAGATCAGGAAGTGGAACGACCCGGCGATCGCCGCGCTGAACCCGAAGGTCAAGCTGCCGGATACGGACATCGCCGTGGTTCGCCGCGCTGACGGTTCGGGCACCAGCTTCATCTGGACGAACTACCTGTCGAAGGTCAACGACGAGTGGAAGTCGAAGATCGGCGAAGGCACGGCGGTCAACTGGCCGACGGGCACGGGCGGCAAGGGCAACGACGGCGTCGCGGCCTTCGTGCAGCGCCTGCCGGGCGCGATCGGCTACGTCGAATGGGCGTATGCGAAGAAGAACAACATGGTCTACACGGCCCTGAAGAACTCGACGGGCACGGTGGTCGAGCCGAAAGCGGAAACGTTCAAGGCGGCCGCGGCCGGCGCGAACTGGTCGAAGTCGTTCTACCAGATCCTGACGAACCAGCCGGGCAAGGACGCATGGCCGGTCGTCGGCGCCACGTTCGTGCTGCTTTACGCGAAGCAGGAGAAGCCGGCACAGGGCGCGGAAACGCTGAAGTTCTTCGATTGGGCATTCCGCTCGGGCAGCCAGACTGCCACGGACCTCGACTACATCACGCTGCCTGATTCGGTCGTATCTGAAATCCGCACGCAGTGGAAGACAAAAATCAAGGATGCTGCCGGTAAGGCGCTCACGTATTGAGCGCACCCCGGACGGTGATGTCCGCGTCGACACTGCCGGACCGCGGACGCCTGCCCTGTACCGTACCCAACCATTCAGGATAACGACATGACCGAATGCGCGCTGACCTTTGCCAGTCAGGCCGAGTGGGAAAGCTGGCTGGAGCAGAACGGCGGCACCGCGACCGGCGCATGGCTGCGTCTGGCGAAACAAGGCGCGGGGCAGCGAACCGTCACCTACGGACAGGCGCTGGAAAGTGCGCTCTGCCATGGCTGGATCGACGGTCAAAAGCGGGCCGAGAGCGAGACATACTGGTTGCAACGCTTCACCCCGCGCACCGCCAAAAGCATCTGGTCCAAACTCAACAAAGACAGGGCGGAAGCGTTGATCGCCGCGGGCAGAATGCGCGCGCGCGGCATGGTCGAAATCGAGAAGGCCCGGCAGGACGGCCGATGGAAGGCCGCGTATAGGTCGGCCGGCAACTCGATCGTGCCGGACGACCTGCAGGCGGCCCTGGACGCCAATCCGCGAGCCGGAAAGTTCTTTGCAACGCTGAGCAGCCGCAACCGCTATGCCATTCTGTTCCGGATACAGAATGCCAAAAAGCCGGAAACAAGGGCGCGCAAGATCGGCGAATTCATCGACATGCTGAACCGGGGCGAAACCATTCATCCATAGATCTTGCGCTTCCGACGGAGGCTTTCCTGATGCGGGCATTTCATTCAATCTGCCCGGATGGTCTTGGCGGCCACGATGGAGTGCGGTGACGATCAGCGCCGCGCCCGCGATCCGGGCCGCTGTATCGAGCGATCGTTCCTGGCCGCGGATTCAAGCGGTCGAT
The DNA here is from genome assembly GCF_001718535.1 of Burkholderia seminalis. Taxonomy (NCBI): domain Bacteria; kingdom Pseudomonadati; phylum Pseudomonadota; class Betaproteobacteria; order Burkholderiales; family Burkholderiaceae; genus Burkholderia; species Burkholderia seminalis. Next base: position 1,023,829 of record NZ_CP013399.1, on the reverse strand, counting down.
CAACAGCAACTAGCTGCGGTATGGCAGATGTACAACGAACACCGTCTCGCTCGCGTCCGACCTTGCTTCAATGGTCCCGTCATGCGCAGACGCAATTTCACGCGCGATGAACAGGCCCAGGCCCATGCCGTCATCGCCCGGCGCGTTGTGCGATTTGCCGGGACCGCGTTGGAGCGGATTGAAGATTTTCGCCAGCGTCGACGGGTCGAGGGCAGGCCCATGGTTGCTCACTTCGATGCATACGCCCCCGTTCGCCCGCGCAACCGAAACGCCGACCGGTGCATCCTGGGCGCCGTACTTCAGTGCATTGAGTACGAGATTCCCGACCAGCTGCTGGATTCGCTGGCCATCCCAGTACCCCGACAAATTCGATTCGACGCTCAAGTCGATCTGCCGCCTGGGGTATGCGGCGCGAAGCTCTTCGATCATATCCGTGACGATATCGCTCAGATCGGAATCATGTGGATCGATTTTGATCCCCAATCCCAACTGCGTCCGATTGAAGTCACACAAGTCGTCCAATAAGGACCTCATTCTGGCGCCACTCTTTGCGAGTCGCGCAGCAGCGTCCGTCACCGTCTCGCCGGCATTCAGCGACGCGAGATACGACGCCGTCAGCAGGATCGTCTGCAAAGGCGTGCGCATGTCATGCCCGAGCATGCCGAGCAGCAGGTTACGCGCCCATTCCACTTGCGCATTGAAATGGGTGACCGATTCCGTCACGGCCTGATCGATCGCTTCGTTGAAGCGCACCATGTCGCCTATGTGAGGGGCATCCGGGAGACAGTCGTCTATCCACATCCGCAACACGCTGGCGCGGAGCGCGCGGTACTCGGCGATCAATTGGTTGATGTCGAAGCCGCGCCCGGCGCGCGACTGAGCATGCGTTTGCGCGGGCGTATCGGCAGCATTGCCGTGCTCCTCAGCATGCCCTAACGACTTTTCCCGTTGTTGATCCCGCGTTTCCGGCGTCGAGATGTCTCTGACCAACGCCTCGAGAATTTTCCGGGCATCGTCGCGCAAGGCCATCGGCGACATGCCGTCGGCTGCGGGCATCAGGGTTCTGGCAAATGCCTCCCACTGAACCAGGATAGCTTCGATGTTATGTGTGATGAATTCAGACAAGCGCATGTCGTGTCCTCCGCGAAACGGGCGAACACCCGCGTTGCAGTCGACTGCGCAAGAGTTGAGCCTGAAGCATCGAGGGGATTCTTCTGGAGGATCGTACGTGCTGCTGGAAACTCGGAAGGTCGACGGACAATTCGACAACGCGCGTGGCGGCAACCGCCATGTGCTTCAATGTCGAGCCGTCGCTCCATCCGACTGGCGTGCACGAGCGTCGACGAGCCTGACGAGGCACGCTAGGCTGTTCGTATACGGCACTTCTACACCGACCTTGCGAGCAGCCTCGACTACGGCGCCATTGATTGCTTCAATCTCGGTACGCCGCCCGGCCAGCACGTCCTGCAGCATCGATGGCCGATGCGTACGATGATGAGCGAGTGCATCGCGCACGTTCGACACCACGTGCTCTTCGGTTGCCGAAATACCGAGCGCACGGGCGACGGCCATCACCTCCGCAACGATCTTCAGCGCCAATTCTTCACCGTCAGGGGTATTCGTCAACTCGCCGACCATGCATTGCGTCACGGCACACAGGCTGTTGAGGGCGGCGTTAAATGCAACCTTCTCCCAAATCGCGGCCCAGACGTCGGGATCGACATGGCACGAGAGGCCGGCGTCGTTCAAGGCCTGCACGGTCTGCTCGAGCGCGCTCGTATGCGCGCCGTTCACGCTCATCAGTCGAATCGTGCCCTGGCCGTGCGAGCGGACGGCCCCAGGCTCCGACTTGTCGGCTGGCCACGTGGTCACGCCGACCATGATCCGGTCGGACGATACGGATCGGGCGAGCCGTTCGGCGTTCCCCAGGCCGTTCTGCAAAGACAGGATGACGGTGTCAGAGCCGAGTACGGCGCTTGCGGCAGCGAGTGCGGCGGTCGTATGCATCGTCTTCGTGAAAACGATGACGAGGTCGACGGGCTTGCCGGCATCCTCCGGCCTCAGCGCGACGAGATTGCGCACAACTTGCTCGCCCGAATCGGTCGACAGCCGCAGGCCGTGGGCGCGAATCGAGGCAAGATGAGCCTCGTCGATATCGAGCAGGCTGACCGAATGACCTGCCAGTGCGAGGCGGCCGCCAAAGAACGAACCCATCGCACCGGCGCCCAGAATGGCGATCTGCATGGCATGCTCCTCAGAACGGATAGTGGCGGGGGGGCTGCAGGGCGATCCACCGCAAGTCGGTAAATTCCGCGCTACCCGCGCGGCCGCCGAATCGCCCGAAGCCGCTATCCTTGGCGCCGCCGAACGGCATTTGAGCTCCGTCGTATACCACCGGCCCATCGATACGGCAGATTCCGGATTCGATGCGCCGGGCAACGTTCATCGCGCGTGCGCTGTCCCGACCAAACACGGCCGCCGCGAGACCGTAGCGGTTGTCGTTTGCGCAAGCGATCACCGCATCGCGGACTGTCATGCCCTGCGCATTGCCGGCTTGATGGCCTTGTGGCGGAACGCTGTGCTCCATTTAGGTCTCCTGTTGTTCAGTACGGTTCTGGTGAACGCATTATCTAAACATCCGACAGAATCCGGAATTGCCGATTTCGCCAAAAGGCATTACCTTCAGGCATGACTTTCAATCGCCAGCAGCTTCACGCTTTCATCACGATCGCCTCAGTCTGCAGTCTCGGATGCGCGGCCGAGACCTTGCAGACGGACCTTGATGCGTGGGTCGACCCGTACAACGCTGAACGAGCGCCTCAGGGGTACCGGTGTTACGGCAAGACACCGATGCGCACTTTCCTCGATTCACTCGCGCTTGCCAAGGAGAAACTCATTCCCCATTGATGCCTCGTTCTTTGTCGGTCCGACTACCTGTCAGATCGAGTCTCGGCTAATACAACTGACGATTGGTTGATGGCTGCCCCATGGTTGCTCATCTCGATGCATACGCCTCCGTTCGCCCGTGCAACCGAAACGCCGACCGGCGTATCCTGGGCGCCGTACTTCAATGCATTGAGCACGAGATTCCCGACCAGTTGCTGGATTCTCTGACCATCCCAGCGTCCCGACAAATTCGATTCGACGTTCGAGTCGATCTGCCGCCTGGGGTACGCGGCACGAAGCTCTTCGACCATATCGGTGACGATGTCGCTCGGATCGGAATCGTGCGGATCGATTTTGATCCCCAATCCCAATTGCGTCCGATTGAAGTCACACAAGTCGTCCAGCAGCGATCGCATCCTGGTGCCACTCCTTGCGAGTCGCGCTGCGGGCATTCGCCACCGTCTCGCCGGCATTCAGCGACGCGAGATACGACGCCGTCAGCAGGATCGTCTGCAAAGGCGTCGCACGTCATGCCCGAGCATGCCGAGCAGCAGGTTACGCGCCCATTCCACTTGCGCGTTGAGATGGGTGACCGATTCCGTCACGGCTGATCGATCGCTTCGGATACTGAATGTCGCATTCGTGCACCCAACGGCCGTGCGCAGAGATGGCTGAGACAGATAGACCCTCTGTCCTCTCAGCAGTGACGCTGGCGGCGTGCTGCGCCCTGGAGGCACGGCGGAATGACTTCCTCGCGGCTACCGAACCGTCTTCTTCCGCACCAGATCGACAAAGTTCCGGGCCGCGGGCGAAATCCCGTTCACTCGATGTACCAAGCCCAGACTTGCCGTCAGTTGCCCGCCTTGCAGCGCGAGATAACGGACGTCGTCCGCCCGGCTTTTGCGCATGCAGGAGGGCACGATTGAAATGCCCAGACCGCCCGCGACCAGATTGATCGTCGACGAAATCTGGGGGGCACACTGCACGACCTTGGGACTGAAGCCGGCTGCCTCGCACGCCGACAGTACCTTCTCCGGGAGACCGGAGCGCGTGGTCCGCGCGTAAAGCACGAACAGTTCGTCGCGTAATTCGGCGAGCCGCACAGACTTGCGCTTGCCGAGCCGATGCCCCCTGGGAACCGCGACCACCATCGGTTCCGTCGACATCAGCAAAAACGCAATTGCGTCATCCTCGTCGACCGGCGGACGAACGAAGGCCAGATCGAGGCGTTCTTGCCTCAAGGCGTCCATCAACGGCCCCGTTCGATGTTCTTCCAGTGAAATTTCGACGTGCGGATAGAGGCTCCGGTATTCGTGTAGCGCCCAGGTCACCTCTTCGCGATACGACGCCGACTCGGTAAAGCCGATAGCCAGACGCCCGACTTTCCCCTGTGCGCTCAACTGGCATCGCAGCCCCGCTTTCTTGACCTGCTCGAGGATTGCGCGCGCCTCCTCCAGATAAACCTTCCCGGGGACCGTCAGACTCACACGCCCCGGTTGGCGGTCGAACAATTGCACCCCCAGATCACGCTCGAGTGCTTTGATCTGCGACGTCAATGGCGGCTGTGCAATACCGATGCGCTGCGCCGCGCGTGTGAAGTGCAGTTCCTCTGCGACCACGACGAAGTACCGCAAATGCCTGAGATCCATACATTAAACGTATCGGGACTGCGACTTCAATATATTAGACGCGCTATCCGCGATTGCATAGACTTTGTTCATTCCTTGGCCCCTGCATCGCGTGCCCCTTCAATCGCAAATCGTACTGTCATGCCAACGCGACGATCTCGTCATGGCTGGTCAATGGTCAGGTTTGCTTGACGATTCTCATCCAGACATGAACTTTCAATCCAACGACGCCCTCAAACCGCTTCTCGCAGACGGTCTGCCTGCGAGCCAGTTCTATTCTCTGGCCGTGCTCGAAGAGCGAGGTTTCGGCAAGATCTCGCGATTGCCACATTCGATCCGCATCATCCTGGAAGCGCTTCTGCGCAATCTCGACGGCATCAGCGTGCAGGAGCACCATCTCCGCGAGCTGGCCGCGTGGCGACCGAACGCAACCCGGGAGACGGAGATACCGTTTGTCGTGGCGCGCATCGTGGCGCCTGATTCGTCCGGTGTGCCGTTGCTCGCTGATCTCGCCGCGATGCGCGAAGCGGCAGCACAATTCGACGTCGATCCTGCCGATATCGAGCCGCAAATACCCGTCGATCTCGTTGTCGATCATTCAATTTCCGTCGAGCATGCGGGAAGCGCCGACGCGCTGCGCAAAAACATGAGGGTCGAGTATCAACGTAACACCGAACGCTACACGTTTCTCAAATGGGCTGCCAACGCATTCAAGTCGTTCCGGATTTTTCCGCCCGGCACCGGCATCATCCATCAGGTCAATCTGGAATGGCTCGCACGCGGCGTCCATCAAAAGGACGGGGTCACGTACTTCGATTCGCTCGTGGGTACCGACAGCCACACCCCGATGGTGAACGGAATCGGTGTGATCGGTTGGGGCGTTGGCGGCATCGAAGCTGAAGCGGCCATGCTTGGCCAGCCGGTCACGTTGGTGGTTCCCGATGTGATCGGCGTGGAACTCATCGGTACGCCGGGTCCCGGCATCATGGCGACCGATATCGTCCTGACCGTCGTCGAAGCGCTGCGCGCCAGAAAGGTCGTCGGAAAATTCGTCGAGTTCTTTGGAGAAGGTGCAACGGGTCTCTCCGCGCCCGATCGATCGACGATCGCAAACATGGCGCCGGAATATGGCGCGACCGTCGCGTTCTTCACCGTCGACGAAAAAACCCTCGACTTTCTCAAGTCCGTCGGCCGAAGCGACACCGAGCTTGCCGCATTGAAGCGTTATTTCGAAGCCCAACAGATGTTTGGTATTCCAAAGCGCGGTGATATCGACTACACCGATACGGTGACGATCGACTTGTCCGCGGTTGTGCCGAGCGTCGCGGGACCTTCGCGTCCGCAAGACCGCATTCCGTTATCGACACTGAAAAGCAAGGTCCGCGAAATGCTACCATCAACCGCCCGCGAAACCGGCAAGCTGAGTCACGGTGACATCGTGCTGGCAGCGATCACATCGTGCACCAACACGTCGAACTCGAATCTGATGCTTGCGGCTGGCGTTCTCGCGAAAAAGGCCGTTGCACATGGCCTGAAGACCGCGTCTCATGTGAAGACGTCTTTTACGCCCGGCTCGCGAGTGGTAAGCGCATATCTGAGGGCAGCCGGTCTGGAACAGTATCTCGACGCTCTCGGCTTTCAGGCCGTGGGCTATGGTTGCGCGACATGCATGGGGAATTCGGGTCCGCTGGCACCGGAAATACTCGAACAGATCGACGCTGACAATCTGAACGTTGCGGCTGTGCTGTCCGGTAACCGCAACTTTGAAGCGCGCATTCATCAGGCGATCAAGGCCAACTTTCTCATGAGCCCGCCGCTGGTCGTCGCCTTCGCCATTGCCGGCCGCAGTGATTTTGATCCTGAAAGCGAGCCACTGGGCCGAGGCGCGAATGGTGAATACGTGTATCTGCGTGATGTGTGGCCCACATCTGCCGAGCTCGCTGCCGTTTCGCCGTATGCCCAGAACCCTCGCAACGTGCCGGATATCTATCGGACTACTGCGGAAATGGAATTGTGGGACGCGCTGCCCGCGCCGGAAGGCGACGTGTTCACATGGACTGCCGGTTCGACGTATCTCAAACGCCCGCCGTTTTTCGACGGTGTGACGCCCGATCTGCCCCACTTGCCGGACATTCGGGGCGCGCGGGCGCTGGCGATCCTCGGCGATTCGGTGACGACCGATCACATCAACCCGGGGGGCGCTATTCCACCGGAATCCGAGTCGGGAAAATTCCTCCAGTTCCTCGGCGTCACGCCGCGTGACTTTAACAGCTACATTTCGCGCCGTGCCCACGATCAGGTGATGGTACGCAGCAGCTTCGCCAATGTCCGTCTGCGCAATATGATGGCTGACGGCGAGGAAGGAAGCGTAACGCGACATCAGCCGGATGGCCGGCGCATGAGCATTTTCGAGGCGGCGACGCGCTACAACTCGGACGGCGTGCCCATGATCGTGTTCGCTGGAGAAGAATATGGCAACGGATCCAGTCGTGACTGGGCAGCAAAAGGGCCACGCCTGCTCGGCGTTCGCGCAGTGATCGCGCGCAGTTTCGAACGCATCCATCGCAACAATCTGGTCGGCATGGGCATTCTTCCGCTTGAGTTTCCGGACGGCGTGAGCGCGCAAACACTGCATCTGTCCGGCGACGAGTGGTTCGACGTGTGTGCGGATATGAATACTTTACGCATGCGGCAAACCGTCGAAATGGTGATTCACCGAAGCAATGGAGAAACCGAAACCGTGTCGCTGCTGGCGCGCCTTGACTCGGCGATCGAAGAGACTTACTTCCGTCACGGCGGAATTCTCCCCTTCGTCCTGCGTGAACGACTGACGGGATTCAGTGCCGCGCAGGCTACCTGACCCTGCGACATCCGCGTGCCACTGGCCGACACACGTCGGCTGTCGCAGATCGTCCTTTAGACCCAAAAACAGGCATGGATACATGCAGGAGACGCTATGACAATCGCAACAGACACCCGTACCGCATGCGACGTTGCAGAGGATATGCCTCGCATCGAATCATCCGGACGTCCGCGCATCCGCTCGATCGCCGGAGGCCTGGGCGGCAATCTGATCGAATGGTACGACTTCCTCACGTACAGCATTTTCTCGATCTACTTCGCGAAGTCGTTCTTTCCGAGCGATCAACCGACCGTCCAGCTCATGAACACAGCGGCAATTGCAGCCGTCGGTTATATCGCGCGCCCGCTCGGCAGCTGGTTGATTGGTCTATGGGCCGACAAGCGCGGGCGCAAATCCGCGCTCACCTGGTCGGTCGCAACGATGTGCATCGGGTCATTGATGATCGCCGTCACCCCCGGCTACAAGTCGATCGGTGTGTGCGCGCCGATCGTGCTGATCGCAGCGAGACTGCTGCAAGGCTTGAGCATGGGTGGAGAATATGGCACCAGCGCGACCTATCTGAGCGAAATCGCGCCGCCACACCGTCGCGGTTTCTTCGTCGGCTTTTTGCAGGTGAGTGTCATTTCCGGCCAACTGGTGGCGCTCGGGTTGATGCTCCTGTTGCAGAACACGCTGAGCGCGCATCAGATCGAGGCATGGGGCTGGCGGATTCCGTTTGCGATTGGCGGCGTGCTTGCCATGTTCGCGCTCTACATGCGTCGTAATGTGGTTGAGACGGCGGCATTTGAAGCAGCGCAGCGCGAGGAAGGACCGTCCATAACCGTTCAATTGCTGCAGCACTGGAGACAGATACTGCTCGCAATCGGCATGACCGTTGGCGGCACGGTAGGCTTTTATACCTACACGGTGTACATGCAGAAGTACCTCGTCAATACCGTCGGCCTCACGAAGGAAGTGTCGACGCTCGCCTTTACCTGCGCGTTGGTGTTTTACATGTTCCTGCAACCGCTATTTGGTTATGCATCGGATGTGTTTGGCAGACGTCCCGTACTGATCACGTTCGGACTGTCGACCACGCTGTTCTCCGTCCCGCTCTTCAAGGCGCTAAGTATGACGCACGATCCATGGGTTGCGTGCGGTCTGTCGTTCGCGGGCCTTTTCATGCTGGCTGGTTTCACGTCGGTGCATATGCTGGCGAAGGCCGAACTGTTTCCGGCGCGCATACGGGCCCTTGCGGTAGGATTGCCCTACGCTTTGACCACGGCGATCCTCGGCGGCACTACGGAGCTTGTCGCACTGAAATTCAAGGCGAGCGGGCACGAAGCGTATTTTTACTGGTACGTATCTTTGTGGGCCGCCGTCTCGTTGGCCGTCTATCTACGGATGCCCGAATCCAACAATCTTCACGCGCCAGATGACAGACAGTCCGCCGTCTGAGACGATAAACGCCCTCGGCGCCTGAAGGTCCGCACAATTCCCGCCTTTACAGGTACGGATACCAATACCTAGCCGGAAGGCGAACTTCGAGAGATCGCGTGCGTGCCACACCTGCGCCTGACGTGACAACGGCGGGCAGTGCAATCTTCGCCAAGACCTACGCTCGTCTTTTTCGCCTACGCTCATCGCGCGACCGTCCGCGAATCCTGCTGGATCCCCGTTTTGACGACTCGAGTGAAATCGGAAACGCTCAGTGGAACTGTATCCGCCTTTGCGTTCGAGCGCGTCTTCCGCGCGACAACCAGGATCGCGCCCAAGTGTTCATAAAAACACGCGAGCTGTCGCGCATCGGACAACAATCTCTCCAGATCGAACGCCCTCTCAAGCACCGTCCGCGGGAGATGAAAGCGCTGAAATCCGCGCCGCACGCGAACCTGAAAAACCACCCCATCGCTGTTATGCGGTACTCCTGCCCATACAAGCGGGCCGCCATCCATGACGCCTCCGGAAAATCCCTATCGTCAGATCAATATGCCAGCTATTCTCAATCCGCACATTAATATTTCAAAATTGTGGCGACTGACGCACTGACGCATTCGCAACACTCCCGATATTGCGTTACAGCATGAACTTCCGTCGACTGAATTTTCGCCTTAGAAGCAGTAGCCCCTCAGTCGCCCCATGACGGGAGAGCACGCCATGACGACTTCTTCACCGGCACTGAGCCAGTCCCTGCCCGCCCTCCATGTGTTCGAACAAGATGGAGGTTGGCATTGGGGCATCACGGTTCCTCGTTCGGTGGGATGCGGATTCAAACTGATCGCATCCAGCAATCACATCCTTCCCAACCAAAACACTGCCCGATGTGATGGTGGTCAAGCGCTGGCCGCGATTGTCACAAGTCCGGGCACCTGAACTTGTCGTCTCCGGCACGGAAAGCCCGCTTGAGTTTTCACGTCTGGATGCAATACTCCAATCAACCTTCAAAGCGAAGCATGCATTGCCGGACGACGGCCAGCACATCCAACTAGACAAGTCCGACTTCCAGATCCGAACTAGCGAGTGAGCGGTGCTCGGATCAATGTGTTAGCTGCGGCTAGCAGACGCACCGACGACGAGCCGCCTCGCCAAGAAACAGCTGGCTTGTCTACCTGCAAGCAGCCACTGGCGACTGGCGGCTTCTGGCAGCACGGAGCCCGACGTAGGCGCCGCCATCCTGCTACCGCCCTTCGAATCCGCATGGATTGACTTCCGGCGTTGATAAACTTGTGACCGACGCTTCCGTCCCTGAACACCTCGTATCAGTGCCCCAAAGTCCAGCCGAGCTGACGTGCGTGATCCGAGGAATCAGTGGCAAAGCGTCGTGGCGGCTGCCAAAATGGCGGCCCCGCAGCCGCGAGGGAAGTCTCGACCAACGACACCCCAAGCCCTGCGTCGATCATCAGCGGCGTATCTCACAGGTAATCGTTTTGAAATTGTCGTTTGAAGTTATCGAAGTGCTCGATGCCATAGACCGGGCGGGAACGTTCGCGGAAGCGGCCGTGCTGCTTCATCGCGTACCGTCGGCATTGACTTATCTGGTGAAAAAGGCCGAGGCTGATCTTGGCGTCGCCCTGTTTGATCGCAACGGCCGGCGCGCGCAGATGACGGAGGCGGGGAGACTGCTCGTGGAGGACGGTCGTCATGTGCTGCGAGCCGGGCAGGATCTGGAGAGCAAGGTTCGAAGTGTCCATGCGGGTTGGGAAGCCGAGCTCAGGCTGTGCGTCGACGATATTCTCCCGTTGCCTTCGTTGTGGCCGCACGTGCGTGCGTTCTACGAACTGAAGATGACGACACGGCTGCGTTTATCGACCGAAGTGCTCGGCGGCGTGTGGGACGCGCTTGTGACGGGGCGTACGGATATCGCGATCGGCGCCGCGGGAGAGCCGCCACACGCGCCCAACATTGCAGCAAGGCCGATCGGTCTGCTACGTCACGTTTTTGTCGTGGCGCCTTATCATCCGCTTGCCGCGAACGAAAAGCCCCTCGACAGCAGCGCAATTTCAAGTCACCGCGGCGTCGTCATCAGCGATACATCGCGTGAACTCGAGCCGAGATCGGTGGCCATTCATGACGGACAACCGGTCATCGTCGTACCGAACCTGGCCGCCAAAATCGACCTCCTTTGCGAAGGCATTGCCGTCGGCATGCTGCCCGCGCCTGTCGCCGACGAGTTGATACGGCAGGGCAAGCTCGTCGAGCGCCAGGTAACAGGCGTGCGAGCGCACACAAACTGCTACCTCGGCTGGCGGGAGGATAAGACGGGGCGTGCGTCGAGATGGTGGATTGAACGACTGGATCAGATCGATCTGATAACCGGGCTTTTCAGTGCGCGCGGCATCGCTACCTGAAGCAAATGCCCGTCTCACACCTCGGCGTCGACTCGCTGGATGGGGAAGACAGGATGCTCGGAAAATACGTCGAGGCGCGCGTGATACGTGGTCGTAGCAACGTGAGCGCCTCGAACGATAAACGCATCGCGTCGTGCCCCCGATATCGGCGCGACGGGTATAACGCGCCATCAGGTCGCCGTTCGGGACCGACCAGCTGCATCGCTGCGTGAAGCTGCACGCCGATAGGTGTCAACTCGCCCGGGACGCACTTGCACGGCGGACAGTCGCGGTCACGCGTTCGGCGGAGCCTGAGTTTGGCTGCGCAGGCATGCTGTCGTGATACGCAGGCATCTCGTTATCATGCCGTTCGGCGATGTCTGCAAGTAACCCCGCACAACATCGAGTGTCCGCGCGGAGCCGGGGCGAAAGGCTCCTTGCGGCCCTGAAGAGACAATCGCGGAAAGCGAAAGCGGACATTCGCATCGTCGTTAGACGCGAATCTGTCCCATTGGACTTGGCGTCTATCTTGCCTAATTCGCAGAGCGCCTGAATCGCCATCCCTGATCACGGTGTGACAGGCAGTTGTCTCCATGCGCCGGCTATGCGTCGGTACAAGTGCGGGAGCAGTCGATGGTCGCAATCCCCGGACCGCTCTACGACTTGCCGAAGCTCCACTAACCCTTGTGCGGAAGATGAGTCGCAGAATGCAAGGAGGTCACGCGCTGGAGCAACAGCGACAAAGCCCTGTGGGGCGACATGTGCATACCAGTGATTCCACATGGCATCAAGCGTGAGAAGACTCGCCTCGAAGTTACCTCCCATGAGTGCAACATATATGGAACCGTACTCACGAACAACCAGCCTTTCTTCCGCAAGAGTCTGCAAATTTGAAACGGCGATCGAATGAAGCTGATCAGCCGAAACACACTCCTGTTCCAGATGCCGGTGCTGAACGAAAGCCAAATGATCAGATGCGTCTACGACATACGAAACCAATAGGTCGCCGCTAAGAGGACGGAGAACAGGCGAGTCTTCGCCTGACAACGATATTGCTGGTGTTGAGTCTTGCACCATGGGCTTCAGATAAGCGATGGCGCGGGCACAAATGCCGCCTTCTCTCACGGTCATAGGGCGATATTCAATCAATCTTAAAATACTGCTAGAACCATCCTCGGAGGATTGTCGGCGATTCGGGTCGCGATGTCGAATGGCCGCTCATAGCCGTTACGAGCTTTCAGTGACCAGCAACTCGCCATCGAACCAGACATCCTCATAGTCCGGCGCAAGCAATACACGCCATCCCGGCGCCAGTGCCAAGTAAGGGACAATGTTCGGACAGCGCTCGATCAAGTGGGCCACATGAAGCGGCTGATAGAAGTCAGCGTCCGGTGAGTAGTCGCCGCCGTAAATATACCAACCACACGTACCGTTTTCCGGGGTTAGCCGAACCGCGTGAAGCGGCACATTCTCAAGGGATCCAAGCGCGATCCCTACCTTCTGGCTCGCCTCGGGCGGCATGTATTCTGCACCGAATCGGTGGCAAACGTTTCTTTGATCATTGGACATTGTTGTGCAATATGCTTAACTCGTCGTGATTGTCACCGATCCTGCCGGGTTTGTTGGATGTCCCAAGTTGGCCGAATCTGGTCGGTTGCCATCCCGGTGGCCCGCGACGGCCTCAACCCGATCCTGACCAGCCACTCAATTGCTCTTGAAGCGGTCGCTGGATCTAGCTAGCCGAATCTGAACCGAACGCTCTATTGGAAAGTTAGTCGAAATCGATCCGAAAGGCACTCTCGTCTTCGTATTGCAGCTTTAAATCGACCAGGATCGCACTTGCGAGTGCGGTTACCAACGCGATCTTCAATTCTGGTATGACGCCATTGAGATGAAATGAAAACTCCCATCCCGGCGACGCATCGATCCAGGACACGAATAGATCATCGCTGTCGGACCGCCAAAACTGAACGTTCTTCACTACACCTGTCGATGCTTCATCAACAATCTTGGCTCTGGATACTTCGATCTGTTGGCCGTCATCGCTCCAGTGCGTTATTCGCCCACTATCAGGGTTGGCAAGCAGAAATCCAAGAGGCTTGAGCAAAGTCTCGACAAAGTAAAAAGCTTCCGGAAATGGACCTTTCAGCAATACGATCAAGATAGGTTTTGCCATCGCGTTTACCGACCCGAGTGTTGGCTGGCTGCAGTTACCGTCATAAGAGCCCGGTCGATTGTCGACGATTCCGGTGACAGTGTCGAACGACTGTTGGTGGCCGGGAGCCGACAGATGTACAGAACCGCTACAGCCCCCTGAGGCGACCATCAAGATTATGAAAGCGGACGCTCATCCTCGCGCATCGACTTGCCGATCCATTTAGACGCGCAGGCAATGCCAATTGACGATCATTCGACTACCTACCGCTGCCCGGTCGTTGATTTCCACACGAACGCGGCAATCCTTTCGACGATACCGTCCGCCAACGGGAGATCGGGATCAGGATAAGCCGCGAGGTTGGCTCGACGGTCAGCCGTATGTACCGCTTTGAGCACGTGGTTGGCGTCGGCGACAAGCACGAGTTCAACGGCGGGATTTGCCTGTTTCAACCGTTGCGCATCCGCGGAGCCCACCTGAAGATCCTGCAATCCCTGCATGATGAGCACTGGCTTGCCCGCTCATCCCCGGACATCAATCCAACGGCGGCACGGCCCCCTCGGCCAAGGTCTTGAGCAACCGCGCGCGACGGCGTTCGAGATCCGCGATCTGACGTTCGATCGACGCCAGTCGTTTGCGCTGGGCATCAGTGGTTTCAGGGCATGCGCCCGCGCCTTCGATCATGCGCATGCAGTCGGGAAACGAACGAATCTCGGCCAGACTGAAACCCGTTGCGATCATCCGCTGAATCTGCCTGACCTGCGTCACCGCTGCGGCAGGAAACGCGCGGTAACCATTGCTCGCGCGAACGGACGTGAGCAGCCCCTGCTCGTCGTAATGACGGATCGAGCGCACGCTTGCGCCGGTCTGGCGCGCAAGCTCGCCAATGGTCAGCAGGTTTTGTCCGGGAGATCGAGTCATGGAAAAAGCATAGCAGCTTTCGCTTGACCCTCACATCAGTGTCAGGGTTGAAACTCGTGGGCATCTCAACGATTCTCGAACACCGATCATGCCCCATACCCTCTTGCGTCACGTGCTTTCGACACTGGTGGCCATGCTCGCCGCGCTTGCGGTGATATCGACGGCCGGCGCCGCGACAACAAACTATACGGTGACCGCGCCGGACGGCGTCACCCTTGCCGTCCAGGAATCGGGAAACCCGTCCGGGCCGGCGATCGTGCTGATTCACGGCTTGCTCGGCAGTCATCTGAACTGGGATGCCCAGGTCGACAGCGCGCTGCTTCAGCGGTATCGCATCATCACGTACGACCTGCGCGGCCACGGCCTGTCCGGCAAGCCGGCGGGAACCGCCGCCTATCTCGACGGGCGGCGCTGGGCGGACGATCTCGCCGCCGTCATTGCGTCATCGCATGCGAACCGTCCGGTACTGGTCGGATGGTCGCTGGGCGGCGCCGTCATCTCGAACTACCTGGCCGCTCATGGCGATAGCCGGATCGCGGGAGCCGTCTACGTCGACGGAGTGATCGAACTGAAGGCGGACCAGCTCGTCGCCCATGCGGACATCTATCGCGACATAATCTCCGCGGACCTGAAGACGCACCTCGATGGCGAACGCGCATTTCTCGGCCAGTGCTTCCACACGCAGCCCGACACCGCCACGGCCGACCGGCTGCTCGCGAACGCGGCGATGGCTTCATGGGACATGCAGCGCGCGGTGCCGTCGATGACGGTGGCGGCGGCCGAGGGCCTCGGCAACACCCGCGTGCCGGTACTGCTGCTCTATGGCGAACGCGACGCGCTGGTGAACACCCACGGGGCGATCGCCCGTGCCAAGGCCATTGCGCCGCGCGTTCAAATCCGACTGTACGCGAACTCGGGCCATGCGCCTTTCATCGAAGAACCGGCGCGCTTCAATCGCGATCTGGCGGATTTCGTCGACCGTGTCGCGACGCACTGAGCGACCCGTGTCCACCCGGACGCCAAACCGCTACCATCGATGTTCGTCCCCACGGAGAACCGCCGATGAGCCGCCCCGATTTCATCAAGCACTGGACCGAACTCGAAGAACCCGATGCGCATTGCTATCGCGGCGATACCGAGCCGATGGCACTGGATGCCCCGCTTTCCGCCGCGCTCGGCATCACGCGCATCGGTATTCATCACGTGAGGCTGCTTCCGGGCCGGCGGACATCGTACCCGCATGCCGAAAGCACCGAGCAGGAATTCGTGTACGTGCTCGAAGGCAAGCCCGACGTTTGGATCGACGGCGTGCTTCATCCGGTCGCCGAAGGCGATTCGGTCGCGTTTCCCGCGGGTACCGGCATCTGCCACACCTTCATCAACAATACGAAGGACGAAGTCCGGTTGATGGTGATCGGCGAACGCCCGCGCGACGACAACCGCATTCGCTACCCGCTCAACGAGGCCTATGAGCGGACCCGCGCGGATCGCTGGGTCGACTGGCCCGACAGGCCGCTCGGCCCCCATGACGGGATGCCGGACTGACGTTTGCAGCGGCTCGCCCGCGGCATACCGGCCCGGGCCCGGGGCTGGTGATAAGCTGCGAGGCGGTACGCAATCGCATCCGCCCGCCCACGCCCCAACGAGAGCCCGTCATGCCCATCGCTTCCTCCGTCCGCTCCGCCTTCACCCCCACCGGCAAGCTCCGCGCGTCGATCAACCTCGGCAACCCGATCCTCGCGAACCGGGATCCGGCGACCGGCGAACCATTCGGCGTCTCGATCGACCTCGCGCGCGCATTCGCCGAGCGCCTGTCGGCCGAGCTGGAACTCGTCGTATTCGACACCGCCGGCCAATCGGTGCAGGCGCTGACTGAAGAACGCGCCGATTTCGGCTTCTTCGCGGTCGATCCGCTGCGCGGTGAAACGGTTGCGTTCACCGCACCGTACGTGCTGATCGAAGGCTTCTACCTCGTGCCCGACGCATCGCCGATCCGCACCAACGCGGACGTCGACCAGCCGCACAACCGCGTGGCCGTCGGCAAGGGCAGCGCATACGACCTGTTCCTCACGCGCGAACTGAAAGCCGCCCGGATCGTGCGCGCACCGACATCGCAGGCCGTCGTGCCGACGTTTCTCGAACAGCATCTGGAAGTCGCCGCCGGCGTGAAGCAGCAGCTCGAAGCCGACGCCGCGAAGACGACCGGCCTGCGCCTGCTCGACGCGCGCTTCATGGAGATCCGGCAGGCGATGGGCGTACCGAAGAGCCGCGGCGAAGCCGCCGCCGCGGTGTTGAACGCCTTCGTCGAGGACATGAAGGCGTCGGGCTTCGTCGCCGAATCGCTGCGTCGGCACGGTATCACGGGCGCGTCCGTCGCCCCGGCCGTCTGACCGGACGCGCATGACGAAATGAAACGGCCGCGGTGTCCGGCAAGACACCGCGGCCGTCGACCGAATGGAAGCCCCGCGCTCAACCGACGCGCGCCTCTCCCTCGCGCTCGGCTTCCCCTTCATCCGAACTCGTGCGCGCCAGCACCGGCTTGAGCGCCTGCCCCGTATGGCTCGCGCCGACCTTCACGAGCGCTTCGGGCGGCGCCGCCGCGACGATCGTGCCGCCGCCCACACCGCCCTCCGGCCCGAGGTCGATGATCCAGTCGGCTTCCGCGATCACGTCGAGATCATGCTCGATCACGACGACGCTATGCCCCGCATCGACGAGCCGGTGCAGCACGCGGATCAGCTTCGCGACGTCCGCCATGTGCAGGCCGACCGTCGGTTCGTCGAGCACGTACAGCGTATGCGGCGCCTTCTGGCCACGCCGCGTGATGTCGTCGCGCACCTTCGTCAGCTCGGTGACCAGCTTGATGCGCTGCGCCTCGCCGCCGGACAACGTCGGTGACGGCTGGCCGAGCGTCAGGTAACCGAGCCCGACGTCCTTCATCAGCTGCAGCGGATGCGCGATGTTCGAGATCGGCGCGAAGAATTCCACCGCCTCGTCGATCTCCATCGTCAGCACGTCGCCGATGTTCCGGCCACGCCACGTGACGGCGAGCGTCTCCGGATTGAAACGCTGGCCGTGACACACGTCGCACGGCACCTTCACGTCGGGCAGGAAGCTCATGCCGATCGTGCGCACGCCTTGTCCTTCGCACGCCGGGCAGCGCCCGTCGCCGGTATTGAACGAGAACCGGGACGCCGTATAGCCGCGCGCACGCGCCTCCAGGGTGTCCGCGAACAGCTTGCGGATCGTGTCCCACACGCCGATGTAGGTGGCCGGACACGAACGCGGTGTCTTGCCGATCGGCGTCTGGTCGACTTCGAGCACGCGATCGATCTGCTCCCAGCCGCTCAGCGACGCGCAGCCCTGCCACGCGTGCGTGACGTTCAGCGACGGCCGCGGCGCGCTGCGTGCGAGCACGCTCGAGCGGCGGTTGGCCGCCGGCGCGTCCTGCTGCGCGGCCTTGCGTGCGCGCCGTGTGGCGGGCGACGAAAGCACCGAGCGGCCGACCGCGTCGAGCAGGTTCGTCATCAGCACGTCGCGCGCGAGCGTCGACTTGCCCGAGCCGCTGACACCCGTCACCGCGACGAGCCGCGCGAGCGGAATGCCGACCGTGACGTCGCGCAGGTTGTGCAGCCGCGCACCGTGCACGGTCAGCCACGCTTCCGGCACGGCCGCGCCGCCCTTCTTGCCCGGCAGGCTCACGCTACGGCGCGGCTGCAGCGGATGCGTCATCGGCCGCGCGAGCAGCCGACCCGTGACCGAGTCGGCCTGCGCGGCGAGATCGGCGACCGCGCCCTGCGCGACTAGCGCACCGCCGCGCTTGCCGGCGCCGGGGCCGATGTCGATGATGTGATCGGCGCGACGGATCGTGTCCTCGTCGTGTTCGACGACGACGAGCGTATTGCCCTTGTCGCCGAGCTTGCGCAGCGCGTCGAGCAGGATCTGGTTGTCGCGCGGATGCAGGCCGATCGTCGGCTCGTCGAGCACGTAGCACACGCCCTGCAGGTTGCTGCCGAGCTGCGCGGCGAGCCGGATGCGCTGCGCTTCGCCGCCCGACAGGCTGGGCGCCGCACGGTCGAGGCTCAGGTAACCGAGCCCGACTTCCTCGAGGAATGCGAGGCGGCTGCCGATCTCGCTGACGATGTCGCGCGCGATCTGCGCGTCGCGCCCGGTGAGTTCGAGCGCGTCGATCCAGCGGCGCGTGTCCGACACCGTCCACTGCGCGACCTCGACGATCGGATGCGCGTCGAACGTGACCGCGCGAGCGGTCGGGTTCAGCCGCGTCCCGCCGCAGTCCGGGCACGGCTCGTTGCCGACGCCTTCCGGTTCCTGCTCGTCCGACGGCAGCGTCTGCTCGCGGCCGCGGCCGTCCTCGGCGAGTACCGTGTCGTCGTACGCGGCGCGTTGTTCGCGCGTAAGCGTGACGCCGGTGCCGACGCAGGTCGTGCACCAGCCGTGCTTGCTGTTGTACGAGAACATTCGCGGGTCCAGCTCCGGATAGCTCGTGCCGCATACCGGGCACGCACGCTTGACCGACAGCACCTTGACCGTGCCGACGCGCGCGGTCGAATGGTTGTTCCGCATCGCGTCGTGCAGCCCGTCGAGCGGCGCGAGCAGGTGCATCACGCCCTTGCCGAGCTCGAGCGTCTCGTCGAGCCTGCGACGCAATTCGGCTTCGTTGTCCGGCGACACGACGAGATCGGCGACCGGCAATTCGATCGTGTGCTCGCGGAAGCGGTCGAGCTTCGGCCACGGATCGACCGGCACGAACTCGCCGTCGACACGCAGATGCGTGCTGCCGCGCGCCTTCGCCCACTTCGCGAGATCGGTGTACACCCCCTTGCGGTTCACGACGAGCGGCGCGAGCAATCCGACGTGCTCGCCGCGATGATCGCGCAGCAGCTGCGCGGCGATCGATTCGACGGATTGCGACGTGACCGGCGTGCCGTCGTGGATGCAATGCTGCAGGCCGAGCTTCACGTACAGCAGCCGCAGGAAGTGCCACACTTCGGACGTGGTCGCGACCGTGCTCTTGCGCCCGCCGCGCGACAGCCGCTGCTCGATCGCGACGGTCGGCGGAATGCCGTACACCGCGTCGACTTCGGGCCGCCCGGCCGGCTGCACGATCGAGCGTGCATACGCGTTCAGCGATTCGAGGTAGCGGCGCTGGCCTTCGTGGAACAGGATGTCGAACGCGAGCGTCGACTTGCCGGAGCCCGATACGCCGGTGATCACGTTGAACTTGCCGTGCGGAATGTCGACGTCGAGCGCCTTCAGGTTGTGCTCGCGCGCGTTGACGATCCGCACGACGTCCTCGCCCTCGATCGCACGGCGCTCGCGCGCGGCGTTCAGCACGGCCTGCAGCGGCACGCCTTCGTCGGCGAGCGCCGCCTCGGCGTCCATCTCGCGGTCGTACTGCAGCAGCGCGACGCCCGTGTGCGATTCGGCGCAGGCCTTCACGTCGTCGGGCGTGCCCGCGCACAGCACGAGGCCGCCGCCGTCGCCGCCTTCCGGGCCGAGATCGATCAGCCAGTCGGCCGCGCGGATCACGTCGAGGTTGTGCTCGATCACGATCAGCGAATGGCCGGCCGCGAGCAGCTTGCCGAACGCCTGCATCAGCTTCGCGATGTCGTCGAAGTGCAGCCCGGTGGTCGGCTCGTCGAACATGAACAGCTTCGCGCGCGCGATGCGCGCCTCTTCCGTCGCGACCCGGCGCCCGTTGGCCGCCGCCGCGGATTCGGCGAGGAAGCCGGCGAGCTTCAGGCGCTGCGCCTCGCCGCCCGACAGCGTCGGCACCGGCTGGCCGAGCTTCACGTATTCGAGGCCGACGTCGACGATCGGCTGCAGCACGCGCAGCACCTCGGCGTCGGTCGCGAAGAACGCGGCCGCCTCGCTGACGGTCAGGTCGAGCACGTCGGCGATGTTCAGCGCACGGCCGCCGCGTTCGATGCGCACCTCGAGGATCTCGGCGCGGTAGCGGCTGCCGTCGCAGTCCGGGCAGCGCAGGTACACGTCGCTCAGGAACTGCATCTCGATGTGCTCGAAGCCCGAGCCGCCGCAGGTCGGGCAACGACCGTCTCCCGAGTTGAAGCTGAACGTGCCGGCGCCGTAGCCGCGCTGCAGCGCGAGCGGCGCCTTCGCGAACAGCTTGCGGATCTCGTCGAACGCGCCGACGTAGCTCGCCGGGTTCGAGCGCGTGGTCTTGCCGATCGGCGACTGGTCGACGAACACGACGTCGCCGACCTGGTCCGCGCCCGTGAGGCTGCGGTACGCGCCCGGCGACTCGGTCGCCTTGCCGTGGTGCCGCGCCATCGCCGGATACAGCACGTCCTGCAGCAGCGTCGATTTGCCGGAACCGGACACGCCCGTCACGCAGACGAGCCGCTGCAGCGGAATCTCGACCGTCACGTCGCGCAGGTTGTGTTCGCTCGCGCCTTCGAGCACGATGCGCGGCGTATGCGCGTCGACCGCCCGGCGCGCCCAGTTCGACGCGTGCGCGACCTGCTTGCGGCCGCCGAGATACTCGCCGGTCAGCGTGGGCGCGGAACGGATGTCGGCCGGCGTGCCGTCGTAGACGATCGTGCCGCCGCGCTCGCCCGGACCCGGCCCCATGTCGATCAGCCGGTCGGCCGCGAGCATCACCGACGGATCGTGCTCGACGACGACCAGCGTATTGCCCGCGTCGCGCAGCCGCTGCATCGCCTCGACGATCCGTGTCAGATCGCGCGGATGCAGCCCGATGCTCGGTTCGTCGAGGACGAACAGGGTTTTGGTCAGCGACGTGCCGAGCGCCGTCGTCAGGTTGATCCGCTGCACCTCGCCGCCCGACAGGGTGCGGCTCTGCCGGTCGAGCGTCAGGTAGCCGAGCCCCACGTCGCACAGGTATTTCAGGCGCGTGCGCACCTCGGCGAGCAGCAGCTTCAGCGCATCGTCGAGCAGCGCGCTCGGCAGGCTGATGCCGTCGAAAAAGCGCCGGATGCGCTCGATCGGCAGCAGCATCAGGTCGTGCACGGTCAGGCCCGGCAGCGCCTCGAGCTGCGCGCGGCTCCAGTCGACGCCGCGCGGCATGAAGCGCTCGGCCGGCGCGAGCACGCCGTCGGCATTCTCTTTCGAGCCGAGCCGCCATTGCAGCGATTCCGTCTTCAGGCGCGCGCCGCCGCACACGTCGCACGGCGTGTAGCTGCGGTATTTCGACAGCAGCACGCGGATATGCATCTTGTACGCTTTCGATTCGAGATAGCCGAAGAAGCGCTTCACGCCGTACCACTGGCTCTGCCACTTGCCGTTCCAGTCCGGCGAACCGTTGACGACCCAGTCGCGTTCGGCGTCGGTCAGCTCGGACCACGCCACGTCGCGGCGGATGCCGGCCTTCGCCGCGTAGCGCATCAGGTCGTCCTGGCACTCTTTCCATGCGGGGGTCTGCATCGGCTTGATCGCGCCGCCGCGCAGCGTCTTGCGCGCGTCCGGAATCACGAGGCCGAGATCGACGCCGATCACGCGGCCGAAGCCGCGGCAGGTTTCGCACGCGCCGTACGCCGAGTTGAACGAGAACAGCGCCGCCTGCGGTTCCGCGTAGCGCAGGTCGCTGTCGGGATCGTGCAGCCCGGTGGAGAAGCGCCACACCTGCGGCTCGGCGACCGCATGTTCGGCCTCGGGGGCCAGCACGTATACGTTCACGCGGCCGCCGCCGCGCTTCAGCGACGCCTCGATCGCCTCGACCACGCGCACCTTGTCGGCCTGCTGCACGCGGAAGCGGTCGGCCACCACGTCGAGCATCTTGCGCGGCCCGGTGGGCGACGCGACTTCGCGCTGCGCCTGCACGCGCGTATAGCCGCTCGCGGACAGCCACTGCGCGATTTCCTCGTCGGACACCGCTTCCGGCAATTCGACCGGGAACGTGACGACGACGCGCGGATCGTCCGCCCGCGTGCGAGCGACGAGATCCGCGTAGATCGTTTCCGGCGTGTCGTGCCGCACCTGCCGCGCGGTCTGGCGGTCGAACAGCTCGGCCGCGCGCGCGTACAGCAGCTTCAGGTGATCGTTCAGCTCGGTCATCGTGCCGACGGTCGAACGCGAACTGCGGACCGGGTTGGTCTGGTCGATCGCGATCGCGGGCGGCACGCCGTCGACGCGCTCGACCTGCGGGCGGTCCATCCGGTCGAGGAACTGGCGTGCGTACGCGCTGAAGGTTTCGACGTAGCGCCGCTGCCCTTCCGCATACAGCGTGTCGAACACGAGACTCGACTTGCCGGAGCCCGACGGGCCCGTGACGACCGTCATTTCGCCGGTGCGCAGGTCGAGATCGAGGTTCTTGAGGTTGTGCTGACGTGCTCCGCGAATGCGGATCAGATTGCTGGATGACAATTTGCCTGCCCGTCTGAATGAGTTAGCCGGAATTCACGGTGCCGGAACGCTGCGGCGGATATCCGCAGGCGCGGCGCACGCGCCGCAAGGGTTGCACCTGTGCGGCTCGAGTTCGACGGGTACTATACTGTATATTCATACAGTTTTCCATGACGACCCTGCGGGCGTCATGGGCAGGCGGCCGGGGAACGGCCGGCAAGCGCCCTGGCGAAAGCGGCGTCGCTCACGACGAACGCGTGCGCAACGGTTCCAGCAAGTCCCTCAGGCCGTTGTGATCGATTTCGTGCATCAGCGCCAGCTGCCGGCCGATTTCGCCGCGCGGGAAGCCTTCACGGGCCAGCCAGTTGAGATAAGGTCCGGGCAGGTCGGCGATGAGCCGGCCCTTGTACTTGCCAAAGGGCATGGTGACGGTGACGAGGTGTGCGAGGTCGGCGGTCTGCATCCGCGTATTGTGCACGCCTTTGGGCCCGTGTCGCGCGCCGGGCCGATGCGGCACGCGGCAAACCCGCCGGCCGCGGCCTCGCGAACAGGCCGCCACGAACCGCCCGCGCCCCTTTTCCGGCCTGCTAGACTGGAATTCCCCCTGCAAACGATGGAGGGCGTCATGTTGTCCGTCTACGTCGTGAAGACCGGCGAGCAGTTCCTCTGCACCGCCGAGGATGGCGATATCGGCATGGCACCGGCGGTTGAAGATGCCACGTCGTTTCGTTCGTATGAGGAATCGGAAAAGGCGGCGCACGTGCATGCCGACCCCGGGTACGAAATCGTGGCCGTGTGCGTGCTCAGGCACTGACCCGACGCCCGGTGGCGGGCGCCGATGGACCTGCGCCATCGACGCCCGCCGCCCGGCCCGAGAACCGGCCGTGCCGCGTCAGCCTGCGTTGCCCGCCGCCCCCTTCCCGCCGAAGGCCTCGCACTCCGGCTTGTCCCACCGCGTCTTCGCGACGCGGCTATCCGAATCGAACTGCACCTGATACTGGCAGGTCGCGACCTTCCCCGCGTCGCGGAACTGGAACAGGTAGTTCCACGTCCGCACGTGGAAGATCCACTCGTGGAAATGCGGCGGCCCGAGCAGTTCGTACAGCTGGTTCTTCGTCACGCCCGGCTGCACCTGCGCCAGGTTCGCGAGATTCGGATACGTGCCTTCGGGCAGCGTGGCCGTATCGGGCGACGGGAACGGCGGATCGCCCTGCTGCGTGGCGCATCCGGTCAGGCCGGCGGCGGCGACCAGTGCGGCGGCCGCGAACTTTGCAAGATTTGCGTTCATGTTTGCCATTGTCTGAATGGAAGGGAAACGGCGCGCGCCGCGGCTCACCACTGATACCCGGCACCGACCACCGCGCCATACGTGCCGCGCGTGTTGGTCGAGACGGCCGCCTTGTAGATCCAGTGGTTGTTCTCCGAAATCGTCGAGATGCCCAGCGCCTGCCCCGACTGGCCGCGATACACGCTGCCGGCCAGTGCGACCATGCTCTTGCCGGGGCCGGACGGCTGCGGCAGGCCGGCGACGGCCATCGCCGTCGCCGTGCCGCCGTCCGCATCGCGGCGGTAGCTGTCGAGGCTGTTGCGCAAGCTCGCGACCTGACCGTCCGTGTAGCTGTTCGCCTGCGACAGCGTGTTGCCGACGCTCGCGTTGAGCTGGTTCACGTTGACCGCGTCGGTGCCCTGCGTGCCGGCCGCGACGTTGACGACCTGGCGCGCCGAATCCGCGGAGCCGACCGCCACGACGTTCGAGCGGCCGCCGTCGTTGCTGCCCGTGCCGATCGCGGCCGAATTGCTGCCGGACGCGGTCGACCCGACGCCGATCGCGGTCGAGCCGTTGCCCGATGCGAGCGCCCCGTTGCCGACCGCCGTGCTGTTCGAGCCCGATGCGACCGCGCCCGAGCCGCCCGCCGACGAGTTCGACCCGGTCGAGCCCGGCGGCACGTTCGTGCCGCTCGGATTCGTCGTGTACGAGCCGCCGAGGTTCGACGTGCGCTGGTTGATCAGCGTCGTCAGCTGGTTGGCGACCGAGTCGAGCTGCGACACGTTCACCGCGTCGGTGCCGTTCTTGCCGGCCGCGAGGCCGGTGATCTGCCGGTTGCCGATGTTGACCTCGCCGGCCGACGACTGCGGGCTGCTCAGGCCGTATGCGATGTAGTTCGTCTGCGCGCCGACCGTGGTCAGCGAACCCGCGCCGAGCGCGACGCTGTTCGCATAGGTCGCCGACGCGCCGGCGCCGAACGCAAGCGCATCGGTCGCCGTGGCGTGCGCGCCCGACCCGAGCGCGACGCTGCCCACGCTCGCCGCGACCGCGTTCGCGCCCTGCGCGACGGACTGCGCGCCGGTGGCCGTCGCCCCGCTGCCGAGCGCGATCGCATCGGCCTGCGCGACGCTCGCCGCCTGCCCGATCGCGACGCCGCCCGGCGCGGTGGCATCGACGATCGCGCCGTTTCCGATGCCCACGCCGTTGTCGCCGTTGACGACCGTCGTCGGGCCGACCGCGACCGATTCCGCGCCGACCGCAAGCGAATCCACGGCCGTCGAGTTCGCGTGGAAGTACTTCGTGGTGGTGACCGCGAACGATTGCAGCGCGCCCGCCAGTTGTCGCACGGTGACCGCATCCTGCTGGCCGGTGCCGTCCGCGACGTTGGTGATCTGGCGGTACGTCTTGCTCGTCGCGTCGCCGACCGACACCGCGCCGAGCAGCGTCTGGTCGGTCGTGTTGAACGGAATCGACGCGCTGCCGTTGCGAATCGTGCCGGACGTCGGCACCGTCGCGCGATCGGCTACCGAGCCGGCGCCGAGCGCGATGCTGCCGTCGACCTTCGACACGGCGTTCGGACCGATCGCGACACTGTCGAGTCCGAGCGCCTGGCTGTCCGGCGCGGTCGAGTTCGCGTGGAAGTACTTGATGCCGTGCGCGTTGATGTTGTCGACCGCCGAACCGACATTGTTGTTGACCGTCGTCGTGCCGTCGCTGTTGTACGTCACGTACGACGGCGCGGAGATCGTGCCGGTCGTCGGGTCATAGGTCGCGCCGCCGCCGATCGCACCTGCCGTGCTGTTGCCGAGGTTGGTGT
Source organism: Burkholderia seminalis (assembly GCF_001718535.1). NCBI lineage: Bacteria > Pseudomonadati > Pseudomonadota > Betaproteobacteria > Burkholderiales > Burkholderiaceae > Burkholderia > Burkholderia seminalis. The sequence continues at coordinate 998,144 of NZ_CP013399.1, read as the reverse complement.
TGTTCGACGCGATCGAGCTGAGGCCCGTCGACAGCGAGCCGATGCCCGTCGACGTCGCGGTGGACAGCGACGTCAGGTTGCTGTTCGTGCTCGACAGGCCGGTGGACAGCGAGCCGACGGTCGTCGACGTCGACGTCGACAGCGACGAGATCGAGCTGGTCGTCGAACTGAGGCCGGTGGACAGTGAGCCGATACTCGACGACGTGGCCGTCGACAGCGACGTCACGCTGCTGTTCGTCGTGCTCAGGCCGGTGGACAGCGACGCGACGCCGGTGGACAACGAACCGACGATCGTCGACGTGGAGGTCGACAGCGACGTGACCGTGCTGTTCGTGCTCGACAGGCCGGTGGACAGCGACGTGATGCCCGTTGACGTCGACGTCGACAGCGATGTGACCGAACTGTTGGTCGAACTCAGGCCCGTCGACAACGACCCGACGACGGTCGACGTGGAGGTCGACAACGACGTGACCGCGCTGTTGGTCGAGCTCAATCCGGTGGACAGCGACGTCACCGAACTGTTGGTCGAACTCAGGCCGGTAGACAGCGAGCTGATGCCCGTCGACGTCGAGGTCGACAGTGACGTCACCGTGCTGTTGGTCGAACTCAGGCCCGTCGACAGTGACGTGATGCCCGTCGACGTCGAGGTCGACAACGACGTGATCGCGCTGTTTGCCGAAGACAACCCGGTGGACGTCGACGTCGACAGCGACGTCACCGTGCTGTTGGTCGAACTCAGGCCCGTCGACAGCGACGTGATGCCGGTCGACGTCGAGGTCGACAACGACGTGATCGCGCTGTTTGCCGAAGACAACCCGGTGGAGGTCGACGTCGACAGCGACGTCACCGTGCTGTTGGTCGAACTCAGGCCCGTCGAGAGCGACGTGATGCCCGTCGACGCCGACGTGGACAGCGACGAAATCGCGCTGGTTGCCGACGACAACCCGGTGGACGTCGAGGTCGACAACGACGTGATGCTCGATGCCGTCGACGTCGACAGCGAATCGACCGCCAGGTTCGTCGCGGCCAGTTGCGAGCCGTTGATCGCGTCCGTGCTCGACGAACTGATCCGTCCGGCCGCGACGTTGGTGATCTGGCGCTCGGTACCCGCCGCGCCGACGCTGACGACGCTGGTCGGCGACGTACCGTTGAAGTTGTACGTGACACCGCCGATCACCGCGCTGGCCGTCGGATTCGGCGCGGCCGTCGTCGAGCCCGAGCCGAGCGCGACATCGTTCGCATTGTTCGCCACGGCCGAGGCGCCGAACGCGACCGCCCCCGCTGCTGCCGCCGTCGACGTATTGCCGAGCGCGAGGGAACCAGTGCCCTGCGCGTTGTTGGTATTGCCGATCGCCACCGCCCCGTCGCCGTTCGCGGTGTTGTTCGCCCCCAGCGTGACCGCACCCGTGCCGATCGCGGTGCTCGGATCGCCGATCGCTACCGCGCCGTTGCCGCTCACGGTCTGGCCGAAGCCGAGCGCGACTGCGCCGGTACCGCCCAGCACCTTCGAGCCGTAGCCGCCGGCGACCGAACCGGCACCGGCCGCCGCGGCGACCGAGTTGGAGTCGCCGATCGCCACGGTCGAACTCGCCGCCGCGACGCTATTGATACCGACCGCCGTCGCATTCGTGGCCGACGCCGTCGCGCCGGACCCGAGTGCGGTCGCCGAAATGCCGCTGCTGCGCGCGAGATTGCCGAGCGCGACGGCGAACTGCTGCGTCGCGGTCGACTGCACGCCGGCCGCGATCGAGCTGACGCCCGACGCATTGGCGCTCAGGCCGAGTGCCATTGCCTGATCGGCGCCCGCAGTCGTGGCGGAGCCGAGCGCGATCGAACTGGTGCCGAGCGACTGCGTGCCCGAGCCCGGTACGCCGGCCGTGCCGCCCCAGCCGATCGCGATCGACGTTGCACCCTTCGCGCCGCTGTTGACACCCATCGCGATCGACGAATTGCCGGTCGTCAGCGCACCGCTGCCCACCGCGACACCGGCAGCGCCGGAACTCGTCGACTGGTTGCCGAGCGCAACCGCGCCCTGATTGGTCGCCTGCGCCGAAAAACCAAGCGCGACGCTGCCGATACCCGACGAAACGGCGCCGAGTCCGAGCGCAGCCGCACTCTGACCGGAGGCCGTCGCATTGTTCCCGAGCCCGATGGCGGACGTGCCGCTCGCGGTCGCGCCACTGCCGATCGCCACCGTACCGGACTGCGTCGCCTGCGTTGCATTCCCGACGGCAACCGAAAACGCGCCCGACCCGATCGCCTGCACACCGAACGCCGCGCTATTGACACCGGTCGCCTGCGAATTGATGCCGACGGCCGTCGAACCGTCCGCCATCGCATGCGCGCCCGGCCCCAGCGCGGTGGCCGACACGCCCTGCGCCGTCGACAGGTTGCCCAGCGCGGTGGAATTCTGCTGCGCGGCACTCGACCCGACGCCGATCGAGATCGAGCTCACGCCGCCGGTCGCGGAGCCGCCATCCTGCGCATACTGCGCGTGCGCGCCCGCATGGAACAACGCAAGATAAGTTGACGCCATCAGCACGGCCAATCGCCGCGGCGACGGCATCGAAGACCGGCCCGCGCGGCTCGCGGCGCCCTCGCTCGCGGCATGCCCGGACCTGACTGCCGACGACGCAACCCGCTTGCCGCGCGCACGGTCAAGCTCGGACGCCGCGACCCAGGCCCCCAGTGCTTCGTTCCAGATCGACTTGAACGACTTGTTCATCTTGTGTTCCCTCGGTTCTCATGTGCTGGATGACGCAGCAGCGAGCGCGACGGCAAGCGATGATGCATCGGCCCGCCTCCTCGCCCGTGTCGCGACGCTTCGCGATTCACTTTGGATAGCTAACTAAACGATCGAACAACGCTGCTCGGCAATCACGATCGCCACGGCGATCGCGCGACGGCACGCCGCACGCGCGCGTCGGCACGCTGCGCGGCGGCACTCGCCGGTTATCGGATCATGGAAGCCGATGGCACGCGAAGACGGCGGCACGCTGCCCCGCGCATCGCGGATTCGCGTGCGCGCGCCGTCGCGCCGAGCCGGCGGCGACCTTGAATTTCATGGGAAGGCGCCGTTCAGACGCCGGATGAACGAAAACCGGCCCCGAACCCGGGGCGGCTTTCGTCACGATTCATTCAGGAGGAGGACGACGCCGTGTGGTCCCCGGGTATGAAGCATGCGCATCCGGTCCGTTCGAACCGGTGCGTTGACCTGTCATGCCTGTCGTATTCATGTTTTTCGTGCCCGCCTGATTCGAGAACGCGCCGCGCGATCGCGCCACGACGGATCAGACCGTCGGGCGGACCATGCGCAGCCGCTCACCCTCTCCGCCGGCAGTCGAGCGCTTTCCGGATTTCCGGAAAAATCGCCCGACTTGCAGAACGGCCCCCGCATCGATTGAGTCGATCGAATTTTCTTGACGATTTTTCTTGTCGATGCGTCACACCCGAACCAATCTCACAATCATTCCGCTTTTCTTGTATACGAACACATTCGGAAAATTATGAAATTTGTATTACCCTCGTGCCAATTTTCTTGTTCATCATCGCACTCTCAAATTCTGAGAATTGCCATCATTCGATGTCACATTGAATATCGCAACATCCGAACGTGGCAGCGGCAAGGAATCCACGAACATCCGTTCCCCTCGAAGAACCGATTCCAGCCGCGCCGGAGCTAGTGTGCAGTCATCCGTTCAAACAAACCTTTTCCAGAGCGGAAAAATCCTTTTCCAGAGCGGATGATATTTACATTCATACATTTCCACTCGAAATCGGTTTTTCATCAAAACAAATCCTGACCGGCCAACCAAAAAAATCAACCGGACGAGCGCCGATTCGAAGCGCCTGTTTCAAATCGAAAGACATCACCTCTCGACACAATTCACCCTAATTTATTCCGCGGGCCAATTCGATCACATAATCCATAAAAATCGGAAATAAAGACCGAAATTAAAAAGACGGCTCGGCATGTTTTTCCACTCCATTTCTTCCGGTCTAGTAACGCTGCCGAAACCGTTCAGTGTCCCGGCGGATAAGCCCACACAGTCCGCACGGAATCCTCACAATCGGTATTGTTGTCGACATATAATTTTTCGCAACAATCGCACCCACTGCGATGCTTTCAATCCGACCGACCACCCTTCCCTCGCGTCCGCCACCATGCCATCCCGCTTGCCCAGTTCGGCGCCGCCTCGTACCACGCCGGATCTCGCGGGCGCGCATATTCTTGTCGTCGACGACCGCCCGAACGACCTGCGGCTCCTGACCGAAATCCTGCGCGCGGCGCGGTGCCGGATCAGCGTGGCGTTCGACGGGCTGCAGGCCTATCACCGTGCGCAGGCCATCGCGCCCGACCTGATCCTGATGGACGTCCGCATGCCGCGCATGGACGGATTCGCCGCGTCGCGGCTGCTTGCATCGACGCCGTCGACGCAAGCGATCCCGGTGATCATCCTGACGGCGGCCGGCGAGCTCGAGGATCGGATCGCCGGGCTCGAAACCGGCGCGATCGACTACATCGTCAAGCCGTTCGAGCCGGCGGAAGTCATCGCGCGGATCCGCAATCACCTGAAACGCGCGCGGCGCAGCCAGCCGTTCGCGCACTTGCCCGAGCTACCCGACCACCCCGACGCCGCGCTCGTACGCGCGGCGACCGACGTGCTGCTGCGTGACCTGCGGCATCCGCCGGCGCTCGACGATCTCGCGAAGCAGGTCGGTACGCACGAAAAGCGCTTGTCCCGCGTGTTCCGCGACCAGCTCGGCCAGACCGTATTCGAGTACCTGCGCGACACGCGCCTGCGCGCCGCGATGCACTTCCTGTCGGATACATCGATGGGCATCGGCGACATCGCCGAGGAAATCGGCTTTTCCACGCCCGGCAATTTCGCGACGGCGTTCCGCGAACGTTTCGGTATCACGCCGTCCGACTGGCGGCGCCAGCGCCACACCGGCGACACGCCGGCCGCACAGGGGGGGCGCCACGGCGATGCGTAGGCGACACGCGGCGTGGGCAGCCGGATGGCGCGCGGTGCTGCTGCTTGTGATCGCACTGGCCGTCACCTGCGCGACGGCCCGCGCGGCATCGACGCCGAACCCCGCGCAACTGGACGGCGTATCGGTGTTCGAGGACGCGAGCACGACGATGACGGCCGAACAGGTCGCCGCGCGGCTCGCCGGGCCCGCTCGACGCGTGCCTGCGGCAAGCACGTCGACGTTCAACGTCGAGTTCTCGCGGTCGGCATGGTGGGTCCGGGCGACGCTGACCAACCGCGGCAGCGTCGCGCGTCCGCTGGTGCTGGTGATTCGCGACGCGCGCATCGACCACGCCGACTTCCATGTCGGCCAGGACGGCAGCTGGACGCTCGTCAGCCGCTTCCCGGCTGCCGACGCCGGCAGCGACGCGGCCCGTCAGCCGTCGCGCTACCCGGTACTCGACGTCACGCTGCCCGCCGGCGCAAGCCTCCCCGTGCTGATCCGCGTCACGTCGCGCAAGGAAATGCGGCTCGCGCCGGCCGCGTTCACCCGCGCGGCATGGGATGCGCAGGAACGGCGCGCGACGATGTGGGACTTCGGCTTCTTCGGCGGCCTGCTCGCGCTCCTGTGGTGCGCGCTGCTGATCGGGTTCTTTTCGCGCAGCGGCGTGTTCCATGTACTGGCCGCGATGGCGCTGGGCACGACGCTGTTCGAGGCCGCTTACCGCGGTTACGTGGCCATGGCGCTACCGCCCGCACTGCGCGAGTGGTCGGCGCGCGGCGAGGTGATCGCCGTGTACGCGGCGATCGCCTGCTTCATCGTCTTCATCCTGACGGTCGCCCGGCGCGAACAGGCCAGGCTGCCCTTGCGTGCCGTCTACATGGCGTTCCTCGCGCTCGAATGCATCGGCATGGTCGGCGCCGCAGGCGGCGACCTGCTGACCTTCACGTGGTTCTGCCTGCGGCTGAACGCGGTGCTCGGGATCGTCAACATCAGCCTCGCGCTGATGCTCGCGATCCGCCGGACGCCGACCGGCCGCGTGATGCTGATCGCCATCGCGTTCGCCACCTTCAACATGCTGATCCGCGTGCTCGACGGCATGGACGCGCTGCCGCCGCTGCTGTCCTGGCTCAAGTCCGATATCTATCCGAACCCCGTCATCGCTATCGTCGGGCTCGCCACGCACCTGCTGGTGCTGGCCGCGTGGATCCACCACGTGGGCCGCCAGCGCACCGAGGCCAGGAAGCGGCTCGAACACTGGCAGCTCACCGAACAGGATCGCCTGCGCGACGAAGTCGCGAGACGCACGGTCGCGCTCAACGACGCGTTGCAGCAGGTGACGACCCACATGCAGCAGAAGATCGAGACGCTCGGTTATGTGAGCCACGACCTGCGCGCGCCGCTGTCGACGATCAACGGTTATGCGAAGCTGCTGCTGCAGAGCGCGACGCGCAGCCAGGCGCGGCTGATCCGGTCGATCGACCGCAGCATCCGCTACCAGCTCACGCTGATCGACGAACTGCTCGCGTTCACGAAGGCCGAACTGCAGCCGCTCGGCGTGGCGCCGGACGCGACCGACCTGCCCGGCCTGCTCGACGACATCGGCCACTATGCGCTCGCGCTGTGCGCGCAGCAGGACAACCGGTTCGTCTACCGGCCGGCCACGCCGCTGCCGCGCATGGTGTCGATCGACGGGATGCGGCTGCAGCAGGTGCTGCTCAACCTGCTGTCGAACGCGTCGAAGTTCACGCGGGACGGGACGGTCACGCTGTCGGTGCACGCGGCGCGCGAAGGTAATGCGTGGCGCCTGCTGTTCGAGGTCGCCGATACGGGCATCGGCATCGACATCAGCGGCACCCGCGACATCTTCCGCGCGTACCAGCAGGTGCAGGCCGTGAACGGCGGAACCGGGCTCGGCCTGTTCATCGCGCAGCGCATCGTCGGCGCGATGGGCGGCGAGCTGGCCGTCGCGAGCCAGCCGGGCGTCGGCACCGCGTTCTCGTTCCCGGTCGTCGCACCGGCGCTCGGGCACGCGCTCGTGCCGGTGTCGGAACTCGTCCGGCGGTTTCATCCGGGCGACGAGGCCGGCCCGGAACGCGTCGCGCCCGCAATGGATGGCCCGCCCGACGATGCACTCGACGCACTGATCCTGCTGGCCCGTGACGGGCGGCTCACCGATATCGAGACATGGCTCGGCCAGGTTGCGGACGAGCACGGTTACGCGGCCTTCGTGCAGCGCGTGCGCGAGCATCTCGATACGCTCGACCTGCACGCGATCGAGAAGCTGGCCGGGGCGCTCAAGCGTGTGCGCGTCGCGTCCGCTTCGTTCGACGCCGAAGCGGACGCGGCCGGGCCGGCTTGATCGCGCGTGGCGCGGGCACCGGTCGCGCGGCACCGCACCGTGCCGTTCGAATCCGTTCGCTCAAACGCGCCGCGGCAGCGCCGTCGCGAAGAACTCCGTCGCGCGGCGCACGCGCGCCGGAACGAATCGGCGCTTCGGCCAGACGACGCTGATATCCCTGACTTCGCTGACGTATTCGTCGAGTATCGTCATCACGTCCGGGTGGCGAAGTTCATCGGCGAGCGAGATCCGGGCGAACAACCCGATTCCGACGCCGGCCAGCACGCCAGCCCGGATCGTCTCGACACTGTTGGACGACAGGTTGCCGCGCACGGCGACGCTGAACCTGCCTTGCGGGCCCGTGAACGGCCAGTTGACCGCTTCCGTCAGGCCGCCGTACAGCAGGCAATTGTGATCGACGAGCTCGGCGGGCGTCCTGGGGATGCCGTGTTGCTCGAAATAACGACGGGATCCGACGCACACGAGCGGGGTGCCGGCCACCCGCCTGACCACCGCGTCGGGATCGTGAACCGCGCCGACCCGGATCGCCAGGTCGATCCGATCCTCCACCATGTCCCGCACGAAGTCGGAAAGGACGAGGTCGACCTGCAGGCCGGGGTTCGACGCCAGCAGCTCGGGAATCAGCGGGAGCACATGCAGGCGGCCGAAGGTCGCGGAGACCGCGATCCGGATCAGACCGGATGCGTCGTGCGTGCTGCTCGCCAGTTCGCTGTCGGCGTCATCGAGCTCCTCGATCAGCGGTTTGGTCCGGTCGTAATATCGCTGCCCGTCGTCCGTCAGCGTCACGCTGCGCGTGCTGCGATTGAACAGCCTCACGCCGAGGCGGCTCTCCAGCGTGCCGATGGCCTTGCTGATGCCCGACTGCGAGTCGCCGGTCCGGCGGGCCGCGGCGGAAAAGCCGCCCGCCTCGACGACGGCGATGAAAGCGTTCAATTCGTGAAACCGGTCCATTGCGCTGCTCCGTTCGACCCATTCTCCCGAAGAATAGAGCTTATGCAGGCTCGGCCGATTATCATTTCCGGCAGCGGCAATTACGATGATTCCGTCAAACACATCGACGGAAGGTTCTCATGCCCACGCTTGCAGGCAAATTTGCGGTCGTCAGCGGCGCAACGACCGGTATCGGGTTCGCGATTGCCCAGCGCTTCGTCGCCGAAGGCGCGCATGTCTTCATCTTCGGCCGTCGGCAGGCCCAGCTCGACGCGGCAGCCGAACGGCTCGGACACGGCGTCACGGCGCTCCAGGCCGACGCGGCCAGCCTCGCCGACCTCGACCGCGTCGCGGCAGCCGTGCGCGACGAAACCGGACGCGTCGACATCGTCGTCTCGAACGCGGGCTTCACCGAGCAGGCCCCGATCGACACGCTCACCCCCGAGCATTTCGACAAGGCCTTCAATCTCATGGCCCGCGGCCCCGTGTTCCTCGTGCAGAAGCTGCTGCCGCTGATGCAAAACCGCGGCTCGATCGTGCTGGTTTCGTCGGCCATGCACGTGATGGGCATTCCGGGGCACACCGCGTACGCAGCGACCAAGGCGGCGCTGCGCTCCTATGCGCGCACCTGGGCCGCGGAATTCAAGGATCGCGGCATCCGCGTCAACATGTTGAGCCCCGGCGTCACCGACACGCCCATCCTCGACGCGCAGACGGCGACACGCGACGAACTGGTCAGCATGTACCGGAGCATGGTGCCGCTCGGCCGGCTCGCGCGCGCGGACGAGATTGCGAGCGCGGCGCTCTTCCTCGCATCCGACGAAAGTTCGTACGTAACGGGTGCGGATCTGATGGCCGACGGCGGCATCGGTCAGGTCTGAAACGTGCGGGCCCCGGATCCGCCCGTTCGGCGCCCGGCGGCGCGTTCAATGAACGAAGCCCCCGCCGGGCCGGGCAAGACCGGCACGGCCATTGCCCGCGCGTTCGCCGCGCCCGCCGCCCGGTCGCGCGTTCCGATATGAGCCCGGGGCCGCACACGTTTGCGGCCGCGCCCCGCCCATTTGCGTTGCACACGACCCTCGATTTCCCCGCGGACCTGCCGTTAACCCGGATTTAAGCGCAGCCCGGTTCATCGCGCCGGGCCTTCCCCGCGAGCGCCAGCATGTCCGCATCCACCTCCATCGAGAAAATCGCCGACTGGGCGGGACGACACTACCTCGTCGTCGGCGCGCTGGGCACGCTGATGTCGCTCGCGGCGCTGAGCATCAGCGCGATCACGCTCTGGGCCACGAGAAGCGAAGTGGTCGAACATGCGCACGAAACCTCGCGCAACGTCGCCGCCGTGTTGGTGAGCGAGATCGCGCGGACCGTCGAAACGTCCAACAACGCACTGGTCGCGCTCGCCGCCGACCTCGGCAAGCCGGCGGTCCGGCACATGGACGCCGGGCTGCGGCACGATCTGCTGTTCCAGCGCTCGGCCGCGCAATACGTGACGGGGATGGGCGTGACGGACCGGGACGGCAAGTTGATCGACGCGTGCTGCGGGCCGTCCCACCACTGGAACTTCAGCGATCGCGATTATTTCAAGGTCCATCGCGACGCGCCGAATGTCGGCCTTTACGTGTCGGAGGCCTATCGCGCGCGCTCGCGCGGCGGCAAGGAATCGATCGCGCTCTCGCGGCGCATCGAACAGCCGGACCATACGTTCAACGGGATCGCGGTGGTCGCGATCGACCTCGCCTATTTCGATCAGTTGCTGTCCCGGCTGGACGTCGGGCCGCACGGCATCAGCGCGGTCCTGCGCGCGGACGGCACCATCCTGGCCCGCAACCCGTCGCTGAACGACCACCAGATGGTCCGCCTGCGCCGTTCGAACACCTTCGATCGCATGCTGAACCAGGACTCGGGCTTCTATGCGGCGCATTCGCGCATCGACGGAACGTTGCGCCTGTATACGTTCCAGCGGGTGCCCGGCACACCGCTGATCGCCGTCGTCGCGCCGGCCGAAGGCGACGTGCTGGACGGCTTCATCCGCATGTCATGGTCGGTCGGCATATCGGCGTCGCTCCTGTGCGCACTTTTCTGCGCGGTCGTCTGGCTGCTCGCCTTCGCGTTGCGGGACAACCTGCGCAAGCAGACGCTGCTGACCGGCCTCAGCCGCACCGATCCGCTGACCGGCCTGCACAACCGGCGTGCGCTCGACTTCGCGCTGGCCGACCAGTGGGAGCGGCTGCATCGAAACGGCCACGGCAGCCTGTCGCTGCTGTTCATCGATGCCGACCACTTCAAGCAGTACAACGACCGGCACGGGCACGCGCGAGGCGACACGGGGCTCCGGTTCCTCGCCGCCTGCATCCGCGCGCACACGCAGCGGCGCGGCGACTTCGCCGCGCGCTACGGCGGCGAGGAATTCGTCGCGGTGCTGCCCGATACCGATGAACGCGGCGCCGCGAAGGTGGCGGAGGCGATCCGCCGGGAAGTGGAACGCAACCGCCTCGACGGGTTCGACGACCCGGTGCCGGCCTTCACGGTGAGCATCGGCTGCGCGACCGCCCGCGCCGGATGGCCGGCGTCCGTCGACACGTGGTCGCGCGAGGCCGATCTCGCGCTGTACGCCGCCAAGCGTGACGGACGCAACCGCGTCCGTCACGCGCCGTCGCCGCGGAACGAACAAGCGGCGTGACGGCCGGATCGATCCGCCATCCGTACCGCGTTTAGGATATCGGAGTAAACAAACCCGTCGGCGGGTTCGATCCATGCATCGCTCGTGACGCACAGCCGATTCGTAACCATCGCGTCACGATCGGCCACGACAATGCGCCATCTTTCACACCCAGGATGGAGTCTTGCATGTTTGTGTCATCGAGCCGTCTCCCGCTGCACGTCGCAGCCCTGTCGACCGCGGTCGTGCTGGCCGCGTGCGGCGGCGGCGACGACGTGGTCGCCACACCCTCGACGAACGCCGCGATCCCGGCGCCGCCGGCCGATCCCGGTTTCGTCGACAGCGCGCCGGTTCCGAGCGTGCCCGCATTCGTCGACAATATCGCGACCAACCAGCGCGGCGACGCGCGTTACGCGACGCTGTCGACGAACGCCGCGGTGCGCGTGGTCAGCCGCTTCCTGGACCTCTGGCAGCCGTCGACGATGCTCGTCGATGCGGGCGTGACCGCGCCGGCCAACGGCGCGTTTCCGGCCGTCTCGCCGTCGACCTGCACGGGGCTGCCCGGCAACGGCACACCGTGCGGCACGATCCTGAACGACGCGGTGCTGCAGGCGAACGTGCAATACGTGGTCAACGCGACGACCGCGCGCACGCCGCAGCAGGCCGACGCCGCGTACTACGACGACCGGCGCGGCAAGGGCTACAGCGTGACCGACGGCATGGGGCCGCTCACGTCGGCCTGGCGCACCGCCGCCCAGCAGACGACCAGCATCACCAGCGTGCCGGCCGACGCGACGAGCGTGCTGTACAACGACACGGGCAACAACGTGGGCGTGGGCGGCAGCGCGAACGCGAGCTTCGGGAAAGTCGTCGATCTGCTCAATGAAATGGGCAACAACGCGTCGACCGAACCCTCGAAACGTTTCTACAAATATGCGCGGCCGTACCGCTGGAGCACGAGCGTCGTCGTCGACCCCACGCTCGTACCCGCGGAAAGCACGACGCCCGCGACCGACGGCGGTTTCATCAGCGGCCATCAGGCGGAAGCGATGCGCGACGCCGTGACGATGGCGTGGCTCGTGCCGGAGCGCTTCCAGGAAATGGTCGGCCGCGGCCTCGAACTCGGCGAGAACCGCATTCTCGCCGGCATGCACTCGCCGCTCGACGTGATCGGCGGGCGCATGCTCGCGCTGGCGATCAGCGCGGCCAATCTCGCGGTGTACGCGAACGATGCGCAGGCCGCCTATGGCCAGGCGCACCAGACGCTGCAGCAGCTCACCGGCACGACCGACGCGACGTTCCAGGCATTCGCGCGCTCGGGCACGACGGCGACCGACCGGTTCGCCGATTACACGACGAACAAGACGGCCTTCGCGCGCCGCATGACCTACGGCTTCGGCGCGCTCGACGCGACCGGCGCGCCGCCGGTCGTGCCGAAGGGGGCGGAGATCCTGCTGCAGACGCGTTTCCCGTACCTGGGCGCGGATCAGCGGCGCGTCGTGCTGAAAACCACCGAACTGCCGTCCGGCTACCCGGTGATGGACGATGCGGAAGGCTGGGGCCGGCTGAACCTGTTCGCGGCCGCCGACGGCTACGGCGCATTCAACGGCAACGTGACCGTCGCGATGGATGCGTCGAAGGGCGGCCTCAACGCCGCCGACCTGTGGCGCAATGACATCGCCGGCTCGGGCAAGCTGACGCTGCAAGGCAGCGGCGTGCTGACGCTGGCGGGCAACAACAGCTACACGGGCGGCACGCAGGTCGGCGGCGGCACGCTCGCCGCCGCGTCCGCGACGGCGTTCGGCAACGGCGACGTCTACGTCGGCGCAGGCGGCGGCGTCAGGATCGCGGCCGGCGCGCCCGTCACGATCGCCACGCGCTACACGCAGCTCGACGGCGCCACGCTCGAACTCGACATCGACGGCAACGGCGGCGGACGCCTGCGCGTGGGCGGCGCGTTCACCGTCGCGGGCGGCACGCTGCACGTGAAGTTCGTGAACGGCTATCAGCCGAAGGCCGGCGACACCATCGCGCTGATCGACGCGGCAGCGGGCGCGGCGAAATTCGCGACGGTGACCGTCGACGGCTTCAAGGCGACGCCGGTCTACACGGCGACGGGCGTGTCGATCACGCTGTCGGCGGCGTAAGCGGCGCCGCAGCGACCCGGGCGACGTCGCCGCCGAGCGGCGGCGGCTACGCGAAGCGACCGGGCACCGGCCCGTCGCCCGGGGTGCCGGCCTCGCCCGACGGACGAGGCCGCGTCCCGAAGCGCCGTTGCAGATCGATGATCGCGGGCAGGTTGAAGTCGTGGACGTCGGGCACGGCGCCGCCTTGCCGCCGGTTCACCTCGGCACAGAGTTCCAGCGCCCGGGCGCGTGTCTCGGCGAGCATCCGCAGCGCCTCGCCCAGCAGTCGCTGCTCCAGGTCCGACAGCGGAAAGTCGCGGCCGGTGTCGCCGGCCGCCGGCTTGCGCATCAGGGTCGTCATCGCGGGGTCTCCTTCGAAGCCGGATCGCGCGGGCGGCCGCATGCCGCCCCGCGCGTCACATGATCGCGCCGCGCAGCCACGGCACGAACTCGCGTTCGCCGATACCGTTCTCCTCGCTGCAGGTCCTGCGCCCGGACGCGACGTCGAGCATCAGCCGGAACAGCCGCGCGCCCGCGTCGTCGACGCTCGACGAACCGGTGACGATCCCGCCGCTGTCGAAGTCCATGTCGGCGCGCATCCGCTCGTACAGGCCGGTCGTCGTCGCGATCTTGACCGTCGGCACCGGTTTCGACCCGAACACCGAACCGCGGCCCGTGGTGAAACAGACGAGATTCGCGCCGCCGGCGATCTGCCCGGTCGCCGACACCGGGTCGTAGCCGGGCGTATCCATGAAGACGAGGCCGCGCTGCCGCACCGGCTCCGCGTAGTCGTAGACGGCGCGAAGCGTCGAGCACCCGCCCTTCGACACCGCGCCGAGCGATTTCTCGAGAATGGTCGTGATGCCGCCGGCGATATTGCCGGGCGACGGGTTGTTGTTCATTTCGCCGCCGCCGTCGGCCACGTAGCGCTCCCACCACCGCAACCGGCCGAGCAGGCGTTCGCCGATGTCGCGCGATGCCGCGCGGGCGATCAGCAGGTGCTCCGCGCCGTAGATCTCGGGCGTCTCGGACAGGATCGCGGTGCCGCCGTTGCGCACCAGCAGGTCGACGGCGGCGCCGAGCGCCGGGTTCGCCGTGATCCCCGAGTAGCCGTCGGATCCGCCGCATTGCAGGCCGACCGTCAACCGCGCCGCCGGCACCGCACGGCGGCGCGCGCCGTCGGCCGCCTCCAGCAGCTCGCGCACGATCGACACGCCGCGCGCGACCGTTTCGCGCACGCCGCCCTCGTCCTGGATCACCAGCGTGCGGACCGTGCCCGGCGCGGCCGCGTCGAGCCGCTCGGCCAGCACGCGCACCTGGTTGACCTCGCAACCGAGGCCGACCAACAGCACGCCGGCGAAATTCGGGTTGCGCGCGTAGCCCACGAGCGTACGGCGCAGCAGCTCGACCCCGTCCCCGTTCGCCGCCATCCCGCATCCGCTCTGATGGGTGATCGCGACGACGCCGTCGACATGACCGAACGGCGTGAGCGCCTCGTGCCGGTACGCATCGGCAATCGCGTGGCACACGCTCGCCGAACAGTTGACGCTCGCGATCACGCCGATGTAGTTGCGGGTACCCACACGGCCGTCGGGCCGCACGAACCCGTCGAAGGTGTCGCCGAGGTCGGTCGGCGCGTCGGGCGCCGCACCGGCCGCGCCGTGATCGAGCACGTGCCGCTCGGGCATCCCGACGTTGTGCACGTGCACGTGCTCGCCCGCGGCGATGTCGCGCAGCGCGACGCCGATCGGCTGGCCGCACTTGACGATCCGCGCGCCGCGCGCGATCGGCGCCGTGGCGAGCTTGTGGCCGGCCGGCACCGCGGCCGCGACGCGCAGCGTCGTGCCGTTCGCGTCGACCGGCACGTCCGGCGCCAGCGCGTCGAGCGCGACGGCGACATTGTCGTCGTGATGCAGGATCACTACTGCCGGCTGGTTCACGATGCGAAGCTCCCTGTGGTTGCGCAGCGGGCCGCGATGCGTCGCAGGCGCGGCTGCCCGCCCGGCAGCGCCAGCGAATCCGCGAGCGCCAGCAGCGGCGCGATCCGCCGCGCCACCTTCTCGCGATGATTGCCGGCGATATCGGCGAGGCGATGCGCGAGATACGGATTGAGAAAACGTTCGCGCACGCTGTCGAGGTAGCGTTCGGCCGTTTCTTGCTGGCCCAGCGCGGCGAATACCGGCGCGACCTCATCGCGCCATACGGCCTCGAGGCCGTCGCGCAGCCGCACGTCGTTCATCGCGTCGAGCACCGTTTCCGATTCGGGCCGCCCCGTGACGAGCCATTGCTCCGCCAGCCAGCTGTGCCCGAGGTTGAGGAAAAACAGTTTCAGGCGCTCGTGGCTGCGCAGGTCGTCGGTGACGACGATCCGCGCGTGCCGGCACGGCAACGCCATGCCCGCACGCCGCTCGATCGCCCACAGCGCGTAAGGCTCCGCGACCGCGCCGACCGGGTGAATCGGCTCGGACACGATGCGGTCGACGAGCGAGTTAACCCAGAGGCAGCGGTGCTGCAGGTAGTCGACGAACGCGTCGGGCAACCGCCATTCACGCGCGAGCGCGAGCACGCCGCCGCGCAGCGTGTCGCCGTTGTCCGCGACCAGTTCGCAGGGCAGCATGGTGACGCCGTCGGCGGGCCGCACCTGCCAGCGCGCCTGCAGCAGCACGAGCAGCTTCGCGGGAAAACCGCGCGGCGCGCGGTCGGGATGAGCCAGCACCTGCGCCGAATCGTGCGGGTCGGCGCGATAACCCGCGTCGCCGGTGTTCGACACGATCGCCCGCACGGACTCGATCGCCGCGCGGCGGATTTCGGCCCAGTCCGACTCCGCATCCCACGCGCGGTGCACGGCGCGGCACTCGACCACCTCGTCGACGATCCGGCCGCCGTCGCGTCCGCGTATGCGCACCGGATAGTGCGCGCCCGAGCGCAGCGCGTCGATGCGCGCGCGGCTGGCCGGGTTCCCGGTCGACTGCACGATGCCGATGCCGCCCATCGCGCCGCCTTCGTCGAGTGCCTGCGACACGAACAGGTCGACGTGCGCGAGCAGGAAGCGGCTTGTGCCGAACTGCAGGATCGGCGGCGTCATGACGTGCGCCCCGCGGCTTGCATGGCGCGGCTCAGCATTCGACGAGCGCCTTCACGACGGTCTGCCCCGCGTCGAGCAGGCGCGGCAGCGCGTCGGGCACGTCCTCGAGCCGCATCCGGTGCGTATTCAGCGCGCGGTCCGGAATCCGCCCCGCGCGCATCGCATCGAGCACCGTCGCGAAATCCTCGGCCGTGGCGTTGCGGCTCGCGAGCAGCGTGGTTTCGCGCTTGTGGAATTCCGGATCCGAGAAGGCGACGTGCCCGCGCACGATCGAGATCAGCGTGTATTTGCCGCCGTGCGCAACGAATTCGAAACCGCGGTTCATCGCATCGAGGTTGCCGGTCGCATCGAACACCGCATCGAAATACTCGCCGTCGGTCAGCGCCGCGAGGCGTGCGGCATCGTCGGGCCCAACCTCCACCGCCGCGTCGACCCCCAGATGCTGCCGGCAAAACGCCAGGCGGTCGGCCCGCGTATCGAGGCAGGTCACGTCGGCGCCGCGCAGCTTCGCGAAGGTCATCGCCGCCATGCCGATCGGCCCGGCGCCGACCACCAGCGCTCGCTGGCCGGCCCGGATGTCCGCGCGCCGCACCGCATGCGCGCCGATCGCGAGAAATTCCAGCATCGCCGCCTGGTCGAGCGAAATGCCGTCGGCCTTGTGAACGAACTGCGCGGGCACGCTGAGGTATTCGGCCAGCGCGCCGTCGCGATGCACGCCGAGCACCTTGATGTTCACGCAGCAGTTCGTGTTGCCGTGACGGCATGCGACGCAGTGCCCGCACGACAGGTACGGCATCACGTACACCGCGTCGCCAACGCCGAGCCCCGACTCGGGTTCCGCCTCGACGACGACCGCGGAAAGCTCGTGGCCCATCACACGCGGATATTCGAGGTACGGCTGGTTGCCGGTGAAGATGTGCAGATCGGTGCCGCAGATGCCGACACGTTGCACGCGCAACAGCACTTCGCCGCTGCCGCGCACGGGCAGTTCGCGATGCTGCACGCGCAGCACGCCGGGGGATTCGCAAATCACGCTGAGCATGTCGGTTCCTTTCGTTCGGGGTTCATTCGTCGTGGCGTGCGGTGTCGATCCGGTAGAAGCGGCGCGCGTTGCCGCCGAAGAGGCCGGCCAGCGCCGCGGAGCCGAGCCACCGCGCGCAATCGTCCTCGCACGCGGCCAGCCATTCGCCGTAGCCGCCGCACGTCGACGCGAGCCGCAGCACCGGCCAGTCGCTGCCCCACATTAATCGCGTCGGCCCGAACAGCTCGGCCAGCGCGCGAACATACGGCCGCGTGCGCGCCCGCACGGCATCCAGGCCGGCCGACGGCCCGGCCTCCGTCCACAGGCCGGACAGCTTGCAATGCAGGTTCGGCAGGCTCGCCAGCCGGCGCATCGACGACAGCCACGGCTGCAGTTCGCCGCGCTCGACGAACGGCTTCGCGCCGTGGTCGATCACGATCGGCAGATCCGGATGGCGTCGCGCGAACGCATGCAGCGCGTCGAGGTGGCGCGGCATCACCAGCGCGTCGAAACTCAGCACATGCTCAAGCATCGCGGCCACCGCGCGATCCAGCCTCGGATCGTCGATCCACGCGTCGTCGGGCAGATCCTGAAGCATCGGCCGCAGGCCGCGCGCCTTCGGCGCGCACGCAAATGCCGCGATCCGCGCCCGCGCGTCGTCGGCCTTCATGTCGACCCAGCCGACCACGGCGCCGACCGTCGGGGTGTCGGCCGCGAGATCGAGCAGATAGTGCGTGTCGGCTTCGCTCGGCAACGATTGCACGAGCACGGTGCGCTCGATGCGCGCGGCGTCGAGCAGCGGCGCCAGATCGGCGGGGCCGAAATCCCGATGGATCGCATCGAGCTCGGCCGGCGGCCAGTTGCCGGCTCGCGCGCCGATGCGCCAGTAGTGCTGATGGGCGTCGATGCGCACGGTCATGCGTGCGCTCCCGGAACCGGCGCGTGCGCGTCGATCAGACCTTCATCGCGCAGCGCGTCCCACAGTTCGGCCGGCGCGGCGCGCTCGAACCATTCGATGTTCTGCGTCAGCTGGGCCACGCTGCGCGCGCCGATCACGCACGACACGACCGCCGGATGGCCGAACGGAAACTGCAACGCGGCGGCGGGAAGCGGCACGTCGAAGCGCCGGCACAGCGCGTCGAGGCGCGTCGCCCTGTCGATCACGTCGGCACGCGCATCCGAATAGTTGAACTTGCCGTTGCCGGCGAGCACGCCGGAATTGAACACGCCGCCGATCACGATCCCCGTCCCTTCGCGGGCGCACGTGTCGAGCAGCGGTTCGAGCGCCGTCTGTTCGAGCAGCGTGTAGCGGCCAGCCAGCAGCACCGCGTCGAGCGCCGCCTCGTTCAGCGCATCGGCCGCGACTTCCCATTCGTTCACGCCGAGACCGAACCCGCCGATCTCGCCGCCCGCCCGCAGCGCCTCAAGCGCGCGGAACCCGCCGCCGCTGGTCAACTGATCCCAGTAGTGCGCATGGCGCTCGCCGTGCGTCATCGCGCCGATGTCGTGCACGTACAGCATGTCGATCCGCGCGAGCCCGAGCCGTTGCCGGCTGTCGTCGTGCGAACGCATGATGCCGTCGTAGCTGTAGTCGTAGACGGGCCGGAACGGCAGCGGCTCGGCCCAGCCGTCGTCGCCCGGCCGCACGCTCGCGTCGGCGCGCATCAGCCGTCCGACCTTCGTGCTGAGCGTGAAGGCGCCGCGCTCGCGCGGGGCAAGCCCCGCGCCCACGCGCCGCTCGGACAGCGTGTAACCGTAATACGGCGCGGTGTCGAAATAGCGCAGGCCCGCCGCCCACGCGGCGTCGACGAGCGACGCGGCATCGGCCGCCGACATCGGACGATAAAGGCCGCCGAGCTGCGAGCAGCCGAGACCGAGCGCGGATACCGTCAACCCGCTGCGCGGCAAGGTGCGCGTATCGTTTGCGTTCATGAGGCGTGACAGGTAGTACGGAAAGGACGCATGGGCGGTCAGTACAGGACGTTCTTCGACGCCTGCGAATCGAGGTTCTGCTTGTCGACCATCACGACGCCGGTATCGATCAGCTTCGGCGCGGGCTTGCGCGCGATCACGTCGAGCGCCGTGCGCACGCCCTGGTTCCCCATTTGCCACGAGCCCTGCACGGCGATCGCCTGCACGGTGCCGTCGCGCACGAAGCCCTGCAGGTCCTCGTTGCCGTCGAACCCGATCGCCACCACCTTGCCCGCCTTGCCCGACTGCTTCAGCGCACGGCCCATCCCGACCGCGGTCGGCTCGTTCGCGCCGAAGATGCCCTTCAGGTCCGGGTTCGCCGACAACACGTCGGTCGTCTGGTTCAGTGCGGTCGCCATTTGCGATTGCGAGTAATACGGGCCGACGATCTGCAGCTTCGAGTGGCGCTCGATGTACTTGCGGAAGCCGCCGACGCGGCTGACCTCGGACCCCGCGCCCGGCACGTACGACATGATCGCGATCTTGCCGGACTGCCCGACACGATCGATCAGCGCCTTCGCGCACAACGCCCCCGCCTTCTCGTTGTCGGTCGACAGGAACGCCTGGTAGTACGGCTTGCCGGCATCCGAGATGGCCGAGTCGATCAGCACGACGGGAATGTGCGCTTCCCACGCCTTCTTGATCGTGGGTACGAGCGCATCGGGATCGGACGGCGCGAGCACGATGGCCGCCACATGACGCGTGACCGCGTTGTCGACCATGTTGACCTGCCCGCTGATGTCGGATTCGGCCGCCGGCCCCTGGAACGTCATCGTGTAGCCGCCGGCCCCGTCGAGCGCCGCCTTCGCGCCTTTCTGCACGTTCTGCCAGTAGTTCGAATTGACCGTCTTGACGATCACCGCGATCTCGCCGCCGGCCGCATACGCGCCGCTGTTGCATGCCGCGAACAGGCACGCCGAGGCCGCCAGCAGGATGGATTTGTTCATGTCTCGCTCCGCTTCTCGTTGGTAGGGACTGCTTGCTGCCGGTCAGGGCCGGCGATTGCGCAACTGGTCGATCCAGACCGTGCCCAGAATCACGACGCCGATGATGATCTGCTGGATGAAGCTCGACACGCCGTTCATGTTCAGGCCGTTGCGCAGCACGCCGATCACGAACGCGCCGATCGCCGTGCCGGAGATCGTGCCGACGCCGCCCATCAGCGACGTGCCGCCGATGACCGAGCTGGCGATGGCGTCGAGCTCGTACATCACGCCTTCGTTCGGCTGCCCGGTGACGAGCCGCGACATCAGTACGCAGCCGGTCACGCCCGCGAGCGCGCCGGACAGCACGTAGGTGAACAGCTTCACGCCCTGGACATTCACGCCCGACAGCCGCGCCGCCTCGGCGTTCGAGCCGACCGCGTAGATGTGACGGCCAAGCGACGTCCTCGACAGCAGCACGGACACCACGACGAACAGCACGATCATGATCACGACCGGATACGGAATGCCGGGAAACGTCGTGTCGGGGAACCCGTCCGCGCCGATGTGCGAGATCCGCAGCAGCGCGCCGTTGCCGAGCGCGCCGAACGCGTCGCCGAGATCCGATACGGGCCGGGCGCCCGTGATCTGGAGCGCGATGCCGCGCGCGACGAGCATCATGCCGAGCGTCGCGATGAACGGCGGCAAGCCCATGCGCGTCACGCAGATGCCGTTGACGAGCCCGCACAGCGCGCCGACCAGGATGCCGGCCGCCATCGCGGCGGGCACCGGCACGCCCGCCTTGACCAGCAGCGCGGCGCACACGCCGGCCAGCGCGAGCACCGAGCCGACCGACAGGTCGATGCCGCCCGTGATGATGACGCAGGTCGCGGCCACGCCCAGATAGGCGATGGAGGTCACCTGCAGGCCGACGGTCATCAGGTTGTCGACCGAGAAGAATGCCGCGCTCGATATCGAGAACGCGAACACGAGCACGACGAGACTGCCCAGCGCCGCGAACTTCTGGATCAGGTCGCGCCGCCGCTGTCGCGCCGCCCGCTCGTCGGCCTGGCTCCGATCGGATGTCATTTCAAGCATGGGAACGCCCCGACGCATAGTGCATGATCTCCTCCTGACTGGTGTGTTTCGTGTCGAGCAACGCGGTCAGCCGACCTTCGTGAAAAACGGCGATCCGGTCGGTCATGCCGAGCAGTTCGGGCAGTTCCGAACTGATCAGCACCACGCCGACGCCGTCGGCGGCGAGCCGGTCCATCAGCCCGTAGATCGCGAACTTCGCGCCGACGTCGATCCCGCGCGTCGGTTCGTCGAAGAACAGGATCTTCGAGCCGCGGTAGAGCCATTTGCCGATGACGACCTTCTGCTGGTTGCCGCCGGACAGGTTGCGCACGCGCTGGTGCACGGACGGCGTGCGAATCGCGAGGTCCTGCACGTAGCGGCGCGCCACCTCGAGCTCGTCGTCGAAGCGCAGGAAGCCCAGGCGCGACGAGATACCGCGCACGTTCGCGAGCGTGAGGTTCGCCGCGACCGGCATCGGCAGCGCGAGCCCCTCCTTCTTGCGGTCCTCCGACAGATACGCGATGCCGTGCCGGATCGCCTCGCGCGGCGAGCGGATCGTCACGGGCCGGCCGTGCAGCGCGATCGTGCCGCCGTCCGGGCGATCCGCGCCGAAGATCGCGCGGGCGATCTCGGTGCGGCCGGCGCCCATCAATCCCGCGAAACCCAGGATCTCGCCGCGGCGCAACGCGAACGACACCGGTCCGAACACGCCGTCCCGGCGCAGCGCGCGCACGTCGAGCAGCACGTCGTCCGTCGGCACCGATTGCCGGGACGGATAGGCGTCGTCGAGCGTGCGTCCGACCATGCGCGCGACGATGTCGTCGAGGCTCACGTCGGCGAAATCGTCCGTCGAGATATGGCGCCCGTCGCGCAGCACGGTCACGCGATCGACGATCTGCGCCATTTCGTCGAGGCGATGCGAGATATACAGAATCGCCACGCCGTCGGCCCGCAGTTCCTCGATGATGCGAAACAGCTGCACCGTTTCCGACTCCGTCAGCGACGACGTCGGCTCGTCCATGATCAGCACGCGCGCGTCGTGCGACAGCGCCTTCGCGATCTCGACCATCTGCTGCTGCGCGATGGACAGCACGCCGACCTTCGTCGTCGGCGCGACATTCAGGCCGATCCGCGCGATGCAGCGCGCCGCGTCCGCGTTCATGCGCTTCGTATCGACGAACGGCCCGCGCCGCGGCTCCCGCGCGAGGAACAGGTTCTCCGCCACGCTCAGGTGCGGGACGAGATTGAGTTCCTGGTGAATGATCGCGATGCCGGCCGCCTGCGCTTCGGAGGCCGAACGGAATTGCACCGGTGCGCCGCGATAGTGAACGACGCCCTCGTCGGGCAGGTACTGACCGCTGATGATCTTCATCAGCGTGGATTTGCCCGCGCCGTTTTCGCCGCACACCGCATGCACCTCGCCGCGGCGCAGGTCGAGGCGAATGCCGTCGAGCGCCACGACGCCCGGGAAGCGCTTGCGAATGCCGTCCAGGCGCAGGATCTCCCGGTCGGTTTCGTCCTGCGCGGCCTGGCCGGGCAGATTGCGAGGCAATGCCATTGCGTCTCCTGGGGGCGGATCGACCTCGGCTTCGTCTGGTCAGTCCAATTTGGAGGGATTACATCAATCAAACCCATTTTTTGGTCAAGCCAATTTAACTATCTCAATCCTGATCTTACCAATAGTGAAAACCCGGACATCCGGATGAACCCGCCACTGAAAAGGGCGATGCGGCGGGCGTGATAGACTCCGCGACACGCGCTTGCGCCGAAAGCGCATTGACCCCAATCCATCGGATGAAATCGACAGAACCCAAGCGGCTTTACCAATCGGTCGCGGCCCAGATCGTCGCGTTGATTCGCCAGGGCGAATTCGCGATCGGCGAGCGGCTGCCGCCGGAGCGCGAGCTGGCGCTGACGCTCGGCGTATCGCGCCCGTCGCTTCGCGAGGCGCTGATCGCGCTGGAAATCGGCGGGCAGATCGAGATCCGGATGGGCTCGGGCGTCTATGTCCGCGACACGGCGGCCGACGATGTCGGCACGATGGTCACGCTCGGCGACAGTCCGTCGGAATTGATGCAGGCCCGCGCGGCCATCGAAGGCAGCGTGGCCGCGCTGGCCGCCGCGCGGATGACGGCCGCGATGCTCGACCGCCTGCGCCGCACGCTTCAGCGCATGAAGCGGCTCGCGGAAGCCGGCAAATCGCCGGTCGAAGCCGATCGGCAGTTCCACATGCTGATCGCGGAAGCCGCCGGCAATTCGGTGCTCACCCGCTTCGTCGGCGAGCTGTTCGACAGCCGCCACGACCCGATCGCGACCGCGATGCGCGGCCACGCGGAGAATCCGCAGACGTGGACGGCCGCCGTGCGCGAGCACGAGGACGTGCTCCTCGCGCTACAGGCCGGCGATCCGATCGCGGCGCAGACGGCCATCCGCGCGCATCTTCGCGCGTCGGAAGCGCGGTGGATCGAGGGTGGGCTGAAAGCCGATCCGGATTGACCGCTGCGGGCGTCGGCACATGCGGGCGAGCGCGTTGCCAAACGAGGCCGGCCCGATATCCGTCCCAATCTCCGTCCCGGACTCCGCTGAAAAATTCCGGCGCTTGCCGCGTGAACACGGCAGCGTCATCGCGCGTCACGTACGACCGGGGCCGGCCGATTCGCGCGAGCCGAAGCCCGCGACCCCGAGGGTAGGCCATTGGCGTCGCGACACGCAGGCCCGGTCACGCGCTATTCGACGCCCTGCAACGCCGCCCGTTCGCTCGCCGTGCGGCGCGGCGGCAATGAGCGCGGGACCAGGCTCGTCACCAGCACCGAGCCGACCACCAGCAGCCCCGCGACCACGGCGAGCCCGGCATACGGCGCGCCGGTCCGCGCAAACAGGGCGCCGACCAGCCAGGAACCGAACGCGCCGCCGAGCGAACCCAGCATGCTGATGACCGCGATGCCCGCTGCCGCCGCCCGGCCGGTCAGCTGGGCAGCCGGAATCGTCCAGAACACGATCGGCACGGTGAACGCGCACAGCTGCGCGATCGCAAGCAAGGTCACGGTGAGCCAGACATGGCCGACAGCGAAGCGCAGGAACAGCAGAGCGCACGCGGTGACGAGCATGCAGGCCACCGTATGCCACCGGCGCTCGCCGTACCGGTCGGAACTCCATGCGATCGCCACATTGCCGATCATCGTGAACACGGAAATCAATCCGGATAACCAACCGATTCCGGCGACACTCGTCACCCCGGCCGCCTTCAGCACCGTGGGCGACCAGAACGTCACCGTGCCCATCCCGACGTACACGCAGAAATAGATCGCCGCAAGCCCCAGCACGCGCGCGTGGCGGACAATGTCGAGAACGCCCACCCGGCCATGGCCGATCACGGCCGAGGCCCGCTCCGCGTCAAGATCGCGCAAGAGCGCCTGCCGGTCCGACGGCGACAACCATGCCGCCTGTTCCGGCCGGTCGCTCAGCATCAGCGGCGCAACCAGCCCGAGCGCGATGGCCGGCAATCCCTCGATCAGAAACAGCCACTGCCATCCGCGCAACCCCATCGCGTCCTGCATGTGCGCCATGATCCAGCCGGACAGCGGCCCGCCGATCATCCCGGCGACCGGAACGGCGAGCAGCAGCACGCTGTTGACACGGGCGCGCACCGCATCCGGAAACCAGTACGACAGGTACAGGATCAGGCCCGGAAAGAAGCCGGCCTCGGCGGCGCCGAGCAGAAAACGCACCACATACAGCGACGCGCTGCCGGTCACGAACATCTGCGCGACCGTGCAGAGGCCCCACAGCACCATGATTCGCATGAGCGTGCGGCTCGCGCCGATGCGCGCCAGCAGCAGATTGCTCGGCACCTCGAATGCGGCGTAACTGATGAAGAAGATGGCCGCCGCGGAGCCGAATACGGCTTCGCTCAAGCCGAGGTCCTGCAGGAACTGCAGCTTGGCGAACCCGATGTTGACGCGATCGACGAAGTTGACGACGTAGCAGAGGAACAAAAACGGAATCACGCGTAGCGCGATCCGACGATACAAGAAGGCAGGGGATGACTCGGACATGGACCGCTCCCGGTATGTGGAAATGCGTCGACCGTCGTTTGCATTGCGTGGGGGCCGCCAGCGATGGCGTCGACACACGTTGCGCGCGCACGAGCGGGCGAAGCTTTGCCGGATGATTATACAAATCCCGCAATTCGGTATTTATCGGTAGTTAACACGAGAGAGGCCGTTGGACGCTACGCACGCGATGCCGCCGCAACCCGAACCCGTCAGTTTCGTAATAAATATCGAAAAATTCGATCACCAGGCCCTCTTTCCCGCGTGCAAGGTATCGCGCGACACCCTATGTAAACCCCATCATAAAAATAAATACAATCCCCTATAATGAGATTTACAAAAAATAGGCCACCGAGGGTTGAGATCGCCTCCCCCCGTGTTTTTTTCTGGATATGATCGTCGGGGAAACTGGCCGCGTCGTACGGCACCTTCGGAAGCCATCCAGGCGAACCGCGCGCATGGCGCGAGCCCGCTGCCCGCGCCTGGCAGCATGAGCCGGCTTCGGCCGGCGTCGAATTTGAGACGGAATGCATTAGCCACGCCATGAACCTGCACGCTGAAACACTGTGCTTCTCGGATGTGTTCCTCCATTCGCAGGCGATCGTAAACTGGTCGCAGCACTACGATCAGATCAGTCCGGGCACGGCCACGACCACGTTGCGCCAGGTCGCCGGCCAGCGCTTTCACGTCTTTCGCGAACGCATCAACCAGCGCGTGATGCAGCACGGACTCGCGCCGCGCGGCCGGCTCTGCTTCGCACTGCCGATCGCCAGTGCGGTTGCGCCGGTGGTCCAGGGCCGTACCGTCGAGCGCCCGAGCCTGCTGACGCTGCGCGGCGGCGAGGAATTCGTCGCGCACCTTCCGAGCGACACCGAAGTGCTCGCCTTCACGATCGATCGCACCCTCACCGCCGATCGCGAGGTCGACGAACTCGCGCACCTGCCGGCGCGCATCCTGCAGCAGCCGGTACTCCCCATCGCGCCCGCGCGTTACCGCGATGCGCTGGACGGCCTCGAGCAGGTACTCTGCCAGGCGCTAGACCGCGATTCGCTCACGGCACGCGATGCGTTCGACGAACGCGTGCTCGCGCACAGCGTCGTCGGTATCCTCCTCGACCTCGTGCAGACCGACGCGTCGGATGCCGGTGCGCTGCCGTCGGCATCGACGCAAAGCTACATCGTGCGTCGCAGCCAGGAGATCGCGCTCGACAGCGACGACGTGCCGACCGTCATCGATCTCTGCCACCACCTGCGCATCAGCCGCCGCACGCTGCAATACAGCTTCCAGAACGTCGTCGGCACGACGCCGACGGCCTACCTCCGCTCGATCCGGCTGAACGCGGTGCGGCGCTTCCTGATGACGACGCCCGAGACGATACGCATCGGCGACGCGGCGGCGCAATTCGGCTTCTGCCACTTCGGGCGCTTCTCCGCGTACTACCAGCAACATTTCCACGAGTTGCCGTCGCATACGCCGCGCCTGAGCTGAGTCCGTGCGCAAGCGCCGTGACGCCGCATCCGGGTAATCCCCTGCCGCCCGACGCATGCGGATTGCCGATAGCGGACAACGCCCGGTTTTTCGGCACCGTAAATTGCGTCGTCGGCCTGCTCCGCGGTGCGTTGCACCGGGCGGCCGGCCAAGCGCACACCGGTGTCGCCGGCGGACATCAGCCTCCATGGCCGGTTCGTCAGGATCGGCCCGCGGCACCGGGATATTGATCAGACATGCCGGTGTCGATTCCTGATGGACGATCCGGTCAGCGGGACTACTCATGAACGAATCGTCATCCCGGTCCGACGCGGGGCTCAGCAGGAACGCGGTCGGACTCTCACACATCGTCTTCTTCGTCGTCGCCGCGGCCGCGCCGCTCACCGCGATGGTCGGCGCGACGCCCGCGGCATTCTCGCTCGGCAACGGCCCCGGCGTGCCCGGCGTATTCGTGCTGGCCGGCATCATGTACCTGATCTTCAGCATCGGTTATGCCGCGATGAGCCGGCATATCTCCAATGCGGGCGCGTTCTACGCGTATATCGCGAACGGGCTCGGACGTCCGGCCGGCGTGGGTGGCGCGTTCGTCGCGATCGTCGCGTACAACGCGGTGCAGATCGCGATCTACTGCATGTTCGGCTTCTTCCTGAACGACAGCGTCCAGCGCCACTACGGCGTCGACGTGCCGTGGTGGGCGTTCGCGCTCGCCTGCGTCGCCGCCGTCCATGTCTGCGGCGCGCGGCGCATCGAGTTCAGCGGCCGGCTGCTCGGCATGCTGATGATCGGCGAGATCGCGATCGTGATGCTGCTCGATCTCGCGATCGTCGCGCACGGCGCGAGCACCGGCGGCTTCAGCGCGAAACCGTTCAGCCCGTCGACGGTGTTCGCGCCAGGGCTGGGCACCGCGCTCGTGTTCGTCCTCGGCTCGTACATGGGTTTCGAGGCAACGGCGATCTTCTCCGAGGAGGCACGCGACCCGAAGCGCACGATTCCGCGCGCGACCTACGTTGCCGTGCTTCTGATCATGGCGTTCTACGCGCTGTCGTCGTGGGCGATCGTCGAGGCATGGGGGGAGAGCCGGATCGCCGCGCAGGCGGCCCACGACCCGGCCAATCTCTGGTTTGCCGTCAGCGGCCGGCTGCTCGGCGGCATCGCGACGGACGCGATGAACGTCCTGCTCGTCACGAGCCTGTTCGCGGCCATCCTGTCGTTCCACAACACGATCACGCGCTATTTCTACGCGATGGGCCGTGAACGTGTGCTGTGGCGCAAGCTCGGCCATACGTGCCCCGTGCATCGCTGCCCCGACGTCGCCGGCAAAGTGCAGACGCTGATCGCGCTCGCGGCCATCGCCGGATCGGCCGCCTTTCACCTCGACCCGTTCGCGGTCGTATTCTCGTGGATGAGCGCGCTGGCCACGATCGGCATCATCGCGGTGCAGATCCTCGTGGCGGCCTCGGTGATCGCGTTCTTCGCGCGCGATCGCCGGGATGCCAGCGTCGTGCACCGCCTGATCGCGCCGCTCGTCAGCATGATCGCGCTCGGTGCCTGCCTCGTGCTGGTCGTACGCAACCTGTCCGTGCTGAGCGGATCGGATTCCACCTTTGTCGCGATGTTTCCGTATTTCCTGGTCGCCGTCGGCGCGCTCGGCATCCGCGCCGCCTTGCGATTGAAGCGCAGCGATCCCGACCTGTACCGCGAACTCGGGCGCGCCGTCCAGTAGCCGCCCCCGGACGGTGCCGCACGGCACCGCCGTCGCACGACGCCCCGTCGACGATGTCCCGGTGCCGGCGACCCGCGCCCGCTGCGTCGCGCCGGCGCGGGTATTCCCTGTCCCGATCGCCTCGCAACGATTGCCGATAGCGGACAAGGCCCGCGATTTCATCGACATACAGTGAAAGCGACGTTGAAGCCGCACCGTGGCCGCTGCCCTCGCCGCCACCGGTTCGGTCCGACGATTCGCCCCTGGGAAACACGGACACCATGATGAAAATTCAGAATCTGATCGGCGGCCGGCATTGCGATGCCTCCGCCGGCCGCACCTTCGAAAAACTCGCACCGGCAACCGGCGACTACGTCGCCGCGGTGCCCGCGTCGAGCGCCGAAGACGTCGATCGCGCCGCGCGTGCCGCGCACGATGCCCTGCACGACGACGCGTGGGCCCGCGCGGGCGGGCCGGCCAGAGCCCGCTGGCTGCTGCGGCTGGCGGACCTGGTCGAACGCGACGGCGATGCGCTGACGCAGCTGCTCGCCGTCGAACAAGGACGGCCGCTCGCCGAGATGCGCATGATGGACCTTCCGATGTGCATCGACACGCTGCGCTACTTCGCCGGCTGGGCCGACAAGCTCGAGGGCCGCACGATTCCGACCGACGGCTTCATGGGCCGCCCGACGCTCAGCTACACGCGGCGTGCGCCGGTGGGCGTGGCCGGCCAGATCATCCCGTGGAACGCGCCGCTGATGATCGCCGTGTGGAAACTCGCGCCGGCGCTGGCGGCCGGCTGCACGGTGGTCGTCAAGCCGTCGGAGGATGCGCCGCTGGCCGTGGCCCGGCTCGGCGAACTCGCATGCGAAGCCGGCCTCCCTGCCGGGGTCGTCAATATCGTCCACGGCGTGGGCGCGGAAGTCGGCGCCGCACTGGTCGCTCACCCGCTCGTCAACAAGATCAGCTTCACGGGCAGCACCGAAGTGGGCCGCGCGATCGCAGGCGCCGCGGCGAAGACCTTCAAGCGCGTCACGCTCGAACTGGGCGGAAAAGCCGCGCAGATCGTCTTCGCGGACGCCGATCTCGACCGTGCGCTCCCGTCGCTGATGGCCGGCATGTTCGCGAACCAGGGCCAGACGTGCGCCGCCGGCTCGCGCGTGCTCGCGCATCGCTCGA
The DNA here is from genome assembly GCF_001718535.1 of Burkholderia seminalis. NCBI lineage: Bacteria > Pseudomonadati > Pseudomonadota > Betaproteobacteria > Burkholderiales > Burkholderiaceae > Burkholderia > Burkholderia seminalis. The sequence goes on along the minus strand of NZ_CP013399.1, from coordinate 968,589 downwards.
TCGCGCCCGCACTCGAAGCGCGGCTCGCCGATGCGGCCCGCGCGATCCGCGTCGGTCCGCCGTCGGAGCCCGGCGTGCAGATGGGCGCCCTCATCAACCCGCGTCACCTCGCACGCGTCCGCGCACTGGTCGACGGCGCGCTCGCCGAAGGCGCCGTGCTGCTGGCCGGCGACGAACAGCTGCCGCCGCGCGGCTGCTTCATGCGCCCGACGGTGCTCGGCGACGTCCATCCGGGCATGCGGATCGCCCGTGACGAAGTGTTCGGCCCGGTCGGCATGGTCATGCCGTTCGACACCGAGGACGACGCCGTCCGCATTGCCAACGACACGCCGTTCGGCCTGTCCGCTTCCGTGTGGACGCAGGACGTCGGCACCGCGCACCGCGTCGCCGAGCGGCTCGACGTCGGCGCCGTCGCGATCAATGCGTGGAGCCCGATCGACGCGCGCCTGCCGTGGGGCGGCACCAAGCAAAGCGGGATCGGGCGCGACCTGTCCAAGGCCGCGCTCGATTCGTACCTCGAGGAAAAGATCGTCACCGCAGCCCTGTGATCCCGCGGCGCACACCGCGCCGCCTCCTGTTCAAGCACTTCGTAAGAGAGACGAGAGACACCATGGACTATCAAACGCGTCAAAAACGATTCTGGCATCCGATGAGCTCGGCGGCCGCCGGGCATACGACCCCCACCGTCGTCATCGCGCGCGGCGACGGCAACTATGTATACGACGTCGAAGGCCACCGCATGCTCGACGGCGTCGGCGGCCTGTGGAACGTCAACGTCGGCCACAACCGGCCGGAAGTGAAAAGCGCGATCGCCCGGCAGATGGACGAACTGTCGTACTACCAGACCTTCGACGGCGTCGCCCACCCGCGCGTCTACGACCTGGCCGACCGCCTGTGCGCGATGTTCGCGCAGGAAGACATGCAGCGCGTGATGTTCGGCAGCGGCGGATCCGACGCGATCGAAACCGCGCTCAAGATGGCGCGCCAGTACTGGATCGCCGCGGGCGAGCCGTCGCGCACGAAATTCCTGTCGCTGCGCAACGGCTATCACGGCGTGCACATGGGCGGCACGTCGATCGGCGGCAACGGCGTCTACCATTACAATCACGGCCCGCTGCTGCCCGGCTGCGTGCTGCTCGATACGCCCTGGCTCTATCGCAACCCGTGGAACTGCGACGATCCGCAGCAGCTCGTCGAGCATTGCATCGGACAGCTCGAGGAAACGATCGCGTTCCACGGTCCGCAGACCATCGCCGCGTTCGTCGCGGAACCGGTCCAGGGCGCGGGCGGCCTGATCGTCCCGCCGGCCGATTACTGGGCGCGCGTGCGCGACGTATGCGACCGCAACGGCATCCTGCTGATCGCCGACGAGGTGGTGACGGGCTTCGGCCGCACCGGCAGCATGCTCGGCAGTCGCGGCTGGGGCGTCGCCGCCGACATCCTGTGCGTCGCCAAGGGGATTTCGGCCGGCTACGTGCCGCTCGGCGCGACGCTGTACAACGGGCGCATCGCGCAGGCGATCGAACACGGCGCGGGCTTCTCGCACGTGGTCATGCACGGCTACACGTACAGCGGGCATCCGCTCGCGTGCGCCGCGTCGCTCGCGGTGCTCGACATCGTCGAGGCCGAGGATCTGCCGGGCAATGCGGCACGGGTCGGCCAGCGCCTGCTCGAGCAGCTTCAGCCGCTGAAAGCCGACTTCGAGACCGTCGGCGACGTGCGCGGCAAGGGGCTGATGCTGGCGCTCGATCTGGTGACCGACAAGGCCAGCCGCACGCCGCTCGATCCGGGCCAGGGGTTTGCGGCGCGCGTGGCCGATGCCGCACGCAAGCGCGGGGTCCTGGTCCGCGCGATCGCGAACAAGGTCGTGATGTCGCCGCCGCTGACGCTGCTGCCGGACGAAGCCGACTTCATCGCGGTCACGCTGCGCGAGGCGCTGCAGGCGTGCTGCGCGGATTCGCGGTCGATCGCCTGACGCCGCCGGCCTTCGTGCACGGGCCCGGCATCCCGGGTTCGTGCGCATGGCCATGCCCCCGCGCGCCGATGGGCACCCTCGCGGGACGTCGATGCCCGGCGCCCCGCCCGCCGTTATTTCGTTTTCGAGGATCACACGCCAAATGGAAAACCAGGCCGTTGCATTCACGGTGGAGAAATACCCGCTCGCCCTTCGGCTGCTGCACTGGGCCCGGGCGATCCTGATCGGTGCGCAGCTGTGGACCGGCTGGACCATGGTCCGGCTCGACGACAACCTGCCGGCCAAATTCGACTGGTACTACCCGACCCACAAGGAATTCGGCGTGCTCACGCTGCTGGTGGTCGTCACGCAACTGGCGATCCGCTCGATGAAGCCGTTGCCGCCGCTGCCAGCGAGCCTGCCGAGGCTCGACCGCAAGCTCGCCAAGATCGGCCACATCCTGCTGTACACGCTGGCGATCGTCGTGCCGCTGATGGGTTATTCGATGTCCAGTACCTATACGCAGAGCGACGGCGTGCCGTTCTTCCTGTTCCGCGTGCCTGAGCTGCTGCCGAAAAACGACCACTGGTTCGAGGCGTTCCAGTGGCTGCACCGGACGCTGGCCTACACGTTGCTCGCGCTCATCGTCCTGCACGTTCTCGGCGCGCTGAAACACCGGTTCTTCGACCGCAATCCGGAAAACGACGTGCTGCGGCGGATGCTGTAACGCCGCCGTCCGGGCGCGCGGCCCGGTCGGGATTCGCCTTCGGGCCGCCTGGTGACGGCGGCCCGGTTTCCTGCATTTTCCTTGATTCGTTTTACTAACTACTACCTGACCGGTTCGGGCGTCCGATGCCCTTGCACGCCCTCGAAACCGGTACCGCGCCGGCAATCCGGCGCTCACCTGGAGATCGACGATGAAGAAGATGATTGCGGCCGTATCGGCCGCCGGCGCGATGGGATTCAGCCTGACGGCCCATGCGCAGAGCAGCGTGACGCTGTACGGGCTGATCGACGAAGGCGTCAATTTCACGAGCAATGCGGGCGGCAGCAAGGCCTACCAGATGGTCAGCGGCGACACCGTCGGCAGCAACTGGGGACTCAAAGGCACCGAAGACCTCGGCGGCGGCCTGAGAGCGCTGTTCCAGCTCGAAAACGGCTTCAACGCAAGTACGGGCGCGCTCGGCGTGACGTCCCGGATGTTCGGCAGGCAGGCCTATGTCGGCCTCGATTCCGACCGGTTCGGCACGCTCACGCTCGGCCGCCAGTACGACCCCACGCTCGACATGTGGAGCCCCTTCACGGCCACCGGAAACTGGCTCGGCGACTTCGGTGCGCACCCGTACGACAACGACAACGCCGACTGGGACTACCGCATCCAGAACAGCGTCAAGTACGTGTCGCCTGCGTATGCGGGCTTCAAGGGCGAAGTGCTCTACGGCCTCTCGAACCAGGCGGGCGGCTTCGCGCGAAACCGCGTCTACAGCGCGGCCGTGCAGTACCAGATGGGCGCGTTCTCCGCCGCCGTCGCCTACCTGAAGGCGAACAACGGCGGCGCGACCGCGGGCGGCGCGCTGTCGAGCGACGACACGGTATTCAGCGGCCGCTCGCAGCAGAACATCGATGCCGGCGCGTCATACAAGTTCAGCGACACGTTCACGCTCTCCGCCGCGTATTCGCACGTCGACGTGACCCACCCCGAGTCGAATCTCTACTTCGCGAACCCGCCCGCGGCAGGCACGCAGAACGCCTGGAAATTCGACAACTTTGAGGTCAACGGCCAATATTTCTTCCGGCCGGACCTCTGGCTCGGTGCCGCCTATACGTTCACGCACGCGCATGTCGCCACGACGGCCGGCGACGCATCGCCGAGCTGGCACCAGTTGTCGATGATGCTCGACTACGACCTCAGCAAGCGGACCTCGACCTACATCCAGGGTGCGTACCAGCATGCGACCGGCAACACCGGTACCGACTTCGACTATGCGCACGTGCTCGGCACGGCCGGGCAGTCGTCGGGCCGCAACCAGCTGGCGCTGCGGATCGGGATGATGCACCGGTTCTGAGCGCGGCGACCCGCGAGCCGGGTTGCCGCACGCGGCAACCCGTGCTTTCCCGTGCGGTCAGAACTGATGCCGCACCCCGACGCGCACCGCGGTCTGCGACGCGCCTGCCGCCGCTGCGCCGAGCGCGGCCTCGACCTGGGCGCCGTAAGCACTGTCGTGCCCGCGCGCGAACACAGCGTACAGCCCGGTGCGCTTCGACAGCGAATAGTCGGCGCTCAGCGTGATCTGGTTGGCCGAGCCGATGTCCCCGCCGCGCTGCTGGTACTGGAAACCGCCGCCGAGCTGCAACGAGGGCGTGACCGCATAGGTCAAACCGGCGTCGTAGGTGGTGGCGCGCAGCGGCGCGGCGGCGCTGATCCGGACGTCCGACACCATGCCGAAGACGCGGAACGCCCCGACGTTGTAGCCGGCCCCGCCCGAGAAGTTGCGCAGATTGCCGCCGGCAGTCACATCGTGCTGGCCGAAATAGGCGAGCGCGGCGCTGAATGCGCCTTGCGTGTAGGACAGCATCGCGCTTTGCACGCTGCCGCGCGCGACCGTGCCGGGCACGTTGCCGAACCCCCACATGCCGCCGAACGCGACACCGCCGAACGTCGGACTCACGTACTTCACCGCGTTGTTCACCTGCACACCCCACACGCGGTTGTCGAGCGCGCCGCCCGCCGGCGCGTTCGCCGGCAAGCCCCACGCGAGCAGCCCGGCCGGCGTGTTCGCGCCGATCGCGAACGACGGCATGAGATCGCCGACGAAATCGAACTGCCGCCCGAGCGTCACGGTGCCCCAGTCGCCGCCGAGCCCGACGTACGCTTGCGAACTGAACGCGGAGCCCGGCACGGTCAGCGTGCCGTCCGATGTCTGGAACTGGCTTTCGAGCCGGAATACCGCGAAGTTGGCGCCGCCGAGATCTTCCCTGCCCGTCAGACCCCACACGTCGTTGCGCGACACGCCCGCCTGGAGCGCGAGCTGGCGGCCGCCGTGCGGCGCGGATGCGACGTCGCTCGTATAGGTGATGCCGGTGTCCAGCGAACCGTAGAGCGTCACGCTCGACTGCGCGAACACCGGCGAAACCGCACCGCAGCCGCACAGCGCCATCATCTTCAACCACGTTCCCATCTTCTTCTCCTCCTCGAATTTTCGCGCGTCGCGTCCGCGAGCCGGACCGCACGCAGGCCGTACCGGGTTGCGTCATCTTCATCGTCAACATAGGATTCCATATCGATTCGACGCGACGCGATCTCGGGACCGTCAGTGGCATGTGTCACGCGCCTTCCTTGATGCGAGTCCGGTTGCCGCCACCACGACTTAAGTTAGACTACGGCCCTGCCGTCGCCGATGTGTCGCGTTACCCGCGACCGCGGCGCGGCGCGAGCCGTTTCCGATCGTCCCGTTCCATTGCCGCAAGCCGCCTGATTTCCGGATCACGTCATGTCGAGCCTCACCAAAATGCTGTCCATCCTCGACGTCTTCTCTTCGTCCGCGACGTCGATGACCGCCGAGGAAATCGCCGAACACCTGGGTTTTTCACGCACCACGTGTTATCGCTACGTGAAGGAACTGGCTTCCGTCGGCCTGCTCGTCGGCACCAACGGCCGCTATACGCTGGGCCCGCGCATCATCCATCTCGACTACAACATGCGGCAGTCGGACCCGACGCTCACCGCCGCGAAGCCCGTCATCCAGAAACTGGTCCAGGTCACCGGCGGCGATGCGCTCGTGTCGACGCTGTTCGACGAACAGATCATCAACGTCATGCACGAAACCGGCGCCGAGAACCTGCAGCTCGGTTTCGGCCGCGGCCGCATCATGCCGCTGTTCCAGGGCGCGTCGTCGAAAGTGATCGTGGCCGCGATGTCGCGCGCGCGCCTGAAACGGCTGCACGAACGGCACAACGCCGCGTTCGGCGAGTTCGCGGCCGACTGGACGCAGTTCTGGCGGCACTGCCAGCAGATCGTCGAGACCGGCTACTGGATCTCGCGCGGCGAACTCGACGCCGGTTTCGTCGGCATCGCCGCCCCGATCCGCACCGCCAGCAGCGGCGAGATCAACAGCAGCCTGTCGCTGGTCTTCCGCGCCGAGCACTTCGCGCTGTTCGACGAGCACGTGCTCGGCAAACTGCTGATCGACGCCACCGCGCAGATCGGCGAAGCTACCTGAAGGCTGGCTCGACGCCGCGCGCGGGCGCCGGCGCGCGCACCGTCAGTTCAGTTGCGTGATGAATTTGGTGACCAGATAACCGTCGAAGGTCTCCGTGCCTCCCTCGCTGCCGAAGCCGCTGTCCTTCACGCCGCCGAACGGGATCTCCGCCGGCCCCATGCCGAAGTGATTGATGTTGACCATGCCGGCCTCGAGCGCGCGGCCGATGCGGTGCGCGTTGCGTGCCGATGTCGTGAATGCGTACGACGCGAGGCCGAACGGCAAACGATTGGCCTCGGCGAGCGCATCGTCGAGTGCATCGAACGGCACGATCCCGACGATCGGGCCGAACGGCTCGTCGTTCATCAGGCGCGCCTCGCGCGGCGGCGCCACGACGACCGTCGGCGCGAAGTAATGGCCGGGCCCCGGCAAACGCGTGCCGCCCGCGACGATCGCCGCGCCGTTCGCCTTCGCGTCGGCGACGAACGCGTCGATCTCCGACACGCGCCGCGCATGCGCGAGCGGCCCCATCGTGACGCCCTCCTCCAGTCCGTAGCCGACGCGGATCTTGCCGACCGCTTCCAGATACGCGGCAACGAAGCGGTCGAATACCGCGCGTTGCACGAAGAACCGCGTCGGCGACACGCACACCTGCCCGGCATTGCGAAACTTGTACGCGGCCAGCATCGTCGCGGCGCGCTCGATCTCGGCATCCGCGCAGACGATCACCGGTGCGTGTCCGCCCAGCTCCATCGTCATGCGCTTCATGTGCGACGCGGCGAGCGCCGCCAGCCGCTTGCCGACCGGCACCGAACCGGTGAACGAGATCTTGCGCACCTGCGGCGCCTCGATCAGCTGCGTCGACACGTCGCCCGGCACACCCCACACGATGTTCAGGCAGCCCGGCGGCAACCCCGCATCGTGGAAGAGGTGCGCGAGCGCGACGATCGCGCTCGGCGATTCCTCGGGCCCCTTCAGCACCAGCGTGCACCCGGACGCAAGCGCGGCCGCGATCTTGTGCATCGCCTGGCTGAACGGGAAATTCCACGGCGAAAACGCCGCGCACACGCCGATCGGCTCCCGCAGCACCGTCTGCATCACGTCCGGCGAACGCGCGGGCACGACGCGGCCGTAGGTGCGACGCCCCTCCTCCGCGTGCCATTCGAGCTGTTCGGCGGACGACACGACCTCCGCGACCGCCTCGCGAAGCGGCTTGCCCTGGTCCATCGTGATGTGGCGGCCGATCGACTCGGCGCGCTCGCGCACGAGCGAAGCGGTGCGCCGCAGGATGTCCGAGCGCACGAGCGGCGACTCGCGGCGCCATGCCGCGAACGCGCGATGCGCGGCATGCACGGCGGCGTCGATATCGGCCCGCGTCGCATGCGGCAAGTCGCCGAGCACGCGGCCGTTGCCCGGATCGACGACGGGCTGCGTGCGCCGGCCGTCGGCCGGCAGGAACCGTCCATCGACATACAGACGAAGCGGCGGGTAATCGGCGCACGCATCAGGCACCATGCGCGAAGTCAGCGGCGTAAACGGAATCAAGACGGTACCCTCGGTTGAAAGTGCGCGGTGGGCGCGGACGGTGCGACGGTCGTGTCACGCCGCCTGTTGCGGCGCTTGCAGCAAGCCGCCGATTTCCTGCCGGAGAATCTGGTTTTCCTGCCTGACGAGCAGATGCCGGACCTTGCCACGGAACGTCCCGAACTCGGGATCGGCCATCAGCGCGGCCCGCCGCCGCGCACGCGTGTCGAGCGAATCGAATGCCCATAGATAGACGAGCTGGTTCAGCGGCCCGACTTCCGTCGCGAAACAGCCGATCATCGTGCCGAGTGCCCGCTCCTGCGCGGCGCGCCCGCATTCCGCATACAGCCGCAGATATTCGGCGACGCCGCCCGGCACCAGCGTATAGGTGCGTTGCTCAACAAACATGCGCTTCCTCCCGTTGTCGCGGCGCGAACGCCTGAAAGGCCGCGGTCGCGCGGGCCATCCCCGCGGCGTCCGTCTGCGCCGCCACGTAGCGATCGGGGCGCACCACCACGAGCGGGCCGGCATGCCGGTCGAACCATGCCGCCAGCGCGTTGTCGACGTCCTCGACGCAAGCGCTGCCGTGCACGCTGGTCACGCGCCGGGCGCGACTCGTCCCGCTGCGCGAACGGCTGACCTGCACGAAGGTCGCGCCGAGCGACGTCCAGTACGCACGATCGTCGTCACTCAGGCACGCTTGCGGATCGCACTGCCAGCCGACGATCGAGAACCACGGGCCCAGCACGTCGTCGAGTTTGCGGCGCAGGCCATCGGCCGTTTCGACGTCGGGCTGCACGATCATCCTGCCAACCGCATCCGAGCCGCCCGGCAGCACGATGCCGCGCGTGTAGCTCGGCATCGGCTTGAACCGCATCTGCAGGATGTAGTCCTTCAGCCCCGGTGCGAAGCGGACGAGCCCGAGAACGCGATCGCGCAGAAACGCGACGAGCCGGTTGGTCGGCATCAGCATCGCGCCGAAGGTGTCCGCGAGGTCGATCATCGCCTTCGCGTGATCGCGCCGCTCGGATTCGTACGTCGAGATCACGCCGGGATGCAACGCGCCACGGACGATGCCGGCCAGCTTCCACGCGAGGTTGCCCACGTCGCGCAGACCCGCGTTCAGGCCCTGGCCGATCCACGGCGGACTCAGGTGCGCGGCATCGCCGACGAACGCCACGCGACCGATGACGAAACGCTCGGCCACGCGCGAATGGTGCGTGTAGGTGCGCGCCCGCACGATCTCGACGCGATCGATGTCGTCGACGTACGGCGCGATCAGCGCGCGAATCGAGTCGGGCTGGGCGATCGCCGCTTCGTCCTCGTGCGGAAACACGAGAAATTCCCAGCGCCGGAAATCGAACGGCAGATAGATGCAGACGTTCGGGCGGCGCGGGTCGCAGTTCAGCGCCGTGCAAGGCTGGTCGAGGCCGGCGTTCTTCACGTCGACCACGACCCACTTGATCGGATGCGTCGTGCCGGCGAGCGTGACGCCGAGCAGCTCGCGCATCGGGCTGCGTCCGCCGTCGGCCGCGACCACGTAGTCGGCCTGGAGCGCGTACTGCCGGCCGTCCGCGCGGCGCACCTGCAACGTGACGCCTCCGTCGTCCTGTTCGACATCCACCACTTCCTGACTGGTCCGCAGCGACACGTGCGGATAGCGGGCCAGCCCGGCGCGCAGCGTTCGTTCGGCCAGTTGCTGCATGAAGATGTTGCGCCGCCACCAGCCGAATTCGCGGATCGACGGGCGGATATCGGCAAAGCATTCGCCGTTCGCCTTGAACATGCGCAGCGGCACGTTCTGGATGATGTCGCGGCTCAGTTCATCGGCGAGCCCGGCTGTCTGAAACATCCGCAACGCTTCGTCGTCGATGCCGACCGCGCGCGGAAATTCGACGATCTCCGCGGCCTTCTCGACGATCACCGTCGCGATGCCGTAGAGGCCGAGCAGATTCGCCATCGCCACGCCGTTCGGCCCCGCGCCGACGATCGCGACCGAGGTCCGCTCCGGATTGTTCGCCTTCATGCGTCGGCCCCCGTCCGCCACGCCGGATCGTCGAGACGATCGAGCCATGATCGCAGTGCGCGATTGAATGCATCGGGCTGGTCGTCATGCACGTAATGCGTCGCGCCGGGCAGGTCGATCCGTTCGATTCCCGCATTGGCGGCCGCCATTTCGGCCGCCACTTCCGCGGACAGGAAGTCCGACGCGCCGCCGCGCAACAGCAGGGTGGGCACGTGCAGGTTGAGGACGAGCGGCCACAGATGGACGAGCTGCTCCGGCGTCGCGGCCAGCCGTGCCGCCGCGATCCCGGCGGCGTCGTGCCGCCACACGATCCGTCCGTGCGCGTCTTCCTTCAGCGAGTGTGCGACCCGCGAATCGAGCGCGGATTCCGCGATGTTCGGCCGCTGATGCCGCCAGAATGCGCGCGCGTCGTCCCACGACGCGAACGCGTCCGGCGTTTCCTTCAGCTCGCGCTTGATGCGCTCGGCACCTTGCGAGCCGGCCGACGCGCCCGGGCCCATGTCCTCGATCACGAGACCGGCAAGCCGGTCCGGATTCGATGCCGCGTAGACGAACGCATTGGCGCCGCCCATCGAATGCCCGGCCAGCACGAATCGTCGCAGGTCGAGCGCGCGCACCAGCGCATCGAGATCGCGCACGTAGGCCGCCGCGTAATAGTCCCGCCGCGGATCCCAGTCGCTCAGCCCGCGCCCGCGCTGATCGAGCGCGACGACCCGGTAGCGGTCGGCCAGCGCGTCGGCGACGGGCTCCCACGTCCGCGCGTAGCTGCGCAAGCCGTGCAGCATCACCACGGCCGGCGCATCGTCGCGCCCCCAGCTCACGTAGTGCAGCCGCAACCCGTCGCTCTCGACCCATCCATCCTTGACGGACACCGTATTCATCATTCGCTCTCCGGCAGCCCCTGCTTTCACACCAGGCCGTCGCGACCGACGATCTCGCTCGCCTTCAGGCCGCCGAGCCGCGCGTGCAGGCGGCCGCGCGTCGCGAACGCGAAGATCACCAGCACTTCGTCGTCGTTGGGCGCGTCGGGAAACAGGCAGGTCACCGTGTCGTAATGCGAGCGCACGTAGAGCGCATCCTTGTGCGCGAGCGGCACGTCGATCACCGTGTTGATCGGGCCGCGCTTGCCGCTCGACGGCACCCACGACTTCCCGCCGCCGAGCGCGGCACGGATCGGCTCCGCGAAGATCGACGTGAGGAACGCGTTGCCGTGTTCGTATTCGCCCGCCGAGCCGACCAGGCACGCCTTGCCGTAGCTCTCGATCGCCTGGCCCGCCGCGAGCGACGCGATGCGTCGCGCGAACTCCTGCCCGAGCGCCGGCGACGGGCGTACGAGATCGTCAAGATTTTCGCTGTACCGCCCCGCATATGGGTTGTGCACGGCCGCGGCGATCACGATCTTGCGCAGCGGCTCGCCGTCCGCGAGCTGGCCGGTCTCGTTCGCGAGCGAATCCTCGATCTGCGTATACCACTTGCGGATATGAAAGCCTTCGAAATTGGCGATCTTGCTCATCAGTAATCCTCTATAAAGTATCGATGATGTCGGAATGAATGGACGGCGCGTCAGTCGAACAGCGGTTCGAGCTGGAAGGGATCGCTGGGCGCGTTGTACCGGTGCAGCACGCGCTTGCCTTCCTCGTCGTCCGTGACGGTTTCGCAAAAGAATTCGAGCCGGTTGCCGTCCGGGTCCGAAAAATACACGCCGATCCCGACCTTGTGATCGGTAATCTTCACGATCGGCACGTCGCGACGGATCAGCATCCCGTACAGCCGGCGCAGTTCGGTCAGGCCGCCCGCGATTTCGAGGCCGTAGTGCTGCAAGCCGATCGTGCCGAGTTCCGCATCGGACGCCGCGCGAATCAGCGCGATGTCATGGTGTTTCTGGCCGAACGACATGAACACCCACTGCTCGCCGCGAGCGGTTTCCGTCATGCCGAGCACGTCGGCATACCAGATGCTCGAGCGCACCGGATCGCGCACGAACAGCGACAGGTGCGTGCGCTGCACGCGCGGTACCGGCAGCGGCAGCCCAAGCGCGTTCGCATGCGCCGCCCGTTGCTGGAGGTCAGGCTGGGTCATCGCTCGCTCCGCTCAATGCGTCGACTGCGCGTGGGCGACGAGCGGCGCTTCGAACGGCGTCCACGCCACGGCCGTGATCTCGCTGAAATCGCGCCATTCCTTGGTCCAGCTCCGGCCGCCGTCGTGCGAACGGAACAGGTGCCCGTACTTGGTCCCCGCATAGACGAGCCCGGGCCGCGCCGCATGGACGCCAAATGCCCAGAACGTCGAATTCGGCGGCGTGCGCAGATCCGTCTCGTGCCATGCACGGCCGCGATCGGGCGAGCGGTAGATACGGCTGCGCGTGCCCGGCGTACCGTCGCCGATCGCCATCAGCAGGTCGCCGCCGGGCGCCGCCAGCTGGACGACCGTGCGCGTGTAGTACAGCCCGTCGAAGCGGTCGCGCGACAGCTTGCCGTCCCAGGTCAGGCCGTCGTCGTCGCTCACGTGCACCGCGTTCACCGTCAGCAGCACCGTCGTCTTCGGCTGGTGCGGCCCGGCGGGCAGCACGGCGATCGCATGAATGTCGCTGTTGCGGATCGCCGTGCCGGGGCCGTCCACGCGCGTCCAGGTCGCACCGGCGTCGCGGCTGCGCCATGCGCCGCCTTCCTCCACGCCGTACCACACGTTGCGGCCGTCTTCCGGGTCCACGCAGATCGTCAGCAGCCGCGGACGATTGACGCCCGAACAGAACTCCGGGAACTCGGGAGCCGTTCGCGCCCAGGTCAGACCCGCGTCGCTCGACTTGTAGAGCGCGGCGCGCGACGGCGCGCCGGTGCCCGCATACAGCACGGCCGGATTCGCGGGATCGATCGCGATGGACCAGACTGTCTGCCCGTTCAGCAGGTTCTCGGGGCGAAACCAGTGCGCGCCGCCATCCTCGCTGATGCACAGCCCCGAATCGGCGCCGGCATACACGCGCGACGGCGTCGCGGGGTCCACCGCGAGCGCGCGCACGATGCCGTCGAACTCGATGGGCTCGTCCAGCCCGAGGCGATGCCAGGTCTTGCCGTCGTCGTTCGAGCGCAGGATGCCTTGTCCGGCGGTGGCGACCAGTACGGTTGCGGTCATGCGATGCTCCTTGTATCAGAGAAAAATGCCGCGCGTGAGCCCGCCGTCGCAGCCGATCGACTCGCCGGTGATCGAGCCGGACTTCGGGGACGCGAGAAACGCCACGATCCATCCCATTTCCTCCGGCTGCAGCACGCGCCGGATCGGCGTGACCTTCACGTAGTTGGCCTCGACCTCCGCGGCCGTCAGCCCCTGCTTCCGCGCTTCCTTCTCGTAGAGCTCGTGAATGTGCGGGGTCTCGACGACGCCCGGGTGAATCGTGTTGACCGTGATGCCGAACGGGCCGAGCTGGTCGGACAGCGTCTTGGTCAGGTGCACGATCGCGACGTTGCGCATGCCGGACAGCTGCTTGCTGCCGCGGCCCGTGAGCCCGCCGACATTGACGATCCGGCCGAAACCGTGGCGCCGCATGTAGGGCGCTGCCGCCTTCGCGCAACGCAGGTAGCCGACGACCTTGATGTCGATGTCCTGGAGCAGCCCCTGCGGATCCGCGTGCTCCAGCTCCGCGCGCACGAGGCCGCCCGGATGCGCGGCGCCGTTCAGCAGGATGTCGAGCCGGCCGAAAAGTTCGACGCTCGCCGCCATCGCCGCTTCGACGGACGCCATGTCGGTCGTGTCGAGCGTGACGGGCAGGATCGCGCCGGCCGCGTCGCCCAGCGGCGCGAGCGTCGCGCGAATCTCGGCGGCGGCGGCCTCGAGGTGTTCGAGGCGTCGCGCGGCAATGGCGACGTTGACGCCTTCGCGCGCCAGTTCGAGCGCGACCGCCTTGCCGATGCCCATGCTGCCGCCGGTGATGAATGCGGCTTTTCCGTGGAGTTGCAGGTCCATAACGATGAAAGATCAGAGTCGGGAGTGAAGAAGCCAGCGGGCGGCGCGATCAGGGCAGGCACATTTCGATGAGCCGCGGCCCGTCGGTGTGCGCGAGTGCGTCGTCGAGCGCCTGGGACAGCGCCTGCACCGTGCTCGTACGCTCGGCCGGTACGCCGTAGCCGCGCGACAGCGCGAGCCAGTCGATCGGCGGATCGTCCAGCAGCGTCAGGCGGCTCGCGTGCGGCGTGTCGGCCGGCAGGCCGCCGCGTGCGAGCTCGGTCTGCAGGATGCCGTAGCGCCGGTTCGAGGCGATCAGCATGACGATCGGCAGACGCTCGCGCGCCATCGTCCACAATGACTGGATCGTGTACTGCGCGCTGCCGTCGGACTGCAGCGCGAACACGCGGCGTGCCGGGCACGCGACGGCGGCGCCGAGCGCCACCGGCAAACCCTGGCCGATCGCGCCGCCGGTATTCGTGAGGATCGTGTGACGGCGCGCGCGCGCCGACGCGGTCACGAACGGATAACCGCACGTGCCGCCCTCGATCGACACGATCGCGTCGTCGGGCAGCGCATTCGCCAGCACGCGACCGACGGCTTGCGGCGTCAGCGGCCCGCTTTCCACCTGCCAGCGCTCGACGGGCACGCCGCCGGCGCCCTCCGGCGCGCCGATGCGCGCGGCCAGCGCGTCCAGCGCGTCGTCCGCCGCGTCGCCCGGCTCGGCCAGCGTCACGATGTCCTCGGGGCGCGCGAGTTCGCCGGGAATGCCTTCGTAGCCGAAGTAGGTGACGGGAGCGAGCGCCCCCGCCAGCACCACGCGCCGGCCGGCCAGCGCGGCGAGCGCCGGCTCGGGGAAATACGGCAGGCGGTCGATGTCCGGCAGGCCGCCGCCGCGCTCGGCGCGCGCCGGAAACGTCTCGCCGAAGCAGGTCGCGCCGGTCGCCGCCGCGATGCGCGCCGCCGCGCGCTGCCCGCGTGCCGACAGCGCGCGGCCGCCCAGCAGCAGCACGGCCGGCCGGCCGCCGAGCAACTGATCGGCGACCCGCTCGACCCGGGTTCGGTCGAACGACACCGCGGCCGCGCGAACGACGGCCGGCGACACCGAACCGCCGCGCACCGCGACCGACTGCAGATCCACCGGCAGCACGAGCGTCGCGACGCCGCGCCGCGCGCCCATCGCGGCCGCAATCGCGTCGGCCGTATCCGTCGCGAGATCCGCGGCGCGCGCCACGCTGCGATACCACACCGACACCGGGCGGGCGAGGGATTCGATGTCGGACGTGAGCGGCGCGTCGTACTTCAGATGATCGCGCGTGTGATCGCCGACGATGTTCAGGATCGGCGTGCGGGCGCGGCGCGCGTTGTGCAGGTTCGCAATGCCGTTCGCGTGCCCGGGCCCGAGGTGCAGCAGCGTCATCGCGGGTTTGCCGGCCATGCGGCCGTAACCGTCGGCCGCCCCGGTGCATACGCCCTCGAACAGCCCGAGGATCGGGCGCACGCCCGCCACGGTATCCAGCGCACCGACGAACGGCATCTCGGTGGTACCGGGGTTCGCAAAACAGACGTCGACGCCCGCGTCGCGCGCCGTGGCGAGCACGACGCCCGCCCCGCTTCGTGTTCCGGCATCGATGTCCAACTGTGGGATGTTCATGCGTCCGCTCGACGGTTTGAATGAAGTGGATATCACTTTAATCCCGAATTACGGGATTTGTCAAACTCGCCAGTGCGCGAATAACGCCAAACCGATCCTCGTTTACCCGGAAAAAATTCGACTGGATAGTGCTATCAAGGCTCAACCCCGGCGATTTCCCATGTCTTGAACTCGTCGCAAATTCCCGCCATTCGGAATTCACGAAATCCACCGATTGCGCCAACTTCCATGGCCGCGTGCCTGTGACGAGCCGCATCGCGTCGCACACAAAAATGCGAGCTTACGATTGCAAATGCCTCTCATTTGCATTAAATTTCCGCGCAAATGTACCGTTTGGAACACAGATGCCGATGCGCAACCGTCAGCCCTGCCCGAACGCCAACCACATCAAAGGACAGGGTATGAGCAGGAAGAAATGGGCGGCCGCACCGATGGCCATCGTCGTCGGCGCGGCCGGCGTGGGCACCGCCGACGCGCAGGAGGCGACGCTGCCGACCATCGAGATCGCCGGGCAGCGCGCGAGCGCGCCGTTTCGCACGCGTGACTCGACGAGCGCCACGCGTGGCGACGCGGACGTGATGGAGATCCCGTTCGCGGTCAGCAGCGTCGATGCGCAACTCGTGCGGACCGTCGCGGCGACACGCGGCGAGGACCTGTACGACTGGGTCGCGGGCGTCGCGCGGCAAAACAGCTTCGGCGGCCTGTGGGACAACTACGCGGTGCGCGGCTTCGCCGGCGACGGCAACACGTCCGGCACCGATTACCTCGTCAACGGCTTTTCGTGGAATCGCGGCATCGGCGTCCCGCGCGACACCGTCAATCTCGAGCGCATGGAAGTGCTCAAGGGGCCGGCGTCGGCGCTGTACGGGCGCGGCGATCCGGGCGGCCTCATCAGCTACACGACGAAGCAGCCGCAGTTCACGCGCGCGAATACCGTCGGCGTGTCGGCCGGCAGCTATGGCGCGTTGCGCGAGACGCTCGATTCGACCGGGCCCGTGACGAAATCGCTCGCGTACCGCTTCGTCGCGATGAACGAGAACAACGGCAGCTTCCGCGATACGGTGTCGAGCAAGCGCTACCTGTTCGCGCCGTCGTTCACGTGGGACATCGGCGCGGACACGACGCTCCATTACGAATTCGAGAGCGTGCGCCAGCGCGCGCCGCTCGATCGCGGCGTGGTCGCGGTGGGCGGGCAGCTCGGCGCGATTCCCGCATCGCGCTTCCTCGGCGAGCCGCGCGACGGCGACTTCGACGTGCGCAACACGGGCCATCAGTTCACGCTCGAGCATCGCGTCGATGCGAACTGGTCGGTCAACGCCGGCTTCGCGCAGCGCACCACCGACCTGTCCGGCCGCTCGTCCGAGGCGTTCGCGCTGCAGCCGGACGGCCGCACGCTGTGGCGCCGCTACCGGCAAGTCGCATTTCACTCGAACGACCTGCAGGGCCGCGTCGAAACGGCCGGCAAGTTCCGCACCGGCGGCATCGGCCACACGCTCGTGTTGGGTATCGACGCGTACCGCTTCAACTACGACCAGTTCGTCGCGCGCTCGACACCCACGGCCGCCGCGCCGTATGCGATCGACATCTTCGATCCCGTCTACGGCCAGCCGGCGCCCGTGCCGCGCACCGCGACCAACCTGCTCGAGCGCGACGACGGCCAGGGCGTCTATGCGCAGGACACGCTCGCGTTCGGGCCGCACTGGAAAATCCTCGCGGGGCTGCGCTGGGATCGCTTTCATCAGTCGGTCGAGAACCGCCTGAAAGGCACGACGAGCCACCAGTTGCAGACCGCGTTGAGTCCGCGCCTCGGCATCGTGTACGAGATGAGCCCCGCGCTGTCGCTGTATGCGAACACCGCGTATTCGTTCCGGCCCAACAACGGCGCCGACGTAAACGGCCGCGCGTTCGATCCGGAGAAGGGGCATGGCTACGAAGTCGGCGCGAAATGGGCCGGCGCACGCTGGCTCGCCACCGTCGCGGCATTCCACGTCAACAAGCGCAACGTGCTGACCGCCGATCCGGCCAACGCCGGCTTCTCCCGCGCGGCGGGCGAGGTGCGCAGCCGCGGCGTCGAATTCGAATGGAACGGCGACCTGGGTCACGGCGTGCGCGGCCTCGTCAACGTCGCCTATGTCGATGCCGCGGTCACGCGCGACGCGGTGCTGACGCCCGGCGCACGCCTCGTCGACATTCCGCGCCTGAGCGGCAGCGCGCTGCTCCTGTACGAAACCGCGGTGCCGTTCGCGGACAAGGCCGGCGCCGGCGCCGGCGTGATCTACGTCGGACGCCGGGCCGGCAATACCGCGAACACGCAGGACGGGTTCGACCTGCCGGCCTATGCGACCGTGCAGCTGAACGGCTATGTGCAGATCGACAAGCACCTGCGCGCGTCGGTCGTGCTGAACAACCTGTTCAACCGCACCACCTACGTCAGCTCCTACAACAGCCTGTGGGTCACGCCAGGCGCGCCGCGCAGCCTGTTCGCGTCGCTCGCCTACGCGTTCTAGCCGGAATCGGCCGGCCGCCGCGTACCGCGGTCACGCGCCGAGCGCGAGCCGTGCGGCGAGCGCGAGCAGCAGGGCCGGCAACATCACGCACGCGCCGACCGCAAGGAACGCGCGGAAGCCGACCTGCAGCCCCTCGCGCCGGATAGCCGCGAGCCACAGGATCGTCGCGAGCGATCCGGTCACGGACAGGTTCGGCCCCAGGTCGACGCCGATCAGGATCGCGTCGATCACCCGGTGCGGGCTGCCCGCGGCGTCGATCGTCGAGCTCGCGAGGAGTCCGGCCGGCAGGTTGTTGACCAGATTCGACGCCAGCGCGATCGCGACGCCCGCCACGGCCGCGGCGGTCTGCTCGCCGCTTGCCGTCAGCGCGCGCAGCAGCCCGGCCAGCGCACGCACCGCGCCGCTCCGGTCGAGCGCCTCGACCAGGACGAACAGCCCGGCGACGAGCGGCAACACGCTCCATGAAATCGCGCGAACGATCGGCACGGCGGCCGTGCGATCCCGAACCAGCACGCACGCGACCGTGACGACACCCGCCGCCGCGGTCGGCAACCCGAGCGGAAGATCGAGCGCCGACACCGCCATCAGCGCGGCGGCCGTGACCGCGATGCCGACCAGCGCGATACGGCCGCCGCCGGTGAGCGGCCGCGTCGGCAGGCCCGATTCGCAACCACCGCGCAGCGCGTGTCGCTGGGTGATCCGCAGCATCCCGTACGTGCAGGCGATCGACACGACGGACGGAACCGCGAAGTGGGCCAGCCATGCGCCGAGCGGCGGCATGCGCGCGCCGTACAGCACGAGATTCGCCGGGTTCGAGATCGGCAGCACGAAACTCGCCGCGTTCGCGACGAACGCGCAGATGTACAGCAGCGGCAGCGGCTCGGCCTTCGCGCGGCGCGCGGCCGCGACGACCGCGGGCGTCATCACAACGGCGGTCGCATCGTTGGACAGGAAGACCGTCGTCACCGCGCCCACCAGGTAGACGAGCGCGAACAGGCGCCGGGGCGAACCCTGCGCGCGATTGACGACGCGCGTCGCGACCCAGTCGAACAGCCCTTCGCGCCGCGCGACCTCGGACAGCAGCATCATGCCGGTCAGGAACAGGTACACGTCGCCGCCCTTCGCGACGGCCTCGAGCGCCGGATGCACGGGCAGCAGGCCGCATGCGACCAGCAGCAGCGCGCCGCTCACCGCCCAGGTCGCCTCGGGCCAGCCGAACGGACGCGCGATGACGCCCGCCGTGGCGAGCGCGGAAATCAGCCATGCAAGCGAAACGGAATTCATGGACAAGTCGGAAATGACATGGAGAGGACAGGCACGTTCATGACGACGTGGCCGGCAGATCGGCCGGCTTGCCGCACACGCTGCTCAGCGCGCGCGCATGGCCGAGCCAGAGCGCGAGCGACCCGGTCGACACGGCGCCCAGCACGACGAATGCGGCCGGATAACCGAAGTGCTGCGCGAGCACGCCGCCCAGCGCGGGACTGAGCGCCGCGCCGATGCCCTGCGCGGTCGCGACGGCGCCCTGCCCGGCGTTCACGCGGCCGGAGCCGTGCAGCAGGCGTACGACGAGCGCCGGCACGACGACGCTCTGCAGGCCGGCGCCGATACCGTCGAGCACCTGCACCGGCCAGACGCCCGCCTCGCTCATCAGGACGGCGGCGAGCGCGCCGCGCACCGGCAGCACCAGATAGGACAGCAGCAGCACGCGCCAATAGCCGTGCGCGCGGATCAACCGGGGTGCGAGCCACGCGGCCGCGATCATCACGAGCTGCGCGATGACGATGGTCTGCGCGGTGAACATGCTCGCGTTGCTGCGATGCGTGGCGACCACGCCCATCCCGTAGAGCGGCAGCATCGCCGCGTTGCCGAGATGAAACAGCGCGAGCGACGCACCGAGCAGGACCAGCGGCCGGTTCGAGGCCAGCGTGCGCATGCCGCCGACGCGCATCGTCGGCGCGCCCGCGGGCCGGTCGTCGTGCGCGGCAAGCGTTCGCGGCGCGGCAGGCTCGGTGTCGAGGCCACGCGCGCACGCATGGTCGATGGCCTGCCCGGGAATCGCCAGCGTGCTCGCGATCGCGAGGATCGTGAACACGGCGACGAGCGCGAACACCGCGTCGAATCCCGCATGCCAGCCGAGCCAGCCGGCGAGCGCCGCGCCCACGACGTTGCCCGCGTGGTTCGCCATCTGGTTGCGGCCGAACTGCCGGTCGAAACCCTGCCGGCGCGCGATGCCGAGCGTCACGCCCGCGACGGCCGGCGCCAGCGCCGCGCCGCCGACGGCGGCCAGGATCTGCGACGCCGCCACCGCCGGATAGCCGTCGGCGACCATCAGCGCCAGCGAGGCGAGCGCCGTCACGGCGGTGGCCACGATGATCAGCGCGCGCTTCGCGCGCAGCGCATCGACGAGCGCGCCGGCCGGCGGCGTCGCGGCCATCGCGGCGAGCCCGGCCAGCGTCATGACCGAGCCGATCGCGTCGGCGCTCCAGCCGCGCGACAGCAGGATCACGCCGACGAACGGGCCGATGCCGGCCTGCACGTCGGCCAGGAAAAAGTTGAGCGCCTCGAGCGCGCGCGTCGGTTTCATGGTCGACGGGCGGTCATTCGTCTTCCGCATCGACGAGTTCGGCGATCTCGCTGACATCGAGCACGGCGCCGTATCGCGTGACGACGCCTTGTCCCCACGCCATGACATGGACACCGGCGCGCAGATAGTCGCTCAGTTCGGCCGCCGCATGGGGCGGCACCCGCAGCACGGCACCGTTCGCCAGCAACGCGCCGTTCAGCTCGCCTTTCGGGCCGTGCAGCGCGAACGCGACCTCGCCGCTCATCTCCATCGGCTTGCGGCCGCCATGCGGCGGCTTCGGCGCACCGTGCACGGGCCCGTCGTCGACGATCTCGACGCCGTGGCGCCCGGTCAGTTGCACCGCGGCGATCGTCTCGGCGCTGCGCATCTTGACGCCGCGCACGCGAATGCGGTCGCCTACCTCGATGTGGCGAACCAGTTCGCGGCCCAGATGCGGCGGCACGTGAACCTGCAGGTCGCCGTTCAGGACCAGGCCGTCGATGTCGCCGTGCGGGTTGAGCAGGAACTGCGTGA
The DNA here is from genome assembly GCF_001718535.1 of Burkholderia seminalis. Lineage (NCBI taxonomy): Bacteria > Pseudomonadati > Pseudomonadota > Betaproteobacteria > Burkholderiales > Burkholderiaceae > Burkholderia > Burkholderia seminalis. The sequence goes on along the minus strand of NZ_CP013399.1, from coordinate 947,689 downwards.
CGCGGCCGCGCGTTTCGGGCAGGCAGGCGGGATCGATCCAGTGCATGGCAGGACTCCTTATTGGATGAAGAGAAAACGACGTGCGATCAGCGCGCGACGTCGTCATAGAGATTCACGACGCGGCCCGGCGCACCGAACGCGGTGGCCTGCAGCGCTTCGCCATAGGCGTTGCGCGTGCCGTACCCGACCGCGGCCACGCGCGCGCCGGGCACGAGCAGCCCGCCGAATTGCTGGGCGGCCGGCACGGTCAGCTTGACGATCGCGCCGTCGTCGAGCATCACGCCGTCCGGCTCGCCGCGCGGCGCGCGCATGACGCGCCGCACGACGCCGGACACGCTGATCCGGGTCAGATTGACGCCACGCAGCGCGGGCGGCATCGGCGCGGCAGGTGCCGGCGGCTGGTCCGACAGCGACGCGCCGGTGCGGTCGTTGCGCACGACGCGCGCGTGGAGGTCGTCGCCGAGGCGGCGTTCCCCGGCCACCGTGACGCGCTCGCCCGGCCGCGCGAGCGCGACCAGTTGCGTGCCGAGATGCGGCGGCAGGCGGACGAGCGTGCCGTCGGTCAGCACGAAACCGTCGACGTCGCCTTCCGGGTTGATCGTCATGCGTGCCAGCGTGCCGGACACGAGCGCGTCGGGAGCGATGCCGCCGCCGGGCACGCCGACCGGCGGCGCCGGGTCGAGGCCGGCGCGCGGCGGTGCGCCGGGCGGCTCGTCCGCACGCGGCGCGGGCGGAATCTGCGCGGCGCAGGCGGTCGCCGCGGCAAGCAGCGCGACGGCGCACAGTCCGACAGCGGTGCGGCGAACGGCGGCGCGCCGCGGCGGCCGCGAACGCGCGGCAAGTGGGGTCGACATCATGGCGGGCTCCGGCAACGGGTTGCGATGCGTCGATATTCGCAACACGCGTGCCAGCACGCGCGCGCCCGCCGGGCGGTGTTCCGGACGACGGACCGTGCGGGACGTGTCGGGATTCCCGACATGTTTCACCCGCCGTTGTCGGAGATTCCGACAGTCACATCGGCGCGGCTAGTCGTCGCGCTCGATCCCCAGATGAGCCATGCGCGCGTAGAGCGATTGCCGGCCGATACCGAGCTGCCGCGCGGCCTCCGCGCGATTGCCGTTCGCACGCTCGAGCGCGCGCAGGATCGCGGCGCGCTCGACCGCCGCCAGCGCATCGGGCAACGGCAGGTCGAACAGCGAGGCCGGCAGCGCGAGCGTGTCGCTGCCGTTCTGAAGCGCGGGCACGGCGGCCAGCCCGAGATCGGCCGCACCGATGGCCGGCCCGGGCGCCAGCGCGGCCGCCCGCTCCATCACGTTGCGCAGTTCCCGGACGTTGCCGGGCCAGCGATGATCGAGCAACGCCCGCTGCGCGTCGTTCGTCAGGTGCAACGGGCGCGCGCCTGCCGCCCCCGCCAGGAAATGCGCGGCCAGCGGCAGGATGTCGGCCACGCGCTCCGCGAGCGGCGGCAAGTGCAGCGGAATGACGTTCAGGCGATAGAACAGATCTTCGCGAAACGTGCCGTTCGCGACCGCCGCGGCAAGATCGCGGTGCGTCGCGGCCACCACGCGAATGTCGATCGCCGTCGGACGATCCGCGCCGAGCGGCGTCACCTGGCGCTCCTGCAGCGCGCGCAGCAGCTTGGCCTGCATCGCGGCGGGCATGTCGCCGATCTCGTCGAGAAACAGCGTGCCGCCGTCGGCCTCGACGAGCCGTCCGGCGCGATCGGCATGCGCGCCGGTAAACGCGCCGCGACGATGCCCGAACAATTCGCTTTCGAGCAGATCGGCCGGAATCGCCGCGCAGTTGACCGCGACGAACGGCTGCGCATGCCGCGCCGACGCCGCATGCAGCACGCGGGCCGCCACTTCCTTGCCGGTACCCGTCTCGCCGGTGACGAGTACGGTCGCGTCGCTCGTCGCGGCGCGGCCGATCTGCTTTTGCACGTCGCGCATCGCGGCGCTCACGCCCAGCAGCCGGGGGCGGGTCGACACGGGTTCGCGCCCGAACCCGTCGCCGTGCGGCTCGGCGGCCGCCGGCGGCGTGTTCGCGGACACGACGCGCGTGAGCAGTTGCGCGATGTCGCGACGCCCGATCGGCTTGGTCAGGTGATCGAACGCGCCAAGCCGCATCGCGTCGATCGTGTTGTCGCTGGTCGCATGGGCGGTCAGCATCACGACCGGAATCGCGGCCAGCGCGGGATCGTCGCGCAATTGCGCGAGCACCGCGAGCCCGTCCAGGTCGGGCAGGCGGTAATCCAGAAAGATGCAATCGACGCGGACGCCATCGCGCAGCACGCTCAACGCCGCTTGCCCGGCCTCCGCTTCGATGACGCGATGGCCGAGATCGGCGAGCGTCTCGGCCAGGCCGTCGCGAAACGCCGCGTCGTCGTCGACTATGAGGATGGTTGCCATGGGATTTCAATGACGAAGGAGGCGCCGCGCGGCACGTCGTCGAGCCAGGCCTGGCCGCCGTGCGCCGCGGCCACTTCGCGGACGACCGCAAGACCGAGGCCCGTGCCGTCCGCCCGTCCCGTCACGAACGGCTCGAAAATGCGGTCGCGCTGCTCGGCGGGAACGCCGGGGCCGGTATCCGACACGGTGATCCTCAGCCAGTCGCGTCCGGCATCGGTGCGACGCGCGGCGGCCAGCGTGACCGCGCCGCCGTCGCCGGCATGGCGCAGCGCATTGAGCACCAGGTTGTCCAGTGCGCGGCGCATCTGGTCGGGATCGAACACGGGGAAACCGGCGGGCTCCGCCACGCGTTCGCGAGGCTCGCCGCGCGACCATACTAGCTCGATCGACCGACGCTGCGCCAGCTCGCGGTGCGCGTCGACGACCTGCGCGAGCCACACGTCGACATCGACCCGCGTCGCATGCGGGCTGACCGGCTGCGTCAGCGCAAGCAGGCCGGACAGTTGCGCATCGATGCGTTCGATCTGCGCCAGGATCACGCGCAGCGCATCCTGCTGCCGCCCGCTGTCGCCGGCCAGCGCGTTTTCGGCTTTCAGCCGCATCGCGCCCATCGGGTTGCGAATCTCGTGCGCGACCTGGGCGGCCAGCTTGCCCAGCATCCCGAAGCGTTCCGCCTGCGCGAGCCGCGTGCGGAGTTCGGCAGCCTGCTGCTGCAGCTGTTCGGCACGCCGTGCGCGCGCGTTGAACGCCTCGATGATCCGGTCGAGATCCGACTCGCCGACGTAAGGCAGGTGCGGTTCGCGACCGTCGGGCCCGAGCCCGGTCTCGATCCGCGCGAGATTGCGCTTCCAGCGGCGCAATCCGATGGCCAGCGCCGCCGCGATCGCGAGAATCACCGCGAGCACGCCGGCGAGGCCCAGCGCCAGCAGCTCGCCGTGCCGGCCGAGCGGCGGGCGGGCGCGCGTCAGCATCCAGACGAACAGGCCCGATCCGGCGCGGACGGGACACGCCGCCGCGATCACGGCGTCCTGCGCGCCCTCGACGGCGTTCGACGTCGCGGCGCGCGTCGCGGCGGCCGCGCGCAGCGTGCGGAGAATCAGCGGCGTTTCCGCGTCCGGCACGTCGCGCTTGATGCCGCTGCCCTGATAGGTGGGAAAGGAATACGCGAGAAAACCGCTCGCCGCGGCGCCGCCGCCCGCCGTCCAGAAACCGCCTTCCATGGCCGGCGCGCGCGCGAGGACGATATCGAGGATCGCATGCATCAGCGCGGCATCCGGCTGCGCGCCGGCCGGCGCGGACGTATCGTAACGCGACGCGACCGCTTCGCAGGCCGCTGCGCCCGCGGCCCGCGCACCGGCGATCTGCTGCCCTTCGGCGGAACTGGCCATGACCCAGACGACCGCGACCAGCGTCGCGCAGAGCGCCGCGACGAGCGCCCAGAGCATGACGAGTTGAGTGGAGAACGGCGGACGCTTCATCGGATCGGGCATGCGGTCGAGGGCGACAGGATAACGTAAAGCATACGACGCCGGGACCCGCGCGAATACGACGCGTCGCGCCGGACGGCAACGGTCGTCATCGGGAAAGGCCGCTGAAAGAACCAAGCGCTAGACTGCCTTCGGCTCGACACTCCCGCCCCTTGCCCCGAGGACAGCATGCGCGCCATTGCCTTCCGAAGACTCTCCGTCGCGTTGTTCGCCGCCGCTGCGCTGCTCGGCGCCGCGTCCGCGAGCCGCGCCTGCGACGTGCCCGCCCCGGTGCGGACGATCGATCCGCCCGGTTACTACGACGACCCGACCGGCTACGCGCGCGACGTGAAGCCGATGCGCGATTTCGTCGCGAAGCTGAACGCCGCGGCGGAACGCGCCGACTGGTCGTGCGCGCTGACGCTGCTCGACAGTTGGGCGCAATCGGATGCGCTGATGGGCAAGATCTCCGGCTATCAGGGATATTTCGAGCGTTCGTGGGCCGGCACCGACTTCGCGATGGTGATCCTGCGCATGCCGCCCGGCGTGCGCGAAGCGAACCGCGCGCCATTCAACGCGATCGACCCGTGGCTCGAACGCATCGCGATCGCCACCCGCGATTCGGAGGCAATCAACCGCCTGCACAACAACCTCGTGTACTGGGCGGGCCTCGACCTGATCGCCATCGGTACCGTGACCGACAACGCGAGCCTGATCGACTCGGGCCTGCTGCGCGTGCGCGAAGGAATCCGCGACATCGCCGCGGACGGTTCGCTGGCGCGGGAAGTCAAGCGCGGCAACCGCGCGCTGCACTATCACACCTTCGCGCTGCTGCCGCTCGTGTTCGCGGCGGAGCTCGTGCACCGGCGCAAGATTGACCTGTACCGCGAGAACGGCGGCGCGATCGGCCGCCTGGCCAACCTCGTGATCGACGCGGTGGAGAACCCCGACAGCTTCAGGAAGATCACGCCGGTCAGGCAGGACCTGTTCCCGTGGACGTTCCGCGACGAACTGAGCTGGGTCGAGCCGTACTACGCACGCTTCGGCGATCGCCGGCTGCCCGCGATCATCGCGCCGCGCCGCCCGTTCAGCGAATGGCGGCTCGGCGGCGACGTGACCGCGGCGTGGGGTGCGCCGCTGCCGTAACGATCCGCGCGTCGAGTCATGCCGACCGCCCGGACGGTGTTGCGCCCCCCGTTCCGCGCGTCAGCGCATGCCCTCGTGCGCAACCTCGTTCACGGCGCCGCCGACGCGCTCCGCGCGCTCGACGATGCGCGCGAGCCGGATGATGTCGGTCAGCGCGAAATCGTTCGCGTCCGGCGTCGGCCGATCGTGCTCGCGCGCGACGCGCATCGCGAACGCGAGCGCTTCCGAGCGCTCGCGCAACAGCGTGCGCAATGCATCCGCGATGATCCGGCGGTCGCGCGGATCGCCCAGGCCGAGCACCGGCCCGCGGCCCGGTTCGACGGCCGGCGCTCCGTGCGCCGGCGCCGCCAGCATGGCGATGCCGGGCATCGGCACCGTGTTCCGTTTCATGTCCCTCTCCCGTTGACGGGCAGCCGCACGCTGCGTCACCGCCGGTTCGACCGCGACACCACGTCGATCCACACCGCCAGCACCAGCACCGCGCCCTTGACGATCATCTGCCAGTACGCGTCGACGTCCAGCATCGACATGCCGTTGTCGAGGCTCGCCATCACCAACGCGCCGATCAGCGCGCCGTACACGGTGCCCGAGCCGCCGCGCATCGACGTGCCGCCGATGAAGCACGCGGCGATCGCGTCGAGTTCGCCCATCGTGCCCGCGGACGGCGAGCCGGCCGCGAGCCGCGCGGTGTTCACGATGCCGGCGAACGCGCACATCAGCCCCATCAGCGCGAAGATCGCAAGCTTCACGCGGTCGGTGTCGACGCCCGACAGTCGCGTCGCCTCGAGATTCGAGCCGACCGCGTAGATGCGCCGCCCGAACACGGTCTGCGTCGCGATCCACGAGAAGACGCCGAGCAGCGCGAGCAGCAGCAGCACCGGCACCGGGATGCCGCCGTAGCGGTCGAGCGTCGCGACGAACGCGAACAGCACCGCGCCCGCGCCCACGATCTTGACGGCGTCCTGCCACGGCGGCGCGACCGCGAGGCGATAGCGTCGCCGCGTGCCGCGCTGGCGCACGACCAGCAGCGCGACGAGCGCGAACAGCAGCAGCGCGAGGCCGTCCCCGGCCATGCGCGGCAGGTAGCCCTGCCCGAGGAACACGAAGCCGTCGGACACCGGCGCGATCGTCGAGCCGCCCGTCACGCCGAGCAGGATCCCGCGAAACGCGAGCATCCCGCCCAACCCGACGATGAACGACGGCACGCGCCGATAGGTCGACCACCAGCCGTTGAAGAGCCCGATCAGCACGCCGAGCGCGAGCACCGCCGGCACCGTCGCGGCGACCGGCCAGTGGCGGTTCACGTCGAGGATCGCCGCGACGCCGCCGAGCAGCCCGAGCAGCGAGCCGACCGACAGGTCGATCTCGCCCGCGATGATCACGAACACCATCCCGCAGGCGAGCATGCCGGTGATCGACATCTGCCGCAGCAGGTTCGACACGTTGCGCGGCGTGACGAACGCGCCGTCGGTCAGCACCGAGAAGAAGGCCCAGATCGCCGCGACCGCGAGCAGCAGCGCGAGGATCTTGTAGCGCACGAAGACCTGGCGAAGCTGGCTGCCGGTCGGGCGGCCCGCGGCGTGCGCCGCGTCGTGGCCGCTTGAACGGCGCGCCTCCGCGTCCTGCGTCGCCGGGGTGGAAGAGGAAAGTTCTGGATTCATGTCGCACTCGCTGCGGTGGGTTCGGTCGGCCGCCGGCCGGATTTCAGCGCGGCGCCGAGGATCTGTTCCTGCGTGAGGCCTTCGTTGACGAAATCCCCGCGCAGCTCGCCTTCGCCGATCACCAGCACGCGATCGGCGAGCCCGAGCACCTCCGGCATTTCCGACGACACGACGATCAGCGCGACGCCGCGCTTCGCGAGCGCGAACACGAGCTGGTAGATCTCGGCCTTCGCGCCCACGTCGACGCCGCGCGTCGGCTCGTCGAGAATCAGCACCTGCGGCTCGGCCAGCAGCATCTTCGCGAGCACGGCCTTCTGCTGGTTGCCGCCGGACAGGCTCGCGATCGGCAGGAACGGATGCGCGGCGCGCACCGACAGCCGCTGCATCTCGGTGCGGATCGCATCCAGTTCGGCCGCCGCGTCGATCCGGCCGCGCACCGCGAAGCGCCGCAGCACCGCCAGCGTGATGTTGTGGCCGACACCGAGCTGCGGCACGATGCCGTGACGCTTGCGGTCCTCGGGCACCATCGCGATGCCGGCGCGGATCGCATCGGCAGGCGTCCGGATCGACAACGGCCGGCCGTTCATCAGCACGGTCGCCGTGCACGCGCCCGGGTACGCGCCGAAGATCGCCTGCATCAGCTCGGTACGGCCCGCGCCGACGAGCCCCGCGACGCCGAGGATCTCGCCGCGCCGCACGCTGAACGACACGTCGTCGACCCGCTTGCGGCGCGGATTCGTCACGTCGCGGCAGGTCACGTGGCGCGCTTCCAGCACGACGTCGCCGATGTCGTGCGGCTCGCGCGGATACAGGTCGCGGATCTCGCGGCCGACCATCATCGCGATGATCCGGTCGGTCGTCAGCGCGCGCATCGGCTCGGTCGCGACGTGACGGCCGTCGCGGATCACGGTTACGGTGTCGCACACCGCCTCGACCTCGTCGAGCTTGTGCGAGATGTACACGCACGCGACGCCGCGGCGCTTCAGGTCGCGCACGATGTCGAGCAGGATGCGCGTTTCGGACGCGCTCAGCGACGAAGACGGCTCGTCGAGGATCAGCAGCTTCGCGCGCTTGTTCAGCGCCTTCGCGATCTCGATCAGTTGCTGGTGCCCGCCGCCATAGTTCATCACCGGCTGCGCGACGTTGATCGAGTCGATCCGCAGTTCGTGCAGCAGCGCCTCGGCACGCTGCACCATCGCCGCGAAGTTCATGCGCCCGCCCGGCAGCGTGATCTCGTTGCCGAGGAAAATGTTCTCGGCCACCGACAGTTCGGGCACGAGCATCAATTCCTGGTGGATGATCACGATGCCCGCACGCTCGGTGTCGCGCACGCCGGACGCGACGAGCGGCGCGCCCTCCCAGCGGATCTCGCCGTCCCACGTGCCGTGCGGATACACGCCCGACAGCACTTTCATCAGCGTCGATTTGCCCGCGCCGTTCTCGCCGCACAGCCCCACGCACTCGCCCGGCCGCACCATCAGGTCGATGCCGTCGAGCGCCTTCACGCCGTCGAATTCCTTGACGATGCCGCGCATCGTCAGCAAGGGTTCGGTCATTCGCTCATGCCTCGCAGTGTGCGCGCGGACGCGCCGGTGGGCCGCCCGCGCACCGCGCCGTTACTGGCTCGCCAGCTGTGCCTGGGTATAGAAGCCGTCCTTCACGACGACGTCGACGTTGCGCTTGGTCAGGAGCGTCGGCTGCAGCAGCACCGTGTCGACCTTCTTCCTGCCGTTGTCGTACTGCGCGTTGAACGCGGGCTTCGTGCCCTTGGCGAGATCCACCGCGAGCTTCGCCGCTTCGCTCGCGATCAGCTTGAGCGGTTTGTAGACGGTCATCGTCTGCGTCCCGGCGATCACGCGCTTGACGGCGGCGAGATCCGCATCCTGCCCGGACACCGGCACCTTGCCGGCCAGATGCTGCGCGGCGAGCGCCTGGATCGCGCCGCCCGCGGTGCCGTCGTTCGACGCGACGATCGCATCGATCCGGTTGTTGTTCGCGGTCAGCGCATCCTCGACGATCCGCAGCGCGGTCGACGCGCTCCACTCCGGCACCCACTGCTGGCCGACGACCTTGATATCGCCGCGATCGATCGCCGGCTTCAGCACCTTCAGTTGCCCTTCGCGCAGCATCTTCGCGTTGTTGTCGGTCGGCGCGCCGCCGAGCAGGAAGTAGTTGCCCTTCGGCTTCGCGTCGACGACGCCCTGCGCCTGCAGTTCGCCGACCTTCTCGTTGTCGAACGAGATGTACGCATCGACGTCGGCGTCGAGGATCAGCCGATCGTAGGACACCACCTTGATGCCGGCCTTGCGCGCCTCGGCCACCACGTTGCCGAGCGTCTTCGAATTGAACGGGACGATCACGATCACGTCCACGCCGCGCGAGATCAGGTTCTCGATCTGCGAGATCTGCCGCTCCTCGCTCGCGTCCGCGGACTGCACGGACACTTTCGCGCCGAGCTTCGTGGCGGCGGCCACGAAATAGTCGCGGTCGCGCGACCAGCGCTCGACGCGCAGGTCGTCGATGCAGAAGCCGATTTCCGGCTTGTCCTTGCTCGCGTGCGCGAGCGGCGCGCCCAGCGCGAGGACCGCCAGCGCGGCGGCGCCGGCCAGTGCATTCAATACGGTACGACGTTTCACGGATTTCATGTCTCCATTCCTCTCTTTATTGGACAACGTCACGAACGCCGGGCGGCCGCCGAAGCCGCTCGCCCATCGTCTTGCCACCGCGCGGCACGGCTTCGTGCGGCGCGTTACGCGCCTGCCGCGAACACCGGTTCGAGCGCCCGGTACAACGCGCGAAACGTCGGACGCCGCGCGTCGCGATACCACGCGTGGCGCGCCATGTCGGGCTCCCGTACCGCGACGACCGGCGGCTGCGGGCACACGGCGTCGAGCGGCGCCTCCGGTTCGAGCGCGAGATGCGCGAGCCGCGCGGCGCCGAGCGCCGGGCCGACTTCGCCGCCCGCGCGCAAGGTCAGCGCGCGGCCGCTCAGGTCGGCGAGCATCTGCGTCCAGTACGCGCTGCGCGAGCCGCCGCCGATCACCGTGATGCCGTCGGGCGCGAGCCCGGCCGCATGCAGCGCGTCGATCCCGTCGAGCAGCGCGAAGCCGACGCCCTCGAGCGTCGCGTTCGCGAGATCCGCGCGCCGCGTATCGGGCGTCATCCCGTAGAACACGCCCTTCGCATTCACGTCGTTGTGCGGCGTGCGCTCGCCACTCAGATAAGGCAGGAACCACGGGCGCTCCGCGCGCGCGTTGTCCTGCGCGTCGGCGAGCAGCGCGGCCACGCCGTCGTACCCGGCCAGTTGCGCGGTGAAATCGATGCAGCCGGCCGCGTTCAACATCACCGACATCAGGTGCCAGGTGTGCGGCAACGCATGACAGAAACTGTGCACCGCCGATTCGGGATTCGCGCGAAACCCGTCCGACACGGCGAAATAGACACCCGACGTGCCGAGCGACAGCAGCGCGTCGCCGGGCCGCACGATGCCCACGCCCACCGCGCCGGCCGCGTTGTCGCCCCCGCCCGCGACGACCGGAATCTCGCGCAACCCGAGCGAGCGTGCGACGCCCGGCAGCAGCGTGCCGGCGATGCGGTTGCCCTCGAACACGGCGGGCACCTGCGCGCGCGACAGCCCGCATGCGGCCAGGAGCCCGTCGTCGTAGTCGCGCTTCGCGACGTCGAGCCACAGCGTGCCGGCCGCATCCGACGGGTCGGTCGCGAACGTGCCGGTCAACCGGTAGCGCAGATAATCCTTCGGTAGCAGCACGTGGGCGATCCGCGCGAATACGTCCGGCTCGTGCCGGCGCACCCACAGGAGTTTCGGCGCGGTGAAACCGGGCATCGCCAGATTGCCGGCGACGGCACGCAACGTGGGCGCCAGCCGCTCGAGTTCCGCGCACTCGGCGTCCGCGCGGCCGTCGTTCCACAGGATCGCGGGGCGCAGCACGTCGCCCCGCGCATCGAGCAGCGTCGCGCCATGCATTTGCCCGGTGAGCCCGATCGCGCCGATGTCGTGCGGATCGATGCCGGCCGCGCGCGCGTCGGCGACCAGCGCCGCCAGCGCGCCGCACGCCGCGTCCCACCAGTCGCGCGGCGCCTGTTCGGACCAGCGCGGCCGCGGCCGGCTCACCGTCAGCGCCTGGCTCGCGCTGGCCCGCACCGCACCGTCGCGGTCGAGCAGCACGGCCTTCACGCCGGACGTACCGAGGTCGACTCCGATATACATGGCGTCAACGCAGCCCGTAGATGGCCTGGTTCACGATGTTCTCGAGCCGCTCCTGCCCGCCGCTCGCATGCTGCGGATTCACGCCGCGCGCGAGCGCGTCGGCGGCGAGCGACTCCAGCGTGTAGCCGCCCGCCAGGATCTCGCGGCCGAATGCGCTGTCCCACTGCGCGTAGCGCTGCCGGCGCAGCGCGTCGAGCCGGTCGTTCTCGACCAGCACGGCGGCGCGCTCCAGCGCCAGCGCGAGCACGTCGATCGCGCCCACGTGGCCGTGGAACAGGTCTTCCGGATCGACGCTCTGGCGGCGCACCTTCGCGTCGAAGTTCATGCCGCCGGTGGTGAAACCGCCGTGGCGCAGGATCTCGTAGAACGCGAGCGTCAGTTCCTCGACGCTGTTCGGAAACTGGTCGGTGTCCCAGCCGTTCTGCGGATCGCCGCGATTCGCGTCAACGCTGCCGAACACGTCGAGCGCGAACGCGTTCGCGATCTCGTGATGGAACGAATGACCGGCGAGCGTCGCGTGGTTCGCCTCGATATTCACGCGGATCTCGTTCTGCAATCCGTATTGCGTGAGGAAACCGTGCACGGTCGCGACGTCGTGGTCGTACTGGTGCTTGGTCGGCTCCTGCGGCTTCGGCTCGATCAGCAGTGCGCCGGTGAAGCCGATCCGGTGCTTGTGCTCGACGACCATCGACAGGAAGCGCGCGAACTGCTCGCGCTCGCGCACGAGATCGGTATTGAGCAGCGTCTCGTAGCCTTCGCGGCCCCCCCACAGCACGTAGTTCTCGCCGCCGAGCCGGTGCGTCGCATCGAGCGCGTGACGCACTTGCGTCGCCGCCCACGCGAACACGTCGGGATTCGGGTTGGTCGCCGCGCCCGCCGCGAAGCGCGGATGCGAGAACAGGTTCGCGGTGCCCCACAGCAGCCGGACGCCCGTGGCCTGCTGACGCTCGCCGAGGTAGTCGGTCATCCGCGCGAAGTTCTCGACGTACTCGCGCAGGCTGTCGCCCTCCGGCGCGACGTCGGTGTCGTGAAACGTGTAGAACGGCGTGCCGAGCTTCGTGAAGAACTCGAACGCCGCATCCGCCTTCTGCCGCGCCCGCTCGAGCGCATCGCCCGGCTGCTGCCACGGCCGCCGGAACGCGCCCTGGCCGAACATGTCGTGGCCCGGCCACACGAACGTGTGCCAGTAGCACACCGCGATGCGCAGATGCGCCTCCAGCGTCTTGCCGAGCACCTGCTTCGTGCGGTCGTAATACCGGTAGGCAAGCGGGTTGTCCGATTGCGGACCTTCGTAGCGAATCGCGGGAATCTGTTCGAAATACGACATGGCGTCTCCGTGCGGTTTCTTGTTGCGGTGCGGCGCGCGGCGCATGGGCACGCGGGCCGGATTCGATCTGGCTGGATCGTGCCCGTGCGCCTGCCCGCCCGCAATTGCGAAATTGCGCAGTACGCTTAACGTTTCTTGCCAGCACGCTGCGCACGGCATGCGTTCCGTCCTACAATCGCCGGACACCCAACCATCGCGCGGCACGCCCCGCGCCCCCGGAGACAACGGCGCGACGCCCCGCACGGCGCGCGCTTCGAGACCGAGATGACCCGCGCCCCTTCCAGCCAGACACCGCACCGCATCGCGCTGCTGTTCAACGCCAACAAGGTCTACGACCGCGAGATCATCAGCGGCATCGGCCAGTACCTGCGCTCGACGCGCGTGGTGTGGGACCTGTTCCTCGAAGACGATTTCCGCTGCCGGCTCGCCGGCATCGAGCACTTCGACGGCGACGGCATCATGGCCGACTTCGACGATCCGGCCGTGGCCGACGCGCTCGCCGGCTCGCCGCTGCCGATCGTCGCGCTCGGCTCGTCTTACGAGGATCCGGCGCAGTACCCGGACGGCATGCCGTATATCGCGACCGACAACGCGAAGCTCGTGTCGCTCGCGTACACGCACCTGATCGGCGCCGGGCTCGCGCACTTCGCGATGTACAGCCTGCCCGTCGCGCAGCAGAACCGCTGGGCGCAGCAGCGCGAGCTGGCGTTCGACCGGCTCGCGCGCGCGGACGGGCTCGACGCGCCGATCTACCGCGGGCTGTCGACGAGCGCATCGGCCTGGAACCACGCGATCGAGCAGCTGATCGGCTGGCTGCACGCGCTGCCGAAGCCCGTCGGCATCATCGCGGTGACCGATGCGCGCGCGCGGCATCTGCTGCAGGCCTGCCTGATCGCCGGCCTCGCGGTGCCGGAACAGGTCGCGATCATCGGCATCGACAACGATCCGCTCACCCGCACGCTGACGCGCATCCCGCTGTCGTCCGTGATCCAGGGCACCGAGGAAATGGGCCGGACCGCCGCGCACCTGCTGCACCAGATGCTGCGCGGCGCGCGTTTTCCCGACCGGCGGATTCTCGTGCCGCCCGTCGGGATCAACGTGCTCGAATCGACACGCCACCAGCCGCTCACGAGCCCGTACGTGATGCGTGCACGCCATTTCATCCGCCAGTACGCGTGCCAGGGCATCAAGACCGAGCAGGTCGCCGACTACGTCGGCGTGTCGCGCTCGCTGCTCGAGGAACACTTCCGGCGCGAACTGCAGCGCACCGTGCACCAGGAAATCCTGCGCCACAAGCTCGAAGCGGCGCAGGCGCTGCTCGCCGGCCGGCAGGCGTCGAGCGCCGAAGTCGCGATCCGCTGCGGGTTCACGTCGCTCCAGTACATGTACGCGGTGTTCCGGCGCGAACTCGGCTGCACGCCGCGCGAATACCAGGAACGCGCGATCGCCGCGCATTGAAGCCGCCTTTACCCATCGAATCCGCCCATGCATATCGATACCGACTCTCTCCACCGGGCGCCCGGCGCCGCACGCGTGCATGCCGAGCCGTGGGGCACGCTGCCCGACGGCGACGCGGTGCGGCGCTATACGCTGCGCAACGCGCACGGGATGCGCGTGGTCGTCAGCGATCTCGGCGCGACCGTCGTGTCGTGGCTCGCACCCGACCGTGCCGGACGCTTCGCCGATATCGTGCTCGCGCACGACACGCCCGCCGAATACGTCGATTCGGGCGTCTACCTCGGCGCGACGATCGGCCGGTGGGCGAACCGGATCGCCGGCGCGCGCTTCACGCTCGACGGCGTCGACTACCGGCTCGATCGCAACGAGCGCGACAACCTGCTGCACGGCGGCGCGAACGGCTTTCACCGCCAGCGCTGGGCGGTCGTCGACGATGGCGGCGGGCTGACGCTGCAGCTCGATTCGCCCGAAGGCGACGCCGGCTTTCCGGGCAACGTGAGCGTGCAGGTTCGCTACGCGCTCGACGACGACGGCACGCTGACGATCGACTACATCGCCGTCACCGACGCGCCCACGCCGCTCAACCTGACGAATCACAGCTACTTCAACCTCAGCGGCCGCGCGGGCAGCGACGTACGCGGCCACGTGCTGAGCATCGACGCGGACGCGTTCCTCGAAGTCGACGACGCGCTGATCCCGACCGGCACCGCCGATGTGACCGGCACGGCGTTCGACTTCCGGCAGAGCGCGCCGCTCGGCGCGCGCCTCGACTGGCCGCACGCGCAACTCGCGCGGGCGCGCGGTTTCGATCACTGCTTCGTGCTGCGCGACGGCGCGCACGCGGTCAGGCCGGTCGCGACCATCTACGATCCGGAAAGCGGCCGAGAGCTGATCGTGTCGACCGATCAGCGCGGCCTGCAACTCTATACGGGCAACTATCTGGATGGCGTGCGCGTGACCGGCGGCACGCGCTGCGCGCGACACGCCGCGCTGTGCGTCGAGGCCGGCGGCTTTCCGGATCAGGTCAACATGGCCGACCTGCGCGACGACGTCATCGTTCAACCGGGCGCCGTCTATCGGCAGACCACGCAATACCGCGTCGGCGTTCGCGCATGACGCGACGCGCGGCGTCGACCTGTCGAGCCGCCGCGCCGCACGCGTTGTCGCGCGATCCGCTACACGCGCCGCATCGTCGCCGATACCAGCGCCGCATCCTCGCCCGTCCCGGCCGGCCGCGCACCGAGCCCCGTGCCGCCCGTGCGCCGCCGTGTCGCATGCCGCTCGATCACGCGCTGCAGCACGCAGAACACGCACAGCAGCGCGCCGATCACGATTCGCGTCCACCACGAACTCAACGTGCCGTCGAACGTGATCAGCACCTGGATCGTGCCGAGGATGCCGACGCCGAACACCGAGCCGATCACGTAGCCCACGCCACCCGTCAGCAGCGTGCCGCCGATCACGGTCGCGGCGATCGCGTCGAGCTCCATCCCCTGCGCCTGCAGCCCGTAACCCGACAGCACGTACAGCGTGAACACCACGCCGCCGAGCGCCGAACAGAAGCCGCTCAGCGCGTAGACGCCGATCTTCGTGCGCGCGACCGGCAGCCCCATCAGCAGCGCCGAGCGCTCGTTGCCGCCGATCGCATACACGTTGCGGCCGAAGCGCGTGAAATGCGCGACGTAGATCGCGACGGCCAGCGTCGCGAGCGCGATCAGCGCGCCCGCGCTCAGCATCCCGCCGCCGACCGGCACGCTGATGCCCGCGATCGCATGGAACACCGGTTCGTTGATCGTGATCGACTGCGTCGTGATCAGGAAGCACGCGCCGCGCGCGAGAAACATCCCGGCCAGCGTGACGATGAACGGCTGCAGACGGAAGTAATGGATCAGCGCGCCCATCGCCGCGCCGTACAGCGCGCCGAACGCGAGCACGAGCGGCACGATCACCCATACGGGCCAGTGCAGCCGCTCGGCGCCGACCGCGCAGAAGATCGTTGTCAGCGCAACGACCGAGCCGACCGACAGGTCGATGCCGCCCGACACGATCACGAAGGTCATCCCGATCGCGACGATCAGCAGGAATGCGTTGTCGACGAGCAGCCCGGTCAGCACCTGCATCGAGAAGAAGCCCGTGTACATCACGGACCCGAAGCCGAACAGCGCGGCGAACAGCACGATCGTCACGACGATCGGCAGCGTGCGCGGATCGGCAAGCCGTGCGAGGAATCGGTTCATCGCGGCGTCGCTCCGGTGGTGGCGCGCGAACGCGCGGCAGGCAGCAGTCGCGACGCGAACCGGACGACGAGCGCACGCGCCGCGTCCGACTGGATCAGCGTCACGACGATCACGACGACCGCCTTGACGACGAGCGTCGCCTCCGGCGGCACGCCGATCGAATAGGTCGTGTAGGTGAGCGTCTGGATGATCAGCGCGCCGAGTACCGAGCCGGCGAGGCTGAAGCGGCCGCCGAGCAGCGACGTGCCGCCGAGCGTCACCGCGAGGATCGCGTCGAGTTCGAGCAGCAGCCCCGCGTTGTTGCCGTCCGCACTGCGCACGTTCGAGCTCGCAAGGATGCCGGCCAGCGCCGACATCACGCCCGAACACAGATAGACGCCGAACACGACCGCGCCCGAGCGCAGCCCGACGAGCCGCGTCGCGACCGGGTTCACGCCGATCGCGCGAATGAACAGCCCGAGCGCCGTGCGGTTCACCAGCAGCGCGGTCGCCGCGATCGTCGCGGCCGCGATCCACACCGCGCACGGCACGGTCGCGAGATAACCGCCGCCCAGCGCGAGGTAGCCCGGCGCGCCGATCGGGATGATCTGACCGCCCGTCAGCAGTTGCGCGACGCCGCGGCCGGCCACCATCAGGATCAGCGTCGCGATGATCGGCTGCATCCCGACGAACGCGACGAGCAGCCCGTTCCACGCGCCGGCCAGCAGCCCGACACCGAGCGCGGCCGCGAGCGCCAGGCCGACCCGCGACGGGTCCGCATCGAGCACGATCGCCGCGGCCGCGCCGGCAATCGCGACGATCGCGCCGACCGAGATGTCGATCCCGCGCGTCGCGATCACGAGCGTCATGCCGAGCGACACGAGCACGAGCGGCGCCGCGCGGTTCAGGATGTCGATCGGCGCGCCGAACAGGTGACCGTCGAGCAGCGCGATCGACAGGAAACCCGGACGATACGCGACGTCGAGCGCCAGCAGCAGTACGAGCGTCAGCACCGGCCACGCGAGCGGATGACGAAACAGCGTGCGCAGCCGCGTCATGACTGGCCTCCCGCGATCAGCCGGTACACCTGCTCCTCGGAAGCGTCGGCGCCGGTCAGTTCGGCGACCTTGCGCCGGTCGCGCAGCACCGCGATCCGGTGGCTCACGCGCACCACCTCGCCGATCTCCGACGAGATGAACAGGATCGCGAGCCCGGTCGCGCACAGCGCGAGCACGCGCTCCATGATGTCGAACTTCGCGGCGACGTCGATGCCGCGCGTCGGCTCGTCGAGGATCAGCAGCTTCGGGGCCGTCGCGAGCCAGCGCGCGAGCAGCACCTTCTGCTGGTTGCCGCCCGACAGCAGCCCGATCGGCTGCTCCGCATCGCGCGCCTTGATGCCGAGCCGGGCGATGTACGTCTCGGCGATCTCGCGCTGCCGCGCGCGCCTGATCAGCCGCCACCAGCCGCGTCGCGCCTGTAGCGCGAGGATGATGTTCTCGCGGATCGACAGCGCGGCGACGATGCCCTCCTTCTTGCGATCCTCCGGACAGTACGCGATGCCGTGCCGGACCGCATCGTGCGGCGACGCGAGCCGCGTGCGCGCGCCGTCGATCTCGATCGCGCCGGTGTCCGCACGCTCGGCGGCAAACGCCAGCTGCGCGGTTTCGGTGCGCCCCGAGCCGAGCAGCCCGGCCAGCCCGACGATTTCGCCCGGACGCACGTCGAGATCGAGCGCACTCATCATCCCGCGCCGGCCGACCTGCTGCATCGACAGGAACGGCGCGGCGCCGCCGGCCGTGCGCTCGACGGCCGCCGCGCCGGCTTGCAGCGTGTCGGACATCCGTTCGCGGCCGGTCATCTTCGCGACCAGCGCATCGACCGGCAGGTCGCGTGCCAGATACTCGCCTTCGCGCTCGCCGTTGCGCATCACGGTGATCCGGTCGGACACCGCATAGGTCTGCTCGAGAAAGTGCGTGACGAACAGGATCGCAATGCCCGACGCCTTCAGCCGGCGCAGCACGTCGAACAGCCGCGCGACCTCGCCGTCGTCGAGGCTCGACGTCGGCTCGTCGAGAATCAGCACGCGCGCGTCGACGGACACGGCGCGCGCGATCGCGACCATCTGCTGGACGGCGATCGGATACGCATCGAGCGAGCGCGTGACGTCGAGCGACAGGTCGAGCTCGGCCAGCGCCGCGCGCGAGCGCGCATGGATCGCGTTCCAGTCGATCGCGCCGCGCCGCATCGGCTGCCGGCCCGCGAAGATGTTCTCCGCGACCGACAGGTTCGCGCACAGGTTCACTTCCTGGTAGAGCGTCTGGATGCCGGCCGCCTCGGCCTCGCGCGGCGCGGCGAAGCGCACCGGCCGGCCGCCGACGCGAATCTCGCCTGCATCGTGCGCATGCACGCCGGTGAGCACGTTGATCAGCGTCGACTTGCCCGCGCCGTTCTGGCCCATCAGCGCGTGGATCTCGCCCGGAAACAGCCGGAAGTTCACGCGCTGCAGCGCGCTGACGCCCGGAAACGACTTGTCGATGCCGATCATCTCGACCACCGGCGGACTCTCCATGCAGCCTCCCTCGAAGCGGTTGCGATCCTCGGGCGGCCGCGATGCGGCGGCCCGAGCCGGACCTGCCCGGCCGGTCAGTACTTGCGGGTCGGCATCACCTGCGCGGCGACGCTCATCGGGAACACGGTCTCGTTCGTGACGATGCGCTTGGGCAGCGTCTTGCCGGCGACGACGTCCTTCACCGCGCTCATCAGTTGCGGGCCGAGCAGCGGGCTGCATTCGACGTCGACGTTGATCTTGCCGGCGATCATCGCCTGGAAGCCGCCCTTCGTCGCGTCGAACGACACGACGCTCACGTCCTTGCCGGGCTTGATCCCGGCTTCCTCCATCGCCTGGATCGCGCCGAGCGCCATGTCGTCGTTGTGTGCGTAGACGACGTTGATCTGCTTGCCGTAGGTCTTCGCGAACGCTTCCATCACCTGCTTGCCGCCGGCGAGCGTGAAGTCGCCGCTCTGCGACGCGATCACCTTGAATTTGGGATTGTTCTTGATCACTTCGAGCAGGCCCGCGCGCCGGTCGTTGGCCGGCGCGGAACCGACCGTGCCCTGCAGCTCGACGATGTTGATCGGGCCCGGGTCGTTCTTGTAGCGCTCTTCCATCCAGTGGCCCGCGCGGCGCCCTTCCTCGAGGAAGTCCGAGCCGATCATCGTCACGAACAGCGACGGATCCTTCACGTCGACCGCGCGGTCGGTCAGGATCACCGGGATGTGCGCGGCCTTCGCTTCGGTCAGCACGGGCTCCCAGCCCGATTCGACGACCGGCGAGAACGCGATCACGTCGACCTTCTGCGCGATGAACGAGCGAATCGCGCGAATCTGGTTCTCCTGCTTCTGCTGCGCGTCGGAGAATTTCAGGTTGATGCCGGCATCCTTCGCCGCGCTCTTCACCGACACGGTGTTCGCGGTGCGCCACGCGCTTTCCGCGCCGACCTGCGAGAACCCGAGCGTGATCGGCTTCTGCTGGGCGAACGTGCCCGGCGCCCATACCGTCGCCGCGGCGACGAGCGCACCGGCCGCCAGCTTCCTGATGAATGTCATGGTCCGTCTCCGATGATGTAATTGTCTGCCGCGGCGCTGTTCTGATTCTGCATGGCGCGAACGCGGTGCGGGGCCGGTGCCGGCCAGCGCGTTCGGCCGGCCCGGTCTGCATGCCCCGCATCAGTCTAGGAACAAGTCCGATAACCTTCCAATGAAATATTGGATTGAGGCGATATCGGAATCGGCATACGTATAAACACCTAAACGCACGCCCCGCCCGTTACAGCCGGCCCTGGCCGCGTTTGCGACGCACTCGCCCGCCACGCCATGTTCCGTTCGGCGAATCCGCCGAATGCCGCCTTCGTCATCGTGTGTTCGTTCGCACGCGTGGTATCGCGGCCGCAGCCGGGCCGGGAACGGCGCACGATTCTTGCTCCCCGGGGCTCGAACCGACGAACGAGCAGGAGCAGAACATGCGTGCAGGATGCCCTCCCGGAACACGGCCCGGCGATACGCGGATCGGCACACGCGTCGATCGACGCGCCGCGGCATGACGAAACGCACGCCATCGCGGCCGAATGCGCGCATGCCCGGCGGGCCCCTGCGTCATGTCGACGACCGTCGCCCCGGCTATACGCGCCGGCGGCTCCGCCACGGCTTTGCCTATTACGGACCTGACGGTGCGCGGGTTCGCGACGCCGACGAAATCGCCCGCATCGACGCGCTTGCGATTCCACCCGCGTACACCGACGTATGGATCTGCATGGACCCGCGCGGACATCTGCAGGCAACCGGCCGCGACGCGCGCGGGCGCAAGCAGTATCGCTATCACCCGCTGTGGCGCGAGACGCGGGACGCGAACAAGTACGCGCGGATGGCCGCCTTCGCGCGGGCGCTGCCGCGCATCCGCGCGCGCGTCGCGCGTGATCTGGCGTTGCCGGGCATGCCGCGCGACAAGGTCGTCGCGACGATCGTCCGATTGCTCGACACCACGCTCGCACGGATCGGCAACGCCGAATACGCGCGGGAAAACGGCTCGTACGGGCTGACGACGCTGCGCAAGCGCCATTTGAAGATCCAGCCCGGCCAGGTGCGGCTGCGCTTCGCCGGCAAGAGCGGGATCGAACACGACGTGACGGTCGACGACGCGCGGGTCGCGCGGATCGTGCGGCGCTGCGCGGAGCTGCCCGGTCACGAGCTGTTCCAGTACGTGGACGATGACGGCGCGCGCCATCCGGTCGGCTCGTCCGACGTGAACGACTACCTGCGTGACGCCGGCGGCGCCGATTTCACCGCGAAGGATTACCGGACCTGGGCCGGCAGCGTGCACGCACTCGGCTTGTTGCGGCGCGTGGAGCACCGCGGCATCACGCACGCGCGCAAGCAGATCGTCGAGACCGTGCGCGCGGTGGCGGACCTGCTGCGCAACACGCCGGCCGTGTGCCGGCGCTGCTACATCCATCCGGCCGTGCTGGACGCCTTCGAGGCGGGTGCGCTCGCCGCGCTCGCGGTCGAGCGGACGCCGCGCGGCCTGCGTGCGGACGAAGCGGCCTTCGTGGCGGTGCTCGGCGCCGTCGGCCGGCGCGCGGCGAAATGACCGTGCGCATCGTGCCGCCGCCCGCTTAGCGACCGGCACTGCCCGGAACCCGTGTCGTCTTCAACCGGGTTCCGGGCGCATGACCGACAGCCGGATCTGCCCGTTTCCCCGAACTCGTTCACACCACAGGCCCGCACGACGCCGCTGCATGCCAGCCCGGCCGCCCCTAGACGCGGCCCGCCAGATGAAACCGCGATGCCGGATGCCAAAGCTGCACCGACGTCGCGACGTGATCGCCCACCCAGGTACGGCGCCGCAGCAACAGGCACGGCTCGCCGATTTCCATCACGAGGTGCCGACGCACCTGCGCATTGGGCTTCTCCGCGTAGATCCTGAACTCGGCACGCTGGATCGGTGCCAGTCGCACCATGTAGTGATTCGGCGTCTCGAGCGTGAAATCCTGCTCGAGATAGTCGGGAAACAAGACCGGATTGACGTAGCGATCCTCGAACTGGATCGGCTCGTCTTCCTCGAAATGCACGATGCGCGAGTGAAACACCGGCCCCGACCGCAGCCCGAGCGCATCGATCGCTTCCGGGTCGACGCTGCGCTCGATCAGCAGCACCCGCGCGCTGTGCCGATGGCCCCGCTCCGCGATCTCGTCCGCGATGTTGCGGATTTCGAGCACCGTCGATTCGTAATGCCGGCGTTCGACGAACGTGCCGGCTCCCTGGATGCGGGTCAGCACGCGTTCGGCCGTCAGTTCGCGCAGCGCGCGCGACACCGTCATCCGGGCCACGCCGAATTCCTTGACCAGTTCGGCCTCGGTGGGAATCGCGCCGCCGGGCTTCCAGTCGCCCTTCGCGATCCGTTCGACCACGTAGCGCTTGATCTGCTGATAGGCCGGCAGTGCACGCGCCGGCCGGGCGGAAAGTTCGCGTTCCGTTTCGTTCATGCGCCCTCGACCGAATGAAAATTGGATGATTCGCCGCGCCCGGTCATCGTCACTGCAACGACGGCGGCACGCCCGCGACGATGCCTGCCGCGATCGCGATATCGTCCGCGAGCGGCCGGTCGTCGTGATACGCCGGCACGCGTTCGCGCACCTGCCGCCACAACGCATCGGTCGACGCGGCCCGCCCCGTTTCGCCCGATTGCAGGTCGTATGCCTGCGCGGCGGCCAGCAGTTCGATCGCGAGCACGCGCGTCGTATTCTCGATGATGTCGAGCGCCTTCAGCGCGGCCGGCGTCGCATGACACAGGTGATCTTCCTGCAGCCCCGACGTGATACCGCCGTCGAGGCTCGCCGGCGCCGCGAGCCGCTGGTTCTGCGCGACCAGCGCGACCGCCGTGTACTGTGCGATCATGAAACCGGAACAACTGCCGCCCGGCGTCGCGAGAAACGCCGGCAGCCCGCTGACGAGCGGATTCACGAGCCGGTCGAGACGCCGCTCGGCGATCGCCGCGACCTGGGCCATCGCGGCCGCGAGGCTGTCCATCGCGAGCGCGATACCCGCACCGACCGCATGGGCCTGCGAATGCGCGACGGGTGCCTCCCGCGTGCCGGCGACGATCGGATTGTCGGTGACGGACGCGAGCTCGCGATCGACCACCTCCGCCGTCACGGCGAACACGTCGCGCGCCGCGCCATGCACGTGCGGAATCGTGCGCAGGCTGAGCGGATCTTGCGTATGCCGGCCGCTCGCCGCGCACAGCATCCCGCTGCCCGCCAGCAGCGCACGCAAGCGCGCCCCGACCTGCCCGATGCCCGGCGAAATCCGCAGCGCGAGCGACGCCGGATCGAATGACGCGAGTTGCCCGCCGAGGTTCTCGAAGCTCATCGCCGCGATCCAGTCGGCCCAGTCGAGCAACCGTTCCGCGCGCGCGAGGGCGAGCGCGGCCAGGCCGGTGACGCACGGCGTCCCGTTGACGAGGCTCAACCCTTCCTTCGCGCCGAGGACGAGCGGCTCGCGACCGATACGGCGCAGCGCCTCGTCGCCGCGCATGCGCTCGCCGCGATGGCGCGCATGACCGTGACCGATGCAGACGAGCGCGACGTGAGCCATGTGGGTCAGATAACCGACCGACCCGTGCGCCGGCACTTCGGGCAGGCAATCGTGCTCGAGCAATGCGACGAGCTGCTCGACGACGTCGACCCGCACGCCCGAATACCCGTGCACGTAATTGTTGATCGCCGCCGCGATGATCGCGCGCGTTTCCGCCGCACCGAGCGGCACGCCGACGCCCACCGCGTGGCTCATCAGGATATTGCGCGACAGCTCGCTCTGCTGGGCCGGCGATACGATCACGTTGCACAGCGCGCCGACCCCCGTATTGACGCCGTACGCGCGAATGCCGCGCGCGACGATTTCGTCGACGAGTTCGCGAGCGGCGACGACGCGCGCGCGGGCGTCGTCGGTCAATGCCAGCGGCGCGCCTGCCGCCACCGCCGCAACCTGGCGCCAGTCGAGCGGCCGTGCCGCGCGGAATACGGTCATGACGGCCTCAGTTGGTGGTGCGGTCGTGGTGGCTCGACACGAATTGCCGGAAGCGCTCGGAGGTCTGGCCGCCGAAGACCGCGTCGGGCGTCCCGTCCGTGTCGACCTCGCCCTGATGCAGGAACATCACGCGATTCGACACGTGCCGCGCAAAGCCCATTTCATGCGTGACGACCAGCATCGTGCGGCCCTCTTCCGCGAGCGAGCGCATCACGCGCAGCACCTCGCCGACCAGCTCGGGGTCGAGTGCCGACGTCGGTTCGTCGAACAGCATCACTTTCGGATGCATCGCGAGCGCGCGGGCGATCGCGACGCGCTGCTGCTGCCCGCCCGACAGGTGGGCAGGATAGTAGCCGCGCTTGTCCGCGAGGCCGACGCGCGCCAGCAGCGCCTCGGCCTCCTCGACCGCTTCGGCGCGGCTGCGCTTTTGCACGCGCAGCGGCCCTTCGACGAGGTTGTCGAGCACCGTCATGTGCGACCACAGGTTGAAGTTCTGGAACACCATGCCGAGCTGCGAACGGATCCGGTCGACCTGGCGGCGGTCGCTCGGGTGCAGCTTGCCGTCGCGCGCGCGCTTCATCGCCAGTTCCTCGCCCGCGAGCGCGACGGAGCCGTCGTCGGGGGTCTCGAGCAGGTTCAGGCAGCGCAGGAACGTGCTCTTGCCCGATCCGCTCGCGCCGAGGATCGAGATGACGTCGCCCTCATGCGCGTCGAGCGAAATGCCCTTCAGCACATGATGATCGCCGAACGACTTGTGGATGTTCTTGACCGACAGCGCAACGGGAGCAGCGGTGTTCATCGAATTCTCCAGGAAGGAATGGCGCGCTCAGGAGGCGACGCGCCGGGCATTGCGGGCCGACGCGGGCGCACTGGACGGCTTCGGCGCACGCAGGTGCGCCGAGAGCCGCCATTCGAGCGCGCCGAGCAGGCGCACGACGATGAAGTTCAGGCCCAGATAGATGACGGCGGCGCAAACGAACACTTCGGTCGTCCGATAGGTTTGCTGAATGATCTGCTGCGCGACGCCCGTCACCTCCCACACGGTGACGAGGCTCGCGAGCGCGGTCGACTTGACGAGCAGCACGGCCTCGGTCGAATACGCGGGCAGACACTGGCGCAGCGCGATCGGGCCGATCACGCGCCGCAACAGCGCGAAACCGGACAGACCGATCGAGTAACCGGCTTCGATCTGCCCGACCGGCACGGCCATCAGCCCGCCGCGCAGGATCTCGGCCGTGTAGCCGGCCGTGCACAGCGCGAGCGACAGGACCGCGCAGACATAAGGTTCGCGCAGCAGCGGCCACATGAAGCTCTCGCGGATCACGCCGAACTGGCCGAGCCCGTAATACACGAGAAACATCTGGATCAGCAGCGGCGAGCCGCGAAACACCAGGATGTACGCGCGCGCAAAACGGTTCGGCAGCCAGTGCGGCGACACGCGCATCGTAACGATCACGAGCGACAGCAGGCCGCCGAGCACGAGCGACGCGAAGAACAGCCCGAGCGTGGTCGGCACGGCCGCGAGCAGCTGGCGCAGCGTATCGAGGAGAAAGCCGAAATCGATGGACATGCGCGTTCTCCGTCAGTTGCGCGCGAAATTGCGGCGGAACGACCGGCCGACGATCGCTTCCGCCCGGTTGAACACGCGGTTCGACAAGCCCGTCATCAGCAGGTACAGCGCACCGCCCGCGACGAAGAACACGAAGTACTGGTGGGTCGAATTGGCGGCGATCTGGCTCGTGCGCAGCAGCTCGGCCAGGCCGGTGACCGAGATCAGCGCCGAGTCCTTCAGGCTCAATTGCCATACGTTGCCGATACCGGGCAGCGCGAAGCGCAGCACCTGCGGAACCAGGATGCGGCGCAGCACCATGCTGCGGGGCATGCCGATCGAGCGTGCCGCCTCGAGCTCGCCCTTCGACACCGCGAGCACCGCCGCGCGATAGACCTCCGCCTGGTAGGCGCCCGAAATCATCCCGACCGCGAGCGCGCCGATCACGAACGGCGGCACGCCGATGAATCCTTCCGCGCCGAACCACTGGCCGACGGCCGTGACGAGCGTCGAGCCGCCGAAGTAGAACAGATAGATGACGAGCAGTTCGGGCACGCCGCGAAATACCGTCGTGTACAGGTCGCCGAGCAGCCGGGCGCTGCGGTAACGCGACAGCTTGGCCGCCGCGATCGCCGCGCCGATCACCGCGCCGACCGCGAGCGCGGCGAGCGTCAGCGCCACCGTCATCAGCGCGGCGAGCAGCAGCACGCCGCCCCAGCCTTCGGTTCCGAAGCCGAGCATTTCAAGAATCGCCATGCGTGCCTCCCGGCAAGCGTTGAGTGAATCGGCAGGATGCCGGCCGCCGCGCGTGTCGCTTACGCGGCGGCGGCCCAATGCGCGCTTACGGCGTGACGTCGGTCTTGAACCACTTGTCGGCGAGCTTCTTCACCGTGCCGTCCGCGAGCGCCGCGCCGATCGCCGTATCGAACTTCGTCTTCAGGTCGGCATCCTGCTTGCGGAACGCAAGCCCTTCGCCCGGCCCCCAGATCGGCCCGCCGAGCTTCGGACCCGCGAGCACGATCGACGCGTTGTCCTTCTTCGCGTTGTTCGCCGCGTAGTACGTGACGTCGTCGAACGATGCGTCGATGCGCCCGGCGACGAGGTCGAGATCGCGCTCGGGGGAGGTCTTGTACACGCGAATCGACGCGATGTCCTTGAAGCTGTCGTTGATGAATTTCGTGTAGACGGTGCCCGACTGGATGCCGATCGTCTTGCCCTTCAGCTGCTTGCGCAGCGCGTCGACGGTGGGCTTGTCCGCGTTGGCGTCGCCCGTCAGCTTGACGATCGGCGCGCCGGGCGCGGCCTTCGGCAGGATCTTGGTGTCGGTGACGGCGAACGTCGCGGGCGTCGCCGCGTACGGACGCGAGAACAGCAGGATCTTTTCGCGGTCCGGCGTGATGGAAATCGCATCCATCAGGATATCGAACTTGCCGGCCTGCAGGCCGGGGATCATCCCGTCCCAGTCCTGCGCGACCATGTTGCACTGCACCTTGATCCGTTCGCACACGTTGGCGAGCAGCTCCGGTTCGAAGCCGCCCAGCTTGCCGCCGGGCAGCGTGAGGTTCCAGGGTGCGTAGCCGCCTTCGAGTGCGACCGTCACCGTTTTCCATTCCTTGGCCTGCACGGGAGCCGCGAGCGTTGCCGACGCGGCCGCGATGATGCCGATCGTCCTGAGTGCCCAGTTGATGCGCTTGCCGTTCACGAGATTTCTCCTTGCGTTGAAGTTCGCCATCCCTTCGGTGCAGCAAGCCGCCTCAGGAATTTGTCTATACAAGCATGCAAGAAGAAAAACGGCGATACAAGCGATGATCAAAAAAAACCGGGGAAACGCGGGAAATCCCCTAATTTCAAGGCTTTCACGTGCCCCATCGAAGAGAATTCGGGCACGGGTTTGGTGCAGTTCGTTCAGATCAATCGCAAGGATGACTAGACAAATTCCGGATTCGATCGGCATCGCCGCTGCCGCGCGACGAGCCATTTCCGTCGATCCGATTCGCTATGCGCGCGCGATTGAAAGCAGCGGGTCGCCGGGGCTGACGTCACGCGTCGAATGTGCGCCAACGCTCACCCCGTGTATCAACACGGCTTCGATCCGGTGCCGCTCGTTGTCGGGTTGTGTGCAAGCCGATGCGGAGCGGTCCGGGTTCCCGAAGGTGAAAGCCTGAACCGGCCCGACTGCAAATCCTTCGATCGCTCGATCGGCATGCGCTTGCCGATCGATCCGGCACGGACGACATCGCGTACCGGACGGCACATCCGTGAACAGGCTTCCGGAAAACCTCGGCAGCGGGCATTTCAATCCCGGTATTTCGTTGCACTCGCCCGTGAATGGCCAGCTTCACGTCCTCCCGTTCGGGACGGGCGCACCCGCGTTGCCGTCACGATGGTCCGGGGCCGATGCGGACCGGCATTGCGCCCCATCAGGCGCGCGCGTCGGGTTCAGTTCACGCAGCACGCTGGCGCGGCTGCCGTCGTCATTCGGCAATTGGGGCTGCCCGCGCGCGAACGCGGGCGCGACCGCCGCCGCGAGCAGCGCGGCGATCGCCAGTCGGGAAAAGCTTTTCATCGCCCGACTCCCCGCTTACTGCGCGCTGGCGGCCGGTACGGACACCGACGCGGTCGCCGTGCTCTGCTCGCCATGCGCAATTGCATAGAGTTCGCGATTGCGCGCGATCGTCTGCGTGCTCGGCGGATAGTCCCAGTTCGACGTCGGCACGGTGCCGTCACGCTGCGCCTGAACGAGATCGGCGATCACGTCGGCGCGGGTCGGACCCGATGACGACGTCTGTGCGAAAGCGGCAACCGGCGTGCCGATGGCGAGGGCGAGCAGCGCGGCAGCTGCGATCAATCTGCGATTCATGATGAAACTCCCCAGAACGGTTCGATGAGGACGCATCGTCGATGCGCCGCCGGCGGAACCGCGGATGCGATTCGCCGCCTGACGCTTTCATTCTGGTGATCGCGACCGGCACGACGCTGACGCCCGGATGACAATCCTGAAATCCGCCGCATCGCGCGCAGGTTCACGACGACGGTAATCGACCTGCGCGGGCTGGCCGATCGGCGGCGGTACCCGAACGCGCGCCAATGCGAAACCGGCACCCGCCCACAGGCGGCCAGTCCTTCGTCACGCCGCCCGCCCGGGCGCGGCCGGCCAACGTCGGCGTGCTGGCCGAGTTCTTCGTCGCGAGGCTGACCGCGACCGGGTGGCGCGCCGGCAGCGTGTCGGGCCGCCCGAAGATCAGCCGGCCGAGCGGGACGATCGACTGCCGCAACCGGTCGGCGGGCAGGCTCGCGAGCGCAGCGCGAGACGCGGCAGGCACCGGGTCCGCGAAATTGACGTCCGGACGGAAGCACGGCGCCACGATCGCATCGAGGAGCGGCGGCACGATGCTGCCGGCCGCGCAGGCGTGCTTCGAGAATGCGGCGCCCGCGCGCCGCCCGTTCGACCATGGCGCGTTCTTCGCGACCGGCATCTTCGTGATGGCGTTGACGGCGATCGGCCTCGACTCGACGACCACCGCGATCGCGTCGCTGCGCGAACGCAATACGTTCAAGCTGTACGTGTGCTTACCCGTCTCGCGCGGATGGCGATGATCGCGCTGCAGGCGCTCGTGCTCGTGACGGTCGCGCGCAGTCGCTCACGGCCGCCGAACTCGCGTGCAACGTCACCGACTACCCACTGCCGTTCTTCAGCGACCTGACGATCCCGATGCACGACGCGTCGCCACGCTGTTTCGACGAAGGAAAGACACCAATGACATCGAGCAATCCCATAACCGGCTACCTGCTGCACGCAAGCAACCTCCTGCCCGCGATCGTGCTCCTGTTCCACGACCGGCTCCGCCCCGAACAGCCGGACCTGCTCGGGACGCACGCGTTCCTGATCGGCGGCATGCTCGCGCTCGTGCACGGCGCCTGGCCGATCCGTCGCGCGAAACGCAACAGCATCGCGATCGGCATCGACCTGTTCTTCGTGATCGGCGCGGTGCTGGCGCTGGTGTCGCCGGCAGGTAGCCGTCTGTGGGGCGACTGTGGAGCGAGGAACTCGGGCTGGCCGCGACGCCCGTCCGCGTGCTGGTGGTCGGCATCATGCGTACCGCGTGGCCGGACGGCGGTTTCATCGACGGCACGTTCGTCGACCATGCGCGTGCACGTTCGCTGTCGCTCGTGCTGCTCGCCGTCACGGCCGTCGCGCTCGCGGTGTCGATCACGATGCGGCACAGCCCGCTGTGGGGCGGCGTCGGGCCGGTCAATATCGCGTACGCGCAGCGGCAGCTTGCCGCCGCCGTCCGGCACGCCGTCGACCCGCCGGGCCTGATCGGACGGGTCCGCTACTGACACGCCGGTTCGCGGCGCCACGGAGAATGTCGCATGACGTTTCGACAGCCGCGCGGCCCGGGCACCGCGTCCGAACCGGACGCCGATCCCCGGCTTGCCGGCATCCGGGCCACGCTGTCCGATTCGGGGGCGGTCGTGAACGTGCGCGGCGTGGCTGACGTGATCACGCTGCCGCCGCGCGATCGCGCGCGTCAGAACACCGCGTGCCCGCTGATCAGGCTCGGCAGCCAGGTCGAGAAAAACGGCATGTACGTGACGATGTTGATCGCACTGAAGATCGCGAGGTAGTACGGCCACGCCATCTTCGTGGTCTCGCCGATCGACACGTTGCCGATCGCGCAGCCGACGAACTGCACCGACCCGATCGGCGGATGCACGAGGCCGAGCGAGCAGTTCAGCAGCAGCATGATCCCGAACTGCACCGGCCCGACGCCGCACGCCATCGCGATCGGCAGGAACAGCGGCGTCGTGATCAGGATGTGCGCGGCCATGTCGACGAACGTGCCGAGAAACACCTGGATGATGTTGATGTACAGCAGCATCAGCCACGGCGCGGCGGTCGACTGCTTCAGCAGCCCTTCGATCGCATCCGGAATCTCCAGGTACGACATCTGGAAGCGCAGCATGTTGGACACCGCGATCAGCAGCAGCACGACACCCGTCGTGCGCGCCGCATGTGACAGCGCGCGGCGCAGCTTCGCGGCCGTCAGCGTGCGGTAGACGAGCGCGGTCAGCACGAGCGAATACACGACGGCGATCGCGGCCGCTTCGGTCGCGGTGGCGATGCCCTTCGCGACGCACACGAGGATGATCGCGATCACCATCAGGCCGGGCACCGCGCCGACGAAGCTGCGCAGCACCGCATACCAGCCGGGAAACGCGGGCAGCGCGGACGAGCCGTCCTCGCGGCGCGGGTAGCCGTGACGCACGGCCTGCCAGTACGCGGCGGCGAGCACGAAGCCCATCACCCACAGCACCGGCAGCAGCCCCGAGAACAGCAGGTCGCCGATCGACACGCCGCTCACCGGCTGGCCGTGCAGCATGCCGGTGATGCCCTGCGCGGCGAACGCGTAGATGATCATGTTGGTCGACGTCGGCATCAGCGCGCCGGCGAGCGACGCGTGCGTCGTCACGTTGACCGCGTACGCGGCGCTGTAGCCTTCGCGCTTCATCAGCGGAATCACCACGCCGCCCATCGCGGACGTATCGGCGGTCGGCGAGCCCGACACGCCGCCGAACAGCGTGCACGCGACGACGTTCGCCATCCCGAGGCCGCCGCGGAAATGGCCGACGGTCGCCTGCGCGAAGCGCAGGATCCGGTCCGCGATGCCGCCGTGCAGCATCAGTTCGCCCGAGAAGATGAAGAACGGCACCGCGAGGAACGAGAACGCGTTCATCCCCGAGATCATCGCCTGCATCGCGGTCGCGATCGGCAGGCCTTCGACCATGTAGGTCAGCACGCAGGCTATCCCGAGCGCGAACGACACGGGCACGCCGAGGACGAGAAAAATCAGAAAACTGACGGACAGGATCGCGAGTTCCATGGCGTTATTGTCCCGACGAAGAACGACGAAGCGCGAGCAGGTGCTCGAGCGAGAAGAGGATGATCGCAACCGCCGCGGGCATCGCGATCAGGTAGCGCACGCCTTCGGGCAGCCCGATGATCGGGATGCGGTCGCCCATCGTCTCGGCGGCCATGCTGCCGCAGCCGACCATGATCATCACCGCGAACGCCATCAGGCTCAGGTGCTGGATCCCGATGACCACGTTGCGCGCCTTCGGCGACAGCCGGCGCACGAGCGAATCGAGGCCGATATGGCCGCCGTCGCGCACCTTCATCGCCGCGCCGAACATCGCGATCACGATCACGAGCAGCAGCGCGATCGGCTCGACGAAATCCGGCGCGTTCTCGAACACGTAGCGCATCACGACCGCGTAGAACACCAGCACCGTGAGCACCGCGAGGCACGCCGACGCGATCACGGCCAGCACGCGGAACAGCACGTCGTTCACGCAGCGCAGGAGTGGCGCGGCATGCGGCCGCGCCGGCCCGGCGCCGTCCGGGGCCGAGGCCGACGAGCCGCCGGCCGCGGCGCCGTTCAGGGAAGTGCGACGCGTCACTTGGTGGCCTCGATCTCGTCGACGATCTGCTTCATCTGCGGCGTCTTTTCATACTTCGTCCACAGCGGCTGCATCGCCTTCACGAACGCCGCGCGGTCGATCTGCGCGGCCGGCAGGATCTTCGCGCCGCCCTTCGTCACCATCTGCTGCGCGGAGGCCTCGCGCGCGGTCCACAGCTTCTGGTAGTACGGCACCGAATCGGCCGCCGCCTTCCGGATCGCCGCCTGCTCCTGCGGCGACAGCGTGTCCCAGATCTTCTTCGAGAACACCAGCACTTCCGGCGTCATCGCGTGCTGCGTCTCCGAGTAATCGGGCGCCACTTCGTAGTGCTTGGTTTCCTCGTACGACGGCAGGTTGTTTTCCGCCGCGTCGACGAGGCCCGTCTTCAGGCCCGTGTACACCTCGGCGAACGGCATCGGCGTCGGCGTGCCGCCCATCGCCTTGATCTCGTCGACCATCAGGTCGGACGGTTGCACGCGCACCTTCAGCCCCTTCATGTCGGCCGGCGTGCGCACCGGGCGCTTCGCGTAGATCGAGCGCGCGCCGCTCTCGTAGAACGTCAGCGCGATCATCCCCTTCGCGCTGAACGCATCGAGGATCTTCTGGCCGGCCGGGCCGTACATCGCCTTGCGGAAATGGTCGACATCGCGGAACAGGAACGGAAACGACGGGATCAGCGATTCCGGCACGATCTCGTTGAACGACGCGCCGTTCACCCGCGCCATGTCGATCGCGCCGATCCGCACCTGGTCGACCGTGTCCTTCTCCGAGCCCAGCGCGCTGTTGCCGAACACCTTGATCGAATCCTTCCCACCCGTCGCCTTCGACAGTTCGTCGCCCATGAACTTCACGGCCATGTTGGTCGGGAAGTTGTCGCCGTGCACGTCCGCCGAGCGGAACACGCGCGCCTGCGCGGACATCGCGAAGCCGGCCATCAATGCGACGGCCAGGACGGTACGGGAGCCGGTGAATCGGTGCTTCATGGTGAGTCTCCTTGATGGTCGATCGTTGTTGTGCGGCGATCCGTCGGCAGGCACATGCGTCGGCGAGACGCTCCGCTGAACCGCAGAGTCATACGTCGTATGACGTGTCGAGCGAATGTACGTCGGTTAACCGTTTAACTCACTTGGTGCATACCCCTATGACCGTTACCATCAAGGGTTTTTGGCGTGAATCGGGGAATCGTTTCCTCTGTTTTTGCGCGTTTTTGGCGAAACGTTTTCCGGAAACGGGGCGGGATTCGGATCGAACAGGGGCGGGGCGATTTCCTGACGGCCAATCGCCTTCTTTCGTAGTGCCCCGTCTTGTTATAGGATGACTGACCACGGTGCGACCACGTCGACGCACTTTGCCGACCAAGTCCGAGCGTGCTCGGCCGGCTTGCCGCCTTGCCCGCGACGGCGGCGGCACTCAGCGCGTGCGGCGGCGGCGATTCGAGCGCCCGCCGCGCGCCAACCGGGCGTCAATGCCCGGTTGGCGAATACCCCTTCAACGTGATCGGGCTGTCGACTGCCTCGACCCCGCGCCTGCCGTCACGGCGAGCGCCTGAAATAATGCTGCGCCAGCGCGACCCAATAGCGGACGCCCGCCGGAATGATGTCGTCGTTGAAGTCGTATTTCGGGTGATGCAGCGACGGGGCATCCGTTCCGGCCGGCGCATTGCCGATCAGCACGTAAGCGCCGGGCCGCTCTTCCAGCATGAAGCCGAAGTCTTCGGACGTCATGTTCGGCGGCACGTCGCGCAACAGGCGGTCATCGCCGAACGTGTCGCGAACGACCGTTTCGCACAGCGCCGTCTCGGCCGGCGTGTTGACGGTCGCCGGATAGTACTGGAAGAACTCGACATCGACCTGCGCGCCATGCGCGGCGGCCAGCCCTTCGCATACGAGCCGGACGTCGCGCTGCAGCCGTTGCTGCAATTCGGACGACAGCGTGCGAATCGTCCCGCGCAGCTCCGCGCTGTCCGGAATGACGTTGTCCGTCGTGCCCGCCTGGAACATGCAGACGGAAATGACGGCCGGATCGACCGGATCCTTGTGCCGCGCGGCGATGGTCTGGCACTGCAGCACCATCGCGCACGCGAGCGGCACCGGATCGATGCCCAGGTGCGGTTGAGCCGCGTGCGCGCCCTTGCCGGTGACCGTGATCCGGAAACGGGAACCCGCGGCCATGATCGGGCCGGTGCGCATCCCGAAATGCCCGGCCGGCAGGCCGGGCCAGTTGTGCATGCCGAATACGGCTTCCGTCGGGTAGCGATCGAACAGCCCGTCGTCGATCATCTTGCGCGCGCCCGCACCGCCCTCTTCCCCGGGCTGAAACACGAAATGCACGGCGCCCGGCAGCTGCGGCAAGTCCTTCAGGATGCGCGCGGCGCCGAGCAGCATGACGGTATGGCCGTCGTGCCCGCACGCATGCATGATTCCGTGCGTGCACGACGCATGCGCGAAGTCGTTCGCTTCGTGAATCGGCAATGCATCCAGATCCGCGCGCAGCACGATGCCGCGGCGCGGGTCCGCGCCGGGCAGGCTCGCGACGACGCCCGTGCCGCCGAGCCCGCGCGACACCGCGTAGCCGAGCGCCTCGAGCTCGCGGGCGACGACGTCGGCCGTCCGGTGTTCCTCGAATCGCAGTTCGGGGTGCGCATGCAGATCGCGGCGCAATGTCGCCCAGTGCGCGTGATGCAGGTCCAGCGACGTGTCGGGGATGACGATGTTTTCCAAGTCGGCACCTCTGCCAGGCAAACCGGTTCAAATCGGGACCGCCGCCGCATCGCGTGCGGCGACAGCTTCAGTCGTCGAATCCGAGGATCGACTTGATTTCCATATATTCCTCCATCCCTTCGATCCCGTACTCGCGGCCGTTGCCCGACTGCTTGTATCCGCCGAACGGCGCCTGCGGATCCCACGCCGGGTAGTTCAGGTGTACCTGGCCGGCCCGGATGCGCGCGGCCACCGCGCGCGCCTGCGCCTTGTCGGTGCCCTGCACATGCGCGCCCAGCCCGTAGACCGTGTCGTTCGCAATGGCGATCGCCTCGTCCACGGTATCGTAGGGAAGAATCGCGAGCACCGGACCGAAGATCTCCTGCTGCGCGATCGTCATGTCGGTGCGGACGTCGGAGAAAATCGTCGGCCGCGCATAAAAGCCCTTGTCGAACCCTTCCGGCCGGCCGGGACCGCCGGCGATCAGCTTCGCCCGTTCGTCGAGGCCCGCGTCGATCATCTGCGCGACCCGGCCGAATTGCGCGCGATTGGCAAGCGGGCCGTGCGTCGTCGTCTCCGCGAACGGATCGCCGACCACCAGTTTCTGCGCGGCCGCGAGAGCCAGCGCCTCGACCGTGCCGAGCAGGTTGCGCGGCACGATCATGCGGGTCGGCGCGCTGCACGACTGACCCATGTTCCGGAACGCGGCGGCCACGCCGGGCGCAATGGCCCGCTGCAGGTCCGCATCCGGCAAGACGATGTTCGGCGACTTGCCGCCCAGCTCCTGCGCGACGCGCTTGACGGTCGGCGCCGCCGCCTGCGCCACCAGCACGCCGGCACGCGTCGAGCCGGTGATCGACACCATGTCGACTTCCGGGTGCGAAGACAGCGCGGCGCCCACCACCGCGCCGTCGCCGCTCACCAGGTTGAATACGCCCGCGGGCACGCCCGCATCGGCGATCACTTCCGCGAACAGCAGCGCGCTGAGCGGCGACAGCTCGCTGGGTTTCAGCACGACCGTACAGCCGGCCGCGAGCGCCGGGCCGACCTTCGCCGTGATCTGGTAGATCGGCCAGTTCCACGGCGTGATCAGCGCGCACACGCCGATCGGCTCGCGCACGATCGCGGTCGTTCCCCGCCGCGAGACGAACGGATAACGCGCGAGATTGTCGCGCGCGACGCGGATATGCTCGGCCGCGAGCGGCACGTGCGCGGCGCGCGCATAGCTGATCGGCGCGCCCATTTCCGTGGCCAGCGCCGCGGCGAACAGCTCCGCGCGCTCCAGCATCAACGCATGCACGCGATCGAGCAGCGCGGCGCGCGCCTGCGGCGACGTGGCCGCCCACGGTTCGAAGGCTCTGCGCGCGGCGCTGACGGCCCGGTCGGCGTCGCGCGCGTTGCCGAGCGGGATCTCGCACAGTCCGTCTTCGGTGGACGGGCTGACGACCACGAACCGGTCGCCGCCGTCGGGCACGACCCAGTCGCCGTCGATGAAGAGGCGATCGAGCCTTCCGTTTTGCATCAGGTGAACAACAGGAGAATTCATTGCAGCGTGTCCTTGAGTCGATACCAGGCACCGACGAACGGCAGGAACCAGGGTTTGCCGAAGTGCCCGGGAATGGCCGGCCAGTCGAAGTCTTTCCAGGGGTTGAGATCCGCGCGCCCGTCCATGATCTCCGCCATCAGCGTGCCCATCAGCGTGGCCATGTGCGTGCCGTGGCCGCTATAGCCCATCGCGTAGTACACGCCGTCGCGCTCGCCCGCGCGCGGTAGTCGGTTGGCGGTCATGTCGACCATCCCGCCCCAACAGTAGTCGATGCGTACGCCGGCCAGTTCGGGAAACACGGCGGCCAGCTGCCGCCGCAGGATCGCCCCGCTCTTTTCGTCCGAACGCGGGTTCGACGCGGCGAACCGCGCGCGACCGCCGAACAGCATCCGGTTGTCGGGCGTGACGCGAAAGAAGTTGACGAAGTTCTTCGTGTCGGTGACCATCCGGCGCGTCGGCAACAGCCGGTCGAGCAGGTCGTCCGGCAACGGCTCGGTGACGATGATGAACGCACCGACCGGCACGATCCTGCGGCGAATCCAGCCGAACGGGCCGACCTGCGAAATGCCGCTCGCGAGCAGCACCTGGCGCGCACGGATCTCGCCGAGCGGCGTACGTGCCGCGTAAGCGCCGCCCGCTTGCCGCTTCAGCCCGAGCACCGGCGCATGCTCGAGGACGTGCGCGCCGCGCGCTTGCGCGGCGCGTGCCAGGCCGCGCACGTAACGGCCGACGTGCATCCCGGCACTCTTGCCGAACAGCAGGCCGCCGTGATAACGGTCCGAGCCGATCTCGTCACGCAGCTCGGCTTTCGTCACCATGCGCGTGTCGGGATCCACGCTCGCCGCGAGCAGTGCCTGACTTCGCGCGAGCTTGTCGTAATGCTCAGGTTTCGCCGCGAGCTTGAGCTTGCCGCGGCGCACGAAATCGCAATCGATCGACTCCTCCCTGACCAGCCGCTCGACCGTGTCGACGCCTGCGTCGAACGCGCGATAGAGCCGATTGGCCAGTTCCGTGCCGATGCGCTGCGACAGCGCCGCGTAATCCTGCGCGAAGCCGTTGTTGCACATACCGCCGTTGCGTCCCGATGCCGCCTGCCCGACGGTGCCCGCCTCGCAGACGATCACGCGCGCCCCTTTCCTGGCCAGCGCCAGTGCGGCCGCCGAGCCGGTGATCCCGCCGCCCACCACCAGCACGTCGCAACTGCCGTCGCGCAACGCCGGCGAGTTGCTCGCGAATGGCTCCGACGTATCGAGCCAGTAGGAACCGAAACGCATCCGTCACTCCCAGGTGGCCGCGCCGGACGGTCAGGCCGGCGAAGGTTCGCCGCGCCGGTCCGGCCGCTCGCGTGCGAGCGTCGCGGCCTTGCATCAGAAATCGGCGACCTTGCCCCATGCGGAATCGCTGAACCGGGCCGGCTGGTACGGCACCGGATCGACCAGCGGCGGCGCGCCCGTCGCAAGATCCGCGATCAGGTGCCCGGCGCCCGGCCCGATCCCGAAGCCGTGGCCGGAAAAGCCCGCCGCGAGGATCAGCCCCGGCACGCCCGGCACTTCGCCGATGCCCGGCACGCCGTCCGGCGTGCTGTCGACGAACCCGGCCCACGCGTGCGTGATCTTCGCGTCGCGAAGTTCGGGCATCAGTTCGACGGCGCGGCGGTAGGTTTCGTGGACCGTCGACATGTCCGGCTTCGGATCCAGGATGCGGACCGCCTCCATCGGCGTCGGTGCATCGAGGCGCCAGCGCTTCAGCGTTTCATGACCGCCGCGCAGCCCTTCGAGCCCGCCCGGCAGCAGATTGCGCCAGCGCTTCGCGAACATCGGCACGAATTGCGGCGCGAATCGCAGGAACTGCGGCGTCAGGTCCACCCGAGCGCGGCCGCTGATCGCCAGCGCGTAGCGTCCGTCGCTGCGGCGCGTCACGGACACGCCGGACGTGTACATCGCATCCGGCAGCGGATGCTCGACCGGCGACACGCTCAGGATCGACTGACGGATCGACGCCTGCGGAAAGCGGATGCCGAGCTGGCGGCAGAACGACGACGCCCAGGCGCCGCCCGCGAGCACGACGGTCTTGGTCTTGATCACGCCGGACTCCGTGACGACGGCGCTCACGCGTCCGCCCTCGCGTTCGATGCCGCGCGCCGCGCAGTACTGGTGGACACTGCCGCCGAGCTTCATCAGCGCGGCGGCGACGGCCGGCGCGGCCTTTTCCGGGTCGGCCGTGCCGTCGGTCGGCGAAAACACGCCGCCTTTCCACGGCCGCCCGGTCGCGTGCCCGCGCTCGGTGGCCTGCTTGCCGTCGAGCATGTACGTCGCCACGCCCGCCGTCTTCGCGAACTCGCCCCAGCTGGCCCAGCGGGCCAGCTCGGCCTCGTCATTGCTCAGGTACAACAGGCCGCAGCGATGAAAGCCCGTGTCCTCGCCCGATTCAATCGCGAATCGTTCCCACAGGTCGATGCTCTTGCTTGCCATCGGCAACTCGCGCGCATCGCGGTTCTGCTG
Source organism: Burkholderia seminalis (assembly GCF_001718535.1). Taxonomy (NCBI): domain Bacteria; kingdom Pseudomonadati; phylum Pseudomonadota; class Betaproteobacteria; order Burkholderiales; family Burkholderiaceae; genus Burkholderia; species Burkholderia seminalis. The sequence goes on along the minus strand of NZ_CP013399.1, from coordinate 909,438 downwards.
CCGGCACCAGCCCCAGTTGCGGCTCGACTGCTCGGCGCCGATGCGCCCCTTCTCGACGAGCGCGACCGATACGCCGCGCCGGGCCAGATAGTAGGCGGTGAAGACGCCGATGATGCCGCCGCCGATCACGACGACATCGGCCGAAGCCGGCAGCGTGGCCGGGGTTTCGATATGGCGTAGCGGAGGAGTCATGCTCAGGCTCGCTCGGTGGATGCGTTGACGGTCTGCACGACGTAGAACTTCGCCACGCGTTCGCTGCTTTCCCACCCGATCGGCGTGCCTTGCGGCACGAACAGCGCATCGCCGGCGCCGAGCGACAGCACGCTGCCGTCCGGCGCGGCGAACCGTACGTCGCCGTCCAGCAGGAACATGAATTCGTTCACGCGATGCGGCCGGACGATCCGGTGATAGGGCGTCGAATCCCACGTGCCCGCGCAGTACGCGGCGCCGTCGTCGACGAACACGTTGTCGCTGCGGCACTGCGGCGCCGGGCCGAGCAGCACCTCCGCCGGCAGCGTGGCCGACGGCTTGAAGTCGGCATCGGCTCGCAGCGCGAACACGCCGCGCCGGGTCGGTGCCGCGCACGCGGCGGCGCAGAACGTGAACAGCACGCGCGATGCCGCGGTCACGCGCAGCGCCGTGCCGCCGCCGATCACGGCCCCGTCTCCCGGGCCCAGCACCAGCGGCACGGCGCCGGCCGCTTCGAGCGTCAGCTCGCCCTCGATGATCGCGATGGTTTCAATGTGCGGAAAGCTCGCCACGTCGAGTTCGCCGGCGAACGCGACACGTCCGGCGGCCATCGCGTCGGGACCTTCCCACGCGATCTCCCGGGCTTGCGCGAAAGGATCGTTCGCGCCGAACGCCTGCTGGCGAAATACGGTTGACGAAGGCGCGCCATCGGCGCGGTGCAACACGAAAACTGCGGTCATATCTGCTCCTGTGCGGCGCGCGGCGGTGCGGTTGAACGCCGCCGCGCGATATCGGAAATCGTCGTTCGCCGGCTCTGCCGCCGGACCTCCCCGGCATGCGAACCGTGCGTGTGTGCGCCTACGCCGCGTGACACGACGCTTCGCGGCGCTCTGCATGCCTGCGCGTCGAAGACGTGCGCGCCGTCGCACCGCCTGCCCGCGCGACCACGTAATCGCGCGGCGTGATCCCGAGCACCCGCCGGAAATGCCGGCACAGATGGCTCTGATCGAAGAAACCGACGTCGGTCGCGACGACCGACGGCGCCAGACCGGCGCGCAACAGGTCCTGCGCACGGCGTACCCGCACCAGGCACAGATACCGGTGCGGCGACAAGCCGGTTTCGCTGCGAAAGCGCGCGGTGAAACGCGACACGCTCAATCCGGCCACCGCCGCGAGCGTGTCGAGGTTCAGCGGCTGCGCGAACGATGCATCGATCGCGCGCAGCACGTCGCCGATCGCCGGCGAGACGGGCCGCGCGACACGAGACGAGCCAACGAGTTGCACTGTCATGTCGTATCCTCCCGGGCGCTCGCTTCAGTGCAGGAAATCCTGCATCCGGTAATACGCGCCGACGAGCGGCAGGAACCACGCGTGCCCGAAATGGCCCGGTATCGCCGGCCATTCGAGCTCGCGCCACGGGTTCGACGCGGCTGCGCCATACAGCACGTCGGCCATCACGCGGCCCATGTGCACCGACATCTGCACGCCGTGGCCGCTGTAGCCCATCGAGTAATAGAGCCCGTCGTGCTGGCCCGCGCGCGGCAGCCGGTCGGCGGTGATGTCGACGAGGCCGCCCCAGCAGTAGTCGAGCCGCACGTCGGCCAGTTCCGGGAAGTAGCCGGCCATGCCGGCGCGCAGGACGTCGCCGCTTTTCGTATCCGAGCGCGGGCTCGACATCGCGAAACGCGCGCGGCCGCCGAACAGCAGCCGATTGTCGGGCGTCACGCGGAAGTAGTTGCCGATCTGGCGCGACGTCACGTACGCGCGGCGATGCGGGAACAGCCGGTTCAGTTGCGCGTCGGCCAGCGGCTCGGTGACGACGATGAAGCTGCCGACCGGCGCGATGCGCCGCCGGAACCACGCGAACGGGCCGTGCTGCGATGCGCCGGTCGCGACCAGCACGCGATCGGCGACGATCGTGCCGCGGGTGCTGGTGATCGAGTGACGCTCGCCGTCGAGCCGGTCGAGCTGCGTGACGGCCGCCTGCTCGTACACGCGTGCGCCGGCACGCACGGCCGCTTGCGCGAGGCCGACGCCGAACTTGCCCATGTGCATCTGCGCGCCGTTGCGCTGCAGGAGCCCGCCGTAGAAACCGTCGGATGCGATTTCATCGCGGATCCGCGACGGCTCGATCAGCTCGATGTCGGGATCGACGTCGCGGCGCAACGCATCGAAGGTCTTTTCGAGCCCGGCGAAGTGCTGCGGCTTCGCGGCGAGCTTCAGCTTGCCCGCGCGCCGGAAATCGCAATCGATCGCCTGTTCGGTCACGATGGTCTCGACGCTCTTCACCGCGCTTTCGTACGCGAGATAAAACTGCTTCGCCTGCGTGGCGCCAATGCGCGCGGCCAGCGACGCGTAGTCCTGCGCGACGCCCGTATTGCACTGGCCGCCGTTGCGGCCGGACGCCTCGCCGGCCACCTGCGCGGCTTCGAGCACGACCACCGACACGCCGCGCTGCGCGAGCGCGAGCGCCGCCGACAAGCCGGTGAAACCGCCGCCGATCACGACGACGTCGGCCCGCCCTTCGACGGGACCAACGCTTCCGGCACGAAACGCGGGGCGGGTATCCAGCCAGTACGATTCCAGTTTCATTGGATCCTTCTTGTGCATGCCGGCAATGTCGATCGGCGAACGTTCAATGAGAATCATTTAATCACCGTCAAAAACCGCAGTTGCCGCGTATTCGCGCGCGGCACGCGTGCAAATTGCCGTTTTGCGCGACCGCCGCAGCAGACTATGCGGCGGGCCGTCCACCGCACCGCGCGATGAACGGTTCGCGCGCCTCGCACTACAGCTGTACCGGGGCGACGCCAGCGGAAATCGGCTCCGCCTGGAAGCGCGCGAGATCTTCCTCGCTGCGATGGCACAGCACCTGCGCGCCGTTCCCGAGCGTGCGCAGCGACGGGGCCGTGCGGTTGCACACGCCGTCCACACGCATCGCGCAGCGCGACAGGAACGGACACAGCTCGGCCTCGTTCTCGCGCTCGCCGATCGGCACCAGCGGCCGGTGGCAACGCTCGGCCGCATCGTCGAGCCAGCCCGCGCGCAACTCCGGCGCGGACGACACCAGCAAGTGCGAATACGGGTGATAAGGCGGCGCGCACAGCGCGTCGCGGCTGCCCGTCTCCACGCGGCGGCCCGCATACAGCACGACGATGTCGTCGCTGATCGCGCGCACCTTCGCGATGTCGTGCGTGATGAACACGTACGACACGCCGAGCTTCGCCTGCAGGTCGCGCAGCAGCTCGATGATCGCGGCGCCGACCACGGTATCGAGCGCCGACGTGACCTCGTCGCACAGGATCAGGTCGGGCTCGGCCGCGAGCGCGCGCGCGAGGTTCACGCGCTGCTTCTGGCCGCCCGACAGCTCGCCGGTACGCCGCGAGGCCACCGCCGGCGGTAGCCGCACGAGTTCGAGCAGCTCCGCGACGCGCTGCCGCGCACGCGCGCCCTTGATGCCGTGATAGAACGCGAGCGGCCGTGCGAGCGTGCGCTCGACGGTATGCACCGGGTTGAGCGCGGTATCGGCGTTCTGGAACACGATTTGCACGCGGCGGTGCTGCTCCTTGGTGCGCTTGACGATATCGAGCGCGAGCGGCTCGCCGTCGAGCAGGATCTTGCCGCCCGTCGCCGGCACGAGGCCCGCGATCACCTTCGCGAGCGTGGTCTTGCCGGAGCCCGATTCGCCGATCACGCCGACCGTCTGGCCGCGCCCGATGCGCAGGTCGACTTCGTGCAGGATCACCTTCGCGGGCCACCCTTTGGCGGTACGGCCGCCGTAGCCGGCGATCGCGCCGCGCACGTCGAGCAGCGGCGTCGGCGCGGCCGGCTCCGGTGCTTGCCCCTGCGCGTCGCGTTCGGCATCGTTCGGCGTGACCGCCGCGATCAGGCTCTGCGTGTACGGGTGCGTCGGCGCATGCAGGATCTGTTCGGTGTCGCCCGCCTCGCGGATCACACCGTCGCTCAGCACGACGATCCGGTCGGCCATCTGCGCGACCACGGCCAGGTCGTGGGACACGTACACCGCGCTCATCCCGTAGCGCCGGATCACGCTCTTGAACGCCTGCAGCACGTCGATCTGCGTGGTCACGTCGAGCGCGGTGGTCGGCTCGTCGAGGATCACCAGCTCCGGATCCGTGATCAGCGCCATCGCGGCCATCAGCCGCTGCAGTTGACCGCCCGATACCTGGTGCGGATAGCGCTTGCCGATCGTCTCCGGCTCCGGCAGCGCGAGCGCGCGAAACAGCTCGATCGCCTTCGCCTGCGCGTCGCGCTTCGTCATCGTCTTGTGGATCAGCGCGCTCTCGATCACCTGGTCGAGAATCGTGCGCGACGGGTTGAACGCGGCGGCCGCGCTCTGCGCGATATACGCGACCTTGCGGCCGCGCAGCGCGGTCAGCGCCGCTGCGGAAAGCGTGCACACGTCGGTGCCGTCGAGCTTCACCGAGCCGCCGGCGATCCGGCATCCGGCGCGCGCATGGCCCATCAGCGACAGCGCGATCGTCGTCTTGCCGGAGCCCGATTCGCCGATCAGCGCGAGCACCTCGCCGCGCGCGATGTCGAAGTCGACACCGTGGACGATTGTCGTTTCCTCGCCGCCCGGCCGGCCGCCGACCACGCGCAGCCCGCGCACCTCGACGAGCGGGTTCGATTCGTGTCGCATCAGTGTCCTCCGGCGGCGCCGGCCGCGCCCTTGCGGCGGCCGCGATGCGGCAGGCCGTCGATCATCAGGTTGACGCCCACCGTCAGGATCGCGATCGCGACCGCGGGCACGATCGCGACGGCCGAGCCGTCGCCGAGGCTCGCGATGTTCTCGCGCACGAGCGAGCCGAGGTCCGCGTACGGCGGTTGCACGCCGAGCCCGAGAAAGCTCAGGCCGCTCAGCAGCAGCACGACGAACGTGAAGCGCAGCCCGGTGTCCGCCAGCATCGGGTGGATCATGTTCGGCAGCATCTCGACGCACGCGATGTACAGCGCGCTTTCGCCGCGTGCGCGCGCGACCTGCACGAATTCCAGCGTGCTGATGTTGACGGCGAGCGCGCGCGCGATCCGGTACGAGCCGGGCATGTAGCTGACCGCGGCGGTAAGGACCAGCAGCGGCAGCGACGAGCCGAACGCGGCGACGAACATCAGCGCGAACATCTTCGACGGAATCGACGTGAGCGCGTCGAGCAGCCGGCTCATCGTCTCGTCGACCGCGCGGCCCGACACGGTCGCGAGCAACCCGAGCGTCGTGCCGGTCACGGCGGCGAGCAGCACCGCGGCCAGCGCGAGCAGCACGGTCAGCCGCGCGCCGTACAGGATCCGGCTCAGCATGTCGCGGCCGAGGAAGTCGGAGCCGAACGGCAGCTTCGCGCTGAACGGCGCGAACACGTCCGGCGTGACGATCGCGCCGACGTCGTGCGGCGCGAGCAGCGGCGCGAACACGGCGATGAACAGCATCAGGCCGACCATCGCCAGACCGACGCGGCCGCCGGTCGTCAAGGCGATGCGCGCGGTGCGGCGCTTGCGCGGCTGGTCGGGGGCAGGCGCGGCCGGCGGCATGCTGCCCCGCCCCAGGGGCGGGTCGTCGGATGGCGGCAGCGGGCTGCTGCGTTGTACGGGTTCGATCGGTTGCATGGGCGGCATCTCGGAAGGAAGACGAAACACTCAGGTGCGCAGTCGCGGGTTCGACACGATCGAGCACAGGTCGGCGAACAGCACGAGCGTCAGGTAAGCGACGCAGAAGATCAGCGTGCACGCCTGGACCAACGGGAAATCGCGGTTGCTGACGGCGTCGACCATCAGGCTCGCGAGGCCCGGATAGTTGAAGATCGTCTCGACGACGATCACGCCGCCGAGCAGATACGACAGGCTCAGCGCGATTGCATTGGCGATCGGGCCGATCGCGTTCGGCAGCGCATGGCGCAGCACGACGCGCGCGGGGCTTGCGCCCTTCAACGTGGCCATCTCGACGTACGACGCGCTCAGTTGCTCGATCACCGCGGCGCGCGTCATGCGCGCCATCTGCGCGATCACGACCGCGCACAGCGTCAACACCGGCATCGCATACGCACGCAGGAAATCGTGCAGGCTCTCGATCGGGCCGCTGTACGACAGCGCGGACAGCCAGTGCAGCTTCACCGCGAACACGAGCACGGCGACCGTCGCGATCAGGAATTCCGGCGTCGCGACGAGCGACAGCGTGCCGAGGCTGATCACGCGGTCGACCACCGTCTCGCGCTTGACCGCCGCGAGGATGCCGAGCAGCAGCGCGATCGGCACCGACACGGCGGTCGTGATCGCCGCAAGCGCGAGCGACTTCGGCAGGCGGCCGCCGATCAGCTCCGACACCGGCATGTCGCCGGACAGCGACCGGCCGAAATCGCCGTGCAACAGCCCGGCGAGCCAGTGCACGTAACGGACGTGCGCCGGCATGTCGAGACCGAACTGCTGGCGCAGCGCGGCGACCGTTTCCGGCGTCGCCGACTGGCCGAGCGCGGCCTGCGCGGCGTCGCCCGGCAGCAGGTTCGTGATCGTGAAGATGATCGCGGACACGATCAGCAGCGTCAGCGCGGTGACCGCGATGCGCCGGCCGATCAGCCCGATGAGAATTCGGTTCATGGAGCAGCACTCCCGAAAAAACCGTGCGTGGCCGGCGCGGGGGCCCGCACCGGCCGCGCGACGGCGGCCAGCCACGACGTCACGCGTTCCACCACACGTTCTCGGCGAACATGAAGCCCATCATCCCGCCGGTCGGGATCGAACCGAGGCCCGCGAGCCGCTTGTCGTACCCGTCGAGGAAGCTGATGAACGCCGGAATGCCGACCCGGCCCTGCTGCGCCACGATCACCTGCATGTCGCCGTACATCTGCTTGCGCTTCGCGTCGTCGGTTTCCGAACGCGCGGCGAGCAGCAACTGGTCGAACTTCGCGTTCTTCCAGCCCGATTCGTTCCACGGCGCATCCGACTTGAAGAACTGCGTGAACAGCACGTCGGCGCTCGAACGCGGGTTGATGTTGCCGAACGTGAGCGGGTGCTTCATCCAGTGGTTCGACCAGTAGCCGTCGGGCGACGCGCGGTTGACCTGCAGGTTCAGCCCGATCTTCTGGCCGGCCTGCTGCAGCAGCACGGCCATTTCGATCGACCCGTTCGCGTCGGACGTCGCATAGATCGGCGGCAGCGTGGTGCCGAGCGCGCCCGCCTTCTGGAGCAGGAATTTCGCCTTGTCAGGATCGTGCGCCCGCTGCGGCAGCGACGCGTTGAAGTAGCGATGCCCCGGCGGGATCGGCTGGTCGTTGCCGATCACCGAGTAGCCGCGGAACACCGCCGTGCGGATCTGCTCGCGATCGAACAGGTACTTCATCCCTTCGACGAAATCGGGATTCGAGACGATCGGGTTGTCGCTGCGCATGATCAGGTCGGTATAGAGGCCCGACTTGGTTTCCTTCAGCGCGTAGCCCGGCGTCGACGAGACCCGCTGCGTCGAGCGCGGATCGATCGCGTTGATCAGGTGCACGTCGCCCGACAGCAGCGCGTTCAGGCGCGCGGCGCTGTCGCCGATGCCGATCAGCTCGATCTCGTCGAGATACGGCCTGCCCGGCTTGAAGTAGCTGTCGTTGCGCACGCCGATGGTCGCCACGCCCGGCTTGAACGACTTCAGCTTGTACGGGCCGCAGCCGATACCGGTGCTGAAGTCGGTCGTGCCGTCCTTGACGATCACGAGCTGCGGCGTCGCGAGGATCACCGGTAGATCGGCGTTCGCGCTCACGAGCGTCAGCGTGACTTCGTCGGGGCCGGTCGCCTTCGCATCCGCGAACTGTTCGGCGAGTGGCTTGACCTTCGACGCGGTGGCCGGGTTCTTGTGGCGCATCAGCGAAAACACCACGTCGGCCGGGCCGACGGGCTTACCGTCGTGGAACGTGACGCCCTTGCGCAGCTTGATGATCCACGTCTTCGCATCGGTCGTCTGCAGCGACTCGGCGAGGTTCATCTGCGGCGTGAGGCTCGCATCGAGCTGCGTGAGACCGCTGTAGAACATGAAGAAACGGGTGTAGTCCGCGCCCGTCGAGCCCTTGGCCGGATCGAGCGTATCGGCCGTCGAGCCGGCTTCGTTCGCGACCCGGATCTTGCCGCCGCGCTTCGGCGCGGGCGCGGCGAATGCCGACTGCGCATCCATCAGCAGCCCGCCGCCGCCGACGGCCATCATGCCGCTCGCCGCCATGACCCGCATCATGTCGCGGCGCGTGAAGCCGCCCTTGCCGTCATTGTCGATATCGTCGCTCATCCGAACTGCTCCTGACTGTGGGAAGTGGGTCCAAGGGTCCAGCGTGGTTGTTCAATCCCGCCGCGCCCGCTTGCTGGTGGCGGGCGCGACGTCGTACACATGCAGTTCATTTAAGCATCGCCAAAATGCGGTTTGTCGCGATTCGGGCGGCCCGCACGATACGAATCGACCGTTTTGAGCCGCCCGCGCAGCATGAATTGCTGCGTGCGCGCATGTGTCGTCGTGCGCCCGGCGGCGTGTCGCGGCGGCTGCCCGACCCGTGTCGATACAGGAAATCGTAAGGCCGCAGCCGCCGCAGATTGCGCCGACAAAATTGCCCGTTCGGCATCCGGCGCGCGTTTGACTCACGCAAACCGCACGTTTGTGTCGAATGTGTGTGCGCGTGCCCACGACGGTCGAAACGAGCGGCACGTTGCGGCGGATCGCCGCACGCACGAGCGGCGACGATGGGGATCGCGGCGGGACGTCGCGCAGGAAAGTTCGGAAGAATGCCGCTCGATCGGAACGGCTTGGCGGGAAGACGGGAAGATGACGCGACTGCCCGGAAACCGGGCCCGTGCAGCCGTCAGGCGCCGCGGCCGCGAGCGGCGACGCATGCGTCACCGGGCATGTCGGCGCGCTCGCCGGCGCGGCGCCCGGGCGGCAGGATGATGCGCCCCCGCGAGCGGACGGCGCGAAGCCGTCACGCAGCGAGCCGGAATACCGATACGGCGGCCCGCAGGCGCGCCGCCTGCTCGTCCAGCGACGAGGCGGCGGCCGCTGCCTGCTCGACGAGCGCGGCGTTCTGCTGGGTGACTTCATCCATTTGCGCGACGGCCAGCCCGATTTGTTCGATGCCGGTGCTTTGCTCCGCCGATGCCGCGGAAATCTCGCCCATGATGTCCGCCACCCGGTCGATCGACCGGACGATCTCGGTCATGCGCTCGCCGGCCGTCTCGACGAGCCGGCTGCCGCTGCCGGCCCGCTCGACCGACGCGTCGATCAATCCCTTGATGTCCTTCGCGGCCGCCGCGCTGCGCTGCGCGAGCGAGCGGACTTCCGATGCGACGACGGCGAACCCCCGCCCCTCCTCGCCGGCCCGCGCGGCTTCCACCGCGGCGTTGAGCGCGAGAATGTTGGTCTGGAATGCGATGCTTTCGATGACGACGGTAATGTCGGCGATCCGCACCGATCCGTCCGAAATCTGCCGCATCGTTTCGACGACCGCGTGCACGGCGGCGCCGCCGAGCTCGGTCGCATCCTTGGCCTGGGCCACGAGCGCATTCGCCTGGCGCGCGTTGTCGGCGTTCTGTTTGACCGTGGACGTGATCTGCTCCATGCTCGCCGCCGTTTCCTGCAGCGACGCGGCCTGCTGCTCCGTGCGCTGCGACAGATCCAGGTTGCCTTGCGCGATCTCGCCGGTGCCCGTGGCGATCGAGTGGGTCGTGGTCTGGATCTCGGCGATGGTGTCGGTCAGCCGCGCCTTCATGTCGCCCAGCGCGACGAGCAGGCTGCCGGGCGCGGCGTGCGCCGTATCGAACTGCACGTCCAGTTCGCCGGCGGCGATGCGGGCGGCGATCTGCGTCGCATGCGCGGGTTCCCCGCCCAGCGTGCGCCTGACGCTGCGCAGCACGCCCCATGCGATGGCCGCGAGCGCCGCGGCGATGACGAGCGCGACGGCGCCCAGCACCATCGCGAGCCGGGCAAACGCCGCGTTGATGTCGTCGTAGAAAAATCCCGTGCCGATCCACCAGTTCCAGTCCGGAATCGCGACCACGCCCTGCAGCTTCGGCTCCAGGTCCGCGTCGGGGCTGCGCTTGACCAGCACGTCGACGAGCGCGAAATGCGCCTGCGCCATCCCCGCGCGGTACGCCTCGCTGTCGGTCATGCCGCTGGTCGTGCGGTTGCCTTTCGCGCGCGTGCCGATGAATTTCGCGTTCGGGTGCACGAGGTTGACGCCGTCGGACGTCGTGACCCAGAAGTAGCTCTTCGAATTCGCGTTGAGCGCCGCCAGCGCGGCCTTGGCCTGCTGCTGCGCCTGCTCCTGCGTGAGCGTGCCGCTCGTCTGCATCGCGCGATACGAATCGACCAGATGCTCGGCCTTGGTCAGCAGAATGACGACCTCTTCGCGGCGGCTGTCGATCAGCGCGTCGCGCAGCGTGTGCAGCGACAACGCGGCCAGCAGGACGACGCCGAGCAGCGCCGCGGCGACGAGCATCAGCAGTTTGGTGGACAACTTCATGCAGGGGCCTCGAAATATTAACCGTTCGGTACATATATCGGCCCGGGCGGCCCCGCCTTGAACGACTCAATATCGGTAATTACCCTCATTTCGTGCGCTGACCGAACGCGCCGGGACGCGACGGCATCACGGCCGCGCCCCGGCGCTCGACGAATCGGCCGGCGCGGCCGGCTTACAGCCCGAGTTGCGTCGCGAGCTGACCGATGTCCGACACTTCGTAATAGTTGTAGAACGGCGTGCCCGGCTCGTGGCCGCGGTTCACGAATGCCTTGTGCTTGATGCCGAGATCCTCGGCCGTCATGAGGTCGTAGCGCAGGCTCGACGACACGTGCAGCACGTCCTCGGGCTTGCAGCCGAGCTTGTCGAACATGTATTCGAAGCCCTGCATCCGCGGCTTGTACGATTGCGCCTGCTGCGCGGTGAACACGGCGTGGAACGGCGCGCCCAGCTTGTCGACGTTGCTCATGATCTGCTCGTCCATCGCATTCGACAGGATCACCAGCTTGTACTTCGACGCCAGCCGCGACAGCCCGGCCGGCACGTCCGGATGCGGGCCCCACGTCGGCACCGCATGATAGAAAAGCTCGGCCTCGGCCTCGTCGAACTTCACGCCGAGCCGCGCGCAGGTGCGGCGGACCGCGTTGACGACGACGTCGCGGTACGGCTTCCACGCGCCGAGCACCTCGTCGAGCCGATAGGCGGCGAACGCGCGCACGAATGCCTCCATCGCGGCCGGCGACAGCCGGTCCGCATAGATTTCGCGCGCCGTCTCGGCCATCCGGAAATGGGTCAGCGTGCCGTAGCAGTCGAAGGTGATGTACTTCGGTTCAAACTGGATCATGGTGACGTCCTGTCGGTGTGAAGCCCCGGCAGGGCCGGGGACGGGCTGGATTTAACGAAATTGAATCAGGGCAAAAAGTCGTCCGCGCATCGTTCGGCGCCGCTCAAAACGCAGAATCGCCGCGTGTTGCCCGCCACATGCAGCACGATCTGCGGCACGATCGGGCGCGGCGCGGGCGGCGGGCGCCGATGGGCGCCGCGCTACCGCGGCGAGCCCGTCTGCCGATGCGGCCCTTCGGCAGGCGGCAGTGCCGCCGTGCCATTGATCGTAGTGGTATTCCACAGCACGCGTGGCCGGATTGACCCGTCTCGCCAGCACGATCCGGGCGTTCGTTCGCGCCGATCGAGCCGGTTTGCATCGAATTCGCGGGCGCGCCCGCCGCCGCCGGAAAACAGGCGAATCGTCCTATCCGCCCTGCGGCCTCGCTGGCACAGTGATGCGTCATTCCCACCCCTCCGGAGTCCGGCGTGTCCGACCTCAATCCTTCCAGCACGCTTACCTATCGCCCGTTCGCCGAAACCGACCTGCCCGCCGCGCACCGGCTGTCGGAAGCCGTCAAGTGGCCGCACCGGCTCGACGACTGGCGCTTCGTGTTCCAGCTCGGCGGCGGCTTCGTCGCCGAAGACGAAACCGGCGTCGTCGGCACCGCGCTCGGCTGGCGCTTCGGCGAATCGCACGCGTCGCTCGGCATGGTCATCGTGTCGCCCGAGCGCCAGGGCCGCGGCATCGGGCGCGAGTTGCTCGCCCGCCTGGTCGACAGCTTCGGCCCGCGGACCGTGTTCCTGCACGCGACGCCGGCCGGCGAGCCGCTGTACGCGAAATTCGGGTTCGAAGCGATCGGCACGATCGATCAACACCAGGGCGCCGCCTTCCAGCCGCCGCTGATATCGCTGCCGCCCGGCGAGCGCCTGCGGCCGATCGGCGCGAACGACGGCCCGCGCCTTGCCGCGCTCGCGTCGCGCGCCGCGGGCTATCAGCGCGACGAAGTGATCGGCGCGCTGCTCGACGTCGCGAACGGCATCGCGCTCGATCGCGACGGCGAACTGCTCGGCTTCGCGCTGTTCCGCCGCTTCGGCCGCGGCCACGCGATCGGCCCGGTGGTCGCACCGGACGCGCAGCGCGCGCAGGCGCTGATCAGTCACTGGCTCGCCCTGCACGAGGGCATGTTCGTGCGGCTCGACGTGCCGGGCGACAGCGGCCTGTCCGACTGGCTGCAGGGGCTCGGGCTGCCGCGCGTCGATACCGTCGTCGCGATGGCGCGCGGCGCAGCGCCCGAGCGCGATCCGGCGCTGCGCGCGTACGCGATCGTGAACCAGGCACTCGGCTGAGCGGAACGAAGATGAGCTTCCTGTACAAGGCCGACCCGGTGCGCGGCGCGCAATGGGCACAGCGCTTCGCGCAGCGCGCGCCCGATCTCGCGTTCCGGATCTGGCCGGACATCGGCTACCCGGAGGCGGTCCGCTATCTCGCCGCGTGGCAGCCGCCGGACGATCCGGCCGCGCTGCTCCCGAATCTCGAGGTCGTGTTCTCGGTCGGGGCCGGCATCGATCAGTTCGACCTGTCGCGCGTGCCGCCGCACATCCCCGTCGTGCGGATGATCGAGCCGGGCATCGTCGAGGGCATGGTCGAATACGTGACGCAGGCGGTGCTGACGATTCACCGCGACCTGTTCGACTACGCGGCACAACAACGCGCGCAGGTGTGGCACGAGAAACCGGTGCGCGCCGCCGCGTCGACGCGAATCGGCGTCCTCGGGCTCGGCACGCTCGGCCAGGCGGTGCTCGACATGCTCCGGCGCTTCGGCTTCCCGTGCGCGGGCTGGAGCCGCACGCCGCGCACGCTCGACGGCATCGCGTGCTACGCCGGCGACGACGCGCTCGAACCGTTCCTCGCCCGCACCGACATCCTGATCTGCCTGCTGCCGCTGACCGACGGCACGCGCGGGCTGCTCGGCACACGCGTGTTCGATGCGCTGCCGGCCGGCGCGTCGCTCGTGCAGGTCGGGCGCGGGCCGCAGCTCGATGCGGCCGCGCTGCTCGCCGCGCTCGACAGCGGCCGGCTCGACAGCGCGATCCTCGATGTGACCGACCCCGAACCGTTGCCGGCCGGTCATCCGTTCTGGGCGCATCCGCGCATCCGGATCACGCCGCACATCGCGAGCGCCACGCGGCCCGACACCGCCGTGGACGCCGTGCTCGCGAATCTCGCGCGCCATCGTGCAGGACAACCGATGATCGGCGTCGTCGACCGCACACGCGGCTACTGACGCACGCGTCCGGCACGGCGGGGCGCGCAGCAGAAAATGCCGAAGCGCCCCGTGCAAACGCCGCGCCCATACGTTTCGGGGCGCAAATTGAAAGCGCATGCGGATCGTTCGCCCGGTAGCATGAACTCACCGCTGACACCTGACGAGAGTCCTGCCCTGCCATGAACCACTCCGACCACGCTGCGCTGATCGAAGCCGATCGTCAGCATCTGATCCACCCCGTCGTCAACTATCGCGCACACGAGGCGCGCGGCGCCACCGTGCTCGAATCCGCGGACGGCGTGTTCCTGCGCGACGCCGACGGCCACACGCTGCTCGACGCGTTCTCGGGCCTGTGGTGCGTGAACGTCGGCTACGGCCGCGACAGCATCGTGAAAGCGGCCGCCGACCAGATGGCGAAGCTGCCCTACGCGACCGGCTATTTCCATTTCGGCTCGCAGCCGGCGATCGAGCTGGCCGAACGGCTCGCCGCGCTCGCGCCGCCGTCGCTGAACCACGTGTACTTCACGCTCGGCGGCTCGGATGCGGTCGATTCCGCGGTGCGCTTCATCACGCACTATTTCAACGCGACCGGCCGTCCGTCGAAAAAGCAGATGATCGCGCTCGAGCGCGGTTATCACGGCTCGTCGTCGATCGGCGCCGGCCTCACCGCGCTGCCGGCGTTCCACCGTCACTTCGACCTGCCGCGCGCGGACCAGCATCACATCCCGTCGCCCTACCCGTATCGCCATCCGCTCGGCGACGATCCGCAGGCGCTGATCGCCGCGTCGGTCGCCGCGCTCGAAGCGAAGGTCGCCGAACTCGGCGCGGACAACGTGGCCGCCTTCTTCTGCGAGCCCGTGCAGGGCTCCGGCGGCGTGATCGTGCCGCCGGCCGGCTGGCTGAAGGCGATGCGCGACGCCTGCCGTCGCCTCGGCATCCTGTTCGTCGCCGACGAGGTGATCACCGGCTTCGGCCGCACGGGGCCGCTGTTCGCGTGCGAGACCGAACAGGTCGATCCGGACCTGATGACCGTCGCGAAGGGACTGACCGCCGGTTATGCGCCGATGGGCGCGGTGCTGATGTCCGATGAAATCTATGAAGGGATCGCGGGCAGCCGCGCCGAATCGGCCGTGGTCGGCCACGGCCATACGTATTCCGCGCATCCGGTCAGCGCGGCGATCGGCCTCGAGGTGCTGAAGCTCTATCACGAAGGCGGGCTGCTCGCGAACGGCCAGGCGCTGGCACCGCGCTTCGCGGCGGGCCTCGACGCGCTGCGCGCGCATCCGCTCGTCGGCGATGCGCGTTCCGTCGGCCTGCTCGGTGCGCTCGAACTGGTGACCGACAAGGCCCGCAAGACGCGCTTCGACCCGGCGCTGAACGTGCCCGACAAGATCGCGGCGGCCGCTTACGCGAACGGCGTGGTGTTCCGCGCGTTCGGCGACGGCGTGCTCGGCTTCGCGCCGGCGCTGAGCTTCACCGCGGGCGAGTTCGACCTATTGTTCGAACGCGTGCGCAAGACGCTCGACGACGTGCTGGGCGATGCCGGCGTGCAGCGCGCGCTCGACGCCGCGCACGCGCAGCCGGCCTGACCGGCCAAGGGAAAGCCGGGCTTGTGGCGGCCCTCGTTCGACTCTAAAGTAACCGGACATTCCATTTTTTCGCCTCTCACGTGAACATGACGGACAGCAAGCTGGATCGCATCGACCTGCGCATCCTCTCCCAGTTGCAGAAGCGCGGCCGCATGACCAACGTCGAGCTGGCCGATGCGGTCGGGCTGTCGCCCAGTCCTTGCCTGATCCGCGTGAAGCGGCTCGAGAAGGCCGGCTACATCGGCGGCTACGGCGCGCACATCCAGCTCGAGAAACTCGGCGACGTGCAGGTCGTGTTCACCGAGGTCACGCTGGCCGACCACCGGCGCGAGGACTTCGACCGCTTCGTCGCGGCGATCCGCAACGTCGACGAGATCGTCGAGTGCCATCTCGCGAGCGGCGGCTACGACTACCTGCTGAAGTTCATCACGCGCAGCGTGAGCCATTACCAGACGATCGTCGAGGGGCTGCTCGAGCAGAACATCGGCATCGAAAAGTATTTCAGTTACGTGATCATCAAGTCGCCGTTCGTCAAACGGCACTATCCGCTCGAATCGCTGTTCGGCGACCGGCACTGACGCACGGTGCCCGCCTGCCTCGAACGCGGCAGCGTGCTGTCCGCGCGGGGTAGTCGCGCGCCCGCGCCGCCGCCGAACCGCTTCATCCAAGGACCTGTCATGCCGCTTACGCTGTCCCGAACCGAACTGCTGCGTACCGCCAACCTGATCGACGGTACCTGGCGCGATGC
This sequence comes from Burkholderia seminalis, assembly GCF_001718535.1. Classification (NCBI taxonomy): domain Bacteria; kingdom Pseudomonadati; phylum Pseudomonadota; class Betaproteobacteria; order Burkholderiales; family Burkholderiaceae; genus Burkholderia; species Burkholderia seminalis. Next base: position 893,336 of record NZ_CP013399.1, on the reverse strand, counting down.
GCTCGACGGCGCACGCTTCGACGTCACCGATCCGGCGACGCTCGAGACCGTTGCCCACGCACCCGACAGCGGAGCCGCCGACGCGCGCGCCGCGACCGACGCGGCGGCACGCGCGCTGCCCGCATGGCGCGCGACGCCCGCTCGCGAACGCGCCGCGATCCTGCGCGCGTGGCACGCGGCGATCATCGCGCACACCGACGATCTCGCGAAGCTGATGTCGCGCGAACAGGGCAAGCCGCTCGCCGAAGCGCGCGGCGAAGTCGCCTACGGCGCGTCGTACGTGCTGTGGTTTGCCGAGGAAGCGACGCGCACGTACGGCGACCTGATTCCGCAGCAGCAGCGCGGCAAACGGCTGAGCGCGGTCAAGGAACCGATCGGCATCGTCGCCGCGATCACGCCCTGGAATTTCCCGCTCGCGATGATCGCGCGCAAGATCGCGCCCGCCCTCGCGGCCGGCTGCACGGTCGTCGCGAAGCCGGCGGAAGACACGCCGCTGACCGCGCTCGCGCTCGCCTTCCTCGCGCAGGAAGCCGGCGTGCCGCCCGGCGTGCTGAACCTGATCGCCGCCTCGCGCGAGCGCGGGGTCGCGGCCGTGGCCGACTGGCTCGCGGACGGCCGCGTGCGCAAGATCACGTTCACCGGATCGACGCCCGTCGGCAAGCTGCTCGCGCGCGAATCGGCGGCGACGCTGAAGAAGCTGTCGCTGGAGCTCGGCGGCAATGCGCCGTTCATCGTGTTCGACGATGCCGAGCTCGATAGCGCGGTCGACGGGCTGATGGCGTCCAAGTTCCGCAACGGCGGCCAGACCTGCGTGTCGCCGAATCGCGTGTATGTGCAGTGCGGCGTCTACGACGCGTTCGCCGCGAAGCTCGCGGCACGCGTCGCCGCGCTGAAGGTCGCGCCGGCGACCGACCCGGCCGCGCAGATCGGCCCGATGATCAACGCGCGTGCGGTCGACAAGATCGCCCGCCACGTCGGCGACGCCGTCGAACGCGGCGCGCGCGTGCTCGCCGGCGGCAAGCGTCTGGCCGAACTCGGCCCGAACTTCTATGCCCCGACGGTGCTCGCCGACGCGACCGCCGACATGCAACTGAACTGCGAGGAAACGTTCGGCCCGATCGCGGCGCTGTTCCGCTTCGATACCGAGGACGAGGCCGTCGGCGCCGCGAACGATACGCCGTTCGGGCTCGCCGCGTATTTCTACACGCAGGACGTGCGGCGCATCGCGCGCGTGTCGGCGCGGCTCGAAACGGGCATCGTCGGCATCAACGAAGGCGCGCTCGCGAGCGAGGCCGCGCCGTTCGGCGGGGTGAAGGAATCGGGCTACGGCCGCGAAGGCTCGCGCTACGGCCTCGACGATTACCTGTCGATCAAGTACCTGTGCCAGGGCGGGCTCGAGTGAATCCGGCCGGACGCGACGGCCTGCCGCGCACCGCAGGGTCGGGCCGGCCGTCACGCATCGTCACGTCTGCATGACCAGCGACGTCAGCTGCGCCGCGCGCGCCACGTCCGTCTTCGTGTAGATCGACTTGATCTGCGCGCGGACCGTACCGATCGACACGCCGCGCAGCGCCGCGCATTCCTGCGGCGAGCGCCCGTCGCAGCACAGCAGCACCGCGAGGTCGGCTTCGGCCGACGACAGCCCGTAGAACACGCGCAATCGCTGCGCGCGCGCCGACGGCGCGCGCAGGTCCGCGGCGGTCATCAATGCCGTCACGCCCGGCCGTTCGCGCGCAAGGTGCGACTGTTCGGGAACGGGGATCAACGCCAGCGGCAGCGGCTCGCCCGTCGTCCGCCGCAGCAGCAGCCCGCCGCGCGCGAACGCATGCCGCCATTGCGCGTCGTCGACGCATCCTTCCGGCGCGAAACGCCCGTTCACGACCCGCAGCGCCGGTTCGGCGGCGATCAGTTGATCGGCCGCACGGTTCGTATAGCGCAGCTCGCGCCGCGCGCCGAGCAGGAACACCGGCACCGGAATCGCGTCGAGCGCCGATTCCGCGGCGGCCACGCGCGCTTCGAGTTCGCCGATGCGCGCCTGAATCCGCAGCGCGCGGCTGATGTGCGCGCCCATGATTTCGATCATGCGGCGCTGATCGTCGGACAGCCCCTGCGATTCAGGGCCGCCCTGCACGCTGAGGAACGCGCCCGAGCCTTCGCCGCGATGGATGTACAGCCCCGAGATGCTGCCGAGCCCGAACGGGTGCATGAATTCCTGATAGAACACGCTGTGCGCGCGCTGGTGCGCGGACAGGTGCTTGACGTCCTCGAACCAGCGCCCCGTCGGCCAGTCGGCAGCGATCGGCACGACCGGGTCGTACAGGTAGAACTCGGTGTTGTAGCTGTGGTAGCACGCGGCGACCCACGACGCGTCGTCGCCGGCCGCCTGCTCGATCGCCGGCACCCTCGCCTTGTCGTCGAACGACAGCAGCGTGGCCATGCGCACACCGACCGACGATCGCAGCCCGTCCAGCACCGCTTCCCATCGTTGATCGCCCAGTGCCGCCGCGTAGATGTCGTCGATCCACGCCGATTGAATCAATCCGTTCAGTTGCATCTGGCTACCCCGCGCCGTGCGTTTCTGTCGAACGTCTTCAGCGCATCTTACTCAATGAACGAGATCGTTCAAATTAACCGGGTACGTTTGGTCTGAAATACCACGTTTGTTACCGTTTCTCGTCTGATGTATTGGCAATCCTGGCAAGACAGCGCGGCCGACGCCGGCACGAACCGCGCCGCGGCCGGCTTTTCATCCGGATCAGGGTATGCCATGATGCAGCGCATGACGATCCGAAACGCCACGTCCTCGCTGCACCATCACCACGGCCGCCCTCCATTGCGCCGTGGGTCGTTTCGCATCCAGTCATCGATCGGGTAGCTCCCCGGTCAACACGACAACCAAGGCGCCTCCGGCGCCTTTTTTGTTTTTTGCCGCCGAAAAAGCCCGCTGCGCCGCCCCATCGATAACGTCCGGAGTGTTTTCAATGCAACAACCGTGGAAAGACATTGCCCTGTCGGATTTGCCGCTGCGGGACGATCTGACGCTGCGGCATGCGTACGGCGCGCCGCAGCTCGACGTGCCGGTCCGCCTGAACGTCAACGAGAATCCGTATCCGCCGTCGCCGGCGCTCGTCGAACGCATCGCGACCGCGGTGGCCGATGCGGCGCGCGACGCGAACCGCTATCCCGATCGCGACTTCGCCGAACTGCGATCGCATCTCGCCGCCTACCTGACGCACGACACCGGCGTGCCGGTCGACGCGACCCGCGTCTGGGCGGCCAACGGGTCGAACGAGGTGATCCAGCAGATCCTGCAGGCATTCGGCGGCCCGGGGCGCTCGGTGCTGGCCTTTACGCCCGCGTATCCGATGTATGACGAATACTGCCGGACGACCTTCACGCGCCTGCACACGTTGCCGCGCGACGAGGATTTCTCGCTGGACCTCGATCGGGCGCTCGACGGCATCCGCGAACACCGGCCGAGCGTGATCCTGCTCACGTCACCGAACAACCCGACGGGAACCGCGCTGCCGATCGACGACATCCGCGCGATTCTCGACCTCGCGCCGGGTGTGGTCGTCGTCGACGAAGCGTATGCGGAATTCCGTCGTCACGGCGTCCGCAGCGCGGTGACGCTGCTGCCCGACCATCCGCGGCTGATCGTGACGCGTACGTTGAGCAAGGCATTCAAGTTCGCGGGGGGCCGCATCGGGTATTGCGCATGCGCGCCGGCGATCGTGGACGCGCTGAAGCGGGTTCGCCTGCCGTATCACCTGTCCGCGTTGACGCAGGCGGCGGCCTGCGCGGCGCTCGCCGCGCGTGACGAAATGCTGTCGCAGGTCGACGCGATCAAGGTCGAGCGCGACGCGACCGTGTGCTGGCTGCGCGGCCGGGGCCTCGCGGTCGCCGATTCGGACGCGAACTTCGTGATGTTCGGCAAGTTTGCGGATCGCCACCGGATCTGGAGCGGACTCCTGCGCCACGGTGTCCTGATTCGCGAGTCCGGGCCGCCCGAGTACCTGCGCGTATCGATCGGCACCGCTCTGGAGATGGCTGCGTTTCGCGCGGCGCTGCTCGACGTGATGGCGCGCGAATAAGCAATGGGGTGCTTACTTCATCGTCGCGAGCCGCGATTCCAGTTCGTCGATCTTCGCGAGCACGGCTTCGCTGAGCTTCCTGACGTGACGCGGCACGTCGGGCGCCGACAGCAGTTCCTCGATGCGCCCGCGCCAGTAGCTCGGATGCCGGACGCGCGCCGCGCCCGACATCGATACGTCGTCAGCGATCGCATCGCTGTCCAGGAGAGCCACCATTCTCTGGATGTGAGAAAGCTCTCGTTCCACGTAGTCTCTTGCCAGCATATTGATTGCCATTCCCCGAAATACGACATCAGGCCTTCCGTCGTCAGCGCCATCGTGCCGCGATGCCAACGATGCACCGCCCACGCCGTGCGTCGTCCGCATGCAACGGCCGTGTCGTTCAACTGCGCGGACGATCGCATGCAATCGACACGGAATGGCAGGCCTGTTCGTTTGTTTTCGTTACATCCGCTCCCCGGTGCACTGTCGTCAATCGTAGGCGCACCGGCCCTCGCCGGCATCCCCAAAAATGGGGATGCCGGCCGATATCGTTTGCGCGACGGGTTACGGAAATGCCGGAGGCGGGGCACCTCCCGCCGATAAGACGGCGGTGCGAATTCGACCGGATCGGGGTTCAGGCGCGATGCGGCCCGCAATTCGGACGCGTTTGCCTTGCACCGTCGCGGCACGTCAGGTTCACGGGCACCGGTTGCGTCCGCAACGCCTGATGCCAGGTCTGCCACGGGCCGTCCGCGACGGCGATCGGCGACCGTCCGTCGTGGAGCCGGCGGCACGTCAGACAGCGCATGGAGCCGGTCCAGCGCGCCACTGTCCATGTCGACGCGGGCAGCGGGCATCGCGCCGCCTGTCGCACCTTGCATGCCGATTGGCGCGCTTTGCAAGTGAATTGGCGCGTAAAAGGCGGCATCATGACGCATCGCCTCTGCCACGGAACCCACGCCCATGAATATCGATACCGACCTCCCCGTGATGGTGACCGGCGCCACCGGATACGTCGCGGGCCGGCTCGTGCAACGGCTTCTCGAGGCCGGCCTGACGGTCCACGCGGCCGTCCGCGACCCCGACAGCCCGGACAAGCTGAAGCACCTCCAGCGCATCGCGGCGGGCACACCCGGCACGATCCGTTTTTTCCGCGCCGATCTGCTCGAACCCGGCTCGTACGCGGCTGCGATGGCCGGTTGCGGCATCGTGTTCCACACCGCGTCGCCGTTCACGGTCACCGTTCGCGACCCGCAGAAGGAACTCGTCGATCCGGCGCTGCTCGGCACGCGCAACGTGCTCGAAACGGCCAACCGCACACCGTCGGTGCGGCGCGTCGTGCTGACCAGCAGTTGCGCGGCGATCTACGGCGACAATGCCGATCTCGCCGCGACGCCGAACGGCGTGTTCACCGAGGCGATCTGGAACACCAGCTCGTCGCTCGCCCATCAGCCGTATTCGTATTCGAAGACCGTGGCGGAGCGCGAAGCGTGGAAAATCGCCGGCGCGCAGCACCGCTGGGATCTCGTGACCATCAATCCGTCGCTCGTGATCGGCCCCGGCATCAATCCGTACGCCACGTCGGAAAGCTTCGAGATCGTGCGGCAGATGGGCAACGGCACGATGAAAGCGGGCGTGCCGAATCTCGGCCTGGGCGCGGTCGACGTACGCGACGTCGCCGATGCGCACGTCCGGGCCGCGTTTCTGGCGAGCGCCAACGGCCGCTACATCGTGTCCGGTCACGATACCAGCCTGCCGGCGATGGCCGCCACGCTGCTCGAGCGGTATGGCGCCGACTACCCGATTCCGCGGCGCATCCTGCCCAAATGGCTCGTGTGGCTGGTCGGTCCGCTCGCGAACAAAGGCGTGACGCGCCGCGTGATCGCGCGCAACGTCGGGCTTCCCTGGCGCGGCGACAACAGCCGCAGTCGCAACGAACTCGGCCTGCGCTATCGCCCGCTCGCCGAGTCGATGAACGACTTCTTTCAGCAGTTCGTCGAAACCGGGCAATTGCGGCGATGAACCGCTTCGCGATTTTACCGGGCTACCAGATCGTGATGGCCGACCTCGGCCTGCGTACCGACGAACTGCTGCGGCGCGCGCAATTGCCCGCCGATCTGTTCGCGCGGCCCGGGAACGGGCTGACCACCCGCGAGTACTTCCGCATGTGGCAGGCGGTGGAGGAGCTGGCCGGCGTGCCGGCCGTCGCGCTGCGCCTCCTCGACCTGCTCTCCGTCGAGGCCTTCGACCCGCTGTTGTTCGCCGCGCTGTGCAGTCCGGACCTGGAGGTCGCCATCCGGCGCATCGGCCAGTTCAAGCCGCTGATCGGCCCGATGCGCGTGCACGTCACGCACGATGCCGACGCGCTCGTGCTCGCCGTCGACTTCCTCGAACGCGAGGTGCCGCCGCCCGGCATGCTGCTCGCGGCCGAACTGGGCTTCTTCGTGAAGCTGGCGCGGCTGGCAACCCGCACCGCATTGCCCGCCCGCGCCGTCACGCTGCCGCGCGGCCTCGCGCCGCATCCCGGCTATGCGCGTTTTTTCGGCGTGGCACCGCAATACGGCGACGCGCCCGCCGTGAGCTTCGCGCTGCAGGACGCGCGGCGTCCGTTCGTGACGGCCAACCATGCGATGTGGGCAATCTTCGAACCCGATCTGCGCCGCCGCCTCGACGCGCTGTCGGCGGGCGCGGGTATCGTCGAACGCGTGCGCGCGGCACTGCTCGAATTGATCCCGGGCGGCCTCGCCACCGCGGACGACGTCGCACGGACGCTTGCGATCAGCAAGCGCACGCTGCAACGCCGGCTCGGCGACGACGGCGCGACCTTCAAGACCATCCTGGCCGATGTCCGCGAGAAGCTCGCGTGGCACTACCTCGATCGCTCGGAACTCCCCTACAGCCAGATCGCGTTCCTGCTCGGCTACCAGGATCCGAACTCGTTCTTCCGCGCGTTCAACGAATGGACCGGCATGACCCCCGACGCCGCACGCTCGCGGACGATGCCACGCTGACGCACAAGGTTGCCCCATCGTTGGACCGGCGGGCGATCAGCGTGTGGCGTCGTCGCGGTTCAGCCCGAAAATGAAATCGGCTTCCACCGCCGCGCCTTTGGGCAACTGCAGCACGCCGACCGACGAACGCGTGTGGACGCCGGCATCGCCGAGCACGGCGTACAGGACGTCGGACGCGCCGTCGGCCACTTCGCTTTGCATCGTGAAGCCGGGTGCACTGCGCACATAAACGGTGATGCGCGGCACCGTCGCGATCGCATCGAGCGTGCCGCAATGCTTGCGAATCAGCGACAGCGCACGCAGCGCCGATATGCCGGCCGCACGGCGGCCGTCGTCCAGCGAAACGGATTCGCCGACGATACCGACGAAATGCACGACTTCCCCGATTCGCGGAATCTGGCCTGAGATATAGGCCGTCCTTCCATCGACCAGAACGGGCGTGTACTTTCCGCCGATCCTGATTTCCGCGTCCGGATCGAATCCGAAATCGGCCGCGATCTGTTTCAGCTTATCGTCTCTGTTCATCCGTGAATTCCCCGATCCTTCATAAAAAAGATAAAGAATAATTGAGTCCCCGAATCTTGTCCCGAAGGCACCCATCCGCCGAAAATGACGCAATTGACACACTTATCAGGTGTTCGAAGCAGTCCCGCGCGCGATATCGACACCGTAATTCGTAGTCGGCGAGATTTTTTTCATCATTTCCGGTTGAAACCGCTATCATGTGAACACACAACCTGATGAGCGATATATGGCGACTTACAAGGAACTGAAAGCCCAAATGGACGCTTTGGCCGAAAAGGCCGAAGCCGCGCGCATCGCCGAATTCCAGGCGATCGTCGACGACATCCGTGCCAAGGTCGCGGAATACGGCATTACCGAAAAGGACATTTTCGGCACGCGTCGTGGTCGGCCGGCCAAGCAGGCAGCGGCGCCCGTGCAGGCGAAGTATCGCGACCCGAAGACCGGTGCAACCTGGTCGGGCCGCGGTCGCGCGCCGGCATGGATCAAGGATGCGAAGAACCGCAATCGATTCCTGATCCAGGAATAAGATTTTCGGCGCGTACCGGCGCGCGGTTCAGCGCGCTGTCCGGCGAGTGGGGCATCGATACCGGCGGGATTCAAAGACCGCTCCGGGTTAATACCCATTTGTCTCATTCGGCCCGCCGCACGCCAATTCCTTCCTCATCGTTCGTAATAAATCGCAAGCCAGACGGTTTGCGTTTCTTCATGCGTCCACGCAACACGATGGCGGCAATGCGGTTCGATCAGCACATAGTCGCCCGGATGCATCTCGTGCCGCGTCGAACCTTCTTCGAATTCGAGCACGGCCGCGCCCGACAGCAAGACGACCCATTCGGCACGCGCGTCGTCATACCAGAATCCATCCGGGCTCGTGTGTCCCATCGACACGATCCGCTCGACATTCAGGTGCTGTGCCCTGACGAGGAGATCGATCCGCTCGTCGCCGCCGCGTTGCCCTTCGACACTGAACAGGTTACCGGTTTGAAGTTGCATCGCTCGACCTCGTGATTGTCCTTCCGATGCAGGAAGCGGGTTGAAAGGCGCCGCGAAATGTTCACTGCAGTCCAGCCGTTACCGCGCCGCATCGGACGCTCGCCTGTCAATCAGTCTTCTCGCGCAAGTCGCAGCAAGATGTCGGCGAGGGCGCGAATTTTCGGTTGTGCCGCACGTTGAGGCGGATAGACGAGGAAGTAGGACAGGCCGTCCGGAACCACGTCCGCAAACGGCGTCACCAGCGATCCGGCACGGAGTCGGTCTCGTGCCATTCGCGGGTCGCCGATGGCCACGCCGTGCCCTTCCACCGATGCCGCGAGCGTCAATTCGAGGGTATCGAATACCAGTCCGCGTCCCGCATCGATCTGGCGCGTCCCGACATGATCGAGCCAGCATCGCCACTCCGCGTGGCTGGGCCCGGGATGAAGCAAATCGACCTGCGCAAGGTCGGCAACGGATTGAAGCGATGCGGCCAATGCGGGCGCGCACATCGGCGTGAGCATCTCGGAAAAGAGCGGTACCGCTTCCATGCCGGTCCACTGCCCCGTGCCGCGCACAATGACGGCATCGACGTCGGGCGTCGTGAAATCCGGCGTATCGTCCGCGGATGTCGAAATACGAAGTTCCGTACCGCTCATCGCGCGATGAATGTCCGGCAGCCGCGGGAGCAGCCAGCGAATGGCGAACGTGGACGGCAACTTCAACGTGAGCACCGAGGTCGCCCGTGCATGCACGTCCGCGTGCTGAACCAGTTGCGTGAGCACGTTGACCGCGACCGTCAGCAGCTCGCTTCCTTCCGCCGTCAACGTGAGACCCGATACATGGCGCACGAAGAGTGCGCATCGATAATGCGTTTCCAGTTGCTGTATCTGGCGGCTCACCGCGCCTTGCGTACGGCACAGGTGATCCGCGGCCTTGCTGACGCTGCCGAGCTGCGCCGCGGCGACGAACGACTGAATCGCCGCCAACGGCGGCAGGGGCCGCGTCAGGTCGGCCAGCGGGTATGCATGCGCCGCATACCCGGCTTGCAAATTTTTCGATTGTTCAGTCATCGGTGCGTCGCTATCGTGCGTCTACCGGATGCCCCGTTCACGCGAATGAACGGGGTTGTCAACGAATGATCGGAGGATAATCTTGGGCTCAACGTCGGCCTCACTATATACGGAACAGGTTCGCGCTTACCTTCGGGAACTGGAGCGAGGCGATGTCGATGCCATCTGCGCGCTCTTTACGCCGGACGCGCAGATTTTCTCGCCATTTCTCGGCTGGATGCACCCTGAGCGCTTCTTTTCGAAGGTTGCCGCCGCGTCGGGAGCAAGCAAGATTACACCGATCGATATCTGCGTCAGCACGAGCGGGGCTCGACGTGCGACAGGCTACTTCATCTACGACTGGGCGCTGAAAGACGGCTCGGTGGCGCACTTCGAGTGCGTCGACGTGTTCGAGTTCGACACCGCGGGGCGCATCGAACGGATGATCATCGTCTACGACACCCATCCGATTCGCAGTACGGTCGGCGACAAATACGCGTAGCCGAATCGATGTCGGCCAATCCCGACGGCTGGCGTGTGCGGTGGGCTGCTCCGCATGAAGTCGCACTTCCGCGCACGCTGGAGCCCCGCCGAGCAGCCGGCGTTCCGGGACGAGACGGAACGACCGTTTGACCTCGGACCCTGCCGTCAGGGCCGGAATGGATCGACACCCCCGATCGAGTTCGCCACGCACGGCCCATTTCCGCTCCCCAACTCCCCCCATCACACTACCGCCCGCAACCACCTCAACAACGCCCCCGGTACGCTCCCGTCCACCACCGGCGCCGGCGTCAGCAGGCAGTAATGCGAGCCATCCTCGACGAATCCCATCGGCGCGACCAGCACACCGCTTTCGATGTCGTCGCGCACGAGATGCCACGGCCCGATCGCCACCCCCAGCCCCGCAACGGCCGCCTGCAGGCTGAAATAGAAATGATCGAACGTCTGCCCGCGCCTGCTCGCGGCCGGCAGACCGGCCGCCACCGCCCACTCCTTCCACGCATTCGGCCGGGTCCGCGTATGCAGGAGCGGCGCCTCCTGCTTCAACGAACGCTGGCCGCGGCGCGCGGCAAACCACGCACCGGCTTTGTCCGGTCGACAAACCGGCCCCACCTGCTCGGCGAACAACGGCTCCGCGTGATACCCCGCCGGCCACGTGAAATCGTTGCGGCGAATCGCCATGTCGATCCCGCTGTCGAACGAAAACGGCCCGCCCGCGGCAACCAGGTGGATATCGACATCCGCCTGTCGCGCCTGGAAATCCGGCCAGCGCGGGATCAGCCAGCGCATCAGCAGCGTCGGCTCGCACGACAGTACCCACCGCCGGGCACGCTCAGCCTCGCCACGCAATTCCTGCGTGGCACGACGCATCAGGCCGAGGCCGTCGTGAACGGCCTGCGCCAGCTTGCGTCCTGCATCGGTCAGGAATACGCGACGACTGCGCCGCAGAAAAAGCGCCACGCCGAGATCCTCCTCGAGCAGACGCACCGCGCGGCTGACCGCGCCGTGGGTCACGCACAGCTCGTCCGCCGCACGGCTGAAATTCTCGTGACGCGCCGCCGCCTCGAAACAGCGCAGCGCCATCAGCGACGGCAGGTTCGCACGGGTCGATTGTGAGTCAAACTCACGATCGTCGTCAGAAATCATCGTTTTTCCTGATGGAATACGGTGGCTAAGATTGTGCCATCAAGACTCCAACCGAAAGGAAAAGCGATGACCGAATTGATAGTTGTAGTCACCATCACGTTGCTGGCCGTCATCAGCCCGGGCCCGGACTTCGCGATGGTCACGCGCAACAGCCTCATGCTGTCGCGCCGCGCCGGCGTGCTCACCGCGCTCGGAATCGGGCTGGGCGTCACGGTTCACGTGAGCTACACGCTGCTGGGCATCGGGCTGCTGATCCGTCAATCGCTGTGGCTCTTCAACGCCATCAAGCTGATCGGCGCGATCTACCTGGTCTACCTGGGCGTCAAGATGCTCATGGCCAAGGCCCACGCCAGGCAACCCGACACGCCGGCGGCCCCGCTGTCCGATCTCGCCGCATTACGCACCGGTTTCCTGACCAACGCGCTGAACCCCAAAACCACGGTGTTCATCGTCAGCCTGTTCATGCAGGCCGTGCGGCCCGACACGCCGCTGATCGTACAGATCGGCTATGGCGCGTTCATCGCGGTCGCGCATGCCGGCTGGTTCAGCCTGGTGGCCGTCTGCTTTTCGGCGACGGCCGTCCGCGATCGCCTGCTGTCCTTGCGCCACTGGATCGACCGCACCTTCGGTTGCCTGCTCGTGGGATTCGGCGTCGCGCTCGCCATCGCGCGCGGCGGGCGCTGACCTGACCGCCGACCATGCGGCAACGTCAGAACGTGCGCGCGATCGTCCGGGCTTCGTCGAGCGCGCGACTGCGATCGATCTTCCCGTCCGGGCCGAACAACGTGCGCTCCACGACAATCCCGGTGAGGTCGGTCACGCCCACGAACTTCAGCCACGTTTCCATGTACGGACGCTGCAGGTCGAACGCGGCGGCCGGCGTAAACGAACCCGGCGCCTCATAGCTGAGCCCGCGCGCATACACGACCGCCGCCTTCTTGCCGGCCAGCTTGCCGCTGAAACCCGTGCCGTCGAACGTGAACAGCACGTCTTTCTGCGAGATCACGTCGATCAGGTGCTTGAGCTTGTACGGAATGCTGAAATTCCACAGCGGCACGCCGAACAGGAACTTGTCCGCTTCGTGGAACGGCGCCGCGAGCCGTTCGATCTGCTGCCACGCCGCCGCCTGTTCCGGCGTCAGCGCCGTGCCGCCCAGTCCGGCATACTTCGCGGCCAGCGCGGCCGCATCGAATTCGGGCAACGCCACGTCCCAGATATCGAGTTTCTGGATGTCATGATCGGGATGCGCATGCCGGTACGCATCGAGAAATGCGTTGCACACGTCGATGGACGCCGAATATGCCTTGTTGGGGGAGCCTTCGATATAGAGCACGCGTGTCATGGAGCCAATCCTTGCGACGAGTGACGGCGACGCGCGGGATGCGCGATCGCCCACTGCGACTCGCAGCGTATCGGGTCGGCTTATAATCCGGAAACGATATTAATTGATCGAATTAACCTGGATTGATGATCAATGAATCCTCCCCTCGACACGGCATTGCTTCATACGTTTGTTGCGGTCGCCGACATACGAAGCTTTACCGGTGCCGGTCATCGGCTGAACCTCAGCCAGTCCGCGGTCAGCGCGCAGATCGTTCGGCTCGAGGAGCAGGTCGGCCGCGCCCTGTTCGTCCGCAATACGCGCAGCGTCACGCCCACCGCGCATGGCGAGACACTGCTCGGCTATGCACGCGCGATGCTCAACCTGAGCGAGGAAGCGCGGGCGAAACTGGGAAAAGGCGACGCCGTCGACATCAAGTTGCGGATCGGCGTGTCGGAGGATGTCGCGGAAGGCTGGCTGCCGGACCTGATGCGACGCCATGGCGCCGCGCGGCGCGGCCTGCGGATGGATCTGGTCGTCGACATCGGCGACAGCTTGTTCCAACGGTACGCAAACGGCGAGTTCGATCTCGTGATCGGCAGCCGGTGCTCGCATGCCGGCCAGGGCGCGACGTTGTGGCAGGAGCCGCTGGCCTGGGCGTTTGCGCGCCACGAGCCGCTTCCGGAAGGCGACGTGCCGCTCGCATGTTTCCCCGATCCGTGCCCTTACCGCGGCGCCGCGATCAAGGCACTCGCGCTGGCCGGCATGGACTACCGGATCGCGTGCGAAAGCCCGAGCGTGACCGGCATCCGGGCCTTCGCGCGAGCGGGTGTCGCGATCGCCCCGGTGCCGCGCAGCGCGATCGACGACACCCTCCGCGAGCTGGGCGTGGCCGAGGGTTTGCCGGCACTGCCGGACATGGCATTCGTGATGATGCATGACGCCCGGATGCCGGCCGCCGCCGAATTCGCCGCGACGATCCTGGACGAGACGACCGCCCGCACGGGCGCCGGCAAACGCGACCGGGCGTCGTGAGCGGCGCGATCTTTACCCTACTTCTTCAATCGCAGGTGGATTACGCTCAGATCACCTCGAAGCGCAACCCGGCATGGCGAACCAGGCGCTCGATATAGCGCTCGTCGAACATCGTCGCGGGCGTCCAGAAGCCGCCGCCGCGCCCGCGCTTGACACCGTCGGCGCTGCCATCCAGCGCGAGGCTGAGGGCCGCCTGCCCGAGCATCTTGCCGGTCGACCCGTAACCCGGATCGCGATCGCCGGTGACTTTCACGCGCAAGATCCGCCCGTCGTCGGCCCGACCGAAGAAACGCAAGTCGTAGCGGCCGGCCTGCTGGGCCTCGACGCTCGGTCCCTCGCCGGGCTTCGGCAGCAGGAAGCGCTCCATCAGGCTACGCACCGGCTTGACGAGGATGCCCACCATGAACGCGCCGAGTCCCGCGACCATCGTCAGCGCGGTCAGGCGGCCCCTGAGGCCCGCGCCCGTCATCACGGCTTCGTCATAGGTGAAGCGGCTGCCGTACGCATTGCCGGCCAGCGCATTGGAGCGATGCACGACGCGCTCGTTGATCGCCGCCATCACGAACGGGGCGATCCACGCATCGCAATCGCGATCGAATTCGGCGGACCGAACCGCATGCTGCCGCGCCGTAAAGCCATGCCCTTTCGGGCACAGCGAATAAGGATCGAGCAATTCGCGGCGCAACGCGGGATCGGCCGCCGCTTCCCGCACGACGTTGATCACGCTCGCCACGGTGCCGCCCGACGCGCCGCCCTTCAGCGTGCGGACGCGCATCTTCACCTGCCCGGCCGGCATGCCCCACTGCCGCCGCGCGTGTTGCTGCAGGAAGAAAACGCCCATGTCCGACGGCACCGAATCGAAGCCGCAGCAATGCACGATGCGCGCGCCCGATTGCCGGGCCGCGGGCTCGTACCGGTCGATCATCCGCCTGATCCACTGCGTCTCGCCGGTGAGGTCGCAGTAGTCGGTGCCGGTTTGCGCACAGACCCTGACGAGCGGTTCCCCGTAAAGGGCGTACGGCCCGACGGTCGACACGACCACCCGCGTTTGCGCGCACAGCGCCCGAAGCTGCGCTTCGTCGGCCGCGTCCGCCACGATGATCGGCACCGACTGCCCGGCCGCGCCGAGCGCCTCCCTGACTTGCCTGAGCTTCGCCTCCGAGCGGCCGGCGATCGCCCAGCGCAGCGTCTCGCCGGCGTCCGGCAGGTAGTCGGACAGATAGCGGGACAGGATCTGCCCGACAAAACTGGTGGCGCCAAATACGACGAGATCATAGGCGGGTTGCTGCATGAGTGGCTCCTCCGGTGCGTGCGCGCGCGTCGCGCATCCCTATCGTCAGCGTGGCATTCCGGGGGCATCGAAGGTTTTCAGGGGCGTCTGTAGGTTCAGGACCCGTTGCGCATCCTTGACCACGTCGAGCCGCATGACCGTCGACGCACCGAGCCCGACCTGCGTCAATCGCCTGTCCATGCTCGTCGCCTCTCGTCGATGATCGACCGTGGCAGTCGACACCCGAAGCTGCTGATTCACTGTCGTCAGCAAGCACTCTAAGCTTTAAGTCGACTTCAAGGTCAAGGCCCGGAGTAGAGGAACACGTCGGACTACGTTCGTGCGGCGCTCCGGCGCTCGGCGCCGCGCGATCATGCGGCCGTCGTGCGACAGCCGCTACCAAAGTTCGCGCAGAAACCCGGGAACGGCTTCCCCGATCGACGCAAGATACGCCGCCATCGCACCGGCCACCTTGCGCACGGCGGGGCGAGCCGTCATCCGTTC
Organism: Burkholderia seminalis; assembly: GCF_001718535.1. Taxonomy (NCBI): domain Bacteria; kingdom Pseudomonadati; phylum Pseudomonadota; class Betaproteobacteria; order Burkholderiales; family Burkholderiaceae; genus Burkholderia; species Burkholderia seminalis. The sequence continues at coordinate 877,923 of NZ_CP013399.1, read as the reverse complement.
GCGCCACGCGAGCAGGTTCGGCGTGTCGTCGGTCATCGGCGCGCCCTTGCGTGCGCCGAACAATTGCGCCATGTAGAACGCGATGTCGGCATAGGAGTAGGCGCCGGCCAGAAAATCCCGATCCGCGAGCACGCGCTCCATGCGTCGATAGTATTGCGCCGCCTCGGCACGCGCGGCCTGCGCCGCCGGGTCGTCCGGCGTGCGCTCGAGCCCCATCAGCCGGACGACGTGCGGGAAATAGACTTCATCGCTGCCGTGTTCGAGTTGACGCGCCACGGCGCGCGCCGCCGGTTGCGCGGGCCACAACGCGGGCTGCGGCTTCAGGTCCTCGAGATACTCGAAGATTTGCGTGGAATCGAAGATCTCCAGATTGCCGTCGATCAGCACGGGCACCTGGCGCTTCGGGTTGACACGCAAGACGTCCGGATGCTTCGGTTCGTAGCCGCGCTGTTGACTGAACGGCACCATCACCCGCTCGAAATCGATGCCTTTCTCGTGCGCCGCAATCTCGACCTTGGCGCCGAACATGCTCAGCGGTCCTGAAATGATCTTCATGGTTCGTCTCCGCTACAGTGGAACGGGTCAGTGATGCGACGAAGCGTATGCTTGAAAACATGACATCCAGTGTCATGTATTTGAGGTAACGTGTCGCGTATGAAAGCGAGCCGCCTGTTGTCGATCATGATGATGCTGCAAGCGCGCGGCCGAATGACCGCGCCGGCGCTTGCCGAAGCGCTGGAAGTGTCCGAGCGCACGATCCTGCGCGATATCGACCAGCTCTCGACGGCCGGTGTGCCGATCTGGGGCGAGCGCGGCCGCAACGGCGGATTTCAGTTGCGCGACGGCTGGCGCACCGATCTGACGGGGCTCACCGAACACGAAGCGCGCGCGCTGATCCTCGCGGGCTTGCCCGGGCCGGCGAGTGAACTGGGGCTCGACGGCATGGCGGCTTCCGCGCGGCTGAAGATGATCGCCAGCCTGCCGCCGGCCTCGCGCGAGCAGGCTGATCGCGTCGCGAGCCGGCTGCACGTCGACACCGTGGACTGGTACCGCGCGCAGGAAACGCCCGCGTTCCTGCGTGAAGCCGCCGATGCGGTGTGGGGTGCGTATTGCATCGACGTGACGTACCAGAGCTGGCGCGGTGTGTCCCGCCGCGCGCTCGAACCGCTCGGCCTCGTGCTCAAGGGCGGGGCCTGGTATCTGATCGCGAGGGTAGTCGGCAAACCCGCCGCGCTCACTTTCCGGCTCGCGAACATCCGCGAATTCAACACGACGCGCCGCCGTTTCAGGCGCCCCGCGCGATTCGACCTGGCCGCGCACTGGCGTGACGCGATGAACCGGGTCGAAGCCGATCTCCACCGGCTCACCGCCCATGTCGCCCTATCGCCGCGCGGCGCAACCTGGCTGGCCAATGCGCGGATCGAGGCCGCGCCGGCCGGGCATGAGGCCGGCAATGCGGACGTGCCGCCGGGATGGAACGCATTCCTGATGCCCATCGAATCGATCGAGCACGGCGCGCGCAAGTTGCTGGGCTTCGGCGCGCACGTGAAGATCCTCGGGCCGCAGGCGCTCAAGGACCGGTTCCTCGACGAGTTGTCGCAGCTGAACGCGCTGTATCGATCCGGCGGCGATTGAAGCGGCGCCCTCAGATCTCGTCGAAAAACGCGTCGAGAAAGTGTTGCAACCGCTCGCGACGAACGTTCGCCATGCGCGTACCGGTGACGGTCTGGAAACCGGTTGCCAGCTTCAGCAGCTTCGTGCGGAAGTGGTCGATCGCGAATCGCGTGTCGTCGAGCGCCCGATTCGCGGCATGCGGATCGGCCGGGTCATACAACGCGCTGCCCATCCGGCCCGCGACATAAAAGCAGCGCGCGACGCCCACCATGCCGATCGCATCGAGCCGGTCGGCATCCTGCAGCACCTTGGCTTCCAGTGTCCTCGGCGCGATACGGGCAGAGTAACTGTGCGCTTCGACCGCGTGCGCGACGGCGTCGATCTTCGCATCCGGCCAGCCAAGCGACTTCAGCACCCGCCGCGCCTTTTCCGCCGACAGCCGCGACGCCTGTGCGCGCAACGGGGAATCTTTCTCGACCGCGACGCAGTCGTGCAACAGCGTTGCCGCACACAGCACTTCGGCGTCGCCGCCCTCCTCGGCATGAATCGCGGCGGCATTCTTCCACACGCGCTGCAGATGCGACGTGTCGTGGGCGCCGTCGCCATGAGCGTCGGGCCACTGAGCGAGCAAGGTATGAGCCAGATCCTGAAAGGGGGCGAACGCAGAAGTCGTCACGGGCGCGGAGGGTCGAAGAGGGGACGCCGATTATCCCCCATGCTCGGCACGTTCGCGACCCGACGTCGAATCCTGTTGCCTCGCTGCCCGCGCATCAGGCAAACGACTGCCTCCATCGGCAACGGCCGGCACGCGTACCGCTTCGGCCATGCATTACCCGGCAACGCGCGGTGTGGCGCTCAGGGCGATACCGCCACACGATCCTGCCTCACGCGACGGCCTCGTCGCGCAGACGGAATTGCGCGACCGCCGCGCTCAGCCGCGAACCCTGTTCATCGAGCGACAGCGCCGCGGCGGCGGCCTCCTCGACCAGCGCCGCATTGCGCTGCATCGTCTGCTCCATCTGGATGACCGCGGCGTTCACCTGCTCGATCCCCGCCGACTGCTCTTCGAACGCGTTGCTGGTCTCCCCCATGATCGCGTTGACACGCTCGACCGCGGCGACGAGCTCGCTCATCGCCGAGCCGGCCAGCGTGACGAGGCCGCTGCCGTCTTCGACCCGCCGCGCGGCACTGCCGATCAGGTCGCGAATTTCCTTCGCCGCCGACGCGCAGCGCTGCGCGAGCCCGCGCACCTCCGTCGCGACGACCGCGAACCCGCGCCCCTGCTCGCCCGCGCGCGCGGCTTCGACCGCCGCGTTCAACGCCAGGATGTTGGTCTGGAACGCGATGCTTTCGATCGTGCCGACGATGCCGGAAATCCGCGCGGAGCTGGTCGAAATCGCGGACATCGTCTCGACGACGCGCTGCATCGCCTCGCCGCCGCGCGACGCGATGCCGGCCGCCCCTTCGACGTAAGTCCGCGCATCGCGTGCGTTGTCCGCGTTCTGGCGCACGGCCGCCGTCAGTTGTTCGACGCTCGCGGCCGCCTGCTGCAGCGACACGGCCTGCTGCTCGGTGCGCGCGGACAGGTCGACGTTGCCGCTCGCGATCGTGCGGACGTCGCCGACGATCGTCTCGGTGCTCGCGCGTACCTGGTTCACGGTGTCGACCAGGCCGTCCTGCATCCGCTTCAGCGCATTCAGCAGGTAGGCCATTTCGTTTTCGCCCGCGACGACGACGGTGCCCGTCAGGTCGCCTTTCGAAATTTTCTCGAACTGGCCGACCGCGAGATGGATCGGTTCGATGATCGCCTTCGCGAGCAGGCGCTGCGCGAAAAAGCCGACGACAAGGGCCAGCCCGGCGACCGCCGCCATCCCCCACACGATCCGGTGGAAACGCACGCCGGCCGCCTCGTAGCGGGCCTTCTGGCGCGCGACCTGGAACGATTCGAGCGCGTCGATCGCGTCCTGGTAGGCGGCGAACAGCGCCGGCGGCGCGGTGCGCTGCGTGTCGAGGAAGTTGAACGCGTCGTCGCCGTCGAGCTGCGACAGCGCTTTCAGGAACACCCGATCGAGCAGCGCGCGCCGGCGGCTCTGCAGCGCGTCGAACAATGCCTGCTCGTTCGCGTCGCGCGCATGCAGGCGCGTGTACGCCTCCAGTTCGTCATTGCTCTGCTTGAGGAGCGTGTGAAGCTGCGCGGTGCCCTCCTTGCCCGATTGACCCGCGCTGATGATCTGCGCCACGTCGCTCATGCGTTCGCGCAACACGAGCATCCGCTCGGAGCTGGTCTTCAGGTGCAGCAGCGAAGCGGTGTCGTCGCGGTACATCGCCTCGAGCGAATCGTTGCCCATATAAAGGGCCGCGATACAGGCGCCGACCACCAGCACGAGCAGCACGGTATAACCGGCGATGGTCGCGACGAGTCCACCGCGGATGGAGAGTTGTTTTCGCATGACGTTCCCTTGCGCGGGCCGGGTGCGGGCCGCGGCGGATGTGGATTCCGGATCACGAACGACGAGCGCCGCGTCACGGCTCGTGAGCACGCGGCGCGGGGCTACGAACCGGATAACGGCGTGGGGAACGGGAAGGTTTTACCTGGACGCGACATGAATCTTGACGATTGCGACAGACTAGGCAGCAAAAATTGCGGCTATTCCCCGCCGGCGAGCCTTGCGCGGATCTCGTCGGCCGACAGGTCGCGCCGATGCGTGGCGATCTGCCAGAGGTTTCCCCACGGATCCTTCACCATCGCGCGCCGGTCGCCGTACGGCATGTCGGCGGGCGCTTCCAGCGAGATCGCGTGCGCCGCGACCGCTCGCCGATGGATCGCGTCGGTATCCTCGACGTACACGTACAGGAACGCCGGCATCGGATCGCGCAGACCGTCGCCGCCGCTGATCATCACGACCGAATCGCCGATGCGGATGTCGGCCGGCAAGCCGGCACGGTATTCGCCGCGAGCGTCGAACACCGTCCGGACGAATGCGATCAGGTTTTCCGGATCCGGTACGACGATCCGTGGCGTGACGGTATGCCATCCGCCGGGCTGGAATGTGGCCATGGTGCGCAACCTCCGATGCGTGCATCAGCGGTATTGTCCTCCGCGCACCGGCAGCCTGCAAAGGAATCCAAAGGGTTGATCAGATACCGTCCGCCCCCTTCTCCGCTCGTCAAAGGCCGACGTTCGAATCCAGCCACCGCGGTTCATACGCGCCCAACGCGCGTGCCGGATGGAACCACGCGAGCGGCGCCCCCTCGATTCGCAACGGCGGGAGCAGCCGTGTTGCAGGGCCCCACGACGTCGCTTCGACGTGATTCGCGCGATCGTGCTCCGTCTCGGGAACCAACGCGACCACGTCGCTCATCGGCTCGGAACGCAGCTGCAACACGGCCGACGTACGCGCCAGCGAAGCGCGAACCTCGGTGCCCGCACCGTCCTTCAGCCGCGCCGTCAGGCCGCGTACGGCCGACGCCGCCATCAGGTAACCCGTCGCATGGTCGATCGCCTGGACGGGCAGATTCACCGGCGCGTCGCGTCCCGCCGCGCGCATGCCAGCGTCGGCGATTCCCGTGCTCATCTGGATAAGGCTGTCGAAGCCGCGCCGGCAACGCCAGGCGCCACTCCAGCCGTATGCATCGAGCGATACGTCGACGAGCGCGGGATTGAGCTCGCGCCGTCGCGCGGCATCGAGACCAAGACGCGCGAGCGCGTCGGAGCGGTAGCCGTGGACGACGATATCCGCGCCGCGCAGCAGCCGCTTGAGCGTAGCGAGATCCGCGGGCTGCTTCAGGTCAAGCCGGGCGCAGCGCTTGCCCAGAACGACGTCGGGCACCGTGCCTGGCTCTTCCCAGCCATACGGATCGATGCGCAGCACGTCGGCGCCGAGCCCTGCCAGAAATCGCGTCGCGACGGGGCCGGCGAGAATGCGCGTCAGGTCGAGCACGCGAATGCCGCGCAACGGCCGGTCTCGCGCCGGCTGCCAGTCGCGCGACGCTACCGCCTGCGTGGCGTGAACGTGCAGCAACGGTTCGGCAGCAACGGCCTTGCCTTGCGGATGCGCGGCCCATTCCTCCCGCGAGTACATCACCGCCGCGCAACCGCCGCGCCCGACGATCGCGTCTTCGAGCGCCTCGGCGTCCCAGCGGCCGACCGCCCGGGCAACTGCCTGTGCATCCGCCGCGCAGCCGAGCACCGTCAACGCGGCTTGCCGGTGATGCGGTGCGTTGGTGTGCAGACGGATCCAGCGATCGCGCGCCCGATAGTTGCCGGCCACCGGATCCCACTGAGGCGGCAGCGTCCATCCCGACGGGCGCAGCGACGTGCCGAACCACAGCGACGCCATGCGCCGGTCGACGTGAACGGCCGGCGATGTGCCGGTCGATTCGCACACCAGTTCGGCAACGGCCGCACCTGCCGCGCCAATCGCCGCACTGGCCAGGTCGGTCACGCGAAACGCGGACGGCAGCTCGCCCGACCCGCTGAAGCGGCAACGCTCGAGAAAGTGCGGCGCGCCGCCCAGCGCGGCCCAGAGCGCCTGCAGATGATGCGATATCGGCCCCTCGCCGGCCGTCGTCGCAACACCGGAAATTTGATCGGCACGCATGTTCGTCTCGAATCGTTTCGGTGACGCAACGATCGGCTCGCTCGCATTTGTTGTCAACGTTGATTATCCTGATCAACCTGTCGAACGATTCGAGCCTGATGCCATGTCGCCCTACCTGAATTCGATCGAAGCGGCCGCAAAGCTGGGCGTCTCGCGGCAGACGCTTTACGCCTACGTCAGCCGCGGCCTGCTTCGTGCGGAGCCCTCGGGCAATCCGCGCGAAAGCCGCTACTTCGCGGCGGACGTCGATCGGCTCGCGGCCGAACGTGCGCGCGGCCGCAAACCGAAGGAGGTCGCGAAAGCCGCGCTGAACTGGGGGGCGCCCGTGCTCGAATCGAGCATCACGTTGATCGAGGGCGGCCAGCTTTTCTATCGCGGCGCGAACGCGCTCGATCTCGCCGGCCACGCGAGTCTCGAGGAAGTCGCCGCGCTGCTCTGGCAATGCGACGAGCGCACCGCGTTCGGTCCTCGCGTCCCCCGCGCACCCGCGGTGTTGCGCACCCTCTTCAAGCACTACGGCGATCAACGCGCGGAGCAAGCGCTCCTGCCGCTGTTCGCCGTCGCCACCGACGACGCACCGACGGCGGTGTGGCAGCAAGCGGCCGACAGCCGGGCGCAGGGTTGCGGCGATCTGGTACGGATCCTCGCCGCGTGCCTGTTGCGCACCGGGTTCGATGCGGCGCCCGTTCACGTGCAATGCGCGCGCGCATGGGGCGTGGGGCCGGCGGGCGCGGAACTCATCCGGATCGCGCTCGTCCTGTGCGCGGATCACGAACTCAACGCATCGAGTTTCACGGGCCGATGCGTGGCATCGACGAATGCGAGCCTGCGAGCGGTCGTGATCGGCGGCCTCGCCGCTCTATCCGGCGGGCGGCACGGCGCCACCACCGCGCGGGTCGAGGCGATGTGGGATGAAATCGGCAACCGGGACGTCGCGCGCACGATGCGCGAGCGCCTGCACCGCGGTGACGACCTGCCGGGGTTCGGACATTCGCTGTATCCGGGTGGCGACGTGCGGGCGGCGGCTCTGTTGTCGCGCATGCTGCCGCGCCATCCGCAATGGAAAACGATGATCGAGGCGGGCAGTTCGCTGGTTGGCCAGAAGCCTTCGGTGGATTTCGCGCTCGTCGCGCTACGCCGGCATTTGCGGCTGCCTGTCGGCGCCGCGTTCGGCCTGTTCGCGCTGGGCCGTTCGATCGGCTGGATCGCGCACGGGCTCGAACAGCGCGAACATCCCGACCTGATCAGGCCTCGCGCGGTTTATACGGGAGTGCGGTCAAGCGAAACGCATGCCGGCTCGGGTCCGCTTCGATCGCGCGGGCGGCCGGAAAAGCGCACCGTGTCGCGGCAAGGGGCGCCGGAAAACGACATCCTTGCCACGTTTTTCAGAGCGCGATAGCGGAGCGTGTGACGCCGGCGTGGCGTGCCATGACATGCGCAAGCCCGCACTCTTCGCGGGAGCGGTCGCCGGCGCCGGCGCCGGACCATGACAATCCGACCTCGAAGCGGAGGATGGTCCGACGACCTTCTGTCAAAATATCAGCCCGATCCTTCTGACCAATCGCGGAATGGAACTCAGACAACTGCGATATTTTCTCAGCGTCGTGGAACACGGAAGCATGGGCAAGGCAGCGCTGGAGCTCGGCGTGGTGACCTCGGCATTGAGTCAGCAGATCAGCCGCCTCGAAGGCGAGCTGTCCACGCGTCTGCTGCAACGCACCTCGGCGGGCGTCGTCCCGACCGACGCAGGTTTGGCGTTCTGGCGTCAGGCGCAACTCGCGCTGCGTCATATCGACGATGCCGCGCTAGCTGCACGCTCAGCCCGTCTGTCGGGCCACGTCAGCGTCGGCATGGCGCCGAGCACGGCGAGCGTGATGGGTGTCGCGTTCATGCAGGCCATGCGCGCGCGCTATCCCGATGTCCGGTTGCACATGGTCGAAAGTCTCTCCGGCTATCTGGCGTCCATGTTGAGCGCGCGTCAGATCGACCTCGCGGTGCTGTTCCGCGAGGAGTCCGCGCAACGCTGGAGCGTGCTGCCGCTGCTGGACGAGCGGCTGTTCCTGATCGGCGCGGGCGATCTCGATGGCATGCCAACGAGCGCATCCGTCCGGCTCAAGCATCTCGGCAGGCTTCCGCTGATTCTCCCCAGCGGCACGCACGGGCTGCGTTCGCTGCTGCTGTCCGCATTCAGGCGCGCCGAGTACGAGCCGAACATCGTCGCCGAAGTCGACGGCCTCGCGCTCCTGATGGACTTCGTCCGCGCCGGCATCGGCGCGACGATACAGCCGGGCGCGGCGCTCGCAAGGCCCGAGAACGTGATACTCACGAGCGTGCCCGTCGCCGAGAAATACGCCACGCGGCCCAACATGCTCGCCAGCATCTCCGATGACGAACTGTCTCCCGCCGGTCTCGCCGCGCGCGTGGTGCTCGCCGATGTCGCCCGTCAACTGGTGCGGGAAGGCCGTTGGCCCGGCGCACGGCTGCGAGAACCTCAGCCTTCACAAAAAGTGAACACCCGTTGACGGCTGGCTGGTAGCGGCGCGTGCACGAGGCCTTTACGATTTGCCCAAAAGGAGGCAAGTCTGATGGTCGATGTGCTCGTAATCGGAGGAGGCAATGCCGCGCTGTGTGCCGCATTGATGGCGCGCGAAGCGGGCGCCTCGGTCCTGCTTCTCGAATCCGCGCCGCGCGCATGGCGCGGCGGCAACTCGCAACACACGCGCAATCTGCGCTGCATGCACGATGCCCCCCAGGACGTTCTCGTCGATGCCTATCCGGAAGAGGAATTCTGGCAGGACCTGTTGAAAGTCACGGGCGGCATCACGAACGAGCATCTCGCGCGGCTGACGATCCGCGCGTCGTCGTCGTGCCGGCCGTGGATGCGGAAGCACGGCGTACGGTTCCAGCCGCCGCTGTCCGGTGCGCTGCACGTGGCCCGCACCAATGCGTTCTTCATGGGTGGCGGCAAGGCGCTCGTCAACGCGTATTACCGCAGCGCCGAAGCGCTCGGCGTCGATATCCGCTATGAAACGCCCGTCGATTCGCTCGAACTCGACGGCAGCCGCTTCATCGCGGCGCGCAGCGGCAGCCAGCGCTTCGAGGCGCGCGCCTGCGTGCTGGCGGCCGGCGGTTTCGAATCCAATCGCGAATGGCTGCGCGAAGCGTGGGGGCAAAACGCGCGCGGCGAATGGCCCGCCGACAACTTCCTGATTCGCGGCACGCGCTTCAACCAGGGCGTGCTCATCAAGCATATGGCCGACGCCGGTGCCGACATGATCGGCGACCCGTCGCAGTCGCATTGCGTCGCGATCGATGCACGCGCTCCGCTGTATGACGGCGGCATCTGCACGCGCATCGACTGCGTGTCGCTGGGCGTCGTGGTGAATCGCGACGCCCAGCGCTTCTACGACGAAGGCGAGGATTTCTGGCCGAAGCGCTATGCAATCTGGGGACGGCTCGTTGCGCATCAGCCGGGGCAGATCGGCTATTCGATCATCGATTCGAAAGCCATCGGCCGCTTCATGCCGCCGGTGTTTCCGGGCGAAAAGGCCGACACGCTGCCGGAACTCGCGCGCAAGCTCGGGCTGCCGGAAGCACGCTTCATGGAAACGCTCACGCGCTATAACGATGCGTGCCGCGACGGCACCTTCGATCACACCGCACTCGACGACTGCCACACCGAAGGGCTCGCGCCACCCAAGACGCATTGGGCGCGCCGCATCGAGACGCCGCCGTTCTACGGTTATGCGCTGCGGCCGGGCATCACGTTCACGTACCTCGGACTCAAAACCAACGACCACGCGCAGGTTCACTTCGGCGGCACCGCCAGCGAGAACCTGTTCGTGGCCGGCGAAATGATGGCCGGCAACGTGCTCGGCAAGGGCTATACAGCGGGCGTCGGCATGTCGATCGGCACGGCCTTCGGGCGCATTGCCGGGACGCAGGCCGCGCGCGCCGCACTCAAAACAACGGAGGCAACCCGTGCAGCAGTCTGACCCGCTCGCGCCCGAACACACGCGCACGGCCTTTTCGGTCGAGACGAAAAAAACGCCACGCGACAGCACGGCGCGCGTGATTCCCATTGTGCCGATGAGCGCCGGCGAAACCGAAGTCGCCCGGCAGATGCAGATCTGCAACGCCTGCCGCTACTGCGAGGGCTTCTGTGCCGTGTTCCCGGCCATGACGCGCCGCCTGGAATTCGGCAAGGCGGACGTCAACTATCTGGCGAATCTCTGCCACAACTGCGGTGCGTGCTATCACGCGTGCCAATATGCGCCGCCGCACGAGTTCGGCGTGAACGTGCCGAAAGCGATGGCCGAAGTCCGGCTCGAAACCTACACCGAATACGCGTTTCCCGCGTCGTTCGGCGCGCTGTACAAGCGCAACGGCCTGACCCTGTCGGTCGCACTGGCGGCCGGACTCGCGCTGTTTCTGCTGCTCGGTACGGCATTGCACGGCGGCTTGCCCGACGATGTCGCACCCGCGAACTTCTACGCGATCTTCCCGCACAACCTGCTCGCGGCGATGTTCGGCATCGTTTTCCTGTTCGCCATGCTCGCGCTCGGTATCGGCGTCACGCGCTTCTGGCGCGACGTGTCGGCAGGAACGGCGAACGCGAGCGCGCCGGCCGTCGCGGAAGCGGCCCGGAACGCGCTGACGCTCAAGTACCTGGACGGCGGCCACGGCGACGGCTGCAACGAGGAGAACGATACGTTCACGCTGGCGCGGCGCCGGTTCCATCACCTGACGTTCTACGGCTTCATGCTGTGCTTCGCGGCGACCGCCGTCGCGACGCTCTATCACTACGCCTTCGGGCTGGAAGCGCCGTATCCGTTTCTGAGCGTGCCGGTGCTGCTGGGAACCGCGGGCGGCATCGGACTGATCGCCGGACCGGCGGGACTGCTGTGGCTGAACCTGAAACGCGCTCCGGCGCGCGGCGACGCCCGTCAGCGTCCGATGGACCGCGGCTTCATCGCGCTCCTGCTTCTGACGAGCACGTCCGGTCTCGCGCTGCTCGCACTCCGCACGACCTCGGCGATGCCGTCGCTGCTCGCGATTCATCTCGGCATCGTGATGGCGCTGTTCGCCACGCTGCCTTACGGCAAGTTCGCGCACGGCATCTTCCGCTCGGCGGCGCTGCTCAAATCGTCGATCGAGAAGCGTCAACGCAGCACACTGAGCCTCGGTTCGGATTAGCCAGTCACCCGAGCGCCCGTTGGGCGCCCATCACTACAGACAAGAAGCAGGAGACGCAATGAACCGTACCGAACCGATCGCCGCGACACCCGGCGTTTCGCCCACGACAAGGGCCGCCGCCGTGTTGCGTGTGACGAGCGGCAATTTCATCGAACAGTTCGATTTCTTTCTGTTCGGCTTCTACGCGACGTCGATCTCGAAGATCTTCTTCCCGTCCACCAGCGAGTTCGCGTCGCTGATGCTCACCTTCGCGGTGTTCGGCGCGGGCTTTCTGATGCGTCCGCTCGGTGCGATCTTTCTCGGCGCGTACATCGACAAGGTCGGACGGCGCACCGGGCTGATCGTTACGCTGTCGATCATGGCGAGCGGCACCATTCTGATCGCCTGCGTGCCCGGGTACGCGACCATCGGCCTGCTCGCGCCGGCGCTCGTGCTGCTCGGGCGTCTGTTGCAGGGCTTTTCGGCAGGCGCCGAACTCGGCGGCGTATCCGTCTATCTCGCGGAAATGGCGACGCCCGGCAACAAAGGGTTCTACACGAGCTGGCAGTCGGCGAGCCAGCAGGTGGCCATCGTCGTGGCGGCGGCCATCGGTTACAGTCTGAACGCGTGGTTGTCCGCACAGCAGATCGCCGCATGGGGCTGGCGCGTGCCGTTCTTTATCGGTTGCGCGATCGTGCCGTTCCTGTTCGTGTTGCGCCGCTCGCTGCAGGAGACCGCGGCATTCGAAGCGCGGCGGCATCATCCGCAGGCACGCGACATTTTCGCGATGCTGCTCGCCAACTGGCGCACCGTGATCGGCGGCATGCTGCTGACCGCCATGACCACCACCACCTTCTATCTCATCACGGTCTATACGCCGACCTTCGGCAAGTCGGTACTGAAGCTGTCCACCTCCGACAGCTTGATGGTGACGCTGCTCGTGGCTGCATCGAATTTCATCTGGCTTCCGATCGGCGGCACGATCTCCGACCGCATCGGCCGCAAGCCGGTGCTGCTCGCCATTTCCGTGCTGGCGATCCTCACGGCTTATCCGGCGTTGTCCTGGCTTGCCGATGCGCCGAGCTTTGCGCGCATGCTGATCGTGCTGCTGTGGTTCTCGTTCTTCTTCGGCATGTATAACGGCGCGATGGTCGCCGCGCTCACCGAAGTGATGCCGGTCGAAGTGCGCGTCGCGGGTTTCTCGCTGGCGTTCAGTCTCGCGACGGCGCTGTTCGGCGGCTTTACGCCGGCGGTATCGACGTATCTGATTCAGGTCCTGCACGACAAGGCCGCACCCGGCTACTGGCTGAGCTTCGCCGCGCTCTGCGGCTTGTGCGCGACGCTCGGGCTGTACCGTCGCCGCGCCGACGGCAACGCGTCGGCGGCATCGTCGGCCTGACAGCGATTGCATCGGCGCGTGCCGGTCACCCCGGCTTCGCGCCGGGCTTTCGTTTTTCCAGCGGCGGCAAGAACGGGCGACGCGCGCCCGCTTGCGCGGCAACGCAGGCCGCGCCCGCTTGCCGTTGGAGCGGCATGTCCGGGCGCGGGCAAGCCGGTGTGATACAGGTTGCTTCAACCGCCGTTGGGAAACACGCCCCTGCTCATCGCATCGAGCTGGCGCACGATCTCCGCGCGCAGTTCGGCCGATACCTCGACGCTGTCCAGCAATTCCGAAATCCACAGCCCGTCGGCCGCGAGCCGGCAGATCATCAGCGTCGCAGCCTGCTCGAGCGGCACCGGATCGGGCCGTGTCCATTCGCGCATCGGCACCGACCATCGTTCGCGCGTGTCCTGCTCGGTAATCATCGACGCGACCAGCACGCGCAGCACGTCGGTACTCGCGGCCGGATTGGCCGCATCGAGCACCGCATGCAGATAAGCGCGCGCCGCCGCGCCGTCGCCGCTCGGATCCGCCGCCATGCGCGCGTCCATCTGCGCGCCGAACCGCGCGGTCGCCTGGCCGAACAACGCATCGAGCAGCCCCTGCTTGTTCGCGAAGTGATATTGCAACGCGCCTTTCGTCACGCCGGCACGCTCGGCCACCGCATCGAGCGTCAACGCGGCCACGCCGTGATGTGTCGCGATTTCCGATGCGGCCGCCAGCAATTGCGCGCGCACCTGATCCGGCGCTTTTTTTCGCCGCACGCCGGCGGCGACGGCGGCGGGCGCTGACGATCCTTCAGACGCCCGCGCACCGGCCGTTCCAGCCGGTTCGACGGGCGCGGACACATCGTGCGGCGCGGGTTCGAGACGTTTTTTCATGGTGCGGATGGTAGCACCCGGGTGTCTCGATATAAACATTCCGGCTGGATGGTATGATCCGCCGCATGAACAAAACCGCCCCCTCTTCCTGGTCCGCGCTCGACACCGCGATCGCCCGTGGACGCGATGCGCTCGCGCGCCTTCAGCAGCCCGACGGCAGCTGGTGTTTCGAACTCGAATCCGACGCGACGATCACCGCGGAATACATCCTGATGATGCATTTCATGGACAAGATCGACGACGACCGCCAGGAGAGGATGGCGCGTTACCTGCGCGCGAACCAGCGGCTCGACACGCATGGCGCCTGGGCGTTGTACGTCGACGGCGCGCCGGACGTGTCGTGCAGCGTGAAGGCGTATTTCGCGCTGAAGGCGGCCGGCGACAGCGAACACGCACCGCACATGATCCGTGCGCGCGAGGCGATCCTGACGCTCGGCGGCGCGGCGCGCGCGAACGTGTTCACGCGCATCCTGCTCGCGACGTTCGGCCAGGTGCCGTGGCGCGCGGCGCCGTTCATGCCGATCGAATTCGTGCTGTTCCCGAAGTGGGTGCCGATCTCGATGTACAAGGTCGCATACTGGGCGCGCACGACGATGGTGCCGCTGCTCGTGCTGTGCTCGCTGAAGGCCCGCGCGCGCAATCCGCGCAACATCTCGATCCGCGAGCTGTTCGTCACGCCGCCGGACGAGGAGCGCCGGTACTTCCCGCCCGCGAGCGGCATGCGCAAGGTATTCCTCGCGCTCGACCGCACGGTCCGCCATGTCGAGCCGCTGATGCCGAAGCGCCTGCGGCAGCGCGCGATCCGGCACGCGGAAGCCTGGTGCGCGGAACGGATGAACGGCGAGGACGGGCTCGGCGGCATCTTCCCGCCGATCGTGTACAGCTACCAGATGATGCAGGTGCTCGGCTACCCGGACGACCATCCGCTGCGGCGCGATTGCGAACACGCGCTGGAAAAGCTGCTGGTCACGCGGCCGGACGGCAGCATGTATTGCCAGCCGTGCCTGTCGCCGGTGTGGGACACCGCGTGGAGCACGATGGCGCTCGAACAGGCACGCGGCGTCGCCGTGCCGGACGCCGGCGAGACGGCGTCGGGCGCGCTGCGCGAACTCGACGCACGCATCGCACGCGCGTACGACTGGCTGGCCGAGCGTCAGGTCGACGACCTGCGCGGCGACTGGATCGAGAACGCGCCGGCCGATGTCGAACCGGGCGGCTGGGCATTCCAGTACGCGAACCCGTACTACCCCGACATCGACGACACGGCGGTCGTCACCGCGATGCTCGATCGCCGCGGCCGCACGCACCGCAACGCGGACGGCACGAACCCGCACGCGCCGCGCGTCGCACGCGCGCTCGACTGGATGCGCGGGCTGCAATCGCGCAACGGCGGCTTCGCGGCATTCGACGCCGACTGCGACCGCATGTACCTGAACGCGATCCCGTTCGCCGATCACGGCGCGCTGCTCGATCCGCCGACCGAGGACGTGTCGGGCCGCGTGCTGCTGTGCTTCGGCGTGACGAACCGCCCGGAAGAACGCGCGTCGCGCGCGCGCTGCATCGACTACGTGAAGCGCACGCAGCAACCCGACGGCAGCTGGTGGGGCCGCTGGGGCACGAACTACATCTACGGCACGTGGAGCGTGCTGGCCGGCCTCGCGCTCGCCGGCGAGGACAAGTCGCAGCCGTATATCGCACGCGCGATCGACTGGCTGCGCGCCCGGCAGCATGCGGACGGCGGCTGGGGCGAGACCAACGACAGCTATCTCGACCCGAAGCTGGGCGGCACGAACGGCGGCGAAAGCACGTCGAACTTCACCGCGTGGGCGCTGCTCGCGCAGATGGCGTTCGGCGACCACGAATCCGATTCGGTGAAACGCGGCATCGCGTACCTGCTGTCGGTGCAACAGGACGACGGCTTCTGGTGGCACCGCTCGCACAATGCGCCGGGTTTCCCGCGCATCTTCTACCTGAAGTATCACGGCTATACCGCGTACTTCCCGCTGTGGGCCCTCGCGCGTTACCGGCGGCTGGCGGGCGCCGCCGCCCCGGCTCGCGCCGCGGCGGAAGCCACCGACACGGCAATCGCTTGAGCGATCACGCGCCGCGGTGCCCCGGGGTACCCGGCGCGGTCGTGACGGATCATCCTCCGCCCTGCTCCCGCATCCTGACGAACGCGTCGCGCAGATCCGCGCAGAACGCGTCGCCGACCATCGACAGCGGCTGCGACGCAGACGTCACCAGATAGAAGTGATCGGGCACGGCCGGCTCGAACGGCTTGACCGCCACGCGCCGGCCCGCGTACGCGGCCGTCACCGGATCGATCAGCGCGACGCCCGCACCGTTCGCGACGAACGCGACGATCGTCTGCGACAGTTGCGCCTCGATCGACAGCACGCGCGGCACGCCGGCCTCGACGAACACGCGGTCGATCGCGCTGCGCGCCTCGAAGCTCGGCGGAAACGAGATGAACGATTCGTCGCGCAGGTCGGCCGGCTGCACGATGCGCTTGCGCGCGAGCCGGTGCCCGCGCGGCACGATGCAGCACATCGCGCTTTCCGCGAGCCGCTCGCCGCGCACGGCCGGATGCGGGACGGGTTCGGCGATCAGCCCGACATCGCACTGCCCTGACGCGACCTTGTCGACGACGGTGGATGCGCTGTGCGCGAGCAGCGTGATGTCGACGCCCGGATGCGCATGCGAGAAACGCGTGACGAGCGCCGGCAGCAGGTCGAGCGCGACGGCCGGCGAGCCCGCCACGCGCAGCGTGCCGCGCCGCATCGCGCGGATCTGTTCGGCGGCCTGCGCGACGCGATCGAGCCCGACGAACGCGCGCTCGACCTCCTCGTACAGCACGCGCGCCTGCGCGGTCGGCGTGAACCGCCCCTGCTGCCGCTCGAACAACACGAAGCCGATCCGGTCCTCGAGATCGGCAATCAGCCGGCTCACGGCCGGCTGCGAGATATGGAGATCGCGTGCGGCGCGCGTGACGGTATGGCGCTGCATCACCGCACGGAACGCTTCGATCTGACGGATTCTCAGCGATGGCATGGTCATAACACTGGATTATGGAGCGTTGATCAAGCTGTATTGGACAGTGCATTTTGCCTGCCCGAACATCGGTTCCACAACGTATTGAACGTAGGGAGCCGCACCGTCATGGGATATAACACGGAACCGTCTTGCCCACGACACCGGAGCCGCGCATGACCGTGCGCCGCTTCGACGTCGTGGTGGCCGGCGGCGGCCTCGTCGGCATGGCCATCGCGTGGGGCGTCGCGCGTCTCGGCAAGCGCGTCGCGGTCTGCGACGGCGACGACATCGCGTTTCGCGCGTCGCGCGGCAATTTCGGGCTCGTGTGGGTACAGGGCAAAGGCAGCCGTTGCCTGCCGTATGCGCGCTGGTCGCGCGAATCGTCCGAGCGCTGGCACGCGTTCGCCGCGCAGTTGCAGCGCGCAACGGGCGTGAACTGCGGTTTCGAACGCCCTGGCGGCATCGAGCTGTTCGAGCATCGCGCCGAGCTCGACAGCGCAACGGCTCTGCTCGAATCGCTGCACCGGCAGGAAGCGGCGCTGTCGTACGAAGTGCTCGATCCGGCGGCGCTGCGCCGGCGCATCCCGTCGGCATCGCGAGCGCTGGCCGGCGCGCTGTGGTCGCCGAACGACGGCCACGCGAATCCGCTCTACACGCTGCGCGCGATGCTGCAGGCATTCCAGCAGTGCGGCGGCGTCTATCTGCCGCGCAGCGAAGTCACCGAGATCCGCCCGCGCGCCGGGCGTTTCGAGATCGACACGCGCGACGCGCGGCTCGACGCCGGGCGCGTAGTGCTCGCGGCCGGCCTCGACAATGCACGGCTCGCGCCGATGGTCGACCTGCTCGCGCCGATCGCGCCGTTGCGCGGCCAGATCATGGTCACCGAGCGCCTCGCCCCGTTTCTCGACTACCCGACGCTCGTCGTCCGTCAAACGCCGGAAGGCACGGTGCTGCTCGGTGACTCGGCCGAAGACGTCGGCTTCGACGACGGCCAGACGCGCCCCGCGATGGTCGACATCGCACGCCGCGCGCGCACCGCGTTCCCGGCGCTCGTGCATGCGCGCATCGTGCGCGCGTGGGGCGCGCTGCGCATCATGACGCCCGACGGGCTGCCCGTCTACGAGGCGTCGGCCACGCATCCCGGCGCGTTCATCGCGATCTGCCACAGCGGCGTGACGCTCGCGGCGGCCCACGCCGATCTCGTCGCGCCGTGGATCGCGGGCGGCGCCGCGCCGGCCGACCTGTCCGCCTTTACCACCGCGCGCTTCGCCGCGCCCACGGAAGTCCGGCATGTTTGAATCCCTCATTCCCGCCGCCGCGACGGTCGAACGCGTGCGCATCCATATCGACGGCACGCCGCACGAGGTGCCTGCGCACTACAGCGTCGCGGCCGCGCTGCTCGCCACCGGTCCGGCCGCGTGCCGCGCGAGCGCCGTGAGCGGCGCGCCGCGCGGCCCGTTCTGCATGATGGGCGTGTGCTTCGACTGTCTCGTCGAAGTCGATGGCGTACCCAACGTGCAAGGCTGCATGACACCCGTTTCCGACGGCATGCAGGTGCGCGCGATGCACGGCAAGGCGAGGCTCGCATGACGCGCCGCCAGTGCGACCTGCTGATCGTCGGCGCCGGGCCGGCCGGGATGGCGGCGGCTGCCGCCGCGCGCTCGGCCGGACTGTCGGTCGTCGTCGCGGACGAAGGCCGCGCGCCCGGCGGCCAGATCTACCGCAACGTGGCCGATGCGCCGGCGCCGCTCGCGCAATGGCTCGGCACCGACTACACGGCCGGCCGGCCGCTCGTCGACGACCTGCTCGCGAGCGGCGCGCATTACCTGCCGCGCAGCGTCGTCTGGCAGGTCGCGTTCGAACCTGAACCCGTCGCGATGCTCACGCAAGGCGGCCCGTCCGGCGGCACGCTCGAAGTCGGCGCGCGCGCCGTGCTGATCGCGACCGGCGCGCAGGAGCGCCCGTGGCCGGTGCGCGGCTGGACGCTGCCCGGCGTGATGGGCGTCGGCGCCGCGCAGACGCTGCTGAAATCGTCGGGCCTCGCGCCGTCGGCCGACGCCGTGCTCGCGGGCAGCGGCCCGCTGCTGTGGCTGTTCGCCGCGCAATTGCTGAATGCGGGGCGGCGCGTGCGTGCGCTGATCGACACGACACCGCGCGACGCCTGGCGTCGTGCGCTCCCGCATGCGCTGCCGGCGCTGCGCGGCGCCGACTATCTGCTCAAGGGCTGGCGCATGCTGCGCGCGGTACGCCACGCCGGGATTCCCGTCTATCGCGGTGCGACCGATATCGGCATCGACGGCGACGAGCGCGCCGAACGCATTCGCTTTCGCGATGCTCGAGGCGTCGTGCACATGCTCGACACGTCGCTCGTGCTGCTGCATCAGGGCGTCGTTCCGTCGACGCAGCTCGCGCGCGCGCTTGGGTGCGCACACGAATGGGACGAACGGTCGGCATGCTGGCGGCCGCAATGCGACGCGCGCGGCCGCAGCAGCGTGCCGCACGTCTGGATCGCGGGCGACGGCGCGGGCATCGGCGGCGCGCGAGCGGCGGCACTCGCCGGCGAAGTGGCGGCGCTCGGCATCGCCGCGGAACTCGGCACGCTCGACGCGCAGCGGCAGGCCGCACGCGAGCGCCCGGTACTGCGCGCGCTGCATCGTCATCTCGCGGTGCGCCCGCTGCTCGATGCGCTGTACACACCGCCCGCCGCGCTGCGCCGCCCCGACGACGACACGATCGTGTGCCGCTGCGAGGAGATCACGGCCGGCGAGATCCGCCAGCTCGCCGCGCTTGGTTGCCAGGGACCGAACCAGATGAAGGCATTCACGCGCTGCGGCATGGGCCCGTGCCAGGGCCGCTGGTGCGGCACGACGGTCGGCGAGCTGATCGCCGAGGTGCAGCGGCGCAGCGTCGGCGACGTCGGTTACTACCGGATCCGCGCGCCGATCAAGCCCGTCACCGTCGGCGAGATGGCCGACGCCCTCGAACTGTCGAACGATTTCCAGCGCGGCGATTTCCCGAGCTGATGCGCATGCCTACTCTTCCTTACACGAACGGAGCCTGACCATGAAGACGCGCCTCACGATTCTCCTTTCCGCCGCCGCGATGGCCTTCGCGTCGCTGGCGTCGGCGAAGGAATGGACGACCATCCGCATCGGTGTCGACCCGACCTACCCGCCGTTCGAATCGACCGCGACCGACGGCAGCGTGCAAGGCTTCGACATCGATCTCGGCAACGCGCTGTGCGCGAAGCTGAAGGCGAAATGCGTGTGGGTATCGAGCAGTTTCGACGGGCTGATTCCGGGGCTGCAGGCGCGCAAGTTCGACGTGATCCTGTCGTCGATGGCCGCGACCGAACAGCGGCGCCAGCAGATCGACTTCACCGACCGCCTGTACCGCAACCAGACGCGGCTGATCGCGCGCACCGGCTCGGGGCTGTTGCCGGACGCGGCGAAGCTCGCCGGCAAGCGCGTCGCGGTCGAACAGGGCACGATCCAGGAAACCTATGCGCGAGAAAAGTGGGCGGCCGCGAAGGTCGAGGTCGTCCCATATCCGAGCTACGACCAGGCGTATGCGGACCTCGTCACCGGGCGCGTCGACGGCGGGCTGATGGATGCCGTGCAAGGCCAGCTCGGGTTCCTGTCGACGCCGCGCGGCAACGGCTTCTCGTTCGCCGGCGGCGTCGTGTACGATCCGAAGATCATGGGCAACGGCGACGCGGCCGGCGTGCGCAAGGCCGACGGCGACCTGCGCGACGCACTCAATCGCGCGATCGCGCAGATCCGCAGCGACGGCACCTACAACACGATCCAGTCGAAGTATTTCAATTTCGACCTGTACGGAAATTGACGAGGCGCGCCGGCGGCGCCGCGCATGCGACGCCTGACGCGCGATCGGCGGCATGTCGTCGAGGCTCGCACGCCTCCCCGGGTTTGAAGGAAATTGCATCCGGCCAGGTTGCACGAATAAGTCCACCAGGGACATAATTACAAAAACTTGAGTCCCTGAAGGTCTTATATGCTCGACATCCGCCAGCTTCAGTATTTCATCGCGGTCGCGGAAGAAGAACACGTCGGCCGCGCGGCCGAGCGCCTGCACATTTCGCAATCGCCGCTCAGCCGCCAGATCGCGCAGCTCGAGGAAAAGCTCGGCCTGACGCTGTTCGAACGCAGCCAGCAGCGCATTCGTCTGACGCGCGACGGGCGCACGTTCCTCAGCGAAACGCATGCGTTCCTGCGCCATGCGAACCGGCTCGAATCGCTCGCGCGCCGGCTCGGCCGCGGCGACGAAGGCGGCCTGTGCATCGGTTACCTCGAAACGGCCACGCACTCGGGCGTGCTGCCGCGCGCGCTGAAGACGCTGCGCGCCGATCGTCCGGCCGTTCATATCGCCTTGTACAACTATCAGTCCGCCGCGCAGCTCGAAGGCTTGCGCGAGCGCAGCCTCGACATCGCGCTCGTCACCGAGCCGCCCGCGCCCGACGATCCCGAACTCGATTCGGCGATGGTGCTGAACGATCCGATGCTGCTCGCGATGCCCGACGGGCACCCGCTCGTGAAGAAGAAGGCGCTCGTCGCCGGCGATCTCGCCGCCCAGGCGTGGATCGGCGTGACGCAGCAGGAAAGCGCGCCGCGTCACGGCGCGTTCGTCGCGGCCTGTGCAAGGGCCGGCTTCTCGCCGGACATTTCGGTGGAAGCGACCGAGCCGCTCGCGGCGCTCGGCCTGGTTGCCGCCGGGCTCGGCGTGACGATGATCCAGCAGAGCCTGCGACACCAGGTACCGGAAGGCGTCGTGTTGCGCGAGCTGCCGTGGTTCAGCTACCGCACGCCGCTGTGGGCCGCGTGGCACAAGGTCAACCTGCGGCCGCTGGTCGGCATCTTCCGCGAGATCCTGACCGGCGAGGACGTCGTCGCGGCGGTTGAGAAATAAGACCGGCACCCGCGCGCAGGTGGCGGGCGCGCACCTGCTTCGCATACCGAACGGCATGGACGCGCCCCCGCCTTCACACACGATGCGGCGCACTGCCGTCAGTCCGCCGCGAACCGCTTCGCCAGTTCCGCGAGGCCGTCTTCGTAGATCCCGCGAAACAGCCGGATGGTTTCGTCGTCGGTCGCGCCGCGTGGCGTAAACGTGCCCGACCACTCGACGGTCGACGCGTTCGATCCGTTTTCGCGCACGCGCAGTGTGGCGCGATAGTTCACGACCGGGAACGGCGCTTCGAGGATCGCGTACGTGTAGCTGCGTGCCGCTTCGTCGAACGCGACCAGCCGCTCGACGATCGTCTCGCCGCCCGGGTTCGCGAGACGCCTCACGCGCCCGCCTTCGCCCAGCTCGCTGGCAGGAATGTACGACAGCCAGTCGGGCAGCGACCCGAAGCCGCCGATCAGTTGCCAGACGGTTCCGGCCGAAGCCGGGAGTTCGATGCTTGCATTTGCCTGTGCCACGTCATCACCCGTCAGGATCAACGACCGGTCGGTAGCGGCGCATTGGCCGCGATCAGGCCTTGTTCACGCATGTCACGCCAGAAATCGGCCGGAATCGCCACGTTCAGCGCAGCCTGGTCTTCCGCGATCCGCTCCGGACGGCTCGCGCCCGGGATCACCGCGACGGTGGCCGGATGCGACATCAAGAACTGCAGCGCGGCGGCCTTGATCGGCACGTCGTGGCGCGCGGCGATCGCCTTGATCCGCTCGACCTTCGCGAGAATTGCCGGCGAAGCCTTCTGGTATTCGAAGTGCGTGCCGCCTGCGAGCACGCCCGAGCTGTACGGGCCGCCGACGACGATCCCGACGTTCTGCGCGGCAGCCGCCGGCATCACGCGTTGCAGCGCACGTTCGTGATCGAGCAGCGTGTAGCGGCCGGCCAGCAGCATGCCGTCCGGTTGCGGTTCGGCGAGGTCGAGCACCAGCTCGATCGGTTCGACGCGGTTCACGCCGAGGCCCCATGCGTCGATCACGCCTTCTTCGCGCAGCTTGCTCAGCACGCGGAATGCGCCCTTGCGCGCGACCTCGAATTGCGCGAGCCATTCATCGCCGTAGAAGTCCTGGGCGATGTCGTGCACCCAGACGATGTCGAGGCGGTCGGTACGCAGGCGCTTCAGGCTGTCCTCGATCGAACGCAGCGTCGCGTCGGCCGTGTAGTCGTTGACGATGCGGTTCGGCCGGCCGTGTTCGAACAGGCCGCCCTTTTCGCCGAGATCGCGCGCCGACACGTCTTCGATTTCATCGAGGATCACGCGGCCGACCTTCGTGCTCAATACGTATTCGTCACGCGCATGGTTCGCCAGCGCGTCGCCGAGGCGGATTTCCGCGAGACCGGCGCCGTAGAACGGTGCCGAATCGAAATATCGGATGCCGTGTTGCCATGCCGCTTCGACGGTGGCCGCGGCTTCCGCGTCGGGAATGTTGCGGAACATGTTGCCGAGCGGGGCAGTACCGAAACCAAGGATCTTGTTGCCGGGCAGCTTGTCTTCGAGACTCATGATTTTCTCCAGGGAGTATGGGAAAGCGAGTTCAGTCTAGGGACGCCGGTTAAGTCTGTCCAAGACGGAATTCGACACACTTGAGTCCCACGAGGTCTTATCGGCCTGTTTGATGCGCGTACCGATGTGCCTCCCCGCCCCCGTTCCGGCGAAACGCCTGACCGGCAAGGCCGTCGACCGAATTCGCTCCCGATTCGTGATTCCAGCTCAAAAATCAATTGGGCCGGAGGCCGTTTTTCCCGGGCGTGGCGATACCTATATTGGCTGCACTCGCAACGACATCGATGTGGTTGCGGTTCACCCAACCTGACAGGGACCCATGATGAAAACGCTGATTTCTTCCACGCTTGCCGCACTGATCCTTTCCGCACCCGTGCTGTCGTTCGCGCAACAGGCCGACCGCCCGCTGACCCGCGCCGACGTGAAGGCCGAAATGGCCCGCCTCGCGGCCGTCGGCTACACCCCGGCGCTGGACCACAACCGGTATCCGGTCGCGATCCTCGCCGCCGAAAAGCGCGTGCGTGAAAATACCGTCGCACCGGAAGCCGACCAAGCGGGCTACGGCAGCGAAGCCCGCACCACCGGCGAATCCGGCCGCGCGACGACGATCGACAGCCGCCACTCGATCTATCGCGGACATTGAGCCGCGGCGGCGCGCAGGAGAGCACGCCTCCCGACACGCGCAACGATTCGCCCCTCCCCTGCGCATTGCCGGCCCGAATCGCCCGAACAGGCATTCGGGCCGCGCGTCATTCGGGTTTCGAGCGCGACGGGGGACGATCGGCCGCGTCAGACGAACCCTTCTTCGACCAGCGTGCAGCCATGCGCGGTGATCTCGTGTCGCTGGCCCGACCCGCCGACCACGCGGCTCCAGCTCTCCGACACGAGCACGGTCGTCTCGCCGTCCGTGCGCAACGCATAACCGAAGCCGCCGTACATGCCCGGCACGGCGAACCACGTGTTTCCGGCCTGCGCGTCGAGTTCGAGCAGCGGTTCGAGTTCGGGCAGGCGCAGTGCGTCGACGCGCAGGTGAGCGATGCGGCCGAGAATCATCTCGTGGAAACGGCGCTGGATGGCGCGCAGCGTATCGTCGGGCACGAAGCGCTGCGGCTGCGGCGTCAGCAACTCGACCAGGTGCCGATGCCCGAACCGCGTGGCGATGTCGACCGCACGCTCGCGTCGTGCATCGCGCAGCATGCGCGATGCACCGAGGCGCAGCAGCTCGGCAACGACCGTTCGCGGCGCGCCGCCGAAAGCGGCCAGATGCAGCGGCGTGTAAAACGACGTGCCGCCGAGCCGCGTCGCATTGACGAGGTCGGGCTGGCGTGCCACGAAGTCGAGCACCGTCGCCCATTCGCCGCTGCGCGCCGCGTCGGCCAATGCGTGCCGGCTTTCGACCTGCGCGTCACCGAGCACATCGGCGCTCGTGATTCCATCCCAGACCATGCTCAACGGGCGCTCCTTGCGTATCGCGGGTGCGTCACGGCGGCGCCGTCACACGGCGCTCCTGCGCGCCGCCGACGACGCGTCGAGCGCATCGTGATCGACCAGCAGGTTCAGCAGCTGGCGCCGCGATTCGATGCCGAGCTTCGCGAACGCGCGCCGCGCGTAGGTGTCGATCGACGACGGACGAATGCCGAGTTCGTGCGCGATATCCTGCGTCTTCCGGCCGCGAATGAGGCGGGCACACACTTCCGACTCGCGCGACGTCAGCTTCTCGAACACGTCGTGCAGTCGCTGCGTGACGACGCCCTCGCGCGCACGCGCCGCGCCTGCATCCGCCGGCCGGTCGCCGACGATGCGTCGATGCGCGACCGCCAGCGGCAACACGATCAGCGCGACATGCCGGACGATGCTCAGCTCCTTCAGCGAAAACGGCGGCAGCCGGCGCGCGCGGCATACCGACAGCGCGTAGGTCAGCTCGTCCACGCGATACGTGACCACGCATTCGTCGTGAATGTCCTCGGTATCGTAAAACGCGCGCCGGATCTCCGGGTTCAGCCGCAGCGTCGACAACTGCAGCAACTGCGTATCGCGCTCGCCGCGGATGCAGTCGAAGGTCGTGTCGATCCGCGCGAAATCGCGGTAATAGCGCGTCATCGTGCGCTCGATCTGGTCCGGATACGTGCCGTAGCTACCGATCCAGCCGACGCGCCGCTCGAGCAGCGACTCGTCCTCGTAATCCAGATGAATGGAATCGCAATCGACGATGCGCGTGAGGTTCTCGAACACGACCGCGACGAAATCCGGCGATCCGATCGCGCCGGCCACGGCCGACAGCGCGTCGGAC
This sequence comes from Burkholderia seminalis, assembly GCF_001718535.1. Lineage (NCBI taxonomy): Bacteria > Pseudomonadati > Pseudomonadota > Betaproteobacteria > Burkholderiales > Burkholderiaceae > Burkholderia > Burkholderia seminalis. Next base: position 852,470 of record NZ_CP013399.1, on the reverse strand, counting down.
AGGAACACGAGCTGGTTCAACTGGATATCGGTCGCCGCGGCGGTGTCATGGTCGGTCATACGATGCACGGGAGAAGGAGACGACCACCGTTACCACGCCAAAAGTGCGTTGCCAATTCCCTCGCACCGGGTTCCGGTGCACGCGGCCGCCCGGCTGTACGGATTTCATGGACAGACATCCGGCCGGCCGCCCCCTACAGTCATCTCCGATATCCGGCGAGGCCCGTCGGCGCGTTCGCGGTTCGAAGCGAACCGGCGCGCGCCTCGCCGACCGTCCCGCGGCGCGCATGCGCCACGCAGTGCGCCGCCCTCGTTCCGAAAGGGAGTGACCATGATCGTCCGCGTTTTTCGTCTCGCCTTCCCCGTTGCAATCGCGACCGTTGCGTGCTTCGCGCCGCTGTCGGTGTCACCGGCCCGCGCGGCCGACGCCGAACTGAACGTCTACAACTGGTCCGAGTACATTGCGAAGACGACGATCCCGGACTTCCAGAAACAAACGGGCGTGCACGTGCGCTACGACGTCTACGACAGCGACGACACGCTGCAGTCGAAGCTGCTGGCCGGCAGTTCGGGCTACGACATCGTCGTGCCGACGTCGAACTACATGGCCAAGCAGATCCAGGCCGGCGTGTACCAGAAGCTCGACAAGACGAAGCTGCCGAATCTCGCGAACCTCGATCCCGCGCTGATGAAGAAGATCGCCGAATCGGACCCGGGCAACCAGTACGGCGTGCCGTGGGCCTATGGCACCGACGGCGTCGGCTACAACGTGCAGGCGGTCAGGAAGGCACTCGGCGACGGTGCGCCGCTCGACAGCTGGGCGCTGGTGTTCGATCCGGCCAACGTGTCGAAGCTGAAAAGCTGCGGCGTGTCGTTCCTCGATGCGCCGGACGACGTGTTTGCGGCCGCGCTCCAGTATCTCGGCAAGGACCCGAACAGCAAGAACCCGGCCGACTATCACGCGGCGTTCGACATGCTGAAGAAGGTGCGCCCCTACATCACGCAGTTCAACTCGTCGGGCTACAACAACGACCTCGCGAACAACGACGTCTGCGTCGTGCTCGGCTGGTCGGGCGACGTCAGCGTCGCGCGCCGCGAAGCGGCCGCGGCGAAACGCGGCTACGAGATCCGCTACGCGAACCCGAAGGAAGGCGGCATCCTGTGGTTCGACGTGATGGCGATTCCGAAGGATGCGCCGCATCCGGAGGCCGCGCTGCAATGGATCAACTACATCCAGGACCCGAAGGTCAACGCGGACATCACCAACGAGATCTACTACCCGAGTGCCAACCGGGCGGCCCGTCAGTACGTGACGCCGGCCGTCGCGCACGACCCGAACGTGTACCTGTCCGCCGACGTGCTCGACAGGATGACGCTCTCGAAGCCGCGTTCGGCCGACATCGCGCGCCTCGAGAACCGCCTGTGGCAGCAACTGAAAACCGGCAACTGACGCAACCGCCCGCAAGTATGAAATCATGCGAACGCGCCGACGGCGCGTTCATTTCAATTCGACGCAACCTGACCATCATGATCGACGTTTCATTGATTACCGACGCGCTCCGCCCGAGCGGTGCGCCCACGCAGTACCGCGTGTCGCCCGAGAAGCTGATCTCCGGCGATCCGCTGCAGACGCTCACGCCGGGCTTCGCGAGTCCGTGCGGGCGGTTTTCGACCGGCATCTGGGAAAGCACGCCCGGATGCTGGCATGTCGCCTATACGGAAGCGGAGTACTGCGAGATCCTGGAGGGCACGTCCGTGATCACCGACACCGAGGGCAACCGGAAGACCGTGCGCGCGGGCCACCGCTTCGTGATTCCCCCCGGCTTTCGCGGCACCTGGGAAGTCGTCGAACGCACGCGGAAGATCTTCGTCGCCTACGACGAGCAACCGGCCGGGTAAGCGACGGCGACACGGCTCGCCCGCGCCATCGCGCCCCCCTGTCGCCGCCGCTCGCGGAAGCGTTACCGCCCGGCGCCAAGGGACCCGAGAATCCCGTACGCGGCCTTCACGCGGTCCTCGATCGGCACGCTGCCGTTCGCGAGCATCACGATCGCGATCCGCTTCGACGGCACGAATGCGACATACGTGCTGAAGCCGCCGGTCGAACCGGTCTTGTTGATCCACGTATCGGGGTTCGGCGCCAGCGGCGGCTTGATCGCGCTGGCCGGTACCGCGTCGTACAGCATCTTCGGTGCGTTGCCTTCGAGCAGTGTCGGCAGCGCGACCGGGTACGGATACTGTTCCCAGATCAGGTCCTGCGTCAACGGCCCCGCGCGGAAATAACCGGCGTGCGTGCGGTCGATCGCGCGCTGCAGGCGCGGCGCCGTCTGGATCATCCCCATGTTCGCCTGCACGAAGCGCAACAGGTCCGCCGCCGTGGTCCGCACGCCGTAGGCCGGCTGCCACAGCATGCCTTGCGTCATCCGGACCGGCCTGCCGTCCTTCGTATAGCCCTGCGCGTAATCGGCCATGCGTGCGTCGGGCACGTTGATGTACGTGTGCGTCATGCCGAGCGCGGGAAAGAGCCGCTGCTCCATCAGCGCCGCGAAGTCCTTGTGCATGGCCTTCGCGGTGAGCCACCCGAGCATGCCGATCGCGACGTTCGAATACTTGCGGTGCGTGCCCGGCGCATACTCGGGCCGCCACGCGTCGAGATAGCGGATCAGGCCGGCGTCGTCGCGAATGCTGTCGGGCACCTGCAGCGGCGTCCCGCCGGGCGTGTGCGTGCCGAGCTGGAGCAGCGTGACGACGCCGAACGGCTTGCCCTGCAGTTCGGGCAGATACTTGGCGACCGGGTCCGCGAGCGACAGCTCGCCGCCCTCCTGCGCGTCCGATGCGAGCGTCGCGGTCAGCGTCTTGCTGACCGAGCCGATCTCGAACAGCGTGCCGCCGGTGACGGGCTTGCCGGTCTGCTTCGACATCACGCCGTAGTCGAACACGTAAGGCTTGCCGTCGGCGACGATGCCGATCGCCATGCCGGGAATCGCGTACTGCTTCATCAGCGGGGCGACGTGGCGGGTCACGGTGTCGCGGATGTCGTCCTGCACGGTGGCGGCCGCGCGGCCGGCCGCGGTGGTGGCGCAGGCGGCGACGAGCAGCGTCGCGGCGAAGCGGGTCATGGTGAATCGCATCGTTGCGGTTCCTTTGGTATCGGATGGTTGCATGAGCAACAGGCCGCTACGCGCCGCACGGCGATCGTTCTGGCCGGCCTGTCGATGCAGGACTATCCGCCGCCGGCCGGCCGCCAACAATCGACGATATGTTGCGCGAGCCTAAAGAAATTCTTATGAGACCCGCGGCATCACGCATCGTCACGGGTGCCGCCGCGCCTGCCGCGATCGAGGCTCGACCGCGATGCGGGTCAAGGCTGGTGTGCGGAAGGAAAGCCGTGATGCTCGAGAAATTCGGACACGACGGGTTGCCAGAGGTCGATGCCACGCGAGAACAGCAGGTGTCCGTTGTCGGAAAACGGCGGCAGCAGCCGATAATCCGCGTCGCCGCCCGCACGGACGAAGGCCTTGTACCACGCGCCGCTGTAGGTCGGATCGAAGTACCGGTCGTTCTCCGTATAGATCCACAGCATCGGGACACGCGCCGTGGTCCCGAAGCTTGAAAACATCGCTTCCATCAGTTCGCCCTGACACGGCGCCCCGGGGTGCTGGACGGGATCGCCGCCCGCGCCGCCGGCGAAATTGATCGCCGCGACCACGCCGTCCGGATTGTCGGCCGCCATCGCCGTCGTGATGAGGCCGCCTACCGATTGACCGACGATGACGATGCGATTCGGGTCGACGTCCGGTTGGTGTTTCGCGTAGTCCAGTACCGCGCGCTCCTCGGCGCGTGCCGCGTCGACCAGCGGGTGATAATCCTTGTGGCGACATGCGCCGCTGTATTCCGGATCGAACTGCGTGCCGAATCGCCCATATCCGATCCGCGTCGGTTCGAATACGGCAAATCCTTTGCTGACGAAGAACCTGGCCTGTTGCGTATAACGAAATCGCGCCGGTGAGACACGATCCTGCGCATTGCGCCCGTGATTGAGAAGCAGGATCGGGAATGGGCCGTTCCCGATCGGCATGAACCGCGTGATCGCGACCGTGCCGGTATCTTCCTTGCCGTAGAAATCCTTCACCTTGACGTCGACCGTATCCACCGATTCGTGCAGGTCGGATGCAAACGGCCCGGCGTGGGCATCGCCAATCAGGAATGCAAGGCAAATCAGGATGACGCGCATGATCTGAGTCCCGAACGATTGTTTTTCTGGAACGACGGAGTACGACGGCCGGCGAGAAGAATCCGCATCGGCCGGACGACGCACGCGGCCCGGCGGGCGCGTACGATCACCGCGGCAGCCGGTCGAGAAACGCCAGCATCGCCGCGTTGAATCGCGCGGGGCGCTGCAGCGGCGCGAAATGGCTGACGCCGGGCAGGATCGTCAGCGTCGCGCCCGGAATCGTGTCCGCCAGATACGCGGCATGCTCGGGGCGGATGAATTCGTCGTGCTCGCCCTGCACGATCGCGACCGGCACGGCAATCGCCGCGAGATCCCCCGCCGTGTAATTCGGTTGCGTGCGCATCATTTCACTGACGGCCGCGACGAATGCGTCGAACTGATCGGGTGTCGCGGACAGTTGCGCGTAGTCCTTGCGGTGCCGCGCGAAACAGCGGTCGATCAGCGGGCCCGGCACCACCTCCTTCGTGCCGCTCGGGTCCATGTTGCACGCGAAGAAAAACACGCCGGCCGCGCGGGCCGGTGCACGGGCCGCCAGCACGAGCGCGACGCACGCACCGTCGCTCCAGCCGACGAAGCGCGCGCGGTCGACATGCAGCGCGTCGAGCACCGCCAGCACGTCCGACGCCATGCGTTCGTAGGAATAGGGTTGCGCGTCGCGCGTGCTGCGGCCGTGGCCGCGGCTGTCGATCAGGATCGCGCGGTAGCCGGCCGCGAGCAGCGCCGGCACCTGGTTGCCCCAGTTGCCGCCGTGACCGAGGCCGCCGTGCAGCAGCACGACCGGCGGCCCATGGCCGAACGACGCGTGCCAGATGCGCGCGCCGTCGTGTTCCAGCCAGCCTTCGACCTCGGCCGCCGGCAGCGGCGTGCCGCCGTGGGCGTCGAAGCGGACGAGTTCGTCGTCGTCGGGTTCCGCATGCATCGTTTTGCCGTCCTTTCGAGGGAGACGCGCTTGCGATTGTAATGCGTGCGGGCCGCGCGGGCCGAAGCCGTCAGGCTTGGGTCGACACCAGGCCGCCCGACGACGCGTTGCCCGACTTCTGGAGCGCCGCCGCGAGCTGCGAGATCGCCGTCGACAGCGCCGCCGAGATCGAGCTGGCTTGCGCGCCCAGCGTCTGCTGCTCGATGACGGCGGACGGATCGTCCTTCGCGCGCCGGGCCGCGTCCGCCATCTGCCGTTCCAGCGTCGCGAGCTGCTTCTGCAGCCGCTCGATCAATGCCTTCAACTGCGTGACGGCCGGGTCCTCCGCCGACGACGCACCCGATGCGCCGAGCGTTTCGCCGGTATCGCCGGCCGCCTTCGCGCCGGTGGTACTGCTCGTCCCCGTCGTGCCGGTGCTGCCCGGGGCAGCCGTCGTGCCGTCGGCGGACGAGGTCGCGGCCGCGGCGGCCGATGGGTTCGCGCTCACGCCGCTGTCCGCCAGCGAGGCGCGCGCGGTCGTGGAGAAATCGATCTGCATCGTGTCGGTCCCTGTGTCGGTAAACGAATCGTGACGGGGCGGGAAATGCCTTCCAACTCGTTTACGGCATTCGTCACACGAAACTTGAGTATCGGGGTCGACGGATGCGCCGACCGATCGCCGTTTCAGTCGCGAAAGGGCCAGAATGGCACCACCGCGGCGCTGGTAAAATCGCGGCTTCGCCGGCCGGAACCGCGCGTCGACCGCCTTCGGGCGTTCGCGTGCTACCGCGCCGGTATCGACTCCCGCCCTGTCGGGCGCGGCATGTCACGCGTGCCGACACCGCCATCGCGGCGCAGCGGGTCGCCTGTTCCGCCTGCCTCCGTGACCCGCTCGCCGGTTCGAGCGGCGAGCGCCGTGCGGCGCGCGCTTCATTCATCATGTATTCGAGGAACACACGATGGCCCGCATCGGCGCCTTCTGCATCACGACGTGGCTTGCCGCCGCGATTCTCTACTTCGGCCAGCACTCCGTCGCGATGATCGCGCTCAGCGGTGTCGTCGTGTTCGGCGGGTTCGATCTGCTGCGTCCGTAACGCCCGTCGGCATGCCGGCGGCACACCGCCGAGCCCCGATCCGCGGTCGGGACGGTCGGGCCGCCACGCGCCCTCCGTGATGGCGCCGCCGTCAGTGCGCGCCAGCCGTCATGCGCGTGTAGTCCGCGTTCGGCCCGGACGGCGGCGTCAGGTTGTCGGCAGTCGCCCATTGCGTCGGCGTCGCGGACAGCGTGTAGCGCATCGTCCCGCCGTTGGCGATCGTGCCGAGCGGCAGCCACGACCCGGCATAGTCCGCACCGTTGACCTTCAGCGACTGGATGTACGCGAACGACGGACGACCCGACGCGTCCATCGCGACCTGCTTGTCGCTGTCGAGCCGCAGCGTCTTGCCGTTGCCGAGCCAGACGGTGATCCCGCTGAATTGCGGCGTGGACAACGCGAGCCCGGCTTCCGACGGAATGACCGGGAACATGCCGAGCGCCGCCCACACGTACCAGCTCGACGTCGCGCCCATGTCGTCGTTGCCCGGCAGGCCGTCGCGCGCGGTCGTGAACGCCTTCGACATGATGATCGGCAGGATGTACTGCGCGCCGCTCGGCTGGCCGGCCCAGTTGTATCCCCACGGCGACTGGAACGACGGTTCGTTGCCGATGTACAGGCGGGTGGACGATTCGCCGCCGTTCAGGTCGGCGGAGCCCGGCACGGTCGAGAATGGCGTCGTGATCGCAAACAGGTTGTTCAGCCGCGCGACGGCCGCCTGCTTGCCGCCGATCGCGTCGATCAGTGCGGTCCAGTCCTGCGCGAAGGTCCAGAAGTAGTTCGGCTCCGTCGACTCGTGGAACGCGCCCGGCACGAGCGTGCCCAGCGTGCCGGGCGCCGAACCGGACAGCGGTGCGTTGCGCGCGGCGATCACCTTGTTCGTGTAGTCGAAGAGGTTGCGCCACCATCCGGCTCGCGTGTACAGCGCGCCGATGTTGTCGGGCGTCACGCCGACCGACGGCGCGTTCAGCACGCTCGCCGGTAGCGCCTGCAGGAACGCGGCGGCTGAACGATCGCTCAGCACGCGCTCGATGGTCGCGGACGACGAATGGCCGTCGTCGCTTTGCGACAGGTAATGGGCCGTCAGGAAATTGGCGAGCCCCGCCGCGCTCGTGCGGTCGTTGCACGCGTTCGACGGATCGAATACCGATTGCTTCGTCAGCCGCGCGGCCGACACCAGGTCGAAATCGGTCGCGCCGAACTTGTACGCGCCGGCAATCACGTTCAACGCGTTGTCGCCGGCCATCGGCGTCGAATCGTCGCTGCCGTCGACCCAGTGCGGGAAGGCACCGCACTGCAACGCGTCGACGACGAGCGACTGCATCATGTCGCTCGATTCCTTCGGCGCGAGCATCGCCAGCAGCTGCGCCTGCGACCGGTAGGTATCCCACAGCGAGAAGCCGGTGTAGTGTGCGCCTGCGCCGCCCTGTGAGCCGTCGGCGCGCCGGAACGCGTAGTCGCCGACCTTCGCCGTCGCGCGCGGCGGAATCGTGCCGGTCTGGTCGACCGATTTCGGATAGCTGCCGTCCGCGTTCCTCGGTTGACGCATGCTGCGGAATTCGCCGTTCGCGTCGCTGTAGAGCGTCGGCGTGGCGAACACGCGGTAGAGCGCGGTGTAGAACTTCGTGAGGTTGGCCTTCTGTGTCGCATCGAGCGAGGACGGATTCGCGGCCTGGTCGATCTGGATCGTGTTGAGCCGGTCGTTCCACAGGCCGGACGCGTTCGCCCGCGCGTCGTCGAACGTGAGCTTGTCACCCTCGCCTTTCAGGTTCGCCCGCGCATTCCGGAGGCTGACGGACGAGATCCCGATCTTCACGGTCACCGTCCGGTCCGCGTCGGTCAGGTCGAACTGCAGCGTCGCCGCGCCGTTGCTGGCCGTGTTCACCGACGACGTGCCGGTCTGCCTGCGCAGCGGCTTGTCGAAGGTCGCGTGGAAATACACGGGCGCATTCCAGACCGTACCGTACGGCGTGCAGAATGCCGGCGCCACGGCCTGTCCGCTCAGCGACTTGCCGTCGCTCGCGAGCGCCAGCGCGACGTTGTTCGCGGTGACCTTCGTGCTGCCCGAATCGCTGTTGCCGTTCAGCTTCGCATCGATCGAGAAAAAGCCCTTGTCCTTGTTCGTGTACGTGAAACGCGCGATGCCGGCGCGGGCCGTCGCGCTCAGCTCCGTCACGATGCCGTTCGCGAGGCGCACCTTGTAGTAGCCGGGCTGGGCCGTTTCATCGGCATACCTGTACCCGATACCGATCGGCCGGCCGCCCGATGCCACCGCCGTCGCCGCATCGGTCGGCAGCATCGCGACCGCGCCCTGCCCCGGGCAGCCGACGCCGCTCAGATGCGTCACGCTGAAGAAGTCGATCGTGCCGCCCGAGCCGCCCGACGACAGATAGCCGCCCGAGCCGTTGAAGTCGCGGCGCGGCGTGTTCGGCCCGAAGTTCACCATGCCGAACGGCACCATCGCGCCCGGGCTCACGTTGCCCGCATAACCCGAATCCGGGTTGACCTGCGTGCCGATGAGCGGGTTGACGAACCCGGTCAGCTGCATGTCGGTACGCTTGGGCGCGGTCGATCGACCGGGCTGCGGCTGCGGGGACGGCACCGAAGTCGCCGGCGGCACCATCGACAGCGTATCGCCGGCTGTGTTCGTGGCCGTCGAAACACCGTTCACGTCGTCGCCGCCACATGCGGCAAGCGCTGCACAGGCCAGTGCAGCGACAAGCATGAGTCGCGAATTTTTCATTTTTTTGATTAGTACCGTTGATTAAAACGATTAATCCGGCGATGGCAATCGTTGCTGCCGCAACCGTCTCGCCCTCCAATTTCCGGGAATGCCACCCGCTTCCCGAGGGCTTACAGTGCCGCAACGACTGTTTATGCACTACAGGAAGTTTCCCGAATTTTCAGTTTGTTTAACTAAACAATCTGAAGCCAAGTGCTTCGGGCATGAATTGCCGCCATTTGTTGCATTGCGGCGGCGGCGTGAACGAGTGTGGGCGACGGACGCCCGGCGAAGCCGGGCGCCGCATGAACTCGCGGAGAAGAACGAGCGGGCATGCCGCGCGCGTCAGCGCGGCAGCGTCCTCAACGACGACGGCCCGCTCGTCAGCGCGATCCGCTTGCCCGTGTCGCGCAGCTTGCCGCCTTCGACCGCATACAGCGCAAGCTGCCGTTCGACGTTGAACTGCACAATCACGTGCCGGCTATCGGCGGTAAACACGATGCCCTGCGCGGCTTCGCCGCCGGGCACCTCGTTCACCTTCACAGCCTGGCCGTCGCGGATCGCGAACAGCAGCACCTTGCCGTGCGCGTGGCGGCCCGGGTTGTCCGGTGTCAGGTTCGAGCCGTCCATCGCCTGCACGGCGATCCATTTGCCGTCCGGCGAGATCGCGACGCCTTCCGGCAGCGACGGCACCGTCAGGTACTGGACCGTGCGGAACGGCACGCGCGACACGTCGACCAGTGCGACCGAATCGGCGTCGCCCGCGAGCGTGCCCGTATAACCCGGCAGCCCCGCCAGCCCCACGTTGCTGACGACGGCCCAGCGATTGTCGCTCGACACGTCGATCGTGTAAGGCGCGACGCCCGTGCTCAAACGCGTGCCGCTGTCGGTCACCTTGCCGTCGTCGACGTTCAGCACCGCGACGCCCTGCTCGTCGCGCAGCGACACGAGTGCATGCTTGCCATCGTGCGTGAAGCTGATCCCGGCCAGCCGCTTCTTGCCGATCTTCAGGCTGCCGTCGAGCGTCACCTGCGTGCCGTCGATGCGCAGGATCGACACGCTGCCGTCGACATTGGCGACGAGCGCGAGCCGGCCCGAGCGGTCGATCGCGATCCCTTGCGGATGCGTGCCGAGCTCGATGCGCGTGATCGCGGGCGGTGCGGCGCCGAGATTCACGACCTGCAGGAACGTGTCGAACACGAGCTGCTTCGCGGCCGTGTCGTAGCGCGTCGGTGCGCCGACGAGCGCGAGCTTCGCGTCGGGCGTGATCGCGACGGCCTGCGGCGGCCCCTGGATGCCGTTCTCGACGTCGACCTGCAGCGCGACCTTCGGCGGGAACGTGCTCGCATCGAGCAGCGTCAGCGTGTCGGCCGGCGGAGACGGCAGATAGGTGTCGCGGCCCTCGACACGCTGGTACTTGCCGTCGTTGCCGGACACGATCCAGTCGGCGGCGTGCGCGGCAACGGCCGTCGTGGCGAAGGTCAGCGCGGCGAGCAGGCGCGCGCTGCGCAGGCGGAAGGGATTCGAATGCATGGCGGTCGGTTCTCCGGATCGGTTGCGGACGCAATGGATTGCCCGGCCCTGCTGCTCGACGAGCCGGAGCCATCGCATGATGCCCGAAAGCGCGCGAATCCGGCGTCTCGCGCCCCGGCCCGTCACGCAGCCGATCGCGCGCCCGACTCCCACCGTGCCACGTCGTCGAGCGGATACACCGGCCGCGCGAGCCGCTCGTAGCGGAACAGCCCGTAGTCCGAGCCCGTCACGCCGCGGCTGTCGCATTCGACCAGCGCGGCCGCGATCGGCACGAATACCGGCCGGCAATACATCCGCGACTTCAGCAGCAGGAAGCGGGCCCGGCGCGGATCGACGCCGACGCTCTCGAACACGCCGAGATCCCACGGCTCCTGCGTACGCTCGGTGACGACGAGCGTGGCCGCGCCGATGTCGAGCACGGCAGCCCGCCCCATGTATGCGCGCTGCCCCGTGTACGTCGGCCCCGTGATCACGTATTCGCCGTCGGTGATCGCGCGCACGACGCCCGTCGCACGGAACGGCTCGCGCCGCACGCCGCCGTGCGACGGCAGCCGGTTGCCGACCGGCACCGTGACGGTTGCGCCGACGCCCGCGTCGATCAGCGCCGCCACGGCTTCGGGGTCGCACAACGGCCCGCTGACGATGCCGTCGAGCCCCTGCGCGAGCGCGGCCTCGAGCAGGTCCATCGTGTCGCACGGGCCGCCCGACATGCAGTTGTCGCCGTGATCGAGCAACAGCACGGGGCGGTCCGCGCCGCGCGCGAGCGCCGCGGCCTGCGCGACCGAGTCGGCAAGCGGTGCGCTGCGATAGACGAATTCGTCGCGCGCGTCCCAGATCTGCCGCGCGATGCGCTCGGCAACCGCGTCGGCCGCGGCACGGTCGCCGTCGGCCACCACCACGACGCTGATGCACGGTGCGGGAATATCCGCGAGCGAAAAGCCGGGCAGCACCGATACCGCCAGCATCCCGTCGGCTTCGGCCGCACGCGCGGCCTCCACCGCGCGCCGCATCGCGCCGTCCGCGCTCGCGCTGCGCAGCGTCGACGTCATCAGCGGCGGCTGCCGCCATGCGAGCACGGGCCGCGCGCGGCCGTGAAGCCGGTCGAACAGCAACCGTGCCGCATGCTCGCCGGTCTCGTACATGTCGACGTGCGGATAGGTCTTGAAACTGACGATCACGTCCGCGTGATCGACCATCTTCTGCGTGACGTTCGCATGCAGGTCGAGCGCGACCGCGATCGGCGCATCGGGCAGCGCCGCGCGCACGCGCGCGAGCAGGTGGCCCTCGCCGTCCGCGCTCTGCTCGGCGACCATCGCACCGTGCAGGTCGAGCATCACTGCGTCGCAACCGGGCGCGGCCGCGACGATCGCATCGCAGATCGCCGCATACGCGTCGGCCGCGACCGGCCCGCTCGGGTTCGCGGCCGCCGACACGGGCGTCACGATGTCGGCGCCTTCGCGCGCGGCCGCGTCGATGAACGCGGCCATCGCGGTGCGCATCCCGCGGTTCGCACGATACGCGTCGTCGCCCCAGTCGGGGCCGTTGCGGCCGAATGCGGCGAGCGGCGTCGGCACCGGCGAGAACGTGTTGGTCTCGTGGTTCATCCGGGCGATCAGGATCTTCATCGCGCAGCGCCCTCCGCGATCCCGGCAGCGCCCAGCATCGCCTGCAGCAGCACGTTGCAGCCGGCTTCCAGATGCGCCGGATCGGCGTCCTCGATCTCGTTGTGGCTGATCCCGTCCTTGCACGGCACGAAGATCATCGCGGTCGGCGCAACACGCGCGAGATACACGGCGTCGTGGCCCGCGCCGCTGATCACGTTCATCGACGACAGCCCGAGCGCGCTCGCACCGGCGCGAACCTGCTCGACCAGCGCCGCGTCGAACGGCTGCGGCGGAAAGTACACGACCTGCTCGACGTCGATCCGCATGCCGGTTGATGCGTACAGGTCCGCGCATGTCGCACGCAGTTCCGCATCCATCGCCGCCAGCGTCGCGTCGTCGGCCGCGCGCAGGTCGACGGTCAGCGTCACCCGGCCGGGAATCACGTTGCGCGAATTCGGATGCACGTCGACCCAGCCGACCGTGCCGCGGCCGTGCGGCGGATGTGCGCGCGCGATGCCGTTCACCGCACGCACGAGATCGGCCGCCACCAGCAGCGCGTCGCGCCGCAGCTCCATCGGCGTCGGGCCCGCATGCGCTTCCATGCCGTGTACGGTCACGTCGTACCAGCGCTGTCCGAGCGCGCCCTCGACCACGCCGATCGTCGTGTCGTGCGCCTCCAGCACCGGCCCCTGCTCGATATGCGCTTCGAAATACGCGCCGACCGGATGCGCGCCGGTCGCATCGCCCGCATAGCCGATCGCGGCCAGCGCGTCGCGCACCGACACGCCATCGCGGTCGCATTGCACGAGTGCATGATCAAGCGTGAATGCGCCCGAGAACACGCCGGATCCCATCATCACCGGAACGAAACGGGAACCTTCCTCGTTGGTCCAGACGGCCACCTCGAGCGGCGCGCGCGTACGCACGCCGGCGTCATCGAGCGTACGCAGCACCTCGAGGCCGGCAAGCACGCCGTAGTTGCCGTCGAACTTGCCGCCCGTCGGCTGCGTGTCGATATGACTGCCCGTGGCCACGGGCGGCAGGTCGTCGCGTTCGCCCGCCCGCCGCGCAAAGATATTGCCGATCGCGTCGACACGCACCGTGCAGCCGATTTCCTTCGCCCACGCGACGAACAGGTCGCGTGCGTCGCGATCGAGTTCGGTGAGCGCGAGACGGCACACGCCGCCCTTGTCGGTCGCGCCGATCCGCGCGAGCCGCATCAGGCTGTCCCACAGCCGTGCGCCATCGACGCGCAAGCCGGACGCCGCGACGCCCGGAGTCAAATGCTCTACTTGCATCGTTGCCATTCCTCGCATTGAAAGGGTACGGCGTTCATGCGACGCCGACGCCCAGGTACCGGTCCTTCACGTCATGATCGGCCGCGAACGCGGCATTGCTGCCTTCGTAGACGATCACGCCCTGCTCGATCACGAAGTGGCGGTCCGCGAGCTGCGTGCACACTTCGAGGTTCTGTTCGACGAGCAGGATCGCGACGCCGGCGGCCTTGATCTGCTTCAACTGCTCGACGATCTCCTCGACGATCACCGGGGCGAGCCCCTCGACCGGCTCGTCGAGCATCAGCAGCCGCGGATGATTCATCAGCGCGCGGCCGATCGCGAGCATCTGCTGCTCGCCGCCCGACAACTGCCCGCCGCCGTTGCGGCGGCGCTCCTTCAGGCGCGGAAAGATCCGGTAGATGTCGTCGAGCTGCCACGGCGAATCGCGGCGCGCGCCGAGCCGCAGGTTTTCCTCGACCGACAGCAGCCGGAAAATGCCGCGATGCTCGGGCACGAAGCACAGGCCGCGCGCGGCGATCCGGTGCGCCGGCTGCCCGGACACCGGCCGGCCGTCGAACGTCACCGTGCCGGCGGTCGGCACGACGACGCCCGCGATCGTCTTGAGCGTCGTCGACTTGCCCGCGCCGTTGCGGCCGAGCAGCGTCACCGTCTCGCCTTCATTGACGTTCAGCGAAATACCCTGCAGCACGTGGCTCTTGCCGTAGCAGGCGTGCACGTCCTTCACGTCGAGCATCATGCGCGGCCTCCCGTGATCATGTTGCCGAGATAGGCGCTGCGCACGCGCGCGTCGCCGCGAATCGCATCGGGCTTGCCTTCGACCAGGACGCGCCCCTGCTGCATCACCGTGATCGTGTCCGAGATGTCCATCACGATGCCCATGTTGTGTTCGATCAGCACGACCGTGTAGTCGTCGCGCAGGCCGCGGATCAGTGCCTTCATGTCGTCGAGATCGTCGATCCCCATGCCCGACGTCGGCTCGTCGAGGAAAATCGCACGCGGCCGCGCCGCCAGCGCCATGCCGACCTCGAGCCGGCGCTGCTGGCCATGCGACAGCACGCCGGACGCGGTGTCGGCGAACCGCTGCAGGCCGAGCCGCTCGAGCACCTCGTCGACGATGCCGTCGTGCGCGAGCGCACCGCGCGGCGGCGCCCACGGATTCAGCGCGCGACGCGAATCGACGCCCTGCGCGGCAACCCGCAGGTTCTCGCGCACGCTCAGGTTCGGAAACAGGCTCGTCACCTGGAACGAGCGTGCAATCCCGCGCCGCACGCGCTTGTGATCGGGTTCGCGCGACACGTCGTGACCGTCGAACAGGATCGAGCCCGACGTGATCGGCAGCGTGCCCGTCAGCGTATGGAACAGCGTCGTCTTGCCTGCCCCGTTCGGGCCGATCACCGAATGCACGGTGCGCGGCATGATCCGCAGGTCGACCCCGCCCAGCGCGGTGAACTTGCCGTAGCGCTTGACGACGCCGCGCGCTTCGAGAATCGCTTCGCTCATGGCTGCTCCTTGACCGTGGCCGCAGTGCGATCGTTACGCCGCAGCGATGCGATGACGCGTTCGCCGAGCCCCCACAACCCGCGCTGCATGAACAGGCTGACCGCGATCAGCACGAGGCCGAGCAGCAGCAGCCAGCGCGGCCACAACGTCGACAGCCAGTCCGCGAACAACACGTAGAACGCCGCGCCGAGCACCGACGCGAACAGGTTGCCCGTGCCGCCGATCACCGTCATCACGAGGATCACCTCGCTCGTGTGGTAGTCGATGTTCGACAGCGGCGCGATGCCCGTCATCAATGCATGCAGCGCCCCCGCGAGGCCCGTGACCGCGCCCGAGATCACGAACGCCGCGAGCTTGAAGCGCTTCACGTCGTAGCCGGCCGCCGCCGCGCGCGCCTCGTTGTCGCGAATCGCGAGCAGCGTCCGGCCGAACACCGAGCGCGACACACGCAGCAGCAGCCAGAACACCGCGACGAACAGCACCGCGACGAAACCGTAGTAGCGCCACGGCGAATCGAGCACGACGAGCGGATGCCCGAACGCGGACAGCGCGGGGCGCGGGATGTCGAGCAGCCCGTTGTCGCCGCCCGTCACATCCGGCGTCGTATACGCGAGGAAGTAGAACAACTGTCCGAACGCAAGCGTCAGCATCACGAAATAGGTGCCGCGCTGCCGGATCGAGAACCAGCCGACCAGCGCGGCCGCGACGGCGCCGAGCACCGCGGCCGCGGCCAGCGCGGCCGTCACCGACTCGACGCCGCGCGTCAGCACCAGCCCCGCCGTGTAACTGCCGAGCCCGAAGAAGATGCCCTGCCCGAACGACAACAGCCCCGTATAGCCGAGCAGCAGGTTGCAGCCGAGCGCGGCAAGCGCGAACACCAGCACTTCGGTCGCGAGCGACCCCGAACTCAACACGAGCGGCAGCACGCACGCGGCGATCACCGCCAGCCAGCCTTCCGGCCGCTGCAGCATGCCGCGCCACGGCTGCGGGCGTTGCGACGCCGCCGCGCCCGGCGGCAGCGGTTTCGACGACTGGATCATGCGGCCCTCCCCAGCAAACCGTTCGGACGCAACAGCAGCACGGCCGCCATCGCGACATAAATCATCAACCGCGCGCCTTCCGGCCACAGCGTGCTCATCAGGCTCTGCACGATGCCGACCAGCAGCCCGCCGACCAGCGCGCCGAGAAAATTCCCCATCCCGCCGACGACGACCACGACGAACGCGACGCCGAGCGCCTCGATACCCATGAACGGATCGACGCCGCGGATCGGTGCGGCGAGCACGCCGGCCAGCGCGGCCGTCGCCGCACCGAGCGCGAACACGAGGCTGAACACGCGCGTCACGTTGATGCCGAGCAGCGACACCATCTCCGTCGACTCGCTGCCCGCGCGCACCGTGCTGCCGAGCCGCGTGCCTTCGAGCACCCACCACAGCAACGCGGCGAGCACGGCCGTGAACCCGATCACGAACAGCCGGTACTTCGGGTAGACGAAGCCGCCCCAGATCACGACGCCGTTCAGCGCGTCGGGCGGCGGCACGTTGTCGCCGAGCGGCCCCCACGCGAGGATCGCGCACTCCTGCAGCACGAGCGCGAGCCCGACGGTCGCGAGGATGTGGAATTCGTGCTGCTGCGCGTACACATGGCGCAGCACGAGTTTTTCGACGCCCCACGCGAACGCGCCGACGACGAGCGGCACGATCGCGAGCGCGACCCAGAAATTCGCCGACCATTGCAGCGCCTGGTAGCAGAGATACGCACCGAGCAGGTAGAACGCACCGTGAGCGAAATTCACGAAGCGCAGCAGGCCGAACACGATCGACAGGCCGACGGCGAGCAGGAAATACAGCATGCCCACGCCGATGCCGTTGACGATCTGCAGCAGATAGACGTTCATGGCTTCCGTGTCGGAAAGGAAGGTAACGGACGCCCGCGGCGCACGAGGCGCCGCGAACGCATGCACTGCGTCACGCGAGCTTGCAGCCCGTCTTGTCGACCGGCAGGAACGACTGGCCCGAGCTGACGATGTCGGCATAGTCGTCCGCGTTCTTCATCCGGCTCTTCGGCTTGCCTTTCAGCAGGTAGTAGTTCTTCAGGACCTGGTGATCGCCCTTGCGGATTTCCTCCGGCCCCGTGAGGCCGTCGTACTTCATCCCTTCCATCGCCGCGACGACCTTCTTCGGATCGGCGCTGCCGGCCTTCACCATCGCGTCGATCAGGATCTTCGTGCAGATGTACGAACCCGCGAGGCTGTAGTTCGGGTTCGCCTTGAACGCGTCATTCGCGCGCTTCACGAGATCGCGGTTCAGCGGCGCATCGATGCCGTGCCAGTACTGCGCGCCGAAATACACGCCGTCGCAGATGTCCGGACCGAGCGCCTCGAACTGCTCGAGGCCCGATGCCCACGCAAGCAGGATCGTGCAGTTGCGCTTCATCCCGAAGCTGACGGCCTGGCGCAGCGTGTCCGACGATTGCGAGCCGAAGTTCAGGATCAGCAGCACGTCGGGCTGCGCGGCCGCCGCATTCGTCAGATAACCGCTGAACTCCTTTTCGGCGAGCGAGTGGTAGCTGTTGCCGACGTGCTCGATGCCCTTCTCCTTGAAGATCGCCTTCGCGGCCGACAGCAGGCCGTCGCCGAACACGTATTGCGGCGTGATCGTGTACCAGCGCTTCGCCTTCGGCAGCATCTGGACCAGCGGGCGCACCGTCTGCTCGATCGCGCCGAAGGTCGGCACCGACCAGCGGAAGGTCGCCGCGTTGCAATCCTTGCCGGTGATCTCGTCCGCGCCGGCCGTCGTGATGAACACGCCGCCCGCCTTCTGGACTTCCTTGCCCATCGCCAGCGATTCGGACGACAGGATGCCGCCCGCGAAGAAACGCACGCCCTTCTGCTGCGCGATCTCCTGCACGCGCCGCACGGCGGTCGCGGGCTTGCCCTCGGTGTCGAGCGACGTATAGGCGAGCGGCGCGCCGAGCACCTTGCCGTATTGCTTGACGGCCAGTTGCATGCCGAGATCGGCGTACTTGCCGTTGGCCGCGAACGGGCCGGACATCGGCACCGGGCACGCAAGCTGGATGGGCGAGCCCTGCGCGAACGCGACACGGGACGACATGCTGCCGAGCGCGCCCGGCACGGCCGACAGCGCGGCCAGTTTCAACAGTTCTCGGCGATTCAAGTTGACGCTCCTGATAAAGGGGGACACACGATGCGACCGACTGCCAAACCGTACCCACGCCCTGCAGGATGCGCGTCGCCGGTTGATCCTATTTATCATGATAAATAGAATGAACCTGATGCTAGAGTTGATCAAAATTGGTGTCAATCAGGCAAAATTCCGTACCCGCGCCGGGACCGATCGTCGACGATGACGCGGCGCGCAGTCAGACAAAGGAGTCGTGAAGATGGTCATGGACCGAGCCAGGGCGGGCCTCGCGGTCGAAATCAAGCAGCCGAAGCGGGCCGATCTCGTCGCCGAGGAGATCAAGCGGCTGATCACCGAGAAGGACCTGAAGCCCGGTGACCGCCTGCCGCGCGAGGCCGAGCTGCAGCAGCTCTATGCGGTGAGCAAGAGCACGATCCGCGAGGCGCTGAAGTCGCTCGAGGTGCAGGGGCTCATCAAGGTCACGACGGGGCCGTCGGGCGGCGGGATGGTCGTCGAGGTGCCGCTCGACCGCACGCTGCAGCTCCTGCAGAACTACCTGTTCTTCAAGGACGTGTCGATCGACGACATCTATACGGTGCGCAAGCTGCTCGAACCCGAGCTGGCCGCCGGCGCCGTACCGCACCTGACGGAGCGCGACTTCGCGGCGCTGGAAGCGAACATCGCGTGCTGCGACGGCGGCTCGGGCGTGCACGATCGCGGCCACATGCTGCGCCAGCGGCAGGAGGACACGACGTTCCACGACATCCTTGCGGCCGCGAATCCGAATCCGTTCCTGCGCTTCAGCTGCGAACTGATCAACGAGATGATCCGGCAGTTGATCGAGTTCCGGAACGATACGCCGCTCGTCGAGCACAAGCGCTTCGGCGAGGCGAACGTGTCGATTCACAAGGCGATCCTGCAGGCCGCGCGCGAGCGCGACGTCGAGCGCGTCCGCGCGCTGATGGTCGAGCACATGACCGAGGCGCCCAAGCATGTGAAGCGGATGAAGGGCAAGCTGCGCGGGCGGTTGATCCTCGATTCCGAGATTCGCCGGCGCGCCGCCGCTCCCGTTGCGGGCGCCGATGCGGCCGTGGCCGATCCCGAAGACCGCTGAGCGGCGGCACACGCGGCGTGGAATCAAGGCCGACCGCTTCGTGGCGGCCCGGGGACTGCTGCCGCACCCGCGGCGGGCGGTGACGTGACGTTCCGATCGAACGCCAGGCGAGGCGCCGCCATCGGCGGGAACCGGTTCGCCGCCCCGGTCCCCAGGGCGATCAGGGCATCATCACGCGCTGCCGTCCGTGTACCCCGTCGTCCCCTTCGTTTCCAGATACTCGACGAGGCCGAACTCCGCATACTCGCGCCCGTTGCCCGAACGCTTGTAACCGCCGAACGGCGCGGCCGGATTCCACGCCGGGTAGTTGATGTGAACGTTGCCGACCCGCAACCTCGCCGCGACGCGACGTGCGCGATCGAGATCCTTCGACTGCACGTAGGCCGCGAGCCCGTACACCGAATCGTTCGCGAGCGCGATCGCTTCTTCCTCGGTCCGGTAGGTCATGATCGACAGCACCGGCCCGAAGATTTCCTCGGTCGCGATCGTCATGTCCGGCGTGACGTTCGAGAATACCGTCGGCCGCACGTAGAAGCCGTCGCCTAACCCTTCCGGCCGGCCGGGACCGCCGGCGACGAGCGTCGCGCCTTCGTCGATCCCGAGCCGGATGAAGTGCTGGATGCGGTCGAACTGCGTGCGGCTGACGACCGGGCCGATGCCCGTTTCCGTCGAACGCGGATCGCCGACGACGGTACGCTCCGCTTCGCGCCGCGCCGCCTGCTCGGCCAGCGCCAGGTGATCCGCATGCACGAGCATGCGCGTCGGCGCATTGCACGACTGGCCGCTGTTGCTGAAGCAGCTGCGCGCGCCGCGCGTGACGGCATCCTCGATGTCGGCATCCGGCAGGATCAGGTTCGGGCTCTTGCTGCCGAGCTCCTGGTGCACGCGCTTCACGGTATCGGCGGCCGCCTTCGCGACCTCGACACCCGCGCGCGTCGAGCCCGTGAACGACACCATGTCGACATCCGGATGTCGCGACAACGCATCGCCCACTTCATGCCCGTAGCCGTGCACGAGGTTGAACACGCCGTGCGGCACGCCGGCCTCGTGCAGGATTTCCGCGAACAGGATCGCGCTGAACGGCGCGACCTCGCTCGGCTTGAGCACCATCGTGCAGCCGGCGGCGAGCGCCGGTGCGACCTTGCACACGATCTGGTTGATCGGCCAGTTCCACGGCGTGATCAGCGCGCACACGCCGATCGGCTCGTGCGACACCAGCAGCGAACCGGTCTGCGTGCTGAAGCGGAAGGACTGCAGCGCGCGGATCGTCTGTTCCAGGTGCGCGGTGCCGACCGCGGCCTGCGCCGCGCGCGCAAACGCGATCGGCGCGCCCATTTCCCGGCTGATCGTCCGTGCGACCTCTTCGTAGCGGCGCTGGTAGATCTCGAGCACGCGCCGCAACAGCGCGACACGCTCGTCCACCAGCCAGCGCGAATACGTGTCGAAGGCCCGTTTCGCCGCGCCGATCGCGCGATCGACGTCGGCCGCGGCGCCGATCCTGAGCTGCGCATAGGGCCGCGCGGTGGCCGGATCGATCACGTCGATCGACCGGGCGTCGGCCGGATCGAGCCACTGGCCGTCGATATAGGACTGTTGTGACGTTCGCATCGGTTGCTCCTTCTGAAATGAACGACGCCGCGCTCAGCGCGTCGCCCGGGCATGGGTGTCGGCGAGGATGTCGCGGATCTGCGCGACGAACCACACGATCTCGTCGCGCGACATCACGAGCGGCGGCGAGAACTGCACGATCGGCGTGCCTTCGTGATCGACGCCCGCGCGGCACAGCAGCCCCGCGTCGAAGATCGCGGGCGCGAGCATCGTCGACACGAACGCCTGCGCGCTGATACCGGCCGCCCAGCGGCGCGCGGCCTTGTCCGTCACGAGTTCGAGCGAGTAGTGGTAGCCGTCGCCGCGCACGTCGCCGACGCACGGCAGTTCGAGCAGCCCGTCGAGCGTCTGGCGGAATACGGCTTCGTTGTCGCGGACGTTCTCGAGCACCCCTTCACGCGCCATGATCGCGAGGTTCGCGAGCGCGGCCGTGCAGGCGACCGGATGGCCGCCGTACGTCGCGCCGTGCAGGAACATCTGCTGCGGCCCGTCGAGCACCGTGTCGACCACGGCGTCGCTCGCGATCACGCCGCCGAGCGGCACGTAGCCCGACGCGATGCCTTTCGCGAACGTGATGATGTCCGGCTTCAGCCCGTAGCGCGCCGACCCGAAGTATTCGCCGAGCCGGCCGAACCCGCAGATCACCTCGTCCGCGACGAGCAGCACGCCGTGCCGGTCGCAGATGTCGCGCAGCCCGGCCGCATAGCCAGCCGGCGGCGTCAGGCTGCCGCCCGCGTTCTGCAGCGGCTCGACGACGAGCGCGGCGACGGTATCCGGCCCCTCCTGCACGATCAGCGATTCGATCTCGTCGAGCAGATGGCGTGTGAACTGCGCTTCCGTCTCGCCCGCCGGGCGGCCGTAGCGCTTCGTGTTGCTCACGTGCCGCACGCCCGACATCAACGGTTCGAAGTGCTTGCGGAAATTCGTCATCCCGTTCAGCGCGAGCGCGCCGAACGACGTGCCGTGATACGCGACGCGCCGCGCGATGAACTTGCGCCGCTGCGGTTCGCCGCGCGACTGGTGATACTGGCGCACCAGCTTGATCGCCGATTCGTTCGACTCCGAGCCGCTCGACGTGAAGAACACGCGGTTCAGGCCCTCGGGCGCGAGCGCCGCGAGCTGGTGCGCGAGCCGGATCGCCGGTTCGTGGCCATAACCCCAGTTGGTCGCGAACGGCAGCCGGACCATCTGCTCGCGGATCGCATCGCCGATCTCCGCACCGTGGCTGTAGCCGACCTGCACGCAGTACAGCCCGGCCAGCCCGTCGAAATAACGCTTGCCGTGGCGATCGACGAGCCAGCAGCCTTCGCCGCGGTCGAACACGGTGAGCGCGTTCTCGCGGTACGCATCGGCATGCGTGAAATGCATCAGCAGGTGGCGCTTGCCGAGCGCCTGCAGGTCCGCACCGGGATTGACGTCAACAGCGTTCATGGGTCACTCCTCCTTCAGGGTTTCAGAACCGGCGACATGCCGCCGGTCATTCAATGCATCGACAGCGTCGGCGCCGGGCGCGTGAAGCCGCGCGTGAGCCACACGAGCTGGCAGAGGCCGAGCACGAGCCAGCCGAAGCCGACGTAGAACGTCTGGCGCGACAGTCCCGACCAGAGCCATACATTCATCGCGAAGCCGATCGCCGGCATCGCGCCGAACGTGATCCAGCCCGCGACATGACGGTGCCCGCGCTGGCCCAGGTAGCTGCGCATCACGCACAGGTTCACGACCGCGAACGCGACGAGCGCACCGAAACTGATCATCGTCGACGCGAGGTCGAGCGTGACGAACAGCGCGGACAGCGACACGACGCCGACCGCGAGCGTCGCGCGCACCGGCGTATGCAGCCGCGCATGCAGGTGGCCGAACACGCATTCGGGCAGCACGCGATCGCGGCCCATCGCGAACAGCACGCGCGTCACGCTCGCCTGCCCGGCCATCGCGCTCGCGAAGCACCCCGCCACGTACACCGCGACGAAGAACGCCGACAGCGTGCCGCCGCCAATGCGCCGCATCAATTCGAAGCTGGCCGAATCGAGATCCTTGAACGCGTGCCAGTCGGGAAACACTACTTGCCCGGCATACGCGATCAGCATGAACAGCAGGCCGCTCGCGAGCGTGCAGAGCAGGATCGCGCGCGGCACCGTGCGCCGCGGCTCGCGCGTCTCTTCCGACAGCGTGGTGACCGCATCGAAACCGAGAAACGACAGGCACAGGATCGCGGCGCCCGCGAAGATCGCGCGCGCATCGCCCGACGACGGCAACGCGACGGTCATCGACAGCCCTTCGCCGGCCGCGACGCGCGCCGACGCGACGACGAAGATCGCGATGAACACGAACTGGCTCGCGATCAGGATCAGGTTCACGCGGTTGACGAGCCGGATCCCGACGATATTCAGCCCGGTGACCAGCGCGATGCTGCCGACGATCCATACGCTGGCCGGCACGCCGGGGAAAATCTGCTTCATGTAGATGCCGATCGCGAGGTAGCTGATCATCGGGATGAACAGGTAGTCCATCAGCAACGCCCAGCCGACCATGAAGCCGGCCGAGGTGCCGAAGTTGCGGCTCGCGAACGTGTACGCGGAACCGGCGCTCGGCATCAGCCGCGCCATGTGGCCGTAGCTGCGCGCGGTGAACAGCATCGCGACCAGCGTGACCGCATAGGCGGCCGTCAGATGCCCGTTCGTCTCGCTTGTGACGAGGCCGTAGGTCGTGAACACCGTCATCGGCAGCATGTACGCGAGGCCGAAGATCACCAGCGTCGAGAGGCCGAGCAGACGCGGCGTGCGGCGCTCGTCCGGGTCGCCTCGATGCGCGCTCGCGCCGACGTCGTGCGTCGCGGCGGCCGATACGGTTCGGCCTGGCCTGTCGTTGTCCATGCTGTCCTCACGTGGGTGGGTGGCGTTCATGACTTCAACTCTCGATCGCCCGGCGCCGACGGCGGCGCGCGATCGGAAGAAAGTGTGGTGCGCCAAAAAATCCCGGACGAATGAGAAATACGGACGTAATCGGGGGATATTTCAGGACACGGTGTCACGCATCGCATCGTCCGGCCATGCATGCTGCTGTGCCGCACTGGCATTTTTCGGACATTCCGGCTATGTTCCGTGCACGCCCGTCACCGTATCGGCACCATGGACAGCCGCTCCCAACGCAACCAGAGCCGGGCCGAGCGCAGCCTGCGCACATCGCTCGGCCTCGCCCGCCCGGCCGGACGCCAGGAAGATATTCCGGCCACCGTTCACGCGATCGCGGTCGCGCTGGACGAGTGCCGCGTGCGGCACATCGACGGCGCCGCGCTGCTCGAAGGCACGGGGCTCGGCGCGGACGAGGTCGCGTCGCCGAACCTGCACGTGAATCGCGGCCAGGAGCAGCGCTGCTTCCGCAACCTGCTGCGCTGCAGCGGCGTACCGTCGATCGGGCTGTCGATCGGCGCGCGGCTGCACGTGTCGACGCTCGGTCTCGCCGGCTACGCGATGCTGATCAGCGGCTCCGTGACCCAGGCGTTCCGCTGCATGGGCCAGTTCCCGCTGTTCATGGGGCTGTATTTCGACGTGCGCGTCGACGCGCACGCCGGCGGCATGAGCGTGACCATCAGCCGCTACAACGGCGAACCCGATCTCGAGGTATTCCAGGTCGACATGTGCCTGTCGAGCCTGCGGCTGATCGTGTCCGATCTCGTCGGCAAGCCGGTATGGCCGGAACAGTTGCAGCTCGCGCGCCGCACGCCGCGCAATGCAGCCGACTACGCACGCCACTTCGGCTGCCCGGTCGCGTTCAATGCGGCCGACAACCGTCTCGTGTTCACGTCGGTGAACGGCACGGAAACGCCGCGTCTCGCGAACGAAGTCAGCTTCAATGCGCTGCACGGCCAGTGCGAGGTGCTCGAACGGCAGTGGGCCGCGTCGGTCGGCACGCGCTTCGCCGATCGGGCGAAGGAGCTGATGGCGCGCGACCTCGTGCGTTTCAAGTCGATGACGGCGCTCGCGAATGCGCTGCACCTGACGGAGCGCACGCTGCGCCGACGGCTCGACAAGGACGGCATCACGTTCCAGTCGCTGCTCGATGAAGTCCGTCACGACGAAGCCGTGCGGATGCTCGACGACCACACGCTGACGGTCGCGGTGATCGCCGAACGGCTCGGCTACAGCGAGCCGCGCAGCTTCCGTCACGCGTACCGGCGCTGGACCGGCAAGACGCCGCGCGCGGACGTCGGTATCGACATGTAACGTCGATCGCGCATGCCGATTCCGAACGGCGCCCCCGCCTGTTAGTTTGGAATTCGAATCATTTCCACGAAAGCCGCCGACGGCGTCCGGCTCGACGCCGCCGCACGACCGCGTGCCGTGCCCAAGCTGGACGCGCTCATTCGATTGCTCTATACTCGCTCCAACTTCATCACAAAACGCATGATCTCGTGCGCAACGTGATGTCATTTCGCACTTTGTTGCGCATGCATCCGTTTCGCCACGTCAAAGGGGCCACCGGCCCCAGCGGTCGGCGCCAAGCCGCCCGCATCCATGCCGTCTTCGCAGGACGGTGCCCTGCTCGAACGCGCCTTGCCGTTACGGCGCCGCCGGGCTGAACCTGACAATCAGACGAACGCAACATCGCGTTCACCCGACCGCCAGCCGCACTTCGGTGCAGCCGGCAGCACTGTTTCCGTCAGTTCAATCGCGGCCATGCCGGGATCACGAACTTCCATCGCGACGCCATCCGGCGTCATCGCGGCGCGTGCCTGCGCGCGTGCCGCATCGGGATCGAGGAGGGGTATCTTCATGACTCGACGCACTGTCCAGCTGGTGGGCAGCCTGGTAGCCATCATCGCGGTCGGATGGGCGCTGGCGCGCGGCATCGGCGCCGACACGTTCCGCCAGCGCGCGGACGATCTCGCGTACTACGCGGGCCAGCACATGCTGCTGGTCGTCTACTCGATGACGCTCGCGATCGTCGTCGGCGTACCGGCCGGCGTGCTGCTGAGCCGGCCGCGGTTTCAGCACCGGGCCGAGCGCTTCATGCAGGTCTTCAACATCGGCAACACGGTCCCGTCGCTCGCGGTGCTGGCCATCGCACTCGGCATCTTCGGCATCGGCGACGTACCTGCGATCATCGCGCTGTTCCTCGCATCGCTGCTGCCCATCACGCGCAATGCCTATGAAGGCATGAAGAACGTGCCGGCCGCGCTGCGCGAAGCGGCCAAGGGCATCGGCATGACGGGCTGGCAATCGCTCGCCCGCGTCGAACTGCCCCATGCGGTGCCGATCATCGTCGGCGGCGTGCGCACCGCGCTCGCGATCAACGTCGGCACGGCGCCGCTCGCGTACCTGATCGGCGCGGACAGCCTCGGCTCGCTGATCTTCCCCGGCATCTATCTCGACAACCAGCCGCTGCTGCTGCTCGGCGCGTCGCTCACCGCGATCCTCGCGCTCGTGCTGGACGGCATCGTCGCAACCGGCAGCCGCCGCTGGCTCGCGCGCCACGGAGGTGCCGCATGATGCGCCCGCTTCGATCGATCGCCCGCCTGTGCGCCGCCCTGGCCGTGTGCATGGCCGCCGGCACACCGGCATTCGCCGCCAAGCTCGTGCTCGGCGCGAAGAACTTCACCGAGCAATACGTCCTCGCGGAAATCACGTCGCAATACCTGCGCTCGCGCGGCTACGACGTGGAAGTCCGCGCGGGGCTCGGCAGCACGCTCACGCGCAGCGCGCTGGAAAACGGCCAGTTCGACCTGATGTGGGATTACACGGGCACCGCCGCGCTCGTCTACAACAAGATCCAGGACAAGCTCTCGCCCGAGGAGATGTACCGGCGGGTCAAGGCGCTCGACGTACCGCGCGGGCTCGTGTGGCTCGACGCGTCGCCGCTCAACGACACCTACGCGATCGGCCTGCCGAGCCAGCTCGCGCAGGCCACCGGCATCCGCACCGTGTCGCAGCTCGCCGAGCACCTGAAGACCGATCCGGCCGCGAAGCACTACGTGTTCGGCATGGATGCGGAATTCGCGAACCGTCCGGACGGCCTGAAGCCGCTGCTCGCCGCGTACGGCATGCAGTTCAGCCGCGCGCAGTTGAAGCAGATGGATCCGGGGCTCGTCTACACGGCGCTGCACAACAACCAGCTGAAGATCGGCCTCGTCTACACGACCGACGGCCGCGTGAAGGGCTTCGGCATCGTGCCGCTCGAGGACGACAGGCATTTCTTCCCGCCGTACAACGCGACGCCCGTGGTGCGCAAGGACACGCTCGAGCGCAATCCGGGACTCGCGACGCAGCTCGACGCGCTGTCCGCCGCGCTCGACAACGACGCGATGCAGGCCATGGCCAAGGCCGTCGACCTCGACGGCAAATCGCCGCGTGACGTCGCCGACGCGTTCCTGCGCACGCATCCGCTACCTTGAAGGAGACCCGATGAGCGTATTCGACTATCTCGCTTCGAGCTGGCCCGAGCTGTTGCAGCTCACGCTGCAACACATGTGGCTCGTCGCGATCGCCGTGGGCTGCGCGATCGTCGCGGGCGTACCGCTCGGCATCCTCATCAATCGCCACGAATGGCTCGCCGGGCCGCTGCTCGGCATCGCCACGATCGTGCTCACGCTGCCGTCCATCGCGCTGTTCGGCCTGATGATCCCGTTCTTCTCGCGCTTCGGCCAGGGCATCGGCGCCGCGCCCGCGATCACGGCCGTGTTCCTCTATTCGCTGCTGCCGATCATGCGCAACACCTACCTCGCGCTGCGCAACGTGGATGCGGGCATCAAGGAAGCCGGCACCGGCATCGGCATGACCGCGTGGCAGCGCCTGCGTCTCGTCGAGCTGCCGCTGGCGGTGCCCGTGATTCTCGCGGGCGTGCGCACCGCGGTCGTGATGAACATCGGCGTGATGACGATCGCCGCCGTGGTGGGCGCGGGCGGGCTCGGCACGCTGATCCTGCGCGCCATCGGACAGAGCAGCATGATGAAACTGCTGGTGGGCGCGGTGCTCGTGAGCCTGCTCGCGATCGTCGCCGACCGGCTGCTGCAGAGGCTGCAGCGGGCATTGACACCGAAGGGAGTGCAGAAGACATGATCGAACTCGACCAACTGACCAAGACCTTCACGCGCAAGGACGGCCAGACCGTACGCGCGGTCGACTCCGTGAGCCTGTCGGTGCCCGAGGGGGAAATCTGCGTGTTCCTCGGCCCGTCGGGCTGCGGCAAGACGACCACGCTCAAGATGATCAACCGGCTGATCGCCGCGACATCGGGCCGCGTGCTCATCAACGGTGAAGATACGGCGCAGCTCGACGAAGTCGACCTGCGGCGCCACATCGGCTACGTGATCCAGCAGATCGGGCTGTTCCCGAACATGACGATCGAAGAGAACATCACCGTCGTGCCGCGCCTGCTCGGCTGGGACAAGAAGCGCTGCGCCGAACGCGCACGCGAGCTGATGTCGATGGTCGCGCTCGACCCGAAGCTGTACCTGAAACGCTATCCGCGCGAGCTGTCGGGCGGGCAGCAGCAGCGTATCGGCGTGATTCGCGCGCTGGCCGCCGATCCGCCCGTGCTGCTGATGGACGAACCGTTCGGCGCGGTCGATCCGATCAATCGCGAGTCGATCCAGAACGAGTTCTTCCAGATGCAGCGGCAACTGAACAAGACCGTGATCATGGTGAGCCACGATATCGACGAAGCGATCAAGCTGGGTGACCGCATCGCGGTGTTCCGGCGCGGCCAGCTCGTTCAGTACGATCACCCCGACACGCTGCTCGCACGCCCGCGCGACGAATTCGTCGCGCAGTTCGTCGGCCAGGACAGCACGCTCAAGCGCCTGCTGCTCGTGAAGGCCGGCGACGCGGCCACGCAACCCGACACCGCGCGCGTCGATACGCCGCTCGCGCACGCACTCGCGGTGATGGACGAAGCCGACTGCCGCTACCTGACCGTGCTCGACGACGCGGGCCGCGCGCTCGGCTACGTGACGCGCCGCGCGGCGCGCGGCGACGGCGGCACATGCGGCGAACGCGTGACGCCGTTCCCGGCCGGTGTCTCGGCCGACGACAACCTGCGCATCGTGCTGTCGAAGATGTACCAGTACAGCGTGTCGTGGATGCCCGTGCTCGACCCGGACGGCGTGTGGCTCGGCGAGGTCACGCAGGACTCGATCGCCGCGTACCTGAGTTCGGGCCGATCGCGCCGGCAAACGGGGCAGCCGCCGGGCAGCCCGGTCGATCGGGTTGAGGCGGCCGCGCCGCATTGATGCATCGTCCTCGTCACGCCGGTGCGCGATCGGCGTGACGCCGTTCTTGACCAACACACCGTGGGCGACGAGCGCAATCGATCCCGCCGCACCCCGGCTTCCTGTCACTGTCTTCCGTTGAATCCTGCCTGGCGGATTCCAGTGGCTTGATCCTGCGTTCCGCGCTCGCCCGACAAACGCGCAGCGAAAAATCCGGCCCCGGCAATCAAGCGCGAATCGCACGGAATCGACTCGCGTAAAATGCCCGCAACCATCCATCCGAGCGGGCCGCCCTTCCACTCCACTCGCATCGGCATAACACCCATACCAACGAGAGCCGTGGCATCCGCCGACGTCGCCGCCCCGATCGGGGCGACCGCGACCGCGACGATCGTCGACCGGCGAAGCATCGATGAGCAAACCGATCCTGTACCTTCTCGCCGGCAACGGCAGCGCGGCCGACTGGTGGGACGATGCGCTGCCCCACTTCCGGCGCTACCGGCCGGTGCCGCTGGAACTGCCGGGCTTCGGCGATCATCCCGCGCCGCCGTGCGAGGATCTCGCCGCGTACGCGCAGGCGCTGCTGGACGTCACCGAACCGGGCCACGCGATCATGGCGGTCGGCGTGAACGCGCTGCTGGTGCTGCACGCGTTGCAACGGCGCCCCGGCCACTTCGGCCGCAGCGTGTTGCTCGCGCCCGTCGGCGCATTCCTGTGGGAACGTCGGCTGCCGAAACTGATGGCGCCGAAACCGCTGCGCAAGACGATCCACTGGCTGCTCGCGCACCATCCGACGCTGTTCGCACGCCAGTTCTCGAACCAGACCTGGACGCCCGCGCAATATCGCCGCATGGGCGCCGGCTACGCGCGCTGCCGCGCGTTCCTGCCGCACTGGGATCTCGTGCGCGCCGATACCGCGCTGCCGCTGCTCGAGTGGGTCACCGACCGCATCGAGCTCGTATGGGGCGACCAGGATGCCGTGCTCGGCGTGCGCCAGGCCGCCGCGTGGTCGGCGATCCTCGCGCGCGCCGACCTCACCGTCACGCTGCAGCGCGGCTGGGGACACTATCCGTGGATCGATGCGCCGGCCGCGTTCGCGCAGTGGCTCGAAGCCGGCGACACGGGTTTCGTCGCGCACACGAAGGGCGGACGTCTGGCACTCGCCGCGATGGCCGGCCTGCCGGTGCCGCCCGCCTTGTCGCTGACCCGCGCCGACGATCCGCGCCTGCCCGCCTTTCTCGCGAGCCAGCCCGGCGCCGAGTGGGCGGTCCGCTCGTCGAGCCACGGCGAGGACCAGGCCGACGCAGCCAACGCCGGCCTGCACACGACGTTCCTGCGCGTGCCGGCATCGGATGCCGCCGCACGCGTGGCTGAACTGCTCGACGGCGGCCTCGAGGAAGCGGTCGTGCAGCGCTTCGTCGCGCCCGTGCTGTCCGGCATCGCGTTCGTGCGCCATCTGTCGGTGGAAGTCGAATGGGTGGAAGGCCACCTCGAAACGCTCGCCGACGGACAGGCAAGCCCGCGGCGCGCGATCCTGTCGCGGCTTGGCGAGCCGTGGCGGCGCGGCACGTTCGCGGCCGCGCACGGCCTGACCTCGCAACGGCTGTGGACGTTCCTGCAACGCGTGCTGCGCGCGTTCCACTACGTACCCGGCGATGTCGAATGGGCATGGGACGGCACGCAGCTGTGGCTCCTGCAATACCGCCCGATCAGCAGCTACGGCTGGCACCGGCACCTGACCTCGGCCAACATCGCCGAGATCCTGCCGCCGCAGCCGAGCCGGCTCGTCGAATATGCGCAACGGCGCGCGGCCGGCAGCATCCCGGCCATCATGGCGCGCTGGGATGCGCGCGTGCTGCGCGACAACGAGCCGTTCACCGCGCTGTACGGCGGCGCGTCGTACATCAACAACGACCTGTTCCTCGCGCGTCTCGCGGACTGGGGCGTGTCCGCCGCGAACTACAGCGGCGAGATCGGCGGCGCGACGCCGCCGCTGCGCTGGCGTCCGCTGCGCCTGCTGCGCGCACTGCCGGTGTTCTGGCGCATGCAGCGCGTCGCGCGCGGGCACCTGCCGACGCTCGCGCGCGGCCTGCAGCGCTTCGACCGGGAACTCGCGACGCTCGTCGAACGGCGCGCGGACGGCCAGCAACTGGCCGACTGGTTCACGCGCTTCTACGTATTCGTCGTGCAGGGCAACCTGTGCATCGCGTCATCGCTCGCCAGCAGCGGCGGCACACTGTGGGGACGTCCGCCGACCGCCTATGGCCAGCTCGACGACAGCCCGCACCGCTTGCCGTGGGAAACCGATCCGGGCACCGCGCGGCCCGCGGCCGCCGACCTGCCACTGCAGCCCTTCCCCGCCTGGCCGCTGCCGGTCCGCGTGCTGCACGCGCTCGGCGCGCCCGGCATGCGCGGCTGGTATCTGCAGGTACGCGAGTGGTATCGCGACAACCTGATGCGCGTGTTCTTCCGCCTGCATCACGCGATGCCGGCCGCCGACCGCGACACCTGGTTCGCGCCGCATCCCGAACGCCGCGACCGCAACGGCAGCTTCTGGCAGGACGGCGGCGAAGGCACCGACGAGGCAGCCGGCTTCATGATCTATCCGGGCCACGCGCAGGGCGTGCTCGGCCGCGACATCCTGCTCGAAGACGCGCTCGACCCGGGCCGGCACGCGCAGTACCAGGCCGCCCGCGCGGTGATCGCGCGCATGGGCGGCCGGCTGTCGCACGGCGCAACGCTGCTGCGCGAACTGCGCAAGCCGTCGGCCGTGCTGCCGCGCGTCGATGCGGCGTGGATCGGACGCGAAGTGCGGCTCAGCGACGGCCGGCTGACGCTGGCCGACTGAGCGGCCGGCGGCGTGTTGAAGGGGGTACCCCGGATCGCTACACTGGTCCGGCGAATCCCGGAGACCTCACATGAAAGAAACGCTTGCCGGACTGTCGGCGGACCTCGAGCGGCTGCTCAAGCTGCGCAGCATCCCGTTCGGGATGAAGCTGTTCGAACGGCGCGAGGACATGGAAGCCGTCCCGCGCATTCGCCGCCCGAAGGCGATTCACTCGCTGGACCAGATCGTCGGGCAGACGGCGCGGCTCGGCTTCACGGTCGGCATCACGGCCGACGACCTCGTCGGCGCGCAGTGCCGGTCGGTCGTCGGGCTCGGTCACGCGAAGGACGCGGAGTGGGCATCCGGCCAGCAGATGGCCGGCGTCTGGTACGCGACGCAGGAAGATTCGCGCGCGCACCAGGCCGCGATGCACTGCGTGGCCGACGGCCAGTACGAAGCGCTCGTCGTGTCGCCGCTCGCGGCCGGCCGCATCGTGCCCGACATCGCGCTGTTCTACGCGACGCCGGGCGCGATGATGTACTTCATCAACGGGCTGCAATGGTCGGGATACAAGCGCTTCGACTGGAGCGTGGTCGGCGAATCGGCATGCGCGGATTCGTGGGGCCGCGCGCTGTCGACCGGGCAGCCGAGCCTGTCGATTCCGTGCTACGCGGAACGCCGCTACGGCGGCGTGCTCGACGACGAGATGCTGATGGCGCTGGCGCCCGACGCGCTGGAACAGGCCGTTGCCGGAATGGAGGCGCTGTCGCGCAACGGGCTGCGCTATCCGTTCGCGCAGTACGGCATCCAGCAGGACGTGCGCGCGGGCATGGAAGTCAGTTACCCGAAAGCGACGTGACTTGACGCGTCGCCGCTGCGGCGCGCTGGAAGCAGCACTCAGCGCAGCGGCGTACGGACCTTGCCGTCGACCTTCAACGTGCGCCTGTCGCGCGCGGCCTCGTATTCGACCGTCTGCGCGGGCGTGACGGCGCCGTACGACCGTCCGTTCACATAGACGATGCCGTCGCGCAGTTCGATCCGGTCGCCGTTGACCGTCGCGGTGGCGCGGTCGCCCTGCAGCACCGCGCCCGAACACCCGGCGGTGGAGAAGCTGCGGACCGACGCGCCCGGCATCGCCGCGTTCCCGCCCGGGTCCGCCGCATGCGCGGCACTGCACGGCGGCGCATCCATGCCGCCGGCGGCATGGAGCGGCCCGGTACTGATGCCGCATCCGGCAAGCAACCCGATCGTCATCGGCAACAGCTTGTTCATGGTGGCCTCCGTGGTCCGCGAACCTGGATCGATGTCCGGGCACGCGCTCGCCCGTCGCCCGATACGCGCAGTATGCGTCCACGTGCCGGCACACCGCCATCCGCGCCAATACCACTTCTGCGCGCCACACATTCGCCTTGACAAGTTGCGATCCGCAACTATTATCGATTGCGACACGCAACCATTTGGGGCAAACCATGGACCTCATCGACGCGCCCGCGAAGCCTCGCGACGCGACCATCCTCGAATTGCGCGACTTCTCCCGCAAGCTGGTGCGCGAGCTCGGCTTCATGCGCGCGACGCTCGCCGACAGCGACTGGGCGCCGTCGGCCGTTCACGCGATCCTCGAGATCGGGATGGCGCCCGGCATCAACGCGAAGGATCTCGGCAACATCCTGCGGCTCGACAAATCGAACACGAGCCGGCAACTCGCGCGGCTCGAGGCGGCCGGTGTCGTGGAGCGCCGCGTATCGAGCGAGGATGCGCGGGCGATCGAGCTGTACCTGACCGCCGAAGGAAAAAAGCTGCAGAAACGAATCGACACGTTCGCGACCGACCAGGTGTCGAATGCGTTGCGTCGCATGATTCCCGCCGACCAGCAGGCGTTGCTGCGCGCCCTCGCGCTGTATGCCGATGCCCTCGCGCAAGACAACGCCGCCAGGGCGCCCGCGACGGCCCTCGATGCGCCGCCGATCCGCGAAGGCTACCAACCGGGCTGTATCGGCGACATCGCGAGCCTGCATGCACGCTTCTATGCGGAGCACTGGGGGTTCGGCGTCTTTTTCGAAAAGCGGGTGGCGACCGAGCTGGCCGAGTTCGCGGGCACGTTGCCGGCCGACGGCAAGGCGCTGTGGCTCTGCCAGGAAGACGGGCGGACGCTCGCGTCGCTCGCGATCGACGGCGATCCGGCGACCGGCGTCGCGCACCTGCGCTGGTTCATCGTGAACGACGCGTTGCGCGGGTCCGGCATCGGGCGCCAGATGATGACGCTGGCGATGCGCTTCGTCGACGAGCACCGGTTTCGCGAGACCTACCTGTGGACCTTCAAGGGACTGGATTCGGCACGCCACCTGTACGACGCGTTCGGCTTCACGCTGACCCACGAGTCCGCGGGCACGCACTGGGGCACCGAGGTCGTCGAGCAGCGGTTCAGCCGGCCGGGGCCCGCCGCCAGCTGACGTTCGACGCACCCGATTCACGCTGAAGGGCGTCATCACGCTCACCACGACAAAGGACGCTGCCCATGCTCGAACGTCTCGCGGCCCTCGCGCTTTGCGCGGTCGTCACCGCGCCTGCCGCCGTTGCCGCGCAACCCGACGCCGCGACCGGCATCGATCCGATCGACCGGACGATGACGCAGTGCCTGAACGATCCCGAACATGCGTCGACGGCAGGCCAGGACGAATGCGTCGTCGATGCGGGTCGCGCATGGGACGCACGGCTCAACGCGAGCTATCGCGCGCTGCAGGCATCGCTGCCGGCGGCGGACCGGCCCGCGCTGCTGCGCGCCCAGCGCGCGTGGCTCGCGCGCCGGGATGCCGACCTGAAGCTGATCGGCGCCGTCTACGCGACGACACGCGGCACGATCTACGCGCCGATGAATGCAAACGACGTGATGGAACTGACACGGCAGCGCGCGCTGTCGCTGCAACGGTTCGAAGCGGATCGCGCGGCGCACGGCTTCAGCCTGGCCACACGCCTGCCGCCCGCGACGGACGACCGTCCCGAACGCGTCGACGCCGTACCGCGACGCGGCGCACGCTTCGAACGGGCGCACTGCGCGGCGCTCGCCGATCTCGACGCAAAGGGCCGCTGCGCGGCGCAGGCCGCGCCGCTGTACCTGCAGGATATCGACGACGTGACGGCCGCGATCGAACGCCGCCTGCCGCGTGCATCGCGCGAAGCGATGCGCGCGTCGTCGCAGAAATGGCGCGCGTTCATCGCCGCCCAGCCGCCGCTGATCGGCGCGCTTTACGCGCCAGCGGATGTTTCCGGCGTGCCGCCGCAGGTTTCGATCGAGATGCGCGATGAAGCCGCCGCGCGCCTGCAGCAACTCGTGTACGCCGAAGACAAGATCGGCGCCGATTGAGGCGGCGGTGCACAGCCGCCGCGTTCTTCAGCGCCAGCGTCGCGGCATGGAGGGCTTCGGCCGTCATCGGGTCGCTGCCGAATTGCTCGGGCAGTTCAGCGGGAATGGCCGGTAGCTCAACCGGCGGGGTCTTCGGTTGACGAGGCTTATTCAATGAGCGCCACCGATACCGGGATCACCCCGGTGGCGCTCGTTCATCGCGATCGGCCCCGAAAAGTCAGCACCGCGTCCCTACCGCTCCCCAACCCGCTCCACCAACTTCACGAAATCACTCGCCCCCATCGGCAGCGTTGTGCCGACGGCCAGACCTCCTGCGTCGAGAAACACCCCCTTCACGCTCACAGCTCACGCGCTGGCGATGCCTGGGGCGCTGACGTCACAGCGGGCGGCAAGGGACGATTCGCAATCTCCATCGCTTCAGTTCGCGGCACACCGAGCGTCTGCAAAAGGGATGACGCTGCGCGCTCGGCAAAGCCGTTCTGACTGTACCCGATCATGTTCAACATGTCGGTGACGGGCTTCTCGTCTGCATCGAATCGTAATTCGATTGCAATGGCGGTCAGTACCGCGCCGCCGACCGTGACAACGCTCATCAGCGGGTCATTTGCCGAGAATCTCCCGGCGAGGATCCCTTTCTGGATATCCCTCAACAACCGAGGTCCGAGGCCGCGGCTGAGTGCTCGCATCGACAGCCCTTCGCGGAGGAGAAATTGTCCCCAAACCGGTTCACCTCTGGCTCGCAGCAAAGTATGACGCAACGACACCGAAATGATCTCGGCAGGGTCGGTGAGGTTGGCGGCGATGCGGTCCAGGGTATCCGCGAACTCCTCGAACACGATTTCCAGAACCGCGGCATGAATCGCTTCTTTCGATTCGAAGTGGTTATAGAACGAGCCGAACCCCACGTCCGCGGCTTCCGTAATTTCATTGATCGCGACGCCTTCCATCCCCTTTTGCGCCATGAGTACGAAGGCGGCATCCAGCAGGCGCGCCCGCGTCTCGCGCTTTCGACGCGCGCCTCGAGGCTCGCGAACCTCGGGGCCTGACGGCGCTTGCCCGTTCGAGACGGCCGGCGACGGTGTTCTGGTGCGACGGGAAGAAGTGCTGGGCATCGGCGTGCGCGTAGGTTCGATGTTTCGAGTATACGTTCGAACATCAAAATTGACAAAATCATCAGTTATGATTTTAATGTCATCAAGGCAGCCTGCAGCGGCCTGCCTGAAGAATGGGAGACAGAACGGTGGCGGAGACAAAACTGACGTGCGAGTCGGGCGTCCATGAAGGCAACGACACCGCGAGCCGTGCCGGCGGGCGCGACTTGCCGTCGGACGTCGACGTGCTGGTCGTGGGCTGCGGTCCCGTCGGCGCGACGATCGGCGCGTTGCTTGGCCGGGACGACGTGCGCGTGCTTGTCGTCGACAGGGCGGCGGAGATCTTCATGGCGCCGCGTGCGATCGCGCTCGACAACGATGCGCTTCGCATCCTGCAGTACGTCGGGGTGAACGAAGCCGACCTCGATACGGTGGCGATTCCGTACGTCCGGATGCGCTCGCCGTGGTTCGGCGAGTTCGGGCGCATCAATACGCTCGGGAGCATCGATGGCCATCCGAAGCTTGTGACGTTCTATCAACCGGACCTCGAGCGATGCTTGCGTGCCCGACTGACCGCACACCGCACCGCCCGAATGGCGCTCGGTGTGACGCTCGTCTCGCTCGACGAGAACGCCGATCACGTCGCCGCCACGCTCGACAGCGCGCAGGGCGTGCGGCACGTCGTGCGAGCCCGCTACGTCGTCGGCGCCGACGGTGCCAGCTCGATCGTGCGCCAGTTGATCGGACAGGAGTTCAAGGGCAAGACGTTCGCGGAAGACTGGTTGATCGTCGACGCGCGAAACGTGCGCCGACCGATCGACCATGTCGAGTTCCTCTGCGACCACCGGCGGCCGACGCCTCATATGACCGCTCCCGGCGGGCGCGAGCGTTGGGAGTTCATGCTCCATCCCGACGAGACGCGAGAGGAGATGGAATCCGACGAACGCATCCGCGAACTGCTCGCACCGTGGGGCGGCATCAAGGACATGGTGATCGAACGCAAGGCCGTGTACCGTTTTCATGCCCGAACCGTCAGGACCTTCAGCAAAGGACGCGTTTTCCTAGCGGGTGACGCCGCCCACATCACTCCGCCGTTCGTCGGCCAGGGGCTCGTCGCCGGCCTGCGCGATGCCGCGAATCTCGGCTGGAAACTGGCGTGGGTCGTCAAAGGCCACGCAACCCCTAAAATTCTGGACTCCTATGATCAGGAACGCCGACCTCACGCCAAGGCAATGATCGGCGTCGCGAAATTCATGGGGAAGCTCGTGATGCCGCGAAATGCCGGGATCGCGTTGTTCACGCACGGTCTGATGCGATTGACGCGGCTCGTTCCGCCGCTACGGAATCACTTCGACGAGCTCGGGATCAAGCCGAAGAATGCGTTCCGCAGAGGCTTGTTCGTCCCCGGCTGCTCGACCACGCGGCTCGTGCGCGGCGCCGTGCTTCCGCAGGGATGGCTGCGCAAGCACGATGGGGCGATCCGCCTGAGCGACGACGTGTTCGGCAGCGGTCTTGCGTTGATCGGATTCGGACGGGATCCAGACGTCGAACTCGACGCCGGCGCGCGAGCCGCGTTGATTGCGGCAGGTGGTGTCGTGGTGCAAGTCGTGCACCGCGGGCAGCGCCTTCATCGCATCGAGAACGACGGCTGGGAGGACCTGGACGGTACGTTCATGCCGGGTGTCGTGCGGTTTGGCTGGGCGGCCGTGATTCGGCCGGACAAAACGGTCCTGCACGAAGGCCCGGTGGCCGACTCGACCCGCCTCGTTCTCGAATCCCTGCAATTGCTGGGTGCGCGCACCTCCTTGTCGTCGCTATCCGGTCACATTGCCCAGCCGACTTCCTGAGGCCCCCATGAAGCTCATGACTGCACAACCCGCACGGAACCCCCGACCAACGACGAAGGCTCGGGCACTGTCCTATTTGATGTTCGAGCGTCCCGATCTCGAACGGGCCGAACGATTTCTCAACGATTTCGGCCTGCGGACCGTATCCCGTGACGGCGAATATCTGTTCCTCCGGGGCACCGCCGCCACGCCGTTCTGCTACGTCGTCCGGCGCGCTGAAAAAAACCGTTTCGTCGGCTTCGGGCTTGAAGTTGACGACATCGACGCACTGCGAAAGCTTGCCCACGTGCCGGGCGCATCGGACGTGGAGCCGTCACCGTGGCCCGGCGGCGGGCATCGAGTCACGCTCGTCGATCCATCGGGTTTTCGTGTTGACGCAGTCGCGGGACAAGCGCGGGCCGGCGCCCTGCCGCACCGGTCGGCGTTACCGTTCAACTCGCCCGATTCCATCGTTCGTGTGAACGATACCCAGCGTCCGCCGCCGGAGGTGCCGGAAGTGATTCGCCTCGGTCATGTCGTGCTCGAACTCGCCGACTTCCAGGCGACCTGTGCGTGGTACACGTCTCACTTCGGCTTCATCCCGAGCGACGTTCAGGTGTTGCCTGATGGATCGCCCGCCGTCGCGTTCCTGCGACTCGATCGCGGGGCGATACCCGCGGATCACCATACCCTCGCGTTGGCACAGGGATTCGCAGCGCTCTACAGCCACTCGGCATTCGAGCTGGTTGACGCGGACGCGGTGGGGATCGGGCAGCGTCTGCTGAGCGAAAAAGGATGGACGCACGCATGGGGGATGGGGCGCCACATTCTCGGTAGCCAGGTCTTCGACTATTGGCAGGATCCTTGGGGCGACAAGCACGAACACTATTGCGATGGGGACATGTTCACGGCGGACGTGGCCACGGGCATCCACGAAGTCAGCCGCGAAGCGATGTCGCAGTGGGGCCCCCGGATGCCGCGCAGCTTCACCAAACCGAAGATCACTGCCGCAAGCATCGCATCGCTCATCCGAAACCTCCGGACCAGTCCGGACGTCACCTTCGCGAAGCTGCGCACGCTCGCGAAACTGTTTGCGTGACTTTCATCTTCACTCAGACCTGTTCGAGGCATCTTCATGGCATTGCACGTCTTGCACTATCGGCATCAGGGGCGCGCCCAATGGGGCGTGGTGAGGAATCACCGGATCACACCGATACCGGGCGACTACCCGACGACCGGCGAATTCGTGCGGGCACATCGGATCGATGAACTCGCCGCGCTCGGCGGAGAAACGATTCCCGAGTCGGACGTGGAGTGGCTGTCGCCGGTCACGCACAATCAACAGTTCGTTTGTCAGGGCGCCAACTATCGCCAGCACATGATCGAGTCCGGCATGAATCCAGACGCGAAGTCATTCAACATGATCTTCACGAAGGCGACCGGCTGCATCGTCGCCGCCGATTCCGACGTCATCCGGCCGCAACATGTGCAGTTTCTGGATTACGAGATCGAACTGGGGCTCGTGCTTCGCCGCGATATCACGTCCCGGCAAGCCATCACGGAACAGAACCTGCACGAGTACGTGGCCGGCCTCGTGATCGTCAACGACTATTCCGCACGCGATATCCAGATTCCCCAGATGCAGTTTTACAAAGGGAAAAGCTATCGAACGTTCGGGCCGGTGGGGCCGTATCTGTGCCTGCTAGGGGCAAGCGATATCGCGCGGCTGCGCACGCTGACGCTGACACTGACCGTGAACGGGGAAGTCCGGCAGAGCGATTCGACCGGGAATCTCGTATACGGTCCGGCCGAAACACTCACCGAGCTTTCGGGTGTTCAGGATCTGAACGCCGGTGACTTGCTTGCAACGGGCACGCCTTCCGGATGCGCGCTCAGCATTCCGTCGCCGGCGAAGCAACGAATTGCCGCGTTGTTGCCCGAGCACGTGAAGTGGCGGATTTTCACGAAGGTTCAGGCCGCGCGTCCGCAGTATCTGAAGGCCGGGGATCTGGTCGAATCACGGATCCGGAGCAGGGACGGGGCGATTGACCTCGGTGTGCAACGCAACCGAATCGTGGACCAGCTCGCATGAACGCCATCGCAACCGAAGCGGACGTGCTGCGAATCGAAAACCAGGGGCCGCCCACCGACCTCCCGGCCAGCACCTACGAGATGATCGGCCGTGGTGCGGCGATCGACCCGACCGCGCCGGCCTTGTCGTTTTTCCTGCGCGCCGACGATCATCGCAAGCCATCGCGCTGGACTTATTCGGAGCTTATGCGGGATATCACCCGGACCGCGAACATGTTTTCGCGCCTGGGCATCGATCGCCACTCGGTGGTTGCCTACGTGCTGCCGAACTTGCCGCAGACGCATTTCGTCATCTGGGGAGGCGAAGCGGCCGGGATCGTATGCGCCATCAATCCTTTGCTGGAGGGGCCGGCAATCGCATCGCTGCTCAAGGCCGCACACGCAAAAGTGCTGGTGACGCTGGCGCCCTTTCCGGGAACGGATATCTGGTCGAAGATCCAGCCCATCCTCAGCCAGGTGCCGTCGCTGCAAAGCCTCGTCCTGATCGATCTGGCCAAGCGCGTGCAGGGTTGGCGCCGAATGGCGGCGCGCGTGATGGGGCGCCGCGAATGCAAACGGCTGCACGGGCGCGCGGGTCTGCGCGGCGCCGTTCCGCGCCACATCGCGATCCACGATTTCGACGCTGCGATGGCGCGCGAATCCGATGATGCGCTGCTGGCCTCACGGCGTTTCGAAGCCGACGACATATCGTCCTACTTCTGCACGGGCGGCACGACGGGAGTGCCGAAAATCGCGATTCGCCGGCACGGCAACGAGGTGGCCAATGCCTGGAGCGTCGGGCAGGTCGTCGGTGCCGGGATGGGCCCGGGGAAGACCGTTTTCTGCGGACTACCGCTGTTCCATGTCAATGCCGTGCTGGCAACCGGCCTGGTGCCGTTCTCGCGCGGCGCACATGTGGTGCTCGGTACGCCACAGGGCTATCGCGGCGACGGAGTCGTCAAACGATTCTGGGAAATCGTCGAGCAACACCGGATCAATTTCTTCAGCGCGGTACCGACCTTGTATTCGGCATTGCTCGACGTGCCCGTCGACGGCTGGAATATCGACTCGCTCGAGTATGGGCTCTGCGGTGCCGCGCCGATGCCCGTGGAAGTATTCCGCACGTTCCAGGATCGCACCGGGGTCCGGATCCTCGAAGGTTACGGGCTCACCGAGGGCGCATGCGTAAGCAGCGTCAATCCGCCAGGCGGCGAACGGCGTCTCGGTTCGATCGGTTTGCGCATCCCCGGCCAGATGATGAAGGCGGTGATACTCGACGACGCCGGCCGCTACATGCGCGATTGCGTCGAGAACGAAGTCGGTGTGCTGACGATTTCCGGGCCGAACGTTTTCGCAGGCTATCTTCAGGAAGATCAGAACAAGAGCTTGTGGCTCGATCTCGACGACGGCCGGCAGTGGCTCAACACCGGGGATCTCGCGCGGCGCGATGCGCAGGGCTACTTCTGGCTCACGGGCCGCCGCAAGGAACTCATCATCCGGGGCGGTCACAACATCGATCCGGCGACGATCGAAGAGCCGCTGCACCGCCACCCGGCAGTGCAAATCGCTGCGGCAATCGGACGTCCCGACGTGCATGCAGGCGAGCTGCCCGTCGCGTACGTGCAGTTGAAAGCCGGCGCAACCGCAACCGAGACGGAGCTGGACACGTTCATACGCGGCTTGATCGGCGAGCGTGCCGCGCTACCGAAGCGGATTCATATCGTCGAGGCAATGCCGCTCACGGCGGTCGGCAAGATCTTCAAGCCCGAACTCAAACGACGGGAGACGCTCGACGCGCTGATCGCCGCGCTGAAC
Organism: Burkholderia seminalis; assembly: GCF_001718535.1. Lineage (NCBI taxonomy): Bacteria > Pseudomonadati > Pseudomonadota > Betaproteobacteria > Burkholderiales > Burkholderiaceae > Burkholderia > Burkholderia seminalis. The sequence continues at coordinate 810,527 of NZ_CP013399.1, read as the reverse complement.
GATGCCGGCATCGAGGGTGCCCGAGTGAGCATGGCGGACGACCCGTCGTGCGGGCTCGCCTTGCATGTGGCGCTGAGCGATCGCGCGCAGATAGCGAAGACCCATACGGTGATGGGTCGCTTCCCGTTTGCCTTTTCGACGTCGGTCGAACCCGAACATCAGTGACTGTCGATTCTCGGAATGCTTGACGTTGGATTAAACAAATATGTTCGGAATCCGAAATTACTGAAAGATCTTTTGATTACCGAAGAAGAACCCGATGCCCTTGGCGTCGCGCTTCATCCGCGCAGGACCCGCCCGCGCGTCACGTCTGGCGCACGGGGATGAAGACAGGTTTCACGATTCCTGAACACAAACACCAAAATCTGGAGACAATCATGAAACGAATGAGCGCAGGAACCGTCGTACTGCTCGCGGCCATCTCTGGCGCGCATGCGCAATCAGCCGGCCAGTGGGTAGTCAATGCCGGCTGGTCGCACTTTGCCCCGCAGGGGTCGGCTGATCCGCTGACCGTCAATGCGCTCGGCCGGTCACAAGTGATGACCGGCAGCGGCGGGGAGATCGCAAGCGGCGATACGTTCGGGCTGACCGCAACGTACTTCTTGACCGACCATATCGCGGCGACGATGGTCATGGGCGTTCCGCCGACATGGCGCCTGAACGGTGCGGGCACGCTCAGCGGTATCGGGGAACTGGGCACTGCACGCGCGTGGAGTCCCGCGATCCTCTTCAACTACTATTTCGGCCAGCCGAATGCGCGGTTCAGGCCGTATCTGGGCGCCGGCGTCACCTATACGTGGTTCAGCAACATCAAGCTGAGCAATCCAGTCTCCACCGGGCAGATCTATTTTTCGCCGACCGCTGGGACAGCGCTCGAGGGGCCGACGTCCGTGTCGCTCAGCAAGTCCTTTGCGCCCGTCGTCAGCGGCGGCCTGACCTACAACATCGACTCTCGCTGGTCGATCAACGCGTCGGTGGCGTATTCGTGGGTATCGACACGCGCCACGCTGACGACCCGGTCGTCCGTCGGCACGGTCACGAGCACCAGCAAATTCCGGGTCAATCCGATCGTGACGTTCCTTTCGGTCGGATACCGCTTCTGATCGCGGGCGACGTCGACGGCCGAACGCGTGCTCCGGTCGGTACCGGTCTTACCCGACTTCACATTGCGGAACACAGCGGCCTTGTCGCTGTGGAACGCCCCAGATTTGCCGTGCCATTCGATGTACGCTCGTGTCGCTTCGAAGTAGCCGAAGGTCGATTCGGTTTGCGTAAAGTGCAACATCGTCAGCCGGCTCGTCGCGTCGTCGACGTACACCGGCAGCGTGCAGGCCGGCGCCCGTTCCTCGCACCATCGATGATCGCAGCCGTCGATCTGGATCAACGCCCCCCAGGCACCCGCCGATAGCCGCTCGGGATTGGACACTTTCTCCCCTCGCACTGGACTCGGCGACTGCATATTGAGCCGCCCCATCATCATCTTGCCAGGCAAGGTCGAGCTCTTTAGGACGTCGCCTCATGCGCAAGCAAGTCCTGCCGCGCCGCGCGCCAGTCAGAGCAGCTGCGGCGTGCCGGCCCAGACCAGCACGGCTTCGTCGTCGCGCGTGTTGGTCCAGAGATGCGGAATTGTCGATTCATAGTGCGCGCTGTCGCCTGCGCCGAGCACGAACGATTTGCCTTCGAGCGTGATCGTCACTTCACCACTGAGCACATGCACGAATTCCTCGCATGCGTGCGTGGTCACTTTGCTTGGTCGCTCGCCGGGCGGCATGCGCACGAGAATCGCTTCGAGTTGGCGGCCGCCCGACTGATTCGACAGGCGCGCGAGCAGATCGGCTGAACCGGCGAAGGCGAAGTACTGCAAATCCTTATGGCGGCGCACACGGCCTTCCTCGGTCGGCGTATCGACGAAATAGCTGACGGACACGCCCAGCGCTTTCGCGATGCTCGCGAGCGAAGTGATCGACGGGCTGGCGTGATCTCGCTCGACCTGAGAAAGAAAGGATTTCGAAAGATGTGAGACGATCGCGATGTCATCCAGCGTGCGGCCCTGGCGCTGGCGCAGCGATCGGATCTTGCTTCCGACGGAGACGACGTTCCGGGTTTCGACGGGTTTCGATGCCATGACCTGCCTCATTTCTTCGGTGACCGTACCGCCGCTTAACGCGTTGCCGTCCACCGATACCGACCGCCCTCAGTTAGTCGGGCCTAGTGCGACCATGCATCCGTTTGCTCGCCCAGCAACAACCTCCGCGCCAGGGCCAGCGCCTCGTCTTTCGTCGCAACCGTGAGCATGGGATAGCCCCAAAATTTTTCGTAGACCAGAGCGAACGCCTTGGCCGCCAGTCGCTTGGCGGTATTCGGTTCGATGTAGATCCCTGCCTTGACGAAGGTTCGCAATTCGCTCTTGTGGCGTTTCATCCAAAGCGAGGTTTGCTTCCTTTCTTCCGGCGAATGTTCGTGTTCGCCTTGATCAAGCCCCTCGTCGTTGAGTAAAACGAAAACTTCCTTCCGTGCGAGCAATCCCTCGAACTCGGCAAAAGGCGAGGCTGCGGGGTCGGTGCCTGGCGCGTTCAGCCGCATCCAGACCAAGGGGAACTTCGAGGCGTCAATCAACATGCCAATACTCCTTCGGCGCTTCACGGGAAATAGCTGGCGGCCCTACCTCGTCAAGAAAATGGGATACCCCTCCGGACCGGAAGCGCAATAGCCCTGGCGAGCAGAACGACCAGCATGGTCAATCACACGATACCGACGGAATGGCTGGACGTCATTGCACAAGTTGGCCATAATGTTTTTCAATTAGGCCAGCGCCTCATCTTGGATCCGAAGCCCGATACGCATCATGTCAAGCATTGCCATCACCGATCCGACCGTGGCCAAGGACGTGGACAACCTGCCCCGTCCCGTTGTCGCCCTGAGTGCCATGTCGGTAGCCAAGGGCTGGGAACATGCGAGGCATCGGCACCGCAGGGCGCAACTGCTTTACTCCGTCCGTGGCATCCTCAACTGCGAAATCGAAAACGGTGTCTGGATCGTGCCGCCGCAATGCGCGGTATGGATACCGGGAGACTTGCCCCACTCGGCACGGGGATCCGGTGAAACCGAATGTCATTGCCTGTTCGTGGAGCCTGATGCCGCACCGGATCTTCCGAAAACCTGCTGCACGATCTCCGTCTCGCCATTGTTGCGCGAGTTGCTTCTGAAGGTGGCCGGCTTCCCCGCGTCATACCCGTCGGGCGGCCGGGAAGACCGACTGATTGCCGCGTTGCTAGATGAGTTGGCGGCGGCGCCGGTAGAAGACCTGCATTTGCCGATGCCGCGTGATCCGCGATTGCGCCGACTCGCGGAAATGCTGTTGGCCGATCCTACCGACAAAACCTCAAAGGGCGATTGGGCTACCCGCATTGGCATGAGCGAACGAAGCATGAGCCGGCTTCTGCTGCACGAAATCGGCATGAGCTTCGGACGCTGGCGCCGGCAATTGCATGTGATCCTTGCGCTTCAACGCCTGACCATCGGCGAAAGCGTGCAAACGGTGGCGCTGGAACTGGGCTACGAAAATGCCAGCGGATTCATCACCATGTTCCGCAAGGCGGTAGGCAAGCCGCCAGCACGATACCTTTCCGATCGAACGACAACCGCGCAGTCTGCCGCCGTACGCGGCATCATGCTTCCCGATTAAGTCTCACCTTGACGGGAGCGTGCCGTCGTCCACCGAGCATGGACGCTTGGCAGCAAAAAGCGGCGAGCCGCCGTCAGATCGGGCGACCTCGGTTTAAAGTCGCCTACTCTCTTCTCCTGCGGAACGACCGACATTCCGCACACGTCACGGTGATGGTAAAAGCTGGCTCCTTGTCGAGATCGAAGCCTTCCTTGGTCGCCAGCGATCGAAGATGCTCGTGCAAAGCCCGGTCCTCGATAAAAACCAACCGCGCGCCACAGTGGCAGCGCACGGTGTCGTTCTGAAGGTTCTTCCTGTCCGGCTTGAGCGCGTAGAGTGCGCGGCCTTGTGCGCCCTCCGTACGGACCAGCAAGCCGGAGGTCCATAAATCATTCAGCGCACGGTAGATCGAGGCCGGTTTGAGGCTGTCGAGTTGCGTGCAGAGGATGCGATACATTTGACTGGCATCGAGACAGCGCGGCGCCGCCTGTTCCAGTACGGACAGGACACGGGTACGAGCGATCGTCGGTCGCAGTCGGCTGGCCGCCAATCGTTGTTCCTGAGACGACATCGGCGGTGTGGTCGCCGGACAGGCTGCTGTGGTGTGCTTCATCGTGTGTTTGCCAGACGGCGGGCTCTTGCTGCCGAATGATGTAATCAGGTCAATGATCCGAGGCGGGTCGTCGTGCGGGTCCATATCCGTCTTCCTTCGCTATGCCGGACCTCCGGTCGTTCGCGACAACGCGGAGCCGCGTGGCTAATGGTTGGCATCAGACATCGGCGCGACGGTGAGATCGCCCACGCGCCGATGCCCTCGAGCATTACTGCGTACTGGCCTGTTCCCAGCCACCGCCAAGCGCCTTGAATACGCTGACTCGCGCAGAACCGACTCGCTGGTCAGCAGCGGCCACCTGGGCTTTCGCGTCGATCAGACCGGTCTGTGCCACGATCACGTCGAGGTAGCTGATGGAGCCGGCGCGGTAACGCTGGTCGGCCAGCCGGAAGGCATTCTCGGCACGGTCACGCGCCTCTGCCAGCGCATCGCGCTGCTGCATCGCCGCGCCATAGGCGCTCAACGATTGCTCCGACTCTTTCAGTGCATTCAGCACGGCACCGTCGAAGCTGGCCAGCGACGCCGCGCTTTGTGCCTTCGCCTGCGCAATGCGACTGCGAGCCACCATCATGTTGGGGAACGTCCACGAGATGAGCGGCCCGAAAGAGAAGGACAAGGTGCGATTGCCTTTCAGGTAGTCGTTGCGCAGGTAGTTACCCGAGGTGCCCAGCGTGACACGTGGATAGAGATCCGCCACGGCCACGCCGATGCGGGCGGTATCCGCCGCCAGTTGGCGCTCGGCCTGCCGCACGTCGGGACGACGGCGCAGCAGCGCCGTGCCATCGCCGACCGGCAACGCACCGGAAATCTCGGGAGCCTTGGTGCAGGCACGCGCCGGTTCCGGCACTTGCGAGGGCGTGCGCCCCGTCAACGCGGCCAGCTCGAACAGTGCGGCTTCGCGCTGGCCTTGCAAGGGCGGCAATGCGGCCTGGGCCTGAGCCAGCGTGACGCCAGCCCGTTCGACATCCAGATGCGACGCCGAGCCCGCGCGCGCCTGGCTGTCGATGAGATCCAGGCTGCGCTGTGCCAGTTCGACGGACGAGCGCGCCACGCCGATGGACTCACCGTAGCTGCAGGCGTCCACATAGGCCCGCGTCGTCTCCGCAACAACAACTACCCTGGCGGCATCGTAGGCGGCGGCGATTGCATCGGTGTCGTCGCGAGCAGCCTCGATGTCGCGCCTGACCCGACCGAACAGATCGAGTTCATAGGAGACGTCGAGGCCGGCGCTGTAGCTCCATTGCGCGGGGGCCTGGCCGGTGCCGGACCACGTGGTCTGATCGCGCCCGTATCCCACGCCTCCTGACATACGGGTCGAAGGGAATTGCCCGCTGCGCGCTTCCGTGTAGATGGCCCGCGCGCGATCGAGGTTGGCCATCGCCACGCGCAGGTTGGGATTGGCCGACAAGGCCTCCTGCACCAGCTTGTCGAGCGCGGGGTCGTCATACAGCTTCCACCAGTTCGCGGGCAGTGCTTCGGCAACATCCGTATTGGACGGGTGACTGACGAACGGGCCTGCTGCGGTTTCCGGTAAGGCCGGCGCGTGGTAATCGGGGCCGCTGGCGCAACCTGCGGTGATAAAGGCAACGGCCATCGCCATGAAGGCTGCGCGTGGAGAGGGAAGCGTCGCCGGACGCGACACAACAGGCATCGCGGGAACCGGTTTAAAGAGCGACATCGGGAGCCTCCGCAGTAGCGAGTTCACGGGCGCGAGAACTTTCCGCTGTTCCCCGGTGATCCTTGGCGATGAAACTGTAGATGGTGGGGAGTACGAACAGCGTGAAGAAGGTGCCGACCATCATGCCCATCACCACCACGATGCCGATGGAGAACCGGCTGGCCGAGCCTGCGCCGTCTGCAAACAACAGCGGCACAAGGCCGGCGACCATTGCCGCGGTGGTCATCAACACGGGACGCATCCGCACCGCCGCCGCCTTCTCGATCGCCTCGATGCGGCTCAGGTTTTCGTGGTGCTGGATATGGTTGGCGAAAGTGACCATCAGGATGCCGTGCTTCGAGATCAGGCCGATCAAGGTGACCAATCCGATCTGCGTGTAGATATTGAGCGTGGCAAAGCCCAGCCACAGCGGCACCAGCGCGCCGCAGACCGCCAGCGGCACCGTCACCAGGATCACCAGCGGATCGCGCAGGCTCTCGAATTGCGCGGCCAGCACCAGGAAGATCACCACCAATGCGAAGCAGAAGGAGACCAGCAGGCGGTTGCCTTCCTGCACGAACTGGCGGCTGTCGCTGAGCCAGTCCACACTGGTGCCGGGCGGCAGCGGCTGCGATTGCAGGAACTTCACAGCCTCGCCCATGCTCACGCCCGGCGCCGGCAGCATTTCGAGCGTGGTCGAATTCATCTGGCCGAACTGGGTGAGCTGGTTCGCTTGCGGGCGCATCTCGACATGCGTCACGGTCGACAATGGCACCAGTGCGCCGGAGGTCGTTTTGACATAGAAGCGCCCGAGGTCTTCCGGTGTCATACGCTCGGCGCCGCGCACTTGCGGGATCACGTCGTAGGAGCGGTCGTGGAAGTTGAAGCGATTGACGTAGTTTTCGCCGACCAGCACGGCAAGGGTATCCGCGACAGACTGCATGGTCACCCCCATTTCGCTGGCCTTCGCATTGTCGATCGTGATGTGTGCCTGCGGGCTGTCGTAGGACAGGTCGTTCTGCACGTAGAGGAACAGACCGCTGGCATAGGCCGCTGCCTTGATCTTCTCGCCGGTCTCGTACAGCGTCTTGAAGTCGTCGGGCGAGCGCAGCACCATCTGCACCGGCAGGCCGCCGCTGGAACCCGGTAGCGGGGGCAACTGCACGGCGGTCAACGTCTCGCCGTCGATGGCGCCGCCGGCGGCTTGAATCTGCCCCTGGATCTCGGTGGCCGACCGCTTGCGCTTCGACCAGTCCTTGAGGATCGCGCCACCGAGCATCATGTTCTGGCCACCGGCGGAGTCGCCGATGTTCATGAAGCTGCTGTCGAACTCGGGAATCTGCTCGAACAGCTTTTCGATCTGCTGAGCATAGCGGGCGGTGTAGCCGACGCCGGCATATTGCGGGGCCTTGGTGACGACGATGACGGCGCCCTGGTCCTCGGTCGGCGCCAGTTCGCGGCGGGTGCCGGTGAACAGCACCGCGATGGCGGCCAGCACGGCCACACCGACCAGCAGCACCGCACCGCGAGCGGCGAGCGTGCGGGCCAGCAGGCGCCCGTAGAACGCCGTCAGCCCTTCCATGTAGTGCTCGACCCGCTTCGCCAGCCGCCCCTCTCCCTGCCTGGAACTGAGCAGCATCGAGCTCATCACCGGCGAGAGCGTCAGCGCGACCACGCCGGAGACGATGACCGAGCCGGCCAATGTGAAGGCGAACTCCTTGAACAGCGCGCCGGTCAGTCCACCCATCATGCCGATTGGCGCATAGACCGCCGCCAACGTGATAGTCATGGCGATCACCGGCCCGACGATTTCGCGTGCGCCGAGCAGGGCCGCGCGCACCGGCGTCAGCCCCTCCTCAATGTGTCGATGGATGTTCTCCACCACGACGATGGCATCGTCCACCACCAGACCGATCGCCAGCACCATCGCCAGCAGGGTCAACAGGTTGATCGAAAAACCGCAGACCAGCATCAACGCAGCGGTGCCGACCAGCGACAACGGAATGGTGACGACCGGAATGATCACCGCGCGGAACGTGCCGAGGAACAGGAAGATCACCGCGATCACGATCACGATGGCTTCCACCAGCGTGTGTTTCACTTCCTCGATCGAAGCATTGACGAAGCGCGCTACGTTGTAGTTCGGCGCTACCGTCAGTCCCGGGGGCGCCATTGCACGAATCCTGGTCAGCAGTTCGTTGGCCTGCTTGACGATCTCCAGCGGGTTCCCGGCCGGCGTGGGCTGGATGGCGACGAAGATCGCGGGTATGCCGGTAGCGAACGAGAGGCTATTGTAGTTTTGGCCGCCTATTTCCACGGTGGCGACATCCGACAACCGCACGACGCCACCGCCGGGGCTCGACTTCACGACCATCTGGCGGAAGTCCTCGACGCTGCGCAAATCGGTGGCGGCGCTGATGTTGGTGACGGTCAGCGCGCTCTTGAGCTGGCCCGGCGCGGCCTGCACGTTGTTGGCGCGCAGCGCGGCCGATATCTCGCCGGCCGACAGCCCGCGCGCGGCCAACCTCACCGGGTCGATCCAGATGCGCATGGCCAACGTCTGGCCGCCATAGACGTCCGCCGAGGCCACCCCCGGAATGCTGGTGAGCAGAGGCTGCGCAACCCGCGATGCGAAATCCGTCACTTGCGGGATCGACAGCGTCTTGCTGTAGAAGGCGATGTACTGCACCGCTGTACCGCCCTCGGTGGACTTGCTGATGACCGGATCGGTAATGCCCGCCGGCAACTGGTACTTGACCTGCTGCACCTTGGCAAGGATTTCGGTCATCGCGCGATCGGCGTTGGCGTTGAGCACCAATCGCGCCTTGATCTCGCTCTTGCCTTGCGTGGTGGTCGAACTCAGGTATTCAATACCGCTGGCCGTGGCGATGGACTGCGCGATCGGCGTGGTCACGAAACCCTGCATCACGTCCTGGGTTGCCCCGGGCAGCGTGGTACTGACCGTGATGGTGGCGTTTTCGAGATAGGGGTATTGCCGCACCGGCAACAGGAAAATCGACGTGGCACCCATCAGCAGAATGAGCAGGCTGACGACCAGTGCCAGGATGGGTCGACGGATGAAGATGTCTGTAAAGCGCATGGCGTGGTTTCCTTTACCGCGCGCTGGCGCTGGAGGACACAACGGCCGGGGCGTCAGGTGTCGCCGTTGCCGAAGGGGGCGTGCCGTTGATTTTTACGGTCGCACCGGGCGGAAGACGGTTCTGGCCAGCCATCACCACGATGTCGCCAGGCTTGACGCCTTGGGATACGAGAACCTCCTCCCCGAGCCGGCGGCCGGTGACGACCGGCACGGCAACCGCCTTGCCGACTCCCTGCGCGTCGGCCCCTTTCACGACCACCACGCTGTCACCAGAGGCCGAAGTCTGGATCGCCGTCAGCGGCAATACGATATTGTCGGTCGTGGCAGGCAATACCAGCCGCGCCGTCACGTACATCCCGGGTTTCAGCACCCGGTCGGCATTGGGCAACAGCGCCTGAACGGCCACATTGCGGGTTTCTCCATCGATACGCGGTTCGATGGCGCTGATCCTGGCGGTGAACACCCTCCCCGGCACAGCATCCACCGTGACCTGAACCGGTGCGCCCGACGTCAGCCTGGGCATGTCCTGCTGCGGCAACGTGAAGTTGACATAGAGCGGGTCGAGCTGGGTCAGCGTGGCGATCGCGTCACCGGCATTGAGATACTGACCCAGGTTGATCCGTCGGATACCTAACTGACCGGAGAACGGCGCGCGAATCGCCTTTTGCTGAATGAGTGCGTCCAGTTGCCGGACTGCCGCGGCAGTCTGGGCAGCGTCCGCCTTATGTTGTTCGAGCAATTCGCGCGGTTCCGCGCCGGTAGGTGCCAACGCTTGCGAACGCCTGAGTTGCAACTGGGCGAAATCGGCTTTGGCCACGGCGGCGGCACGATCCGCTTGTTCGGGGGCATCGTAGAGCTGAATCAGCACCGCCCCTTCCTTCACGGACTGGCCTGCGTTGAAATTGACGGCGGTCACCCGCCCCGAGGTATCGGGAGCCAGCAGCACTTCATGCACGGCTTGCAGGCTGCCAACGGCCTGCCACTCGTCGGCCACACTGCGTGGCGCTGCGCGGATCGTCGAGACAGGCATCGGCGGCATGGCCTGTTGTTCCGCGCCGCCGCTTCGAACAGCGCGCCAGGCATACAGCAGGCCGAAGACCACGGCCAGCCCAACAACGCTTATGACAATGGGTTTGGTACGGGAGAGAGCGGCGGTGCTCATGCGCGCCCCGCTTGAGCAAAGGGGCTCGAGATGGCGCTTGAACGGCCGCGCATGGCCGATCTACCGATGATATGTGAGTGCACGGGTATTCCTCGGGAAGGACGAAGTACTCGGCCGGCCAGAGAACAGGCATGGCAGGCCACGATGAGGCGCAGCCTACCCGTGCAGCCACACTTCTACATTGCGAAATCTAGTCAATTTATTTCGCAATACGGCCATCTCGATGGAAAGACATCCACTTGGCCTGATTGAACAAGGAATTGGCCAAATCTCGCTACGGAGGTGTGTCGGCGAATCGGTAAATTGACGGTCCCGATAATGCAAATGAGTCTCGTTTAATGTCTAGCACGCCTCATATTGAAGGGCAATGCGCGGTACGTCGCTCTCCCTTTCATCAATCCCTTGGCAGAAGTTCAGGCTCGATCGACGCGATGCGCGAAAGGCTCCCGGCGTGTGGCTTGCGTACCGTCCGACATACATTGCTCAACGCAACGATTGCCGCAGCCGTCGCCGTCGCTGCTCCGGACGTGTTCGCTACCGAGGGAAAGCAAGCGCAATCAACCACTGAGTCGCCGGATAGCGGCACGTCGGCATCGAGCGCAGAGAGCACCGTCCTTGAGCCCGTCACGGTCACCGCCCGGAAAACGACCGAACGCCTTCAGGATGTGCCTGAAAGCATCACGGTTCTGCAAGCGAAGACCTTGAAGGAATCGCCCTTCGATCCAGGTGTGGCTATCGCCGGCCATTCGCCCAATGTGCAATGGGTCAGCCGCGCCACAGGCTCCCAGTGGTTCTCGATTCGCGGTGTCAGTTCACTTGGGACGCCTGCCAACTACGCCGATGGCACGATCGCATTCAATGTCGATGGTGTGCCGAACAGCATGATGAGCGCGTCGAACATGTTGCTCGACGTCGACCATATCGAAGTGCTGCGCGGTCCCCAAGGCACGCTATGGGGAACCAATGCGCTGGGTGGCGCCATCAACGTTGTCACGAAGCAGCCTGACGGAACTCGGGATGTTCACGTGACAACCGAGGTCGGCGAACACGGCTATCGCATGGGCGAGGCAGTTCTTGGCGGCAATATCGTGCCCGGACAACTTGACGGACGGATGGCGATCCGTTACGGCCATGAGAATGGCGATATACGCAGCCTATACACCGACAAGCTGGGCAAGCGCGACATCGGTGCATTCCGTGGAGGACTACGCTTCACGGGGCTGGACGACACGCTCATCACAGTGACGGGCAACTATCTGCATGATCAGGCCAACTCCCCGCTCTATATCCTGCGTAGCGCCAGTCAGTTTCCGACCAGTGGCATCCTGACCGAGCCGGACTTGAAGACAACGCAAGCGGGCGCCACCGTGACGGTCGAGCATTTTTTCAAGAATTTCCAGCTCACGTCCATCAGTTCCTACCAGCACAACAAGCTGGAAAGCGAACTCGATCTCGTGGACAAACTTGTCTATGACGCGATCGGGTTTCCCGCATCCAGTAACGTGGGCCACTCGACGGATCAGGAGAACATCTTCAGCCAGGAGATTCGGCTGAATTCAATCGAGGGTGCCCCGGTTCGCTGGGTCGTCGGTGCCAGTGCCATGCGAACCAACGGCATACGCTGGTGCAGCAGTACGCAGTGCGCGCCGCCTCCGTATTCCGGCTCAGTCGCGATGAAAAGCAATCTCGACACGACCAATCTAGGACTGTTCGGGGACGTTTCGATCCCCTTTGCGAACCGCTGGGAGTTCTCGATCGGCGGTCGGGTAAGCCATGACAATATCGAGATGAAGCAGGACAACTCCCTGGGCCTCGCTTCGCTGACCGGCTCCAACTCCACGTCGCAAACCTATCCGACAGGTCGGGTAGCCCTGTCCTTCAAGTGGACGAACGACATTCAAAGCTACGTGTCGGTGGCTCGTGGTCACGCGTCAAGGGTGTACCCGCTCTTTAGCTATCCGGTCGACGGCATCGTGGGCAACCCCTATCCGGCCGCTTTGGGGTGGACTTACGAAGCGGGCGTCAAGGCCGATCTTCTTGACCATCGTCTTCAGATCGATGCCAGCGTCTATCACAACGACATCAAGAACGGTGTCATGTCCTATCTCGATCCTTCGCTTGGCGCCTTTCGGACGACATACCAGGACTACAAGACCAGTGGTTTCGAGTTGCAGGCGCGCGCGCTCGTCGCTGAAGGCTTGAGCTTCTCCGGGGGCGTCGGCTACATCCATAGCGAACTCGGCGCCAACGGCGCCGCGGTCAATACGGTCACCGGCAATCCCGTTCCGAACACACCGAATTGGACGGCGACGGCCGGGCTGCAATACGAAACCTCAGCCAAGGCAATTCATTTGCCGGGCACGCTCTCCGCCGACCTTCAATACCAATATACAGGCAAGCGCACCGCAGATATCGACAAATCTTATTACCTTGACGCCTATAGCCTGGTGAATGCCCGGATTGGATGGAAGAACAAGGATCTCGAAGTCTATCTGTTCGGCCGCAATCTTTTCGACAAACGCTATGAAACCTTCGGCAACCTGTTCAACGGCATGCAACTGGTTTCGGTCGGTCGCGGCCGCACCTTGGGGGCAGGCCTGACAAAAAACTTTTGATTGCCGCCAGGATGGGCATCTCGTCATCTAGCCGCCGCAGCTCATCATCTGAGTACGTTACTGACCTGATCTTGAAACGCTCACCTCGGATTGGAAAGATTCGGAATGGTTCATGGCATATCTCGCCGATTTGTTGATCCCTTCTCGCGACCGGACCCGTTCAATCAGATCTCTCGTTGTTGATGCCCAAGCAGAACTGATCCACCTCGACGCGGCGCTGAAATGGATCAACTTACGGCAGGATCCGAAGGTCAACGCGGGCATCCCCAACGCGGCGTTCTACGCGACCGCGAACAAGGCTGCCCGCCAGTACGTGAAGCCGGCCGTCGCGCGCGATCCGTTGGTGTATCCGGCCGACGAGGTGCCGGGCAGGATGACGCGGCTCAAGCCGATGCCGCACGAGATTCGCCGGCTGCGGAACCGGCTGTGGGCGCGGTTGAAAACGGGACGTGGACGGCACCGAACCGTGCCTGCGGCCGCATGCGCCGCAGGCACGCCCGCATCGAAAGCGCAACCCGCCGCCGTCGAAGCCGCTCGCGCGAGCTATCTCGTCGCCCGCGCGCGCTCCGCCGCAAACGCCGCCTCCACGAACCGGATCACGTCGTCGAGCGACGACGTGCATACGGCATCGACCGCGAGCGCCTGAAACGCGCCGTCCGGCCCGAAGCAGACGAGCGGCTTGCGCCAGTGTTGCGCCAGCGAGATTTCCTGCGCCGTGCCGGGCCCACCCGGCAACGCGACGATCAGGTCGCTGCTCAACACGTTCACGTGGTTGCGGTTGATCGTGTGCGGATCGGCATCGGGTTCGCGGCGCGGCAGCGGCGTGAGGATCGGGATGTCGACGAATGGATGCGGATAGCCGTCGAGCGGCACGAAACCCGCGACCGGATCGGCCTGCGTCGGCAGGATGCCGATCGACCGGCCGGCCCGCCCCGGCACGCCGGCGAACGCGCGCGCGACGGCCAGCATCACGCCCTGCCCGCCGCCCGTCAGCAGATTGAAGCCGGCCTGTGCGAGCCATGCGCCGAGCGGCTCCGAAAACGCCAGCCACGGCTCCTTGCCCGAGCCCATCACGCCGATCGTCCTGTTCTTCTGTTGCATCGTGGTTTCCGGTGAAATCGTCGCGGTGCGCGCGAGCGCCATGCTCATTCGAGTTCGACGCCCTTGAGCTCGGGAATCAGGAACAACGTCGCGACCATGTCGAGCACGTAGAGCCCGGCGAGCAGCGCGATGGCCGTCTGGAACGAGTAGTGCGCGGCGAGCGCGCCGACCGCGACCGGGCCGAAGCCGCCGACCGCGCGGCCGATATTCCACAGCACGTTCTGCGCGGTGGCGCGCGCGGCCGTCGGATAACCTTCCGACATCAGCGTCCCGTAGCCGCCGACCATCCCGTTGACGAACAGGCCCATCAGCGCGCCGGCCCACAGCATCGCCGTCGGGTCCGTCAGCCGCGCATACGCGATGACCGTGACGACCGAACCGAGCTGGTACAGCAGGAACGTCGGCTTGCGCCCGATGCGGTCGGCCAGCTGCCCGAACACCCACACGCCGATCATCATCCCGACGACCGTCGCCGCCGTCCACAGCCCCGACTTCGTCAGCGAGAAGCCCATCTGCTTCGACAGGAAGGTCGGCAGCCAGATCATGATCCCGTAGTAGCCGAAGTTCTGGACCGAACAGAGGATCACGATGCCGAGACTCGTGCGCGCGGTGCGGCCGTCGGCGACGAGCATGCGGAACGCATTGGACGTCGGCTGCGTCGCGCGCTGCACGAACGCTGCCGGCTCGTGCAGCTTGTTGCGCATCGCCCACGCGAGCAGCGCGGGCAGCACGCCGACCAGGAACATGCCGCGCCAGCCGATGTGGAGCAGCAGGAGCGGCGTCAGCAGCGCGGCCAGCAGCACGCCGGCCTGCCAGCCGAGCGCGACGTAGCACGACACGCGGGCGCGCTTGCTCGCCGGCCACGCTTCCGCCGCGAGCGCCATGCCGATCCCGAACTCGCCGCCCAGCCCGATGCCCGCGATGGTGCGGTAGGCCAGCAGATCCCAGAAGCCGCGCGCGAACGCGCACAGGCCGGTGAAGATCGCGAACAGCAGGATCGTCCAGGTCAGCACGCGCACGCGCCCGTAGCGGTCGCTCAGCGCGCCGAACAGGATGCCGCCCGCGACCGCGCCGATCAGCGTCCACGTGACGAGCGCGCCGCCCTGCCCGGGCGTCAGTTGCAGCGCCGCCGTGATCGCCGGCAGCATGAAGCCGAGGATCAGCAGGTCGAAGCCGTCCATCGCATAGCCGATCGCCGACCCGGCCAGCGCTTTCCACGCGTACGACCCGACCTGCTCCACGCGCGGGGCCGACGGGCCGTCGAGCGTCGAAGATTTCATGTTTGCTGCCATGGTGTCCTGCCACGAATGTCCGGCGACATTCTAAGGCCTGTGTGCGCCGACGACGGGCGCGGGCGCGCATCGGCGCCGCTGCCGCAACGGCAAGCGGGACATGGCAGGCAAGGCGGGAAAACGGAGGAAACGTCGATCCGGTGTCGGCGGCGAGGCCGGCGATGTCGCGGCCAGGCCGGACACCGGATGAAAAAGGTTGACGGACGGGTGTTACCGGCGGGCCTGCCGGCCCGAGCCGGACGGCGCCGCGCCGCCGCGCGGCTCGACCGGCTTCAGCCCTGGTCGTCGCCGGGCCACCAGGCCTTGGCCTCGCGGTCGACGGCGAGCGATTCGAGATCCTTGCCTTCGAGCCATTTCGGCCGCGGGCCGCGCCCCGACCACGAGCGGCCGGTCGTCGGATCGTAGTACTTGGCAGGCGCCTTGCGTTTTCGCTGGACGATGTAGCCGAGCGCGCTCAACACTTCCTGCTGCGAAATGCCCAACAGCTCGACTTGCTCCTTGAATGCCGCGAGCGCGGCCTGCTTCTCCTTCTGCTTCGCATCCGACAGCTTGATGTTCAGGTCCCGAAGTTGTGCTTCGAGTTCCTGCAGGGCCTGGGTCATGTATTCATCCTCTTTGGGCATGTTTTTGCAAAAAACTCCGATGGTCGAACCTATCACGAAGTTCCGCCGATCGGTGCTGTCAAATATGTGAATCGTCCGCCCGAGCCGGCATGCTTTGCGCGATGCGCACTAAACGACGTCGCGCGTCATTGACAGGCAGGACCGGGCCGGCGTCGCGCACGAACAGGCACGGCGAACGGCTGCGGCAAGTCAGGCGCCGCCCCTGGCACGGGTGCGGCATGGCGCGAATGATAGCAGTGCGCGACATCGTATTGCAGAAGTCGCGTAACGGAATCGATGCGCAGCGAGCGGCTTACCGCCCGGCGTCGTGCGCATCCCAGGCGATCCGGTCGAACAGCGCGCGCAGCTTCGCGCCGCGTGCCGCATTCAGCGCGGCGGCATGCGCGACGCGCCCGGCGAGATGCGCGCGGAAATCCGGATGCGCGTCCCGATTCTGCGAGGCCGGGCCGTGCCGGATGCAGTTGGTCAGGATGGCCTTCAGCCGATCGAACTCGTCGCGCGCCAGATTCGGATGACGATTGACGACCACGCCGGCCAGTTGCTGTCGCGCCCCGCGCCGCATCACGCGCGTCTTGCGCAGTTGCAGCGCGAAGCCCTCCTCGAGCGCGATCGCGGCAACCCTGATTTGCAGCCGCTCGATGTCGCGCGCAAGCGCGCCGCCGCCCGAGAACGCGAGATCGTCCGCATAGCGCGTGTAGGTCGCGTCGAGCGAACGCGCGAGCGCGGCGAGCCGCATGTCGAACCGGAACGCGCTCAGGTTCGCGAGCGCCGGCGACGTCGGCGCGCCCTGCGGGAGATGCCGTTCGCGATAGCGCTGGCGGCCGATCCAGTCGAACCGGTCGCGCAGGTCCGGCGCGAGCAGCCGCGCGGAGGGCACGCGATTCGTGCACAACCCGGTGAGCGTGCGCGCGACTTCGACCGGATACCCGAGCGTGGCGAACAGCGCATGGACGCGTGCGGCGCGTACCGAGACGAAGAAATCCGCGAGATCGAAGCGGACGACGACATCGCGGCCGGCATGCGGCGCCGCGAACGACACGATCCCGTGCCCCTTGCGAAAACCGTGCACCGCGCCGTGCGGCGCAATGCGATCGAGCAACCCGTGCAGGATGCGGCGCTGTGCCTCGCGCAGCCTTCCCTTCGGGATCTCGACCAACCGGCACCCGCCGCTGCGCTTGTCGACCGCGACGTACGTGTAGTGATGCAGCGGCGTGGCGCCGCTGCGCGCGTCGACGCGCCAGTGATCGGACAGCCAGTCGAGCGCCGGCACGCTCACGCCGAGCCAGTCGGCGAGATCGCCGGGCGTCGCCCATGGCGGCACTTCGCAGCCGGCGAGCGGCGCCGGCAACGGCCGCTGGACCGGCGGCCGCCGCACGACGCGGATCACGGCCGGCCGAGGGTCGCCATACCACGCGCGCACGAATCCGGGCGCCTCGGCCACGACGGCCGCAAGTGCATCGATGGCGGTGTCGGCCCAATGCGCGCCGAAGCGCGCGAGCGATGCATCCGCGACTTCATCTGCCCAGACCGGCGCGCCGCCGAGCACGGCCGCCATCCGCGCGACGACGCCGTCGCGTTCGGGCGAACCGGCGAGCATCGCCTCGGCAATCGTGCGGGTCGTGTCGCGCAGGGATGAATGCATGGCCGGGAATGGGCGAGAATGGGCGGGACGATGAGTCAACGTGGCTGGTGCTGCGAGGGGAGGCGTTGCGCCGCGCGCAACCGGGCCCCTTGCGACGCATCGGTGTGTCGATCCGATCCACGGGGTAGCCCCGTGGTCCTGGAACATCGACTGCCTGTTCCGGGTGTGTGCTTGACCCACCGGCCCGCGTCGCGACTGTAATGGGCGCACGCGCCGGGTGTCAAATCAGGGGGACGACGCGCGATAGGCGGCGGGCCGAGCACGTCGCCGGCCCGCGCGCCTCACCCCGTTGCCGCGCTTACACGCCCCGCGCGAACAGCGCGCTGTATGCGATCGGCGCCACGCCGATACCGGCCATGCCGTTCAGCATCGTCGCCCAGGTCGCGTCGGCCACGCTCACCGGAAACGACCGCACGTGATTGGCGAGCAGCCAGAAGGTCCGCGTCATGCCGTCGCTCATCGCGACTTCGTACCCGCTTCCCGCGGGCCAGTAGCCGACCGGCGGCAGCGCCACCGGCGCCTCTCGGCCGCCCCTGAACCCGGCGGCGGCCATTGCGAACTTGCCGTCGAGCGGCATGGCCCGGCGCGGTACGCAGTCCTGCGAATCCTGTTTCGGGAACGCGGGGCTCGTTTCGAGCCAGCGGCGATAGAACGCGTCGGCGTCGAGATGGACGACGAAACGCTCCACCCCGGCCGGCTCGGCCGCCAGATAGCAGTCGGCCTGACCGGGCACGGGAACGCGCCAGATCGCGCGCTTCGCGCTCAGGTCGACCAGTTCGCACGCCGTCGGCCGGTGCGCAAGGGTTGAAGCGGGTCCGGATCCGCGCAAGTCGCGCGCGCGGTCGAGTCCGTTACGAAGACGTGTCAGCATGGGCCCTCTCTTTCTCTCTCTCGATTTGTTCGAATGAGTCAGGGAATGTGGCGCGATTCGCGCCATCGCTGCCGGTTTGCCCGGTGCCCCGACGCTCCCGGCTGGGTCGGGAACCCGCGCAGTGTATCGCCTTTCGATGACGGCACGACAGCGCATGCCGCCCTCTGCCGGTGGGTGCGGATCACGCGCCCCGTCGAACGAAAACCCGCTTCGTCCCGGGCTTTCCGCGCCGGTGGCACGGCCCGCCGCAGCACATCGTCGACGGCCTTACGGAATCGGCGGCGCGCCGCGCAGGACCGTGCGCAAGGCCACGTCGAACGGCGTCGCGTGGTCGATGCCGAGCGCGCGCAGGCTCGACGCGTCCAGATGGCAATCGTATGGGCGCGGCGTCGCGTCGGTCGGCTGCTCGATCGGCGTGAGCGACGCGGCGACGCCGAGCGCGGCGGCGATCCGTTGCGCGATCTCGTATTTCGTCATCGGCTCGTCGCCGGACCAGTGACGGATGCCCGTGACGGTCCGGCCCGACAGGTGACGCAGCGTGAGGTCGCGGATCACGTCCGCCACGTCCGGCGTGTAGGTCGGGTAGCGGATCGCCCACGCGTCCATGCCGACCGCGTGTGCGCCCGTGCGCGCCGATGCCGCGGTCGCCGGGACGAGGCTCGTGACCGCCGATTCGCTCCAGTCGGCGATCGGACCATAGAGCAATGGCAGGCGCAGCACGCAGGACAGCGACGACGCGGCGAGCAGCGCCGCCTCGCCTTCGAGCTTGGTGCGGCCGTAGATGTTCAGCGGGTTTGGCGCCGCGTCTTCACGATACGGGGCGGCCTTGCCGTCGAACACGTAGTCCGTGGAAATGCCGAGCGTCCACGCGCCGTATCGGGCAGCCAGCGCGCCGACGCGGGCCGGCGCGTCGACGTTGATCGCGCGGGCGGCGGCCGGGTCGCGTTCGCAGATATCGGGCCGGCGTTCGGCCGCGCAGAGGATGACGGCGGCCGGCCGGTGGGTCGCGAACGCCTGCTCGAGGGCCGGCTGGTCGAGGACGTCGAGCAGCGCGAGGTTTTCCGGCGGCAGCGCGAGCAGTCTTGCGCCAGCGGTGTGCGGGTTACGGCGGGTCGCGATCAGGTTCAGCGACGGTTCGCGGGCGAGGGAGGCGGCGACGGCTCGGCCGAGCAGGCCGGAGGCGCCGATGAGGAGGATGGTGGGGAGTTCGGTCGGTGACGTCGTGCTTGGCATCGGGAACGGATGGCTTCGAGGTTTGGAAGCATGAGGTTACAACGAGTACCCGGATGCCATTCTCGAAAATTCGGATGCCTGCGCTGCCGGCCCGCGGTTCCGTGCAATGCCTGCGGCCGCGAACGGGGGCCGCAAAAGTCCGCAACAAACAAGGCCCGGCGCACCTCGGTGCACCGGGCCCATGAGACCGGGCAAAACTTCGCCCTGCGTTACTTCCGGTCCACCGAGTACCGCCCCGGCCCGGTCAGCGCGAGCAACAGCAACCCGCCGATGATGCTCACGTTCTTGTAGAAGTTGATCATCGCCATGTACTGCTCCATCCCCTGCAGCGCCCAGTAGCGATGGCCGATCAGCGCGGTCGCGAGCGTATAGGCGGCGAACACCAGCGCGAGCGGACGCGTGTAGAAGCCGATCGCGATCAGCACGCCGCCGGCCAGTTCGACCGCCACCGCGATCGCGGCCGCCAGTTCGGGCGCCGGGTTCCCCGTCGACGCCATGTACGCGACCGTGCCCGAGAAGCCGGTCAGCTTCTGCCAGCCGAACAGCACGAACAGGATCATCATCAACACGCGAGCCGCCAGCAGCAGCTCGTCCTTCCTCGATTCCAGCGAAACGTAACGCATAACAATCACCCTTGAATTGACGGTTTGATGCGGCCGCCGCCGACGCACGCCGAAGCGGCGCGCGTGGCCGGCAACGGACCACGCCTCGCCCGACCGGATCGCCGGCCGATACCGTGGCCGGTTGCCGAAGAATCCGTCCGGTCGCGCCGTTCGCGGCGCGCTGCGAACCGGTTCTGGCGAAGCACGGGTGCAGTCTACTGTCTCGCCGCAAATCATCAATCCGTCAAAATATGATTCGCTGTCTCGATTTAGTGGACAATTGAGTCAAACAAGGGCTTGTTAAGCATCAAGGTGCGTGCAAAACGGCACGGCAAGCGGTGACGCCGGGCCGCACATGCGGCCCGAATGCATCGCCCGACCCGCCACCCCGGGCGCCTACGCCGCGATCCGCCGGCGGAAATGCTCGGTTCCCGCGACGATCTTGTCGAGCACCGCGTCGAGCGCCCAGAATCGCTCGCGCACGTCGTAGTCGATCGCACGGCACTTGATCGACCCGAACGTGCCGATCCGCTGATGGTAGAGCTTCGCGAGTGCCGGGTAGCCGAGCGCCTCCGACACCGCCGACACGACCAGGAACGTCGACAGTTCGTCGGCCAGCGCCGGATTCGTGTCGCCTTGCGTGCGCAACCACCGGTAGAGGTCCGGGTGGAAATTGGTGAACACGCCATTGAAGCCGGCGGACCCGGCCTTCATCGCGTCCCACGCAATCGCGGCGTTGGCGTTCAGGATCTTCAACGGCGATCCCGCGGCGATCCCGACACGCCGCTTCACCGTCTCGAGATCGCAGCTCACGTCCTTGAGCATCACGAACCGGCCCGTGTCGATGCACGCGCGCAGTTCGTCATCCGAAAGAAGCCGCCGGTAAGGCGCCGGACATTCATACAGGCCGAGCGGAAGATCCGACGGCAGTCGCGCGAGCAGCCGGTGCAGATGATCGAGCAACGCGGCGCTGCCCTTGCGGTGCGGATCGAGGCGGTTGGTCACGAGCACGACGCCCTGCGCGCCCGATTCGGCCGCCGCGCACAATTCGGCGACCTGCGCATCGAGATCGTCGCTGATGTGCCCGGACGCGACGACGGGCACCCGGCCGGCCACCCGATCGACCACGAAACGCGCGAGTTCCGCGCGTTCGGCGAGGCTCAGGAACTGCATCTCGCTCGATTGCGCGACCGCGAACAACGCATCCGAGCCGTGTGCCAGATACCATTCGATGAGCCGTTCGAGCCCGGCGTAGTCGATCGCGCCGGCGTCGTCGAACGGCGTCAGCATCACCGGCACGATCCCCTCGATGGTCACGTTCGATTGCTGCGGGTGTTGCATCTGTTTCTCCTTGCTTCAGTGAATGCGGGGGGCAGACCGCGAGCTCATGCCGGCAACGGTCCGGGCGCGGCGTTCGCGGCCTGCTCGGGAATCGGCTTGCGCACCAGCAGCAGGTACGCCATCGCACCGGCGAACGCAATCGCCGCGGCCGTCAACAGCGCCGGCACGAACGACCACTTCTGCGCAATGATGCCCGTCAGGATCGGCGCAAGCGCGCCGCCGATGAAACCGCCGAAATTCTGGATCGCGCCGAGCGACGCGATGCGGCTCGGCGGCGCGGCCGCCGTCGCGAGCGCCCACGAGCTGGCCGACGCGGCGTTCGCGAGAAAGATCACGACCGATATGCATGCGAGCGCAACCGTATTGCTCTGCACGAGCGCGGCCGGGATCGTGAACGCGACCATCCCGAGCATCGCGACCACCACCGCGTTGCGTCGGCTCACGACCGGCGAACGGCTGCGGCGCGTGACCAGGTCCGACAGCCAGCCGGCGACCAGCGAACCGACGAACCCGCACAGAAACGGCACCGACGCGGCGAAGCCGGTGCGGATCAGGCTCATGTGCCGCTCCATCGTCAGGTAGCCCGGCAGCCAGGTCAGGTAGACCCAGTTCAGGTACACGGATCCGAAGAAGCCGATCAGCATCCCCCAGGTCGTGCCGTGCGAGAACAGGCTGCGCCAATCGGCGAAGGTCAGTTTCGGCGCCGCGGCCACGCTTTGCGCGTCGGCATCGAGATAGCTGCGCTCGGCGGCGGACAGTTGCGCACGCACCGGATCGCGATACAGCGCGAACCAGACGACCGCGACGACGAGACCGAGCGCACCGGTCACGATGAACGCCCAGCGCCAGTTGAACGATGCCACGAGAATCGACAGCAGCAACGGCGCCAGCGCGGTGCCGAGCGGCGACGCGGCGTTGAAAATGCCGGTCGGCGTGCCGCGCGCACGCAGCGGAAACCAGTTGCTCACCACGCGTGCGGCCGACGGAAACTGCGGCGCCTCGCCGATACCGAGCACGATGCGCGCGACGATGAACCAGCCGAAGGTCGACACGATGCCGCCCGCCGCCTGCGCGAACGACCAGACGATCAGCCCGATGCCGAGCAGCCGGCGCGGGCCGATCCGGTCGACGAGGCCGCCCACCGGAAACTGGCACAGCGCATAGCTCCACGAGAACGCGGACAGCAACAGCCCCATCTGCGCGAGCGACAGGCCGAGATCGCCGCGGATCGCCGAACTCGCGACGGCCAGCGTGCCGCGATCGAGGTAGTTGACGATCCCGCTCGCCATCAACAGCGCGAGCGCGATGCGTTGTCCGCGCCGGATGCGTGGCGGTGCGGGCGGAACAGGTTGGTTTTCGTTCATGTCGGTTGTCTCCATGTCACTGGTGTCGGCCGGTGATGGCCGTTCCGTCGTATGCGGAATTCAGGTATCCCCGCGCATGACTTCGTCACGCGTCGGGATCGAGGTTTGCGCGCCGTGGCGCGTGACGCTGATGGCCGCCGCGCGCTGGCCGAAGCCGATCGCATCGTCCATCGATGCGCCGCCGGCGCGGGCGGCCGCGAACCCGCCGACGAACGTGTCGCCGGCCGCGGTCGTATCGACGGCCACCACCGTCATCGCCCGATGCCGGCCGTTCCCCGCGCTGCCGCGCCAGCAGACGCCGCGCGCGCCGAGCGTGACCAGCACGTTGCCGACGCCCTTCGCGCACAACGCATCGGCCGCGCGCACGGCCGACGCGTCGTCGCCGACGGCGATGCCGGTCAGCGACTCGGCCTCGGTTTCGTTGACGACGAGATAGTCGACCCGTGCCAGCAACGCGTCGGACAGCGGCTGCGCGGGCGCCGGATTGAGCAGCACCGGTGTGTGGTGCTCAGTGGCACAGGCAATCGCGCACGCGACGGCGGCAACCGGCACTTCGAGCTGACACACGAGGAGTGCCGCCTCCGCGATCGCGTCGCGCGCCGCGTCGATCCGGCCGGCATCGAGACACGCATTCGCACCGGGCACGACGACGATGCTGTTCGCACCGCCGTCGTCGACGGTGATCGTTGCCACACCGGTCGCCGCCCCGCCGATCCGATGCAGGTGCGTCACGTCGATGCGCTCCGCCGCGAGCGCGCCATGCAGGCGCGCGCCGAACGCGTCGTCGCCGACGCAGCCGATCATCACGACCGATGCGCCCAGGCGCGCGGCCGCGACCGCCTGGTTCGCCCCCTTGCCGCCGTGAACGGTCTGGAATGCCGTGCCGAGCAACGTTTCGCCCGGCACCGGCAGGCGCGACGTGCGTGTGACGAGGTCGATGTTGACGCTGCCGACGACAGCGATACGCGACGAGGCGATGTCGTTCATGCTCGAATGTAACCGCTTACATTTGAGATCGACATAATGGCCGAACAGGCCGTCGTCTCTGAAAATTTCGCGATGCGGGTGAAATCCATGTCTGACATAATACGAAGCAGCAATAAGATAGCGCTTACATTCTCACAGGATCGGATGAGGATGCAAGCGGGACCACCATGAATCGAGGGTAAACAATGACGCGACTGGCAACGCATGCCGCAGGCAGGCCCCGCCCGCCGGGAGACGGCCGATGAGCACGCCCCCGTCCCGCGGCGGCGCGTCGCGCACGCGCCGCGGCAGCGGCCGCTCGGTGCTCGGCGACGTCGCGAAGCTGGCCGGCGTGTCGACCGCGACCGTCTCGCGCGTGTACAACGATCCCGGCAAGGTGTCGGCCGACGTGCAGCAGCGCGTGCGCGACGCGGCGCGCACGCTGAACTGGATTCCGAATGCGGCCGGCCGCGCGCTCGCGTCCACGCGTACCCACATCACCGGCGCGATCATTCCGACGCTCGACGACCAGGTGTTCGCGTCGCAGGTCGCGGGCATGCAGGCGGTCATGGCCGAACACGGCATCACGCTGTTCCTCGGCTGCTCGAACTACGATCCCGCGCAGGCGCTGGCGCAGGTGCGCGCGATGCTGTCGCGCGGCGTGGAAGCCGTATCGCTGGTCGGCGAAGCGTATCCGCCGGAACTGTTCGAACTCCTCGCGATGCATCGCGTGCCCTACGTGGTCACCTACGCGTATCGCGACGACAGTCCGCACTGCTGCATCGGCTTCGACAACCGCGCGGCGTTCGCGCGGCTCACCACCCACCTGCTCGACCTCGGTCACCGCGATTTCGCGATCATCATGCAGCCGTCGGCGGACAACGACCGCGTACAGGCGCGCCTGCGCGGCATTCACGACACGCTGGCCGCGCACGGGCTCGCCGTGCGCCCCGTGCATCAGCATGAAGGCGCGGCCACGATCGCGTTCGGGCGCGCGAGCTTGCGCGCAATCGCCGGCAGCGACGCGGCGACGCGGCCGACCGCCGTGATCTGCGGCAACGACGCACTCGCGCTCGGTGCACTGCTCGAGGCGCAGGCGCTCGGCATCGACGTGCCCGCGCAACTGTCGATCACCGGGTTCGACGACATCGCGCTCGCGCGCGAGATCCAGCCGCCGCTGACGACGATGTGGGTCGATACCGACGCAATCGGGCGCCAGGCCGCGCATGCATTGCTCGACGCGCTCGAGAACGGCGCCACGGGGCCCGGCCGGGCCGTGCTGCCTGAGTTGCGCACGCGGGAATCGGTCGCGCCGCCGGCGCCCGTGCGCGCGGCGCGCCGGAAGTGAAGACGTGCCGCGCGGCGGCGCCCGCTCACGGCATCACGTCGATCGGCAGCGCCTTGTCGAGATTGTCGTGCCAGGCCTTGATCGTCTTCGGCACGGTTTTCTTCCACGCCGGCACGTTCGTGTAGTAGCGCATCCGGACGGTGTTCTTCGCATCGAACACGAGCAGCCCGATCCACAGATCGGCGCCGCGGCGCATCACGATCGCCGCGTTGGTCGTCGCGATGCCGCGCACCCAGTAGGATTTCACGTGCGCATCGAGCCCGTCGAGATCCTTCTCGTCGGCGCTGTAGTTGACCATGTCGACGAGCGTCTGATAATCGCCGCCGAGCAGTTTGTGCGCGGCCGCATTCTGCGTCGCGTCGGTCACGACCTTGAGGGTCAGCAGGTCGGCCGGCGGTTTGGCCTGGAACTGCGACGCCGTCACGTAGTCGCCCGCGTAGACGACACCCGCGCCGGCACCGCAATCGAAATCCGCGCCCTGCTGCGTGACGCGGATGCGCCCGCCCTTGCGGTCGAAATCGAGCCGGCATGCGTCCCGGCGATAGGTGCCGCTATCGCCGTGCAGCACGATGTCGCCGTCGAGGCCGCCGTCATTCGCGCCATTGTTGCCGCTCAGTTCGAAATGCAGGCGCGGCGCCGTGCCGGTGAACGTCAGCACACCACCGAACGACGGGTTGTCGCTCGTCAGGTACCACGTCTGCTGCCAGCGGTCGGCGGCGAGCGGCGTGCCGTTCAGGCTCGCGAGCCGTTCGCGATAGCGGTCGCCGAGGCAGGGTGCATCGCTGCCGCACTGGTCGCGCTGCTTCAGCCACTTCAATTGCGCGGCCTTCAGCGCGGCCGTATCGCCGCCTTTTGCGAGCGCCCGCTTCCACGCGGCCGACAGGTCGCCGTCCAGCTTCGACAGGGCGGTATCCGCACAGATCGTCTTCTCGGCCGGCGAGGCGGCCTTCGCGCAGTCGAAGCCGGCCGCCTGCGCGGCAATCGGCAGCAGCGTCAGCAGCGCGGCCGCCGCGACGAATGGCAGAGGCGTGCGTCGCACGCTGGATGCGGAAATCGCGGCGTGTTCGCGCGGATTCGATCGGTTCTGGATAGTCATCGGCTTGATCGTCGCTGGGTCGCGCGCCCGTAGAAGCTACCTGCACGCGACATTCGAGGTAAAAACGCCCGGCCCGGCATGCGGCGCATGCCGCCGCCCGCCGAAGCGTAACCCGGATGCGCGACGCCGATCAATCGACGTTCGATGTCATTGCAACCGTTCCGGCAGCCACGCTGCGTTGCACGATGCCGTCGCGCAATACGGCTTGCGTCGCGCGATGGAAGATTCCGATGAACACCATCGCGCCCGCCGCTTCGCGCGGCGACTGCCCCCTGCGCATCGGCCACGCGCACGATGCCTTTTGCGCGCTGGATCGTGCGCGGCGACGCCTTCAGCCACGCGCGCAGCCGGACCTTGTCGAGCACGTCCGACGCGGCGACGGTGATGCTTGCGAACGCCGGCAATCAGGAACAGGATCGATGCGCACGCAACGACCTGTTCGAGCGCGCGGCGGCTGCAGTGGCCCTTGAACGGGTCGGGTCGCGTGATCGCGTTGTGGCGCTTGCCGGCCTCCCGGATCCTCGGTCCGACGAAATAGCCGATCGGATTGGCCCGCGGGATGAGCCGAGAAACCACACGCCACAAGTCGGCCTTTTCGCGTAGATGCCGTGCCGTCGAGCGCGCGAACGGGTATCAGCCGTCGAACGGCGCCAGCTCGTAACTCGTGCTCCGGCCGCCGGACGACGAACGGCGCAGCACGCCGTGTTCGACGAGTTCCGCGATGTCGCGCAGCGCGGTGTCCTGCGAGCACTTCGCGAGGGCCGCCCACTTGGTCGTCGTCAGCTTCCCCTCGAAACCGTCGAGCAGGCGATTCATCACCTTGGCCTGGCGCGCGTTCATCGCGAAGCCCGCACAGCGCTGCCAGAAGCGCGCCTTCACCAGCACCGCGTCGAGCGTCGTGTGTGCGTGATCGATCGCCCTGCCGAGGGTATCCAGGAACCACGCGAGCCATTCCGTGACGTCGAGCGAACCGCGCTGCGTGCGCTCCAGCACGTCGTAGTACGCATTGCGCTCGCGCTGGATCTGCGCCGACAGGCTGTAGAAACGCTGCGGACTCCGGTCGGCGCGCGCCAGGACCAGATCGCCGAGCGCACGCGCGATACGGCCGTTGCCGTCGTCGAACGGGTGGAGCGTGACGAACCACAGATGGGCCAGGCCGGCCTGGATCAGCAACGGCTCGGCCGGTTCGGCATTGAGCCACGCGAGAAAGCGCGCGATCTCGTGCGTCAGGCGCGCGGCCGGCGGCGCCTCGAAATGCACGCGCTGCCGGCCGATCGGGCCGGACACCACCTGCATCGGCCCGCTCGCATCCGTGCGCCATCCGCCGACCGTGATTCGCGACAATCCCGAATAGCCGGTCGGGAACAGCGCCGCATGCCACCCGAACAGGCGCACCTCGGTCACCGGCGCCGCCGCATGGATCGTCGCGTCCAGCACCATGTCGACGACGCCCTCGACGTGGCGGTCGACCGGCGCCAGCGCGCCGATGTCGACCCCGAGCCGGCGCGCGATCGACGAGCGGACCGATGCGACGTTCAGGGTTTCGCCCTCGATCGCGCTGGTCTTGACGACGTCCTCCGTCAACGCGGCCAGGCTCGCCTCGTCGCGCAGCGCGAGGCCGATGTCCGCCAGCCGCCCGGCCAGCATGCCTTGCGCGCGGCTGACGTCGGCCAGCGGCGTCGCGAGTGCCGGAAGGTCGAAGCGCCACGCCGGCCAATCGGCCGATTCCCAGATGAAAGTGTAATCTCCGCTCATGATGCGGAGATTATCCCACCAATCCACCGCATGGCTCAATATTCTCCGCATATTTTGCGGAGAATATGCGCGCTATTCACCGCACGGTGGCCTGCTATCGCGTCCGGCCCGCGTCGCGCTTCCCGGGCGGCGGCGCGTCGCCGAGCCGCTCGGCAAGAAATCCGATGAACGTGCGCAGCGTGACGAACCCTTCCCGATGCTGCGGGAACACCGCATTGAGCGTGATCGGCGGCGGCACGTACGCGTCGAGCACCGGCACGAGCGCGCCGCTGTCGAGCGCCGCGCCGACGATGAAGTGCGGCAGCAGCGCGATGCCAAGCCCCGCGATCGCCGCGTCGCGCACCACTTCGCCGTTGTTCGCGACGAGCGGCCCCTGCACGTCGAACGTGCGTGACGCGCCGTCGACGCGGAATTCCCAGCCGACGCGCCGCTCGCGCCCGTACAGCAGGCAAGTGTGACCGGCGAGATCGGCCGGTGTCTGCGGCGTGCCCTGCCGCTTCAGGTACGCGGGGCTCGCGCACGCGATCATCCGCCACGCGCCCAGCGGGCGGGCGATCAGCGTCGAATCCTCGAGCGAGCCGATCCGCAGCACGAGGTCGAACCCTTCGCCGATCAGGTCGACGCGCCGGTCGGTCAGGTCGAGGTTCAGCCGCACGGCCGGGTGCGCGGACAGGAATTCGGCGATCAGCGGCGACACGTGGGTGATCCCGAACGACAGCGGCGCGCTGATCTTCAGCGAGCCGTGCAGCTCGGTGCTGCGCACCGACATCGCCTGCTCGGCGTCGGCGATCTCCGCCAGGATGCGCTGCGCGCGCGCATAAAACTCCTGCCCCGATTCGGTCACCGCGAGATTGCGCGTATTGCGGTGCAGGAGCCGCACGCCGAGCGACGCCTCCAGCGCCATCGTGCGCCGGCTGACGAACTGCTTGGACAGCATCAGTTGGTCGGCCGCCGCCGTGAAGCTGCCCGCATCGACGGTCGCGACGAAGATCCTCAGGTCGTTGAGTTCCATATTGTCCACTCCATAGCGACAGTCATTATCTCTACAGCCATTTATTTGTCAAATCGATTGACCTAAGATTCATCTCAACGAACGGCCGGGCCCACTTCCGAGGTCCGGCGACTTCAAGGAAAAAATCATGATCGAAATCCGTGCAGCAAACCAACGTGGCCGTGCGGAGCATGGCTGGCTCAGCTCCCGTCATACGTTTTCGTTCGCGAATTACTACGATCCGAAGCAAGTCGGCTTCTCCGACCTGCTCGTGATCAACGACGACCGCGTCGCGCCGGGCCGCGGCTTCGGCACGCACCCGCACCGCGACATGGAAATCCTGTCGTACGTGCTCGACGGCGCGCTGGAACACAAGGACTCGATGGGCACCGGTTCGGTGATCGTGCCGGGCGACGTGCAGTTGATGAGCGCGGGCACGGGCGTGCGCCACAGCGAGTTCAACCACTCGCCGGACACGCCGGTCCACTTCCTGCAGATCTGGGTCGGGCCGGCCGAAAAGGGTGCCGAGCCGCGTTATCAGCAGACGAATGTCGCGGCCGACGACAAGCGCGGCAAGCTCGCCCTCGTCGTGTCGCCGAACGGCGACGCCGGTTCGCTGAAGATCCGGCAGGACACGCGGATTTACGCGGGCCTGTTCGACGGCGATGAGCGCACGACGCTGGAACTTGACCCGAGCCGCTTTGCTTACGTGCACGTGGCGCGCGGCAGCGTGACGGTCAACGGCGTGACGCTCGGCGAAGGCGACGGCGCGCGCATCCGCGGCGAACAGGCGCTGACGATCGCCGACGGCCAGGATGCCGAAGTGCTGGTGTTCGACCTGCGTCCGGTCGAAGTGACGGCCGAGTGGGCATGACGCCCGTTCGGGAAACCGGGCCCCGCTGAATGCGGGGCCTTTTTAATCGGAGATTCGCAACATGGCCAAGGTTCTGGTTCTTTACTACTCGTCCTACGGGCACGTCGAAACGATGGCGCAGCACATCGCCGAGGGCGCGAAATCGGTGCCCGGCGTCGAGGTCACGCTCAAGCGCGTGCCGGAAACGATCCCCGTCGACCAGGCCCGCGCGATCGGCGTGAAGGTCGACCAGGCCGCGCCGGTCGCCACGGTGGACGAACTCGCCGACTACGACGCCATCATCTTCGGCACGCCGACCCGCTTCGGCAACATGGCCGGCCAGATGCGCACGTTCCTCGACCAGACGGGCGGCCTGTGGATGAAGGGCGCGCTCGTCGGCAAGATCGGCAGCGTGTTCGCATCGACCGGCACGCAGCACGGCGGCCAGGAAACGACGATCACGTCGTTCCACACGACGCTGCTGCACCACGGGATGGTGATCGTGGGCGTGCCGTATGCGTGCAGCGGGCTCGTCAACATGAACGAAATCACCGGCGGCACGCCGTACGGCGCGACGACGCTCGCGGGCGCGGACGGCAGCCGCCAGCCGAGCGCGAACGAACTCGACATCGCGCGCTACCAGGGCAAGCACGTCGCGGAAATCGCCAGCAAGCTCGCGTCGTAACGCGGCGGCCTCGCGCCGCTGCCGTTGCGCACGAACGAACGGCGCCGGTTCGACCGGCGCCGTTCGTCCTGTGCAGGGCTGGCGGGCGTTACTGGCCCGAAGCCGGCGCGGCCGGCGCCGCCTTCGTCGCGGGCGCCTTCTGCACGGCGTTCTGCGGATAGTTGCTCTGGTCGTTGGTCAGCCGGTAACCGCTGCCGGTGCCGATCGCCTTCAGGTCCGACGCGTGCCGCGCACGGGCCGCCTTGCGCGCCGCCTTCTTCTGCGCCTTGTCGAGCTGCTTCTGCGTCGGTGCGGACGCCGGATCCTGCGCGTATGCCGCCGGCACGGCGGTCAACAACAGACCGCACGACGCCGCTACTGCTGCTGCCACCGAAACCACGCGAGACTGCTTCATGGCCGGATCTCCTTGTCGAGTGTTGATTGTGGATTATCGGACACCGGCGCGCACGCGACGGCTTGCGACAACGGCGCCGATGCAACGTTAGCCGATCGCCGCGCAAATGTCCGTGTGCGTTCCTGAATTCTCCTGATAACGACAACGATACGTGCACGCGGCACGGGCCGTCCTTTCGGCCTGCCATCCGCGCCATCAGGGAAACCGATAGCCCGCGGCCGACCGGCGCGCGTTCAGATCCAGCGCGACAACACCGGCAGCAGGATCGGGACGACGAAGGCCGTCAGCACGCCGTTCAGCCCCATCCCGAGCCCGGCGAACGCGCCGGCCTCCTCGCTGACCTGGAACGCGCGCGCGGTACCGATACCGTGCGACGCGACGCCGAGCGCGAAGCCGCGCACGGCCGGCTCGTCGACCCGCAGCAGATTGAGGATGCCACGTGCGCACACCGCGCCAAAAATCCCGGTCGAAATCACGAGCACGGCGGTGAGCGACGGAATGCCGCCGATCTCGGCGGCGACCGCCATCGCGATCGGCGTCGTCGCCGATTTCGGCGCGAGCGACGCGATCGTCTGGCCCGACGCACCAAACAGCGCGGCGATGCCGACCGCCGACACGATCGCGGTCAGCGAGCCCGCGAGCAGGCCGACGAGCAGCGGCAGCGCGGTGCGCCGCAGCTTCGGCCACTGGCGGTACAGCGGCAGCGCGAGCGCGACGGTCGCGGGGCCGAGCAGGAAGTGGACGAACTGCGCGCCTTCGAAATACGTCGGATACGGCGTATGCGTGATCGTCAGCAGCACGACGATCAGCGCGACCGCGATCAGCACCGGGTTCGCGAGCGGGTTGAAGCGCGCCCGCGCATAGACGGCCTGCGCGAACAGATACGCGACCAGCGTGATGGTCAGGCCGAGCAGCGGGGTCGCGGCGAGATAGACCCAGATCGCGCCGAGTTTCGGGAAGGCCGTCATTGCACGCCCTCCGCGTTGCCGCCCGCGCGGCGCTGGCGCCGCAGCAGCGCACGCGTGACGAGCGCCGTCACCGCGATCGCCAGCGTGGTGCTGACGGCCAGCGCGACGACGACCGCGACCGCATCGCCGCGCACGCGATCGGCCGACACCATGATGCCAACGCCGGCCGGCACGAACAGCAGCGACAGATGGCGCAGCAGCTCGAGCGCGGTCGGCTCGATCGCATCGGCCACCTGCGGGCGCAGCATCACGAAGCCGAACAGCAGCAGCATGCCGATCACGGGGCCCGGCACCGGCAGGCCGAACAGATAGGACACGCCTTCGCCGAGACACTGGAAGATCAGCAAGACCGCGAACGCCTGCAACATGAACCGCTTCTCCCGAATGGTTGCGCCGGGCCGGCGGCTTGCCGCGCCGGCATGGACGATACGCGCGATCGTACCAACATTGCCGGCCGCCGGTCGCGACGGCGCAATCGCACGATCCCGGCTCGACCGTGTCGCCCCTGCGGACACCGTCGTGCTTCACCGCCCCAACCGCGCGCCGGTCGCATGCAAAAAAGGCGGGCATACGCCCGCCTTCGTTCCGTTCGCACACGCACCGCGACGCTTGCGGCGCGCGTACGCGCCCGCCGCGTTACTTCAACCGCGTCGCGATTTCGTTGGCCATCGCCTTCGTCGCGGCTTTCGTCGGTGCATCGTCGGCCAGCGCGTTCAGCAAACCGAAATCGTGGATCGTGCCGTCGTAGCGCGTGGTCGTCGCATCCACGCCGGCCGCGTCGAGCTTGCGGCCATACGCTTCGCCTTCGTCGCGCAGCACGTCGAACTGCGCCACCTGGATCAGCGCGGGCGGCAGGCCCGTCAACTGCGTGGTGCTCGCGCGCAGCGGCGACGCGTAGATCTCGTTGCGTTGCGCTTCGTTCTTCGTGTAGGCGTCCCAGAACCACTTCATCATCGGCCGCGTCAGGAAGTGGCCCTGCTGGTACGCGTTGTACGAGCCCGTATTGAAGTTGTGGTCCGTGACCGGCCACATCAGCCCCTGGAAGCGGATCGCGGGGCCGCCCTTGTCCTTCGCCATCAACGCCACGACGGCCGCCATGTTCCCGCCGACGCTGTTGCCGACCACCGCGAGGCGGCTGCCGTCGACACCGATCTCGGCGCCATGCGCGGCCACCCACTTCGTCGCCGCATAGGCCTGGTTGATC
This sequence comes from Burkholderia seminalis, assembly GCF_001718535.1. Taxonomy (NCBI): domain Bacteria; kingdom Pseudomonadati; phylum Pseudomonadota; class Betaproteobacteria; order Burkholderiales; family Burkholderiaceae; genus Burkholderia; species Burkholderia seminalis. The sequence continues at coordinate 777,387 of NZ_CP013399.1, read as the reverse complement.
GCGACCGGGTAATGCGCTTCCGGCGACGGCGTGTAGTTCACGAACACCGCGACGGCGCCCGACTGCACGACGAGATCGCGCACGAGGCGCTCGTGCGTCGGGAAGTCGCCGAGTACCCAGCCGCCGCCGTGGATGAACACGAAGACCGGCAGCGTGCCCGTCGCGCCTTGCGGGCGCACGATCGTGACGGGTACCGACAGGCCGTCCTGCTCGATCGTGCGGTTCGACACGTCGATGCCGGACAGGTCCACCTTTACGCCGTTCTGCGCATCGACCAGCACCTGACGCGCCTTCGCGGGGCTCAGCGTTTCGAGGCCCGGGCCCTTCTGGCCGTTCAGCACGGCGAGGAACGCACTCGTCTTCGTATCGGGACGGATGGTATCGGCGCCGGCCGCGAATGCGGCGGGGGCGGTGGACAGCGCGGCCGCAACGGCGGCGGCGATCAGCAGCGGCTTGACGATCTTCATGATGGTGTTCCTTGGCGTTCGCGGTTGAATGACGACAAATGATTCGGAATGCGATTGATTAGAGAAGCGTGAGCGTGACGTCGATGTTGCCGCGCGTCGCGTTCGAGTACGGGCAGACGACGTGCGCACGGTCGATCAGCGTTTGCGCGACGTCGCGATCGAGGCCCGGCAGCGAGATCTTCAGCTCGACTTCGATGCCGAAACCGTTCGGGATCGCGCCGATGCCGACGCTGCCTTCGATGGCGGCGTCCGCGGGCATCGCGATCTTGTCGCGGGCCGCGACGAACTTCATCGCGCCGATGAAGCACGCGCTGTAGCCGGCGGCGAACAGCTGCTCGGGGTTCGCGCCTGCGCCGCCCGCGCCGCCGAGTTCGCGCGGCGTGGTCAGCTTCAGGTCGAGACCGCTTTCGGGCACCGTCGCACGACCGTCACGGCCGCCGGTGGCTTTTGCATGGGCGCGGTACAACACTTTTTCGATCGACATGACAGACTCCTTTGCAGTAAATGAACGAAACAACCTTCGAACCGGGGATCGCGTGCCGTCGGCTTTTTCCGCCGGTCCCGCGCTTGTTTATCTACTCATAGATAGACAAGCATCCCCAAAAAATACAGAAGCATTACCCTCTGCGCCGATTGTCTATCTATTACTAAATAGACAACAAGAACCAATAAAACGGCGGCGAACCGCCCTGCTACCCGCGCGGTCCGTCAGGACCGCGCCTTCCAGACGGCCTCGACATCCTCGAGGCGCGCCCGCGTGTGAAACAGCCGGCTGGCCAGCACGCTACCCTGAAACGCCGCGTACAACGTGCGCGCGGCCGTATCGGGTTCGCCGCTGAACTGCAGCGTACCTTCCTTCGCGCCCTGCGCCAGCAATGCCGCCAGCCAGCTTTCGTTGGCCTTGAAGAACGCCTGCACGGCCTGCCGCACGTTCTCCGGCAGCGTTTCGATATCGGCCGCGAGCATCCCGCACAGGCAGATCAGGTTGCCGTCGCCGAGCGTGCGGCCGAACATCTTCGTGTACAGGCTCAGCTTCACGTCGGCCGGCAATGCCGGATCGATCGTCCGCATGGCCGCGAGGACTTCGTCGCTGTACACCGCCACCGCTTCCAGCACCAGATCGTCCTTCGACGGGAAGTAGTAGTGGATGCTCGACGTCTTCACGCCCACCAGGTCGGACAGGTCTCGATAGCTGAAGCCGTTGTAACCGCGCAGCATCATCAGCGTGATCGCGTGATCGAGAATCTGTTCGCGGACGGTCGGTTTCGTTTCCATGGATCGAACTTTATCTACTCATAGATAGACAGTCAAGGACTTTTTTCGGGGCACCATGAAAAGTCTGAAAATCTGGCGCCCCGGCGAGCGCACCGACCGGCTCGCCGCCGCCGGCCCTCAGCCCGGGACGGGTTCGGCCAGCGTCTCGCGGTTCGCGCTTTCCGCCGCGTCGTCCGCCCCGGCCACGGGCAAGCTCAGCACTACCGTCGTGCCCTGCCAGGCCGCGCTGTCCACGCGAATCTCGCCGCGATGCCGATCGACGACCGCCTTGGCGAACGCCATTCCGAGCCCGACGCCCTTCGTGTAGGGCTGCCCTTGCAGGCGAAAGCGCCGATAACGCTCGAACAGATGCGCCTGCTCGCTGGCGGCGATCCCGTAACCGTGGTCGCGGATGATGCAGCGCACCGACGCGCGATCCTTGGTCAGTTCGACCGTGCACTCGATACGAGTATCGGGTGCGCTGTACTCGACGGCGTTACCGAGCAGGTTGGCCAGCGCGCGCGACAGCAGTGCCGGGTCGCCGTACACGAGCGCTTCGTCGCAACGCGGCACGTCCTCGACGGCAATCCGCTTTTCCTGCGCGCGCGGCCAGATTTCATCCCGTGCCTGATTCATCAGGTCAGCGACGTTGACGAGCTCCGACACGCACTCGCCCGCCTCCGCCCTCGAGACCTGCGCGAAACCGTCGGCCATCGCCAGCGTATGGCACGCCAGCCTGCCGATTTCATGCAGGCGCTCGCGCAGGGTGCAGCCGGACGGGCATTCGGCGGGCGCATTCACCAGCACGACGACCGACGTGAGCGGCGCGCGCATGTCATGCGAGAACAGCGTCAGCATGTCGCTGCGCTGCCGCTCGAGCACCGAACGGCGAACGTAGGCGCCGCGCAGCATGTCCAGTGCGTCGTTCACCCGCCCGATCTCCGGGCTCGCGCCCGGCACCCGGGCGATCGGCGACACATCGCCCTGGCTCAGCGCGACGATGCGCCGGCTCAGCTCGGCGAGCGGCTTCGACAGCGTCCGCTGTGTGCCGCGCACGAGCAGGAACAGGATCAACGTGCACAGCGCCGCTTGGGCGACGGATAGCGCCATCCTGACGCGGGCGGCATCGCGCAACTCGACGGTGCGCGCGCTCGTCATTTCGATCACGCGGTCGCGCAGTTGCTCCGACGCCCCGAGATCGCGCATGATCCGCCGCGCGAAGTCCTCGACGCTCATCGCATACGCACCCGTCCGGCTCGCTCGTATCGTCGCCGCGACCAGCGGCAGGAAGCTGCCGTCCAGCGTGTCGTTCAGTCGTGCGAAGTCGTTTGCGAGCGTCGTGTCGGCGAGCAGCGGCGCGATCGCGCCGGCGATCAACGCGCGCAGCTGCATGATGCGTCCGCGCATCTGGATGATGCTCGCGAGCCGCTCCTCGCCGATCGGCTCGCGCTTGATCAGCGACGCGACGAACAGCGAGCCGAGCCGGCCGGTATATTCGCGCAGGTCGCCAAGCAGGTGCGCGAGCATCAACAAACCCGACGTCGCCGGATTGCGCATTGCCGTGCCGGCCATGACGTCGTCGGCCAGTGACGCGAGATCGTCGGCGACCGCGAACATCCGGTCTTGCGCCGCCTGAACCTGCCACACCGTGCGCGCCGTCAGCGGCTGCGCCGCGAGCGCGTCGACTTCGCCACGGGCGCCGTCCAGTTCCGCGCGGATCGACTCGAACGCACGCAACGCGATCCGCCGCTCGGGTGCCTCGAGGGTCGCCGCCTGCGCGATTTCCGTTCGAAGCGCGTCGAGTGCCAGGTTCGAGCGCATCCGTGCATCGCTTACGGCCTGCACGTCCGCCGCCGGGTCGCGCCGCTGCAACGCAAGCAGCGTGTTGGCCGGCCAGCGTTCGGCCGAAATCAGGTTCGCCGCGACCATCGCGCGCTCGACCCGCCCGAAATCGCGCAAATCGAGGCTCCCCTGCCGGTATTGCCGGTAGCTTTCCAGGACGATCGTTCCACACGCCACGATCGTCAGCATCACGACGAGCACGAAGCCGATGCCCATCCGCTGTTGGATCGAGAGGCCATCGAAGCTCATGGCGCCCGTCCGCTTCGGCTACGGAGCACACCCGATTCGGCATCGCCGGTGGGACATGGATACGTCACGTTCGATTCCTGAATTACGTCATTTCCGTTGACAACACTCATCGCCGGCATCAATTGACGCACAATCGAAATCAATGGCCTCGCCATCGAATGACACATGGAAAAAAACACGCCGTTTCATCATGCTTATTTCATCGTGAAATATCCGATTCAACGGCTCCCGTGCGACGACTTTCGACGGCCTTCCGCCACACGCTTGCTTCGCACTGCGATACACCTGGGTTTCAGTCGGCATTCAGCGGCAGACGTACGCCGACGGTCGCAGCACGGCGCCGCCTGAATCGCCTGCCATTAGCCACTGCCGCGATGGAGTCTCGACCTTTTCAAACGGAATGTAAACGCGACATTCGACGCAGGGGAAATACCGGATAAGCAGGACGTTAGTATTACGACTTTCGTCTTGTACAATCCTGTTCTTTCCTATCGGATAGGCGTCGGCTTTCCCACAGCCCATCGCGCCCATGAAAATACTGATCGTCGACGATCACGCGCTCCTGCGTGACGGCGTGGAGATGCTGCTGCGTCGGGAAGACGCCGACATGATCGTCGTTCAGGCGAGCAGCGCCGATGACGCGCTGCACCTGCTCAACCTGCACGCAGACCTCGACGCCATCGTGCTCGACTTGAAGCTGCGAGGCATGGACGGGATCGACGCGCTCGCCGTGTTCGCGAAGATGCGCCCGGGGCTGCCCGTCATCGTGCTGTCGTCGTCGGAAGATCCGGGCGCCGTGCGCGCCGCATTCACGCAAGGCGCGATGGGCTACGTGCCGAAATCGGCCAGCCCGCATACGCTGCTGTCTGCCATCCGGATCGCGCTCAGCGGCGAGCGTTACGTGCCACCGCTCGTACTCGACGAACACGCGACACAGCAGCCGGACAGCGCCGGGGCGACGACGCTTTCGCGCGACGAGTTGCTGACGCACCGCCAGATCGAAGTGCTGCGCTATCTTGCGGAAGGCATGCCGAACAAAGTCATCGCCCGCAAGCTCGGCCTGTCGGAAAAAACCGTCAAGGCGCACATCACTGCGATCTTCAAGGCGTTGAACGTGATCAATCGCACGCAGGCGGCTGCCGTCGGCAGGAAGGCCGGACTCATCTGACCGGAAGCGCGAATTGCGTTGCCGGCGGGGATCGCCTAAATTTTTTCTGCATCCTCGACGCAAACGGGGGCGTTGATGACAACCCCGCCCCGAGACACGAATCGTGGCGCGATCCTCCGACTCCCCGATGCACCCGCGTGCGACGCGCGCGATTGCAATTCGCCTCACACGCAATGAACGACACTTGACGGACATTCATGTGCATTCACGTGGCAATGAACGGGCGCGGCACCGACGCCGACCGCCGGACCCGGTCGCGATACCGCATGCGGGCTCCGGGTCCGGGGCGTGATACCCGAGGAGCCCGTGCATGACGCGCGCCGACGAATCACCCGAAGCCCCGCCGCCGATCGTTTCGGCAGCCTCGGACGTCCCGTTCGACCTGGCCGCCGACGTGATCGCGCGCTGGCAGCGTCTCGTCGACCTGATGGCGGAAATCGTCGGCGTGCCGGCCGCGCTGATCATGCGCAACGTCGGAAAAGACATCCGCGTGCTGGTGGCGAGCCGATCCGAAGGCAATCCGTTCTATCCGGGCGAATCGGCCGAGCTGCACGGATCGGGGCTTTATTGCGAAGCGGTGATCGAGAGCGGCCGCTCGTTGGTCGTGCCGAACGCGCGACGATCGGAACGCTGGAGAAACAATCCGGATCTGCGCGTGAATATGGTTTCGTATCTCGGCCTGCCGATCCGCTGGCCGGACATGACGACGTTCGGCACGATCTGCCTGCTCGACTGCAAGGAAAACGCCTATTCGGAGCGGTACATCCGGCTGGTCGAAGAGCTGCGCAACCAGATCGAGATGCAGTTGCAGCTCATCCATGCGCAACGGACCGCCGAACACGCGCGCCAGCAGGCCGCTCAACTGGCCGAAAACTTCCGGCAGCAGAAGGATCTCGCCGCGGAAGCCGTGCGCGTCAAATCGAGCTTTCTCGCGGCGGCAAGCCATGACCTCCGCCAGCCCGTCCACGCATTGAGCCTGTTCGTCGGCGCATTGCGGCACGTGCCGATGCCCGTCGATGGCGCGCTGCTCGTCGAACGCATCGACCAGTCCGTCAATGCGATGGACGAGCTGTTCACCGCGATCCTGGACATCTCGCGGCTCGATGCCGGTGTCGTGCCCGTGCATCGCAGGCCGTTCGCGATCGATTCGGTGCTGGAGCGGGTGTGCCGGGACGTAGCCGTCGACGCGCGCGCGAAGGGGCTGCACCTGTCGTACGTGCCGAGCACCGTGGTGGTCGACTCCGATCCGGTGCTGATCGAGCGGATCGCGCGCAACCTGCTGTCCAACGCGGTGCGCTATACCGACGCGGGACGGATCGTGGTGGGCTGCCGGCGCACACACACGCATGTCCGCCTGCAAGTGATCGATACCGGGCGCGGCATTCCCGCCGATCAGCAAAGCCGCGTGTTCGACGACTACTACCAGTTGCCCCATCGCGACCGCGGCCACGAACAGGGCGTGGGCCTCGGCCTGGCGATCGTACGGCGCCTGGCGGAGCTGCTCGAGTGCCCGCTGGCACTGCGCTCGGCGCCCGGGCAGGGCTCGTGCTTCGAACTGCGCCTGGTACGAGTGGACGCGGTCGTGAAACCGCCCGCGACCACCGTCGACGAGTTCGCCTTCGACGAGGCCGCCGCGGCCGCGGCGCACCTCGTCGTGGTGATCGACGACGAAGCGGCCATCCGCGCGGGCATGTCGATCCTGCTCACCCGCTGGGGATACCGCGTCGTCGTGGCGCCGTCGGTCGACGACGCGATCGCGCTTCTGGCGACCGGCGACGTACCCCCGACGTTGTTGATCTGCGATTTGCACCTGCGCGGCGACGAGAACGGAATCGGCGCGATCACACGGATTCGCGAAGAATTCAACGCGGTCATTCCCGCGATGCTGATCACCGGCGACACCACCGCGCGCCGGCCCGGCCGATCGCAGCACGGCGGCTTCATGCTGCTGCACAAGCCGGTGCCGAGCGACAAGCTGCGCTCGGCAATCATGCGCTGCCTGGGTGCGCCGAAGGGCAGATGAGACCAGGACCGAAACGCGCGACGGCGAGGGTGCCGCGCGGTATCGGGACAGCGATCGTCACTGCGGCCGCAGCATCCGCCGGATGATCGTCCGCAGCATCGCGCGATGCGCGCGCGGCTTGAATCCCGGCTCGAATACGACCCGCCCGACCGCGCCTTCCGTGAGCGCGAGCAACCACGTCGCGACGAGATCCGGCTTCAGGCTCCCGTCGATCGTCCCTTGCGCCACACCGCGCTTGATCAGCGCGACCATCCGCCCTTTCACCTGCGCCTCGTTCGCCGCGAACAATGCCGCGACCTCCGGATTGCGCGTCGCCTCGGCCGCGGTCTCGATGCTGATGCGCGCATAGACGGGATCGCTCGACAGTTCCATCAGCGCCAGCGCGATCTCCTCGATCGCGGTCAGCGCATCGTCGGCGTTCGCATGCCGCGCGAACAGCTCGGCCATCTCGCGCTGGTCTTCCTGTGCGACGGCCTCGACGATCGCCGCCTTGGTCGGGAAATAGTGAAACAGGTTGCCGGGGCTCATCCCGGCCGCCTTGCAGATCGCGGCCGTGGACGTCGCATGAAAGCCGTCGCGCGCAAAACAGTCGATGGCGGCATCCAGAATCTGGCGCCGCTTCGCTTCCACTCTTTCAGGATCGATCTTTCTCAACGGGAACTCCGTACATGACGATCGCTCTAATATTTATTAGACTGATCAGTCGATCTATTATCATGGCGATGGGCTGCGGGCGTCAAGGCGGCCTGCAATCGGACCGGATCGATGCGACACTGGCCGCCGAGCGCGACTATCTGGAAGATGCATCGCAGGCGCTCGCGACGAGGCAGGGGCCCGTGCTGGCCGGGTGGGGCGCGCTGGATAGCCACGTCGATCCGGCGCGTCGTCGTGGTGCCGGGCGCGACGCACGGGCTGCTGCGCGCCGGCTGGTTCGATTACCCGCTCGAGTCGGACTGGCCGCAGTGGAAGATCGGTCCGTACACGGCGCTCGGGCGCCATGTGTATGCGCCCGGCACGCTCGGCCCGATCGAAGCGTGGATCCGGTCGCAGTGAACACATGTGCAACACGGCAGCGCCGCCAAAGGCGCGCTAGATGAAACGGGCATCAGGCAATATCGGTCGCACCGCCCCGCGCGGCCGCTACAAGGAGGAGTTTCAATGTATTCGTGGTTCGAACGTCGCCCGCCGACTTTCCCGCTCGAAGATCCCGTCACGCCGCCGAAGGGATTCTTCTCGTTCGTCTGGGCGTGCACGAAAGGCGCGCGCGGCTGGATCCTGCTGATCGCGCTGACGTCGGCCGCGCTCGCCGCATACGAAGCCGCGCTGTTCGCGATGATGGGGCACGTGGTCGACTGGCTGTCGACGTCGACACCGGCGGAATTCGGCGGCCGCCACTTCGGCGCGCTCGCCGGCTTCGCGGCGATCCTCGCCGGCAGCACGCTGCTGATCGCGCTGCACACGATGGTCAAGCACCAGGTGCTGGCGATCAACTTCCCGATGCGGCTGCGCTGGCTGTTTCACCGGCTGATGCTCGACCAGAGCCTGTCGTTCTACGCCAATGAATTCGCGGGCCGCGTGACGACCAAGATCATGCAGACCGCGCTCGCGGTGCGCGACGCGCTGTTCATGTCGGTCGACGTCGTGATCGGCGTGACCGCCTACCTGATCGGTATCCTCGTGCTGGCGGCCAGCTTCGACTGGCGGCTGATGATTCCGCTCGTGCTGTGGGCGCTCGGCTACGGCGCCGCGTGCGCGTATTTCGTGCCGCGCCTGGGCGCCGTCGGCAGCCGGCAGGCCGACGCGCGCGCGCTGATGACGGGCCGCATCACCGACGCGTATTCGAACATCACCACCGTGAAGCTGTTCTCGCACACCCGGCGGGAAGCCGACCATGCCCGGCGCGCGATGGAGGCGTTCAAGGCGACCGGCGACGCGCAGATGCGGCTTGTCAGCGCGTTCGAGATCGTCAATCACCTGCTGTCGACGCTGCTGCTGGTGGGCTCGGCCGGGCTCGCGCTCGCTCTGTGGATGCACGGCGAGGCGAGCGCGGGCGTCGTCGCGGCCGTGATCGCGATGGCACTGCGACTGTCGAGCTATTCGCACTGGATCATGTGGGAAATGACCGAGCTGTTCGAGAACGTCGGCACGATCCAGGATGGCATCAACACGCTGACGAAGGTGCGCAGCGTGGTCGACGCGCCCGATGCGCGGCCGCTCGCGGTGCAACGCGGTGAAATCGTATTCGACAACGTGCAGTTCGCGCACGAGGACAACGACCGCACGGTATTCGACGGGCTGAACCTGACGATCAGGCCGGGCGAACGGATCGGCCTGATCGGCCGCTCGGGCGCCGGCAAGTCGACGCTCGTGAACCTGCTGCTGCGCTTCTACGACGTCGGCGGCGGCACGATCCGGATCGACGGCCAGGACATCGCGCACGTGACGCAGGACAGCCTGCGCAGCGCGATCGGGATGGTCACGCAGGATACGTCGCTGCTGCACCGGACGATGCGCGAGAACCTGCTGTACGGGCGGCCCGACGCGACCGAGCGCGAGATGCAGGAGGCCGCCGTGCGGGCGGAAGCGTCCGAGTTCATCGACCGGCTGCGCGACCGCCACGGGCGCAGCGGCTACGACGTCGAGGTCGGCGAGCGCGGCGTGAAGCTGTCGGGCGGCCAGCGGCAGCGCGTCGCGATCGCGCGCGTGATGCTCAAGGATGCGCCGATCCTCGTGCTCGACGAGGCGACCAGCGCACTCGATTCAGAGGTCGAAGTCGCGATCCAGCGCAGCCTCGACACGCTGATGAGCGGCAAGACGGTGATCGCGATCGCGCACCGGCTGTCGACGATCGCGGCCATGGACCGGCTGATCGTGCTCGACGAAGGGCGCATCGTCGAGGAAGGCACGCACCAGCAGCTGCTGAACGCGGGCGGTATCTATGCGGCGCTGTGGGCGCACCAGAGCGGCGGGTTCCTCGGCGAAACGGCGGAAGCGGAAGGCGCGGAGCGGTAGGCGGGGATGCCGCGGCAACGTGGCGGCACGGATGGTTTTGCACGGAAGTGCTCGCCGAAGGCGACGAACCGGGTTTCTCGTTCACGACCGGGTTGTGGGTCGACCACGGTTTCCCGGAAATCATCGTGTTCTCGTTGCCGGTGCGCATCGCCCACGATGTACCGGGGGACGCAAACCGGATGGCCGCTTGCCAAACGCCGTCTCCCCTGCACCTCGTGCGTCACGACAGCGGCCACGAGCGTGCCACTGTCATGACGCGCGCCGCTTGCGTGTCAGAAACGGTGGCGAATCCCGACGATCGCAAGCTCCTGGGTGGCCTTGCCGCCATCGACATACGCGTCCGCAATCACCGCCTGCGCCGGGCCCGCGCCGTTGCTGCCCGACGCGTGCCCGTAGCTCATCGTTGCATAGAGATCGGTACGCTTGCTGATCGCGTAGTCGGCCGCGAGCGTGACCTGCTGGTAGGTGGCCGACGAATCGCCGTGCGATTTCAGATAGTTGTAACCCGTCTCGAACAACAGTGCCGGCGAAGCCTGCCATGCGACGAACACCGAGCCGTTGTTGTAGCGCTCGGCCGCCCCGAACGTCGAATGCCCGTCGCGCAGGTATTCGGCATAGCTATAGTGGCCGCCCAGCGTGAAGGCACCGAGCACGTAGCTCACGCCGGCCCGCGCGATATTCACCGCACTCGCCGTCGCATATGCATTGTTGACCGGCGACAGGAAGATCGTATCGGCGCTGCTTGCGCCACGCGTCGACAGCACCGCGTTACCGTTGTCCAGATGCGCATAGCCGGCCGCGACGGTCACCGGCCCGGCCGTGTACGACATCGCGGCGTTGTACGCCTGCCCGGAGCCGACCGAGCCCGCCACGCCGCCGAACCCGTACATCGCGGCCACCTGCAGGCCGCCCCACGACGGGCTCACCCATTTGACCGCATTGCTGTTGCGGACCGAGCCGTCTGCATTGTCGACGTCGCCGGGCGCCGTGAAGTACTCGAGGAAATTGTTCCCCTGCACCGGCAACACCAGGTCCTGCAACGTATCCTGCTGGCGGCCGGCCGTCACCGTACCGAATCCGCCCGACAGCCCGACGAACGCCTTGCGTCCGAACAGCAGGCCGCCGCTCATCTTGCCGCTGTTCACGTTGAAACCGTTCTGCAGGTTGAACAGCGCGCTCAAGCCGCCGCCCAGATCCTCCGTGCCTTTCAGCCCCCACTGGCTGACCGACATCTGTCCCGATTGCAGCTTGACCTGGTTGCTGGCGCCGCCGGTGTTGTGCGTGTACTGAATCGATTCGTCGATGACGCCGTACAGCGTGACCGAGCTTTGCGCAAATGCACTGCCGCACATACCGGCCGCGCATGCAAGTGTGGTCGATGCGATCCATTTCATTGCCGTGCTCTCCTGTCGTTGCGTGGTTGATCCATCTATTGACATGTTTTTGGCTTCATTCGTCATTCAATTCGGATACCGAATTGATACGACCGAAATCGATGCCGTTTTTCCCGGGCCGCACCGGCGACGCGAATCGCCGGCGCGCCCAGGCCTTACCGCGCCGCGCGAGCGCGGTGCCTGAACAGGCAGACCAGCTCGCTCGCCACGTGCGCGGCGGCCAGCGCGGTAATGTCAGCGTGATCGTAGGCGGGCGCGACCTCGACCACGTCCGCGCCGACCAGGTCGACCGACGTGAGCCCGCGGATGATCGACAGCGCCTGCGCGCTCGACAGGCCGCCCGGCACGGGCGTACCCGTGCCGGGCGCGAACGCCGGATCGAGCCCGTCGACGTCGAAGGTGAAATAGGTCGGCCGCGCGCCGACGATCTCGACGATTCGGGCAATGGTCGCGTTCACGCCGTGCTCATGCACCCACGCCGCGTCGAGCACCGACACGCCCATGAAATCGTCGTTCCACGTCCGGATACCGATCTGCACCGAGTGGGCAGGATCGATCAGGCCGTCCTTGATCGCCTTGTAGAACATCGACCCGTGATTGAGGCTGTCCGGCCGATCGTCCGGCCAGGTATCGCAGTGCGCATCGAAATGGATCAGCGAAAGCGGCCGGCCGTATTTTTCCGCATGAGCGACGAGCAGCGGATAACTGATGTAGTGATCGCCGCCGAGCGTCAGCATCCGTGCACCGGCGTCGAGTATCGTGCGCGCATGCGCGACGATCGTCTCCTTGACGGTCGACGGATTGTGTACGTCGAGCCAGCAGTCGCCGTAGTCGATTACCGCATAGTCGTCGAACGGATTGATCCCCCACGGATACGGCAGCAGCACGCCGAGCTGGCTGCTCGCCGCGCGGATCGCGCGCGGGCCGAGCCGCGCGCCCGGACGGTTGGTCGTCGCGATATCGAGCGGCACGCCCGTCACGGCGAGATCGACGCCGGCCAGTTCCTTCGTATACAGACGCCGCATGAACGACACCACGCCCGCATAGGTATTCTCCTTCGACGAACCGTATGGCGACTCGCGGCGGATCGCGCCGTCTCCACGTACGACCGACTGCTTCTGCATGATGTCATCCTTGTTTCGTGTGCCGACAATGCGGACGCCCGGGTCAGATGCCCAGCGCGCAGCCGTCCTTGCGATGGTCGGACGCGCCGATCAGCGTGCCGGCCTCCCAGTCGATCCGGATCGCCTGCGCGCCGCCGATCGCCCAGTTCGGCGCGACGAGGTTGAAGCCGCGTCGCGTGAGCGCTTCGCGCACCGCCGCGGGCATCGTGCATTCGACCTCCACTTGATCGGTACCCGGCCGCGGAAAGATGCGCGGCAGGTCGATCGCCGTCTGCAGGTCCAGATCGTAGTCGAGCACCTTCGACAGGAAGTGCGCATGTCCCATCGCCTGGTAGTGGCCACCCATCACGCCGAACGTGATCTGCACCTTGCCGTCGCGGGTCACCATGCCGGGGATGATCGTATGCATCGGCCTCGCGTGCGGTGCGATCGCGTTCGGGTGGCCCGCTTCGAGCGTGAAGCTCTGGCCGCGGTTGTGCAGCATCACGCCCGTTTGCGCGGACATGATGCCGCTGCCGAACGGATGAAACAGCGAATTGATGAAGCTCGCGCAGTTGCGGTCCTTGTCGACCACGCAGATGTAGACCGTATCCTTGTGCTCCACCGGCGCCGCGACCGGCGCGCCGAGGGCATGCAGCGCCGCGATGCGCGTGCGCAGCGACTCGACCGACGCCTCGGACAACAGCGTATCGACATCCAGCGGCCGGTAGCGCGGATCCGCGAGCAGCACGTCGCGCAACGCATACGCGACGCGCGCGGCGTCGATCTCCCGGTGCAGGCGCTCGGCGCCGAGCGGATCGTCGTTCGCGTCGAATCCTTCGAGCAGCTTCAGCATCAGCAGCGCGATGACGCCCTGTCCGTTCGGCGGACACTCGTGCACGTCGTAGCCGCGAAAACGCGCGGTGATCGGCGTCACGTATTCGCCACGGAACGCCGCGAAGTCCTCCATCGTATGCAGGCCGCCCATGCTACGCAGGCGAGCCACGATGTCCTCGGCGACCGCGCCTTCGTAGAACACGCGCGGGCCCCCTTGCGCGATCGCGTCGAGCGTGCGCGCGAGCAGCGGCTGCCGATGCACGCTGCCCGCGCGCGGCGCATGGCCGGCAACCAGCATCTGCGCGCGGCTCGTGTCGTCCAGCGACAGCAACTGCGCCTGATGGGCCCAGTCCGCGGCCGCGCGCGGCGCGACCGCATAGCCGTCGCGGGCGAGCCGGATCGCCGGCGCAAGCAGCGCGGAAAGCGGCAGCGTGCCGTGGTCGCGCGCGAGCGTCGCCCACGCGTCGACCGCGCCGGGCACCGTCACCGCGTGCGGCGAGTGCCGCTCGATCGACGTGATGCCGAGCGCGCTCAGCCGCTCGACGCTCGCAGCGGCCGGCGCCCAGCCCGACCCGTTGAAGCCGACGATATCGTCGCCGCCGCCGCGCGAATAAAGCGCGAAGCAGTCGCCGCCGATGCCGGTCGAGCCCGGCTCGACGACGCACTGCACCGCGCACGCGGCAATGGCCGCGTCCATCGCATTGCCGCCCGATTCCAGGATCCGGATGGCGGCCAGCGTCGACGCGGGATGCGACGTCGCGGCCATCGCGCCGGTCGACATCACCAGCGAGCGGCCCGGTTGTTCGAAATTCCTCATGGTGTTCTCCCGATTCAGCGTGCGGCCAGCGACCGGCGCCATGCGAGTGTGTCGTCGAGCGCCTGTTTCGACGCGTCGAACAACTGGTCGATTTCGTCGTGCGTGATGATCAACGGCGGGCAGAAATTGAACGTATCGCCCAGCGCCCGCGTGATCACGCCGTACGTCAGCGCCCGCTCGCCCGCATGGATCGCCACGCCTTCGGCGGGCGGGAACGGCGCTTTCGTCGCCTTGTCGGCGACCAGCTCGACGGCCGCGAGCAGCCCGGACCCGCGTGCCTCGCCCACGAGCGGATGCGCGGCGAGATCGGCCACGCGCTGCTGGAAATGCGGGATGACGTCGCGCACGTGGTCGAGCACGCCGTCCTCGTCGTAGATGCGCAGCGTCTCGAGCGCGACGGCCGCGCAAACGGGGTGGCCGCTGTACGTGAAGCCGTGGCCGAAGGTGCCGATCTTCTCGCTTTCGGCCACGAGCGCGCGATAGATCCCCTCGTTGACCATCAGCGCCGAGATGGGGAGGTAGCCGGCCGACAGCTGCTTGGCGACGACGATCATGTCGGGCTGCATGCCGAACGTTTCCGAGCCGAACATGTTGCCGGTCCGACCGAAACCGCAGATGACCTCGTCGGCCACGAGCAGGATGTCGTACCGTTTCAGCACGCGCTGGATCTTTTCCATATAGGTGGCCGGCGGGACGATCACGCCGCCCGACGCCATGACCGGCTCGGCAAAGAACGCGGCGATCGTCTCGGGCCCTTCGCGAAGAATCAGTTGCTCGAGCGAATCGGCGCAGCGCGTCGCGAACTGCTCCTCCGATTCGCCCGGCAGCGCATGACGATAGTAGTGCGGGCAGTCCGTATGCAGGATGCGATCGATCGGCAGGTCGAAGTCGCGATGGTTGTTCGGCAGGCCGGTCAGGCTCGCCGACGCGATCGTCACGCCGTGGTACGCCCGCGTGCGCGCGATGATCTTCTTCTTCAGCGGCCGCCCGAGCGCGTTGTTGTAGTACCAGATCAGCTTTACCGCGGTGTCGTTGGCTTCGGAACCGGAGTTCGCGAAAAACACCTTCGACATCGGCACGGGCGCCATCGCGATCAGTTTCTCGGCCAGCAGGATCGACGGCTCCGACGATTTGTGGCCGAACGCGTGATAGAACGGCAGCTTGCGCATCTGCCGGTCGGCTGCATCGGCCAGCCGTTGTTCGCTGAATCCCAGCGATGCGCAGAACAGGCCGCTCAGCGCTTCGATATAGCGGTTTCCTTCCGTGTCGTATACATAAACGCCCTCGCCACGCTCGATCACCATCGGCCCGACATCGCGATGGCGGCTCAGGTTCGTATACGGATGAAGGACGTAATCGATGTCATTCTGCTTCAGCATGTGCATGGGTACCTTCCTGGTTTCGTCTCTTCCATGGTCGTGTCTTGCGTGTGCGGAACCGGCCGGAACTGGCCGTCGAGTCCCGCTATTTGAGCCCGCCGGACAGGAATTTCTGCAACCGTCCGCTCTTCGGCATCCTCAATATGTCGCGCGGATGGCCCTCTTCCTCCACAACACCCTGGTGCAGGAACATGACGTGGTTCGATACCTCGCGCGCGAAGCCCATCTCATGCGTGACGACGATCATCGTGCGGCCTTCGCCGGCGAGATCGCGCATCACCTTGAGCACGTCGCCGACCAGCTCCGGATCGAGCGCCGACGTCGGCTCGTCGAACAGCAGCGCGTCCGGCTCCATCGCAAGCGCGCGTGCGATCGCGACGCGCTGCTGCTGGCCGCCGGACAGATGGGCCGGGTACGCATCGGCGAAATGCGTCATGCCCACCTGCTGGAGATAGCGCTCCGCCCGCTCGCGCGCCTCCGCGCGGCCGAGCTTCAGGACGTGCAGCGGCGCTTCGACCACGTTCTGCAGCACCGTCATGTGTGCCCACAGATTGAAATGCTGGAACACCATCGCGAGCCGCGTCCGCATCCGGCGCAACTGCACGGGATCCGAAATCCTGATCCGGCCGTTGCGGTCGACCGACGTCCGCACTTCCCCGCCGCCCAGCGACACGCGGCCCGACGAAGGCGATTCCAGAAAATTGATGCATCGAAGCAGCGTGCTCTTGCCCGATCCAGACGAACCGATCACGCTGATCACGTCGCCCGGGTTCGCTGCGAGCGAGACGCCCTTCAGGACCTCGTTGTCGCCGTAGCGTTTGTGGAGATTGTCGACAGACAGTGCATTCATGTGGCGTGGCTCCGCGATTGAGCAAGCGTGGAAAGCGGCAGCGGCCGCAGGTGGACGAGCAGGCGCCGCTCGGCGGTCCGGATCAGCAGCGCGACGAGCCCCGTCAACGCGAAATAGACGGTGCCGACGGAAATGAACGCCTCGAACGGCGCGTAGTAATTCGCGTAGGCATCCCGCGCGGCGCCCGTCAGGTCGATCAGCGTGATCGCGCTGACGAGCGATGTGCCGTGCAGCAACAGGATGATTTCGTTGCCGTAGGCGGGCAGGAACCGGCGCAGCGCCGACGGCAGCACGATGCGGCGCCACGCGGTCGCGCGCGACATCCCGTAGGCTTGCGCCGCTTCGATTTCGCCGTACGCGGTGGTGCGAATCGCTCCGGCCAGGATTTCCACGGTATACGCGCAGGTGTTCGCGGTCAGCGCGATCAGCGCGCACCCGAAAGGGTCACGCAGCGGCAACAACAGCGGATTGCCGCGCTGCCACGCGTCCTGGACCCACTGGAACTGACCGAATCCGTAATACACGAGCATCAGTTGCGCGAGCAGAGGCGTGCCGCGCATGAACCACGTGTAGACCGCCACCGGGCCGTGCACGACGCGGTTCGGCGACACGCGCAACACGGCCAGCGGAATCGCGAGCAGCAACCCGAGGGCCAGCGAGCCCACGGTCAACTGCACGGTGATCCACAGCCCGCCGGCGTACGCGCCGAGCAGCGCGATCCATTGTTCATGGCTCATCCGTGCAGCCTCCCCTCGCGCATGCCGCGGTTCAGGCGCACGCGGGCACGCGCCAGGCATGCCGTCGATCCCGACGTCACCAGCAGATACACCGCGCAGGCGGCCAGGTAGAACGTCATCGGCGCCTGGGTCGTGCGGCCGGCCTGGTCGGAGATGAACATCACGTCGTGCAGGCCGATCAGCGACGCGATCGCCGTCGTCTTGAGCAGCACCAGCCAGTTGTTCACGGCGGCGGGCAACGCGAGCCGCGCCATCTGCGGCAACAGGATGCGTCGAAAGGCGAGCCATCCCGAGAATCCGTATGCGCGCGCCGCCTCCATCTGGCCGCGCGGCACGCCGAGCATCGCGCCACGGAACGTCTCCGTGTAGTACGCGCCGAAAATGAAGCCGATCGTCAGCACGGCGGTGGCGAACGCGTCGACGTCGGGCGCATGCAAGCCGAACGCGGCCGACAGCTGGTTCAGTAGAATCTGGCCGCCATAAAACACCAACAGCATCATCACGAATTCCGGCACGCCGCGAATCAGCGTGGTATACGCGGTGGCGGCGGACACCAGCACACGCGAGCCCGACAGCTTGGCCATCGCGCCCGCGATGCCGATGCACACGGCGAGCGCGACGGACAACACGGCGAGCACGATCGTCACCTCGGCGCCGCGCAACAGCGCCGGCAGGTATTGCTGCAATTCGGACATAACGCTCCTTTCCAGCGCGCTCGGGGTTCATATCGGCCATGCCGGCGCATCCATGCGCGTCGGCGCGGCGCCGATCGACACGCGATCAGTAGATGTCGAAATCGAAGTACTTCTTCTCGATGGACTGATACACGCCATTGGCGCGAATGGCCGTGATCGCCTGGTTCAGTTGCTGCCGGAGATCGTCGTCGGTCTTGCGCACCGGGATGCCGTAACCCTCGCCGAGCAACGCCTTCTGCTCGGGCGTCGTACCGACGATCGGCGTGCCGACGAACTTGAAGTTCGCGCCTTCCGGTTTCGTCAGAAATGCCGAATACGCGGCGGTCGCGTCCTGCAGCGCGGCATCGATGCGGCCCGAGCGCAGGTCGAGGTAGACCTCGTCCTGGGTCGGGTAGCGCACCAGCTGCACGCCGTTCTGCACCCAATACGCGCTCGCGTACTTGTCGGCCAGCGTGCCGCGTTGAACGCCGACGCGCTTGCCCTTCAACTCCGCCGGCGTCGCGTCCTTGACGGGGCTGTTTTTCGCGACGACCAGCCGGCGCGGCGTGTTGTAGTACTTGTCGGTGAAGGCGACCTTCTGCTTGCGCTCGGCGGTGATCGCGACCGACGCGACGATCGCGTCGACCTTGTCGGCCATCAATGCGGGAAGCAGGCCGTCCCAGCCGATCTGCACCAACGTGCAACGGGCGTGCATCTGCGCACACAGTGCATGGATCACGTCGATGTCGAAACCCACCGGCGTGCCGTCCGGCTGCATCGACGAAAACGGCGGATAAGCGCCTTCGTAGCCGATCCGGATGTCCTTCCACTCTTTCGCCTGGGCCTGCGCGGCCGCCAGCATGACGGCGGCGAGCATCAGGAATCTCATCATGTGTCGTTTCATGTCGATACTCCGTAACGTGTTTCGGTGGAAATGACTGCGTGGTCGTGTTGCAGGTCTCTCGTCTGACGATTATTTCGGATGCCTTATCGATAAGCACGAGGCGTCGGCGACCGCCTCGCCGCGTTCCGTCAGTCGCCGCCCGTCATCCAGTCGCGCAATGCCGGCACGGTCGCTTCGATGTGCTCGCGTACCGCCGCCTCGAGCGCGACAGGATCGCCGCACCGGATCGCCTCGATCAGCGACATGTGGTCGTCGCGCGACGTCTTCGGCTTGTACGCCAGCTCGAGCCACAAGCGCATGTGCGGTTCCACCATCGTATGCAGCCCGGCAATCTGCGTAATCAGGCGCTGGCGGCCGCACAGCTGGCACAGATACTCGTGAAAGCTGCGATGCACGGTCACCCACTGCTGGCCGTCCGGCTCGGCGCGCTCCATCGCATCGATCAGGCGCGTCAACTCGTCGACATGCTGCGGCGTGATGTTCGGCAGCGCCATGCGCGCCGCCAGCCCCTCCAGCACGCCGCGCATGCCGAATACCACTTCCATCTCGTCGACGTCGAGCCCCCGCACGACCGCGCCGCGATTCGGCCGGATCACGACCAACCCTTCGCTGGCGAGCCTGCGAAACGCTTCTCGCACCGGCATGCGGCTCGTATTGATGTCGGCGGCGATGTCCTCCGGAATCAAGCGATCGCCCGCCTTGTACGTCCCCATCCGGATCCGGTAGAGCACGTACGCGTAGGCTTCCTCTTCCGCCGTCGCGGGAAATTGCGGATATGGCGAGGGTGTCTGTCCGTCCATGTTCATGTCATTGCCCTATGTCGCTACGCTGGCTGAGCGTGCGTCGATCCATCCGCCGGGGAATCACCATCGCCCCAATCGGAAAGTATTTTGTAATACTGGATATTTGTATCCGTGGCTGCAATATACGACGCCAAAAATAACCGACGATACGGGTTTACCCGTTGGCAATCGCAACGCGCGTATCCGGTCACATCCCCGCGAGCCGCGCCGATCCGGCGGCTCGAGATTCGATCGCGCATGTGTTGCCGCCCGGCAAAGTTTGCTGATTCGCTCAAACGATCTAATGAATGATCGACCACGCGTACAAGATCGAATCGCGGTGTCGTCGATGCGCGGGGTCGCGCACGAGAATATTCAACGCACGCCCGTCCGCCAACGGGTCGCGCGCAAAGCCGTAGCGCCATACCGGATCGGCTTGTGTCGCACCAGGCAGGCGAATGTTGCAGTCGCAACGACGACGGCGTGGCCACCGCCGGGTCAGGGCTTCCAGCGCGTCGCGCCGTCCCGTTGGATGACTCGTTTTTTCGGCTGCATTTCTTCAGGCCGTCGATGACCAGCCATTGCAGCGATCAAACGTCCGAGCCGCTCGCGCTCCGACTCCCGGCCCCTTGAGCCGGTCGGCATCGGCCACATCCACGCCGCCGAACCGGTTGCGCCAGCGCTCGAACGTCTGTTCCGAGATGTCGTGGCGCTTGCCCGGATCCTTCATGGGTTCGTCCCGACTCTCGGCCACGCGCGGAGTCCGGACGATCTGCTCGTCGGTCAACCGCTTCTTCATCGAGTTCTCCTTGCCTCCGGGAAAAGAGAACTCGCTTGCCGAATGACTACGAGAAACGTCTCAGACCCATGCCTGCTGGTTCGCATCCAGCCGGAAGAACGACACTGCATGGTTCAGCTGTCGCCCTTGGTCTTCCAGTGATTTCGACGCCGCGGCCGCTTCCTCCACCAGCGCGGAGTTCTGCTGCGTGACATCGTCCATCTGTGTGATGGCCTGATTGACTTGCTCGATACCCCGGCTTTGTTCGGTCGATGCCGCGGCGATTTCGCTCATGATGTCGGTGACGCGAGCGACCGACTGCGTGACCTCGGTCATCGTTTTTCCCGCTTCACTCGCAAGGGACGAGCCGTCCTGGATCTTCTGCACGGATGCATTGATCAGATCCTTGATCTCCTTCGC
This sequence comes from Burkholderia seminalis, assembly GCF_001718535.1. Classification (NCBI taxonomy): domain Bacteria; kingdom Pseudomonadati; phylum Pseudomonadota; class Betaproteobacteria; order Burkholderiales; family Burkholderiaceae; genus Burkholderia; species Burkholderia seminalis. The sequence goes on along the minus strand of NZ_CP013399.1, from coordinate 756,697 downwards.
GGCGATGGACGATCGCTGCGCGAGACTGCGCACCTCGCTTGCGACCACGGCGAACCCACGCCCCTGCTCGCCCGCGCGGGCCGCCTCCACCGCGGCATTGAGCGCGAGGATATTCGTCTGGAAAGCAATGCCCTCGATGATCCCCGTGATCTCGGCAATCTTGCTGGAACTTGCGCTGATATCGCCCATCGTGTCGACCACGCGGCTGACGACATGATTGCCGCGCCCTGCCACTTCCGACGCTTTGGCAGAAAGTGAGCTTGCCTGCTGCGCGTTCTCGGCATTCTGCCTGACGGTCGACGTGAGTTCCTCCATGCTCGCGGCCGTTTCTTGCAGGGAAGCCGCCTGCTGCTCGGTGCGCGCGGAAAGATCGACGTTACCCGACGCAATCTGGCTCGAACCGGTGGCGATGCCGTCCGCTGACGTGCGGACTTGACCAATCAGGCGCACGAGGCTCGCCTGCATCTCACCCATCGACGCGAGCACGCTGCCCGCGGGCGCGGCTTGCGCACCGGGTACCGGGCCCAGATCTCCGCCGGCCACGCGTTGGGCCACCTTGCCCAGAGCGGCAGGCTCGGCACCAAGCGCACGCAACACACCCCGTGTAATGACGACGCCGGCCAGCACTGCGATTGCAACCGCGACAAAACAGATGATGATCAGCACGGCTCGTTGGGTCGAAAACTGTTCGCCCGCCTCCTGCACCATCTGCGCTGCGTGCTGACGCGTGAAGTCCGCATAGTCGTTGGACGCCTTGATCAGCGCCGACAGCAGCGGTCTGCATTTCGTATTGATTTCAGCGATCGCTGCATCACGCTGGTTGCTCACTGCCAACCGGTCGATGTCCAAGGCCACCGGGCGGTAGAGCGCTTCGATCCGCGGGAGTTCAGCCGCCAGACTGCGCCCCTTGTCGCTTAGGTCGGAAGCGCTGGCCACCATTGCATTGAACTTCTCGAGGTTGGACTCGACGCGTCGTTCGGCGTCGATCACGGCGGCTTTTTCCAGTTCGACGTCGGCCGGTGTCGTCACCAATACGAGGTTGCGCACTGCCATCGCCCGATCGTCGACTGCGGTACGTACGGCTTCGGCCAAGTCGGCACGTGCATTGACGCCGCCGATATATCCGGCGAAGCGGCTGTTGGCCTCGTTCAATTCCTTGAGGGACAGTCCGGAGACGACCAGCACGATGACTGCCAGTATCCCGAACGCTCCGGAGAGCTTCGTCTTGACCGGCAGGTTGTTCAGATTCATGTCTTCTACTCCAGGGGCAACAAGGCCGGACGATAAAGAGCAGTCCTTGCGATGTTGGATAATTGAAAGGTGCGCGCGGCAATTGCGACAGGCTCACGAGAACGCGCCTGTATCTGCTTTACGGCGGCACGGTCGGGCGCTGAAGTGCGACGGAGCTCGTTTGGCATTCGCAAACGTTGGCGACGCATTAAAAAATTTTTTATGACGGAAAGGCGTAAGTCTCGTGACACCACGTTCGTTCACGTGCCGCCAAAACCGCCGTGTTGGCTCTTTGCCTCAGTCGCGGCGCTGTTCGCCCACGCTGCGCCCGAATACAGAACGGCCGATATGAAAGCCAGCAACAGTGGACGCTTGCGGCAAAGAGTTCATTTCACGGTTGTTTCTCGAAGTGGAGGGGCAACGGAGCCGACTCTAGGATCGATCGACTTACTCGTTACTTACTCACCCGGAAACAGCGAATCGACGGAGACACGGCGCTCGTGCCTCGCGGAAGGCGGGCTCGGCAGGCAGCCGCCCCGCGCGCGTCGCGCCGAAGCCGAAGCCGAAGCCGAATGCGAACGGCGGCAAGGCCCGCGGGATGATCGCGGCCGCCGTCATCACGATGGCGCGCGTGCTTCATGCAAGCATCCGCGAGCACTTCCCCCGCGGTATCGGCCTTGGTTGAAGATTGCGGATCATGTCAGTGTCGGGTAAGCCATGCACGCTCAGCATGACGATCACGTCTATCCCGCGGAGAACCTGCGCGTCATGAAACCCGGCACCGCAGCGGCGCCGCGCGCAAACATCGTGCTCTTCTCGGTTTCGACGGGCATGGCCAGCCTCCCCTGCCTGAGCGTCGGCCTGCTGTTCGGCGTGCCCGAAAGCGGTGCACCCGCGTTGCTCTATCAGGGCGGCACCTTCACCGTGGCGCTTCTGGTGATGATGCTGCTGCGGCGGTGGGCACTGCGAGCGTTCGATGCCGCCGTGGCGGAGCACAAGATCGACTTGAGCGAAAACCCCGGCGTCAACGTGCTGATCGCCGACGACTGCCGCCGTGCGTGGCTGGTCCAGTTGCACCTCGGGCTGCATGGTCGCCAATGTGGCGACTGATTTCGTCCGGCGAACCAGCGGCGACTCCCGTTCATCCCGACTTGCAGGTCTCACGCCACGGAATGCGGCCTGAGGGGGGCCGAATCATTCAAGGCACGGGAACCGTCGTGGAAACGCTCGGGCATTGTCTGCTCGTCGGATTGCCGCGGCATCCCGTGCTCGTCAGCGTGGTTGGCACACCGATCATCGATCTGCTCACCCGGCACACGCTTGACAAGGCGATCGATCGCGCGATCAGGCTCGCCGCGACGACCGCGTACGAGACTGTCCGCGAAGTACCTACAGCCTGGCCGGCGGCTGCAGGATGGCACGCGGAATCAGCGCGATCAGCACGCAGCTGACCAGCAGGCAGGTGCCCAGCGCATAGGTGCCGTTGTTGATGTTGCCGGTCATTTCCTTGGCGATGCCGGTAATCATCGAGCCCGTGAAGCCGGACAGGTTGCCCACCGAGTTAATCAGCGCAATGCCCGCGGCCGCGGCCGTGCCGGACAGGATCTGGCCGGGGAAGGTCCAGTAAATCGGCATCAGCGCCAGAATGCCGCAGGTGGCGATGGTCAGGAACAGTATCGACAACGCCACGTGCTGCGCGCACGCCGCGCTCATGATCAGGCCGACGCCGCCGATCAGCGCGGGAATCGCCGCGTGCAGGCGGCGTTCGCCGGTCTTGCGCGAGTGCGATGCATTCCACACCATCGCGAAGATCGCCGTCAGATACGGAATGGCGGTAAGCAGACCGATATGCAGCGGGCTCTGCACGCCCGACGCGCGAATGATCGACGGCAGCCAGAACGCCAGTCCGTAGAAGCCGGTATTGAAGGTGAGCAGGATGAAGGTCAGCAGCCAGACGCGCGGGCTGCGCAGCGCGGCGCCGATGCTGTGCGACTTGTGCGCGGCCTCGGATTCGAGGTTGCGCGACAGCACGGCCTTTTCGTCGGCGGACAACCACTTCGCCGACTGCGGGCCGTCGCCGAGGCAGGCCAGCACGATGAACGCCACCACGATCGACGGCAGCCCTTCCAGCAGCAGCATCCATTGCCAGCCGCTCATGCCCGCCAGGCCATGCGTCTGCTCCATCAGCCAGCCGGACACCACACTGCCGAGCGTCAGGCTCAGCGGGATCGCCACCAGAAAGCCGGACATGGCCACGCTCTGGCGGCGCGCCGGAAACCAGTAGTTCATGTACAGGATCACGCCGGGGAAAAAGCCGGCTTCGCACAGGCCCAGCAGGAAGCGCAACGTGTAGAACATCGTGGACGTCTGCACGTGGAAGAACTGCGCAAGCGGCACGATGAAGGCCATCGACGACGACACGATGCCCCAGGTGATCATGATCCGCGCAATCCAGAAGCGCGCGCCGTAGCGGTGCAGCAGCAGGTTGCTGGGTATCTCGAACAGAAAGTAGCCCCAGAAGAATATGCTGGCGCCGAACGCGTAGACGCCATCGCTCAGGCTCAGGTCGTCGAGCATCTGCAGCTTGGCGAAGCCCACGTTGACGCGGTCCAGGTACGCCACGACGTAGCACAGCAGCAGCAATGGCAGAACGCGCCGCATGACCTTGCGATATAGGGCGTCTTCCGAAGAGGCGGCCGCGGCCGGTGCGACAGCGGTCTGCGTAATGGACGGCATCGGTTTGTCTCCTGATTGTGTAGGTCTTCTTCGTACCTGCGAGTTCGATGATGCGTGGATGTTACCGATAACAATTCGTCGCAAAAAAAACGCCGACGCGGCAACGGGAACCATCGGCGATCTGATACCGGTAACATAACCAAGTTAGCATGTCGGGACAGGCGAGTTCAAGTGCTGGTGAACGGGGAGTTTCCCTAGTGGAGCCACGGTCGCAACGGACGCCGGCGGCCTGCACGGTATTTCGCACCGGTATGATGTAGCCTTGACTGATTTCTCTCCCGGATCGCCATTCCGATGCCCAGCCCCACCGCCGTCCGGCCTGCCGGACCGCCCCGCATGTCCGACGTAGCGCGCCTGGCCGGCGTATCGAAGATGACGGTGTCGCGCGTGCTCGCCGGCCACAGCGTGGCTGCCGAAACGCGCGCGCGGGTCTGCAAGGCCATCGACCAGCTCGGCTACGTGGCCGACGCGGCCGCGGGTGCGCTGTCGTCGGGGCGCTCGGCGTTCGTCGCGGTGCTCGTGCCGTCGCTGTCGAGTTCCAACTTCTCCGACACCGTGCGCGGCCTCACCGATGCGCTCGAACCGCATGGTCTGCAACTGCTGCTCGGCGACACCGACTACGACCTGGAACGTGAAGAACGGCTGGTGCGCTCCATGCTGCGTCACCAGCCGCGCTGCATCGCGCTGACCGGTGCGCAGCACACCGATGCGACGCGCCAGGTGCTGCAACGCTCGGCCATTCCCGTCGTCGAAATGTGGGACCTGCCCACGCATCCCATCGACACCGCCGTGGGCTTCTCCAACGTGCGGGCCGCGCGTGCGATGGTGCGGCATCTGGCGGAGCGCGGCTACCAGCGCATCGGTTTTCTCGGCGGCGCCAGCGAACTGGATCGCCGCGGCCTGGACCGGCTCAAGGGGTATCAGGCGGAGATCAAGGCGCTGGGACTCGGTGAGCCGCGCATCGTGCGGCTCGGCGAATCACCGATCACCATGAGCCACGGTGGGCCTGCGATGGCCGCCCTGCTGGAGACGTGGCCCGACACCGACGCGGTGATGTGCGTGAGCGACATGTCGGCGTTCGGTGCAATCATGGAATGCCATCGGCGCGGGCTGTCCGTGCCCGCGGACATGGCCGTGGCCGGCTTCGGGAACTTCGAGGTGGCCGCATGCTGCCACCCGAGCATTACCACGGTGTCGGTCGACGCGTACGGCATCGGCCTGCGCACGGGCGAAGCGTTGCTGGCCGCATTGCAAGCTCGCGATGGCGGCGAGCGGAGCGCGTCGCAACGCATCCGGATCGACTACACGATCGTCGCACGGGAAAGCGCGTAACTGGCCGAAAGCACAGGCTGGCCGGCTCGTGCGGGAACAGCTGCGTATCGAGGCGCGGCGGTAGTGCGACGTGCGAGACCGCATACACACCCTGCCGATCACGCGCACCTGCGCCGCATCGGAGAGCAGCGCTTGCGAGGATCGACGCGTATCGGCGCACGCCATTCACCGCCCCGGAAACCCGCGCCCGTGCGTCGCACGATCTCCATTGCCTGCATCATTCGCTCGAGAATCCCCTTACGCAACGCGAAAACCCCGTGCTAACATCGACGTCATGTTACCGGTAACTATCCGGCACGCAAAACCAAGCAAATCCTTCGGAGACAGCCTGCCATGACCCAAGCCCCTCGCCGTCTGCGCAGCCAGGAGTGGTTCGACGACCCCGCGCATGCGGACATGACCGCGCTCTATGTCGAGCGCTTCATGAACTATGGGCTCACGCGCGAGGAGCTGCAGTCGGGACGTCCCGTCATCGGCATCGCGCAGACGGGCAGTGACCTGGCGCCGTGCAACCGCCACCACCTCGAGCTGGCCGAACGCACCAAGGCAGGCATCCGCGACGCGGGCGGCATTCCGATGGAGTTCCCCGTCCATCCGCTGGCCGAGCAGAGCCGCCGGCCCACCGCCGCGCTCGACCGCAACCTCGCCTACCTGGGGCTCGTGGAAGTACTGCATGGCTTTCCGCTGGACGGCGTGGTCCTCACGACCGGATGCGACAAGACCACGCCCGCCTGCCTGATGGCGGCGGCCACCGTGGACATGCCCGCGATCGTCCTGTCGGGCGGACCGATGCTCGATGGCTGGCACGCAGGCAAGCGGGTCGGATCGGGCACCGTGATCTGGCACGCCCGCAATCTGCTGGCTGCCGGCGATATCGACTACGAAGGCTTCATGCAGCTGACCACCGCATCGTCGCCGTCGATCGGCCACTGCAATACCATGGGTACGGCGCTGTCGATGAATAGCCTGGCCGAGGCGCTCGGCATGTCGCTGCCGGGGTGTGCGAGCATCCCCGCCGCCTATCGCGAACGCGGTCAGATGGCTTACGCCACCGGCAAGCGCGCCGTCGAGCTCGTGCGCGAAGATCTGCGCCCGTCGCGGATCATGACGCGCGCGGCGTTCGAGAATGCCATCGTGGTCGCCTCCGCGCTCGGCGCATCGACCAACTGCCCGCCACACCTGATCGCGATTGCGCGGCATATGGGCGTGGAACTGAGCCTCGATGACTGGCAGCGCTTCGGCGAATCCGTGCCGCTGCTTGTCAACTGCATGCCGGCCGGCGAATACCTGGGGGAGAGCTTCCATCGCGCCGGCGGCGTGCCCGCCGTGCTGCGCCAGCTCGATTCGGCCGGTCTGCTGCGGCGCGACTGCCTGACCGTGTCCGGCCGCGCGATCGGCGAGATCGCCGACGCGGCGCAGGACGCCGATCGCGACGTGATCCGTACGCCCGAAGCGCCGCTCAAACACGGCGCCGGCTTCATGGTGCTGTCAGGCAATTTCTTCGACAGCGCCATCATGAAGATGTCGGTGATCGGCGAAGCCTTCCGTCAAACCTACCTTGCCGAGCCGGGCGCGGAGAACACCTTCGAGGCACGCGCGATCGTCTTCGACGGCCCCGAGGACTATCACGCCCGCATCAACGACCCGCAGCTGAACATCGACGAGCGCTGCATCCTGGTGATCCGGGGCTGCGGTACGGTCGGCTATCCGGGCAGTTCGGAAGTCGTGAACATGGCCCCGCCTGCCGACCTCGTGAAGCGCGGCGTGACGTCGCTGCCATGCCTGGGCGACGGACGCCAGAGCGGCACGTCGGCCAGCCCGTCGATCCTGAACGTGTCGCCGGAGGCTGCGGTCGGCGGTGGCCTGGCCCTGCTGCGCACGAACGACCGCGTCCGCGTGGATCTGAATCGCCGCAGCGTCGACGTGCTCGTCGACGAAGAGGAACTCGCACGCCGCCGCGAAACTGCTCGCTTCACCGTACCGCAGGCGCAGACGCCCTGGCAGGAACTCTATCGCCGGTTCGTGGGCCAGTTGTCCACCGGCGGCTGCCTCGAACCGGCCACGCTGTACCTGAAGGTCATCGAGCAGCGCGGTAACCCGCGCCACTCCCACTGATCTCGTTGATCCCGCCGATCCAACCGTCTACGACTCCCACCGAGCTGACCATGCGTACACTTTCCGTTTCCGACTGCCTGCCGCACGACCTCGCACACGCGCTGCTGATCGGCCGCGTCTGGCGGCACGATGGCGCCCACGCGGGCCCGAGCGTCGTTGCCGTGCGCGGCGGCGAGATGTTCGACATCACGCGCACCGTGCCGACCACCGCGGACCTGTTCGACTGCCCCGACGCAGTCGCCATCGCGCGCGCGGCCCCCGGCGAATCGCTGGGCCGCGTCGAGCCGCTGCTGCAGGCGGCACTGGACGGCACGTCCGGCGCCACGCACCTGCTCGCACCGTGCGACGTGCAGGCCATCAAGGCTTGCGGCGTCACCTTCGCCGTCAGCCTGATCGAACGCGTCATCGAGGAACAAGCCGGCGGCGATCCGGCCAAGGCGCGGGACGTGCGCGACACCCTGGCCGCGACCATCGGCACCGATCTGTCGAGGATCGTTCCCGGTTCGGAAGCCGCCCTGCGCCTGAAGGCCGAACTCGAGCGCCGCGGCGCGTGGTCGCCATACATGGAAGTCGGAATCGGCCCGGACGCCGAGGTGTTCTCCAAATCGCAGCCGATGTCCGCGGTGGGCTTCGGCGCGGAGGTGGGCCTGCTGCCCGTGTCGGTGTGGAACAACCCGGAGCCCGAGATCGTGCTCGCGGTCAGCAGCGCCGGCGCGCCGGTCGGCGCCACGCTCGGCAACGACGTGAACCTGCGCGACATCGAAGGCCGCTCGGCGCTGTTGCTTGGCAAGTGCAAGGACAACAACGGCTCGTGCGCGATCGGCCCGTTCGTGCGGCTGTTCGACGACGGCTTCACGCTGGACAGCGTGCGGCAGGCCAGCGTGTCGCTGCGCGTCGAAGGCGCGGACGACGGTTTCGTCCTCGACGGCATCAGCCACATGCGCGAGATCAGCCGCGACCCTGCCGACCTCGTCGCGCAAACCTGCGGCGCGCATCACCAGTATCCGGACGGCTTCATGCTGTTCCTGGGCACGATGTTCTCGCCGATTCAGGACCGCGACGCGCCCGGCGGCGGGTTCACGCATCACCTGGGCGATCGCGTCACCATCTCGACGCCCACGCTCGGCGCACTCGTCAATACCGTACAGCTTTGCACGACGATTGCCCCCTGGACCTTCGGCGTGCGCGCCCTGTACGCCAATCTGGCCGCACGCGGCCTGCTCGGCGCCTGACGCAGCGAAACTCGACGGCGCGCGACCGCGCGAAAGCGTACGCGAACCCGATCGACGGGCAGCGGGGCAACGGCAAGACCGCGGCCCCGCCACCTCGGTGCGCGGCGCCCGGTCGCGGTCGGCCCCGACAAGTCAGCACCGCGTCCCTACCGCCCCAGGACCCGCTCCACCAACCTCACGAAATAACTCGCCCCCACCGGCAGCAACGCATCGTTGAAGTCGTAACTGGCGTTATGCAGCAGGCAAGGCCCGCCGCCGTGCCCATGCACGCGATGATCGCCCGCGCCATTCCCGAGGAATGCATAACAACCCGGCTTCTCGCGCAGCATGAACGAGAAATCCTCCGCCGCCATGGTCGGATCGACGGCGGCGTTCACATGCGCGTCGCCCACCAGTTCACGCATCACCGCCACCGCCACCGCCGTCTGCTCGGCATCGTTCACGGTAGCCGGATACTGGCGCTGGAAATCCACCTCGCTTTCGCAATCGAAGGCCGCGGCCGTCGCAGCCACCACGGCGCGCATGCGCGTTTCGATCAGGTCGAGCGTCGCATCGGAGAAGGTCCGCACCGTGCCGCCGAGCCAGGCGTCGGTCGGCACCACGTTCATCGCCTCGCCCGCATGCACCTGGGTGACCGACAGCACCGCGCCGTCGACCGGATTTCGGTTGCGCGTGACGATTCCCTGCAGCGCGCTCAGCACCTGCCCCGCCGCGAACACCGGATCGCGGCCCAGGTGCGGCATGGCCGCGTGGCAGCCGGCACCGCGCAAGTTGATCCGGAACAGGCTGGTCGAGGCCATCAGCGGCCCCGGCCGCACCGCGAAATCGCCCGCCGCGATGCCGGGCCAGTTGTGCAGCCCGAACACGGCATCCACCGGGAAACGCTCGAACAGGCCGTCCTCGATCATCGCGCGCGCGCCGCCGCCCGCCTCCTCGGCCGGCTGGAAAAACAGCTGCACGGTGCCGTCGAACTCGCCATGCCGCGCCAGATGGCGCGCGGCCCCCAGTAGCATGGCGGTGTGCCCGTCGTGGCCGCAGGCATGCATCGCGCCGGGCACCGTCGAACGATGCGCGAAGGTGTTGGCCTCCTGCACGGGCAGCGCATCCATGTCGGCGCGCAGGCCGATCGCGCGCGCGCTGCCGCCGCGCTTCAAGGTGCCGACCACGCCGGTGCGGCCGACACCGCGCGTGACGGCATAACCCCATTGCTCGAGCCGCTCGGCGACGAGTTCGGCGGTGCGGAACACGTCGTAGCCCACCTCGGGATGGGCATGGATGTCGCGGCGTATCGCCGTGAGTTCGTCAGTATGCGCGACGATGGAATCGATCAATTTCATGCAGATGGGTACGTGCTTGTCGGTCGTCGCGGCGTGGCGGCGGGCTGGTCCATGGCGCCCGCCGCCACGCCGCGAGGCATCAGATATGGAACAGCTGCGCCACCAGGGTCGCGCCGATGAAGGTGCCGGCATTCGCCACGAAGGACACCAGCACGATACGCCAGCCGAGCCGGCGGAAGGCCGGGATGTCCTTGGCGATCGACAGCCCCGCGAACACCAGCATCGGCGTGGTCACCCCGAGGAAATCGTTGTGCGAGCCGAGCGCGGCGATCTGCGAAGCCCACGGGCACCACGGCGAGGTCAGGAACATCGCCACCACCGATACCCAGCAGACGGCCGGAATCCGTCGCCCCGTCACGCGCGCCAGCGCATCGCCGACGATCGTCGCGCACACCATGATCGCCATTCCCGGCAGTCCCACCAGCGGTGTGGTGCCGTGCGCGATCCAGTCGCACACCAGCGCCATCGCGGCCGTCACGATCCAGGCGAGCAGCTTGCCGCCGTAGCCGAGCGCGGGCGCCTCGGTCCGCACTTCGCCCAGCGACGGGCTGGCCGCCTCGGGCGGTGCCGAAGCCTTGGTGGTGCGGCCGATCAGCGGCTCCAGCACGCGATAGCCCCAGACCGCGAGCGGCAGCGAGATGAACAGCGTGAAGTAGGTACCGATGGTGGTGGTGATCAGGTTGCTGGCCGCGGCGAAGGCGAGCACCGATTTCGCCGTCTCCGGGTCCTGCTGCGCGGCGATCGCGCCCGAGGCGGCCGCCATCATGCTGCCCGAGCCGACGCCCGAGCCCATCGCCAGCGCAAGCGGATCGAAGATGCCGAGGCTGCTCACGAAACCCGCGAACACGGCGATGAACACCGCACCGAACACGGTGCCGGTCAGGTACTCGGCCAGCACGCCGCGGCCCTCGGCCGAATCCATGCCGTACTTCTCGCCGATGATCGCCAGGCTCGGCTCGCGGCCCACCGAGAAGGTCGCGCCGATCGCTTCGCGCTTGATGCCGAGCAGCAATGCGAGCGGCAGGCCGAGCAGGATGGTGCCGACGAAGTGGCCGAATTCCTGGAAGGCCAGCGCCCACCCCGCCGAAGCCAGCTTGGGCAGCGCGCTGCCCACCATCAGCCCGAGCTTGGAGACGAACAGCAGCAGCGCCGGCTGCAGGATCGCGGCCGCGAAGAACTGGTCCGGCACGCTCAGGCGCGCGCTGCTGTTCCAGCGCGCACTGGCCAGCCCCACCGCGGCGCCGAGCAGCAGCGCCCAGATCATCGGCAGCAGCACGACCTTGCCCGGTCCGAGCTTGAACGTGAACGAGCCGATCCATTCGGCGATCAGCAGGATGCCGGCCGCGTAAAGCAGGACCTTGGCGGTGGCCGCGCCGCCCAGCTCGCGGCGTTCGATACCCAGTGCGTGTTCCATGACGAATCTCCCCTTGAAGCCCGGCTGCCGTCGAATGCGGGCCGGTAGTTACAGATAACCGAACGCGGTGGGCGGCGCTTCGGCCGTCTCGACCCACACGCTCTTGGTCTGCGTGTATTCGTAGAGCGCCTCGACCCCGCTCGAGCGGCCGTAGCCGCTCATGCCGTAGCCGCCGAACGGGGAGGCCACGTTGATGGTCTTGTAGCCGTTGACCCAGAAGGTGCCGGCATTCACCTGCGCGGCCACGCGATGCGCGCGCGCCACGTCGGTGGTCCAGGCCGCGCCGGCCAGGCCGAAGTCGGTGTCGTTGGCGATCGCGATCGCCTCGTCCTCGGTGTCGAACGGGATGGCGGCCACCACCGGCCCGAAGATCTCGGTGCGCGCCACCTCCATCGCGTTCGACACGCCGGCCAGCACGGTGGGCGCCACGAAGTAGCCGCCGCGACCCGCCTCGACGCGCTCGGCCGAGCCGCTGGCGAGCGTGGCGCCCGCCGCCACGCCGCGCGCGATCATCGACATCACATGGTCGTACTGCTTGCGATTGTTGATCGGGCCCACCTCGGTCGCGTCGTCGAGCGGCGCGCCGACACGGATCTTCTTCGCGCCGGCAGCCACCATCGCAACGAATTCGTCGTAGACGGCGCGCTGCACCAGCAGGCGAGAGCCGGCCACGCAACTCTGGCCCGCGCCGGCGAATATCGCCGCCTGCGCGGTCAGCGCGGCGCGCTTGAGGTCGGCATCGGCGAACACGATATTGGCCGACTTGCCGCCCAGTTCCAGCACGCAGGGCAGCACACGGCGCGCGGCGGCCTCGGCGATGCGCGCGCCGGTGGCCGGCGAGCCGACGAACACCACCTTGCTCACCACGCGATGCGCGATCGCGGCCTGCCCGACGGTGTGACCGAAACCGGCCAGCACGTTGACCAGACCGCGCGGCAGCCCGGCCCGCTCGCCGAGCCGGGCAACCGCCAGCGAGGTGAAGGGCGTCAGTTCCGACGGCTTGAGCAGCACGCCATTGCCCATCGCCACCGCGGGCGCCACTTGCCAGCCGCAGGTGAACACCGGCGCGTTCCAGGGCGTGATCTGCAGCACGACACCGGCCGGCTCGCGGCGCGTGTAGTTGAGGTGCGAGGTCGGCACCGGGATCACGCTGCCGTAGAACTTGTCGGTCCAGCCCGCGTAGTACTCGAACATCTCGGCGACCTTCGCCACCTCGCCGCGACAGTCGCGGATCGGCTTGCCCGAGCCCAGCGCCTCCAGCCGCGCGATCGCCTCGGCCTCGGCGCGGATCGCACGCGCCACCTCCTGCATCACGCGACCGCGCGCGGCATGCGTGAGCGCCCACCATTCGCGCTGCGCGCGGCGCGCGCTTTCGGCGGCATGGTCGATCACGGCCGCGCCGGCGTCGCGATAGGCGAGCGTGGCCTCGCCCGTCGCCGCATCGTAAAGCTGGATCGTGTCGCCCTGGCCGGCGACGAGTTCGCCGTCGATATACGAGCCGATCGTGGCGGCACCGGGGAAGAAATGCGCGAAGGCGGCGAGCAACTGGTCTGCGTGCTGGGTCATGTCAGGTTTCCGTATAGGGGTCGAGCGGGATCGCGGCACGGGCTGCCCGGCCTCAGGCAGGGTCGACGAAGTCGACGATGCGGTTGAAGTCCTCGCCGTCGGCGACGGCCACCTCGCTGGCGGCCCACACACGCGCCGCCTCGCGCGCCACCGGCGCGACGCTGTCGAACTGGTCGAGCAGGCCCAGCGCGAGCCGCACGTCCTTGCGCATCAGCTTCATGGTGAAACCGGAATCGAACTTGCCGTTGAAGATCCAGGTCGGGTAGTTGGTCAGCGTCGCGCTGTTGCGGCCGGAGCCGCCGTTGAGCGCCTCGACCAGCTTTTCCGGATCGACGCCGGCCGCGCGCGCGGTGCGCACCGCCTCGCTGGCGGCCAGCAGGTGCACGCCGGTCAGCAGATTGTTGAGCAGCTTGGTGACGTGGCCGGCGCCCACCGGGCCCACATGCACGCGCTTCGCGCTGATCGCCGCGAGGATCGGCTCGATGGCCGCGATGTCGCTGTCCGAGCCGCCCAGCACCATGGTCATGGTGGCGGTGGCCGCGCCCTTCGGGCCGCCGCTCACCGGGCCGTCGACGAAGCCGATGCCGCGCTCGGCCAGGGCCGCCGCCACGCGCCGCGTGCTGTCCGGATCGGCCGTGGTGGTATCGATCACGATGCTGCCCGGCCTGGCGTTCTCGAGCACGCCGCCCGCGCCCAGCACCACCGCCTCGACCACCGCCGAGGTCGGCAGCGACAGCAGCAGCACGTCGGCATCGCGCGCGATCTCGGCCACCGAATCGCGCGCCGACAGCACCGCCTGCCCGGCCAGCGCGAGCGCCACGCCGGGCGCCGCGTCGTAGCCGAGCACCGTGTAGCCGCCGCGCCGCAGCGAACCCGCCATGCCGCGCCCCATGTTGCCCAGACCGATCACGCCCACCGTTTTCATCCGACGACTCCTGATAGCTGTTGGTTCGAGGCCGGCGCGCCAGCGTGCGCCCGCCTTGCATGGCCACGATGTTCGGTCCGGCGACCCGTATAATCAATCAACGCCAATATTGATATTGTTCTCTTTTTTAGAACACCTGGATCATGAGCGACACCCTTACCGACAGCCGGATCGTCTATTTCTACGAGGCCGTGCGCTGCGGCACGATCCGCGCCGCGGCCGACTGGCTCGACGTGGCGCCCTCGGCCGTGAGCCGCCAGATCGGGCTGCTCGAGAAGGAGCTCGACGCCACCCTGGTGGAGCGCCACGCGCGCGGCGTGACGCCCACCGAGGCGGGACGCTGCGTGATCGAGTATTTCCGCGAGCAGCTCGCGCACCGCGACGACCTGCTCTCGCGCCTGCAGGAACTGCGCGGCCTCAAGACCGGCGAGGTCAGCCTGGTGCTCGGCGAGGGCTTCGTCTCGGACCTGTTGGCCGGGCCGATGCAGCAGTTCTGCCGGCAGTTCCCCGGGATCCGCGTCAACCTCGACGTGGGCAGCACCAACGACGTGATCCGCAAGATCTCGAACGACGAGGGCGAGATCGGCCTGGTCTACAACCCACCCGCCGAGCCCAAGCTGGTGTCGCGCGCCTCGAAGCGGCAGCCGATGATGGCGATCGTCGGCCCCGACTTTCCGCGCCGCACCCACAAGGTACTGACGGTGCAGCAGCTCGCCACCTACCCGCTGGCGGCCACGCACCCGTCCTACGGCACGCGGCAGATGATGGAGGCCGTGGAGTACGCCGAGCGCGTGCGGCTCGGACCGGTCGTCACCACCAATTCCTTCGCAATCCTCAAGGAGTTCGTGAAATCGGGACTCGGCATCTCGGTGATGCCCGCCTTCGCGGTGGCGGCCGAGCTGCAAGCCAAGGAGCTGTTCGCGATCGAGATCGCGCATCCGATCCTCGAGAACGCCGAGGCGCATATGGTCACGCGCGTGGGCCGCAAGCTCTCCGTGGCCGCCAACAAGATGCTGCAGATGATGATGGGGCAGATGCGGGCGTTCCGCTAGTTGTGCAGCGTCACGAGGTTGTTTCTCGACGCAGGAAGTCCGGCCATCGGCGCAACGCCGCCGCGGTTACAGGACATACGCGTCCCCGTCCGATTCGATCGGCAACCTGTCGCCCAGGCAGTTCGCCCGCGCGCACGGTGCCAAGCAGCGGGTTTTTACCTCGGACTCCACGCCGGTTCGAACAAAAATAGGGGTACGTCATCCCGGCCTCAATCGGGCCGGGGCTGAAAGGCGGCGACCTTGTTCCGGCCGGTTGCCTTCGCGTAGTACAGCGCCTCGTCCGCTGCCTTGATCACGGCGCCAGCCTCCCCTTCCTGCTCCGGTGTCCAGCTTGCCAGGCCAATACTGGCCGTGACGCGCCCGTATTCGCTGCCAGCATGCTCGAGCGCCAATTCATCGATGGCCGCACGAATGCGCTCGGCGATCTGCGCGGCGCCCGTTGGCGGCGTATCGGGCAACAGCACGACGAATTCTTCCCCACCGTAGCGAGCCGCGGTATCTGCCGGGCGGCGGATGTTGTCGCCGATGCAGCGGGCAACAGCCGCCAGCGCGTCGTCGCCCGCCTGATGGCCGTACGTGTCGTTGTACGCCTTGAAGCGGTCGACGTCGACAAACAGCAGGGAAAAAACGGAATGAGCGCGGCGGGCGCGGCGCCATTCGCGGTCCAGCACTTCCCCGAAGCTGCGCCGATTGTTCAAGCCAGTGAGCCCGTCCGTGCGTGCCAGGAGCACCAGTTCGGACTCCGCCCGCATACGACGCCGCAGTTGTGCGCCGAGCATGATCGACACGACGATAAAAGCGACGCCGAACGTGGCCACCAGCGCGCCGATCGTTACCGCGCGGTGCCGCCAGCCTGCATAGATGTCCTGTTCCGCCTCCGCGACCATGATGATCAGCGGCAGCTTCGGCAGGTGCTTGAAATAATAGAGACGACGCACCCCGTCGATCGACGCCGTTTCGGAAAAAGAGCCCTCCGATGCCGTCTGGAAGCGCCGGAATGTCGCGGCCTTGCTGATGTCGCGGCCGATGAGGTGCACGTCGTACGGGTAACGCATCACCAATATGCCGTCTTTGCCGATCAGGGACATCGAGCCGTGCTGCCCGAGCGACAGCCCGGCAAACAGCTGCCGGAAGTACTCGAGGTTGATCGCGATCAGCGCGACGCCGCCAAACGAGCCGTCGGGATTCGAGATTCGCCGCGACAGCACCATGCTGAGCAAACCGCCCCGCAACCGCGATGCGAATGGGTCACTGACGTAAAGCCCTGCATTGGGATTGTCGCGATGGACGGTGAAGTACTTGCGATCCGCAAAATTTCCCTGGCGCGGCACGTCGTTGGCGGAATCCAGGACGATGTTTCCGCCAGCGTCGAGCACCAGCATCGAGCCAAGAAATTGCGCTGTCATCGCATGATCGAACAGCACGGCGCGGCGCAGGCTCGCGGAAGAATTCATCACGTCCGTGCGCTGCAGACCGTGAAGCACCGCCTGCAGCGAAAGGTCGTAGAGTTCGACGTTGCGCTCGATGTCGCGTTCGGCCATCAGGCCCAGATTGCGGGAGGTTTCGCGGGCCCGGTCGAGTGCATCATTACGGCTCTGCAACAACTGCAGCACGCACAGGCCCATCAACGCGCAGGCGATCACGATACCTATGACGACGACAGTATAGGGAGCAGTCGACCTGAATTGCATTGAGGCCCTCGGAAGTGGTTTGGGCGCACGTGCGGGCGCGTTTCCCTCATAGTAAAAAACGGATGAGGGCACATCAAGCCCGCGATGACCCGGGTGGATCGCCTTTTTCGACGGGAGCGCGACGGACACTCGGCAGGCGTGCACCGCGGTGCACGCCTGCGGCGTTTACACTGTCCGACTTCCGATTCCACACGACGCAAGGAGACCGGCATGCTGACGGTATGGGGACGACGCAACGCGTTCAACGTCCAGAAGGTGATGTGGCTCGTCGGCGAGCTCGCGCTCGCGCATCGGCACGTGCCGGCCGGCGGCCGGTTCGGCGTGCTCGACACGCCCCAGTTTCTCGCGATGAATCCGCATGGACGCGTGCCGTTGATCGACGACGAAGGGTCCGTCGTATGGGAATCGCACAGCATCCTGCGCTACCTCGCCGCGCGTTACGGGCGCCCCGGCTTCTGGCACGACGACCCGGCCGAACAGTCGCGCGCCGACCGCTGGATGGACTGGGCGCAGACGACGCTGCAGCCCACGTTCCTCAACGGCGTGTTCCGCGGCTACTTCCGGACGCCGCCCGAGCAGCGCGACACCGCGCGCGTCGAGCAGAGCATCGCGCAATGCGCGCAGTATTTCCGGCTGCTCGACGCGGTGCTGGCCGGGCAGCCGTTTCTCGCCGGCGACACGATCACGCTCGCCGACATCGCGACGGGCACGCATCTGTATCGCTACTTCGAACTCGACATCGCACGGCCGGACATCCCGCACGTGCAAGCGTGGTACGAACGCCTGAAGGCGCGGCCCGCGTATCGCACGCATGTGATGATTCCGTTCGACGACCTGCGCGGGAAACTCGACTGACCGGGTACCGCACCAGCGGTAAAACGGCTTGTTGGAAGGTTGTAAGCACAACGGCGTAGGGTACGGATCTGTACGCCCGCCGGATGCGCACGCGTCATCGCGACAACGATCGTCGTCAGGCGGGTCATGACGGACCAACCACGCAGGCGAGGCGATGAGCGCTCACGACGTTCCGGTCAACCTGGCGTTTCAGCAAGACGGGGCAGTTGCCGTGCATCGAAATGCCGGCCTCGACGCACTGCGGGCCTGCCTGACGTTGCTGGTGGTCTTCCACCACTGCGCGATCACGTACGGCGCACTCGGCGGGTGGTACTACCACGAAGTGGCCGCCGGGCCGTCGGTCGAATCCGCGCTGTTGACGCTCTTCTGCGCGATCAACCAGGCATTTTTCATGGGCCTGTTCTTCTTCCTGGCGGGCTATTACACGCCGCCGTCGATCGCGCGCAAGGGCACCGTCCGTTTCCTGGCCGACCGGTTTCTCCGGCTCGGGCTGCCGTTGCTGATATACGGCGTCCTGATCGGCCCCGTAACGATCGCCCTCGCACAGTCTGGCGCGGGCCACCCGTTCGCGAAGACGCTGGAACATCTGTGGCGAACCGGCACGTTCGAGAACGGACCGATGTGGTTCGCCGAGGCGTTGCTGATTTTCAGCGTGGCGGCGGCCCTGCTGTACCCCCCCTTCCCGCGCGCTGTCGCACACGATATGAACCGCTCCGCCCGCGGCCCTTCCGACAGGACGCTGGCCATCGCAGCGTGGTTCACGGGTATCGCGGCACTGGCGCTGCGGTCCCGGTGGCCGATAGGTACCAACGTATGGGGACTGCAACTCGGCTACTTCGCGAGCTACGTCGTGTTGTACGCGGCCGGTTGCCGGGCAGCGCGCGTGCACTGGATCGCGCATCTGCCAGCACGGCAGGTCCGGCTGTGGTCGCGCATCGCGCTGCTGGCGCTGCCCGTGCTGCCGCTCGCCTACCTGCTCGCGAAGCACGTTCCCGCGTGGCGCGGCCGCCCTCAGGCGGTGATCTACGCGTTCTGGGAACCGCTGGTCGCATGGGGGGCGATCCTGTTTCTCGTCGACCGCTTTCAGCGCTGCTTCGACCGGCTGACGGGCGCATGGCGGCCACTGTCGCGACGCGCGTATGCCATCTACATCATCCATCCGCCCGTGCTGGTCGGTGTCGCCCTCGCGTGGCGGCACGTGCCCGCGAACCCGTTCCTGAAATTCACCGTGACCGGCAGCGTCGCCTGCGTCGCGTGCTACCTGGTTGCCGGTCTCCTGCTTCGCGTGCCCCGGTTCGCGTCGATCCTGTAAGCGCCCCGGTCGTCTCGCGCGGAGCGGAATACCGCACCGCGCTCCCGGCTACTACACTGATTTCAGGGTCGTCCGCGTCGCTTCGTCGATCGATACCGGCTGTCCCGCACGGGAGCACGAACATGGCACATCTGCGGTGGTCGCAGCACAGGATGGCTACTGTCTGGGTACTGGCGTCGCTGATGCTTGCGACTCCGCACATGGCGCTGGCCAGTGACGAATCGGACGCCAGCGTCGGCAAGAGCGCGTCCGAACCGCAATCGAAGGTCACCTGGGCTGACCGCATTCGCGCAGCAGACGTGCACGAGCACGAACCGATCGTCCTGATCGTGCACGCGGCAAAGGATTGCGTTTTTTGCCAGCGGTGGGCAGGTTCATTGGGCGGAAAAGGCGAATTCGAATCCTGGGCCAACGCGCACCCGGACGTGCATCTTTTCATCGTGGAACGCGATACCATTGCGTCCGCCGAAACGGTCGACGACTATCCGCCGATCGTCCGATGGTTGTTCGAGCGGCGACAGCGCCTCGAAAAATTGTCGCCACCGACGCCCACGTTCGAAATTTTCGTCAAACGGAAAATACTGTGGCAGTCGTACGGCCTTGGTTCATGGGACCGCAGCGTCTTTCCGGCACTGAAGGACCTGGACAGTCGCCGCACACCGTCCAGGGTCGAATAGGCATCGCGACACCGGTCAATCGCCGTCTAATGTCGTCGCATGCCGCCCGATCCGCGAGTCGCACCGACCGGAAACGAGCCATGGCGGAACCCCGCGCCCATCGGGGCGCCGAAGCGGCGATGCTCGATCGGATTGAAGTGATCGACATGATCGAAGCGGTGGAAACGCCGGAAACGATCGACGAAGATGAAGCTCACGCCCGCTCCGACGAACAGCGGCGGCCCCCAGTACCACGGATCGGCATAGGGGTAGGCCGCCGCCGGATACCACAGCACGCTGCCGTCGGGGCCTTGCACGATCTGCCACGTACCGTCGCCTTGCAGGCACGCGCGCCCCACGATCTGCTGCCGCGTGCCGTCGATGTCCGCCTGCGCGACGATCGCGCGGCAGTTCGCGCCGTTCTCCGCCGGATCGTCAGCCATTTGCGCGAAGACGGACGCGGCAAGGCCGAGACAGACGATGCCTGCCGCGGATCGAAACAGGTTGCACATGATCGGCTCCTGCGTTGCCCCCGACCATTTGATCCCGAGCGTCGCCAACGACGCCCGACACACCGTTTTGCTTGCGCACGATTCGTCGCGCGGCGATCACCGCTCGCCGCTACTTCGCTTCGCACCAAGGTCTCCTGACGGCTAAACGACACGGCGCGCCAGGTTATTCCAGGGGTCGGGATACGGATGACGGTGGCAGGCACCCTCGGCAATCGATGCCGGGATCAGCGCCCCGTCTCGCGCCGGGCGACGCAGTAGACTGCCGCAGCCGTGACCCCGAATACCAGATGAGCGATCAGCGTGATCACGCCGCGAACCGGAATGAACCACGGGAAGATTGCCGTGAAGGCGTACAGGTTGACGCCGTACAGGACGAGGCCGAATGCGCCGCCGGCAAGCGGCGTGGCGCGAAGCGACAATCCGTGGGCCAGCCGTGCCAGCACGGCCGCATAGACCAGCGAAAGCGCCGCATGCACGAGCGTCGCCACGCCCATGACCAGCGGATCGAAGCCGCCGGACGAACCGAGCACGCTGCGCCCCATCACGATCGCGGCCGTGAGGCGTGCGTCGCGCAACAGATTCCGGACGGCATCGTCGCCGGCAATTGCCCACAGCAGCAACTCGATGACGGTCGATCCGACGGCCGCGCCGAAGGCTGCCCAGAGAATCGGGACCGGACTGATTTGCTTCAATGGTCGTCCACCATGGCAAGCGGCGGATGCGTCGCGCCGCCGTGCAACCTTACAGCGCGCGGTCGCAATCCGACCAGTATGCAAACGGGTCGCGATGTTTCGGATAGTGCTCGTCGAGCCACTTCAGCAACGTCGCGCGAGCGTTGTCCATGTCGGCCTTCAGCGACGACGTCGTCAGTTCGTGCACCTCGACGGACTTTTCGCGGTCGATCACGAAGCAGTTCCAGTCGGGACCGTCCAGATCCGGATCGTCGGACGCCTTCGACGACTTGCTCCAGCCGAAACGCTTGCGTGCATCGATGTAGTAGCGCGGGTGCACCTTCAGATACGACATCTCGCCGCCCTGCAGGCTGCTCTCGGCGCGCAGCACGTCATGCTCGTCGACGATCTGCGTGACTTCCGGAAGGCGGCGCGAGCGCCATCCGGCCGGCAGCGTCGCCACGGCCCGGATGCTGTCGTACGTCCCCCATTCCAGCCCCCACGCTTCGGCCATGCGCTTCATGAACGCGTCGGCGCTCGGATAGCCGCGCAGCTGGATTCGGGTCGACAGCGTGACTTCGACGCGGCCACGGCCGCCGGATGCACTGGACACCTCGTCGTCCGCCGCCTCGAACGGATTGCCGGGGCGCGGCGAAGTACGCGTCGCGTCCGCGGGCGCCATGCCCGAAAACAGCTGGTCCAGCGCCGCACGCGCTTTCGACGACTTGTCTGGTCTATTCATCGGTTCCCTTTTCAACAGATTTGAACCCGTACTGCAATGATTGAAGAGTGGCCCGCCACCGGCCAAAGGCACGATTCTGCCTCACCGTGGCGATCTCACCGTATTCCGCGGCTGCATTGTAACGATCTGGCGACGACGGTCGAGCTGACAGAAATGGCACCGCACGGTCGATCGCATCCACGGCAAGGCGCGTGCCTACCCCAACGCCTTCACCATCCGCTCCATCAACGCCAGCACCTCCGGCCGACTCTCGCCCTTCGCATGCACGAAGTGATACCTGAGCTGCGAATCGACTTCATGCCGGCTGACGCGAACAAGCGCGCTGCGCGTCAGGTACGTATCCGCGAGCGGGGTCCGCGCCAGCGCCACGCCGAGGCCCGCTTCGGCCGCCGCGAGGACGAGGTTGTAATCCTCGAACCGGCGATCCTGCACCCGCGGCTTGAACGGAATGCCCAGCCCGTCGAACCAGGTGCGCCAGCCCGTCACGTCGGAATCGTGCAGCAACGGCATGTCGAGCAGCGCGGCGTCCCCCGCCCGGCGGCGCGCCTTCGCCAGCTGCTCGGCAAGCCGCGGATGCGCCACCGGGTACAGCCGTTCCGGCATGAACGCACGGGTTTCGAGCTGACGCCAGTTGCCGCGCCCGTACCGAATCGACAGATCGGCTTCACCGCCGGCGATATCGACGTTGCGCAGTTCGATGCCGAGCTCGATACGCAGCGCGGGGGCTTCGCTTTCGAGCGCATGCTGCCGCTCGAACAGCCAGAGCTGCGCGAACGCCGGCACGACGCTCATCCGGACCAGCCGCGGCGTACGCGGCGAGCGCCATTGATCGGCCGCGCCGTCGATGATCGCGAACGCCTGCTCGATCCGGCCGACGAAGCGCTGCCCGTCCGGCGTCAGGCGCACGCCGCGCGCATGCCGCTCGAACAGCGCCATCCCGAGCCAGTTTTCGACGGCGGCCACCCGCCGGCTGATCGCACCGTGCGTGACGCCGGAAACATCGGCGGCCGCGAGAAACGAACCCTCGCGGGCCACCGTGCAGACGGTCTCCAGGCTCGCGAGCGGCGGCCGCGGGCCGGGCGCCGACGCGGCAACCGGCAGCACGTCCACGACCGGGCGCGCACGCGCCGGATCGTCAGCCCGACGCGAACCCGAGCTGTGAACCATATTCATATCCGCGTGTTGATCTGTGCGCTAGCTTAACATCTCGCGACGCCGCACCATGGCTGCATGAATACCCTTTCCTCATCGACGTCGCGCGGCACGCGACAACCGCTCGTCGCGGCAGGCGCGGTCGCGTTCACGATCGTCTCGTGGGCATCCGCATTCCCGTTCATCCGGATCGGCCTGCACGGCCTCGCA
This sequence comes from Burkholderia seminalis, assembly GCF_001718535.1. NCBI lineage: Bacteria > Pseudomonadati > Pseudomonadota > Betaproteobacteria > Burkholderiales > Burkholderiaceae > Burkholderia > Burkholderia seminalis. The sequence continues at coordinate 733,957 of NZ_CP013399.1, read as the reverse complement.
CCGCTGCAGCTCGCGTCGGCACGTTTCGCGACCGCGGCGCTGCTGGTGATCGCGTGGCTCGCGTGGCGGCGGCCGCCGCTGCCGGCGAAAGGCGACGCATTGCGCTTCGTCGCGTGCGGTTTTCTCGGCATCGCGCTGTACAACGCGCTGCTCAATACCGGCGAGCGGACCGTGTCGGCCGGCGCGGCGAGTTTCATCGTGAATACGCTGCCGATCTTCACCGCGCTGCTGGCCGCCGTGTTTCTGCGCGAGCGCTTCAACCGCTGGGGATGGCTCGGTTCGCTGGTCAGCCTCGCCGGCATCGCGGTGATCGCGCAAGGGCAGCCGGGCGGCCTCGTGCTCGGCTCGGGCAGCACGCTGATCCTCGGCGCGGCGCTGTGTTCCGCCAGCTATTTCGTGTTGCAGCGGCGGCTGATTCCCGTGTACGGCGCACTGGCCTGCACGGCATACACGCTGCTGGCCGGCGCGGTGCTGCTCACGCCCTGGCTGCCCGGCGCGCTCGGGTCGCTCGCCGGCGGGTCCCGCGACACGGCGCTGGCCGTCGTGGTGCTCGGCGTGTTTCCCGCCGCGCTGGGGTATGCGACCTGGACCTTCGCACTCGGCTACTTCGGCGCGGCCCGCGCGGCCAACTTCCTCTACCTGACGCCGGCGGTCGCGACGCTGCTGTCGATGGTACTGACGGGCGAGCGGCCCGGCATCGCGACGGCCTGCGGCGGCCTGCTGGCCATCGCAGGCGTGGTCTTCGTCGCACTGCGCGGGCGTTCGTAGATCGCCACCGCTTCGGTTGGCCGTGCCGGCCCGTCGATCCGGCAGCAGGCGGACCGAAGCGCACCCCAGCTTCTGTGAAGCGGAATGGATCGTCCCGGGCAGGCGGTCGACACCCATTCGCCGACGCAGGCGGGCTTGACCGTTAGTTGCATTAAGACGAACACCACCGTTGATGAAAGCCAGTCGACGAAACCGGATAGGCGATCGCAAGTGCCCAAACTGTGCAGACAAATCGACCGAACAGTTCCGGATTGACCGCGCGTCAGTGTCCATGGCTTCGCCCCGTCGCCCGGCCGAATAATGGATGCATCCGTAAGGACATCGACAGCGAACCGCAGCCGGTGGCCCGCCGCAGCGCACGATTTCCGGCATCCGGATGCTTCGACATCCGGGCGTCCGCCCTTGCCGCGCGGGCCGCTACGCGATTCGCCGCGGCGCGCAAAATCGCCTTCGTATATATTCATACGAATTGCATGACGGCCGGCGACGATTCGCCCGCTCGTCCGGGCGAGCCCGTCATACCGCCGGACGCCATGCAAGTGACGCCCATGATGGGTATGGAGACTCGTCCGACCGCCCCGGCGCCTCGCCGGCCGGTCGAGACGTCAATAGAAAGACATTCAATTCGGAGATGGCAGATGGAACGAAGCACTGTCGGCATGCGCTGCAAACCCCTGATCACCGTTGCACTGGCTGCCGCCGCATTCGCGGCCGCGTCGACGGCAATGGCCGACCAGGTCGTGAAGATCGGCAGCGTCGAACCGACGACGGGCGGCATCTCGCACCTCGGCAAGGACAACGAGAACGGTGCACGCCTCGCGGTCGAGGAAATCAACGCCAAGGGCCTGACGATCGGCGGCAAGAAGATCACGCTGCAGCTCGACGCGCAGGATGACGCGGCCGACCCGCGGCAGGCCACGCAGGTTGCGCAGAAGCTCGTCGACGACAAGGTCGTCGCCGTCATCGGCCACCTGAACTCGGGTACGTCGATCCCGGCGTCGAAGATCTACAGCGACGCGGGCATCGTGCAGATCTCGCCGTCGGCCACCAACCCGACCTACACGCAGCAAGGCTTCAAGACGACCTACCGCGTCGTCGCGACCGATGCGCAGCAGGGCCCCGCGCTCGCGAGCTACGCGCAGGCGAAGGGGGTGAAGAGCGTCGCGGTGATCGACGATTCGACCGCGTACGGCCAGGGCCTCGCGAACGAGTTCGAGAAGAAGGCGAAGGCGCTCGGCCTGAAGGTGCTGTCGCACGACGCGACCAACGACAAGGCGGTCGACTTCCGCGCGATCCTGACGAAGGTCAAGGGCGAGAATCCCGACGCGATCATGTACGGCGGCATGGACGCGACCGGCGGCCCGCTCGCGAAGCAGGCGAAGCAGCTCGGCCTGCGCGCGAAGATCCTGTCCGGCGACGGCGTATGCACCGACTCGCTGGCCGAACTGGCCGGCCCGGCGGCCGACAACGTGCTGTGCTCGCAGGCCGGCGCGGCGCTCGAGAAGATGCCGGGCGGCGCGGACTTCCTCGCGAAGTACCAGAAGCGCTTCAACCAGGGCATCAAGTTCGATGCGCCGTTCGCGTACGACGCGGTCTACATCGCGGTCGATGCGATGAAGCGCGCGAACTCGACCGACCCCGCCAAGATCCTCGCCGCGATGCCGTCGACGAAGTACAACGGCGTGATCGGCACGACGACGTTCGACGCGAAGGGCGACCTGACGCACGGGATCATCTCGATCTACGGCTACAAGAGCGGCAAGAAGACCTTCCTCGATCAGGTGAAGATGTAACCCGCCGCGGCGCCGGCACGACGGGAACGCCACCCGTCGGCGCCGGCGCCGGGCGGGCCGAATGCCGATTCACGGAGACGAAGCATTATGTGTGCAATGGCGTATGCGGAATTCCAACAGGAGCTGAAGAAAGCGCAGTTGACGGCGCGCGAGTTCGCCCGCCTGATCCGGATGAACGAAAGTTCGATCACGAACTATTCGAGCAAGGGCACCGTCCCGTCCCACCTCGCGGTCATCGCGAAACTGATCGGCACGCTGGCCGCGCACGAGATCGATTTCCGGCGCGTGATCCGGCAGATGCGGATCGAGCCGAAACGCCCGCGCGGCGGCGGCGTGTTTCCCGCGGCGGAAAAGCCGCGCGCGCGAAAGGCCGCGAAAGCCGACGCCTGAACCGCGGCATGCGTCGCATGCGGCAACGCAGAGGGCCGCTCGATGCATCGATCGATGCCCCCTTGCGCGCCGCGCAAACCGCGCCGCCCGATCGTTACCCCGCCGCCCGCACGTGATCGAGCAGCGCCTGCAACGGATGGCGCACCTGTTTCGACGACAAGCGCTTCACCTGGCTGCGACATGAATACCCGGTCGCCAGCGCCTCGCCTTCGTCCGCGGGCCCGTCGACGCGCGCCGCCCACGACTGCGCATAGATCGTCTTCGACGTCGCGAGATTGCGCGCCTCGTGCCCGTACGTGCCCGACATCCCGCAGCATCCGGTCGACTCGACCTTCAATCGCAAACCGCGCCGCGCGAATACCTGCATCCATTGCTTGCCGCTGTCGGGCGCATTGGTCTTCTCGGTACAGTGCGGCAGCAACCGGTACGAACCGGTCACGCCGCTCGCGCCGGCTTCCGGCAGTGCCTGCAGCAGCCACTCCTGCGGCAGCGCAACTTTCGGTACCTCGGCGAGCCCCGTCACCTTCAGGTATTCCTGCCGATACGTGAGCGTCATCGCCGGATCGAGGCCGACCAGCGATACGCCCGAACGCGCCAGCGCGGCCAGTTGCGTCGCATTGCGGATCGCGGCCTTCTCGAACGCGTGCAGAAAGCCCTGCACGTGCAGCGCCTTGCCGTTCGGTGCAAGCGGCGCGAGCCAGACCTGAAAGCCCGTACGCGCCGCCAGCTCGATCAGCGTCGCCAGCTGCTCGGTATCGAAATAGCGCGTGAACGTGTCCTGCACGATGACGACGCTGCGAACGCGCTGCGCGTCGCTCAGCGCGGCAAGCGCGCGCGGGTCGGCCGGCTTCACGCTCCATTGCCGGATCACGGCCGCGAGATCGAAGCGGCTCAGCAGCGGGCTGTCGACCATGCCGACCTGCCGTTCGAGCAGCGTGCGTACCCATCCCGCACGCATCAGCCCGTTGTACAGCGCAGGCACGCGTGCCATCCACGGCATCGTGACTTCGAGCGAGCCGATCAGGTAGTCGCGCAGCGGCCGCAGGTAGCGCTGGTGATACAGCTCGAGAAAGCGCGAACGGAACTCGGGCACGTTGACCTTCACGGGGCACTGCCCCGCGCACGACTTGCACGCGAGGCATCCGGCCATCGCGTCGTACACCTCGTGCGAGAAATCGGCGTCGCCGCCGCGCGCCGCGCGACTGTTGCGCCAGCGGGCGGCCAGGCCGCGCAGGAACGGCTGCCGCGCACGCGCCGCCGCGACGACGTCGATGCCGGCCTGTCCTTGCAGGCGCAACCATTCGCGCATCAGCGACGCGCGCCCCTTCGGCGACTGCACGCGTTCGCGCGTCGCCTTCCACGACGGGCACATCGCGTCGTCCGGATCGAAGTTGTAGCACGCGCCGTTGCCGTTGCAGTGCATCGCGGTGCCGTAGGCCTGCCACACGCGCTCGTCGATCTGCCGGTCGTGGTCGCCGCGCGTCGGCACTTCGTCGATCTTCAGCAGCCGCATCGTATTGTCCGGCGGCGTCGCGATCTTGCCCGGGTTGAACTGGTTGTGCGGATCGAACGCGGCCTTCAGTTGCTGCAGCGACGGATACAGCTCGCCGAAAAACGCCGGCGCGTACTCGGAGCGCACGCCCTTGCCGTGCTCGCCCCACAGCAGGCCGCCATGACGCTGCGTGAGTTCGGCCACTGCATCCGACACGGGCCGCACCAGCGCGGCCTGCTTCGGGTCCTTCATGTCGAGCGCCGGCCGTACATGCAGCACGCCCGCGTCGACGTGACCGAACATCCCGTACTGCAGCCCGTGGCCGTCGAGCAGCGCGCGGAATTCGGCAATGTACGCGGCGAGGTTCTCGGGCGGCACCGCGGTGTCCTCGACGAACGGCTGCGGACGCGCCTCGCCCTGCACGTTGCCGAGCAGGCCGACCGCGCGCTTGCGCATCGCATACACGCGCTTCACCGCATCGTCGCCGGCCGCGAGCGTATGGCCGAGGCGCTCCACGCTCGTATCGGTGCGCAGATGCTCGACGAACGCACGCACGCGCGCATCGACGTCGTCCGCATCGTCGCCGCTGAATTCGACCAGGTTGATGCCAAGTGTCGGCCGCCGGTCGTCCTGCGGGAAATACTCGGCCACGCTGCTCCACACGAAATCCTTCATCGCGAGCATCAGTACCGTCGAGTCGACGGTCTCGATCGACAGCGGCCGGTGCCCGAGCAGCGCGCGCGCGTCGCGCAACGCATCCATGAAGCCTGCATAGCGCACGTTGACCAGCACCGAATACTTCGGGATCGGCAACACGTTGAGCTTCGCCTCGACGACGAAGCCGAGCGAACCCTCCGCGCCGCACAGCACGCTGTTCAGGTTGAAGCGGCCGTCGGGTTCGCGCAGGTGCGCGAGGTCGTAGCCGGTCAGGCAGCGGTTGAGCTTCGGAAACTTCGCGTCGATCAGCGCGGCCTGGTCGTCGCTGATGCGGCGCACGGTGCGATAGACCTTGCCGATGCGGTCCTGCCGCGCGCAACGGCGCGCCAGCTCGTCGTCGTCGAGCGCATCGCTGTGCAGCCGCTCGCCGCCCATCAGCACGAAATCGAGTGCGAGCACGTGATCGCGCGTCTTGCCGTACGTGCAGCTGCCCTGCCCGCTCGCGTCGGTATTGATCATCCCGCCGACGGTCGCGCGGTTCGACGTCGACAGCTCCGGCGCGAAAAACAGCCCGTGCGGCTTCAGCGCCGCATTGAGCTGATCCTTGACGACGCCCGCCTGCACGCGCACCCAGCGCTGCTCGACGTCGATTTCGAGGATCCGGTTCATGTTGCGCGACAGGTCGACGACGACGCCGTCGGTCAGCGACTGCCCGTTGGTGCCCGTGCCGCCGCCGCGCGCGGCCACCGCGACGTCGCGGTGCGCGGGTTCGGCCAGCAGCCGCGCCAGCAGCCGGACGTCGTCCGCATGCGCGGGGCAGATCACCGCCTGCGGCAGGCGCTGATAGATCGAGTTGTCGGTGGCCTGCACCGTCCGGTTCGCGTGGTCCGCGTGAATCTCCCCGGCGAATCCCGCCGCTTGCAGCGCGGCGAGGAAATCGCGGTAAACGTTCGCGGGCGGGCTGGCGGGACGGGGCAACGGGGCGATCGACATGGGTAAAAACGCAGTGTGGGTGGAGCCGGCCGGCTCGCGCGCACCGAAACATGATTTTTTAGCAAGTTTCCGCGCGACCGGGAATTCCAGTATCTTTGGATATTCCGCGAGAAACAAACGAATTCTTGCCCGGCGAATATTGCATAAAACTCATGAATTACCGTCGCCTGACCCCGTCGATGTCATTGCTGCTCGTGTTCGAGGCCGCCGCGCGGCATGAAAGCTACACGCGCGCGGCCGAGGAGCTGTCGCTGAGCCAGAGCGCGATCAGCCGGCAGGTCCAGACGCTCGAGGACCAGCTCGGCGTGCCGCTGTTCCGGCGCGAAGGCCGCTCGGTGAAGCTGACCGAAGTCGGCCGCCGCTATTTCGCCGAACTGAGCGGCGCACTCGGGCGCATCCGCGGCGCGACGTTGCAGGCGATGTCGCACCAGGCGGGCGCCGGCACGCTGCGGCTCGCCACCTTGCCGACGTTCGGCTCGAAATGGCTGCTGCCGCACCTGCACGACTTCTACGCCGCGCATCCGGGCGTGACCGTGCATCTCCATTCACGGATCGGCACGATCGATTTCCTCAACGACGACCTCGACGCGGCCATCACCGTCGGCGCGGGCGACTGGCCCGGCCTGCACGCGCACCGGTTGTACAACGAGTTCCTGATCGCGATCGCGCCGCCCGAGGCGGGCCGCGGCCGCAAGGCCGACGCGCGCACGCCGGCATGGGCCGCGAAGCAGACGCTGCTGGGCGTGACGAGCAACCAGCAGGCATGGGCCGAATGGTTCTCGCACTATCGGCTCGACCATCGCCAGATGCGTATCGGCCCGAGCTTCGAGCTGACGTCCCACCTCATCCAGGCGGTGCGCGCCGGAATGGGGATCGGACTGGTGCCGAAGGTACTGGTGGAGGATGAATTGAGCCGCGGCGAACTCGTGTCGATCGGCGACGCGATCACGAGCCAGCGCAGCTACTACCTCGTCTATCCGCCCGGCAACGAGACGCTGCCGTCGCTCGCCGCGTTCCGTGAATGGCTGCTGGCGTCGTGCTGACGCGCGGCCGGCCGCCGGCCGGTCAGGTGCGCCATTCGCCGAGAATCTGCTCGGCCAGGTAATCACACGGCGGGCGCGCCGACTGCGCGCTGCGCGCGAGCACGACCTCGATCTCGCCCAGCGGCGGCAGCCCGTGGCTTTCCGAAAGCTGCACGAGGTGATCCGGAATGCAGCAGCGCGCCAGCGGCGCGACCGCGAGCCCGGCCTCCACCATGCTCAGTATCCCGAGGTGGCTCGGGCTTTCGTACGACATCCGGTACGGGATCTTCCGCCGGTTCAGCGCCTTGACCGCGTGATCGCGCGCCATGCTGCCGCCGTGCGTGAAAAACGCCACCGGCAGCGGCCGCTCCTTCCACACGTCGCGTTTCGGCGACCCGACCCAGACGAGCGGCTCCATCCGGATCAGCTCGCCGGTCACGCCCTTGATCCGCGTGAGACACGCGAGATCGACCGTGTTGTCCTTGAGCATCGGCACGAGCGCGCTGCTCGGCTGGCCGATCACGCGCACTTCGACGCGCGGATGCATCGCGGCGAATTTGCCGAGCACCTGCGGCAGCAGCGACGAAATGTAGTCGTCCGGCACGCCGATCGTCACGCGGCCGCGGATCTCCGGGCGCACCACCGACGCCCATGCCTCGTCGCGCAGCGCGAGCATCCGGCGGCCGTAGTCGGCGAGCATCGTGCCGTCGTCGGTGGCCGTCACGTTGCGCGTGTCGCGGATGAACAGCGGCTTGCCGAGCGCGTCTTCCAGCGCCTTGATCTGCATGCTCACCGCCGACGGCGACCGGTGCACGGCCTGCGCGCCCTGCGCGAACGAGCCGGTGTCGGCGACGGCCACCACCATCGCGAGTACGTCGAGGTCGAGCTTTTTCATGTCGATTCAGGAAATCTGATCAATCGATTCAGTTTATCCCGTTTTACTGCTCTCCTCCACGGCCGGACAATGAATCCCGTCAGCACTCCCTCGATGCAGGAAGCGGAAAAATGCACACGTCCGGATCGCTCTACGGATTTCTCGCCATCGGCGGCATGCTCGCGGTCACGCCCGGGCCGAACATGGTCTACGTGATGTCGCGCTCGATCGCGCAAGGCCGCACGGCCGGACTCATTTCGCTGGCTGGCGTGATGATCGGCTACCTGTTCTACATGTTCGGCGCGGCATTCGGCATCACGACGCTGTTCATGAGCGTACCCTATGCGGGCAGCGTGCTGGGCGCGGTCGGGGCGGTCTACCTGCTGTATCTGGCATGGCAGGCGGTCCGGCCCGGCGGCCGCTCGCCGTTCGAGGTGCAGGCGTTGCCGAACGAGCAGCCGATGCGCCTGCTCGCGATGGGTGCGACGACGAGCGTGCTGAACCCGAAACTCGCGATGCTGTTCGTGTCGCTGCTGCCGCAGTTCATCGACTACCGGCAGGGCAGCGTGTTCGGCCAGTCGCTGTTTCTCGGCTCGCTGCTGATCGCCGCGTTCGCATCGGCCAACGGGCTGGTGGCGATCTGCTCGAGCGGCATCGCGAAATTCCTGCGCGGGCGCCCGACACTGCTGCTCGCGCAGCGCTGGGCGATGGGGCTCGTGCTTGGCGGCCTCGGTGTGCAGATGGTCCGGGAAGCATCGAAGCTGGCGGGCGTGGCGTGACGGCCGCGCGCGGGTAACGACATCCGCCTGCCGACGCGCGCGTGATGCCGTACAGCACGCACCGGCGCGCGTTGCGTCACTTCGCCGGCAGGTCGGCCGCCAGTTCGCGCAAGCGTGGGGGAAACCGGACGCGCAGCGAACGGCAGCTTCCGTTCGCTGTCGCGCGACGGCACATGTGCCACGAGCCGCGCCGCGACGCGGTGTGCGACCTCGATCGCTTCCGCATCGGAACCGATGAATCGATCGACGGATCCCCCAGGCATCCGTCGCCCCCTGTTTCGCTATACGAAGCGTCAGATCGGAACGGCCCGCGACAGCCGTCGCAGGCAACCTGCCTCGATCGGCCGGCGCGTCACGCCGCGATCGCCTGCCGCTGCGCCTCGAGTTCGCGCACGAGCGGCAGCACCTTCTTGCCGAAGTACTCGACTTCCTCGATGAAATGCAGGAACCCGGCCAGCACCAGATCGACGCCGATCGCCTTCAACGCGACAATGCGCTCCGCGATCTGCCGCGGCGTGCCGATCAGGTTCGTGCGGAAGCCGTCGTTGTACTGCACGAGATCCTCGAACGTCGATTTCGCCCAGTTGCCCTCGCCTTCGGGCGACGCCTTGCCGGCCTCCTTCACCGCATCGCCGAACGCATTGACCGCCTCGACGTGCGCGTGCGCAATGATGTCGTCGAGCACGGCCTTCGCCTCTTCCTCGGTGTCCCGCGCGATCACGAACGCATTGACGCCGATCCGCACGCGATGGTTGTTCGCGGCGGCCTTCGCACGGATATCGTCGATCTGCGCCTTGAGGTTCTCCGGCGTGTTGCCGTTGGTGAAATACCAGTCCGACACGCTCGCCGCGTTGTCGCGCGCCGCCCGCGAGCTGCCGCCCTGGAAGATTTCCGGGTGCGGCTTCTGCACCGGCTTCGGGCTCAGCGTGTAATCGTTGAAGCGGTAGAAGTCGCCCTTGAACGTGAAGTTGTCCTGGGTCCAGATGCCCTTGAGCGCCTGGATGAATTCCTTCGAACGCCGATAGCGTTCGTCGTGCTCGAGCCACGGCTCGCCGATCGCGGTGAATTCGCCCTTGAACCAGCCGCTCACGACGTTGATCGCGATGCGCCCGTTCGAAATGTGGTCGATCGTCGCGAGCTGCTTCGCGACCACCGCCGGATGCCACGGCCCCGGCAGGATCGCGGCGAGCACCTTGAGCTTCGTCGTCGCATGCAGCAGCGCCTGGCTGAACGACACCGACTCGTGCTGGTATTCGGCGCCGTAGCCGGCCGTGAAGCGGATCTGGCTCAGCGCGTAGTCGAAGCCGGCCGCCTCGGCCGTGCGCGCGAGTTTCTGGTTGTATTCAAGGCTCCAGTCGGTACGCTGCTCGATCGTGCTGACGACGAGGCCGCCGCTGACGTTCGGCACCCAGTACGCGAATTTGACGCCGTCGGCGGAAGGGTCGTGAAGGCTCATGGAGGTGTCCTGGTCGAAGGGGAAACGGAAGCGGCCTACGCGGCCGCGGCGGAGAATGCGTGCGCACGCAACTGCGGTACCGCGCGATCCACGGCGAGCGCGATGCGCTCGCGCAGCGCCGGGTTCGCGATCCGGTACGCGTCGAAATCGCTTTCGGACGCGTACACGCCGACCGGCAGCGTGCGCGCCTGGAAGAAGCTGAACAGCGGCCGCAGTTGATGGTCGATCACGAGCGCATGACGTTCGCTGCCGCCGGTGGCCGCGAGCAGCACGGGCACGTCGACGAGCGCGTCATGGCGCACGAGGTCGAACAGGTGCTTGAACAGGCCCGTATACGACGCGCGATAGACCGGGCTCGCGACGACGAGCGCATCGGCCGTCTCGATCGCGCGGATCAGCGCCTCGAGATCGGCCGGCACCTGCGCGCGCGTCAGCGCACCGGCCAGCCGGCTGCCGATCTCGCCGAGTTCGATCAGTCGCGGCTCGATCGGCAGCGCGGCGCCGAGTGCCGCGACGATCTCGTTGGTCAGCGCCAGCGTACGCGACGGTCGTTGCAGGCTGCCCGATATCGCGACCACGTTGAGGGTGTTGCTCATGCGATGCGTTCCCGTTGTCGAGCCGCGTGTCGGTGCGGCGATACCGCTTCGGGTCAGCAAGGAGCGTGCCATTCGGGCGGCCGGGTCGCGGCGCGATCGTCTGCATCGCGAAGTTTCGTGCGTTCGTCCGCCTGACACGGGATTCGCACAAATGCGCGAGCGCGGCAAGCGTTCCGCCGCGCGTATCACATCGATATTCCACGACGTGATGAACCGGGCGAAGCGACCGTGCTGGCGAACTGCTGCCCAGGAAGCAGCGCGGCGCGCGATGGCATCGAATTCGACGCCCTGGCGTCGGGGCAACCCCGCTCGCCCGCACCATTGCAGGTTTCTCAGCAATCGCGCTTTGGTTATCAGAAATCGATGCTTTTCGCGCGCGGCGAAACATTGAACACTCTGCTGACCACGCAGCAGCCGGACCCCGGCGCTTGTCGGCACGGGTCCGCCTCGCCCGGCCATCCAACGGTTCATCGCCATGACTTCCATTTCCGCTTCGTCGCGCCCGCTCAACCTTCGTGTCGTCGTCCCGTCCCGCGACGCATCCGACACGCGCGATCCGGCCGGCCTGCCCGCTGCGGCACGCACCGCCTCCGTCCTGACGTTGCCCGGACGCCCGGCACAGGTCCGCGCGCGGACGCAGGTGTTTGCCGATCCACGCTCGCTCGCGCTGCTCGAGGAGGTGCACCGTGTCGCACCGAGCGACGCGAACGTGCTGATCGTCGGCGAGACGGGCACCGGCAAGGAACTGATCGCGCGTCACGTGCACGATCTCGGCAATCGCCGCGACGGGCCGTTTGTCGCGGTGAATTGCGGCGCCTTCTCCGAAACGCTCGTCGACAGCGAACTGTTCGGCCATGAGAAAGGCGCATTTACGGGCGCCGTCGGCGCCAAGCCCGGCTGGTTCGAAGCCGCGCACGGCGGCACGCTGTTTCTCGACGAGATCGGCGACCTGCCGCTGTCGATGCAGGTCAAGCTGCTGCGCGTGCTGCAGGAGCGCGAGGTCGTGCGGCTCGGCTCGCGCACGGGCATTCCGGTCGACGTGCGCGTGGTCGCGGCGACCAACGTCGATCTGCAGCAGGCGGTGGCGGCCGGGCATTTCCGCGGCGACCTGTACTACCGGCTCAACGTCGTGCAGCTTGCGGTGCCGCCGCTGCGCGAGCGTCCGGGCGACATCCTGCCGCTCGCGCGTCACTTCTTCGACGACTACCGCGCGCGCCTCGGTGCCGGACCGCGCGGTTTCGACCCGCGCGCCGAGCGCCGGCTCGTATCGCATCACTGGCCCGGCAATATCCGCGAACTGGAGAACGCGATCCATCACGCGCTGCTCGTGTGCCGCCATGATGTGCTGCACGACACCGACCTGCACCTTGCGTCGCCGTGCGTGCCACCGGCCGCCGTGCCTGCCCCGGAACCGTCCGCCCATGCTCAGGCTGCGTTCGAGCACGCGTTGCGCGACCTGCTCGACGACGGACACGGCAACCTGTTCGAGCATATCGAGGACACCGTGATGCGCGTCGCGTTCGACTTCAGCCACCGCAACCAGATCCGGGCCGCGCAACTGCTCGGCATCAGCCGCAACGTGCTGCGCGCGCGGCTGATCCGTGCGAAGGAAATTGCGGCGCTGAAATAATCTCGCCCAACGGCGCGATCGCGCCGCAATCCGTGCATTGACGTCCGAACCTGATGTATCGTGGCGCGACGCTCGTGCTTCGTTGCCGCTCGCGCAGCCGGTCATCCGTCATGCGACCGGCTGCCCCCGGCGACCGGGCACCCGCACGATTCTCCGCAATACGAAGCCGACCGACGCCCATGCAGGCCCGGCCGCGCCCCCGTTCACCCGTCCGGAATCCGTCGCCATGAAAAAGCTTGTGAATCGTCCGTCCGATGTCGTGCGAGAAATGCTGGAAGGCATCGCGCGGCAATCGCCGCATCTCGCGATCCTCGGCGACGAGCACGTGCTCGTCCGCCAGCCGCTGCCCGAACCGTCTCGACGCCCCGTCGCGATCCTGTCCGGCGGCGGCAGCGGCCACGAGCCCGCGCACGGTGGCTACGTCGGCGAAGGGATGCTGAGCGCGGCCGTGTGCGGCGAAGTATTCACGTCGCCGTCCACCGACGCCGTGCTTGCCGCGATCCGCGCGAGCGCCGGCCCCAACGGCGCGCTGCTGATCGTGAAGAACTACACCGGCGACCGGCTCAATTTCGGGCTCGCCGCCGAGCTTGCGCGCGCGGAAGGCATTCCGGTCGAGACGGTCGTCGTCGCCGACGACGTATCGCTGCGCGGCCGTGTCGACCGTGGCCAGCGGCGCGGGATCGCCGGCACCGTGCTGATCCACAAGCTCGCCGGCGCAGCCGCCGCGCGCGGGCTGCCGCTTGCCCGTGTTGCAGCCATCGCGCGCGACGCGGCGGCCGAGCTCGGCACGATGGGCGTCGCGTTCGACGGCTGCACGATCCCGGGCGCCGACAAATCGGGCTTCAGCCTCGGCGATCAGGAGATCGAGCTCGGCCTCGGCATTCACGGCGAGAAAGGCGTCGAACGTCGCGCGCCGCTGCCGGCCGACGCGCTGGTCGACACGCTGCTGTCGAGCATCGCCGCCGATCTCGTGCTCGACCGCGGCGAACGCGTCGCGCTGTTCGTCAACGGTCTCGGCGCGACGCAGGACATGGAGCTCGCGATCGTGCTGCGTGCCGCGTACGACAACCTGACCCGGCGCGGCATCGTCGTCGCGCGCGCGTGGGCCGGCACATTCCTGTCCGCGCTGAACATGCCCGGCTGCTCGATCTCGGTGCTGCGGCTGAACGACGAACGCGCATCGCTGCTCGACGCACCGACGCAGGCGCGCGCCTGGCCGGGCGGCGGCGCCGTGAATGCACAGATCCGCGTAGCCGCGGCCGCGTCGCCGGACGCACCACTGCCGCCGCTCGACGCGGCCGGCCGCGCCTGGGCCGCGCGCCTGCAGCCGGCGCTGCACGCGGTCGCGCAGACGCTGATCGATCACGAGCAGACGCTGACGGACCTCGACGCGGCGGCCGGCGACGGCGACCTCGGTGCGAGCATGCTGCGCGCCGCGCACGCGATCCTCGCGTTGCCCGATACCGCGTACGCCACGCCGGCCGGCGCACTCGCGGCGCTCGGCGCGGCGTTGCGCCGCGCGATCGCCGGCAGTTCCGGGCCGTTCTATGCAACCGCGCTGCTGCGCGCATCGCGCCGGCTGGCCGACCTTGCCGAACCGTCGGCGCGCGACTGGGCGGCGGCATTCCGCGCGGCAGTGGATTCGATCAGCGAACTGGGGGGCGCGCATGCCGGCGACCGGACGATGCTCGATGCACTGGTGCCGGCCGTCGATGCATTCAGCCGCGCACTCGACAGCGATCGCGACAACGCAAGTGCATGGACGGCGGCCGTGGAAGCGGCCGTGGAAGGCGCGGAAGCCACCGCGCGCATGACGCCGCGCGCAGGGCGGGCGAGCTATCTCGGCGAGCGCGCGATCGGCACGCCGGATGGCGGCGCGGTAGCCGTGTCGTACTGGTTGCGCGCGTTGCAGCCTCACGTGCGCTGAACGGCAACGCGCGGGATGCGGGTGGGCGGCCGCGCCGCCCGCCTCTCAGCCTGCGTTCATCCGCCCGGGCGACAGCATCGCGCCGACGCGCAACACTGTGGTGAACATCGCGGCGAGACGACGCGGCACGCCGGCAGCGAGCAGCGTGATGGCCGCGCGGCCCATCGGCGGACGGACGGGCGCGGGGGAAGATGTCATCGCAAACATGACAACGTCAACCACGACATCGCGTCGCGGTGAACGGCAGAAGCGCCGCGCTCAAACACCTTCGACCAGCACGGCACGATAGCGCGCGCCCTTGAACCGGTGCTGCACGACGGCCTGGTATTCGGGGCCGTGATACCACGCATGTGCGGCCTCCTTCGACGGAAACTCGACGATCACCACGCCTTCCGGTCCTTCGCCTTCCAGCGTTTCCTGAGCGCCGTAAGCCGCGAGCACCTTCACCGGATGACCAGCGAGCGTCGCGCCGACCTTGCTCGCGTAGGTATCGAGTTCGTGCTGATCCTGCGTGCTTTCCCGTGTAAAAACGATGTAAGTTGCCAAGATGCGTGCCCCTTTGTCCGGTGGATGGAAATCGCGCGCGTATCGCTGCTTTCCGACGATCGCGCCGCCCCCGGCCGCGTGCAGTGCGAACGGGTGTGCGGATTATAGGCGGTCGCGGCGCAAGCCGCCGCGACGCTGAAAGAACCGATCCCCACATCGTCCGATCACATCGGGTATTGCAAATTGGCGGGATGACTTGCCCGGCGTGCGACGTGTCGACGCCGCTGTTCGGCGGTACCGTCCCGATCGCCAACGACCGGTTGATCGGCGAGACCGGCAACGCGCTGATTCCCGCGTATCACATGCTGGCCGCTGCGCAACCGGGCTGATCCGCGCGCCGGCGGCGCCCGGCTGTCCATCAACGGCATCCATTGCATCACCCGCCGTCCGGCGACGGACAGCGGGCGACGCAGGTCGGGCGGCTGAAGCCGCGGCGGGATTGTTGTCGCCCGGACAACACGATGTGCACACGTGCAGCGCTGTTGGCGTGTATCGGCCGTCACTACAATCGCTGACACGCTCTACCGGAATCCGGGCGAACCGAAGCGCGCGACCTTCACGATCGCGCTCGCGAACCGCGCCGTGCCGCGCGGCTCAATCCACTCGACGAACAGGACTACTGAACATGAACGCACCACTCCGCAACGTCCAGCCGGTTACCGACCGCCTGGGAAAAGAAGGTTCGGGCGAGCTCGTTCCCTCCCGCTACGCCGTGCGCATCGGCGATGTCGATGTCGTGCTGATCAGCGACGGCGTGCTGCCGCTGCCGACTTCCACCATGTCCACCAACGTGAGCGAGGCGGAGCGCAACGCCTGGTTCGACGGGCGTTTCCTGCAACGCGACCGATTCGACTGGGCGCTCAACATCGCGCTCGTGCGCAGTGCCGATCGGCTGATCCTGATCGATTCGGGCGTGGGTGACGGCTTCGAATACTTTACGCGCGCCGGGCGATCGGTGATGCGTCTGGAATCGGCCGGTATCGACCTGGCCGCGATCACCGACATCGTGATAACGCACATGCACATGGATCACGTCGGCGGGCTGAACACCGACGGCGTCAAGGCCCGGCTGCGCCCCGACGTACGCATTCACGTATCGGCCGCCGAAATGGCGTTCTGGAAGAATCCGGACTTCAGCAAGACGGTGATGCCGGAAACCATACCGCCCGCACTGCGCAAGGCGGCGGCCAGGTTCGTGACGCTCTACGGCGAAAACATCGTGACGTTCGATCGGACCGTGGAAGTCGCAACCGGCGTGACGGCGCGCGTGACGGGCGGACATACGCCCGGGCACTGCGTGGTCGACGTCGCGTCGAACGGGGAAAAGCTGACGTTCGCGGGCGACGCGATCTTCGAAGTCAACTTCGACCATCCCGACTGGCAAAACGGCTTCGAGCACGATCCCGAAGCGGCTGTCGACGTGCGCATCGCATTGTTCAACGAAGCCGCCGACACCGGTGCGCTGCTGGCCGCCGCACATGTCGCGTTCCCTTCCATCGGCCATGTTGCGAGGGACGGCAGCGGCTTCCGCTTCGTTCCCGTCGTGTGGGACTACTGATCGAGGATCGGCGGCCGGTGCGTGCTGCGGCAACGCGTCGGCGGTCCTCCCGAGCGGCACCACCATAAAAAAGCGCCGCCGCATCTCATGCGGCGGCATCACGTCACGCGCCAAAGCGCATCACGACCGCCCGAACCTCACGCGAGCGCCGACATGTTCCGCTCCGCGACCTCGTCCGCCGCCTCCTTCACGATACCGACGCTCTCGTCGGCTTCCGCACGCGTCACGAGCCGCTTGTCTCTCGACTCGATGCCGGGCACCGCGCCGATCGCGTCGCGCCAGCCCGCCGATACCTCGGTCTTTCCCGTCTCGATGTCTCCGTCGGGGCATCCGCCTCGTCGCTCGGCAAAACACCCTGAAAATATTGTCCCGGTGGAATCGCGCACGTCAGCAGGGCGCTGCGGGTCGAGTCGATGCGGGCAGTCAGGCCACCGGCGCGCACGGCATGTGCCGTGTCTTCCAAATCACCGGCACATCGGCCGGAATCGCATCGGTACGCAGTTGCGGCGGGACCGTCGCGAGCGTGAGACCGCGACCGGGAACCGCGTTCGTCGTGGGTTGTGGAAACGAAATCGGGTCGCGCCGTTCGCGCGGCGCGTCAAGCCAGCGTCGCCGTCGCCTGCATCGTCAGCCAGCCATCGCGATCCTTCGCCCACAGCTCGATCGTACTGCCGTCGTCCGACGGCTTGCCGCACAGCGTGAACGGCTCCCCGTCGAAGGTCGGGCGCACCGCGCGAAACGCAAAGCTCGCGAGCACCGCGTCCGGCCGTTCGCGATGCACGAGATCGACGAGCAGCGTCGCGATCAGCGGGCCGTGCACGACGAGCCCCGGATAGCCTTCTTCCTGCGTCACGTAGCTGCGGTCGTAGTGGATACGGTGACCATTGAAGGTCAGCGCCGAATAGCGGAACAGCATCACGGCGTCGGCCGTGACGGTGCGCGCCCACGTTTCACCAGTGGGCGCCGCGACCGGCTTCTGCGCCGGCGCGCCCGGCTGCTGCGCGTCTCGATAGACGATGTCGTGCTCTTCCTCGATACACGGCACCCCATCGGATTCGATGCGGTGCTGCACCGTCACGAACACGAGCCGGCCGCTGCGGCCCGTCTTGTCCTCGATGTTCGCGATCGTCGATTCGCGCGTCGCGCGCCGCCCCGCGCGCAGCGGCGCGTGAAACGTCAGCCGGCCGCCGGCCCACATGCGGCGCGGCAGCGGCACGGGCGGCAGGAAGCCGCCGCGCTTCGGGTGGCCGTCGGGGCCGACTTCGGCCAGCGGCGCGATGGGCAGGAAATAGAGCCAGTGCCACATCGGCGGGACGACGTCGCCGGGCGACGGGCGGTCGAGCGTGGCGGCCAGCGCGTTGAGCGGGAACGCGGTGATGTCGTCGCCAAGCGTTTCGGTCTTGCCGAGCCACGCGTCGAGTGACGCGGGTGCGGCGGGCTGCGAGGATGAGTTCGACACTGACGGAGTCTCCGGTGCGTTGGCAAGGGCCCAAATATGCGCGCCGCACGGCGTTTCGCGAAGTCGGCATTCCCGAACCCGGGCTTCGAATTTGCTCGCCCCCTGCGGCCCTGCCGGTCCTGCGCGACGATTTTCGTCTGACCATTCGATACATTCGACAATATAGCCGCCTCGCGCGCCGCGTGCGATTCCTGGCGCGGACCTTACAGCTTGACCACCGCCGGCACGCTGCCTAAATTGGTTCTGACGGACCGGCCGCGCGACGAGCGACATGTCATCCGGGTGACAAGAAAACGATAGTTTGCTATCGAATGTTTTTACCCTATCATCTCGGCCATGACCAATCTGCACGACCTCCGCCTCGCCGTCAGCAGCCTGCTCGTGCTGTCCGCGCGCAAGTGGCGCCGCACCAGTGACGGCGTGCTGAACGCGTACAACGTGTCCGAGGCCTGCGCGACGCCGCTCCTGATCGCCGGCCGGCTCGGCGAAGGTGTACGGCAGGGCACGCTAGCCGAACACGTCGGGATCGAAGGGCCGTCGCTCGTGCGCCTGCTCGACCAGCTGTGCGCGGCCGGCCTTGCGCGCCGCGACGAGGATCCGCACGATCGTCGCGCGAAAACGATCTCGCTGACGGCCGCCGGCCGCGCCGTCACCGCGAGGATGGAAGAAGACCTGCGCACGCTGCGCGCTCAGGTGCTCAAGGGCGTGACGCGCACCGATCTCGAAACGACGCTGCGCGTGCTCGAAGCGTTCAACGCGTCCGAGTCGCACCCGCCCGCCTCGCGTATCTCCCCCGCCGACGACACCGCGTCATGACCTATCCGAGCCTCCGCGACTGGCTGTTCTCGGGCAAGACGTTCGCCGCGTCGATGCTGGCGCTGTACCTCGGCCTGTATTTCCAGCTGCCGCGCCCGTACTGGGCGATGGCGAGCGTCTACATCGTGTCGAACCCGTTCGTCGGCGCGACGCGCTCGAAGGCGCTGTACCGCGCGCTCGGCACCGCGCTCGGCGCAGCCGCCGCGATCTTCTTCGTGCCGCCATTCGTCGAGACGCCGCTCCTGTTCAGCATCATCGTCGCGACCTGGTGCGGCACGCTGCTCTACCTCGCGATCTCCGACCGCACCGCGCGCAGCTACGTGTTCATGCTCGCCGGCTATACGATGCCGCTGATCGCGCTGCCGACCGTGACCGACCCGTCCACCGTGTTCGACGTCGCGATCGCGCGAACCGAGGAAATCGTGCTCGGCATCGTCTGCGCGAGCGTGGTCGGCAGCACCGTGTTTCCGAACCGGCTCGCGCCGACGCTGATCGAACGCACCGACGCGTGGTTCAAGGACGCCGCGTTTTACGGTCGCGAGACGCTGTCCGGGCAAATCGCCGGCAAGGCGTTGTCGGCATGCCGCCAACGGCTCGCCGCGACGATCACCGGCCTCGAATTCCTGCTGAGCCAGCTGAGTTACGACCATGCGCACCCGCGCATCCTTGCCCGCGCGCAGGCGCTCGCGGGCCGCATGCAGTTGTTCCTGCCGCTGATGTCGTCGCTCGCCGATCCCTTGATCGCGCTGATGCGCGACCTGCACGTGCGCCCGCCCGCTCTCGATGCGCTGCTGGCCGATGCCGCGAAATGGTTCGACGCACCGCTGCCGTCCGTGAAGGCCGACGGCGACATGGCCCACGACGCGGTCGCGGACAACCTGCGCGAGCGCATCGCCGCGCTGCAGCCCGCCGACAGCGCCCTGGCGAGCTGGGAGGGCGCACTGCTGTCGAACGCGCTGTGGCGGCTGCGCCAGGTCGTCGACATCTGGCAGGACTGCCGTTCGCTGCGTGCGCTGATCGCGAACGAATCGGGTGTGTGGCAGCCGCGCTACCGGCACTGGCGGCTCGGCGGCACCGAACGCTTCTTCGATCGCGGGATGATGCTGTTCTCGACGCTGACCGTCGTGTTCGCGATCGTGTTCGCGTGCTGGCTGTGGATCTCGTCCGGCTGGCACGACGGTGCGGCGGCCGTCACGCTCGTGGCCGTGTCGTGCAGCTTCTTCGCCGCGCTCGACGAACCGGCGCCGCTGGTGTTCAAGTTCTTCCTGTCGACCGCCGCGAGCGTCGTGTTCGCGGGCCTGTACCTGTTCGTCGTGCTGCCGCACGTGCACGATTTCGCGATGCTCGTGCTGATGTTCGCGGGCCCGTTCATCCTGATCGGCACGCTGCTGCCGCGCCCGCAGTTCAACATGGTGACGATGCTCGTCGCCGTGAACACGGCGACCTTCATCAGCATCCAGAGCGCGTACGAAGCCGATTTCTTCGTGTTCCTGAACAGCAACCTCGCGGGTGTCGCCGGGCTGCTGTTCGCGTACGTGTGGACGCGGGCGACGCGGCCGTTCGGCGCGGAGCTCGCGGTGCGGCGCCTGTTGCGCTCGGGCTGGGAAGACGTCGCGCGCTCCGCGTCGACGCAGCCGCTCGACGACCAGCGCAACCACGCATCGCGGATGCTCGACCGCGTCACGCAGCTGCTGCCGCGCCTGGGCGCATCCGACGATCACCGCCACCCGTCGATCGAGAGCTTCCGCGACCTGCGCATCGCACTGAACGCGCTCGACCTGCGCCGCTCGCGCCGTCGCCTGTCGGGCGACGTACCCGACGCGATCGATCGCGTCCTCGCCGGCGTCACCGATCACTACGCGCGCTGCGCGGCCGCGAACGCGCGCCAGCCGGCACCGCCCGCGCTGCTCGCGACGATCGACGACGCACTGCACCGCGTGGGCGGCCGCGGCCTGCCGGGTGCCTCGCCGGCCGAGGGCGGCACCGCGCCTGCCGCCCCTGCCACGCACCGCCGGCTGCGCGACACGCTGCACGCGCTCGTCGGGCTGCGTCTGTCGCTGTATCCGGCCGCTGCCGGCCAGGCGCCTCGGGCCTCGGACGGAGCACGCGCATGATCCGGCTTTCCAACCCGTCCTTCCGACCGCGACCATGATCGGCGAAATCGACATCTTCGGCGTATTCGTGCCGGCCCCGCTCGTGCTGATGCTGATCGCCTACCTGATCAACATCGTCGTGCGCGCCGTGCTCGAGCGCGTCGGCTTCTACCGCCTCGTCTGGCACCGTTCGATCTTCGACCTCGGCATCTACGTGTTCGTGCTTGCCGCCGTCGTCATCGCTTCCCACCATCTCGTGGCTTCCTAACGTGAAAAAAACCTGGCTCTCGGCAGGGCAAATCCTGCTCACCCTGATCGTCGTCGTCGTGGCCGGCCTCGTGCTGTGGCGGATCATCAACTACTACATGTTCTCGCCGTGGACACGCGACGGGCACGTGCGCGCCGACGTGATCCAGGTCGCGCCGGACGTGGCGGGCCTCATCACGTCGGTGCAGGTCGCCGACAACCAGGAGGTCAAGCGCGGCCAGGTGCTGTTCGTGATCGACCAGGCGCGCTACACGCTCGCGGAACGGCTCGCCGAAGCGACGCTCGCGCAGCGCCGCGCGACACTGGCCCAGGCGAAGCGCGAATACGCGCGCAACCTGCAGCTCGGCAACCTGGTCGCGAGCGAGCAGGTCGAGGAAAGCCGCACGCGCGTCGAACAAGGCGAAGCCAGCGTCGCCGACGCACAGGTATCGCTCGACACCGCGAAGCTGAACCTGCAGCGCACGACGATCGTGAGTCCCGTGGACGGCTACCTGAACGACCGCGCGCCGCGTGTCGGCGAATACGTGCCGGCCGGCCGCGCGGTCCTGTCGGTCGTGGACCGCCATTCGTTCCGTGTCGACGGCTACTTCGAGGAAACCAAGCTGCGCGGCATCCATATCGGCCAGCCGGTCGACATCATCGTGATGGGCGAGCCGCATGCGCTGCGCGGCCACGTGCAGAGCATCGTCGCCGCGATCGAGGATCGCGACCGCACGCAGGGCGCGAACCTGCTGCCGAACGTGAACCCGGCGTTCAGCTGGGTGCGGCTCGCACAGCGCGTGCCGGTGCGCGTCGTACTCGACGAAGTGCCCGACGATTTCCGGATGATCGCCGGCCGTACCGCGACCGTGTCGATGCGCGACGCCGACACGCGCCGAAACGACAACACAAAACCGGCTGCCGGTGCCGGCTCGGCCACGGCACCGGTCACCGCGGCGTCCGGGGCCGCCGCCGGCGCGGCGGGAGCATCGCAATGAACCGGCACGGTCTGCGCGTCGCGGCCGCACTCGCGCCGCTTGCGCTCGCACTCGGCGCATGCAAATCCGTCGGCCCCGATTACACGCTGCCGCAGCAGGCGTACGTGAATGCGCCGCTCGCGAACCATGCGCTCGACGACGCGAACGGAACGCTCGTGTCGCGCGACGCGGTGCCCGGCAACTGGTGGCAGCTGTACGACGACCCCGTGCTCGACGCACTGGTGCGCGATGCGCTGAAGTCGAACACCGACCTGCGCGTCGCCGCGGCCAACCTCGCGCGGTCGCGCGCGGCGCTGGAAGTCGCGAGCCAGCAGGGCGGGTTCTCGGGCGGCGCCGAAGCCGCGGTGCAGCGCGCGCAGGAATCGGCCGAGCAATACCTGCTCGAGAACAAGCTGCCGGTTGTCAACGAAGGCGCGGTCGGCATCAACGTGTCGTACGAGCTCGACCTGTTCGGCAAGCTGCGGCGCGGCGTCGAAGCCGCACGCGCGGACAGCGAGGCCGTCAAGGCGGCCGGCGACCTGGCGCGCATCACCGTCGTCGCCGACGTCGTGCGCGCGTACGTCGAATCGTGCTCGGCCGGCGACGAGCTGGCGATCGCGAGGCAGTCGCTCGCGCTGCAGAAGCAGCGCGTCGCGCTGTCGCAGCGGCTGCGCGATGCCGGGCGCGGCAACCAAACCGACGTGACGCGCGGCGTGACGCAGGTGCGCACGCTCGCGGCCGACATCCCGCGCTTCGAAGGGCGCCGCAAGGTCGCGCAATACCAGCTCGCCGCACTGCTCGCGCGCGCGCCGGCCGACCTGCCGAAGGCCGTCGTCGAATGCGAACGGCTGCCGAAGCTGCGTCAGCCGATTCCGATCGGCGACGGTGCCGCGCTGCTGCGCCGCCGCCCCGACGTACGCGAAGCCGAGCGGCAGCTCGCCGCCGCGACCGCGCGGATCGGCGTCGCGACCGCGGCGCTGTATCCGTCGATCAGCATCGGTGCGTCGGCCGGCTCGGTCGGCGTCGCCGCCGACCTGTTCTCGTCCACCACGAATCGCTGGTCGTTCGGCCCGCTGATCAGCTGGTCGTTCCCCGTCAACGGCCAGCGCGCCCGCGTGCGCGAAGCCGAGGCGTCGACGGGCGGCGCGCTCGCGCATTTCGACGGCGTCGTGCTGAACGCGCTGCGCGAAACACAGTCGAGCCTCGCGACCTATGCGGCCGACGTGCAACGTACGGACGCCTTGCGCACCGCGTACGAGTCGGCCCGCAATTCCGCCGACGAAACCCATCGTCTCTATGCGGCCGGCCGCGAGTCGTTCCTCTCCGATCTCGACGCGACGCGCACGCTGACGAGCGTGAAGGCGCAGGTTGCGGCGGCCGAAGGCCAGGTCGCGGCCGATCAGGTGCGGCTCTTCCTCGCGCTGGGCGGCGGGTGGGACGGCGACGGTACGGCGGCCGCGCGCGGCAGCGCCCCCGCCGCCGCGCGTGCCGCCGCAACGATCAAGGACGGCGAGTCGCCACGGTAGCGTCATCGCCTTCAATACATCACCCCGGTGCGGCAAAACGCACCGCGGTGGCGGGTTTTACTGATTCGCGCCATAGCATCCGGATGGCGACGCGTCCCTGCGTTGACGGTAGACTGGGCGATGCATTTCCATTCATCCGCGGCTGCCGATCCGGCAGCCGCCTTCATTCGGAGAGTCATCATGCGAACCAGTGCCCGCAACCATTTCGCCGGCCAGGTCGGCGCCGTCAAGCCCGGTGCCGTCAACGACGAAATCACGCTGCACACGCAGGACGGCCTCGACATCGTCGCCGTGATCACCCACGGCAGCGCGGCTTCGCTGGGCCTCGCGGCGGGCACGAAGGCGTTCGCGCTCGTCAAGGCATCGTCGGTCATCGTGATGGTCGACGTCGACAGCAGCAAGGTATCGGCGCGCAACTGCGTCGCGGGCACCGTCGCGACGGTCACGAAGGGCGCGGTCAATTCGGAAGTCGTGATCAAGACCGCGGGCGGCGCCGAGATCGTCGCGATCGTCACCAATGACAGCGTCGATCGCCTCGGCCTCGCGAGCGGCTCGGCCGCATCCGCGATCTTCAAGGCATCGAGCGTGATCGTCGGCGTCGAGTGAGCGCGTGACGGTCGCGACGGAGCACCGCCCAGTGCCGCGCGTTCGCGCGGCCCGGCTGCCATCCGGCGGCATGCGATGACAGCCGCGCTCGATCCCGCGCGGGAAAGCGCGCTGCACGCGCTCCGATCGGCGGCCGCGCATGCCGACACGCCCGACGCACGGCTGTTCGGCGTGCTCATCGCGGCTCGCGCGTGCCGCAACGAACTCTCGCTGCTGGGGCTGTCCCCCGACCATCTCTGGCGCGATCTCGGGCTCGACGGGCGCGACGCGGTATCCGCGATGCTCGATCGTTATTTCCCCGCGCTGGCCGCGCGCAACGTCACCCACCTGCGCTGGAAGAAATTCCTCGCACTGGAAGTGGCGGCCTCGCTCGGCGCGCCGCCGGGCCCCGCACCGGGGTGCCCGGGCTGCGAAGATTTCGGTTTCTGCTTTCCTCGCGCGCGATAGCCATCGCGTCGACCAGCCTGTCCACTTGCGTCATCGACGTCATGAACCAGTGCGCGACACGCATCCCATAAACGGTCACCTGGCGGCGCATGTTGTCCGCCGTCCATGACCGCGGTCAATGTCGATGCCGGTGATGAATGTCCGGAAAGTGCGCGTGACTGTGCGTGATCGGTAAATGCACGTGCGAATGCGAGTGCGGCTCGTTGCCGTCGTACGCAAAATCGTGCGTGTGCTGGTGATGTTCGTCGTGCCGGTGCCGGTGCGCATGCTCGAGTCGCTCGTGCTCGTGCATGTGCTCATGCCGCTCGCGCACGTGCAGCCAGATACCGAATGCCATCAATGCGGCGGCGACCCAGAACGTTGCCGGCGGCAGCGCAGGCCAGATCAGCAGCGACAGCACGACGCCGAACAGCGGCGCGATCGAGAAATACGCACCGGTCCGCGCGCTGCCGAGATGGCGCAGCGCGACGACGAACAACACCAGGCTGATCCCGTAGCCGCCGAGCCCCGTCAGCATCGCAGCGGCCGTGACCGGTACGGCAGGCAGCGGCGCGCCGGTCGCCAGCGCAATGCCGATGTTCACGGGCCCCGCGATCAGCCCCTTGACGCACGCGATGACCATCGCGTCGTTCGCGGCGACCTTGCGGGTCAGGTTGTTGTCGATCGCCCAGCACAGGCAGGCGCCGACGATCAGCAACGCACCGACCGGCACGCCGGCCCGACCCGGCACCCACGACAGCAGCGTGCCGCCGGCGACGATCGCGACCATGCCGAGAAACACCTGCGTATCCACGTTCTCGCGAAACACGACCCATGCGATGACGGCCGTCAGTACGCCTTCGAGATTGAGCAGCAGCGCACTGGTCGCCGCCGGCGTGCTCGACAGCCCGAGCATCAGCAACGCCGGGCCGGCCACACCGCCCGCCACGATCGCACCGGCCAGCCACGGCAGGTCGGCGCGCTGCAGCGGCGCGGCATCCGCGGCCGGTGCGCGGCGGTTGTGCAGCCTGCGCAGCAGGATCCCGATGCCGAGCCCGACCCCGCTGCCAAGATAGAACAGGCCGGCGACCATGAACGGCGACATCGCGCCGATCAGCGCCTTGGCGAGCGGTGTTGCCGCGCCGAACAGCGCGGCGGCCGTGAGTGCGACCAGAATCGCGGAATGTCTCGGGTTCATGATCCGGTTTGAATGGACGTTGAAAATCGGTGGACGCGACTCCGGATCGCGTGGGCGCGGGTTTCCCGCACCTTTCGAAATGCAAGCTGCGTCGTGCAATCAGGAGCCTGTCGGGATTATCGCGCGTCGCCCTGTCGCGATGCGCCCGACCAGATCGCTCACGTCCCGGCCGGCGATTCCGATATTGCTATTTCAGGAAACCGAATTATCAAGCGACGACGCCAATAAATTAAGGTATGCAAATCGTTTTCCTGGAAATGGAAAAGCATGCAGTCCCGATTGACGAGCGTGCCTCGTCCGGTTGCATTGCCTGGTTGACGCGGGATAGGTAGGTGCTGGCCGGCAAGCGCCGGGGGAGGCAGTCCTGACCTGCCTCCGTCGAGGCAGGTCAGTCCGTCGTGTCATGCGCCGCGTGCGACATGCATGCGGGTACGCGCCGTGCGGCGGACGGCGGTGGCGTTACTCGTTGCCCGCCACTTGCTGCTCGACCTGCGGCGTAGCGTCGGTCTGAACTTCTGCTGCATCCGCCGCCTGCGGTGCAGTCGCGGCCTCGGCCTGCTGCTCGGCCTTCGGCGGCTGCTGTGCGCCCTTGGCCGCTTGCGCGGCGCCCTTGCCGGGACGGCGCGACTTCAGCCGGCGTGCCCGTGCCGCGTCCTCATGCGTGACGCGCCCTGCTTCGTTACCCTGCAGGTCGACGCGCACCGCGTCTTCGACGAGGCACGACCAGTAACGGTTGCCGCGGCACCACGTCGACATGGCTTCGCGCAGCTCGGCCTCGGTGAGGCCAACGGCCTGAGCTTCGCGCGCCAGGTCGTCCCAGATGCCGACCTTGAGCGGCACTTTGGGGGCCGGATTCTTCGGGAACGCGCTCGGAAACTTCCGCTGCAGTTTGCCGATCGCGACGATGACCGGATCGACCGGTGCCGACGGCTTGGCCGAAGCGGGCTTCGCGCGATGCGGTGCCTTCGCACCGGCCCCGGCCTTGGCGCCAGCGCCCGGTTTGGCACCGCGGGACGGCCGGTCGCCCGACGTCGGCTTTGCGCCGGTGTCCGCCGGTGCTGCCGGCCGCTTCGCGTTGCGCTCCTGCTTGGCCTTCGCTGCGAGCTGCGCCCGCAATTCGGCAAGTTGTTCAAAACCCATAAATTCAATCCACCAGGAATATAAGGTGTGGTTCGTGCGGCCATGCCGCGCGGCTCGAAAGCTCGCCGCCGTGCGGGCGGCCCGTCTGCCGCCGATGCGGGACACTATGGGGCCGCATCGCGCACGCCACGCTGTTTTCAGGCACCCGGCCACGATGCCGGACAAGGCAGGGGTGGAAGTATACCGGTACGCGCGGTGGCCGGTTGACTCGCCGGTCTGCATTTGCCCGCCCCCGGAGGCCGGAAAGGCGTCCGCGCGGTCATGTTGCGCATTATATGGATACGCTCCCGGATGTCACGCCATTCGAGGACGTCGCGGAAATCGGGCCGAAGCCCGGCCCGGCTTCGGCAGCGGCCCGCCTCTCCCGTGCGGCATTCCGCGTGACGCGCGTCCTGTCAACGTCACGCGACAGGCCGTCCGACAGCCCACGGCCGCACCGGACGCCCCCTCGATTCGTTGCGTTCGCATCGATCTCGTCGTGTACGAAGATGCCGGAAAATGCGTAGTATGGCCGGATTGACGTCGTCGGCAGCGCATCTCGGTCCGTTTCGCTGCACGCCCGATCAACCGGCGATGTTCTCCTTTGCCTGCGAAAAGAACCGGTTGTACGAAACGGAGCGGATACATGGTTCCCCGACACGACATCGCGCACGACGGCATCACGCGCGAGGAAATTCACCATCGGCACATCGACATGCGCGGCTATCGGCGCAGCGACGGCCTGTTCGAAGTGACGGCCTGCCTCGCGGACCGCAAGACCAGCGATTTCACGCCACCGGGCGGTACGCGAACGGTCGCGGCGCTGTCGCCGATCCACGACCTCGGCGTGACGCTCGTCTTCGACGCCGACATGGTCGTTCGCGCGGTATCCACGTTCATTCGCTCGCATCCCTATGCGCAGTGTCCGGGCGGCGGCGACTCGCTGCAGGCGCTCGTCGGCCTGAGCATCGGCGCCGGCTGGAACAGCGAGGTTCGCAAGCGCCTGCCGTCCTGCGACACGTGCACGCACTTGAAGGAATTGCTCGGCCCGATCGCCACCACCGCCTATCAGACGATGGTCGGCATGCGGCGCTCGTCGCTGGACTACCGCGACAGCGAAGGAAAGCCGCTCAAGATCGACAGCTGCCACGCGTACAGCGCCTCGCGCGATCTCGTGAAACGTCTTTGGCCCGAATACCATCGGCCTTCGTCAACGGCAAAAGACGGCTAGGGTTTCGGTATTCGACCGGTTGTACGTCCGCACGACCCGCGCCGCAAATCGCCACAACCACAACGCCGTCAAAAGACGCCCAGCGCGAGTCCCGCGGCAAGACCCGCACCCAGTTCCGCGCAGCGTGTGAGATCGTCGCCGTCGATCGTCTTCGCCGCGAGGATGCGCTCCGTTGTCTGCGCGTGGGTACAGACGATCAGGCCGGGCGCCACGTTCTTCAGCCGCCATCCGGTCGCGATCCGGTCGATCTGGCGCAACGCGTTCTGTCCGTCGCTTCCCGCGCAGATCATTGCCGCATACGGACGGCCGTTCACGCGATCGAGCGCCGCGTAGTAGCAGCGGTCGAAGAAGTCCTTCATCAGCCCGGACATCGCCGCGAGATTCTCCGGCGTCGCGAACAGGTATGCGTCGGCGGCCAGCACGTCATCCGCGCTCGTCGCATCCGCGCGCTGCAGCCTGACGTCGATGCCGGGTTGCTCGCGCGCCGCGCCGGCAGCCGCTTCGGCCATCTGTTGCGTGCCCCCGGTCATCGTGTGATAGACGATCAACAGCGTCTTCATGGGTAGTTGCTCGCGTTCGGCTTCGGGTGCGCCGGCTTCGCTGTGCGCAGGGCATCCCGACGCACGGTCAGTCCGGTGTGGCGCGCACGGCATCGCCGTCATCCGGCCGCGCGTAGTACGCGAGAAACATGTCGGCCGCGGACTCCGCGACTTTCCGTTGCTCCTGCGCCGTGAGCGGCGGCTGACCCATCGTGATCTGCGGCCAGAACGCAAATGCCTTCACGACGCCATGCAACTGGTGCGCGGCGAACACCGGATCGGTGACCGACAGGCGGCCGGCCGCCGCGGCCGCACGCACCCAGACCGTCACGTCTTCCTCGCGCTCGCCGAGACGCTCGACCATGTCGCGCGCGCGATCCGGCGAATGGATCGCCGCGCCGATCGCCACGCGCGCGAGTGCCAGAAACGCTTCATCGTTCAGCAAGCGCAACTTGCGGTCCAGCAACGCGAGCAGTTGCTCGCGCAGCGGCACGTCGGCGCGATAGGTCGGCGAGCTGCCGGTCTGCGTCGCTTCCCACAGCTTGTGCAGGATCGCCGCGAACAGCGTTTCCTTGCCCGGGAAGTGGTTGTAGACCGTGCGCTTCGAGACGTCCGCGCGCGCAGCGATACGATCCATGCTGGTCGCGTCGTAGCCTGCCGCGAGAAATTCCTCGATCGCCGCATCGACGATGGCCACGCGCTTTCGATCGGTCAGGCGCAAGGGGGGAGTGCTGGTTTCCATACGAAAATTTTACACCGGGCAGTTTACTTATCCAAAAAATAAACTACACTGTTTAGTGTACTTTATTCTCCGGACGCCCCGACATGACATCGCCTCTCGTTCTGATTCACCGTATTCTGGGTTTCGCCGCCGCCCGGCGCGGCCGCGCGCTGTCCGGCGGGTCGCCGCAGCACAACGGCGAGCGTTTCACCAATGTCGCGCCGCGTCCTGTCGAAGGATTCAGCAAGACACTCGGGATCGCGTGGAACATGCTGGTCAACAAGCCGCGCAACACGGTACCCACCGGCCCCGTGCCCGTCGATACGCTGACTCGCGCGACGCTCGATGCCGCCCCCGATCGCAGCCTGTACCGGCTCGGCCATTCGACGCTGCTGCTCAAGCTGCGCGGCGAATTCTGGCTGACCGATCCCGTATTCGCCGAGCGTGCGTCGCCGTTCCGACGCATCGGCCCCAAGCGCTTTCATGCCCCGCCGATCGCGCTTGACGATCTCCCGCCGCTGCGCGGTGTGATCCTCTCGCATGATCACTACGATCACCTCGACCGCGATACGGTGCTGGCGCTTGCCGCAACCACCGATGTGTTCGTGACCACGCTGGGCGTCGGCGACCGCCTGATCGAATGGGGCATCGACGCAAGGAAAGTTCGTCAGCTCGACTGGTGGCAGAGTGTCGATGTGGCCGGCCTGACGTTGACGGCGACACCCGCGCAGCACTTTTCCGGGCGCAGCCTGTTCGACGGCAACAGCACGCTGTGGGCGTCGTGGGTCATCGTCGACGACGACCTGCGCATGTTCTTCAGCGGCGACACCGGTTACTTCGACGGGTTCCGGACGATCGGCGAGCGCCTCGGACCGTTCGACGTGACGCTGATCGAAACAGGCGCCTATGATGCGCAATGGCCGTACGTGCACATGCAGCCGGAAGAAACCGTGCAGGCGCATATCGATTTGCGCGGACGCTGGCTGGTCCCGATCCATAACGGCACGTTCGATCTTGCAATGCATCGCTGGCAGGAACCGTTCGAGCGGGTCACGGCGCTGGCGCTCGTGCGTGGCATCGAGTTGTCGACGCCCAGGATCGGTGAGCGCCTCGATCTCGACGCACCGCATCGCGGCGAGCGGTGGTGGCGCACGGTCGACGAGCATGCGACGGCGCCGGCAACGAAATCGCGCCGCTGGCAACTTTGCGCGTCGCAGGCGACGAAGTAGCCGCTCCACCGATCGTTGCGCTTTCCGGCAATGCGGCCATGCCGCGATTCCGGATGGCGCATGCGTTGCCGGAGCATCTGCATATCGGCGGCCTGCCCGCCCCCGATTACCTGAATAGAGAAGTCATGCATCCGGCACCCGTCCAATATACCCCCGGCCAACGAGACGACGACGTCGCCGTCGCTTCATTCGACGGTGCAGATCAACGACCAGCCGGCCGCAGCCCCATGTGCGCTCTGCGGCAAACGCTCGCGGCACGTGTCTCGAAGTGGACCGAAGGCGCCGACCACGTCACCACGCCCATTCCGAACCTGAGCTTCCACCGCCGGGAAGCGCCGACTCAGCCGATGGACTGCATGGTCGAGCCGAGCTTCGGTCTTGTCGTTCAGGGCACGAAGCGGGTCATTCAGAGCGGCGACGCCTACATCTACGACGCCAACCGCTTTCTGATCACGTCGCTCGATTTGCCTGGTTCGACCCAGGTCATCGAGGCCAGCCACGAGAAGCCGTTTCTCGGGATCGGTCTCAAGCTCGATTTCCGTGTCCTGACGGAATTGATGATGCAGGTCGCACCAGATCGCGACGAAGCCCCCGTGGGCCGCGGCCTCGTCGTCGGCGACATGACCGAATCGCTGTACGATGCACTGAACCGCTTGCTGGCGTTACTGGACGACCCGAACGCCATTCCCGTTCTCGCCCCGTATGTCGAGCGGGAAATCTACTATCGCCTGCTGACGAGCGACCAGGGCGTTCGTCTGCGTCAGATCGCGTCTGCCGGCAGCCAGGGCAACCGCGTGTCACGTGCGATCCGGTGGTTGCGTGCCCACTATGACGAGTCGCTGCGAGTCGACGATCTCGCAGCGCAAGTCCAGATGAGCAGTTCGACGTTCCATCACCACTTCCGCCAGCTCACGGGCATGAGTCCGCTGCAGTACCAGAAATGGATTCGGCTCAACGAGGCACGTCGGCTGATGCTGTCCGAGCGACTCGACGCCGCATCGGCATCGTTCAGGGTCGGGTATGCGAGCCCGACCCAGTTCAATCGGGAATACAGCCGGTTGTTCGGCAATTCACCACGGCGAGATATCGATAACCTGCGCGGCGGGATGGATGTCGTTCTGTCGATCGCAGCAAGTTATTGATCGCGGGCAATGATGGGGGGAGAAGAGAGGCGGGTGCTCCGTTTTGGCCGAATCCGCGGAACACCAGTATCGGCTTCACCCGTATTTGATTGAGCCGGTTGAATCGGGGGAGCGCGACAGAATGCGCGCGTCGTGCCCACTCAGGATCAAATTGCTCAACATCTGTCCGGGGAACTCTCTTGGCTGTCTTGCGCGTGACAACGATCGCGCTCGCGGGAGGCGCATCCTGCACCCATAGCCGGACCCGTGGCGGACTCGCGGTCACTCACCCCTTTCTGAAGGTATCTGGGCTTCCCCTCCCAACAACCGCGGTGCCTGTTTCAGCATTCTGGTCCTTGGGCGCATATGCCCATCTACCGACTTCTCTCGAGGCGCCACGCATCACCAAATCGTGCGACTGACATGACGCGTTGTCACGTGACAACTCGCGTTGAATATCAGCACTGCGCGTCGGGCCAGAGTGTCGACATGATCTCAAGCTGACCACGACTAGCAACGAATCCGCCGCCCGCAGGCCTGGGTCACCCAAAAGCATTTCATCAACCACAAATTACGTATCAAAAGATACATTTTGTATCGATCATCTGTGCATCGATGGCAACGGCAGACGGAAACGCCATGCGCCCCATTTCCACGAGCCATTTCGTTCATTTTGCGTGAAACAACATGAAGAATGTGGCGCAAGCCATTGCCAGACAAGGATTTCCAAGAATACCCCGTTTCTCGAAAATGTTTCACGACACGATCCGCCTGCGTTGTCACGCGCCGTTTGGCGCGTGAATTCTCACCTATTCAGCCGGTTTCTCGGTGTCGCGGTCGCAGATGCGCGCCGGGATGCATTGACGGCAACACCGGCGTTCGACGAGACCACACCCCTCCCCTGCCGACTGGCGGACGAAACGAAACCACGTAGAGCCCCCCAAATAAATGGGGACATATCACTGACATTCGATACACCTGCAACGGATCCATATTATTCCAGGCAGTCCCAAGGACTCATGCAAGGGCAAGTGCGCGTTTGAGCAGGGAGTCAGCAGCGGTTCGTTCAGAGCGATAAGCCGCTCTCCATAACTCGCCATCCTCAGGCGCTTGCTCACGGTGATACCTGAGCGGCTTCTCTCGATCAATCCATCAAGCGGCCAAGTCAGGAGTTTTGGTTGTCACGTGACAACTCGCCTCATCAGATAGTCGAGCAAGGTCAAGAGCCGAATATCGGATACAGAAATGGAATAGTCGAGGGTCGACACCAGGGCCTGGTCAGAAACCTCCTGGCGATGTACCGCGATGCCCGGGACCGATTTCCAGCGACTTGTCACGTGACAACTGGATGCTTCTTCGATGTCCAAGATCCTAACCAATCGAAATCGCTACGAGTAAAGCG
Organism: Burkholderia seminalis; assembly: GCF_001718535.1. Taxonomy (NCBI): domain Bacteria; kingdom Pseudomonadati; phylum Pseudomonadota; class Betaproteobacteria; order Burkholderiales; family Burkholderiaceae; genus Burkholderia; species Burkholderia seminalis. The sequence goes on along the minus strand of NZ_CP013399.1, from coordinate 700,767 downwards.
AGAGATGGAGATCTGTCGCGGCAGCCGGTTTTCACGCTGCGTCTTATCGTCGACATGAAACCGAGCAAATCTTTTCCTGGCTCTAGTGATCGCATTGATGAAGCGATCGAAAGTTATATTTTTACTGGAACATGTTTGTTGATAGTAAATAGACCATTTGGTCTACTTGTCACGTGACAACCACATAGACCGTCAAGATATGCATTGCATCGAATGCTTTTCTGGACATTTTGCCAATAACTACATATATTACGCAAAACTCCTTGGAGGAATTTAATGGCTTTCAAGATCGCCGTCAGTAATCAAAAAGGTGGGACTGGGAAGACAACCATCTCCGTCAACATCGCGGCCGCGTTCGAGGCCGGCGGCAACAAAGTCGCGTTGATCGATGCCGACCCTCAAGGCACATCTGTCCGCTGGGTCACGAGTGGCGAGAACACCCTGCCGATGACGGTCCTTTCGCTGGCGCCCGCCGGCCGCGGCATTGGTGGCGAGATCAAGAAGCAGGACGCGAACTTCGACGTGATCGTCGTCGACTGTCCCGGCAACCTCGAAGATCCGCGCATCGCATCCGTCCTTGAAGTCGCCGACTTTTGCCTGGTGCCGCTGTCGCCGTCGCCGGCCGACCTGTACAGCACCGTCGCGATGATCCGTATGATCGAATCGATGCGCGCCGTTCGAAACCCTAATCTTTCTTCCGCATTAATGCTGAATAGCGTCAATGGAAAAACTAAAATGCGTGAAGAAATTTTAAAAATTCTAAGGGCTGAAGAAATAGGGGAGCATCTGCTCGACAGCCAGATCGCGCAACGCGAGGTCTATCGTCAGACATTCGCGCTCGGCACCACGATCCACCACCACAATCGATACCTGAAGGGCCTGAAAGAGGCCCGCGCGGAAATCGAAAAGCTGGTCACGGAAATGGCCCAATACATCGCGTCGACGCGCGCTACCGGAGCCGCCCATGGCTAAGGACACTTCGAAAGACAAGAAACCCACCGGCAACCTGCACCTCGCTGCCGGCCTGTTGCGCGGACTCGCGCAGGAAAATGCGGCCCTCGAAACGCGGCTGCCCGAACCCGCGGCCGTTGCAAATGTTGCCGCCGAGGCGACGCCTGCTGGCACGCCCCCCGCAGTCACGCCCGCCGGGACGCCGGATCTTGGCGCACCTCAGAAGGTGCTGGTCAAGGACTGCATCCCGAATCCGTTCAACCCGCGCGTGTTCTACTCGGAGTCGAGCCTGCACGAACTCGCGCTGACGTTGAAACGGGAAGGGCAGATCGAGCCGATCAAGGTCACGCGGCTTCCCGAGTTTCCCGGCAAGCTCGTCGTGATCGACGGGCAACGCCGGCTGCGGGCGACGAGCATCAACGGCGACGAGACCATCAACGCCACGTTCCGCACGGACCACACGCCCGAGCAGCTCTATACGATCGCGTATCGCGCGAACCACGACCACGAACGCCAGACGATCTTCGACGACGCGGTTGCGTGGAAGCGCCTCCTCGACGAAAAGGTCTTTTCCGACCAGAACACGCTGGCGGAAAAGATCGGCAAGGACAAGGCATCGATCAGCAAGACGCTGTCGCTCAACGCACTGCCCAACACGCTGCTGGAGCGGATGGCCGGCGCGAACGACGTGGTCGGCCTGCAGGCGGCGTACTTTCTGAAGCTGATTTTCGAACGCCTGGGCGAACCGACGGCCGACCGGCTGCTGACGGCCGTGATCGACCGGAAAAAATCGGTCCGCGATCTCGAGAATTTCCTGCGTGCGCAGAGCGACGGCAACAAGAAAACGGGCCGCACGCGCTACAGCGTCCGTCACGACTTCACGCTCGAATCGCGCGCGATCGGCCAGTTGAAGACCTACCCGGACGGCCGTCTCGATCTGCAGCTCAAGGGCGTCGACGCGTCCCATCAGGAGGCGCTTGCCGACCAGCTCAAGATCGTCATCGATGCTTACGTCGCCGAGCTGGCGACGGCCGCGCAAAAGTAACTAACGCGCCCAAAGCAGAAGGCCTCGCATCCGCGTTGCACCGCGAAGCCGGACGACCGCAAAGTCCGGCGCGCGATGCAGCTCGGCTGCGAGGCCTGGATCAGTTGCCTGCGAGACTGCTTTTGAGCAGGAATTCCAGCAGGTCGTCCGAGGTCGGTTCGCCCCAGGTATCCAGTGCCAGCCATCGGAAGAAGCTGGTCTGCGCGAGCTTGCTCGCCTTCTTCTTCGGCGACAGCGTCAGGTCCTTCGAGCCCACTACCGTCTCGTTGTAGCGTTCGAGCAGCTTGGTCTGGTCATCGATCTCCAGTTCGCGGAAATACGCGCCGGCTTCCTCGACCTTCGCCGCCAGATACTTGTCGCGAATCTGCTCCTGCTTGCTCTGCGCGGATTCCTTCGCCGGTGCGACCGCCTCGGTTCCCTGCCCGTCAGCCAGCGTATAGCCGTGCGTCAGCGCCTTGCGGAAATACGCGGCCACGTTGTCGACCGGCGCCGCATTCTTCTTCGTTGTCCGATTGAGCGTATAGGCGATCGCCGCCTTGATGCGCTGCACGCCGTATTGCGTGATCAGCCGGCGCGCTTCCGAACGCGGAATGCCGAACTTGGCGACTTCCTCGACCAGCGCTTCGTTCTTGACGTCGCCGTCTTCCACCGTATCGGCGCTCTGCTTGCGCGTCACCTTGAACTGCACGGCTTCCACGCTGCGGCCGGACTTGTGTTCGATCAGCTCGAGCGTGTGATCCGATACTTCGTTCACCTCCTGAATGCACGGCACCAGGACCTTGCTCTTGAACAGCTTGTATTCCTTGTACGACTGCGACGCCTTGTCCTGGCCGAGAATGAGGTCACGGAATTTCGGCAGCGGGATCTTTGCGGTGATGCCGATCCCTTCGTAGCGCACCGTGTTTTCCCACAGGGCGAGCGAGTGCGACCGCCGGAATTCGCGAGCGATCCGCATATCGATCAGCGCGTAGATTTCGGGGTTCAGCAGTTCGCTGCGAATCTGGTCCGAGAAACTGTACTTCAGCACCGATTGCTCGAGCTCCGCGCCGGCGAGCAGGCCCGACGCTTTCCAGACCGTCGAACGGTCCGCGGCCAGGTAGTCCCAGTTGACGACGGTACTGATCAGCGAGTTGACCGTGTCCTTCACGTACTTCGTGTTGTTGCTGTTCAGCCCGCTTTCGTGCGAAAGCGACGCGATCGAGATCGAGAAGCTGGTCCGGCCAGGCTCGAACGCCTCCTGCCGAAGTGCGTTCTTGATCAGCGAGCTGAACATCTTGCGCTGCTGCAGCCCGATCTTTCCGGACTTGGGCGCGATATGGATCGCCTGGACCGCCTTGCGCAGCAAGTCGGGAGGCTCGGGTGTCTGAAACAGTGAAACCTGTTTGTCTGAGCCTTTGCTTGCGGGCTTGCGCGGCATCGTGATGTCCGGATAAGGTGACCTTGTTGATAGCAGACTTTATACCTTTTCTCGTCCGGGAGCAACGTCATTGCTCCAGTATCACTTTCACTATCACGTCTAACTATCAGATAAAAAAGGGGAAATTTCGATTATTTGGTTTGCAAGGAGCCCCATATCCATCTACCTTTGGAAAAAAATGCTTCCCAAAAGCCGCTACCTTTCGTGTCCGGACACCGAAACCCGGCACGAGATTTGCCCCCACGAAGGTAACCATCCATGGGAGACAATCGACCGCAATCGAGATCGTCGGCGGAATTCGTGGTGCCCTGCAACACAGCACGTTTTTCCTCCCATAACTTGCTACCTTCATCGATTCCCACAGGAGGGTACCTTTCAGCGTCATCGATTTCATTGTTTTCGATCCTGCCGGCGGAAATCGCTCCCATAAATGGCAACCTGCCGTTTCCCCCATAGCAGGTAACCTTTATGCTCCAACGATCCAGTCCATGGGAAAGGTTTCCGGAACACCACGGTGAATTTTAGCCAATCGACCCGAGCAGGTTCCCATAAAAAGGTACCTTCGAGATGCCCCATAACTGGCTACCCAAAGAAAATCTCTGTGCATCGAGGGACTCATGGATCGAGAAAAACGCCCCATAAAAGGCTACCCTCAAGCACCCCCATAGACGACTACCCTGCGCGATTTACGACCGCTTTCCCATAACCGGGTACGCTCGCCCCATATCCACAACCCCCAATCCCCACAACTCGGTACCCCATTCCCCAAATCCACAGACCTGAAACCCCAGACCCTTCCACCTGTGCTCCCATAAATGGGTACCGAACACGGCTCAAACCCTTGTGGCACAAGGCTGTGAGCCGTCTAAAAGTAGTTAAAGAAGTAAACGTGGTTTACAAAAGATGTAAACACACGTGTGCTCCCACAGAAAGACGAACCCCATAAACCGCTACCTACGGTAGCCGTCTGTGGTACGGAAAACGCGCGGAACGACTGATCCAGCCGTGCAGAACCTGAGATTGGGACCCTGTCCTGCGAGGGTTTCAGGCCCGACAAGGCTTTCCGGAGGGGTGAGTGCCTACTCACAAACGCCGAAACGTAGAAACCTATGGGAGGAAACCACGAGGAAATCCTCCGATTCGGCGTACAGGTTCCCGTTTATGGGATCGACGAATCCACTTCCTGATTACCCGCGCACTTGCGTTTGGCCGACAGAGCAGGTCCGTGGCCACCGCGGTGGCCGTCTTCGGAATCGCCGGCAGCAGTTCGAAATCATCGTGGATTGCGGGCGAGTGGATTTTTGTCCTCGTGATCCCGCGTCCGTGGACAACTTTTTACCGGTCGCCAGCCGGCATGTTTCGAACAAATTCAGCCTGTGGACTGTGCGCAGAGGCAATCGTCCCGGACTGCGTGTCCACGCGGCGGCCTCCCGATTTTCTACCTTTGGACCAACCGAGCCGTCGCACTGTGGCTCTGGCAAGCCGCCAAAAGCCGCACGACCGACCGCGAGCGATCGTCATGGCGAACACCTTCCGCACAGGTCGCCGGCTCCAGGACCGATCCGAAAATCGTTCCGAGCCGACGTGAAGATCCGGTCTATGACGAAGCTCACCGTCGCCAAATCGCAAGTGGCTCCCGGAAAGGCTCACCTTTCGGTACCGCACTGGGTTCGGCAAACCGTGTCGATCGCGATACCGCTCAACGGGTGGGCCACCTGAGCGATCAAATAAAAAGTCTGTGGCAAATGCTCGCGGTGTGATGTACCCGCAAGCACAGTCACTTGCGCTTTCTCGACGCATGCGTGAAGTGACGCCGATCGACGTCTTCACCACACAGTGTTCGGCTTTTCGTCATACGTACCCGTCAATGACGACCTTCACCTCGACAGGTCACCCAAGCCACAGGTGACCGCCAACATCACGGCGTGGCGACTCGACGCGATCGTCCCGATCGCCGGAGGAACCGAATCGTGACCGTTTATGGGAGGAACCGTCGCTCGAGCCGCGTCGTATGGCAACGTGACGCACAGATCGACTGCTGCTGCGGGGATCATGGATGAGCATGTCGACATCACCACCTGTGAAACAGCGGCCTATCGTGCGTGCACAATCCGTCGCCGTTCCCGAACCGGGCGATAAGCGTCGCGGTCTCTAGCACATGACGCCTGTGCGGAGCCCCATCTTCTCCCATACATGTATCCCGATTCCGTCATCACGTTCACGCCACATTTTTCGCGACACGGTTATGATGCACAGGTCCTGATCGCGACATGACAACCGATCAGGACAGGGGCGGTATCTCGATGGTTGTTCAATCCGTGATAGTCATCAAAAAAGAGAGTTCAGCGATGCAAATCCAGATCAGAAAACTCGCGCTGGCTGCTACCGCAGCCGCTTTCCTGTTCGGCTCGGCAGCTCCCGCGTTTGCACAGACCGACGCCGCCAGCGCGCCTGCCGCACAGGATGCGAAGGCAGCGAAGAGCGAAGCACGCAAGGCGGCCAGGGCCAAACGCAAGGCCGAGCGCAAGGCTGCTCGTGCGAAGAACACCGCCGAGCTGAAGAAACTCGAAGATGCCGGTTACAAGCCGGCGGCCAATGATCCGAACTATCCGCAGAACCTGCAGAACGCGGAGAAGAAAGCCGGCGCTGCAGCAAGCCAGTAAGCGTCGTCCGACGGCAAGGCGCGGTGTGAGCCGCGCCTTGCCGTGTGCATCACGATCACGCGGTGCACGCCTAAAATCACGTTCCGTGAATTTCCGTTGTTTGATTCGGAATCCTGCCTTTCTTGTTACGCACGACCGACTCCTCGACGCGGTCAGTGCCGTCCGTCCCGCGCGGTCGCGTTCCCCGTCGTTTTCAGCCAGTCCTTGAATGCACGCACGGCATCGTCGTTTGCCCGCGCGGATGCGACGTACGTGAAGTAGCGCCACGGCGGCAGCGCCGGTTCGCTGAACGGCTGCACGAGCAGCCCTTCGGCGATATCGTCGGCGACGAGCGCGATCGGCCCCATGGCGACGCCCAGCCCGTCGAGCGCGCCTTGCAGCGTCAGGTAGAAATGCTCGAGCGTGAGCGAGTGCCGCGGTGCAAGATTCGGATGCCCGGCCGCCGCGAGCCACTCGGGCCACATGCCGGGATAGGTGGCCGCGTGCAGCAGCGTGAAGCCCGCGAGATCGGCCGGCGTGTCCAGCGGCCGTCCCTCCAGCAGCTTCGGCGCACACACCGGCAGCCGAACTTCCGACAGGAATTCCTCGGCAACGTAACCGTCGATGGCTTGCGGGCCGCCGCGAACGATCAGGTCGACCTTGTCGCGCAATTTCTCGATCGGCTCGTTCGACGTCGACAACCGCACCTCGATGGCCGGATGGGCGACCTGGAACGATGACAGCTTCGGCACGAGCCAGCGTAGCGAAAACGTCGCGGGCGCGCTGACGCGCAGCACGCGCTGCTGCGCGTGACCGAAGTGCTGCGCGGTGGCGAGCGCGATCCGGTCGAACGATGCGCCGACCTCGGCGAGATACGCACGGCCGGCGTCGGTCAGTTCGACGCGCCGGTTGTGGCGTTCGAACAGCGGCCGCCCGAGCCACGCCTCCAGTTGCTGCACGTGCCGGCTGATCGCGCCGTGCGTCACGCACAGCTCGTCGGAGGCCAGCGTGAAACTGCCGAGCCGCGCGGCGGCTTCGAACGCGCGCAGCGAATTCAACGGGGGAAGTCGTCGGGCCATTGCTTCGTTTCGTGTGATTTTTACTCACACGAAGGTTCAGGTTTAATCGTTTGATCGGGCGATCCAGCTCCGCCAATATGGCACACAAACGGCCGGCACGGCCGAACGAGTGTCTGAATTTCTCACATGGAGTGCGGAGCATGCCGAACGTGGTGGTGGTAGGCGCCCAATGGGGCGACGAGGGCAAGGGGCGCGTCGTGGACTGGCTGGCGGCCCAGGCCGATCTCGTTGCGCGCTACAACGGCGGCCACAACGCGGGCCATACGCTGGTCGTCGGCGACAAGACGTACAAGCTCGCGCTGCTGCCGAGCGGCATCGTGCGCGGCAAGCGCGGCGTGATCGGCAACGGCGTCGCGCTCGATCCGGAAGCGCTGCTCGCGGAAATCGGGCGGATGGCCGGGCTCGGGCTGTCGGTGACACCGGACAATCTGTCGATCGCCGAGAACGCGACGCTGGTGTTGCCGATTCACCGCGCAATCGACCAGGCGCAGGAGCGCCAGCGCCGCGAACCAATCGGCACCACGCTGCGCGGGATCGGGCCGGCCTACGAGGACAAGGTCGGGCGCCGCGGTCTGCGCGTCGGCGATCTCGCGGAGCCTGGCCGGCTTGCCGCCAAGCTCGACGTGCTCGTCGATCATCACAACGCGTGGTTCCGGGGCCTGGGGCTCGACGAATACGACCGCGACGCGATGCTGGCGACGCTGGTCCGCCTCGCGCCGAAGATCCTGCCGTTCGTGCGCCCCGTCTGGGCCGATCTGAACGACGCGACCGATCGCGGCGAGCGCATCCTGTTCGAGGGTTCGCAGGCCGTGATGCTGGATATCGACTGGGGCACGTACCCGTTCGTGACGTCGTCGGGCACCGTGGCGTCGGCCGCCTCGGCCGGCACCGGCCTGGGCGCGTCGAAGCTCGGCCATGTGCTGGGCGTGACCAAGGCGTATGCGACGCGTGTCGGCGGCGGCCCGTTCCTCACGGAGCTGAACGACGTCACCGGCGAAGCGCTGCGCGCGCGCGGGCAGGAATTCGGTGTCAATACCGGCCGGCCGCGACGCTGCGGCTGGCTCGATGCCGCACAACTGCGTCAGGCCGTCAGGATCTCGGGCATCGATTCGCTCGCAATCACGAAGCTCGACGTGCTCGACGGCTTCGAGTCCATCGCGCTGTGCGTCGGTTACGAACTCGACGGTGCGCGTGTCGACCATCTGCCTGCGAGTCTCGATGCGCAGGCGCGCGCGAAGCCTGTATACGAAAGATTCGACGGCTGGCATGGCACCGTGAAAGGCGTGCGCGAGCGCGCGGCGCTGCCGCGCGCCGCTCATGATTTCATCGCGCGCGTCGAAGCGGTCGCGGGCGCACCGGTGTCGATGATCACGACCGGTGCGGAGCGTGACGACACGATCGTGTTGCGCAATCCTTTCGACGGGGCGGCCGCTGCGTGACGCGCGAAACGGGGAGGGCGTAAATTGCGCCGCGGCATCGCGGCCGGCGGGTCGTTTTTGCCGGCCCGATGCCCAATGCCCGTTGATGCTCGGGTGCGTGCACGCGCGGCCCGGATGCCATGCGACAAGCGATTCCACGGCACGATTCGGCATCCGGATTACGCCGCGTACGGCGAACTGGACACGCCTGCAGCGCTGCTGTACTGTTCCGCACAATTCGCGCCAGACCGGCCTGTGCCGGAGCCGCCGGCACCCAGGCCGCACGGCGGCGCGACGTGATCTCAATCCCGGGGACAGGTCGATGGACACGTTACAGATGATGCGCATTTTCGTCCGGGTTGCGGAGGAGGGCAGTTTCACGAGCGCGGCCCATCGCCTGGACATCACGACGGCCTACGCATCGCGTTCGGTCGCACAACTCGAAACGCATCTGCGCACGCGCCTGCTCAACCGCAGCACGCGCCGCATTGCGTTGACCGACGCCGGGCAGCGCTATCTCGACCGCTGCCAGCGGATCCTCGGCTATATCGACGAAGCGGAAGCCGAGGCGGCCGACGCACAGGCGAAACCGTCGGGGCGGCTGCACGTTCACGCGACGACGAGTTTCGGCCAGTCCTACGTGGTGCCCGCGGTCGTGCGCTACCGTGAGCGTTATCCGTCGGTCGCGGTCGAGCTGACGCTGTCGCAGCACGTGCCCGACATCATCGACGAAGGCTACGACGTATCGCTGCAGTTGAGCACGACCGAGCTGCCCGATTCAGGGCTCGTGTCGCAGCGGCTCGGTGACGTGGGCAGCGTGCTGTGCGCGTCGCCCGCGTACCTGAAGGCGCGGGGTACGCCGCACACGGTGAGCGACCTCGAAGGTCATGCGTGCCTGCAGATCGTCACGTCGCTCTTTCCGCGCGACCGCTGGCATCTCGACGGCCCCAATGGTCGTGAAACGTTCGAGCTGCCGTTGCCGGATTTCCAGGTAAACATCGCCGAAGCGCTTGGCGCCGCGCTGCGTGCCGGCCTCGGGATCGGCTCGCTGCCGATCCCGGCCGCCCTGCCCGGGCTCGCGAGCGGTGCGCTGGTGCGCGTGCTGCCCGAATACCGGTTGCAGAAGCTGACGGTCTATACGCTGTACGCGTCGCGTCAGTATCTCGACGCGAAGATCCGCACGTTCGTCGATTTCCTGCGCGAATGCGTGCCCGAGTTGCTGGCCGCCGACGAGGCTGCGGTGACCGCGTCCTGCGCGTCACGCAATTCCTGATTCAGGCATGGTGCGGTGCGCGAGCGCCGCATACCGATCCTTATTAGCTTAAATAATACGTATTCCTATATTTGATGGCGGCCCTGGCTACTGGCGCACACCCTGCGCGCCACCTGTATCTTTTGTTTCGCGACAGTGTGGTGCCCACGTCGTCGGCCGAATACTTCGCCCGCTCCATCGACGAAGCCGTGCTGGCCGAGCGGGCGAATGAGAACGGGAAGAAGGGCGGGGCACGCACGCGCATACGGCCCGCGTGAAGCGGCTTATGGCGCGACGCGCGACAGCGGCACCGCTTCGCCTCGCAGCCTCGCGACGTCGCGGCCCGGCGCGTCGCCGAACAGCCGCGCGTATTCGCGGCTGAACTGCGACGCGCTGACGTAGCCCACGCTGCGGCACGCTTGCCGCGCATCCATCGCCGACAGGCACATCAGGCGACGCGCCTCCTGCAGTCGCAGCACCTTCTGGCATTGCAACGGGCTCATCGACGTGACCGCACGGAAGTGGTGATGAAAAGTCGACGGGCTCATGTCGACCTGCCGCGCGAGCGAGTCGACCGTCATCGGATCGCGGTAGTGGTCGCGAATCCACGCGACCGCGCGCGAAATGCGCTGCGCCGTCGAACCGGCCTCGCCAACCAGCGCGACGCGTGCCCCCGACGGACCGCACAGCAGCCGAATGAGGATTTCGTCGACGATCAGCGGCGCGAGCAGGTCGAGCTCGACCGGTTGCGCCATCAACTGCATCAGCCGCGCGACGGCGTCGACGATTTCCGGCGTCGCGTCGTGCGTGTCGAGCGCGCCGCAGTCGACGGTTTTCGGCAACCCGCGCGGGAACACGCGTGGCGTGAGCGCGGCGATGCGCGCAGGATCGAGTTCGAGCTGCGCGTAAAGGAACGGCTCGGCGGGCGTCGCGCGCGTCACGCGGCCGGTGACGGGCACGTCGGCCGTCGCGACCAGCATCCGCGCTTCGTCGATCGTGTAGGTGTCGTCGCCGACCCGCATCGACTTCGCGCCTTGCCCGACGATGCTCATGCACGCGTGGTGCACGCCGTGGTTCCACTGCGCCGGCGCGCCGGATGCGCGTGAGATGCGCATGCCGCGCACCGGGAGGTCGAACGACCCATCGTGCGGCGCGTAGGCGGCGATCAACGCCGCGAGCCGGGCCGCGTGCGGCCGTGCCGGCGACCGCGGGTCGTGATCGGGCAGGAGGCGCGGTTGCGGTGGCGTTCGGGCGTCGGTTTCCATGTTGCGTGAGCGGATGGCGGAGTGAGCGAGGCGAGGTGCGCGGCGGCGATTCCCCGTCGAGAAACAGGCAGGGGCGCCGGCACGGCGGTCACATCGTACGACCAGTTGCGTGCGCCGGATTGCCCAAACCTGTCGGAAATTAGCCCGATCATCCGGACCTGCATGGTCGGTGGTCGCATCGCCCGTCGTTGCGAGGTGTGCAGCGCACAAATTCGGAAATTAAGGCAAAACAATCGCAGGATCGGGCAAGCTATTTCCCGGTGGTTTTCATACCATTGCACCTGCTGAAAGAAATGTGTTCCAGTGCGTTCGTGTGACGCAGGCAAAACCGTCGCATGATCCGCGGCCGCTGCCGCACGTGTTGCCGCCGCGAATCGCTGGAAAAGACTCAGGACTGCTATCGAATGATCGTACATCGGGCCGGCCGAGGCTGGCTTGTGCCCGTTGTATGCCGGCTCGCGCCCGTCGCGAGCGTGCCGACCGGCCCGGCGTGGCCGGCGTCGGCGCCGCTGCATTGGCCGGGCTGATGCGGATCGGCACGCGACGTGCCGGCGGGTGCAGGTGGAACGGCAGCCGTCCGCGCAGGGGAATCCGGACAAATGGACCAACTTCAATCGATTCGGGCATTCGTGACGGTGGCAAGAGAAGGCGGGTTCCGCCGCGCGGCGACGCGGCTGCGCGTGTCGACGGCGATGGCGAGCCGGTTGGTCGATGCGCTCGAAACGCGGCTCGGCGCGCGCCTGCTTCAACGCAGCACCAGCCACCAGTCGCTGACGGAAATCGGCGAGCTGTATCTCGCGCGCGTCGAGCGGATTCTGGGCGCGATCGACGAGATCGACGGCCGTTTCGTCGCGATGGGCAGCAAGCCGGAAGGGGCGTTGCGCGTGGCCGCGCCGGTCGCGTTCGGGCTCAGCCAGTTGAGCGCGTTGCTCGATCGTTTCGTGCACCTGTTTCCGGACGTGCGGCCGACCGTGACGCTGACCGATGCGTACGTCGACCTGACTGCCGAGGACATCGACGTTGCATTCCTGATCGACGGTATGCCGGTATCCGGTGCGCACGCGCTGCATACGCTGGCCGCGTACGAATCCGTGCGCGTCGCGGCGCCGGGTTACGTCGCCGCACAGGGCGGCGCGGCGGCATCGGGCGGCTGGCCGGATCTCACGACCGTCCGGTTCGAACCGCCGGCGGCCGACGACGACCCTGCGGCCGCGATTCGACCGGGCTCGGCACCCGGCAATGCGGGCGTCGGCCATCTCGAGATGGCACGACGGCTGGCCGTGGCCGGCATGGGCGCGGCGGTGCTGCCCGCGTATCTCGTCGACGCCGATCTGGCGGCCGGCACGCTGGTGCGTATCGCACCGGTTCGCCCGCTCGCGCCCGTCACGCTGAAGCTCGCGCATGTGCGTGCCGCGCGTCTGTCGGCCGCCGCGCGCGCGTTCATCGAATTCGCCGGCGCCGCGTTCCGGCCCGCGCGCTAGCGTCCCGGCTGGCCGCCGCGGCAACGCGTGCCCGTCGGGGCCGCGGGCTCGCCGTTCCTTTTTACGGAAGCAGTTCGGCAAACGAACGCTCCGCAGGGTGCACCGCACACCCGAAGCACGTGCCCGCATGCGTGTCGGACGGAAGCGAGAGCATTCCGCCCGCGCATGCAGGCCGCGAGGAGATCTGGTGATTCCCATTGAATGTCGTCTATTTGTGAGAGGTCGCTCCATGCGCGTCGAACGGGTTCCATACCGCTTGATCACTGTCGCGGCAGCCGCGGTTTTCCTGGCTGCCTGCGGAAAAAAAGAATCGGCGCCGCCGCCGCAAACACCTGAAGTCGGCGTCGTCACCGTCCAGCCGCAGGCCGTACCGGTCTTCACCGACCTGCCGGGCCGCACCAGCGCGTTCCTCGTCGCGCAGGTGCGCGCGCGGGTCGACGGCATCGTGCTGCGCCGTGAATTCACCGAAGGCAGCGACGTCAAGGCCGGTCAGCGTCTGTACAAGATCGACCCGGCGCCGTACGTCGCCGCGCTGAACAGCGCGAAGGCGACGCTCGCGCGGGCGCAGGCGAACCTCGTCACGCAGAACGCGCTGGTCGCGCGCTACAAGGTGCTGGTGGCCGCGAACGCGGTCAGCAAGCAGGACTACGACAACGCGGTGGCCACGCAGGGCCAGGCCGCGGCGGACGTCGCGGCCGGCAAGGCGGCGGTCGATACCGCACAGATCAACCTCGGCTATACGGATGTCGTGTCGCCGATCACGGGCCGCGTCGGCATCTCGCAAGTGACGCCGGGTGCGTACGTGCAGGCGAGCCAGGCGACGCTGATGTCGACCGTGCAGCAGCTCGATCCGGTGTACGTGGACCTCACGCAGTCGAGCCTCGAAGGGCTGAAGCTGCGCCAGGACGTGCAGAGCGGGCGCCTGAAGACGAGCGGCCCGGGCGCGGCGAAGGTGTCGCTGATCCTGGAAGACGGCAAGACCTATTCGGAAGCGGGCAAGCTGCAGTTCTCGGACGTGACGGTCGACCAGACCACCGGCTCGGTGACGATCCGCGCGGTGTTTCCGAACCCGGGCCGCGTGCTGCTGCCGGGGATGTTCGTGCGCGCGCGGATCGAGGAAGGCGTGAACGAGAACGCGTTCCTGGTGCCGCAGATCGGCGTCACGCACGACCAGAAGGGGCAGGCGATCGCGCTGGTGGTGAACGCCAGCAACAAGGTCGAGCCGCGTCCGCTGAAGACGACCGGCATGCAGGGTCAGAACTGGATCGTCGAAGGCGGTCTGCAGGCGGGCGATCACGTGATCGTGCAGGGCGGCGAAAAGGTGCGCCCGGGTGCGACCGTGAAGACCGTCGAGGCGCAGCTCGCGCCGGCGCCGGATGCGGCGTCCGCCGTAGCGGCGGGTGCCACGCCGGCGAGTACCGCCGCCAATGCTGCTGCGAGTTCGGCCGCCGCGTCGGCCGCGCAATAACAGGGAGTCCGTTTCATGGCCAAGTTCTTTATCGATCGCCCGATCTTCGCGTGGGTGATCGCGATCGTGCTGATGCTGGCCGGCGTCGCATCGATCTTCAAGATGCCGATCGCGCAGTATCCGACGATCGCACCGCCGACGATCCAGATCCAGGCGAACTACCCGGGCGCATCCGCGAAGACGGTGGAAGACACGGTGACGCAGGTGATCGAGCAGCAGATGAGCGGTCTCGACAACTTCCTGTACATGTCGTCGACGAGCGACGACTCGGGCAATGCGACGATCACGCTGACCTTCTCGCCGGGCACGAATCCGGACGTCGCGCAGGTGCAGGTGCAGAACAAGCTGTCGCTCGCGACGCCGAACCTGCCGCAAGTCGTGCAGCAGCTCGGCATGCAGGTCACGAAGTCGAGCAGCAACTGGCTGATGTGGTTCGCGTTCAACTCCGAGGACGGCAGGATGTCGAAGGAGGACCTGACGAACTACGTGGCCTCGCACGTGCTCGATCCGCTGAGCCGCGTGAACGGCGTCGGCCAGACACTGCTGCTCGGTTCGCAGTTCTCGATGCGGATCTGGCTCGACCCGACCCGCCTGACCAACTATGGCCTCACGCCGGTCGACGTATCGACGGCGATCACGCAGCAGAACGTGCAGATCGCGGGCGGTCAGCTCGGCGGCACGCCGGCGAAGCCGGGCACCGTGCTGCAGGCGACGATCACCGAATCGACGCTGCTGCGCACGCCCGAGCAGTTCGGCAACATCCTGCTGAAGGTCAACCAGGACGGCTCGCAGGTTCGACTGAAGGACGTCGGCCGCGCGGCGCTGGGTTCGGAGAACTACACGTTCGACACGAAATACATGGGGCAGCCGACGGCCGGTCTCGGCATCCAGCTCGCGACCGGTGCGAATGCGCTGGCGACCGCGACTGCGTTGCGGGCCAAGATCGACGAGCTGTCGAAGTACTTCCCGCACGGTCTGGTCGTCCACTACCCGTACGACACGACGCCGTTCGTGCGCCTGTCGATCGAGGAAGTGGTCAAGACGCTGATCGAGGGCATCGTGCTCGTGTTCCTCGTGATGTACCTGTTCCTGCAGAACCTGCGGGCGACGATCATCCCGACGATCGCGGTGCCGGTCGTGCTGCTCGGCACATTCGCGATCATGGGCGTCGCCGGCTTCTCGATCAACACGCTGTCGATGTTCGGCCTGGTGCTTGCCATCGGCCTGCTGGTCGACGATGCGATCGTGGTGGTCGAGAACGTCGAGCGCGTGATGGCGGAAGAGGGCTTGTCGCCGAAGGAGGCGACCCGCAAGGCGATGGGCCAGATCACCGGCGCGCTGGTCGGCGTGGCGCTCGTGCTGTCGGCGGTGTTCGTGCCGGTGGCGTTCTCGGGCGGCTCGGTCGGTGCGATCTATCGCCAGTTCTCGCTGACGATCGTGTCGGCGATGGTGCTGTCGGTGCTCGTCGCGCTGATCCTGACGCCGGCACTGTGCGCGACGATCCTGAAGCCGGTTCCGCAAGGGCATCACGAAGAGAAGAAGGGCTTCTTCGGCTGGTTCAACCGGACCTTCGATCGCAGCCGCGATCGCTACACGGGCGGCGTGAATCACGTGATCCGGCGCTCGGGCCGCTGGCTCGTGATCTACCTGGCCGTGTTCATCGCGGTCGGCGTGATGTTTACGCGCCTGCCGAAATCCTTCCTGCCCGATGAAGACCAGGGCTACATGTTCATGATCGTGCAGACGCCGTCCGGCTCCACGCAGGAGACGACCGGCAAGACGCTCGACAACATCAATACGTACCTGACGACCGCGGAGAAGGACGTGGTCGACTCGGTGTTCACGGTCAACGGCTTCAGCTTCGCGGGCCGCGGCCAGAACGCAGGCCTCGTGTTCGTGAAGCTGAAACCGTACGAGCAGCGCCAGCGTTCGAACCAGAAGGTCCAGGCGCTGATCGGCCGCACCTTTGCGCACTATTCGACCTACAAGGACGCGATGGTGATTCCGTTCAACCCGCCGTCGATTCCCGAACTCGGCACGGCCGCCGGCTTCGACTTCGAGCTGACGGACAACGCCGGTCTCGGCCACGAAGCGCTGATGGCCGCGCGCGGCCAGTTGCTCGGGATGGCCGCGAAGGATCCCGCGCTCGCGCTCGTGCGCCCGAACGGCCTGAACGACACGCCGCAGTACAAGGTCGACATCGACCGCGAGAAGGCGAATGCACTCGGCGTCACGGCCGCTGCGATCGACCAGACGTTCTCGATCGCGTGGGCGTCGCAGTACGTGAACAACTTCCTCGATACCGATGGCCGGATCAAGAAGGTCTACGTGCAGTCGGATGCGCCGTTCCGGATGACGCCGGAGGACATGAACATCTGGTACGTGCGCAACAGTTCGGGCGGGATGGTGCCGTTCAGCGCGTTCTCGAGCGGCCACTGGATCTACGGTTCGCCGAAGCTCGAACGCTACAACGGCGTGTCGTCGATCGAGATCCAGGGGCAGGCTGCGGAGGGCAAGTCGACCGGCCAGGCGATGGCCGCGATGGAGG
This sequence comes from Burkholderia seminalis, assembly GCF_001718535.1. Classification (NCBI taxonomy): domain Bacteria; kingdom Pseudomonadati; phylum Pseudomonadota; class Betaproteobacteria; order Burkholderiales; family Burkholderiaceae; genus Burkholderia; species Burkholderia seminalis. The sequence continues at coordinate 684,201 of NZ_CP013399.1, read as the reverse complement.
CGCTCGCGAGCAAGCTGCCGGAAGGCATCGGCTATTCGTGGACCGGCCTGTCGTTCCAGGAAATCCAGTCCGGCTCGCAGGCGCCGATCCTGTACGCGATCTCGATCCTCGTCGTGTTCCTGTGTCTCGCGGCACTGTATGAAAGCTGGTCGATCCCGTTCTCGGTGATCATGGTGGTGCCGCTCGGCGTGGTCGGCGCGCTGCTCGCGACGATGCTGCGCGGCCTCGAGAACGACGTGTTCTTCCAGGTCGGCCTGCTGACCACCGTGGGCTTGTCCGCGAAGAACGCGATCCTGATCGTCGAGTTCGCGCGTGAGTTGCAGGCGACCGGAAACATGGGGCCGGTGCGGGCGGCGATCGAGGCGGCGCGCCTGCGACTGCGCCCGATCCTGATGACGTCGCTCGCCTTCATGCTCGGCGTGCTGCCGCTCGCGATCAGCAACGGCGCAGGCTCGGCCAGCCAGCATGCGATCGGTACGGGCGTGATCGGCGGGATGATCACGGCGACGTTCCTCGCGATCTTCATGATCCCGATGTTCTTCGTGCGGGTTCGCGCGATCTTCAGCGGCGAGACGGAAAACGTCGACGATGCATGGCGTCTCGTGCAGGGCGACCTGCAGCGCGGTCACGACGACGCACACGATTCGAAGGGGCGGTAACGATGCAAAAACATGCTTTGACTGCAACGATGGCGGCACTGGCCGCCGCGCTGTTCGCCACGGGCTGCACGATGGCGCCGCATTACAAGCGGCCCGATGCGCCCGTCGCGCAGGCGTACCCGGCCGGCGGCGTCTACGCGACGCAGCCGGGTGCGGCCGGCGCGCGCAGCGCGAACGGCCAGGCGGCGACGGCCATCGGCTGGCGCGAATTCTTCGTCGATCCGCGCCTGCAGCGGCTGATCGAGATCGCGCTGAAAAACAACCGCGACCTGCGCGTGTCGGTGCTGAACATCGAGGCGGCGCGCGCGCAGTACCAGATCACGCGCGCGGGCCTGTTCCCGACGCTCGACGGTACGGGTACCGGCAATCGTCAGCGTTTGCCGAATTCGCTGACGGCGGTGCCGGGCCGGAACATCACGACGACCTACAACGTCGGGCTGTCGGCGTCGTGGGAGCTCGACCTGTTCGGCCGCGTGCAGAGCCTGAAGGACCAGGCGCTCGCGCAGTACCTGTCGACGTCGTACGCACGGCAGGCGTCGGAGATCTCGCTGGTATCGCAGGTGGCCGATCAATACCTGACGCTGCTGTCGACCGATGACCTGCTGAAGGTCACGGAGAACACGCTGAAGTCCGCCCAGGCGCAGTACGACCTGACGAAGCTGCAGTTCGACAACGGCACGGGCTCGGAGCTCGAGCTGCGTCAGGCGCAGACGGTGGTCGAGACGGCGCTCGCGAACCAGCAGGCGCAGGCGCGTGCGCGTGCGCAGGCGCTGAACGCACTGGTGCTGCTGATCGGCGAACCGCTGCCGGACGACCTGCCGGCGGGCATGCCGCTGGACGCGCAGAACCTGCTGACGGACGTGCCGGCCGGGCTGCCGTCGGATCTGCTGACGCGTCGTCCGGACGTGATGCAGGCCGAGCAGACGCTGCTGGCCGCGAACGCGAACATCGGCGCGGCACGTGCGGCGTTCTTCCCGCGCATCTCGCTGACGGGCGCATTCGGCACCGGCAGCCCGACGCTCGGCGGCCTGTTCAAGGCCGGCACGGCGGCGTGGTCGTTCGCGCCGCAGATCACGATGCCGATCTTCGAAGGCGGGCAGAACATCGCGAACCTGAACCTGGCGAACGTGCAGAAGCGCATCGAGATCGCGAACTACGAGAAGGCGATCCAGTCGGCATTCCGCGAAGTGGCGGATGGTCTCGCCGCACGCGGCACGTACGACCAGCAGATCGCGGCGCTGGAGCGCAACGAGCATGCGCAGCAGCGTCGTTTCGACCTGTCGGACCTGCGTTACAAGAACGGCGTCGACAGCTACCTGTCGGTGCTGACGGCGCAGACGGACCTGTACTCGGCCCAGCAGACGCTGATCAGCGCACGTCTGGCGCGCTGGACGAATCTGGTCGACCTGTACCGCGCGTTGGGCGGCGGCTGGATCCAGCACGCAGGCGAAACGCCGCGCGCGCCGGATGCGCCGGTCGATTACGACAAGGCGGCTGCGACGAACGGGTAAGCGCAACGAAGCGCAGGGGCGGGCAGCCGCGCCTGTCGTTTCGAACCGGCGGTATGCTGAAACGAAAACGCCACGGATTTGCGTCCGTGGCGTTTTCATTTGCACGGCCGCCCGCGAAGGGCGTCGCGTTACGTTACGCCTGTGTCGTCCAAAGCGTACGGCCGAAGAAGGTCAGCGTGCGATCCCAGGCCATTTGCGACCACACCGGATCGAACTGCGTGCTGGAGATGCGGCCCGGGCCCACGGCCGTTTCGTTCGCGAACCCGTGGTGCGCGAGATAGCGATGGAACTCGAAGCCGACCTTCGCATCGGTCAGCTTCTTTTCCAGCGCGTCGACCTGGTCGATTGTGAAGAATGCGTCCTGCGTGCTCCAGTGGCCCATCAGCGGCACCTTGAGCTTCGCCGGATCGATGTAGTCGAGCGGCGGGAAGCCGTACCACGTCACGCCCGCATCCGCATCGGCGTGTTGCAGCGACAGCAGCGTGAGGGCGCCGCCCATGCAGTAGCCCGTGATCGCGACCCGCGAGGCCAGCGTCTTCAGATACGTGACGGCGCCGGGAATGTCCTGCGACGCGGCATCGCCGAAATCGAGGCCGGTCATCAGGTGGTGCGCTTCTTCTTCCTCGACCGTCGACTTGCCGCGATACAGATCGGGTACCAGCGCGAAGTAACCGCAGCGCGCAAGGCGGTCCGCGACGCCGCGGATCTGGTCGTTCAGCCCCCACCATTCCTGGATGACGACGACGGCAGGCGCGCCTTCGGTTTTTGCGGGCGTCGCGAGATAGCCCTGCAGTTCCTGGCCGTCCGGGCGGCGAAACGTGATCATGGAACCGGATGTTTGTGACATGAAACCGCTCCTTTTCGAAAAATGCGTTGAGCGCGGCATCGGGCCGGCCAGCGGGCGCGGCGACGATCGGGCATGCCGGGCGTCGTGGTGCCGCTCGCGTTCGAGTCGGCCGGCGCCGACCACGCGGCCATTCTATGCGCAAACATCCACTGGCTGCGTGAACGGTGCTGTGCCGCACGTGATCGGTGTCCGGAGCGGGTGGCCGAAAAGCAAACACCCCGCCCCGATGAACGGGCGCGGGGTGTTGCGGGTACCGCGCGCGTACCGGGATACGCGCGCGGGATCGGCTTACTGGCCGAAATAGACCGAGTCGCGGCCTTCCTGCTTGACCGCGATTGCGCGGCCGGCACGCACGCCGGCGGCGGCTTGGGCGCCGTAACCGGCTTCATCTGCGTTCGTCACACGCGCCTGGGCGGTTTGCAGCGCGCGCGGGTAATACTGATCGGAGACTTCGGGCTTGTAGCCGGCCTGTTCGAGCTGCACGAGTTCCGCACGGACCTGGGCGCGCGTCAGCTGGCCCGACGGGTTCGATTGTGCGAATGCGCCGTACGAGGCGGACAGGGCGGTTGCGGCGACGACAGCGGTGATGAACGACTTCATGGTGACCTCCGGTTTCATGGATTTCTCGCTTCGCTCGTTGCGTTCAGCGGTTGATTGCATCGTAGCGATCGCGTTACCGGTCGGAAATACGCGTTCCAGTGATTCATTATTGCAACTGGGTAAACGATCGGCGTGAGTGGCGGTTTCATCCGATGATTGCGGGCGTGACGGGCCGCGGGCATACGCCGATGAGCGCTCCGGATTCGGCCCGACAGGGCTCGATACCGTCAAACCGCCCGTTGCCGCGTGACGCTCAATTACATCGCATTCCGAAATAGTTGACCGGCGCAGTCACCATCGTCGATGCGTTGTCCTATCACTCCACAGGAACCGCCTGCCGTTTCCGATACTCGGCCGGCGTAATCCCGACGTGGCGGGTGAACGACCGCCTGAGCGTGTCGACATTCGCGAAGCCGCATTTCGCGGCGACCTGCTTCGGCGTGTCGTGGCCGTTCTCGAGCAACTGGCGGGCCGCCGAGATGCGGGTTGCCTCGACCCACGCGGCCGGCGTCATGCCCACCTCGGCGCGAAACAGCCGCGCGAAGTGGCGGGGGCTCATGCCCGCATGCTTCGCCAGGTCGGCTACCGAATGCGCGAGTTCCGGATTCGCCGCGATCCAGCGTTGTACCTCCTGCAGCACCGAGCGCCCGGTGGGGCGCGCTTCGCCCTTGCGGCTGAACTGGAGCTGCCCGCCAGGGCGCTTGAAGAACATCACCAGTTGCGCGGCGACGCGCCGTGCGATCTCGCGGCCGAGATCTTCCTCGACCAGCGCGAGCGCGAGATCGAGCCCGGCCGTGACGCCGGCGCCCGTGCGCAGCTTGCCGTCGCGCACGTACAGCGCATCGGCATCGACGGCGAGCGACGGATAGGCTTCTGTCAGCGCGTCGGCGGCGGCCCAGTGCGTGGTCAGGCGGCGGCCTTTCAGCAGGCCGGTGGCGGCGAGGATGAACGCGCCGGTGCAGATCGAGCCGTAGCGCTTGCTCTGCACGGCCGCCGATCGCAGCCACGCGAGGACATCGGTGCGCAGCGTGACGCGGCCCGCGCTCGGCGCGCCCGCGACCAGCAGCGTGTCGATACGCTCTGGGATGTCGGGAACGATCCAGTCGGGCAGCAGTTGCGCACCGGACGAACTGCGGATCGGACCGGATTCGCTCGCGATGATCCGCAATGCATAGAACGGCCTCCCGCATTCGGCATTCGCCTGTGCGAACACGTCGAGCGGTGCGGAGACATCGAGCAGTTGAACGCCCGGGACGGCGAAAATTCCCACGACCTTCGGCATGGTGATCGGATGCGTGCGGTATCTAAGGTGATGCGCAGCAGTATAGAGGGGCCGGTGGCGCATCGAGCGAGGCGGCGGAGCCCTTTTTCGGTGTTTTTTCGGTCACGCGGGCATCACGTCCGTCCATCGCGCGAAATGGCAGGATTTGACGTAATACGCCTATTGAAGACAGCTATCGGGCTTTGGAAAATCGGGAGTGTTTTCAATGGAGGTCAATCATGACTGAGAACGTTGCAGGCATCGCCATCCCCGATAGCCAATTGACGCGCGAGATCACCGAACTCGTTCGCGATACCGCGTCGCCGCTGCTGTTCCATCATTCGAGCCGCGTTTACTATTTCGCGGCGCTGGCGGGCCGGCGCCGCGGGCTCGAGTACGATCCCGAGCTGCTCTACTGCGGCTGCATGTTTCATGACATGGGGCTCACTCACAAGCACAGCAGCGCATGCGAGCGCTTCGAAGTGGACGGCGCCAATGCCGCCCGCGATTTCCTGAAGGGCAAGGGCATCTCGCAGCAGGATATCGACGTTGTGTGGACCTCGATCGCGCTGCACACCACGCCCGGTATTCCGCAGCACATGCATCCGGTGATCGCGCTCGTCACCGCGGGCGTCGAGATGGACGTGCTGGGCCTCACGTATCCGGAATACAGCGATGTCGAGCGCGAGGCCGTCGTTCGCGCGCATCCGCGTACGCCGCACTTCAAGGAAGACATCATTCAGGCGTTCTACGACGGGATCAAGCATAAGCCCGGCACGACGTTCGGCAACGTGAAGGCCGATGTGATCGCGGACAAGGATCCGCATTTCCGCGCCGGCAATTTCTGCAGCGTGATCCGGTCGTCGGCGTGGACCGGCTGATTGCATCGGGTATCGCGCACGTTCCGCTGCACCGGGCGGAACCGTGCGTGCCGGTGGCAGGGTAGCTGCCTGTGGGAGTAGGGGCGTTGCCCTGCCGGATGTTCGACCGGGACCGGCGTTCTGATGGCGTCCATACTCAGGACGTATCCGACACCCGCTGCGTCGGCATGGGCTCGACATGGTTCGACGACAGCTTCAAGTGGGGCCGTACGGCGATGAGATCTCGAACCGGATGTTCATGAGCGATGGCGAGAAGTGCGGGATCGGGGCGCGAATCCGGAGCGAGGGGGCCGCGGTACGTGTTTCGTCATGGTGGTCGGCGAGTAACCGGGCCGGTCGCTCCGGTCGACAAATGTACATTGCGGGATGGCAGATGCCGGTTCAGCGGCGCGATTTAATTCAATAAAAGGGTTGTTACGTGACAACCGTAAGACATCTCAGCGGACTTTATATACTGAATAATGGTTCCGCCTCATCGAAGCGAATCTTCGATTCGCATCCTCAGACGCTGCTGCCAGGGGCAGGAGGGGGATCCTTGGCCGAGCCCGTCGACCGGCCGACGACAGCAGCTTTGGCTCGTCCTCCCGCAAGTTTCCGGCAAAACGCCTATAATGATTGGGCAAATTGCCGGAGAGAGGTCATGAGCACCATCGCTTTTCATCCTTCAGGCGTCGCGCATCCGCGCCAGGCCGAATTCACGATTCTCGAGCAGCTGCTGGCGATCCGTGTCCGTTCGGGCGCGGATCTGGCCGAGCTCGCGAGCGCGCGTGTCGACGTATCGGTGATCGACCGGCTGTCCGAGCGCGGGCTGAAATCGGACGAACTGGCCTTCATCATTCCGCGCCGCACGCTGAGCCATCGCCGCCAGGCGCACGAACGTCTGTCGCCGGAGGAATCCGACAAGGCGATCCGCCTCGCGCGCATCGTCGCGCAGGCGACGGCCACGTTCGGCGACCAGGACAAGGCGATGGCGTGGTTGCGCAACGGGTTGCAGCGCTTCGGCGGCCGCACGTCGCTCGACATGGCGAGCACCGAGCACGGTGCTCGCCTCGTCGAGGAAGTTCTCACGCAAATCGACGAGGGGTATTTCGCTTGACGACGTTGTGGCGGATCAGCAATTACGCCGATCTGAAGGGCATCGGCGGGTTGCGGGCCGGCGGGCGCTGGCATTTTGCCGGGCAGCCCGTCGTCTATCTCGCCGAACACCCGGCGCTCGCGCTGCTCGAGACGCTCGTTCATTTCGAAATCGCCACCGTTGCCCAATTGCCGAGCGGATACCAGCTGCTGCGGATCGACGTGCCCGATTCGGTGGATGTCGCCGAAATCGCGGAAGGCGACGCATCGGACGACTGGCAAACGAACGTCGACTGGACCCGCAGCGCCGGCACCGAATGGCTGCATACGCAGCCGAGCGCGCTGCTGCGCGTGCCGAGCGTCGTCGTGCCGCACGCGCACAACTTCCTGTTGAATCCGCTGCATCCGGCCGCATCCGAGATTCGCATCGCGGAAGTCATGCAATCGCCGTACGACACGCGAATCCTGCGCCTGATCCAGTCGAAGTCGGGCGCATAACGAACGGGAAGGAAAAGGGTGCGTTCCGCGCACGCGTTCAGCGTTCGTGCGCAGCGCGATCCGCGGCTGCGTCCGGCGGCAGCGTCTGCCGGATGCGCGTGACCGTTCGCGTGCTGACGAGGCCGAGCATCGCACTGACCTCGGCATGCGTGTGGCCCGCGAGCAACTGCCGGCGCGCATACGTGTTGCGCAGCACGCGCGGGCTCATGTCCGCCGCGTGGAAGCCGATCGCGGTGAGCGCTTCGCGCACCACGAGCAGCAGGAACATGTCGTTCATCGCGCCACCGCCGCGCGGTGCGGGGAACAGCAGCGCCGGTGCCGGCGTATCCGTCGAATACGCGTGCCACGCGGCGAGCGGCGCCAGCGCGAATTCGGCCAGTTCGACCCGGCGCGCCGGCCGCGCACGATCGCGCGGCACGGACAACGCCGGTGGCTGCGCATCGAGATCGGGCGCGGCGCGGGGCATCGCACGAATCTCGGCCGAGGTGATGCCGCTGGCAAGCAGCAGCGCGACGATCGCGCGATTCCGGCAGTCGGTGGGCGAGTCGTCCGGCCGAGGCTGGACGCGGCGCTGCAGCGCCGCGTCGGCGTCGGGCGGCAGGTAGCACGGCTCCGGCTCGCCGGCCGGCCAGGCGAGATCGCGCGTCGTCCGTCCTGCCGGGTGGATCGTCCGCACACCGGTGTCGACCAGATGCCGCCCCAGCCGGTCGATCAGCTTCGCATAGCGCACGCGCGTCGACGTGCCGGGTACGCAGGTACGGTCGAGTTCCGCCAGGAACGCCGCGACGTGGTCGGGGCCGAACGTGACCAGCGACACGCGCTGTGCGATCAGATGGCGCAGGAACCGCTCGAACATCGCGACGTGCTGCACGACCGAACGCGGCGCGAACGGCCGGCGGCCGGCGCCCGTCGCGGCGGTTTCCTGCCATGCGCGAAACGCGCCGACGGGGTCGTGAATCCAGCGATTCGTGTCCATCCACGATTTATAGCCGGACGCGGTGACGCCGGCAATCGTCCCGATGTCCATCCGTTCGGCGCGACACGCGTCTCGTCGATTCCGTCGGTGTTCATCGTCAGGTAGACAAGCACGAGCGGCAGCGTGATGAAGAAGCGGAACGCGTCCGGTACGCCGTTCCATTGCCTCGACATCCCCATCCCGAACCACTCGCCGCCGACCGACATGAACGCAACCTGTCACGTGAGGAGGCCGAGCGTCAGGCCGGCGATCGCGTGTGCCTTGGCCGTGCGGAACGCCGCTTCGCCGGCGCGGCGCGCGCAGCAACCGGACCGCGCCGATCCGGCACGGCAAGGCCGTCGCCGTTTCCATCGCGATGATGATGCCGATATACCCGAAGCCGGCGCGGCGCCGAGGAGACGCGCGTGCCGGAGCCAGGAGAGAGCGGCGCTTGCCGGTCGAACGGAGGAAGTCGTCAAGCGGAGCGCAGCGTGCGCCGCGCTGCCCGTTATCGCCGTTACGCTTCGCGCGAAGGTGCCGGTGGCACGCTTGCCTGCGTCTGTCCGCTCAACCGCGCGAGCGCGGCGAATGCCAGTTGCGTTGCGATGGCCGCGAGCGTGCCGGCCGCCATGCCGTTGCCGAGCACGATCTGGACGGGTGCGCCGAATTGACGATACAGGTTCGGCACCAGGATCGGCGTGAGACCGACCACCAGCGCGGCCGCGAGCGTGTACTGGTTGGCGCGCGCGTGCAGGTCGACGCTGGCGAGCAGCCGGATGCCCATCACGCCGATCATCGCGAACACGACCAGCGCGGTGCCGCCGACGACGGCGGCCGGAATCGCATACGCGAGCCGCGCGAGCGGGGCGAACAGCGCAATGACGATCAGGATTGCGCCGGCGGCGGCCGTCACGTAGCGCGAGCGCACGCCGGTCGTCTGTACGACGCCGATGTTCTCGGCACTGGTCACGATCAGCGGCGTGCCGAACAGGGCGCCGGCCAGCGACGCCAGTGCATCGCCGCGTATCGTCTTCGGCACGTCGCGCGTCATCGAGACCGCCTTGCCGCACGTCTCGCCGACGGCAACGGTCTGCGCGGTGGCCTCGGCCATCGAGATCGCGGTGAAGATCAGCAGCGGCAGCGCGGCCAGCACGTCGAAGCGCGGCATCCCGAACGGCAGCCACACCGGATGCGTGAACCACGGGCCGTGCCATACGCCGGCGAGCGCCGGCATCGCGTCGAGCGCCCAGCCGAGCGTCGCGCCGGCCATCAACCCGATCAGTACCGCGAGGCGCCCGAGCGTGCCGCGAAACGCACCGGCGGCGACGACGGTGGCGACGATCGTCGCAAGCGCGAGACCGAGCGCGCGCGGTTGCGCGAAGTCGGCCGAGCCGGGCTGGCCGACGACGATCGCCGCGTAGATCCGGATCAGGTTGATCGACACGAGCAACAGCATCGCGCCGACGACGACGCGTGGAAAGAGCCGCAGGCAGCGCGTGAACACGGGCAGCAGCACCCAGTAGAACGCGCTGGCGAGCAGCGCCGCGCCAGCGGCGGTCGGCAGGCCCGACTGCGCGGCGATGCCCGCGAACAGCATCGTCGGTGCGCCGCCGGGCACCATCACGAACGGCATGCGTGCGCCGATCGGGCCGGCGCCGAGCGATTGCACCAGCGTGCCGACGCCGCACGCGAAGAACGTCGCGCCGATCAGCTGGACCGTCAGGTCGGCCGGCAGCGCCAGGACTTTCGCGATGAGGAAGACGGCCGTGATCGGCGACGCGGCCATCGACAGCACGTGCTGCAGCCCGAACAGCGCGAGCTGCCACGCGGGCAACCGTGCATCGACGGGCGGTGAGATCGGATCGTGCGACACGGCAGGCCCCTCGGAAGCGAACGGCGACGATGGCAGGAATGCAACGGCGAACGACGCGTCAGGTCCGCAGCCAGGGCAGTTGCGCAGCGCTGTAGCGGAACGTCTGGAACACGCTGTTCAGCTGGCCGGGGCCGGTCTTGCGCGCGGCCTCGTCCGGGTATTCGGCGAACCACGGGATCACGTATTCCCACACGACTTCGCCGGCCGGCGTCACTTCGAACAGCCGGCCCGTCGACGATTCGGTGATGTGCGTGTTGCCGTTCGGCAAGCGCTGCGCGTTGCCCATGAACGGCGTGTAGAACAGGTTCACGACGTCGTCCGCGTACGACCAGACGACGCGTTGCGTCGCGGGATCGATCTCGACGACGCGCGAGAACACGACGTGCGCGCCGTGGCGGAAATTGCCGTTGTCGAACGCGAGGATGTTGCCGTTCGCGAGCGGCACGGGCGCATGCTGGTGCGACACGACGTCCGGCCCGACGTGCAGGTCGACGCGACCGGTTGCGCGGTTTACGCCGATGATCCCCGACGTCGTGCGCAGGCTCATCAGCACGCGCCCGTTCGTGTCGACCGCGAGACCGTTGACGAGCGGCCAGTGATAGCGGCCGAACCCGGCCGCGATCGGAAAATCCTCGGGTCGCAGGTGCTTGCGCGCGTGCCATTCCCACACGATCTGTCCGGCCCGGTTCACTTCGCGGATCACGTCCGCGTACATCACGTCGTCGTCGCCGTGCGGCGTACCGCCCGGCACGCGCCGCGCGAACGCGGCGTCGACCGGTTCGCACGCGGCGTAGAGCAGGTTGCCGTTCGGCAGCCACTGCGCATCGTGGTGATGCGCGGGATCCTCGTAGCGCCACACCGTTTCGCCTTGCGGCGTGACCTCGTAGAAGTCGCCGCCATGCCACATCGACCACGGCGCGTAGCGGGATTCGGATTGCGGGTGATTGCCGTTGTAGCCGAGGTTGCCGTTCGCGAGGATGACCGCGTGACGGCCGGGGCGCACGGGCATTTTCCACTGATGGGCGACCTCGCCGTCGATGCCGACGAGATAGACGTTGCCGTCCGCCGTTTGCGGCGCGATGAGCGTGTAGCCGCCCGCGGACAGGGCGGGATCGTGGGCGATGAGGCCGACGCCGCGGCGGCGCTGGGTAATCTGGTCGACGGTCGTCACTGCGGTCTCCATTCGAATCGAACACGGGAATGCAGCGCAATCTAGACGATCCGGAGAGTCAGTGAAACTGGATTATTCTTGACGGTATGTTCGGAAAAATCTAACGGTTCATTCATGCGTTCGATATCGCAGACATTCCGCTGTTTCGACGAGGTCGCCCGGCGCGGCTCGATTCGCAAGGCAGCCGACGCGCTGCACCTGACCGCCGCGGCCGTGCACCAGCAGATCCGCAATCTCGAGGAGCAGGTCGGCGTGCCGCTGTTCGACCGGCTGCCGCGCGGCATGCAGCTGACGCTCGCCGGCGAGATCGTGATCGCCGCCGTACGGCGCGGCCAGCGCGACTTCGACAACGCGCTGACGCAGGTCGAGGATTTGCGCGCACTGCGGCGCGGGCACGTGAACCTGGCCGTGCCCGCATCGACGGCCGAGAAGCTCGTGCCCGACGCGATCCTGGCCGCGATGCAGCGCTATCCCGGCGTCACGTACAGCGTGCGCTCGGGAAACGGCGAGAGCATCGTGCGCTGGGTCGAGACGGGCGAGGCCGACATCGGCTATGCGCTGCGCCGGCGCACGGCGGCGAGCGTCGTCGAGGTGCGCGCGTTCGCGCAGCCGCTGGGTGTCGTCACGGCACCTGGCCATCCGCTGGCGTTGTCCGGCGGCAAGGTGCGGATGCGCGACTGCTTCGCCCATCCGCTGCTCCTGATGACACCCGACACGGAGCTGCGCGCGATGTTCGACCAGATCGATGCGCGACAGCCGCGCAACGCGCGGCCGCTGGTCGAGACGGGTTCGGTGTCGATGGTGCGGCGACTCGCGGCCGAAGGGGCCGGCATCGGCTTCCTGATCGCGGAGAACGTCGCGGACGACGTCGCCGCCGGCCGGCTCGCGTGGACGCCGCTCGCCGATGCGGGCGCGCGTTCGTTCAGCTGCATCTACCAGCGCGCGGACATGAGCGCGACTGTCGCGATGACGATGTTTCTCGAGTTTTTCTCGGAAGCGATCGAAGCGATGGAGCACGGTTTCGCGCGTGATGGCCGCGTGGCCGGCAAGCGTCGCCGGACGGCAACGTAACGAAGCCGCGTCGCGACGCAGTGCAGCAAATGGCCGGCAAACCGGTTCGGTGGCGTTGTACGTGCAACGATAGGCCGCATTGCGTCATTTCCTTGTTGCGGAAAGAAAATTGTTCATGGGACTATCGAATGCGTTGCCCGCGCACCGAGGGGGTCGCAGGCAGCGTGATGCCCATCGCAACGCTCTAAAAGAACATCGACGAACAATGAACAGAACAGCGATTTTTCCGTATGCCTCTGTATTGCTCGCGGCCGCGCTGCTGACCGCATGCGGCGGCGATGTCGAGAACGACGCGGGTCACGCGACGACACCTTCAGCCGACACCAGCTGCCTCGCGGTCGACAACAGCGGTGCGACGGTCGTGGTCGGGTCGAACCAGCCGGGCGATCCGTCGCTGCCGGAAGCGTCGTCGGGTTATCGCACCGGGATGAAACCGGTCTACGCGAAGACCTACCTCGTGGCCACGTCGAACGCGTACGCGAGCGCGGCCGGCTGCGCGGTGCTGAAGAAGGGCGGCACGGCCGCCGATGCGGCGGTCGCCGTGCAGGCCGTGCTCGGCCTGACGGTGCCCGAGGCGACGGGCCTTGGATCGGGCGGCGTGCTGCTCTACTACGATGCCCGCGGCAAGACGCTGCAGGCCTACGACGGCCGCGAAACCGCGCCAGCGGGCGCGACGGAAAACTACCTGCGTTACGTCGACGACGCGACCGACCATTCCGCGCCGCAGCCGAACGCGCGCGCGAGCGGCCGCTCGATCGGCACGATCGGCGTGCCGCGGCTCATCGAGGCGCTGCAACAGGATCACGGCCGCCTGCCGTGGCAGAACCTGTTCGGCGATGCGATCACGCTCGCGACCAACGGCTTTCCGATCGGCGGCCGGCTCGCCGACGCGATCGCGGCGAACGCCACGAACCTGAAGCGCGATCCCGAGGCCGCCGCGTACTTCCTGAACGCCGACGGTTCGCCGAAGACGCTCGGCACGGTCCTGAAGAACCCCGCGTACGCGCGCACGCTGGCGCTGATGGCGCAGTCGGGTGCGAATGCGCTGTACACCGGGCAGATCGCACAGGACATCGTCGCGAAGATCGCGGTGACGAAGGGTGCGGACGGCTCGACGCTCACGCCGGGCAAGACGACCGTCGCGGATCTGGCCGCCTATCAGGCGAAGCGTCGCGTACCGGTGTGCACGACCTATCGCAGCTACTGGGTGTGCGGGATGCCGCCGCCGTCGTCGGGCGGCATCGCGGTCGCGTCGGCGCTCGGCATTCTCGAGAACTTCGACCTGAAGTCGCTGAAGCCGACCGCGATCGATCTCGAAGGCGGCAAGCCGACCGTCGCGGGCGTGCATCTCGTCACCGAGGCCGAGCGGCTCGCGTATGCCGACCGCGACAAGTACGTGGCCGATACGGATTTCGTGCCGCTGCCCGGCGGCACGTGGGACACGTTGCTGAACAAGCCGTATCTGAAGTCGCGCGCGGCGCTGATCGACACGACCAAGAGCATGGGGACCGCCCAGCCGGGCAATCTCGGTGCGGTGCCGCTCGGTGTCGACACGACGCTGATCGAGCACGGCACGAACCAGTTCACGATCGTCGACGGCGACGGCAACGTGCTGAGCGCGACGACGACGGTCGAGTCGAGCATGGGCTCGTTCCACATGACCAACGGCTTCCTGCTGAACAACCAGCTGACCGACTTCTCCGCGAACCCGGTCGACACGTCCGGCAATCCGGTGGCCAACCGGCTGCAGCCGGGCAAGCGGCCGCGCAGCTCGATGGCGCCGACGATCGTGTTCGGGCAGGCCGCCGACGGCTCGCGCGGCGATTTCGTGATGGCGACCGGTTCGCCGGGCGGCGGCACGATTCCGCAATACGTGGTCAAGACGCTCGTCGGCGCGCTCGACTGGGGGCTCGACGCGCAGCAGTCCGCGGGGCTCGTCGATTTCGGCGCGAGCAACAGCCCGACGACCACGATCGGCGGCGAGCATCCGAACGTCAACACGGCGAACAACGGTGCGAACGATCCGCTGATCACGGGGTTGCTCGCGCTCGGGCACAAGGTGTCGACGTCGGCGCAGGCGAGCGGCGTCAATACGGTGATGCGCGTGACGGTCGGCCAGTCGCCGGCGTTGCAGGGCGGTACCGATCCGCGTCGCGAAGGCGTCGTGCTCGGCGATACGTTCCGGCCGTAACTGGGTGAGTGCGTACGGCCCCGGTCCGCCGACGGGCGGTCGGGGCCGTTTTTCATGGCGAGGCCGCATGGACGGCCGGGCAATGCACATCGTTCGGAATGCTGATGAAATAGGCTGGCCGCTTCACCAGCCGGGTGGGCCGATGCGTGGCGATCGGGCGAATCACCCAGGCGGAGCGCCGCTCACGTTCGCCGACGAATAGGGTGTCCATCCCGCTGCGAGCCCTCGATTGTCAAACAGTGTGAGTCAATCGTCAGCATTTGCAACCGAAGTAACAGTCCCCGCAATTCAATCGTTTTGCACGCCGGCGCCGCTACATTAGCCCCACCTGCCGCACTTCGCGGTGAGGCATGCGACAAGCCGCACGAAGGCGGCCCGCAGCAACAACGTCTTTGGGGAGAATGACCATGAACAAGATTCGTACGATCCTGCTGGGTGCCGCTCTGACGGCGATGGCGACGTCGGCTGCATTTGCACAGACGGCCCAAACCGGCGCACAGGGTTCTGCTGGCGTCGGCGCACAGGTCCAGACGCCGCTGCTCGGCGGCGGCGTGGGCGTGCAGGCCGGCGCCGGCGCGAATGCGGCGGGCTCGGGTTCGGGCGCAGGCAACGTGGTTGGCGGCGCGCTGAACGGCGTCGGCAAGACGGTCGGCGGCGTCGGCTCGGCAGCCGGCAATGCGGTCGGCGGCGCGACGCAGGCGGTCGGTTCCGCAGCCGGTACGGCGAAGGATGCGGCGGCATCGGCCGTCCACTCGACGAAGTCGCACGTGAAGCACGTCGCCGGTTCGGTGAAGAGCCATGCGCAAGGCGCGATGTCGACGGCAGGCGACGTCGCGGGTGGCGCGAAGGCGAAGGCCGGCGAGGCGCTCGAAGGCACGGCTAACGCAGTGCAAGGCGGCGCATCGGTCGGCGTGAAGGGTTCGGCGTCGGCGCAAGGCGGCGCGCTGTAAGCAGCACGCGTTCCGTCAAGGCCCGGCCCGCTTCGATGCGGGCCGGGCTTTTTTTATTGGCGCGCGCGGCCCCTGCCCATTGCCGGCCCGCCATGCTTAAATAGCGAGGCTCCCGGTCGCTGGGCCGCCGCGACGGCGATGCCGGTCGACCAGGGCAAGCATGTCCGATCGACATCGTGACGACAGACGACACCA
Source organism: Burkholderia seminalis (assembly GCF_001718535.1). Classification (NCBI taxonomy): domain Bacteria; kingdom Pseudomonadati; phylum Pseudomonadota; class Betaproteobacteria; order Burkholderiales; family Burkholderiaceae; genus Burkholderia; species Burkholderia seminalis. The sequence goes on along the minus strand of NZ_CP013399.1, from coordinate 668,464 downwards.
AAGCGCCGCGTCGGCCAGCCCGGCGCGGTCCGATAACATTCCGAGGCATCACGTCATGACCATCCTGTTCCGTCTTCTCGCGCTTGCCTGCGCGCTCTGGCTGGCCGCCTGCGCGGCGCCGCCCCCGCCGTCCGCCAGCGCCGCCGCGTCCCCCGCCGCACCGGACGCCGGCGAACGCCGCGGGCTCGGCACCGCGTGGGGCGAGTCGGTGCGATCCGAAACCCGCCAGGTCGAATTCGAACGCGCGGATCCGGCCAAGCCGACGGATCTCGCGTCGGTCTACTACAACGATGCGCTGCCCGGCCATCCGCCGGCCTCGCAGGTTCGCCGGCTGCCGACCCGCGTCGCGCTCGCCAATGGCGACATCGCGCTGTCGTTCATCGACGAAAAGGGCGCGCCGCTGCGGCTCGCGCGCAACAACGGCCGCTGGCACATGGCGGGCGTCGAGGGTTCGCGCTACATCATCGTGCTGCGCAACCAGGGGCGCCGCACGTTCGAAGTCGTGTCGACGGTCGACGGCCTCGACGTGCTGTCGGGCCGGCCGGGCAGCTATACGAACGGCGGCTACGTGCTGTATCCGGGCCGCACGCTGACGATCGAGGGTTTTCGCAAGAGCCGCGACGAAGTCGCCGCGTTCCGCTTTGCCGCCGTGCCCGACAGCTACGTCGCGAACTCGAAGTACGGCGATGCCGCGAACGTCGGCGTGATCGGCGTTGCGCTGTTCGCGCAGAAAGACGACGACGAGGAAGCGCTGCGCCGCAACGCGAATCCGTTCCCCGGCAACGACAACCGCTATGCGCCGCCGCCCGTTCCGCGCGGCGAGTAACGGCATGTAGTCGGGCGCCCGCATGCGTCGCGACGCACGCGGGGCGATCCAGCGCGTTTTCCCGCTGCCCGTTCAACGCCGTTGCCGTTTCGTATCTCCCGAAACACGATCCAAGGCGCAATCGCCCCTATCGGACGATTGCGCGGCCATCGTTTCGTGAGCGGGCCGTTCTGCGGCGGCGCGGTTTCGCCGTCGCTCGCTCGTGCTGCGGCACAATGTCGGTTCGCACCGGTATCGCGTGCTTCCCGGCCATCCGGACCGACGGATAACGTCTTGTCGTTACCCGCTTTCAGGTACCATCCCGACCCGCTTGCAACGGGCCGCATGATCCGGTCCGGCACGCGCCTTACGTCACGCGGCAGGCCCGGCGGCTGGCGGGACGACGATTGACGGCACGGGCCCGTGCGAGCGGCGTCGCCCTTCGCCATGAAACAGAGGAACCTTCGTGAAGTTCATCCACGCGGCAGACATTCACCTTGACAGCCCGTTGCACGGCCTGAGCGCGTACCCCGACGCGCCGGCCGCGCAGTTGCGCAACGCGTCGCGCGAGGCGCTGCGGCAACTCGTGGATCGTGCGATCGAAGAGGACGTCGCGTTCCTCGTGATCGCGGGCGACCTGTACGACGGCGACTGGAAGGATCACAACACGGGCATCTTCTTCGGCCAGCAGATGGGGCGCCTGCGCAAGGCCGGCATCCGCGCGTTCGTGCTCGGCGGCAACCACGATGCCGAAAGCGAGATGACGAAGAAGCTGACGCTGCCCGACAACGTCACCGTGTTCGGCCACCGCAAGCCGGAAACCGTCAAGCTGCCCGAATTCGACGTCGCGCTGCACGGGCAGAGCTTCAAGGACAAGGCCGTCGTCGACAATCTCGCGCTCGGCTATCCGGATCCGGTACCCGGCTACTACAACATCGGCGTGTTGCACACGGCGCTGGAAGGGTATGCCGCGCACGCGAACTACGCGCCGTGCACGCTGGCCGAACTGCACGCGAAGGGCTACGACTACTGGGCGCTCGGCCACGTGCACGAGTTCCAGCAATGGACGGGGCCGTCCACCGTCGTGTTTCCCGGCAACCTCCAGGGGCGCCACATCCGCGAGACGGGCCGGCGCGGCGCGGTGCTCGTGACGGTTGAGCAAGGCCGCACGCAGGTCGAGCGCCTGTATCTGGACGTGCTGCGCTGGGAAGCCGTGTCGGTCGACGCGTCCGATTGCCTGTCGGTCGCCGATTTGTCGAGAAAGATCGGCCAGTCGCTGGAGGCGCTGCTGACCGTCGACGGCCACGTGCCGCGCGCGGTGCGCGTGACGGTCACGGGGCGCACGCCCGCGCACGGCCTCTTTTTCGGCCGCGCGCCGCAGTTGCGCGCGGAGGTGCTCAACCAGATCGGCGTCATCGGCAACGAGCGGCTGTGGCTCGAGAAGGTCCGGCTCGCGACGTCCGCCGCCGATCACCAGCCTGGCGAAAGCGAGCAGCTCGAAGCGCTGGAGGATCTGAAGCAGATCCTCGCCGATGCCGCGCACGATCCGGATTTCCTCGCGCTGCTCGAACGCGACCTGAAGCCGTTCGTCGGCAAGGTACGCAGCGACGTGAAGGAGGAGGTGCCGTTGCTGACGATGGCGCGCGCCGGTGAACTGACGGCGCTGGTCGAGCAGGTCGGGCCCGCGTTGCTCGCGCGGCTGGCGAGGGGGGAGTAAGCGATGCGCATCAGCCAGCTCGATCTGATCAAGTACGGCAAGTTCACCGACGAGACGCTGCGGTTCCCGCCGGCCCGCGAGGATTTTCACGTGATCGTCGGGCCGAACGAGGCCGGCAAGTCGACGATCCGCACGGCCGTATCCGAGCTGCTGTTCGGGATGAAGCTGCAGACGCCGCTCGATTTCCTGCACAGCACGCCCGAGCTGCGGATCGGCGGCGTGCTGGAGAGCGGTACGAGCGAACTCGTGTTCCACCGTGCGCGCGGGCGCAGTTCGCTGCGCACGCCCGGCGACGACAAGCTGCCCGACGACTATCTGGCGGCGATCCTCGACGGCGCGACGCGTGAGTTCTTCGAGCAGATGTTCGGGCTCGATCACGGACGGCTGGTCGATGGAGGCCGGAGCATTCTCGATGCTTCCGACAAGCTCGGCCAGGTGTTGTTCGAATCGGCTGCCGGTGTCGGCAGTCTCGGGCCGGTGCGCGAGGAGCTCGACGCGCGCGCGCTCGAGCTGTGGGCGCCGCGCCGGAGCGGCAGCGCGTTTGCGTTGGCCGAGACGTCGTTCAACGAAGCCGTGACCGAACTGAAGACGGTCCAGGTCCGCACGCGCGACTGGGTCGATCGCAAGGACGCGCGCGAAGCGGTCGAGCAGCAGATCGAGCAGGCGCGCGCGGAACAGCGCCGGCTCGAAACGCTGCGCTCGAAGCTTGAACGCGTCCGTCGGCTTGCGCCATACCTGAAGGAGCTGACGGTCAAGGATGCGGCGCTGGCCGAACTGGGTGCGGTCGTCGAGTTGCCGCCGACTGCGTATGCCGATCTGCTGAAGGCGCAGGGCGATCTCGCGGCCGAGCAGAAGGTGCTCGAAGAACGTCGCGCCGACCTGCTCGCGAAACGGCAGGCGCGCGAGGCGATCGATGCGGACGCCGACACGCTGGCGCTCGAAGCCGATATCGAAGCGCTCGATCGGTTGCGCGGCACGTGCATGAATCACGCGCAGGATTTGCTGTTGCTCGGCGCGGATGTCGAGCGGCATGTGTCCGCCGCGTGCGCGGCGGCGGCCCAGCTCGACTGGCCGACGAACGAAGCGTCGCTGCGTGCGTCGCTGCCGACGGCGCTGTCGCTGAAGACGGTGACGAACCTGCTGCGAGAGCACGGCGCGCTGCACCAGGCGCTCGCCGGCGCGCGCGAGTCGCTCGACGAACGCACGCGCGAGCTTGCGCAGGTGCGGGAACAACAGGCGCGACTGTCGACCGTCGACGTGCCGGAGGCGCTGCGCGCGGCGCTGGCCGACGCGCAAGCCTTTCGCAACAGCGGTCAGCGCGAGCAGGCGCTGGCGCACGAGATCGCGGCCGCCGAACGCACGCTGTCGGGTGCGCTCGATGCGCTTGGCCGGTGGCGCATGCCGGTCGACACGCTGCGCGCGCTCGACGTGCCGTCGGCGGCGCGGCTCGGCGCGCTGCTGAAGGAAGACGGCGAGTACGCGAGCGCGGCCGCCGCGGCACGTGATGCGCGGGACAGCGCGCTTGAGGAGCTCGAGCGGCTCGAACTGCAGGAGAAGCATTTCGCGGAGAACCACAAGGTCGTCACGACCGCCGACGTGCTGGCGGCGCGCGCGCGGCGCGATGGTGTGTGGGGCGACATCCGCAATGGCACGGTCGATCTCGCCGCGGGCGCACCGGCGGTCGACGGCGCGATTCGCCTCGCCGACGAACTCGTCGATGCACAGCTCGGCGCGACGCAGGCCGCGGCGACGTTGCAATCGCTGCGTCAGCAGGTCGAGTCCGCGCGTGCGGGCGCGGCACGCAGGCAGGCCGCGCTGGACGAACGCGAGCGCGAGCTGGCCGCGCATCGCGACGCGTGGGCCGCACTCGCGGCGAGAGCCGCGGTGCCCGGCATGTCGCTGGCGGCGATGGGCGACTGGCTCGCGAAGCGCGAAACGGTGTTCGCCGCGCAGGCGGATCTCGACCGCCAGCGCCGCGAATTCGACGCGCTGCGTGCGGCCCGGGACGGTGCGGAAGCCGCGCTGCGCGCGGCGTTGCGCACGGTATCGCGAGGTGGCGAGCCGGACGGCCTGGCGGCGCTCGTCGCGATTGCCGAGGCCTTCGTACAGTCGGCCGAGAAAGCGATCGCGCAGCAGGATAGCCTGGAAGACCGTGCGCGGGAAGCCGAACGCGGATGCGCGACCGCGCAATCGCGGGCCGGCCACGCGCAAACGGCTTACGACGCGTGGCAAGCGCAGTGGCGCGACGCGCTGGCCGACGCGAAACTGTCCGCGAGCGCGACGACGCTGGCCGCGGCGGAAGGGGCGCTTACGCTCGCGAATACGGTGACGGCCGAACTGGCCGATGCCGACGCGCCGCGCAACCGGATCGCCGCGATCCGCGCGGAGCTGGCCGCGCTCGAGGCCGGCGCGCGGCGGCTTGCGGAAGCGCTCGCGCCGGAATGGCTGGCGAGCGGCGACTGGCCGGACGTGGCGCGCCGGCTGACGATGCGCCTCGCGGCCGCCCGGGAAATCGCGCGTGCGATCGACCGTGCCGACGAAGCCGTGCGGCACGCCGACGGCAAGGTCGCGGACGCGGCCGCCGCGGTGGCCGGTGCGGATGCACGAATCCAGCCGTTGCTTCAACTGGCCGGCGTCGCGTCGATCGACGCGGCGCTGCCGCTGGCCGAGCGCTCGGATCGTCAGCGTCAGCTTCGGCAGGCGGTCGAGGCCGCGCACGAGGCATTGGTGCGCGATGGCGACGGTCTTTCCCGGTCCGCCGTCGAAGCCGAGGTCGCGGAGCAGGACATCGCCGACGTACCGGCGCATCTCGAAGCGGTGAAGCAGTCGCTCGGCGATGTCGGCAAGCGGCTGAACGAGCTGTCGCAGCAGCAGGTCGTGGCCGACCAGGCGTTCGGCGCGATCGACGGCCAGGCGAATGCGGCCGTCGCCGAGTCGAAACGGCAGGAAGCGCTGGCGGCGATGGGCGATGCGGCCGAACAGTATCTGGAGGCGGCCACCGCGAGCCGCTTGCTGAAGTGGGCGACGGATCGTTATCGCGACCAGAAGCAGGGGCCGATGCTCAGGCGCGCGGGCGAGATCTTCGCGGGGCTCACGCTCGGTGAATTCGCGAAGCTGACCGTCGACACCGAACGGACGCCGCCTGCGCTGTATGCGCGGCGTACGAAGGGCGCGTCGGTCGAGGTCGCCGGGCTGAGCGAAGGCACGCGCGACCAGTTGTTCCTCGCGCTGCGGATTGCGGCGCTGGAGCTGCAGCTCGGCAGCCGCATCGCGCTGCCGTTCGTCGCCGACGATCTGTTCATCAATTTCGACGATGCGCGCGCGAAGGCCGGACTCGATGCGCTGCGCGATCTGTCGACGCGAACCCAGGTGCTGTTCCTGACGCACCACGACCACTTGTTGCCGCTCGTGCGGGACGTCTTCGGCGCGCGGGTCAATGTGGTCGAGTTGCAGCGCGCGCCGGCCGGCGCGTGATGCGCGGGCGTGCCGCGATGCCGGTACACGGGAAGGGGCATCGCGTGCAGGTAGTATGAGCGGTTCCGAAACGCACGGGACCGGGACAACCGGTCGCGGGTCTGGCCACACGAGGGGAAAATATGAAAAAGCTGGTAGCCGCCATCGCGTTCGCGGCGGACAAGCATCGCAATCAGCGTCGCAAGGACGAAGAGGCGTCACCGTACATCAATCATCCGATCGCACTTGCCGACGTGCTGGCCAACGAAGCCGGTATCGAGGACGAGCGCGTGATCGTCGCGGCCGTGCTGCACGACACGGTCGAGGACACGGAGACGACCGAGCAGGAACTGCTGCGGCTGTTCGGCAAGGACGTGGCGGACATCGTGATGGAGGTCACCGACGACAAGTCGTTGCCGAAGGAGGAGCGCAAGCGCCTGCAGATCGAGCACGCGTCGACCATCAGCCGGCGAGCGAAGCTCGTGAAGCTCGCCGACAAGATCTGCAACCTGCGCGACATCGCGCGGCATCCGCCCGCGGACTGGCCGCTCGAGCGCAAGCAGGCGTATTTCGACTGGGCGAAGTCGGTCGTCGACCCGATGCGCGGCGTGCATCCCGGTCTCGAGGCGATCTTCGACACCGCGTACGGCGCGCGGCCGGCGGACTGAAGTTCCGGCATGGTATCGGCTCGATCCGTCGCATCCGCCGCGCGACAGGTGCCCTCCGTGGCGGGTGTCGACGTTGGGGGCGACAAGAAGTTGTGCGATCTTGTGATCCTGCGCGGGTCGACGGTCGTCTGCCGCGAAGCGCGGATTGCCCCCGAGGCGATACCCGCGCTGTGTGTTGCCCATGACGTCGTGGCCGTCGGCGTCGACGCGCCGAGCGTGTGGTGGCCAGGCGTCGGCCGCCGGGCGGCCGAACAGGCGCTCGCCTGCGAGCGGATCTCGTGTTTTCCGACACCGTCGCGGGAGCAGGCCCTTTCAAGCACGTCGGGCTTCTTCGACTGGATGTTCATCGGGGAACGCGTGTACCGCGCGCTGGCGGATACCTATCCATTGCTGACCGGTGTGCACTATGCGGGTGGTCGTGCGAGTTTCGAGACCTATCCGTATGCGATTACCTGCGCGATGCTGGGCAAGGCGGTGGCGTCGGCGAAGCAGAAACGTACCCAGCGCCTGCAATTGCTGGAGCGGCTGGGGATCGACGTGTCGATGCTGCGCTCCGTCGATGCGCGAGACGCAACCCTTTGCGCGTTGACCGCGCAATACGTGATCGACGGGAACGCATATGCGTATGGTGACACGGAGGGCGGTTACATCCGCGTGCCCATCGTGAGCGAGGCGGTCGTGCTCGACTCGCTATAGCGGCGGCACGTGGCGACTGTGGGGCGGTTGCCACGACAAGGTGAGCTTTTGCGGGAGAGGGGCGGTCTTCCCGGCGCCGATGCCGTAGGCATTGCGTGTCGACCGACCAACATCGGGATGGCCGGCGCGCACGGCATGAAGCCGGTGCGCCGCGCGATCCCCGGCGGCACCATTCAGTCCTCGAGGATGGACTTCGGCACGCTGGACAGGTCGCAGGCTTGCGCCTGATCGAAATAGTCTTCGGCGTCGTTGATCATCAGGACCGCGACGTCGATCAGCTCGTCGAGCCGTTGCAGGAGCGATTCGCGCCACTCGATGTCTTCATCGCGCGCTGGCGTCTTGTCCAGTTGTTCGATGATCGAATCGGCTGTCTGCAGGAAAGGAATCGCCTGCTGATAGTTCTCGATCGAGACCATCGCCGCGTTACGCGCGCCGACGAGCCGCTCGCGATGCTCGTCCGCCAGTTCGGATTCGCCGCTGATCCGAGGCAATACATCCGAGATGCGTTGGAGAAGCGCCGGCGTTTGTTCTTCCAGCAGGATGGCGCGTTCGCGCAGCGCCGCATATTCGTCGCGAAGATCGGCGTCGCCGGATTGAGTTGTGCTGTCCATCGTCGATAGGGGTGCGTGGTTCGGTCGCGGCATGATACTCGACAGCGTCAGGTTCCTTGTCCGTTCCGCTGCTTCCATATAGGTGGAAAGACGGGCATACGTCATAGCTATAGCGAACCGCTCGCGTTGCGATTCAGGCCCGTCGAACCCCCAGCCCCCGTGCGCGGCAGCGCACGGGGGCTTTTTCAAACTTTTTTCACAAAGGGCTTGCGCGGGCGGCGCGAGGTGCATAGAATCACGCCTCTTTCGCGCTCACGGAAACGCGGCGCGGAAGGAAGGGAAGCAGTGCGGTTGAGGCTTGGCAGGAGCGGCCTCGGCGGTACGGAAGTTGAGCCCCGCGGTCGCAACGACGTAGTGCAAAAAGTTGTTGACGAACTGCGAAACACGGTTCATAATCTCGCTTCTCTGCTGCTGAAAACGCAGCGCTGCCGGGAAACGCGATGTTCCTCGCAGATTGCTCTTTAAAAATTAACAGCCGATAAGTGTGGGCGCTTGATGGCAGCGAGCTGATCCTCGGATCAGATAGCGAAAGTATCAAGAGTCTCACACTAAAGTAAGTCAGGTTTATGAAGTGATTCATATTCCTGTCAGCTTTGAGTGAGCGACCGGTTCTTAACCGAACCGAAAACAGTAACAGGTTTAAACTGAAGAGTTTGATCCTGGCTCAGATTGAACGCTGGCGGCATGCCTTACACATGCAAGTCGAACGGCAGCACGGGTGCTTGCACCTGGTGGCGAGTGGCGAACGGGTGAGTAATACATCGGAACATGTCCTGTAGTGGGGGATAGCCCGGCGAAAGCCGGATTAATACCGCATACGATCCATGGATGAAAGCGGGGGACCTTCGGGCCTCGCGCTATAGGGTTGGCCGATGGCTGATTAGCTAGTTGGTGGGGTAAAGGCCTACCAAGGCGACGATCAGTAGCTGGTCTGAGAGGACGACCAGCCACACTGGGACTGAGACACGGCCCAGACTCCTACGGGAGGCAGCAGTGGGGAATTTTGGACAATGGGCGAAAGCCTGATCCAGCAATGCCGCGTGTGTGAAGAAGGCCTTCGGGTTGTAAAGCACTTTTGTCCGGAAAGAAATCCTTGGCTCTAATACAGTCGGGGGATGACGGTACCGGAAGAATAAGCACCGGCTAACTACGTGCCAGCAGCCGCGGTAATACGTAGGGTGCAAGCGTTAATCGGAATTACTGGGCGTAAAGCGTGCGCAGGCGGTTTGCTAAGACCGATGTGAAATCCCCGGGCTCAACCTGGGAACTGCATTGGTGACTGGCAGGCTAGAGTATGGCAGAGGGGGGTAGAATTCCACGTGTAGCAGTGAAATGCGTAGAGATGTGGAGGAATACCGATGGCGAAGGCAGCCCCCTGGGCCAATACTGACGCTCATGCACGAAAGCGTGGGGAGCAAACAGGATTAGATACCCTGGTAGTCCACGCCCTAAACGATGTCAACTAGTTGTTGGGGATTCATTTCCTTAGTAACGTAGCTAACGCGTGAAGTTGACCGCCTGGGGAGTACGGTCGCAAGATTAAAACTCAAAGGAATTGACGGGGACCCGCACAAGCGGTGGATGATGTGGATTAATTCGATGCAACGCGAAAAACCTTACCTACCCTTGACATGGTCGGAATCCTGCTGAGAGGCGGGAGTGCTCGAAAGAGAACCGGCGCACAGGTGCTGCATGGCTGTCGTCAGCTCGTGTCGTGAGATGTTGGGTTAAGTCCCGCAACGAGCGCAACCCTTGTCCTTAGTTGCTACGCAAGAGCACTCTAAGGAGACTGCCGGTGACAAACCGGAGGAAGGTGGGGATGACGTCAAGTCCTCATGGCCCTTATGGGTAGGGCTTCACACGTCATACAATGGTCGGAACAGAGGGTTGCCAACCCGCGAGGGGGAGCTAATCCCAGAAAACCGATCGTAGTCCGGATTGCACTCTGCAACTCGAGTGCATGAAGCTGGAATCGCTAGTAATCGCGGATCAGCATGCCGCGGTGAATACGTTCCCGGGTCTTGTACACACCGCCCGTCACACCATGGGAGTGGGTTTTACCAGAAGTGGCTAGTCTAACCGCAAGGAGGACGGTCACCACGGTAGGATTCATGACTGGGGTGAAGTCGTAACAAGGTAGCCGTATCGGAAGGTGCGGCTGGATCACCTCCTTTCCAGAGCTTCTCGCACAAGTTGAGCGCTCACGCTTATCGGCTGTAATTTAAAGACAGACTCAGGGGTCTGTAGCTCAGTCGGTTAGAGCACCGTCTTGATAAGGCGGGGGTCGTTGGTTCGAATCCAACCAGACCCACCATTGTCTGGCGGTAACACACCTGAGGCATCTGTACTCAATGGGGGCATAGCTCAGCTGGGAGAGCACCTGCTTTGCAAGCAGGGGGTCGTCGGTTCGATCCCGTCTGCCTCCACCAATCACCAACGCTAAGTGCTTGGTTCACACGCTGAACCGAGAATTTTGCATTGGCGATTGAGCCAGTCAGAGGATATCAACAGATATCGGCTGTCGTTCTTTAACAATCTGGAAGAAGTAAGTAATTTGGATAGCGGAAGCGTCTTGAGATGGACGTGAAAACTATCCGGGTTGTGATTGTATCGATGTATCTCAAGATGATTCGAACTCTATGTTCGACTCAATTTGGAATACGGCACAACGCGAGAACTCAACCTGTAGCGGCTGTCGATGAGACAGACTCGTTATAGGGTCAAGCGAACAAGTGCATGTGGTGGATGCCTTGGCGATCACAGGCGATGAAGGACGCGGTAGCCTGCGAAAAGCTACGGGGAGCTGGCAAACGAGCTTTGATCCGTAGATGTCCGAATGGGGAAACCCACTCCTTTTGGAGTATCCATGGCTGAATACATAGGCCATGCGAAGCGAACGCGGTGAACTGAAACATCTAAGTAACCGCAGGAAAAGAAATCAACCGAGATTCCCAAAGTAGTGGCGAGCGAAATGGGATGAGCCTTGCACTCTTTATTTGTATTGTTAGCCGAACGCTCTGGAAAGTGCGGCCATAGCGGGTGATAGCCCCGTAGGCGAAAACAGTATGAAAGAACTAGGTGTGCGACAAGTAGGGCGGGACACGTGAAATCCTGTCTGAAGATGGGGGGACCATCCTCCAAGGCTAAATACTCGTGATCGACCGATAGTGAACCAGTACCGTGAGGGAAAGGCGAAAAGAACCCCGGGAGGGGAGTGAAATAGATCCTGAAACCGCATGCATACAAACAGTCGGAGCCTCGTAAGGGGTGACGGCGTACCTTTTGTATAATGGGTCAGCGACTTACGTTCAGTAGCAAGCTTAACCGTATAGGGCAGGCGTAGCGAAAGCGAGTCCGAATAGGGCGTTCAGTTGCTGGGCGTAGACCCGAAACCAGGTGATCTATCCATGGCCAGGATGAAGGTGCGGTAACACGTACTGGAGGTCCGAACCCACTAACGTTGAAAAGTTAGGGGATGAGCTGTGGATAGGGGTGAAAGGCTAAACAAACCTGGAAATAGCTGGTTCTCTCCGAAAACTATTTAGGTAGTGCCTCGTGTCTCACCTTCGGGGGTAGAGCACTGTCATGGTTGGGGGGTCTATTGCAGATTACCCCGCCATAGCAAACTCCGAATACCGAAGAGTGCAATCACGGGAGACAGACATCGGGTGCTAACGTCCGGTGTCAAGAGGGAAACAACCCAGACCGCCAGCTAAGGTCCCCAAATATAGCTAAGTGGGAAACGAAGTGGGAAGGCTAAAACAGTCAGGAGGTTGGCTTAGAAGCAGCCACCCTTTAAAGAAAGCGTAATAGCTCACTGATCGAGTCGTCCTGCGCGGAAGATGTAACGGGGCTAAGCTATATACCGAAGCTGCGGATGCGTGCTTTGCACGCATGGTAGGAGAGCGTTCCGTAAGCCTGCGAAGGTGCGTTGAAAAGCGTGCTGGAGGTATCGGAAGTGCGAATGCTGACATGAGTAGCGATAAAGGGGGTGAAAGGCCCCCTCGCCGTAAGCCCAAGGTTTCCTACGCAACGTTCATCGGCGTAGGGTGAGTCGGCCCCTAAGGCGAGGCAGAAATGCGTAGCTGATGGGAAGCAGGTCAATATTCCTGCACCATTGTTAGATGCGATGGGGGGACGGATCGCGGAAGGTTGTCCGGGTGTTGGAAGTCCCGGTCGCTGCATTGGAGAAGGCACTTAGGCAAATCCGGGTGCGCAATTCAAGGGTGTGGCGCGAGCTCCTTAGGGAGCGAAGCAATTGGAAGTGGTTCCAAGAAAAGCCTCTAAGCTTCAGTCTAACGATGACCGTACCGCAAACCGACACAGGTGGGCGAGATGAGTATTCTAAGGCGCTTGAGAGAACTCGGGAGAAGGAACTCGGCAAATTGGTACCGTAACTTCGGGATAAGGTACGCCCTTGTAGCTTGACTGGCCTGCGCCAGGAGGGTGAAGGGGTTGCAATAAACTGGTGGCTGCGACTGTTTAATAAAAACACAGCACTCTGCAAACACGAAAGTGGACGTATAGGGTGTGACGCCTGCCCGGTGCCGGAAGATTAAATGATGGGGTGCAAGCTCTTGATTGAAGTCCCGGTAAACGGCGGCCGTAACTATAACGGTCCTAAGGTAGCGAAATTCCTTGTCGGGTAAGTTCCGACCTGCACGAATGGCGTAACGATGGCCACACTGTCTCCTCCCGAGACTCAGCGAAGTTGAAGTGTTTGTGATGATGCAATCTACCCGCGGCTAGACGGAAAGACCCCATGAACCTTTACTGTAGCTTTGCATTGGACTTTGAACCGATCTGTGTAGGATAGGTGGGAGGCTATGAAACCGGAACGCTAGTTTCGGTGGAGCCGTCCTTGAAATACCACCCTGGTTTGTTTGAGGTTCTAACCTTGGCCCGTGATCCGGGTCGGGGACAGTGCATGGTAGGCAGTTTGACTGGGGCGGTCTCCTCCCAAAGCGTAACGGAGGAGTACGAAGGTACGCTAGGTACGGTCGGAAATCGTGCTGATAGTGCAATGGCATAAGCGTGCTTAACTGCGAGACCGACAAGTCGAGCAGGTGCGAAAGCAGGTCATAGTGATCCGGTGGTTCTGTATGGAAGGGCCATCGCTCAACGGATAAAAGGTACTCTGGGGATAACAGGCTGATACCGCCCAAGAGTTCATATCGACGGCGGTGTTTGGCACCTCGATGTCGGCTCATCTCATCCTGGGGCTGTAGCCGGTCCCAAGGGTATGGCTGTTCGCCATTTAAAGAGGTACGTGAGCTGGGTTTAAAACGTCGTGAGACAGTTTGGTCCCTATCTGCCGTGGGCGTTGGATATTTGAAGGGGGCTGCTCCTAGTACGAGAGGACCGGAGTGGACGAACCTCTGGTGTACCGGTTGTCACGCCAGTGGCATCGCCGGGTAGCTATGTTCGGAAGAGATAACCGCTGAAAGCATCTAAGCGGGAAACTCGCCTTAAGATGAGATATCCCTGGGGACTAGATCCCCTTGAAGGGTCGTTCGAGACCAGGACGTTGATAGGTCAGGTGTGTAAGCGCAGTAATGCGTTCAGCTAACTGATACTAATTGCCCGTAAGGCTTGATCCTATAACAAGTCTGTTTTACAGACAGCGGTTGAATGACCGCGATGTGCTGATACGCACAACCCCAAAATTACTGCTTCTTCCCAGATTGGTCGCGTTGCGAAGCAACGTGACAACCCCCTTTGCCTGATGACCATAGCGAGTCGGTCCCACCCCTTCCCATCCCGAACAGGACCGTGAAACGACTCTACGCCGATGATAGTGCGGATTCCCGTGTGAAAGTAGGTAATCGTCAGGCTCCCTAAGCCAAGAACCCCCGCCCGACCAGGCGGGGGTTTTTGCATTTCGGCGGCGAAAATGCGCGTCGACGCAGAAAGGTGCTCGATTCATCGCATCCATTCGACGACATCCCGACTCAAGATACGACGACCGTAAATTCGACCCCCGATTCAAAGTCCAGCGTCGTGGTCGAAAACCGCGGATCGTTGTCCAGGTATTGCTTGTAGGGTCGAACGGCATCCTCGGCTGTGTACATGTTGTCGGCAAGCACGACCGATCCCGGGCGCAGCAGGTGCTCGATCTGCTTGAACAGTCTCAGATAAGCGTCGGCCCAAACGTCGATGAATACCAGGTCGAAGGCCCCGTCCAATTCGGCAACGGTCTCGAATATGTCGCCCTCCCGCAAATCGACATAAGCGTCCAGGCCTGCCGTTTTCGCGTGCGCGCGCAGATGTGCGCACTTGAGCGTGTCGCGCTCGGTCGCGACGACCACGCCGCGGCCCAACATGCGCAGCGCCTCCGCGAAATACAGCGTGGACACGCCGCGGGAACTGCCGAGTTCGAGGATTCGGGCCGGCCGTTGCGAAAGCACCATGTTGCGCAGGAATCTTCCCGTTTCCGCCGACACGGCCAACGATAGCGGGCTGCCTTCCGAGGACTCGAAGTCTTCGCTGGACAACCCGAGCATTTCGAGAAATCGTCCCCGCAGCCGGGGAGCAAGCGCCTCGTATTCGTCGCCGAGCGTCAGGAACGCTTCGTTCGATCCCTGGAACTGCGCGCGTGCGCGCGCGATGATTTCGGCTCGGCTCTCCTCATGAAGCCTTTGCAGAAGAGCGATGGTGGGTTGAGTCATGTGCATTCCCTGGAGAGATTGATGAGGCCGACGACGCATCCAGCGACGGCTCCCTCCGCCGGGTTTCCCGCGCTGAGGTTCGGCCGCCGACCAACCGGCGATGCGACGTGCTTCGGGCGAGCGTGATGGCGCGTTCCGGACACGCTGTCACGCAAAGCCCGCATGACCGGCACGCATGCGCATTTGGCGTGTAGGCGACTTTCATTCCATGCACGCGCAACTTCAGGCGATGCATCATGCCGAGGCCGACGTAGTCGGACTGATCGATGCGCCGGATCTCGAATACGTTTTCCGGGCAAACGGTGACGCAATCCCCCTTGCCTTCGCAACGTTTCAGGTCGACGACCGGCGCAATCACCCCCGGCTTCTGTTTGCAGCTGCCCGTGGATCGTTCGCGCATGTTCACTCTCCCGTGCGCGGGTTGCTGCCCGATCGCCACGCGGCCCGAAAACGCTCGCGCTCTTCCGGTGTCATCGATTCCCACTTGCGCCAGTGGCGTCGGCCGTGCCAGCCACGGTGTCCGCGGAATCCGCCGAACAGAATGCGGCTCAACACGAGCAGGCCCAGCGCATGGGCGAAGTCGATCGTCCGGGCGCCGACGAATAACGCCGGCATCACCCAGTTCCACAGCATCATGACGACCCATCCGAGCACGCCTATGGCGATCACCACGAGCAGTGCCTTGCCGGCACATCTGATTCGAAAATTCATCCGTCGACTCCGTTAGTTGTCCAGTTCGTCATAAATGGGCTGCAGCCGGGCGCGCAGATGCAGGACCGCATAGCGTTTGCGCGCGAGCAGGGTATTGAGCGCGATACCGCTTTGCGCGGCTATCTCCTTGAAGGACTGCCCTTCCAGTTCATGCGCGATGAAAACCTCACGCTGATTGGCGGGCAACTCGTCGAGCGCATCCTGCAACGCCTTGAGCACCAGCGTGCGGGCGTAGAGCGCTTCGGGGCCGGCGTCGTGCGCCGGTAGCGCGAGGTCCAGCCGATACTCGCCGTCCGGTTCGTCTTCGGCTTCGAGCAGATCGGTCAGCGGCTGCTCCTTCTTCTTGCGAAAACGATCGATGATGCGGTTGCGCGCGGTACGGAACAGCCACGCGCTCGCCTGCTCGATCGGGGCAGGCAGCCGATACGCCTGCACGAATTCGTAAAACACATCCTGCAGGATGTCCTCGGCATCGTCCGGGTCGCGTATCCGGCGCCGGATGAAGCTCACTAGCCTCGATCGTTCACGCATCACCGTCGCCGTGATGTCGCGGTCTGGGTCGGTCATCATGTGCGAAGTGGGTGGCGATTCCATGCCTGTGAAGACGTTTCAGGCGCCCGGATATTGTGGCGCCGGTGAAAATCCGCTGCTGAACGCTTTCCCTCGACGCACCACGGACAGTCGGCACGATAGTCCGATCTCGCCGAATCGACTCCGTCTTTTCCGACTTCGCAGCCCTGCCGACCTCTCGTCTGAACTGGTCAGGCCAGTCAGGCCTTAAGTTCCCGCCACCGCTGTCGTTAAACAGGACGTTGCCGGCCTTCGGCAACCCCATTCAAATAACGCGGTAACGGAGATCGAAGTCATCATGCTGTCCTCGATTCGTGCTCGGATACTTGCGACCTGCGTCGCCATCGTGGTCACGGCGCTGGCCGTGACGGGCGGACTGGTCTATTACGTCGTCAAGAACCACAACGACGAGGCCATCGACCAGAACCACAAGTCGATCCTCGCCGGCCACGCACTCGCGATCAACGAATGGGTGGCCAGCAGGGCGCGGGCGACCCAGGCACTCGCCGACACGATCGCGATCGGCGAAGGCGACCCGCTGCCGGCATTGAAACTGCTCGGCAAGTCGGGTGGCTTCGAGGTGCTGACGCTTGGCTTGCCGGACAAGACTGCGTTCTCGAACGTCCCGCTCGCGCCCGGCTACGATCCGACCGCACGGCCCTGGTACAAGCAAGCCGTCAGCGCGGGCCAGCTGGTCGTGACGGCGCTCTACCGTGATGCGACGACCGGCAAGCCGGCCGTCGCGTTCGCGGTGCCCGTGGTGCGCGACGGCGCCGTGAAGGGCGTGCTGGCCGCCAGCCTGTTCATGGAGAGCGTGAGCGCGATCGTCACCTCCGTTCACCCGACACCGGCGAGTTTCGCGTTCCTGGTGGACAAGAGCGGGCGCGTGATCGCGTCGGCGAAGACCGACCTGATCATGAAACCTGCGACCGGCCTTTCGCCTGCGCTCGACTCCGATCACCTCGGCGCGCTGCAAACGGCGTCCGCGCCCGTCGCGGTCGACATCGACGGGGCCACCAAGCTGGTGCGCGCACAGCCGATCGCAGGCACCGACTGGTCGCTGGTCCTCGCGCTCGACAAGGCCGACGTGACGGCCGGCATGCGTGCGGTCGCGACCACGACGCTGGCTGCCATCCTGATCGTCGCGGTCATCGCGGCGGCGCTCGTCGGCGCGATGACGAACGCGGCCTTCAAGCGCATCCTGCTGGTTCGCGATGCGCTCATGGACGTCTCGAGCGGCAGCGGCGACCTGACGAAACGCCTGCCCGCCGACGGCGCGGACGAAGCCGCGCAGATCGCGCATGCGTTCAACCTGTTCGCCGAAAAGATCAGCACGATCCTGCTGCAGATTCGCGAATTCAGCGAATCCGTCAACCTCGCGAGCGCCGAGATCGCACAGGGCAACCAGGATCTGTCGAGCCGGACCGAACATGCGGCGTCGAGCTTGCAGGAGACGGCCGCCGCGCTCGAGGAAATCGCCGGCACGGCCCGCAACTCGGCCGATGCCGCCAGCCAGGTGAGCCGTCTGGCGGAATCCGCGTCGACTGTCGCGTTGCGCGGCGGCTCGGTCGTGAGCGAGGTCGTGTCGACGATGAACGACATCACGCAAGCGTCCGGCGAAATCGCCAACATCGTCGGCGTGATCGACGGCATTGCGTTCCAGACCAACATCCTCGCGTTGAACGCCGCCGTCGAGGCAGCACGTGCGAACGAGCACGGCCGCGGCTTTGCGGTCGTCGCGGGCGAGGTGCGTGCACTCGCACAGCGCAGCGCGCAAGCCGCCAAGGAGATCAAGCAGCTGATTCACTCGTCGGTCGAGAAGATCGAGGGCGGCTCCGGACTCGTCCAGACGGCCGGGGCGACGATGGACGAGATCGTCGAGGGCGTGCGCGGCATCACGGGCGTGATCGCCGAAATGACCGTGGCGGCGAAGGAGCAGAGCACGGGGCTCGAGCAGGTGAATCAGGCCGTGTCGCATCTCGACGACGCGACGCAGCAGAATGCGGCGCTCGTCGAGCAGTCGGCGGCCGCGGCGACGTTGTTGCGCGAGCAGGCTGCCAGGCTCGCGCAGACGGTCGGCGAGTTCAAGCTCGCGGACAATCGTGCGTCGGCGTTGCAGCCCGCTTGACGACGCGCGTATCGGCTACCCGACATTCGCGGCATGGACGGGTGCGACACCTTCACCTGTGCGCGAATGTCCGGCAGCCGGAACCGGGCGCAGCCTACATGACCTGCGAAGCGTGCCCGGCGACGATGCGCCAGCCTGTGCCCGAGCGGCGCCAGAGGCGCGTATAGGCAAACGTGCCGTCGAACGCGATGCCGTCGAAATGGCCGGCGAGTGTCGCTTTCGTCGTGGTCAGGATCATCGCGTCGATCGCGCAGGCGCGCATTTCGTGGACGTCGAGTTTCTCTAGGCGCAGCAGCTTCGCACGATGCGCCGACAGGTCGTCTTCCTTGGAAAGGATCTGGCCGGTCGGGACGGTGAACACCAGATCGTCGTCCAGCAGCGTATCGAGCGCGTCGACGTCGTTGACCAGCATCGCCGCACGCAGCGCGGTTTCAAACGGTTCGATGACAGTACGGATTGCATCCATGTCGGATCCTCGCTTCATCCCCGAAGGGTTGCACACGCAGCGGCGGCGGATAAAACCTACCGCGCATTCGACAGCGATTGACGCCGGACCAGCATCACCACGCAGATGCCGATCGACGCGATGACGTTGACGACCGGATAGAACGCGACCGCGACACGCCACGTGTTCAGTGCCAGCAACGCCAGCGCGTACTTGAGCACGCACAGCGCGAAATAGGCGAGGCTTTCGCTCCACGGATCGCGGATCGTCTTGCGCACGGTCGGGCCGAGGCCGGCAAGCTCGATCAGCGTGACCAGGCAGATCGAGATCGTCGGGTCGTCGGTCAGCATCCACAACGGCACGGCCGACAGCGCCGCGCCCAGAAAAACCCAGTCGAGGCCGGTCCAGCCGCGATCGCCGCGAAAGATGCTCGCCACCAGCGTCAGAAGGCACGTGACGGCAATCGCCGCCGTGCACCATGCGGACGGCCCCGCGCCTGCAGCGAGCTGGCCGGCCGCCGCGATCGCGGTGACGACCGACCAGACGAGCCACGTGAACAGATGCGGGCGAACGGTGCGCCGGTAGATCGCGAGCGCGTACGGAACCGCCGCCAGCAGGGACACGGCCGTGCCGATCACGCCAAAGACCGAAGCGGCACCCTGATCGATACTCCCCATCGACGCAACCTCGTGCGGACTGGCCGACCAGTATGTGGTCGGACGGCGCGGGGCGCAACGTCGTGCCGACGCAATGTTGCGTCGCGTTTTCACGCAGGCTCGCACCGGAATGCCGAAGCAACCACCTCCAAAACGAACGGCGCCGCGATCGTGACGCGGCAGGAAAACCCCGCTGCACGACGATCGAATGGATAGAAATAACCTCGTCAGTGAGAAGAAAAACTGTTCTTTCAAATCTCCTTTTGATCACCGACAGTTGGCCGACCGGACGACTGCCGCGATGCACGGCGGTCATGGGCCGAGGTCGTGGCCGCCAACGTCCGTCGTCGGGTCGAAGCCGGGCGGAGCACCCCACACAAGCGCCGGGTCGTCACAACGGAGCCTTGAATGAACCCAACTTCAACAGAAAGCCGTCAGCACGCGGACTGGAGACGTCTCGCGGGGCAGGTCGTCCCGAGAACGCTCGCGCATATCGGCGGGCGCAGCGTGCCGGCCCGCAGCGGGCGGACGTTCGCCGCAATCAATCCGGCGACCGAGGCCGTCATCGCGGAAGTCGCGTCGTGCGACGCGCCGGACGTCGACGATGCGGTGCGCGCCGCGCGCCACGCGTTCGAATCCGGCGTCTGGTCGCGCTGCGCGCCGGCCGAGCGCAAGCGCGTGCTGTGCCGGCTCGGCGAGCTCATCGCCGCGCATGGCGAAGAGCTCGCGCTGCTCGATTCGCTCAACATGGGCAAGCGCGTCGCGGACGCGTTCGGCATCGACGTGCCGGCCGCGGGCGGCCTGTTCAGTTGGTATGGCGAAGCTGTCGACAAGCTGCAAGGCGAAGTCGCGTCGGCCGATCCCGGTAACCTCGCGGTCGTCACGCGCGAACCGCTGGGCGTGGTCGGCGTGGTCGTGCCGTGGAATTTTCCGCTCGACATGGTCGCGTGGAAGGTGGCGCCGGCGCTTGCCGCCGGCAACAGCGTCGTGCTGAAGCCGGCGGAACAGTCGCCGCTGTCCGCGCTGCGTGTCGCGGAGCTGGCGCTCGAGGCCGGCCTGCCGCCCGGCGTGCTGAACGTCGTGCCGGGTGACGGCGAGACCGCGGGGCGCGCGCTCGGACTGCATCCCGACGTCGACGTACTCGCGTTCACGGGATCGACGGCCGTCGGCAAGAAATTCCTCGAGTACGCCGCGCAGTCGAACATGAAGCAGGTGTGGCTCGAATGCGGCGGCAAGAGCCCGAACCTCGTCTTCGACGATGCGGACGATCTCGATCTCGCCGCACGCAAGGCGTGCTTCGGCATCTTCTTCAACCAGGGCGAAGTGTGTTCCGCGAACTCGCGGCTGCTGGTCCAGCGCTCGATCCACGATGCGTTCGTCGACCGGCTGATTGCGCATGCCGCTGCATTCATGCCGGGCGATCCGCTCGATCCGTCGAGCGGGATGGGCGCGATCGTCGACGAGCAGCAGCATCGGCGCGTGCGTGAATGGATCGCGCGCGGCCGCGACAGCGCGACGCTCGCGATCGGCGGCGGCGCACCGCGTGTCGACGGCAAGGGCTACTTCATCGAACCGACGATCTTCATCGACGTGCAGCCGGACGACGCGATCGCGCGCGAGGAAATCTTCGGACCGGTGCTGTCGGTGATGGCGTTCGACACCGAGGACGAGGCCGTGCGGCTCGCGAACGATTCGATCTATGGGCTCGCCGCGTCGGTGTGGACCGGCAGCCTGTCGCGCGCGCATCGCGTATCGGGCCGGCTGCGGGCCGGCACGGTGTCCGTCAACACGGTCGATGCGCTGAGCGCGCAGACGCCGTTCGGCGGGTTTCGCCAGTCGGGCTTCGGCCGCGATCTGTCGCTGCACGCGATCGACAAGTACATGGGCCTGAAGACGACCTGGATCAGCTACTGATTCGGCCCGGCGGGCCGCCAATGGCCGCGCCGGGCGGCACGACCGCGCTTTTATCCCTACAACGCACCGGAGACTTGCCCATGAATGCCCCCCACTTTCCGCATCGTACGACCCAGGACTATCAACGCAGCGACGCCGCGCATCACCTGCATGCATTCGTCGACCAGAAGGCGCTGAACGAGGAGGGCGCGCGCGTGATGGTGCGCGGCGAAGGTGTATATCTATGGGACAACGACGGCAACCGCTATCTGGACGGCATGTCCGGGCTGTGGTGCACCAACGTCGGTTATGGCCGGCCGGAGCTGGTCGACGCCGCCGAGCGGCAGATGAAGGCGCTGTCGTACTACAACATGTTCTTTCATACGACGCACCCGTCGGTGATCGAACTGTCGGAGCGGCTGTTCGCGCTGCTCGGCAATCGCTTCAGCCATGTGGTGTATACCAATTCGGGTTCCGAATCGAATGAGGTACTGATCCGCACGGTACGGCGCTTCTGGGACGTGATGGGCCAGCCGGCGAAGAAGGTGCTGATCGGCCGCGTGAACGGCTATCACGGGTCGACGGTCGGCAGCGCGTCGCTGGGCGGCATGGCGTTCATGCATGAAATGGGCGACCTGCCGATTCCGAACGTCACGCACGTCGACGAACCGTACTGGTACGCGAACGGCGGCGACCTGAGCCCCGAGGCATTCGGCAGGCAGGCGGCGCTGTCGCTCGAGCGCAAGATCCTCGAGATCGGTGCGGACCGCGTCGCCGCCTTCGTCGCGGAGCCGTTCCAGGGGGCGGGCGGGATGATTTTCCCGCCGGACGGCTACTGGCAGGAGATCGAACGCATCTGCCGCCAGTATGACGTGCTGCTTTGCGCGGATGAAGTGATCGGCGGCTTCGGCCGTACCGGCGAGTGGTTCGCGCATCGTCACTTCGGCTTCGAACCCGACCTGATCTGCATGGCCAAGGGGTTGACGTCGGGTTATGTGCCGATGGGCGGCCTGATCATGAGCCGGCGCGTCGGCGATGCGCTGGTTGACAAGGGCGGCGTCTATGCGCACGGCTTGACGTATTCGGGGCACCCGGTCGCGGCCGCCGTCGCGCTGGCGAACCTCGACGTGCTCGAGCGCGAGGGCCTCGTCGAGCGGACGAGGACGGATACGGGCCCGTACCTGCAGAAGGCGCTGCGCGACGCATTCGACGGTCACCCGCTCGTCGGCGAGATTCAGGGCGTGGGCGCGGTCGGTGCGATCCAGTTCGCGAAGGACAAGGCGACGCGCGAGCGCTTCGAGAACGAGGCCGACCTGACCTGGCACAGCCGGACGGTCGGTTTCGAACTCGGTGCGATCGTGCGATCGACCAACGGTCGCCTGATCGTCGCACCGCCGCTGGTGATCGATCATGCGCAGATCGACGAACTGGTCGGCACGATGCGCAAGGCGGTCGATGCGACCGCACGCGAAGTGCTCGGGATCGACTGCTGACCGGTCGAGCGGCGCGCTTTCGTCCGGCGACTGACTGCTCCGCGGCGCCGGTGCCAGCGTGAGGTGACAACCCGAATGTTCGAAGCGCACCGCGTGCGCTTCGCGCGTCAAGGCTCCGCTTTTGCCGCATGCACGTCGCGGCGAAACGCGCCGGGGCTCGTGCCCGTCCACTTGCGGAACGCGCGATGGAACGCGCTCGGCTCGGTGAAGCCGAGCTCGGCCGCGATCTCCGCGACGCTGAGCGCGTGAGCGCGCAGCAGCGACTGGGCCAGCGCGCCGCGCAGCTCGTCCTTGATCGCCGCGAAGCTCTGCCCTTCGCTGCGCAGGCGCCGCCGCAGCGTCGCCGGCGTCGTGCCGAGGCGCACGGCCAGCGCGTCGAAGTCGGGCCACTCGGCGGCCGGCAGCGCTTTCAGGTGCGCGCGCGTTTTCGCGACCCAGCCGGTGTCGTGCCGGTAGCGAACCAGCAGGTTGCCGGGCGCGCCGCGCAGGAAGGTTTTCAGTGCCTGCTCGGAACGGATCGTCGGCAGCGCGAGATACGCGGCGTTGAACGCGAGCCGGCTGTCGGGCCGGTCGAAATGCACGGGGACGCCGAAGAACTGGTGATAGTCGCTGCGCTGGTCGGGGCTTGGGCACGCGAAATCGATCCGTTGCAGCGGAATGCGCCGGCCGGTCAGCCAGCACGCGACGCCGAGCAGGATCAGCCAGAACGTGCGGTAGGCGAACGCAGGATAGGGTGCGCCCGTCTGCGTCAGCACGATTTGCGCCTGCCCGCCGGCCACGACGAGTTCGCCGTGCGGTTCGTCGAGCACCACGCGAAGGAACTGCAGCGCGCGGCGCAGCGCCTGCTCGAGCGTGCCGGCGTGCAGCACCGCGTGGCACAGCAGCGTGAAGCTGCCTCGTCGCATCGGGCGCGCGGCGAGGCCGAAGAATTCGTCGTCGAGCGTGCCGGCGATCGCCAGCCACAGCCGGCCGTACTGTTGCGGCGTGACGGGCTCGCGCACGGCGGCGGGGAGGCCGGCGGCGTGCAGTACCGGTTCTGTCGGCAGGCCTTGCCGGCGCAGGCACGCGAGCGCATCGTCGACGAAATCCGGCGAAATCATCTGCGGCCCCATTTTTCTGCGTCCTCCCGACATGGCAAAAGCGATCACGATTCTAGATTCTGTTTGTCATTGAATGCAATGTGCGGGCTGTCTACTATCGATGTATGCCCCGTCGCGCTCCTGGCTCGACGGCGGCCATAACGTACAGGAGACACGCATGCCTGATGGAGCGACCGCCCGGGCGGTGCCGGCCTACGCCGACGCCGTGGCCCGGTTCAGAATCGAGACCGCCGCCGCGCAGCTGCGCGGCGATCTGGAGCGCGGCATGAACGCGTGCGTCGAGTGCTGCGACCGGCACGCGACGGCGGACGCGGTCGCACTCGACTGGATCGACATCGGCGGGCGGCACCACCGCTTCATGTTCGCGCAGATGCAGGCGTGGTCGGCGCGGGTCGCGAACCTGCTCGTCGCGCAGGGCGTGAAGCCGGGCGACGTGGTGGCCGGCCTGCTGCCGCGCACGCCCGAGCTCGTCGCGACGATCCTCGGCACGTGGCGCGCGGGGGCCGTCTATCAGCCGCTGTTCACCGCATTCGGCCCGAAGGCGATCGAACACCGGCTGCGCATGAGCGATGCACGCGTCGTCGTGACCAACGTCGCGAATCGCGCGAAGCTCGACGAGATCGACGATTGCCCGCCGGTCGCGACGGTGCGCGAACCGGGCGACACGCTGCCCGAGCGCGACATCGATTTCCGCGCGGCGCTCGATGCGCAGCCCGATACGTTCGAACCCGTGCCGCGCAAGGGCACGGACCTGTTCATGATGATGTCGACGTCGGGGACGACGGGCTTGCCGAAGGGCGTGCCAGTGCCGCTGTACGCGTTGCTCGCGTTCGGCGCCTACATGCGCGAAGCGGTTGATCTGCGCGCAGGCGACCGATTCTGGAACATCGCCGATCCGGGCTGGGCGTACGGCCTCTATTACGCGATCACGGGCCCGCTCGTGCTCGGCCATGCGACGACGCTCTACGAAGGCAGCTTCACGGTCGAGAGCACGTACGACGTGATCGAACGGCTCGGCATCACGAGCCTGGCCGGCTCTCCGACCGCGTACCGGATGCTGATGGCCGCCGGGCCGGAAGCGGCGGCGCGCGTGAAAGGCAAGCTGCGCGTGGTCAGCAGCGCGGGCGAGCCGCTGAATCCGGAGGTCGTGCGCTGGTTCGACGCGGCGCTCGGCGCGCCGATTTACGATCACTACGGCCAGACCGAGCTCGGGATGGTCGTGAACAACCATCACGGTCTCGCGCACGTGGTGCATGTCGGTTCCGCCGGCCTGGCGATGCCGGGCTACCGTGTCGCGGTACTCGACGAAGCGGGCCGCGAGCTGGGCCCCGGCGAACCGGGCAACCTCGCGATCGACATCGCGCGCTCGCCGCTGCTGTGGTTCCGCGGCTATTGGCGGCAGGACACGCCGGCGATCGCGGGCGGCTATTACCGGACCGGCGACAACGTCGAGCTGGAGCCGGACGGCACCGTGAGCTTCATCGGCCGCGCGGACGACGTGATCACGTCGTCCGGCTACCGGATCGGCCCGTTCGACGTGGAAAGCGCGCTGATCGAGCATAAGGCCGTCAGCGAAGCCGCGGTGATCGGCGTGCCCGATCCGGAGCGTACGGAGATCGTGAAGGCGTTCGTCGTGTTGTCGAAGGGCTTCGACGGCACGCCGGAACTGGCCGAGGAATTGAGCCTGCACGTGAAGCGGCGGCTGTCCGCTCACGCGTATCCGCGCGCGATCGACTTCGTCGGCGCGCTGCCGAAAACCCCGAGCGGCAAGATCCAGCGCTTCGTGCTGCGCAAGATGGAAGCCGAGAAGGCCGCTCAACCATGAATACGGACTGCGAATGAATATCAAGGATCGCGTTTTTCTGATTACGGGCGCCGGCTCGGGCCTGGGCGCCGCGGTGGCGCGCATGGTCGTCGGGGCCGGCGGCAAGGCCGTGCTGCTGGACGTCAATGACGATGCCGGGACGAACCTCGCGCACGAACTCGGGGCGGCCGCCCGCTTCGTGAAGACCGACGTGACGAACGAAGCCGACGGCCAGGCGGCCGTCGCCGCCGCGCGCGACGCGTTCGGCCGCATCGACGCGCTGGTCAACTGCGCGGGCGTCGCGCCGGGCGAGAAGGTCGTCGGCCGCGACGGTCCGCACTCGCTCGACCGTTTCGTCCGTGCGGTGTCGATCAATCTGGTCGGCACGTTCAACATGATCCGGCTGGCCGCCGAAGCGATGTCGAAGCAGGACGCCGATGCGGAAGGCGAGCGTGGCGTGATCGTCAACACCGCATCGGTCGCGGCGTTCGACGGGCAGATCGGGCAGGCGGCGTATGCTGCATCGAAAAGCGGCGTGGTGGGCATGACGCTGCCGATCGCGCGTGAACTCGCGCGCTTCGGCATCCGCGTCGTGACGGTCGCGCCGGGCATCTTCGCGACGCCGATGATGGCCGGCATGCCGCAGGACGTGCAGGACGCGCTCGGCAAGAGCGTGCCGTTCCCGCCGCGGCTCGGCCGCCCGGAAGAATTTGCGGCGCTGGTGCGCCACATCGCCGAGAACACGATGCTGAACGGCGAAGTCATCCGTCTCGATGGCGCGTTGCGCATGGCACCGCGCTGACACTGGAGGAAGCGAATCATGACGACTCAGGATCCGATCGTAATCGTTGGCACGGCGCGTACGCCGATGGGTGGTTTTCAGGGCGACCTGGCGGGGGCCAGTGCGAGCGACCTCGGCGCGGTCGCGATTCGCGCGGCGCTCGAGCGCGCGAACGTGCCGGCCGAACGCATCGACGAAATCGTGTTCGGCTGCGTGCTGCCGGCCGGCCAGGGCCAGGCGCCGGCACGACAGGCCGCGCTGAAGGCCGGGCTACCGCTCGGCGCAGGCGCGACCACGGTCAACAAGATGTGCGGTTCGGGGATGAAGGCCGCGATGTTCGCGCATGATCTGCTGCTGGCCGGTTCGGCGGCGGTGGCCGTCGCGGGCGGGATGGAGAGCATGACGAATGCGCCGTACCTGCTGCCGAAGGCGCGCGCCGGGATGCGCATGGGCCACGGTCAGGTGCTCGATCACATGTTCCTCGACGGGCTCGAGGACGCGTACGAGAAGGGTCGCCTGATGGGCACGTTCGCCGAGGATTGCGCGCAGGCGTACCAGTTCACGCGGGAGGCGCAGGATGCGTTCGCGATCGCGTCGCTCACGCGTGCGCAGCGCGCGATCGCGGAGGGGCGTTTCGTATCGGAGATCGCACCGGTGACCGTGAAGGCCGGCAAGACGGAAAGCGTCGTGTCGATCGACGAGCAGCCGGGCAAGGCAAAGCTCGACAAGATCCCGAGGCTGAAGCCCGCGTTCCGCGAAGGCGGCACGGTGACGGCCGCGAACGCGTCGTCGATCTCGGACGGTGCGGCCGCGCTCGTGATGATGCGCCGCTCGGAAGCCGAACGTCTCGGCCTCACGCCGAAGGCCGTGATCGTCGGGCATTCGACGTTTGCGGACAAGCCCGGCCTGTTCGCGACCGCGCCGATCGGCGCGCTGCGCAGGCTGTCGGAGAAAACCGGCTGGAACCTGCGCGACGTCGACCTGTTCGAGATCAACGAAGCGTTCGCGGTGGTGCCGATGGCCGCGATGCGCGACCTCGACCTGCCGCACGAGAAGGTCAACGTGCATGGCGGCGCGTGCGCGCTCGGGCATCCGATCGGCGCATCGGGTGCGCGCGTGATGGTGACGCTGCTGGCCGCGCTCGACACGTATGGGCTCAAGCGCGGCGTCGCATCGCTGTGCATCGGCGGGGGCGAGGCGACGGCGATCGCGATCGAACGGGTCGCGTAACGCATCGCGGAATACGCACGCTGCAACGCGGGCGACGGGTCTGGCGCGGGGTGAACCTGCGCGTGACCCGTCGCCCGATTTTCATTCGGGAGAACTTGCCTTCGGCGACACCGCGCCGCACGCACGAATCACGAGCTGCACGACCTGCTCGGTCTTCTCGTCGAACGCCTTCTGCGTGAACGCGCGCTTGCCGCTCAGCGCGCGGATCTGCGCGTCGAAATCCGCGTAGTGCTGGGTGGTCGCCCAGATCAGGTACATCAGCGCGTGCGGGTCGATCGGCGCGAGCAACCCGCGCGCGATCCAGCCGTCGATCACGTTCACGCGGGTGTCGAACCACGGCTTCACGCGTTCCGACAGGATGTCCTGCATGTGCTCCGCGCCTTGGATGATCTCGTTGGCCCACACCTTCGAGCCGAGCGGGCGCCGCCGCGACAGCGCCATCTTCGCGCGCACGTAGCCGCCGATCGCTTCCACCGGATCGTCGCTGGCCTCGAACGAACCGGCCGCGCGATGCCATTCCTCGAACAGGTCGTCGAGCACGCGGCGGTACAGCGCGAGCTTCGTCGGGAAGTAGTAATGCAGGTTCGCTTTCGGCAAGCCGGCGCGTTCCGCGATCGTCGCGGTGCTCGCGCCGTCGAACCCGCGTTCGGCGAACACGGCCTCCGCACAGGCGAGCAGATGCGCTTCGTTGGATTCGCGGATGTGTGCCTTGCGTCGCCGCAAAGGCGCGGACGTCTCGTCGCTGTCGGTGGCTTCGGCTGCGGCCTCGTCATGTCTCATCGTTACCCTCGCGCGGCGGGCGTGCCGCGTTGGGCTTCATTCTAGCCGCTGATCCGCGTCGAACGCACGCATGCGGACAGCGCGTCCACCGCGATGCTGCGTTGCGATGGCACGTTTCTCGCTCTGTCCATTCCCGCAAGAAAGAGATTGCTTTGGTGATTTTGATCGTCTAAAACCTGTCCAATCGGACAGGATTTGACGGGTTTCGCACACGACACAAGCATGCACCGCCGATGGGCGCGCATGCCCCGAAACCGGCATGACGCGCACCGGCACAGACCGGGCTGACGACATCACCGACCCCACAGGAGCGATACGAATGAATGCGGTATCGGAAACAGTGAAGCGGGCAGCGCTCGACACGTCGATCAAGGTCGACGGGAAGCGGTTGTGGGAGAGCCTGATGGAGGTCGCGAAGATCGGCGCGACGCCGAAAGGCGGCGTGTGCCGCCTCGCGCTGACCGATCTCGACAAGGCCGGCCGCGACCTGATCGTCGGCTGGGCGAAGGCCGCCGGCTGCACGGTGACGGTCGATACGATGGGCAACGTGTTCATGCGCCGCGCGGGCCGCGTGGCCGACGCGGCGCCGGTCGTCACGGGCTCGCACGCGGATTCGCAGCCGACCGGCGGCCGCTTCGACGGCATCTACGGCGTGCTCGGCGGCCTCGAGGTGATTCGCAGTCTCAACGATCACGGGATCGAGACCGAGCATCCGGTCGAGGTCGTGATCTGGACCAACGAGGAAGGCTCGCGTTTCGCGCCCGCGATGGTCGCGTCCGGCGTGTTCGCGGGCGTTTTTTCGCTCGAGTACGGGCTGTCGCGCAAGGACGTGGACGGCAAGACGATCGGCGAGGAACTGGCGCGCATCGGCTACGCGGGCGACGTGCCGTGCGGCGGGCGCAAGCTGCACGCGGCGTTCGAACTGCATATCGAACAGGGACCGATTCTCGAAGCGGAATGCAAGACGATCGGCGTCGTGACCGATGCGCAGGGGCAGCGCTGGTACGAGATCACGTTCACCGGCCAGGAAGCGCACGCGGGGCCCACGCCGATGCCGCGCCGCCGCGATGCGCTGCTCGGTGCGTCGCGCGTCGTCGATCTCGTCAACCGGATCGGCCTCGATCACGCGCCGTTCGGCTGCGCGACGGTCGGCATGATGCAGGTCCACCCGAACTCGCGCAACGTGATTCCGGGCCGCGTGTTCTTCACCGTCGACTTCCGGCATCCGGACGACGCGGTGCTCGCAAAAATGGATGCGGCGCTGCGCGACGGTGTCGCGCGCATCGCGGCCGACATCGGGCTCGACACGGCGCTCGAGCAGATTTTCTATTACAAGCCGGTTGCGTTCGATGCCGCCTGCGTCGAGGCCGTGCGCGGCGCGGCCGATCGCTTCGGCTACTCGCATCGCGACATCGTATCGGGTGCCGGACACGACGCATGTTATCTGGCGCAGGTCGCGCCGACCTCGATGGTGTTCGTGCCGTGTGTCGACGGCATCAGCCACAACGAGATCGAGGACGCGACGCCCGCATGGATCGAGGCCGGCGCGAACGTGCTGCTGCACGCGATGCTGTCGCGCGCCTGCGAGCCGGTTTCATGACGCATCGACCGTAGCAGTCGGCAGGCTGCGTATCGCCTGATTGCAGGATGCCTCAGCATGACCGCCCCGACTGTGCGTTCGCAGCCGGCGGGGACGGCTTTGTCTCCACTCAGTCGAAGGAACGCGTATGACCACCAAGCCAACCGGCGATATCGCCGCGCATCGCCTGTCGTCCACGCAACTCTCGTGCGAATTCGCCGATATCGCGCCGCTGCTCGATCCGACTGCCGCGGCGGCCGCCGCGAGCCGCTGCCACTACTGCTATGACGCGCCGTGCGTGCAGGCCTGCCCGACGCAGATCGACATCCCGAGCTTCATCCGCAAGATCGGCAACGGCAACCTGAAGGGCGCCGCGACCGACATCCTGTCCGCGAATCCGCTTGGCGGGATGTGCGCGCGCGTTTGCCCGACCGAGATCCTGTGCGAAGGCGCGTGCGTGCGGAATCACCAGGATGCGCAGCCGGTTGCGATCGGCGCGCTGCAGCGGCACGCAACCGACTGGGCGATGGCGACCGGCGCGGTGCAGTTCCGGCGCGCGCCCGACACGGGCCGCCATGTCGCGGTGGTCGGCGCGGGGCCGGCCGGGCTCGCGTGCGCGCACCGGCTTGCGCTCGCCGGGCATCGCGTCACGTTGTTCGACGCGCGCCCGAAGGCCGGCGGCCTCAACGAATACGGAATCGCCGCGTACAAGACCGTCGACGATTTCGCGCAGCGCGAAGTCGAGTGGCTGCTGTCGGTCGGCGGCATCACGCTGGCAACGGGCGTCGCGCTCGGCCGCGACGTGACGCTCGACGCGCTGCGCGAGCAGCACGATGCGGTGTTCCTTGCGATGGGTCTGGGCGGCGTGCGGGCCCTCGCGATCGACGGCGAGCAACTGGGCGGCGTGATGAACGCGGTCGACTTCATCGAGCAGGTGCGGCAGGCCGACGGGCTCGAGAACGTGCCGGTCGGGCGGCGCGTGGTCGTGATCGGCGGCGGCAATACGGCGATCGATGCGGCGGTGCAGAGCCGCAAGCTCGGCGCCGAGCGCGTGACGATGGTGTATCGGCGCGGCGTCGACGCGATGAGCGCGACGTGGGCCGAGCGCGAATTTGCGCAGAAGAGCGGCGTCACGCTCGTCACGCACGCGAAGCCCGTGCGCATCGCGGGCGCGAACGGGCAGGTGAGCGGCGTCGAATTCGAGGCGGCGTCGGGCGAGCGCTTCACCGTCGAGGCGGACATGGTGCTGAAGGCGATCGGGCAGACGCTGGTGCCGGACGGAATCGCGGCCGCGTTGCTGACGGCCGACGGCACGCGCATCGCGGTGGAGGCCGACGGGCGTACGGCGCTGCCCGACGTATGGGCCGGCGGCGACTGCGCGGCGACGGACGGCATCGACCTCACGGTGCAGGCGGTGCAGGACGGCAAGCGCGCGGCCGCCTCGATCGATGCGGCGCTGGCGGCGCGCGACGCGAAGGCGGCCTGAACGCGGGACGTATCCAGGCATACCGATCACGACACCATTCTTCTGGAGCCGACCATGGCCGACCTTCGCTGCACCATCGCAGGCATCACTTCGCCGAATCCGTTCTGGCTGGCGTCCGCGCCGCCGACCGACAAGGCCTACAACGTCAACCGCGCCTTCGAGGCGGGCTGGGGCGGCGTCGTCTGGAAGACGCTCGGGCTCGATCCGCACGTCGTCAACGTCAGTTCGCGCTACGGCGCCGTGCAGTGGAACGGCCAGCGCATCGCGGGGCTGAACAACATCGAGCTGATCACCGACCGTCCGCTCGACGTGAACCTGAGAGAGATCGCGCAGGTGAAGCGCGACTGGCCGGACCGCGCGCTGATCGTGTCGCTGATGGTGCCGTGCAACGAACGCGACTGGAAATGGATCCTGCCGCTCGTCGAGGATACCGGGGCCGATGCGGTCGAGCTCAACTTCGGCTGTCCGCACGGGATGAGCGAGCGCGGCATGGGCGCGGCCGTCGGGCAGGTGCCCGAATACGTCGAGATGGTCACGCGCTGGGTGAAGGAAGGCACGAAGCTGCCGTGCCTCGTGAAGCTCACGCCGAACATCAGCGATATCCGGATGGGGTCGCGCGCCGCGTACAAGGGCGGCGCGGACGGCGTGTCGCTGATCAACACGATCAACTCGATCGTCGCGGTCGACCTCGATCAGATGGCGCCGATGCCGACGGTCGACGGCAAGGGCACGCATGGCGGCTATTGCGGGCCGGCCGTGAAGCCGATCGCACTGAACATGGTGGCCGAGATCGCACGCGACCCCGAAACGCCGAACCTGCCGATCTCGGGCATCGGCGGCATCTCGTCATGGCGCGACGCGGCCGAGTTCATGGTGCTCGGCGCCGGCAGCGTGCAGGTGTGCACCGCGGCGATGCATTACGGATTCCGGATCGTGTCGGATCTCGCCGACGGGCTGTCGAACTGGATGGACGAGAAGGGCTACGCGACGCTCGACGATATTCGCGGCCGCGCGGTGCCGAACGTGACCGACTGGAAATACCTGAACCTGAAGTACGACATCAAGGCACGCATCGACCAGGACCGCTGCATCCAGTGCGGGCTGTGCCATATCGCGTGCGAGGACACGTCGCACCAGGCGATCACGGCGACGAAGGACGGCGTGCGGCACTTCGAAGTGGTCGACTCGGAGTGCGTCGGGTGCAATCTTTGCATGCACGTGTGTCCGGTCGAGCAATGTATCACGATGGAGCGTGTCGATTCGGGCGACTACGCGAACTGGACCACGCATCCGAACAATCCGGCGAGTGCCGAAGCCGGTGCGGGCACCGCGGCGCCACCCGAGAAGCATGCGAAGGCGGCCTGACCGGCGTCCGGCGGCGCGCAATGTCCGCGCCGCCGCTTTTCGTGACCCCTGGGCCGGCATCGCACGATGCCGGCGCTGACGTTTTTCGTGGAGTGCGATCGATGACATCCGCAGCGAATCCCGCCGATCCCGACAGCGCCGCGGCGCGGGGCGGCAGCCTGTACAACGACGACCTCGCGCCGACGACGCCGGCGCAGCGCACGTGGAAGTGGTATCACTTCGCGGCGCTGTGGGTCGGGATGGTGATGAACATCGCGTCGTACATGCTCGCGGCCGGGCTGATCCAGGAAGGGATGTCGCCGTGGCAGGCGGTGATGACGGTGCTGCTCGGCAACCTGATCGTGCTCGCGCCGATGCTCCTGATCGGCCATGCGGGCGCGAAGCACGGCATTCCGTACGCGGTGCTCGTGCGCGCGTCGTTCGGCACGCAGGGCGCGAAGCTGCCGGCGCTGTTGCGCGCGATCGTCGCGTGCGGCTGGTACGGCATTCAGACCTGGCTCGGCGGCAGCGCGATCTACACGCTGCTGAACATCCTGACCGGCAACGCACTGCACGGCGCGGCGCTGCCGCTCGTCGGCATCTCGTTCGGGCAGCTCGCGTGCTTCCTCGTGTTCTGGGTGCTGCAGCTGTACTTCATCTGGCACGGGACCGATTCGATCCGCTGGCTCGAGAGCTGGTCCGCGCCGATCAAGGTCGTGATGTGCGTGGCGCTCGTGTGGTGGGCGACGTCGAAGGCCGGCGGGTTCGGCTCGATGCTGTCGGCGCCGTCGCAGTTCGCGGCCGGCGGCAAGAAGGCCGGGCTGTTCTGGGCGACGTTCTGGCCGGGCCTGACGGCGATGGTCGGCTTCTGGGCGACGCTCGCGCTGAATATCCCCGATTTCACGCGCTTCGCGCAGTCGCAGCGCGACCAGATGATCGGGCAGTCGATCGGGCTGCCGCTGCCGATGGCGCTGCTGTCGGTGGTGTCGGTCGTCGTGACGTCGGCGACCGTCGTGATCTACGGCAACGCGATCTGGGATCCGATCGACCTGACGAGCCGCATGACGGGCATCGGCGTCGGCATCGCGCTCGTGATCCTCACGCTCGACACGATGTGCTGCAACCTCGCCGCGAATCTCGTCGGCCCGGCGTACGACTTCTCGAGCCTGTGGCCGAAGGCGATCTCGTACCGTACCGGCGGGATGATCACCGCGACGATCGCGATCGTGATGATGCCGTGGAAGATCCTCGCGACGACGGACGGCTACATCTTCACCTGGCTCGTCGGGTACTCGGCGCTGCTCGGGCCGGTCGCCGGCATCATGATGGTCGACTACTTCCTGATCCGCGGCACGCAGCTGGATACGCGCGCGCTGTTCGACGAACGCGGCGGCTTTAGCTACGCGCGCGGCTGGAACCCGGCCGCGCTCGCCGCGCTCACGGTCGGCGTGCTGCCGAACCTGCCCGGCTTCCTGCATACCGCCTTTCCGGCGTCGTTCCCGAACGTGCCGGCGTTCTTTAACACGCTCTACACGTACGCGTGGTTCGTCGGCCTCGTGCTGGCGTCCGGCGTGTACGGCACCTGGATGAAGTGGCGCGCCGGACAGCACGCGCAGATCGCGAGCGCATGACGCGCGACATGCGTGTCGAGCGGCACCCGACAGTCAACGAGGAGGCAACCACATGGCAATCCTGATTCGCGGCGGCACCGTGGTCGATGCGGACCGCTCCTATCGCGCGGACGTGCTTTGCGCGGATCCGCAGGACGGCGGCACGATCCTGCAGATCGCCGAGCAGATCGACGCGCCGGCCGGCGCGAGCGTCGTCGACGCGCACGACCAGTACGTGATGCCGGGCGGCATCGATCCGCATACGCACATGGAACTGCCGTTCATGGGCACGACCGCGAGCGACGATTTCTACTCGGGCACGGCCGCCGGGCTGTCGGGCGGCACGACGAGCATCATCGACTTCGTGATCCCGAGCCCGAAGCAGCCGCTGATGGACGCGTTCCGCGAGTGGCGCGGCTGGGCCGAGAAATCGGCGGCCGACTACGGTTTCCACGTGGCCGTGACGTGGTGGGACGAGAGCGTGCACCGCGACATGGGCACGCTCGTGCGCGAGCATGGCGTGTCGAGTTTCAAGCACTTCATGGCGTACAAGAACGCGATCATGGCCGACGACGAGATTCTCGTGAACAGCTTCACGCGTTCGCTCGAACTCGGCGCGCTGCCGACCGTGCACGCGGAGAACGGCGAGCTCGTGTTCCGGCTGCAGCAGGCGCTGCTCGCGCGCGGCATGACGGGGCCGGAGGCGCATCCGCTGTCGCGGCCGCCGGAGGTCGAAGGCGAGGCCGCGAACCGCGCGATCCGCATCGCGCAGGTGCTCGGCGTGCCCGTGTACATCGTGCATGTGTCGGCCAAGGACGCGGTCGACGTGATCACGCGCGCGCGCGGCGAAGGGCTGCGCGTGTTCGGCGAAGTGCTGCCGGGCCACCTGGTGATCGACGAGGCCGTCTATCGCGACCCGGACTGGACGCGTGCGGCCGCGCACGTGATGAGCCCGCCGTTCCGCTCGGCCGAGCATCGCGAGGCGCTGTGGCGCGGGCTGCAGTCGGGGCAGCTGCATACGACGGCGACCGATCACTGCGTGTTCTGCGCATCGCAGAAGGCGATGGGCCGCAACGATTTCACGAAGATCCCGAACGGTTGCGGCGGTGTCGAGGATCGCATGTCGGTGCTGTGGCATCACGGCGTGAATCATGGCCGCATCACGCCGAACGAGTTCGTGCGGATCACGTCGACGAACGCCGCGCAGATCTTCAACCTGTATCCGCGCAAGGGCGCGGTGCAGGTCGGCGCCGATGCCGACCTCGTCGTGTGGGATCCGGCCGCGACGAAGACGATCTCGGTGAAGACCCATCACCAGCAGGTCGACTTCAACGTGTTCGAGGGGATGACGGTGCAGGGCGTCGCGACGCACACGCTCACGCGCGGCGCGCTCGCGTGGGCCGACGGCGAGCTGCGCGCGGTGCGCGGCGCGGGCCGCTACCTGGAGCGTCCGCCGGCGGCCGGCTACTACGAGGCCGCGCGGATCGCGAACCGGTTGCGCGAACCGCATCCGGTCGAGCGCGCGGGTTGAACGACGCGTGTCATGCGGGGCATGTCCGTTCGAGCGGAGAGCGGCATGCCCCGCGTGCGTTTTCCGCCAGGTAGATAGAACAACTGATCAAGTCGGATAGATGCGAAACGGGAAACGATCGATGCGGCTGGTCACGGTGATTTTGTCGGCGTTGCAGGCGCGCGTATCGAGCGAGTAACATCCACCCACCCCATGCAGGGGCCGCGAGCCAGGGCCGCTCGCCGGACAGTTCAAATAGTGAGAAAGGAGCACAAGGTGGATATTCTGCGCAGTCTCCTCGGTATGCTGTTCCTGTTGCTGGTTGCCTATCTGCTGTCGAACAATCGTCGGGCGGTGAGCGGCCGGACGATGATCGCCGCGCTGCTCACGCAGTTCGCGATCGGCGCGCTGGTGCTGTTCGTGCCGTCGGGCCGCGCGGCGCTGGCCGGGGCCGCGAACGGCGTCAATCGCGTGCTCGACATGGGCAATCACGGCATCGCGTTCGTGTTCGGCGGGCTGGTCGACGCGCGGATGTTCCAGCTGTTCGGCGACGGCGGATTCGTGTTCGGCTTGCGCGTGCTGCCGATGATCATCTTCGTCACCGCGCTGATCTCGGTGCTGTACTACATCGGCGTGATGAAGTGGATCGTCGCGATCCTCGGCGCGGGGCTCGCGAAAGTGCTCGGCGTGAGCCGCATCGAGGCATGTTCGGCCGTCGCGACGATCTTCCTCGGGCAGAGCGAGATGCCCGCGCTCGTGAAGCCGTTCGTGCGGAACATGACGAGCGCCGAGATCTTCACGGTGATGGCGAGCGGCATGGCGTCGGTCGCGGGCTCGGTGCTGGTCGGCTATGCCGGCCTCGGCGTGAAGATGGAATACCTGCTCGCCGCGTCGTTCATGGCCGTGCCCGGCGGCCTGCTGTTCGGCAAGCTGCTGTTTCCGACCGTCGAACCGAGCCGCGTCGTGGTCGACGGTCTCGATTTCGACGACAAGCGCGCCGCGAACGTGATCGAGGCCGCGGCATCCGGCGCGTCGGTCGGGCTGCGCATCGCGATCAACGTCGGCGCGATGCTGATCGCGTTCGTCGGGCTGATCGCGCTGATGAACCTGATCGTCGGCGGCGCGGCCGCGTTCGCGGGCTTTCCGCAGGTCACGCTGGTGGGCATCATCGGCCACCTGTTCGCGCCGCTGGCGTGGATCATCGGCGTGCCGTGGCACGATGCGACGCTCGCCGGCAACTTCATCGGCGAGAAGCTGATCTTCAACGAGTTCGTCGCGTACGGCGACCTGTCGCCCTACCTGAAGGGCGGCGAGCACGTCGCGGCGGCCGGCCTGCAGGTGCTCGACCCGAAGACGCTCGCGATCGTGTCGTTCGCGCTGTGCGGCTTCGCGAACTTCTCGTCGATCGCGATTCTCGCGGGCGGCTTCAGCGCGGTCGCGCCGGAGCGCCGCTCGGAAGTCGCGCGGTACGGCCTGCGCGCGCTGACGGCGGCCACGCTGTCGAACCTGATGAGCGCCGCGATTGCCGGGCTGTTCTTTTCGCTGCATTGAATCGTGCAGTAGACTCCGACCGTTCGAAGAGAGGCAACGATGTTTCTACCGCAGGAATTCATTCGCAGGAAGCGCGACGGGCAACCGCTCGATCGCGACGGGATTGCCGCGTTCGTGCGCGGCGTGACCGACGGCAGCGTGACCGAGGGCCAGGTGGCCGCGTTCGCGATGGCCGTGTATTTCAACGACCTGAGCACCGAGGAGCGCGTTGCGCTGACGCTCGCGCAGCGCGACTCGGGCGACGTGCTCGACTGGCGCGCGCTCGATCTCGACGGGCCGGTGATCGACAAGCATTCGACCGGCGGCGTCGGCGATGTGGTGTCGCTGATGCTCGGGCCGATGGTGGCCGCGTGCGGCGGCTACGTGCCGATGATCTCCGGGCGCGGGCTCGGCCATACGGGCGGCACGCTCGACAAGCTCAGCGCGATTCCCGGCTACGACGTGATGCCCGCGACGGATGCGTTTCGTCGCACGGTGCGCGAGGTCGGCGTCGCGATCATCGGGCAGACCGCCCGGCTCGCGCCGGCCGACAAGCGCATCTATGCGATTCGCGACGTGACGGCGACCGTCGAGTCGGTCGCGATGATCACCGCGTCGATCCTGTCGAAGAAACTCGCGGCGGGGCTCGACGGGCTCGTGATGGACGTGAAGGTCGGCTCCGGCGCCTTCATGCCGACCGCGGAGAAATCGGCGGAACTGGCGCGCAGCATCGTCGACGTCGGCAACGGCGCCGGCATGAAGACGACCGCGATCCTCACCGACATGAACCAGTCGCTCGCGCCGTGCGCGGGCAATGCGCTCGAAGTCGCCTGCGCGATCGACTACCTGACGGGCAAGTCGCGCCCGGCGCGCCTGCATGACGTCACGATGGCGCTGTCGGCGGAGCTGCTCGTCACGGGCGGGCTGGCGCGCGACGTCGCGGCGGCGCGCGCGAAGCTGCAGGAGGCGCTCGATTCGGGTGCGGCGACCGAACGCTTCGCGAGAATGGTCGCGGCGCTCGGCGGCCCCGCGGACCTGATCGACGTGCCCGCCCGGCATCTGGCGCGCGCGGCGGTGATCGTGCCGGTTCCCGCGCCGGCGACCGGCGTGGTGCAGCGGGTCGATTGCCGCGGGCTCGGGCTGGCGGTCGTCGCGCTCGGCGGCGGCCGCACGCGCGCGGAGGACGCGATCGACGTCAGCGTCGGACTGACGGCGCTGGCGGAGATCGGGCAGCGCGTCGAGGCCGGCGAGCCGCTCGGCTACGTGCATGCGCGCGACGGCGCGGCGGCTGCACACGCGGTGGACGCGGTGCGGCGCAGCTACGTGCTCGGCGAGACGGGCGAAGCGCCACCCACCCTTTACCAGCAGATCGGCTGACCCCACTCCCGGAGGCATCATTTCGATGGAACGAGACGAACTGATCGAACAGGCCAGGGCGGCGCGCGAACGCGCGTATGCGCCGTATTCGCGCTTCAAGGTCGGCGCGGCGCTGCAGGCGCGCGACGGGACGGTCTTCCACGGCTGCAACGTCGAGAACGCGTCCTACGGATTGTGCAATTGCGCGGAGCGCACGGCGATGTTCTCGGCGATCGCCGCCGGCTATCGCCCGGGCGACTTTGCACGGCTCGCGGTGGTCGGCGACACGGACGGCCCGATCGCGCCGTGCGGTGCGTGCCGTCAGGTGATCATCGAGATCGGCTTGCCCGACATCGAAGTGATCCTCGCCAACCTGAAGGGGGCCGTCGAGGTCACGACGGCCCGTGCGTTGCTGCCGGGCGCGTTCAGTCTGTAACGGCGCGCGCCGCGGCGGGTCGCACGCGTCACGCGCCTTCGCGCGTTTCGCAGATCGGGATCACGGTGCGCGCGCCGCACTGGCGCAGCAGGTCGCGCAGCTCGTTGATGACCGGAAACACCTCGTGGTTCCAGTCGGCGCCCTGGCGATCGTGCGCTTCCTGTTCGCGCTCGACGATCCAGCGATCCTCGCGGAAGATGCGCTCGGTGAACCACACGAGCAGCGGCCACGCGAGATCGAGCGCGAACGGGATGCCGGGCTTGTGGATCGACAGCAGGCCGAACGTGCGGTTGGTGCGCTGTTCGGCGTCGAGCGGCACGTAGACGATCCACAGGTCCATCACGAGCGTGCCTTCGCTCGAACGGATCTGCAGCGTCTGGTACGGGTAGCCGGTGCGCACCGTCATCACGCTCTTGTCGGACTGGTCGGCCGGCTTCTTGCTCGCGCCAAACACGAGCGCCTCGCCGACCGGCTGCTTGCCTTCCATCCGCGCGAACGTGTAGTCGACCTCGACCCAGTCGTCGCCGCGGCGACGGCCCACCGAGCGCGCGCGCATCTGCCCCATCTGCTTGCGGTGCAGGAACTGATGGTTCATGTCCATCAGGTTCTCGTGCATGAACGAGTAGTGGCACTTGACCTCGCGGCCGAAACGGCGCGTCTTGTACGCGCGGTTGTCCGCCGATTCGAGGGCGGGGAACGGCCGTTCCTCGGCGAGCGTCGCGTCGCCCGGGAACACGAAGATCAGCCCGTGCGCCTCGCGGCACGGATACGCGCGCACGCCGTTGGGCAAGCGCTCGCGGCCGAGATAGGGCACGTCGACGCAGCGGCCGCTGTCGCACGCGTAGGTCCAGCCGTGATAGCAGCAGCGCAGCGTTTCGCCGCTGACGACGCCCGCGTGCAGCGGCACCTGGCGGTGCGCGCAACGATCCTCGAGCGCGTACACGGCGCCGGACTCGGTGCGCACGAGCACGATCGGCTCGCCGGCGAAGTGCACGCCGAGCGTCTTGCCGCGCTTGAGCTCGCGCGACCACGCGAGCGGGTACCAGTGATCGGGATGAATCGGCACACGGCGCAGGTCGCGCACGGTGGCGCCGGAGGACGATTCTCCAACGGTGTTGCTGTCAGGCAAAGGCACTGCGAGCATGCGTGACGCCTCCTGGGCGGGTAGTCCGGGCGCCGCAAGAAGCGGCGGGGATCTGGAGAAGTCTACGCGAAGTTGCCCGCGACGGCGGACGCGATGCGGGTTTGCCCCGGCATGGCGCGACGAGTTTCGTTGATGCGGCGCAAATCGGGACGCAGGCGGCGCGCGCCGGTCGTGCCCGGCCGCGCGGCGGGCGGTATCCCGTTACGCGGCCGGTGGCGGGTCATGAACGGGCGTCGCGCCACAGCACCGCGTCGGAACGGTACAGCGCCGGGAAACGCTGCTTCAGCCCGGCGACCTTCGGCAGGTCGTTGAACGCGATATACGGCGCGTCGGGATGCAGTTCGAGGTAGTTCTGGTGATACGCCTCGGCCGGATAGAACCCCTTGTAGTCCTCGACCCGCGTGACGACGGGCGCCGGGAACACGTGCGCCGTGCCGAGCTGCGCGATGTACGCGGTCGCGACCGCGCGTTGCTGCGCGGTGGTCGGGAAGATCGCGGACCGGTACTGCGATCCTTCATCGGGGCCCTGCCGGTTGAGTTCGGTCGGATCGTGCGCGACCGAGAAGAACACCTGCAGCAGCCGGCCGTACGTGATCTGCGTCGGGTCGTAGACGATGCGCACCGATTCCGCATGCCCCGTCAGCCCCGAGCCGACGAGCGCGTAGTGCGCGGTTTCGGACGCGCCGCCCGCATAGCCCGCGGTGACCTGCTTCACGCCCTTGACGTGCTCGAACACGCCCTGTACGCCCCAGAAGCAGCCGCCGGCGAGCACGGCCGTTTCGTCGTGCGACGCGCCGGACGTCTCGTCGAGCGTCGGGGCGGGCACGGTGCGCATCGGCTCGGCGGAATTGACGATACGCTGGTAGCCGAACACGGCGGCGGCCGCGAAGGCGACGGCGCCGATGCGGCGCAGCAAGGTCGCGCGCCGTCGCGCCGCGGCATCACGGGGGGAGATCGGGATCATCATTTGCTCCTTTTCAATGGGTCGGGGACACGGCGCCGGGTGGCGGCGCACGCGATCAACCGAAAGTGAATGCGTACGCATCGACACCGGGATCGAGGAACTCGATCGCGAACGTGCGATCGGCGATCGCTCCCGGCTGCCGTACGAGCTGATACAGGCGCTGGCCGGTGACGGTGCCGTAGCCCTGCGCGTCGACGTCGGTGCCGTGCGCGGCGCCGGGGGCCGCGCCGTCGAGCGTCACGCGAAAGCGCACGGGCTGGCCGTTCGCACCCGGGCCGAGCACGAGGTGCAGGTCGCGCGCATGGAAGCGGTACACGATCCGGCCGTCCGGCGCGGCGAGCGACGCGCGCTCGGCACCGACGTTCCAGGTGCCCGCGAGGCCCCAGTCGTTGAGGTCCGGCCGGGCCGGCGCGTCGTAGCGGTGCGCCGCATCGCGCACGGCGCCGCCCGGCGACGTGAAGCTCTCCGCACGCGTGTAGCCGACATAAGTTTCGGGCGAGCGGACGTCCGCGCTGTCGGCCGCCGCGAGCGCCCCGTTCGCGGGCGCACCGGCCAGCCCGAGCGGCACGTTCAGCGCTTCCGGATGGCCGGCTTCCGCGAGCAGCGACTGGATCGCGCGCTCCGACTGCGCGTATTCGCCTTCGCCGAAGTGGTGATGGCGCACGCGCCCTTGCGCGTCGACGAAGTAGTGCGCCGGCCAGTATTCGTTGTTGAATGCGCGCCAGATCGCATAGCCGTTGTCGATCGCGACCGGGTAGTCGATGCCCAGGTCGTGCACGGCCTTCTTCACGTTGCCGATGTCGCGCTCGAACGCGAATTCCGGTGCGTGCACACCGATCACGACGAGCCCGTACGGCGCGTACTTGCGTGCCCACGCGTTCGTGTACGGCAGCGTGCGCAGGCAGTTGATGCATGAATACGTCCAGAAATCGACCAGCACGACCTTGCCGCGCAGGCCGGCCGCGGTCAGCGGCGGCGAGTTCAGCCACTGCACGGCGCCGTCGAGCGACGGCAGCGTGCCTTCGACGGGCAGCGCGGACGGCGTCGTGACGGCCGCGCGCATCATCGCACCGCCGCCGGCCGGAGCGCCGTCGGCGGCCGCGGCCATCATCGCGCCGCCGGTTGCGCTGTCGGCAGCGGTGCCGGTCGCGGCCATCGCGGCCGGTGCACCGTTCGAGCGTCCGCCGAGGCGGTCGACCAGCTTCGTCTCGAGGCCGCCCGTCGTGACGGTCGACAGCTGCGCAAGTGCGCCGGTGTCGAGGCCGAGCGCGATCGCGCCGACGCCGGCCAGCAGTGCCGCGCCGATCCCGCGCCGGATCCATTCGCCGGCGCCGAGCGAGCGCTTCATCGCGGC
Source organism: Burkholderia seminalis (assembly GCF_001718535.1). Classification (NCBI taxonomy): domain Bacteria; kingdom Pseudomonadati; phylum Pseudomonadota; class Betaproteobacteria; order Burkholderiales; family Burkholderiaceae; genus Burkholderia; species Burkholderia seminalis. The sequence continues at coordinate 625,942 of NZ_CP013399.1, read as the reverse complement.
GAACACCTTGCCGCCGATCACGAGCGCCACGCCGAGCGAGGTCGCCGCGCCGGCCGCATACGCGACGAGCAGCAGCGTCGTACCGACGCTCGCGCCGCGCAGGGCGGCGCCGGTCAGCACGAGCCCGAGGATCGGGCCCGCGCACGGCGCCCACAGCAGGCCGGTCGCGACGCCGAGCAGCAGCGACGATGCGGGGCCGGCCGGGCGGCCGTCGCGCTGCGCGAAGCCGGTGAGCCGGTTGCCGGCCGCGACGAGCGGGCGCGTCAGGTGTTCCGCGAAGCGCGGCATCAGCAGCGTCAGGCCGAATACGGCGAGCAGGACGATCGCGATCCAGCGGCCGGCCTGGTTCGCCTGCGCGACCCAGCCGCCGCCGACGGCGGCGAGCGTCGCGACGACGGCGAACGTGAGCGCCATGCCGGCGAGCAGTGGCAGGCCGGTGCGCACGAACGGCTGGTCGGCGCGGGCGAACACGAACGGCAGCACGGGCAGGATGCAGGGGCTCAGGATCGTGAGCACGCCCCCGAGATAGGCAAGGACGATGAGCAGCATGGTGCGTTCTCCAGTCGGTCGGAAGGGGGGCCGGATCAGGCGGCGGCCGGATGGAAGGTGAGCGCGAGGCCGTTCATGCAGTAGCGCAGGCCGGTCGGCTGCGGGCCGTCGTCGAACACGTGGCCGAGGTGCCCGCCGCAGCGCCGGCAGTGCACTTCGGTGCGGACCATCCCGAACGTCGTGTCGGTGTGGGTGTCGACCGCGTGGTCGAGCGGCTTCCAGAAGCTCGGCCAGCCCGTATGGCTGTCGAACTTGGTGGCGGACGAGAACAGCGCGAGCGCGCAGCCGGCGCACGCGAACGTGCCGGCCCGGTGTTCGTCGTTCAGCGGGCTGCTGTACGGCCGCTCGGTGCCGGCTTCGCGCAGGATCGTGTACTGGGCGGGCGTGAGCCGGCGATGCCATTCGGCATCGCTGAGCGTGATCTCGAAAGGGGCCGCCGGTGCGCCGGCCGGCGGCGCGGCGAACGCCCGGCCGACCAGCGCACGCCGTCCGGCGGACGACAGCGCCGCGAGCGCGGCAAGACCGGTGGCGCCGGCGAACAGCAGATGTCTGCGGGTGGGCATGATGGGCTCCTGGAAGCAGGTCCTGAAAACATGCGCCCATCGTAGGCAGCGGCCGGTGTCGAAGTCCTCACGGAAAGTTAAATGAATCGTGACATCTGGGGTGTTCCGAGGGGGGCGGTGGAATCCGTCGATGTGCCAGCTGGCAAGCGTCTTCGGACGGGTGAGCTGACGATATTTACCGCGCAGCGGTTCGCGCCGCGTTTTTAAGTGTTTTTTTAGTTTTCGTTGAGTTGCGTAGCGAATCCGGAGTCAGATCCGCCTGTCCTCGCAATCCTTGAGCAATTCGCCAAGTGCGTCGAATACCACCCGCACGCGCCCCGGCACGGTCGCCGAGACGGTGCTGCGGCAGCTCGCATCGCGCGCTTTGCCTGCTTGAGTCCGTTGCGACGATCCGTATCGCTTCGTCGCGTTGCGTGACGAGCGTGGGTGACCACCCGACAGGGGGGGCGCCCGCTCCGCGGACTCGAGCAGCGCGACCCCATGCGTGCGATTGACTTGCGCGACAGTACGATCATGAGCGATGACCGTGCTCCGACATCCCGAGACTCGCGAACGCCGAATCGGTTTGGAAGCGGTGACATCGGATTACCGACGGCAAAACGGTCGTTTGTTCGCGCAAGCGATCCTCGCGTTCCACCCGTCGACGCGATGGCGTTGTGCTCGGGTTCCTGAAAGACGACGGTGCAACCGGGCAACGACGATGACGAGAAAAACTGCCGTGCGCTACGAGCTAGTGCACTGGAAGCTCGCCGCTGCCTTTACATCTCCACCGATATACTTGGGCCACAGTGGATAGCGGCACAACGGGCGCGTCCTCCCGAGCGTGGCGGCATTGAGGTCGCTCATCGTCAGTGTTTCAGGTGCCTTGCCGCTTTCTACCCATTCATCGAGTGCGGATAGCGAATCGATGGCGGGATGAAAGGGGCCCGTGCCATGGCCGACCCCCGGCATCAGATAAAACCGCACGAAGCCGTCGACCGTTCCTTGTCCGAAGCGCTGCACCAGACCGGCGTAATAGTCGGTGCTCGAGTCGGTGCTCACGATCTCGTCGGCAAGGCCGTGCGTCATGATGAGCTTGCCGCCTTTCGCGACATAGGCGCTCAGGTCGGTGCTCGTTGCATCGGTCAGCGCCGATAGCGCCTGGACGCGCGACTGATACGCACCGGGATTGACCGGATCGAACGTCAACGAATCGAACGTGGGCACGCGCGTGACAAAGTACTTGACCCATTGATCGCCTGTCACCCACTGGTTCGCGTCTTTCTTTCCCGCGGGATTCGCGGGTACTTTCGATTCGCCGAGATCACGCGTCGTGTACGGCCCCGCGAACACCGAACCGGCGAGGATGTTGTAGCCGGCGTATTGCGTCACGCCGTTCGCAAGCGGATAAGGCAATTGCAACGGTGCAGCGATGGTCTGAATGGTCGCGATCTGCGCATCCGACAGACAGGTGTCGCCCGAATCCGCGCCGTTCGGGCAACGCACGGACGCCAGCACCGTCGCCGATTGCGCCTTGCACGCCGCCACGTTGGACACGATGCCGTCGGCGACACCGTCGAGCGCATCGCACGCGCTCATGACGGCATTTTGCAGCAGTACCGTTTTGGCGACATCGAGCCAGCCTGCGCCATTGTTCAGGTAGAGTGCGCGGCCGAGCACGACATTGCTCAAACGCAGCCCGGTATAGTTGAGCGCCGGGCGATTCACGACGATACCGTCATAGTCGGCGGGCCAGCGTTGCGCTTCGCTCAACCCGTCCCGACCGCCTGTAGAACTGCCGAAGAAATAGGTTTTGCCGGGCGCGCTCGCGTAGCGCTTTCTGATGAGCGCCATCGCGACGTCGTGTGCCTTCTTCAGACTCAGGCCGCCGTAGTTCGCCAGCGACTCGTCATTCGCGGCGAACTTGCCGTCGGTGATGCTGGCGCTCTGATGCCCGGAATCGTCGCCGAACGTCGCGTAGCCGTCGGCAAGCGGCGTCGGCGTGCCCGTTGGCGCCATGTCGAGCGCGTCGACGCCGGTAATCAGCGTACCGTCGAAGCCGCCGCCGCCATAATGCAGCGCCTTGCGGTTCCAGTGGGTCGGCAGATTGACCTGAAACCTGATCGACGGCGCCGCGGGATCGACGGGAGCGATGGCCCCATTCACCTGGCAATATTCACCGGCGGCCTCCACCAGCGTGGCGCTCGTGATCGTCGCGCCGCCGGTCGGCTCGGCAATCGACGATGCCGGAATCGCCAGGCCGTTCAATGCCCCACATTGGGCCGCGGCTGACGGCGGTGGCGGCGAGCTCGCCGAAGCGCCGCCGCTCGACTCATTGCCGCCGCACCCGCTGATGCAAAGGCTGAGGGCGAGCGCCCCCCACAACGGTCTGTTGTCCATCGTCGTCTCCAGGATGAATGGATTGCTATTCGACAGCACCGCCTGCCTGCTCGACGCCAGATTTGGCGAGCCGAACGGAGGGGCCGAACAGTGCGCACACGCCGGCCTGCGATACGAACATTGCATCGCCGCTGTGCCCCGCGCCTTGAACTTCATGCAGCACATGCCGCAATGCCGGATGCCGGGCGCGCAGATAGGCGTAGTACGCGCGGCCGCGTGCGAGGCGGTGCGGGCCTTGCATCATCGCCTCGCATGAGCGGTCGAGAGCCGGGTGCGCCGGATCGTCGTCGTGCGCACCGAGCAGATAGGTGACGTCGTGATCGACATAACGACGTTCGAGCGATTGCGCGTCGAGTCCGTCCGCGTAGCGGGGAAGTCGCGACGTGCCGTATTTCCATTCATTGAATCCGGCGCATGCGGTTCGATCGATGCCCTCGCAGTGCGGACGCCACGCGTCGAAATACACATACGACGAAGGATTCGCGATGACGTAACGTACTTTCACACCGCGTGCGAGACAACATGCCGTAGCGTTGCTGAGTATCGCGTGCCGATGCGCGACCTGCGCACCTCCGGAATGTCCCGCGATCACGATCTCGCGCAGCTTCGGATAGCGGCCGCTCTGCATGCCCTGCACGTAATGTTCGACGAGCGCATCGAGCACATCGAACGAGCTGAGCGGCGCTGGACCGACTGCGTCAAGTCCGCCCATCCACGAGGTCCATTCCCAATGCAGACAGGCGTCCGCCAACCGGTGATACGCGACGTCGGCCGTCGCGAGAAATTGCGGCACGGCGAGCATCACGCTTTTCGCATCGGCCGTGGAGGCGTCGAGCGCGCGCTGCGTCGATCGAAGGTATGCGTCGGCGTCGCGCAATCGGCCGTGCAGCATCACGACGACCTGCGTCGCGGTGGCCCGTGCGGCGGTGCCGCCCGTGAACAGCGGCACGTTCGCTGCGCCGCGTGACGTCGAAACGGTCAACCGCTCGCTGGCGACGACTTTGACGGGTACTTCGTTGCGTGGACGCATCTCGTGGTTCCGGGGAAGGCACATCGCGGCGCTCATGCTGTATCACCCGGCCACAGGTCGGGCTCGTGGCGCAAGCGTCGCCCGGACGACGTGAACCCGACCAGCAACAACGAGACGATGCCGGCGAACACCAGATACCACGCCGGTACGATGCGCGAGCCGGTGACGTCGATCAATGTCGAAACGGTGAGCGGCGCGAGTCCACCAAACAGCGTGACGGCCACGTTGTACGACAGCGCCACGCCCGTCGAACGCATGGCCGTCGGAAACAACTGCGTCAGCATGCCGGGGTGCGCGCCCGACATGACGCTGAGCACGACCGTCGCGATTATCTGCGCGCTGAAGACGCGTTCGGGCGAGGGCGCCGCGAGCACCCATGCGAAAAGCGGATAGGCAGCGCATACCCAGGCGATCGTCACCGGAAAGAACAGCCGATACGCGCCGAAGCGGTCGGCAAGCTTCCCTGCCAGCGGATAGCCGACAATGCCGATCAATCCGGAGATCGCCGTGCCGAACAGCGCGTTCTTGAGCGGTAGATGCAACTGGTGTTCGACATAGAGCGGCATATACGAGTGCCACAGATAATTGGTCGCGGCGCCGATGATGATGACGCCCATCGCGCATAGCGCCGCATCGCCGCGCTCGCGAATGAATGTCCGTAGCGACTGGCGTGGCGCATGTCCAAGGCGCTCCCGCAACTGTACGAATTCCGGCGACTCGCCGACCTTGTGGCGGATGTAGAAGCCCACGGGCCCCACCAGCGCGCCGAGCAGAAATGGCACGCGCCAACCCCACGTCACGAGCGACTGATGCGACAGCTGCGTGGTGAGCAAGTACGAACACAGCGACGACAGAAGCAGCGCGACGGCCTGTGACGTCATCTGAAAACTGCCGAAGAACATCTTGCGTCCTGGCGGCGCGTATTCCGTCAGCATCGCGGCCGCTGTCGCGAACTCGCCGCCCACCGAGAGCCCTTGCAGAATACGGGCGAGGACGACGAGGAGCGGTGCGGCCATGCCGATGGCTGCGTAACTGGGTGTCAGGCCCATCATCAGCGTGCTCGCCGCCATCAGCAGAATCAGCAGCGACAAGGTTTTGCGCCGACCGTAGCGGTCCGCGCATGCGCCTATCACGATGCCGCCTAGCGGCCTCACCACGAAGCCGACCGCGAACGTCGCAAGCGTCAGCGTGATCGACACAAATCCGTTGCCGACAGGGAAAAACACCTGCGCGATGATCTTCGCGAAGTAGCCGTAGATGAGGAAGTCGAACCACTCGAGGCCATTGCCGATGACCGACGCGAGCACCGCGCGGCGGGTTTGCGAACGGCTGAGTGCCGTTGCGGCCGACGCGTGCACAGCCGCTTGCAAGGTGGATTGCATGTGTCTCCTTTGATGCGCTTCCAGCTTTTGAAGCAAGCGTACGTGTCGATGTCGCGAATGTAAAATACCGATGAGACACGGTTGCCATATCCAACGCATATACCAGACAAACGATGGAACTCAGACAGCTGCGCTATTTCCTCGCCGTCGCCGAAGAAGGTCAGTTCACTCGGGCCGCCGCGCGACTGCATATCCAGCAGCCGCCGTTGTCGCAGCAGATTCAGGAACTCGAACAGGAACTAGGCTTCGCGCTGTTCGTGCGGCAGCCCCGCGGCGTCGTGTTGACGGCGCCCGGCGAGATCTTCGCCGCACGCGCGCGTGCGGTACTGCTCGAACTGAACAACGCCGTCGTCCATGCGCGCCGAGTGGCGCAAGGCCGGATCGGCACGGTGCGTATCGCGCTCACGAGTTCGGCGGCGTTTCACCCCCTTACGCCTACCGCTATTCGCAATTTTCGGGACATGTACCCCGAGATTTCGATCGAGATGAGCGAGGTGAATGCGGCGGAGATCATCGAAATGATGTTGAACGGCCGCGCGGATGCCGCCATTCTCCGCAAACCGGTCGAAACGCCCGCTGACCTACGCTTCGAACTCCTCGCCGAAGAACGCATGTTGCTGGTGCTGCCGGTGGGGCACAGGCTGGTCAGCAGTCGTTCCGTGTCGCTCAAACAGCTCGCGAACGAATCGTTCATCTTCGTGCGTCGGCCGGGTGCGCCCGGCATGTACGCGGACTTCATTCGCGCTTGTCAGGCGAAGGGATTCGAGCCGCACGTCGCGGAAGAGGTGCCGCGCATGGTGACGGCAATCAATCTCGTGGCGGCGGGCGGCGGCGTATCGCTCGTTCCGGCGTCGATGCAACGTTACCATCAGGAAAGCGTGCGCTACTGCCGTGTGGCCGGCGATCATGCGTTTCGCGCGCCGTTGCATCTCGTTACCCGGCATGATTTGCAAAACCCCGCCGCGTCGCATTTCCGTGAAGCGTTGCTGATGTTTGTCCAGCGTCACCCGCATCGCGAATAAACCTGAGAACGGCAAGCACCTGACGGATGGCGCGGTCTGCCGAGTTCCGTTGTGCAATGTCGACAAATTCCCGGACGCGCGGGCTGCCTTCTCGGACGCTCCGTCGCATCGCGTGATCGCGGGGAGCGATCGGTTACAGGTGATGGTCTGTGGCCCGGCGGGGCAAAACGGGTTGCCGGCGGTACAGGATGCGGGTCGCTCCGAAGGCAAAGCCGACCGCAGGGTTTGCCGATTTCACGCTTTTCGTGCATGTATGGCCCCGCCGCCTTTTGCAAGCCTCTTGTTTGGGATGTCGAAACGGTCTACGTGCCTCTATCCGGCTCGCCTGATGCGAACGCATGGCCGGAACGCCAATCGTGACGGACTGGCTGTCGCGACACGACCGCGTTCATACGGTCGGACAACGGCATCGAATCCGTCGTTGCCGGCGCCACGACAGGTTTCTGCCGTGAAGGCGACGTGGTCGCGTGTCATCGTATTCACGAATTGCCTGGCCATCCCGTCAATTTGTGTGCCACGCTGCCTGCAGGCACATTGGCTTTGGCGCGGTGGCACGCCGCGAGCTGTGCCAATAGCGTCGAAACGAGTCCGAACGCAACGCGTCGCATTTTGCCGCTCTCCGGCGACGTCGATATGTCGAATAGGGCGTCGGCGCGACATTGCTGCATCAATTTGGTGCGCCCATCAGGGGTATATCCATATTTAACGAAACGTTTGCGTGGCACCGTTTCGAAATATTCGGTAATTGCACCGCTATTCGAGCGTCGATACAGCACGGGATACTGCGTGGATTTCCAATGACATCGGATGAATATGTCCGTCGCGAACGTTTGCCTCGATATCGAAGCGAATACAAATCGTACTTCGCACCACCCATTCGTGTTCAGCAATTTCCGATCAGGGCTCACCCGATTACATCGATTGCCGTCTGCATTACACCCGGGACCCGTGCACGCGACATCGATTTGAACGTGACGCCGAGGTGCACGAATAATCGAGGCAACTGCCCGAATTTGCGGTGGTCCGCACACCCATGCGGTCGCCGAAACATCTTCCCTCATCCAGCCCTGATCCACCGGCTCACGGGCGTCATGCACCGGGCGGCCCGAATTTCGTCGCAATTATCCTGAGCCCGGTGAGTTTTCCGTTATCCCGATCGATATCCGCTGTCGATGACTAGCGTCAATTTTCTATCGAATTTTGAGAATTAATTCACATTCCATCCGGCTATTGTCAATAAACAGGGTCGCATCACGGGCTTGATTGATTCCGACAACAACACGGCGGAAACGGACATTGATAAATCGGCTAACAATCCCAGCCGCATATGATGCGGCGCAGAAATCAAGAAATGTAAGAAATTGTTAAAGGGCCGCAAGATGCAAACAGTATCGAATCATTCGTCGGCGGGGTTAAGCGTGAATCGTGGCAGAGGCTCCGGAACCGGGCATCAACGGGTAAGCGTAATCGTACTGTTGCTCGAGGGTTTTTCGATTATGCAGATGGGCAAGCTGGCGGCAGTGTTCGAACTCGCCAATCAGCTAGGTCGGGCCGAGGGCGCATTCGCCGACCACTACGAATTGCGGCTTTATTCGATCCATGGCGGCCCGGTTCGTTCGTCGTCCGGTGTCGGAATCTGGACGGACGCCACCCGCATGCTCGATGCAAGCACGGTTCACGCGATGTTCGTCCTGAGCGGAGAGGGTGGGATCGATGCTCTCGACGAGCAATTGATCGCGTGGCTCAGGCACGCGCATCAGCGCGCGCGCGTGGTCAGGGGCAGCGGTGGCGGCCGGAAGCTGTTGACGCAGATTCACCTGGCGCAAAAGGAGGCCGAGAAGGTGTTGCCGTCGGCGGACGACGACGGCGCTTCGCACCTCGGACGCGACGACATCGAATGTGCGGGTGACGAAGACGACGGGCCGTTCTCGGACGCGTTGTCGATCGTGCGCGTGGACATGGGTTACGAAATCGCGCAGGAAATCGTGGCGTGCATGGTATCCGGTGCGAACCGCAAGCTGACCGACGTGCTGTTCGGCGCTCGTGTCGCGCGCGCCAGCACCTTGATCCGACGCGCGGCTCATCATCTGCGCGTCAACAGCGAGAATCGGATCTCCATCGCGGACGAGGCGCAGGCCGCCGCGATGAGCGAGCGCAATTTCCTCCGGCGATTCAAGAACGAGATCGGTGTGACGCCAACCGAGTTCGTGTTGAGAATCCGCCTTGAAAAGGCCTGTCGCATGCTGATCGAAACGGACCTTCCGGCCGATAAGGTCGCGAGACGAACCGGCCTTGGCAGCGGCGACCGGATGGCCAAGCTGTTTCGCCAGCACTTGCAGACTTCACCAACCGAGTATCGGGCCGCTGCTCGAAAAGGCGGCGAAGCCTCGGCGGAAATGCTGTATGCGTCGGATCTGAGCAGCTGGATGAACAACGCGACATCGTAGTCGCGAGCGTGCCTTTCGTCACTCGAAGCCGATACGGCAATTCATCGTGCCGGGCGTAATGAGTTTCCGGATGAACGGTATTTCATTCGAATGACAGGGCGCTCCATTCGTACTGCAAAATTCGTATATCGGTGGATCGACGCGCGACGAAGGCGGATTCGGCCACAATCGTGGCGCCGTCCGACACCCGCCGCCCGAACCGCGTATCCGCTCGATTAGGTTATCGACTGGCCTTTCGAGGAGGCGGCACCCCGGTACTCCTCGGAATTTTGCCTGCCGTGTGTTCGTGAGCGCACCGTGCAGGCCTTTTTATTCCTCGAACCAGCATTCGCGCGGAGATTGACCGCCGATGCTCGCTCGTCTGTTCCGCGTGGCACCCGGCGATGAAATCGCCGTCTGGCGTGGCGAATGGCACCGGCAACATGAATCCTGCATTGGCGGGAGGCGGCGTAGTGCCGTAGCGGTCGTGATTCGAGAATCACTGAAAAGACGTGCGTCATTTCGCACGGGATGTTATCCGGAAAATCGTGAGGGCGATCGGATAAATCCGGCATGGATTCACCCTTGATTCCATCAGCCATCAACAAGGCGAATTCGGACGCAAGCGATAAATGCGCGAGTCGCGATGAATATGATGCACTGCGGAAACACGGAAGTGACGACATTCCGACGGGCACACGGATGGGCACGCTGACCGGCGAGCGCACCGCAGCGTGCCGCGGCACAGCGGAATGACCGCCTCGCGGCGCCATGAGTTTTGACGTGAAGTGCCGGTGCGGAACGCGGATGGATGCTGGACAAAAAATTAGGAGTTCATATCAATGAATTCGTTGATCAATCGAGCGACCGATATCGGGCTGATCGTGCTGGGCGCGTTCATTCCCGCGTTGATCGGTGCCACCGGCGGCGCGCGCGGGACGCTGTTCGACGGCGCGCTCGTCGCGTTTGCCGCCGCGCTGGCCTTGTCGGTATTTCCCGCCTGTGGCATCTACGACGCGGCGCGCACGCGTTCGGCACTGCACGTGCTTGGTCGAACCGTGCTTGCGTGGATCGTCGTGCAGGGCGTGAGCACCGCGCTGCTGTACATGCTGCATCGCGCGCACGTGCTGTCGAGCGAGTGGTTCGTGTACTGGACGCTCGCCAGCGGGATCGGCCTGATCGCGTTCCGTGCGCTGACGCTCGCGCTCTTCGGAATGATCGAGCGTGCCGGCGATCGGATGCGTGCGGCGGCCATCGCGCACGCCGACCTGCGCGGCCAGCGCGAGATCGGCCACCGCGCGGTGGGGCGCGTGAAGCGCCTGGTCAAGCGCGGCTTCGACCTGGTGTGCGCGTCGTTGCTGCTCCTGATGCTGGCGCCGGTATTGCTGGGCATCGCGTGGATCGTGCGGCGCGACGGCGGCCCGGCGATCTTCGGGCACGAGCGCGTCGGCCGCGACGGCCGGCGCTTCAAGTGCCTGAAATTCCGCTCGATGGTGACGAACGCCGATGCGGTGCTCAAGGCGCTGCTCGAGCGCGATGCCGACGCCCGCGCGGAATGGGATCGCGAATTCAAGCTGAAGAACGATGTCCGCATCACGCCGATCGGACGCCTGCTCCGCAAGACGAGTCTCGACGAACTGCCGCAGCTGCTGAACGTGCTGAAGGGCGACATGAGCCTCGTCGGGCCGCGACCGATCGTCGAGGCGGAACTCGAACGCTACGGCACCGACGTGCGCTACTACCTGATGGCGAAACCGGGGATGACCGGACTCTGGCAGGTCAGCGGCCGCAACGACACCGACTATTCGACGCGCGTGTCGCTTGACGTGTCCTACGTGCGCGAATGGTCGCTGCGGCGCGACATCGGCATCCTGTTGCGGACGATCAACGTGGTGGTGCGCGGATCGGGCGCGTATTAGCCGCTGCCGCGCGCACGTCGCGAAGGATGGGCGGCGGCGCGTCACCGTGGCAGGCGCGGCGGGGTTCGGCAGTGAGCAGTAGCGGCAAGCATGTCCGGTCTCGACAGGGGTGCTGTACTCGCGTTCGACACGACGCGGGGCGACCGGTGAAATTTCAAATTAAAAGAGTGCGAGGGTGTAATGCAGAGGTTGCGTCAAATGGAGTCGGCGCGCGCGATCGCGCCGCGCCGGCCAATGCGTGTCGGTTCGCTCGTGATGATCCCGCCGCTGTGTGCGTTGCTGGGCGCGTGCGGCATCGCGCCGGGCATGCGCATGCAGCAGCCGACGTCGATTCCGCTGCAAAGCGTGGCCGCGCAGGCGGAGAGCACCGTGCTGCCGGTGTCGATCACGAACATCGATCTGTCGCTGATCCGGCGCATGCGCGACACCGAACGCAGTACGCGCGGCGAAGCACGCGATGTCGTCGGGTCGCCGGATGCCTACACGATCGGGCGCGGCGACGTGCTGCAGATCGTCGTCTGGGATCACCCCGAACTCGCGGCGGCGCTCGGCGCGCCGGCGCAGGCCGCGCCGCGCCCGGCCGATGCGCCGCCGGGCTTCGTCGTCGACCAGGACGGCACGCTGCAGTTCCCGTTCGCGGGGCGCCTGCCGGTGGCTGGACTGACGGCCGAGCAGGTTCAGACGCAGCTCACGCGGCGTCTCGACAAGACGTTCAGGAATCCGCAAGTCACGGTGCGCATCGCATCGTTCCGCGCGAAGCAGGTGTATATCGAGGGTGAGGTGCATACGCCGGGCTCGCAACCCGTCAACGACATCCCGATGACGCTGTACGACGCGATCGGGCGGGCCGGCGGCTTCGCGGCGTCGGCCGACCAGAGCCGCGTCGTGCTCGTGCGCGACGGCGTCGAACGCCGGCTCGACCTGACCGAGATGGCCGAGCAGGGGCGCAACCCGTCGACGATCGTGCTGCGCAACGGCGATCTCGTGCGCGTGCTGCCGCGCGACGAGAGCGGCGTGTTCGTGATGGGCGAGGTCAACAAGCCCGTGACGGCGTTGCCGATGCGCAATGGCCGGCTGACGCTGAGCGAGGCGATCTCGCAGGCCGGCAGCTTGAACGCGAACACGGCCGATGCGGCGCAGGTCTACGTGGTGCGCGGGATGCAGGACGAGCAGCCGCAGGTCTATCGCCTCGACGCGCGCTCGCCGGTCGCGATGGTGCTGGCGAATCAGTTCCAGCTGAAGCCGCAGGATGTCGTGTACGTCGACGGCAACGGGCTGGTGCGCTTCAGCCGTGTGCTCAGTCTGTTGCTGCCGGCCATCAACGCCGGCCTGACCGCGGCGATTGCGACCAAGTGATGGAATCGATCCTGATCGTCTGCGAGGGCAACATCTGCCGCAGCCCGATGGCCGAAGCGATGCTGCGTGACGCGATGCCCGGGCGCCGCATCGCGTCCGCCGGCCTGAACGCGCTGGTCGGCATGCCGGCCGCGCCGTATGCGCAGGACGTCATGCGGATGCGCGGCTTCGACGTGTCGACGCATCGCGCGCAGCAGATCGGCCGCTCGCTGTGTACCGACGCCGACCTGATCCTCGTGATGGACCGTCGCCAGCGGACGTCACTCGAGAACCAGTTCCCGTTCGTGCGGGGACGCGTGTTCCGTCTCGGCGAGTACACGGATTTCGACGTGCACGACCCTTACCGCCAGCCCCGATTCGTGTTCGAACGCTGCGCGCGACTGATCGAGCTCGGCGTGTCCGAGTGGTCGAAGCGCCTGCGTATCGTCTGACGCGGCCGCAGGTCGATGCCCCAAATGAAACCCCATATGCCTCCCGTCGCTGCCATGACCCAACCCTCCGCCCCGCCGCAGCCCACCGCCGAAGACGGCAGCGAGACCGACTTTGTCACGGTGCTCGACATCCTGCTGGAAAGCCGTTGGCTGATCGCGATCATCACGTGCGTGCTGCTGGCTGCGGGCCTCGCGTATGCGATGCTCGGCAAGCCCGTGTTCGAAGCCAACATCATGGTCCAGGTCGAGGACAGCCCGGACACGTCGGCCGCCAAGTCGTTGCTCGGCGATGTCTCCGCGCTGTTCGACGTGAAGTCCTCGGCCGCCGCCGAGCAGCAGATCCTCGCGTCGCGCCTCGTCGTCGAACGCGCGGTCGACAAGCTCAACCTGTTCATCGACGCCGAGCCGAAGCGCTTTCCGCTGATCGGCGACTGGATCTCGCGCCATGCCGACGGCCTGTCCGACCCCGGCCTGGCCGGTTTCGGCGGCTACGCATGGGGCCGCGAGCATATCGACGTGCCGCGCTTCGACGTGCCGCGCAAGAACGAAGGCGATGCGTTCTCGCTGACGAACCTCGGCGGCAAGCGCTACCGGCTCGAAGGCGGCGATTTCGATGCGCCGGTCGAGGGCACGGTCGGCACGCTCGAGCATTTCAGCTCGCCGCGCGGGCCGGTCACGCTGCTGGTCGCGTCGATCGCCGCGAAGCCGGGCGCCGCGTTCGTGCTGGTGCGCAACTCGCGGCTGAAGACGATCGAGGACATCCGCGATCGCCTCAACGTGCAGGAGCGCGTGAAGCAATCGGACGTCGTCGTCGCCAGCCTGCAGGACACCGACCCGAAATGGGTCAGCGACACGATGAACGAGATCGGCCGCCAGTACGTGCGGCAGAACATCGAGCGGAAGTCGGCGGAGGCCGCGCAGTCGCTCGAGTTTCTCAGCGGGCAACTGCCGCAGCTCAAGCAGCAGCTGACCGATTCCGAGGCGCGCCTGACGAAGCTGCGCAACGAGCACGGCACGGTCGACCTCACCGAGGAAGCGAAGCTCGCGCTGGCGCAGACCGCCGACGCGAAGACGCGCCTGCTCGAGTTGCAACAGAAGCGTCAGGAGCTGATGTCGCGCTTCACCGAGCGGCATCCGAGCGTCGCGGTGATCGACGAGCAGATCGCCGCGCTGAACGGTTATCGGAATACGGCCGAACAACAGATCCGGCGCCTGCCGGACCTGCAGCAGGATACCGTGCGGCTGATGCTCGACGTGAGGGTCAACACCGACCTCTACACCGCGTTGCTGAACAACATGCAGCAGCTGCAACTCGTGCAGGCCGGCAAGACGGGCAACGTGCGCCTCGTCGACACGGCGGCGGTACCGGAAGTGGCGGTGCGGCCGAAGAAGGCGCTCGTCGCGCTCGCGTCGCTGCTGCTCGGGCTGCTCGCCGGCTGCGGCACCGCGATCACGCGCTCGATGCTGTTCCATGGCATCTCCGATCACAACGAGATCGAGCGCCGTCTCGGCCTCGCGGTGTACGCGACGGTGCCGATCAGCGACCATCAGCGCGACCTGGCCGAGGAGGCCGCGCGCAAGCGCGGTCACAAGTCGATCCTGTCGATCGACTTCCCGAACGAACCGGCCGTCGAGTGCCTGCGCAGCCTGCGCACCGCGCTGCAGTTCGCGATGCTCGAGGCGAAGAACAACATCGTGCTGATCGCGGGCCCCACGCCGGGCGTCGGCAAGACCTTCCTGTCGGCGAACCTCGCGGTCGTGATGGCGAGCGCCGGCAAGCGCGTGCTGCTGATCGACGGCGACATCCGCAAGGGCCGGCTGCATGACTATCTCGGTTTTCCGCGCGGGCGCGGCTTCACGGAGCTGATCGCCGGCAGCGCGCGCGTGGAGGACGTGATTCACCGCGAAGTGGTCGACGGTCTCGACTTCATCTCGACCGGGACGATGCCGAAGAACCCCGCGGAGCTGCTGCTGAACCGCAATCTTGCGGCGCTGATGGACGACCTGTCGTCACGCTACGACATCGTCGTGATCGACTCGGCGCCGGTGCTTGCCGTGCCCGATACCGGCATTCTCGGCGCGATCGCCGGCACCGCGCTGCTCGTCACGATGGCGGGCAAGACGAAGCTCGGCGAGATCGGCGAATCCGTGAAGCGCTTCGCGCAGAACGGGGTCCGCCTGAGCGGCGTCATCTTCAACGGCGTCAACCCACGGCTTGGGCAGTACGGATACGGGTCGAAGTACGGCGGGTACCGCTACGTCGCGTATGAATACGGGGCGCAGGATGCGTGACGCGCTCACCGCCGCCGGCGGCCCGGCCCGCGTATCCGGCCGCGCACCGCGCACGGAGGCGAGATGATCAATCCACGGGATTCGATCGTGTCGCTTGCCGGCGTCGTGCTCGGCCAGATCGCGCTGTTCGCCTGCATCTTCGTGATCGGACGGCGCTTCGGGCCCGACTCGCTCGGCCATTTCAACTATCTGCTCGCGCTCGCGACCTTCGTCGGCACGCTGCTCGCGTTCCGCTACGAACTCGCGTGCGTCGACGACAGGCCGGGCGAGTCGTTCAACGCGTTCGTCAACGTGACGGCGCTGAGCCTGGTCGTGACCGCGGCGGTCGGCGTCGTGATTGCCGTCGCCGGGCGCCGGGATCTCTCTCTCGTCGCCGTCTATGCGCTGGCCACGTTCGTGCAACTGGCCGCCGGTTCCTATTTGAACAGCCTCAGGCGTTATGGCTGGATCGCGCTGTCGCGCGTGGTGGTCAACGGCATGTTCCTCGCGGGCCTCGTGCTGTCGCTCGCCTGCCCAGCGTGCGGAAGGGTCGACGTGTTCGCGCTGTACACGTTGGCGACCGCGGCGGTGTCGATCGTGATGGCCGCGGCCATTCTGCTTTCCGGCTATCGCGCCGGGTACGCGTTCAGGCTGTCGCGCGCGTTCTTCGTCAGGAACCGCCGTTTCGCGCTGTACATCCTGCCGTCGACGCTGTGCGCGTCGGTGCTGACCTACGCACTGTCGATCGCGATTCCGCACTGGTTCGACGCGCAGAGCGCCGGCTACTTCGCGGCTGCGTACCGGCTCGGCTTCTTTCCGGTGTCGCTGATCGCGCAGAGCGTCGGCGGCGTGTTTCGCCGTGACGCGATCGGTGCGATGGCGCGTCCGGATGCGGGCGCGACCGTGCCGCGCGTGTACCGGACCTACGCCCGCGCGCTCGCGGTGCTCGCGGTCGTGTACATGGCCGGCGGGCTGCTGCTGTTCGCGCCGCTCGTGAACCGGTTCTTCGGCCCGAGCTGGCACGGCTCGGTCGGGTTCTATCACAGCCTGATGCCGCTGTTCGCGCTGCAGCTGATCTACGTGCCGCTGTCGCAGATCTTCCTCGCGACGCGCGCGCAGCGCGTCGATTTCCTGTTTCAGCTGACCTGCGGCGTGTGCCTGTCCGGTGCGCTGGGCATCGCGCGGCTGATGAACCTGTCGGCCCCGGCGAGCGTGCAGGTTTTTTCGCTGACCGGCGCGGCGCTGATGGCAGCCGGCATCGCGCTCACGTACCGGGTCCTCGACACGAACCTGTCCCGATCCCGCGCGCTGGCGTGAGATCGCCGCAACGACGAATGAGCACACCATGATCCTGATCGTCATCGATTCCCTCGAGCGCTACTACTTCGCGACCCGGCTCGTGAGCGCGGTGCGGCACGAATACGAGTTCGCGTTCCTGACGAGCGAGCCGGTCGCGCACCTCGGCCTGCTGCTGAGCGGCTATCGCTCGGTGTACCTGAACCGGCTGATGCCGATCGACGTGCCCGACGGGCACGCGGCCGACCGCACGCCGTACCCGCTGTCGATCGAGGTACTGAACGGGCAGATGACCGAGGCGCGCGCGAAGCGCGAGTCGGCGGCGATCTTCCATATCGCATCGGAGGTGCTGCGCGGCCTGCGGATCGAGCAGTGCGTGATGTGGAACGGACAGCAACTGGTGTGCCGCGCGGTGCGGCAGGCGTGCACGGTGTACGGTGTCGCGACCCGCTTCATCGAGATCTCGAACCTGCCGGGCAAGCTGTTCGTCGATTCGCTGGGCGTCAATGCGCTGTCGACGATCAGCCGCCACCCCGAGAGCATCGATCGGTTGCCGCTGCCCGACGAGCACATGCATGCGCGCTGGCTGTCGGCCTACGAGCGCTACAAGCAGATGCCGCTGCCGCAGGCGCGAACGTCGTTCGCGCGCAAGGCCATGTCGGCGACCAACTACGTGATGAAGGTGGTCAGCCGCGGCGTCGGCCGCCGGCGCCTGACGAGCGTGCGGGCGCGCAACGGGATGCCGGCGCCGCGCCAGGCCACGTACATGTCGGCGGACGCGCTGGCGACGAGCCGCTATGTGTTCCTGCCGCTGCAGGTATCCGGCGACACGCAAATCAAGCTGCATTCGGACGTCGACAATCTCGAGGCGATCCGCCGTGCGTTCGCGTTCGCGGCGAACGAGAGCGCCGACCTGTTCGTGAAGCTGCATCCGGCCGAAACCGATGCGGCCGAGATCGAAGCGATCGTGCGCCTGCAGGAGACGTATCGCTTCGAAATCGTCACGTCGCCGACGACGGACCTGCTGCGGCACGCGTATGCGGTCGTCACGATCAATTCGACGGTCGGGCTCGAGGCGATGCTGTACGGCAAGCGCGTGGTGTCGCTCGGCCGCTGTTTCTACAAGGAGTTCGATCGCGAGCGGCTGCTGAAGTACATCCATTCGTTCCTGGTCGACGGCATCGACTACTTCGGCGCCGCGCGCATTCCCGCCGATGCGGCCCGGCGCGTGTTCGAGAGGCGGCACTGACATGGGCGTCACGTTGCGACAGACCGCCGAGGCGATCGCCGAAGACTGCCGCCGCAATGCGTTCGTGAAGACGCGCAGCGTGGTGATCTTCTACCGCGTCGTGCACTACCTCGCGTGCCGGAGCCGGTTCACGCTGCTGGCCGGCGCGCCGCTGATCCTGCTCTACATCGTGCTGTGCGACTGGCTGATGGGCATCGAGATTCCGGTGAAGACGAAGATCGGCAAGGGGCTCGCGCTCTATCACGGCACCGGCCTCGTGATCAACGGCTACGCGGTGATCGGCGACTACTGCACGCTGCGGCACGGCGTGACGATCGGCAACACGATCCGGAAGGACGGCACGCTCGGCGGCGTGCCGACGATCGGCGATCACGTGGAGTTCGGCGTGCACAGCGTCGTGCTCGGCGCGGTGCGGGTCGGCGACGGCGTGCGGATCGGCGCCGGCGCGGTGGTGTTGCGTGACGTGCCCGACCGTTGCGTGGCCGTCGGCGTCCCCGCGCGCATTCTCGACAACGAACAGGAACCGACATGAAAGTGTTCATTCTGCATCCCGGCAAGGCGAACTATCCCGAGATAGCCGCTTACCGCAGCCGCCTGGGGAAGCACGGGTTCGAGGTATTCGACGGCGATATCGACGCGTACGGGCGCTTTCCCGATCGGGACGTCTGCATCCTGTGGTGCATCATGGGTTTCTATCGCACGCTGCCGCCCGCGCGGTTCGTGATTCACGATTACCGGTCGCTGTCGGTCGGCCGGCTCGCGGCCGTCAAGGATGGCGTGAAACGCGTGCTGAACGTGCGGCCCGATCTGCGGATCTTCCAGAACGAGCAGATGCGCGACGCGATGGCGTTTCGAGATGGCGTGCGCGCGTTGCTGCTGCCGATGGGCGTGCCGGACTGGATCTTCGCGCCGGCCGAGGCGGGGAGCGACCGTGTCGCGCCGATGCCGTCCGCCAGGTTCTGCTATATCGGCGAAATGAGCCGCGAACGCGGTTTTCAGAAGGTGCTGGCCGCCTATCGCGACGCGCGTCGCGACGCGTCGGACACGCTTGTGCTGGTCGGCCAGCCGGAGCCCGAGATCCACGCGGCGTTCGTCGATACGCCGGGTATCCGTTTCGTCGGCCGCGTGCCGCAACCGGACGCGCTGCGCATCGTCCGCGACAGCGAATACGCGGTGTGCTTCTTTCCGTATCACCGGCCGCATTGCTTCCAGACGCCGACGAAGCTGCTCGAGTACGCGTCGCTCGGCAAGAAGATCATCTGCAACGACGCGCCGTCGAACGTGCGCACCGCGCACGAACTCGGCATCCAGTGCCACGTCACCGGTGCGGCGATCTTCGACGAACTGTTTCCACTGTCGCGGGTCCGGGCGACCCGGCCCGACCCGGCGGCGATGCAGTCGCTCGAATGGGGCCGCGTGATCGAGCGCTCGGGCGTGCTCGCGTTTATCGATGCGGTCGCGGGGCGCCGTCCGGGTGCCTGACGACGTCATTCGCCGTCAGCGCGGCGGCTCATCCCTCATGGAACGGATTCCGATGAAGATCGTCCACATGGTCGAATCCAGCGCCACGGGCACGTTGTCGATGGTGTGCCTGATCGCGAATCGCCTGGCATGCGAAGGCCACGACGTGTATGTCGTCTACTCGGTGCGGCCCGATACGCCGCCCGGTCTTGCCGCGATGTTCGACAAGCGGGTGTCGCTGCGCCACGTCCAGATGAAAGGCGCGGGCCTGCTGCGGACCGCGGGACGGCTGCGCGCGACGCTCAACGAGATCGGCCCGGACGTCGTACACCTGCACTCGTCGTTCGCCGGCTTTCTCGGGCGACTGTCGACGCTGTTCGCGTTGCCGAAAGCGGCGTTCTTCTACAGCCCGCACTGCATCTCGTTCATGCGCCGCGACATCTCCGGCGTGAAGCGGCTGGCATTCGTCGGTCTCGAATGGGTCGCATGCGTGCGCAAATGCCTGTACGTCGCATGCTCGGAAAGCGAGGGCCGGGCGATCCGCGCATGGCTGCGCCAGCCGGTGGTGGTGGTCGAGAATGCGGTAATCGGCCGGCCGTCGTCGGTACCGGCGGGCGACGACGGCCGGCCGGCGGGCGGCCCCCTGCGGGTGGTGACGGTCGGCGGCATTCGCGCGCAAAAGAATCCGGCGCTGTTCGCGCAGATCGCGCACGGCCTGCGTGCGCGCGGCGTGCGCTTCGTCTGGATCGGCGACGGCGACGATGCATCGAAGGCGCGCTTGGCCGAGGCGGGCGTCGAGGTGACCGGATGGTTGCCGCACGACGAGGTCGCGCGGCGGCTTGCCGGCACGGACGTATACCTGTCGACGTCGTCGTGGGAGGGCATGCCGGTGTCGGTCATCGAGGCGATGCTGGCCGGGCGGCCCGTCGTCGTGTCCGGGTGCGCCGGCAATGTGGATGTCGTGCGCCATCTGCAGACCGGTGTGATCTACGCGTCGGCCGCCGACGCGGTCGCGTGGCTGGAGCGTCTCGCCGGCGACGGCGCGCTGCGCCGGGAGCTGGCACGGCGGGCGAGCGGCGAGGCGCGGCACCGCTTCGCCGAGGCGCGCTTGTTGGGCGAGCTCGTGCCGCTCTATGCTGCACGGGCGACCCGCTAACGACAGCATCCCCCATTTCGTGGAGAACCGTATGAATGTAACCCTCACCCCGGATGTCACCGTCGGCAACGACTTGCCGTTTGTCCTGTTCGGCGGCCTCAACGTGCTCGAAAGCCTGGACTTCACGCTCGACGTCTGCGGGACGTTCGTCGAGGTCACGCGCCGTCTCGGCATTCCGCTGGTGTTCAAGGCGTCCTTCGACAAGGCTAACCGCTCGTCGATCCACTCGTATCGCGGCGTCGGATTCGACAAGGGGCTGCGGATTTTCGACGCGGTCAAGCGCCGGTTCGGCGTGCCCGTGATCACCGACGTGCATGAAACCTGGCAGGCCGGGCCGGTGTCGCAGGTCGTCGACGTGCTGCAGGTGCCGGCGTTCCTCGCGCGCCAGACGGATCTCGTGGTCGCGATCGCGCAGACCGGCAACGCGGTCAACATCAAGAAGCCGCAGTTCATGAGTCCGACGCAGGTCGAGCACATCGTGTCGAAGTGCCGCGAAGCCGGCAACGACCGCGTGATCCTGTGCGAGCGCGGCTCGTCGTTCGGTTATGACAATCTCGTCGTCGACATGCTCGGCTTCCGCCAGATGCGCGACACGACGGGCGACTGCCCGGTGATCTTCGACGTCACGCACAGCCTGCAGATGCGCGATCCGGGCGGTGCTGCGTCGGGTGGCCGGCGGCGCCAGGTGCTCGACCTCGCGCGCGCCGGGATGGCGGTCGGGCTGGCCGGGCTGTTCCTCGAAGCGCATCCCGACCCCGACCGCGCGCGCTGCGACGGCCCGAGCGCGCTGCCGCTCGCGCTGCTCGACGCGTTCCTGCAGCAGGTGAAGGCGGTGGACGACCTGGTCAAGCGGCTCCCGCCGCTCGATGTCCGGTGAGCGGCGCGACGTATCGCGGGCCCGTGCGCCTGGTGCTGTTCGACGTCGACGGCGTGCTGACCGACGGCTTGCTGCACGTCACGCACGAAGGCGAGTGCATGAAGAGCTTTCACGCGCACGACGGGGTCGCGGTCGCGCTGCTGCGCGCGCACGGCATCCGCACCGGCATCCTGTCGGGCAAGCACAGCGGCGCGTTGACGTGGCGCGCGGCGCAACTCGGCGTCGACGTGCTCGTGAGCGGCTGCGACGACAAGGGCGCCGGTTATGCGGACATCAAGGCGCGGCAACGGGTCGACGATCATGAAGTCGCGTATGTCGGCGACGACGTGAACGATCTCCCGGTCATCGAACGCGTCGGCGTGTCGTATGCGCCGGCCGATGCGCATCGGCTCGTCCGCACCCGCGTCGACCATGTCGCGCGCGCGGCCGGCGGCCGCGGCGTCGCGCGCGAGGTGGCCGAGCATCTGCTGATGGAGGCCGGGCTGTCGCTCGACGACGCATACCGGCCGTTGCTCGAACAATGGAGCGGTCATGACCTCGTTCAATAACAGGCGGACGGTGCGCGTCGTGATTCCGGCGCGGTACGGTTCGGCGCGGCTGCCGGGCAAGCCGCTCGTCGATCTGGCGGGCGAACCGATGATCGTCCGCGTGCATGCGCGCGTGCGCCGCGCGCTGCCCGATACCGACATCGTCGTCGCGATCGACGACGCACGCATCGCCGAGGTACTGGACGCGCGCGGCATCCGGTTCGCGATGACCGATACCGCTCACGCGTCCGGCACCGACCGCGCGGCGGAACTCGCGCGGGCGTTTGGCTGGCCAGACACCGATGCAGTGCTCAACGTGCAGGGCGACGAACCGCTCGTGCCGACGGCGCTGCTGAGGGCATTCGCCGGATTTTGCGGCGCGGCGCCGGATCTCGGTGTCGCGACGGTCGCCTGCCCGGTCGGGCAAGTCGCGCTGCTCGACGAGCCGGCGATCGTCAAGCTCGTCGTGGATCGCCACGGCCGCGCGCTGTACTTCTCGCGCGCGGCGATCCCGTTCTGCCGCGACGGGCGGCCGGCGGCGGACGGTGCGAGCGGGACCGGGTTTCTGCGCCACATCGGCCTCTACGGCTACGCGAATGCGACGCTGCAGGCGCTGGCGAGCGCGGCACCGTGCGAACTCGAACAGCTGGAGAAGCTCGAGCAGTTGCGCGCGCTGTGGCTCGGCATGCCGATCGACGTGATGCGCTGGCCCGATGCGCCGCCCCCCGGCATCGATACGCCCGACGACGTCGCCCGTGTCGTCTCCCTTCTCAAACGGCAAACCCATGATGCGACAGAACCATATTGAATCCGCCCGGCAGGTCTTCGAGATCGAGTCGCGGGCATTGGCCGGCGTGGCCGCGCGGCTCGATGCGAATTTCGAGCAAGCGGTCGAGATCGTCCTCGCGTCGAGCGGCCGCGTCGTCGTATGCGGGATGGGCAAGTCCGGCATTGTCGGCAGGAAGATCGCCGCGACGCTGTCCAGCACGGGTACGCCGGCTTTCTTCATGCATCCGGGCGAGGCCTATCATGGCGACCTCGGCATGGTGACGCCGGACGACGCGTTTCTCGCGATTTCGAATTCCGGCGAAACGGACGAGGTGATCAAGCTGATTCCGTTCCTGCGCGGCAACGGCAACGACCTGATCGCGCTGACCGGCAACCCGGTGTCGACGCTCGCGAGCGCCGCGCGGGTTCATCTGGACATCGGCGTCGAACGCGAGGCGTGCCCGTTGCAGCTCGCGCCGACCGCGTCGACGACGGCAACGATCGCGATGGGCGATGCGCTGGCGGTCACGCTGATGCGGGCGCGCGGCTTCCAGCCGGAACACTTCGCGCGCTTCCATCCGGGCGGCTCGCTCGGCCGCCGGCTGCTGTCGACGGTCGACGACGAAATGGCGCGCGGCAACCTGCCGTTCGTGACGGAGGCGACGTCGACGCTCGACGTGCTCGACGCGATGACGCGCGGCCGGCTCGGGCTTGCGATCGTGAGGCGCGACACCGGCTGGGGCATCGTGACCGATGGCGACATCCGTCGCGCGATCGAGCGGCATGGGGACGGCGTGCTGCGGCGCACGGCCGCCGACATGATGTCGATCGAGCCGTCGACGGTACGGCCCGGGACGCGGGTCGAGGATGCGTTGCTGCTGATGCAGCAGCAGCGCATCGGCGCGTTGCTGGTGGTCGACGGCGGCGACGTCGTCGGCGTGTTCAAGAAATAGCGAACGGGCCGCGCCCGCCGCGTGGGGCGGCGCGCGGGAGACGTGCCGGCACACCGGCGTGCGCTATTGCAGGCTTTGCGTCAGCGCGGCGGATGCCGCGTCCTGACGAAACCGGCGCACGCGCAGGAACGTGACGAAATTCGAGTCGTGCTGGCTCGCGGCGCCGCCTTCCGGGTCGTCGAACGCGACGCGCAGCACCGCGACGAGGTCGTTGCCGTCGAATTGCCAGTCGACGTACTGGAAGCCGTGCCGTTTCGGATCGGCGTGCTGCAACACGACGCGCCGCGCGGTCCACTGCCGGAGATCGGGCGACGACAGCAGCACCAGCGTGTTGCGGACGCGTTCGAGGTTCATCCGCCCGGCGCTCTTCGGCACCGCATTCGTGATCGTCCAGTACTGCTTCGACTGCGGATCGAAGCGGATCGTGAACTTCTTCCCGGCGCCGGGCAGGTCGATGAAATCGCGTGCCGGGTCGAACGACAACGTGCGGCCGTCGTTGCCCGTCGCCACCAGCGCGGCCTTCTCCGGGCCGTTCGCGGTGTTCACGCGCAGCACGACGGCGGGCGCGGCGCCTTGCCGGCCGACCACGTTGCCTTCTTCCCATGACTGGAACCTGCCGTCGAGCCAGCGCTTGTCCGACGGCAGGTGCGCGGACGCGCGCCAGTTGCGGGCATCGAGCAGGTCGCGATCGACGGGCGCGGACAGGACCAGTGCACGCAGGTCGCCGTCCTCGACGCTTTCATACGCGCGCCACACGCGTCCACGATCGACGAGGACCGGCACCGGCCCGGTAATGTAGCGCCCCGCATAAGGCAGCAGCCCGGTGGACGCGTCGACCGGCGTGGTCCACGTTTCGCCGCCGTCTTCGGAGCGGCGAATCGTCGGCGTGCCCATCGAGCGGTTGGTCCCCATCAGGTACAGCGCACCGTTCAGCACGAACAGCGACGACCAGTACTGGTCCGGCACATCGCCAAGCTTCGACCAGATCGCGCCCTTGTCGTGCGACGTGAACACGGACACCCGGTTCTGCGCCGACGCGGCGCCGAATGTATCGAAGCTCGCGACATAGTCGCCGTTCGGCAGCACGGCCAGCGACGGCGAGCCGAGATAGACGCGCGTGGCGGCCGGGCTGTGCGCGATCACCTCGCCGGGCGGCGCGGGCACGGTTTGCGCGCGAACCGCCGTCACCATGCAGCCCAGGCATAGCGCCGCGATCGTCGACCGTTTCAGCGCGCGGAACGTCGAGGCAGGTCGAAGCGAGTTCATGTCAGGTGCGCGAGCGGCTTGCCGCCGGATGGGTTCGGGATGGGACGGGCAACCGCGCGCCGGTTGGGCGCGTCCTGGTCGGCCAGCACGACGAACAGCAGGATGGTGAGCCAGAGCATGCCATAGAGCACGTGATACTTGAACAGCAGGATCGGCAGCAAATAAAGCAGATACTTGCGCCGGCCCTTGCGGCGGAACAGCATGACAAGCGCACCGCCGAACACGACGGAACCGGCGATGCCCGCGGCGAACACGAGGTAGACGTAGAACGAACTGTCCCGCACCTGGTAGCCGCGCAGGTGCGTTTTCCCGACGTTGTTGCGCTCGTCCCAGAACAGGCCACCGCCGAACACGCCCGCGACGACATCGCGCTCGGTCAGCTCGGTCAGCACGAGCGTCCGGCTGCCGACCGCATCGTAATCGACCGACTGGTTCACCCGCTGATCGTACACGCCGTAGAGCCAGGGCACGCACGCGAGCGCGATGACGACGACGGCGATCCGCGTCCGCAGCCGCCCGCGCCCGGTGAGCACGTGCAGCCCGCACAGCGCCGCGCAGACGACCATCGACGCGACCGAGAAGCTGAGCAGCGCGGTGGCGAACCCGATGACGGGCGCGAGCGTGATGCGCCGCTTCGACAGCAGCAGGATCACCGCGCTCGGGACGACCGTCATCGCATAGAACGACGGTTCGGAATACAGGCCCAGCGCACGGATCGAAATCAGGCTGTCGGACAGCGCCTTGGTCGCATAGAGCGCTTCGGAGTCCGCTTCGCGCACGTAACTGTCGAAATCGATGAAGGTGCCGGTTCCGAGGTAGAAGACGAGCTGGAACGTGAAGAATGCGGCATGCACGTAGATCAGCGTCTTGCACGCGGTGTCGAGCGATGCCCGTGTGAGTACGCCGGCGGCGAACATCCAGTAGCTCAACGCGATGTACGTCTGGATCAGCACGAACTTGATGAAGAAGTTCACGTAGAAATCGCCGAACGCGGACAGGATGAAGGCGAGGCAGGTGCTGATCAGCCAGTACGTGCACACCGGAAACAGGTGGCGCTGCCGGTTCATCAGCGTCGGCGCGCGCAGAAAGGCGAGCGCGCACAGCAGCACATACGCGGCGAAGGTGGCCCGCACGCTGAACGCGTTGAGCGAGAAGAACAGTACGCTGGCTGAAAAGAGCAAGGTCGACATGCGTGTGCCCGATCGGAGGCTCCGGATCCGCTGCGTGCCGGCCGTGCCGGCGCCGCGCGGCGAGAGGTCGTGCGGCGCGTGGCAAGGTGCCCGCGGGGAGGGCGGGCATCGTGTCGCGCCGCGTCGCACGCGGAATGTGCGTTCGTCGTCCGGGACGAAGCGCTTCCGGCGACCGAGGATAGACGACTGGACAGTCGGGCGAGCCGGGCCGTCCGATCCGGGCGGCATTCTGTCCGTTTCGGGCGGGGTCGGCGGAGCGCGCGATGTGCCGGAGGCCGGCGAGGGCGTTCGCAGCGTACGATCCAGGCGCGGCCGTCACGGCTGAAACGCGAATCGCCCGCACAAGAACGGCGAATACAGTTCGATCGCCTCCTGAATCGGCACGTGGCGCCCGTACGCGGCGGCCGACACGGCCAGCAGCGAGCCGACGACGAGCACGCGAGAGCGTGCGTCGACACGCGGCGTGCCGTGTCGCCACACGAATGCCAGCGCGACCGCCGAGCCGACGAGCCAGCCGGCGACGACTTCCGATGGCGTGTGCGCGTCGTCGAACACGCGCGCGACGCCGATCAGCGCGCCGAGCGCGAGCCCGAGCCCTAGCGGCAGCGCTCGCGACGCGCTCGCCCGCGGTTGCATGCCACCGCTCAGTGCCAGCACGCACACCATCGGCCAGACTGCGGACGCGAGCATCGTATGCCCGCTGATCACACGAAAATGTATCGGGCGGATCTGGATACCGCAGCCGGCGTACAGCATTTTGGTCGCGCCGACGAGCGCCATGCCGGCCGCGAGCATCAGCGCCCACGACGCCGCGCGATGCCGTCCGGCCGTCGAGCGCACGAGCCACGCGATGCATACGACGGCCAGCGGCAGCGTCAGCGCCGCGTCGCCGAGATCGCTGACGGCGGCCCACATGATCGGATTCGTGATGGCCGCGCCGTCAGGCGGCCAGCAGCGCAGACATGCGGGTGGCCAGATAGCTTTCGAAATCCGCGGCCACTTCGGGGTGCCGCAGCGCGAACTCGACCGTCGCCTTCAGATACCCGAGCTTGCTGCCGCAATCGAAACGCGTGCCGTCGTAGCGATGGGCAAGCACCTGCTCGTCGGACAGCAGCGACTGGATCGCGTCCGTCAACTGCAACTCGCCGCCGGCACCCGGCCGTAGCGCGCGCAGATGCTCGAACACCTTCGGCTTCAGCACGTAACGGCCCACCACGCCGAAATTCGACGGCGCCTGCGCCGGCTCCGGCTTCTCGACGATGCGGGACAGCTTGAACAGGTTGTCCTCCCAGCGCTTGCCTTCGATCACGCCGTACGACTTCGATGCGTCGGGCGCGATTTCCTCCACGCCGATCACCGACGCGTGATAGTGATCGAACACGTCGATCATCTGGCGCAGCACCGGCGTCGGGCCGTCGAGCAGGTCGTCCGCGAGGATCACGGCGAACGGCTGGTCGCCGACCAGTTTCTCCGCGCACAGCACGGCATGGCCGAGCCCCAGCGCTTCGGCCTGGCGCACGTAGAAACAGTCGACGTGGCTCGGCTTGATGCCGCGAACCAGCGACAGCAGCTTTTCCTTGCCGCGCGCTTCGAGCTCGGCCTCGATCTCATAGGATTTGTCGAAGTGGTCTTCGATCGCGCGCTTGCTGCGGCCGGTCACGAAAATCATTTCGGTGATGCCCGCGTCGATCGCTTCCTCGACCGCATATTGAATCAGCGGCTTGTCTACGACGGGCAACATTTCTTTCGGGCTGGCTTTGGTCGCCGGCAGAAATCGCGTGCCGAGACCGGCAACCGGAAATACGGCTTTCGTCACTTTCAACATGATTTTCGAATTCCATCCGTTCAGGATCAGGCATCAACAATGCCGAGGGTAACCGGCGATGCGTGCATGCAATCGTCGCGCGCCGGTGCCATATCGTTCGCGCAGCCGGACTCGCGCGCCGTTCGACCATCGTATGAGTGTTCGCGTTTCGAGTGGAGACCGAATCTAGGCTGAATCCGACAGCGATGAACGGCGAATCGCGAATTGAGATTGCCGAATTCGAATATGTCTGATGCCATCTAGGAATTGTCGGCATGACGTCGATCGCATGACATAGATTCAGGCATCCATTACTGGACGGCCGGTCTCGGCGCCGCGCGTGCGGCATGCGACGATCGCCGTCGGCTCAGGAGCAGTCATGACCGAACGGGGCGATATCTTCGATGCAATTGCGGAATTCAACCGCGCGTATCTCGTGCTCGCGCAGCGCATATTGCGGATCGACTACGAACAGGGCAAGCGGCAATTGGGTATCTCGGATGAAATCGCCGCATCGATCGACGCGTTGACGCTGGACCAGATCGATGAACTCGCGGCCGGCGGCGAACTGGTTTGTGAATTTCGCGCCGAAAACGCGCCGGGCCGCGCTTGATCCGTTTTCAGACTTTATCGAATGGATGTTCCGGTCGCGCCGTTTCACGAGATCGGATCGTCGCGGCCGTTCGTTTTTTACCCCAAGAGAATGTGGAGGAGTTGCATGCCGGGTTATCGCGAATTGAAGGCGCAAGCCGATGAATTGATGAAGCAGGTCGAGGAGGCCCGGCTCGCCGAACTGGAGGCCGTCATACAGGAGATTCGCACGCGGGTCGCCGAATATGGCCTGACCGCCGGACAGATATTCGGGCGCCGCGGCGGCGCGGCGAAAGCGACGCCGCGAAAGCGCGTGTCGGCGCCGCGCTATCGCGACCCGAAGACCGGCGCGACGTGGAGCGGGCGCGGGCGCGAGCCGGCCTGGATCAAGGGCGGCCGTCGCGACCGGTTCCTGATCGAGCGCAGTGCCGGTTGAGCGTGAAGACTTTCGACTTCCGCTTCGCGGCGGCGGAGCAGTCGTTTGCGAAGTGTTGGCCCGGGGATTCCGCGACGTATGCATAGGAGACCGGCGTTGCCGGTCTTCTGATACATGCCGTCATCGAATATTTGAACACCGGCCTTGGCGGTGTTCGCGCTCGCGTCACCTGCTGAGTGCGAATTCGCAGGACAGGATTGTTTTTCCCGATCACAATCAGTCTTCCTGTGTCAGCCGAAACAAGACGCCAGCGATAGCGCGAATCTTGGACTGTGCGGCTAGCTGGAATGGATAGGCGACGAAGTACGACAGGTGCGACCGCCATAAGCCGCTCACTCAGAGACTCGAACCCGTCTCCCGCCAGGAAAATAAGCAATACAAATCAATAACCGGAAAGCTACGAGTTCGCGTCGCGGTGATGGCTGTCGAAAATCCGCCTTGCTTCTCGGAAGCGGTCCGCATTCTCGGCGATCCAGGTCCACGGCGGGACCACGCGAACGAGCAGGTCCATGCCCATGTCGGATAACTCGTATTCGACTCTAGCGGGCACTTCATCGAAATCGTGACGGAGCACAAGACCGTCACGTTCGAGTTGTCGTAACGTGCGCGTCAACATCGGCTGAGTCACCCCGTGCATGCGCCTGCCGTACACGCCGAGCGTGTGAAAGCAATGTGGCAGCTGCCAGGAGTGGCTTGTCGGCGGTCGCTGACGGCGCGGAGGATGAGATAACGGGTTAGGGGCGGCATCAGCCGGTTCGACGCTACCGCGATGCCATTCGACCGGGTTCGGCCAGAACCGGCTCTTGGACAAGCAACGCCGAATCGTTGACAATTCGCTTTCTCACATTGGACTTACCACTGCCGAGATAATATGCGCATCAACGTTGCAGTCTCCGATCGCACCGCCCAGTATCAAACAATTGCGCTGATACTGGTCTCGATGTTTTGTTTTGCGGTCGTCGATGCACTGGGCAAAGCGGTAGCCCTCAACTATCCAGCTAACGAGGTGACATTCTTCCGAATGCTGTTCGGGATTGTGCCGGCTGTTCTCGCCAGTCTTCATGGTGGTTCGCTTGGCCCTCGGATCCGAAGGATCGACCTTCGCGGACAGACAATTCGTGCACTCACGCTTCTCGGTGCCTCAGGACTCTTTTTCGCGGGCTTGCCGTATCTGCCGTTGAGCGAGGCAGTGGCAATCGTCTATTCGGAGGCTATTTTTGTTGTTGTCCTCGCCCCTTTCTTGCTTGGGGAACGCTTACTCGCGCGAAATGCCGTTGCCGCGTCCGTAGGCTTTGTCGGGGTCCTTCTAGTAGTCCGACCTCAGGGCAGCTTGTCGAACTTCCTTGGCCCAGGTCTGTTGCTACTGAGCGCTTTGTGCGGTGCTCTTTCTATGATTCAGCTTCGCAAGCTCAAAGCTGGCGATGACTCAAGCATTACGGTGCTTTTCTTCACAGCCTTCGGGACTGCCGTTACGGGTGTTTCTTTATTGTTTGCCTGGAGGACTCCGACACTCAAAGACTTATTTATCTTAGTGCTGCTTGCAATATTTGCGACAGTCGGCCAGATTTTATTTACGGTGGCAGTCCGGCGTGACAGCGCTGCGAAACTGGCGCCCTACACTTACACAAGTATCATTTGGGCAACGCTTTTCGGCTTCTTCGTATGGGGCGAAAAGCTAGATGTCGTTCCAGTCGTCGGAATCATTGGGATTGTCGGGAGTGCAATCGCTGTCGCCATCCGGGAAGAGCCACCGGAGGGACCCGCAGTCTAGTCTGACAAGCAGGCTTGGCTGTGATTGGCCGATACGAGTCGATGCACACGCGACAGAACTGTGTCGACCGCGAACGACCGGGATCGAGGAAATTGAAGGCCCCCTATGGGTCGGCTACAGCCGATCGTGTTGGGCGGAAACCGGCCAAACGCGGAAGTTCGCTATGTCAACGTCAACGTCCGATGCAGCCTGCCAAGAGAAGTTGAGCTCGGGCCATCCGGCGTCCTGTCAGGATAAGTGCATTATCCGAATCATTGAACAAGATTAACGCGCGAACGGACGCCGTTAGCCGTATCTGCGAACTTCAACACCCGCCGCGCGGCTAGCCGGATCGGCAATGCTGGCGTCGTGACAGCTTGACCGGCCCAATGCGATCGAGTTCGAGGCGTCAGATGACCGACGCCTGCAAACGCCTCACTCGAACGTGATGAACTGTGCCGACGACCATACCTTACTGTCGTTGCGCTGCCGCCCGAAGAAATAGACGGGGCGATACCCGAACGATGCGTTGTCGGGCGCCACGTCGATGCTGCCCGCGAGATCGACGGGCAGCGGCTTGTCTGTCAGCCGTTCGACCGCGACGAAAAGCTCCGTGCCGCCGAGTGCGTGTGTCGCCGATTCGCGCGCGAGCAACTCCGCGCCGCTGATTTCGAAGCGGAACGCAGGGGCGTGCACGAACGGATTGCGTTCCAGCGGGTCGCCGACCTTCGCGAAGCTGTCGATCGTGCCCTCGACCACGATCGTCGCGGCGGCGAGATTGCCGACGTCGAGTTCGATGCTGTCCGCGTCGCCGTAGGTGTCGCTGCGGAACTCGATGTCGGTCGCGCCGGTGCGCCATGCCGACTCCTCGACATGCTCGAACCCGTTCGACCCGAAACGGTGAATCGTGCCGTTGACGATCCGGATCCGGCCGCGCCACGCAGCCCAGCGATAGCGGTCGCGGATGCGTGCACCGCCCCAGCGGACCCGGACCAGCCGCTCCGCGTAGCCGAGTTCCGCGTGCAGGTTGCGTTCCCACAGCAAGCCATCGTGATCATACGCGGCCACGTATTCCCAGCCCGACTGGCCGAGCAGCCGATAGTCGAGCCGCGCCGGCCCTTCGTGCGCAAACGCGTCGCCTTGCCGGTGATCGCCGCAGCGCACCAGCAGCGCACTGTGCTCGCCGGTCGTCGCCCACGTGCGGCGCGCGCGCAGCGCTGCGCCGACGTGCTTTCGATCGAGCACGGGCGCCAGCACGCCCGTCAGCCCGCCATGCACGCCGAAGACCTGCACGCCGGGTGCGCCGCCGCCGGGCCGGCCGCGATGTTCGTCGCCGCTGGCCGCGACGCCGAGCTGATAACCCCGTGCGATCACGTCCTGGTACAGCCAGCCGAAATGGCCCCACGACGATGCGATCTCGACGAGCCGCTCGAGCTCCGGATGATGCCAGTCGGGGATATAACGACGACCGCCCACGTGTGGCATGACCAGATGTTGCGCGGCATTGTCCGCATACGCATCCCACAGTTCCTCGACGGGCCAGCGGCCGAGTTCGACCGCATGACCCTTCATGTCTTCGTTCCAGACCAGCGTGCGATTGTGCTCGCCGCGCGCGTTGTACGGGAAATCCGGTTGGTCGTCGCCGAGGAACACCACGTTGTGGTCGCCCCCTGCCGTCGAGCTGCCGCACCATTCCTGCACCGGATACACGACAAACCGGCCCGCTTCGTTGAAGCGCTCGACCGCGTCGACGCCGAGCCGCCAGTTCTCGTCGGTGATCTGGAAGTCGTTCGCGGTGTAGCCGAGCACGTCGATACCGCCGATGTCGCGTGCGTAGCGCGCGTTGTACTCCGGACTGTTGGTACCGACGGTGTCATGTGCGTGCACGTGAAGGTCCGCATACAGCGCCCGCGGCACGGGCAGCGACGCATCGACCGTCAGCCACGCTTCGGCCGCACGCACGTCCGGGTGCCCCGGTACGTCGGCGACGATGCGCAGCGTGCCCGCGTCGACCGGCAGGTCGTCCACCGCACAACTCGCAAAGCCTGTATGGGGCAGCGCGTGTTCGCGCCGGGAAACGATCTCGCCGCGGGCATCGTACGCGACGACCCTGGCATGACCGCCGACATCGCGGCACGCGTTGCCCCAGCGGTCCTGAAGCGACAGCCGGAACGGTGCGCGCGTGCCGGGCCGCACGAAGCGCGGGCCGTTCAGCAGCACGTCGGACGGCGCACCGGCACGGATGTCGATCGACACGTCGCCGGGCACGGCGACGAAGCGCGACGTGCCGAGCGGGTCGACGTAGAGCCGGAAGCGGAAGTTGTCTTCGGCGAAGGTCTGCACGCGCGTGCCGGGGCCGCGGCGGCGGTCGCCAAGACGGA
This sequence comes from Burkholderia seminalis, assembly GCF_001718535.1. Taxonomy (NCBI): domain Bacteria; kingdom Pseudomonadati; phylum Pseudomonadota; class Betaproteobacteria; order Burkholderiales; family Burkholderiaceae; genus Burkholderia; species Burkholderia seminalis. Next base: position 592,909 of record NZ_CP013399.1, on the reverse strand, counting down.
TCACGATCCGGTCGCCGGCATTCACGTAGCCGTCGACGATGTCGACGATCACGGCCTTCTGGAACGGCCGCTCATGCCCCTTCTGATCGAAGCGCACGTTCAGCGCCTGCACGGTGGCCGGGCTCTGGCCCGGCACGAGCGGCGCCGCGTGGTACTCGGCGCTGATGTAGTTCGCGGCGCTCGGGTCGCTCGTCTGGAACAGCGCCCAGTCGGAATAGAACTTGAAGGTCGCCTTCAGCCAGCCGCCGTCGGCGATGCCGGACGAGCCGACTTCGTAGTCGAGCACGATTTCGCTCCACTCGCCGGCTTCGAGCCGCGTGAGGTTGCATTGCACGCGTCCGGCGAACGGCAGGCGTTTGTGGCGTTCGTAGAGCCCGTCGGGCGCAACGTGCGGGCCCAGGCGGTCGCGCAGCGCGGCGGCGCGTGCGTCAATGGTATCGATGGCGTCGTGGGATGCGTTCATTGTGGAATGCAAAATGATGTCGAGGGAAGGCGGCGCGCGTCAATGCGCGAACGGCCAGGGCGCGCTCGCGTCCCAGACGGGAATGCCCATGTATGCGTACCACGGTGCGATCACGCAGAGGCCGTAGACGATCGCGATGAGCACCGACACCGCGCCGACCTTCGCATAATCGGCCGTCGAGAACGCGCCGCTGCTGTACGCGATGACGCCGGCGGTGATCTGCGTCGGCAGCAGATAGGCGAAGCTGTCGGTATCGCTGACGAGCATCGTGAACGCGACCGGATGCAGCCCGAGGCGCGGTGCGAGCGCGAGCGCGATCGGCGCGATCATCGTGACGGCCGCGACGTTGGACAGCATGCCGATACGGATCACGTGCGTGCCGAGCATCACGATCGCGATGGCGAGCCACCAGCCGTGCCCGCGCGCGGCGACGTAGACGTGATCGGCGGCCCAGCTTGCGAGCCCCGACGCACTGATCGCCGACGACAGCGACAACGCACCGGCGAGCAGGAACAGCGTGCCCCAGATCGTGCGCTGTTCGACTTCGGCCCAGCCGAAGCGCAGCACGCCGGGCGCGAACAGCAGCGCCAGCGCGATCAGCGCGACGATTTCCGACGGCAGGTGATGCAGCGGCTCGGTCGCCCACAACACGGCGACGGCCGCGAACAGTGCAAGTACGGTCCAGTCGTTGCGCGCCGCGGGCGGTTGCGCCTCGCGCATCGCCGCGATCGCGCCGGACCCGCCCGGAATCGCGACGGCGCGCGAGCGGAAATGGAATTGCACCCAGGCTTGCGTGATCGCGAACATCCCGAGGTACGGCCACTGCAGCTTCAGCCACGTCAGGTACGAGATCCGGATGCCGAGCTGTTTCTCGAGCAAGCCGGTCACGACCATGTTCGGCAGATGAGCCGTCAGGATGCACATGCCGCTGATCATCGCGCCGTACACGAGCGTCTGGATCACGATCGCCTTGCGCGCGGCGCGTTCGCGCGGCGATTCGCCGAACAGCCGGACGATGCCGTTCGTGACCGGCAGCAGCGTCGCGGCACGTGCATTCGCGGCCGGCACGACGAGCGCCATCACGCAGTTCACCGCGAACATTGCCCAGATCACGCCGTTGGCCGTGCGGACCTTCAGCCGGTCGAGCAGCAGCAGCGCGACGCGGCGGTCGAGCCCGCTTGCCTGCATGATCGCGGAAAACAGGAACGCGGCGAGGCAGAGGAACACGACCGGCGCGGCGAAGCCGCTGGCCGCCTTCGGGAACGACGGGCTCGCGTGCGACAGCACGAGCAGCATCGGCAGCAGGATGCCGCTTACGCCGACGGGAATGGCTTCGGTGATCCATACGATCGCGACCCAGGCGACGACGGCAAGCGTCGCCTTCCCTTCGGCCGACAGATGCGCAGGCGCGGGCAGCCACCATGCGATCGCGAAGAACGCGAGCCACGCGGTGGTGAAGCCGATCGCCGCACGCCACCGTGCACCGCGCGACCGACCCGTCGCGTGCGGATCGATGCGCGGCGCAATGGCCGGTTCGGTTCGTGTCGGCCGGCTGGCCTGCGCGCCATCGAGCGGCGGCGTGCCGATTGCGTTTTCAGTCACTGGTATGCTCCCCGGGCGTCGGGACCGCGAAACGCGGCCCCCGAACGTCTGTCGAGATGTGATAATACGTATTAATACAAGTTGGGCGTTCCAATTGCTTTTCATATCGATATCGGGAGACGCGCATAGCGCGGACCCAGCACGACGAGGAAGGACCAGATGACGCTGGTGCGTGACGACACGACATCGCTTTACGAGCAGCTTGCGACGACACTGCGCGACGAGATCGAACGCGGTGTGTACGAGCCGAGCGGCAAGCTGCCTTCGGAGGCACAGTTGAGCGAGCGTTTTCAGGTCAGCCGCGTGACCGTCAGGCTCGCGCTCGATCGGCTGAGCGACGCGCGCATCGTCGAGCGCAAGCAGGGCAAAGGGACGTTCGCCGCGAAGCAGCGGCTGCGGCATCGGCTCGACGTGCTGCGCGGGCTCCACGATTCGATCGCCGATCAGGGCGCCCGCGCCCGGATGACGTTGCTGCGGTTCGAGGCATGCGACGTGCCGCCGGGCCTGCGCCACGTCTTTGCCGACGACGTCGCGCGTTGCGTCTATCTTGAACGCGTGCATTGGGTCGACGACGAGCCGATCGCGCTCGCGCAGACCTGCCTGCTGCCCGACGCCGCGACCGTCACCTTCGAGCAGGCCGAGCGGATGTCGACCTACGAGGTGCTGGAAAGCGTGCTTGGCTGGCGCATGACGGACGCCGACATGTCGGTCACGGCCGTGGGGGCGCCCGAAGACGTTGCGGAGCGCCTCCGGGTCGGCGCGCATTCGCCGCTACTCGTGCTGCGGCGCACGTCGCGCCTGGCGGACGGCCGTACCTGCGAATCGACGGTGTTCCACATTCGGCCGGAGCGTTTCGACCTCCTCGTGCACAGCGGGGTGGAGGCTAGATTCGTCGGCTGACGGGGTATGCGGCCGCCCGTTCACTGGCCGCGTTGCGCGACACGCACTAGATTCGTTATTTGCGCGCGGCAGCGAAGCATCACCGCAATCGGAATTTTGGGGGCGCTCGAGGTTGACTATGATCAAGCCGCTTGGGCGGATGCCGGTATCGTCAACCGTTCCTCTCGCGCCCGGACCATGGGCGACCGCACAGATTCCCCTCCGCTCATTGCGTTGCCGGAAAGCGAGCATCGCCCCCTTTCGGTGCGCGCGCGATCGCATCAATCTCGTCCGCGTGCGCCTGCCGCCGCTGCGCGAGTGGCCGCAGCCGATATCGTCCGAGGGCACGATCCATGCGCTGCAAGCGCACTCTTGGCCCGGTAATGTCCGCGAGCTGGAAAACGTCATGCACCTGGCGCCGCTCGTATCGAACGGCAACCGGATTCGCCCGGAGCACCTGAAGTTCCCGGAGGCGTTCGAGCATTGCCGGTTCAGCCAGGTGCGCACCGCCCCCGATCGGCCCCGTATGCGCGAGCAGCGATCTTTATCACCGCAGCAGATAAACGTATCCGAATCGCTTCGTTGACGCGTGCCGGCAAGGCCTCGTAGATTCGCGTTTTGACCGAATCAGAGGCCGTGCCGTGACGACTACCGCCATCCGCGATGCCGCAACGCTTTCCGCCGGGCATCCCGCCTTGCGGCCGGACGGCGCGGCGCAGCATTTCGACATCGTGCCGTTCGACGCGCCGCTCGGCGCCGAGGTCATCGGCCTCGACCTGTCGAAACCGCTCGACGCCGACGATTTCGCGCGCATCCATCGTGCGCATCTCGATCACCACGTGCTGGTGTTTCGCGATCAGCGCATCACGCCGGACGAGCACATCGCGTTCAGCCGCCGCTTCGGCCCGCTGCAGATTCACGTGCTCCATCAGTTCGCGCTGGCCGGCCACCCGGAAGTGCTGATCGTGTCGAACATCGTCGAGAACGGCAAACCGGTCGGGCTCGGCGACGCCGGCCATTTCTGGCATTCCGACCTGTCGTACAAGGAAAAACCGAGCCTCGGCTCGCTGCTGCACGCGCAGGAACTGCCGGCGGAAGGCGGCGACACGCTGTTCGCGAACATGCATCTCGCGTGGGACACGCTGCCGGCTCACTTGCGTCGCGCGGTCGAAGGGCGGCGCGCCGAGCATACGTATCTCGCGCGTTATGCGGAACTGCAGGCGCGCAGCCCGTGGCGGCCGAACCTGTCGCCCGAGCAGATCGCGCAGGTCGCGGCGGTCGTTCATCCGGTCGTGCGCACGCATCCGGAAACGGGCCGCAAGGCGCTGTTCGTCAGCGAGCATTTCACGACGTGCATCGTCGGGCTGCCCGACGACGAAAGCCGCGCGCTGCTCGACGAACTGTTCGCGCACAGCGTCCGCGCCGAGCACCTGTATCGGCACGCATGGCGCGACCACGATCTGGTGTTCTGGGACAACCGTTCGCTGATGCATCTTGCCGCCGGCACGCCCGACCACCTGCGCCGCAAGCTGTACCGCACGACGATCGAAGGCGACGCGCCTTTCTGAGCCGCGCGCCGCGTCATTCATTCCTGCCTCATCCCGACCGGAGTTCCGATGTCGTTTTCGTTCTTGCCGGCGCGTCGCGCGCTGGCGGCCATACTCACCGCCGCGCTCGCCTTCGCGGGCGCGGTGATCCCGCAAGCCGCGCAGGCGGAGGGGCGCATCCGCATCGCCGAGCAGTTCGGCGTCGTCTACCTGATGCTGAACGTCGCGCGCGACCAGCAACTGATCGAGAAGGAAGGGCGCAAGGCCGGTCTCGACATCAAGGTCGACTGGGTGCGGTTGTCGGGCGGCGCGGCCGTCAACGACGCGCTGCTGTCCGGCGCGGTGGACATCGCGGGCGCGGGCGTCGGCCCGCTCCTGACCGTGTGGGACCGCACGCGTGGCCGGCAGAACGTGAAGGGCGTCGCGTCGCTCGGCAATTTTCCGTACTACCTCGTGAGCAGCAACCCGAACGTGAAGACGATCGCCGACCTCAGCGCGAAGGACCGCATCGCGGTGCCGGCGGTCGGCGTGTCGGTGCAGTCGCGTGTGCTGCAGTACGCGGCCGCGAAGCAGTGGGGCGACAAGCAGTTCGACAAGCTCGACCCGCTCACGCAGGCGATTCCGCATCCCGACGCGACGGCCGCGATTCTCGCGAACAGCAACGTGATCACCGGCCACTTCGGCAATCCGCCGTTCCAGGAGCAGGAACTTGCCGGCAACCCGAACGCGCACATCGTGCTGAATTCGTACGACGTGCTCGGCGGCCCGAGTTCCGCGACGGTGCTGTACGCGACCGAGAAATTCCGCGACGACAACCCGAAGACCTATCGTGCGTTCGTCGCCGCGCTGGCCGACGCCGCACGGCAGATCGCGGCCGATCCGGAGCGCGCGGCCGACACCTATATTCGCGTGAACGGTTCGAAGATCGATCGCGCACTGCTGCTGAAGATCCTGCGCAATCCGCAGGTGCAGTTCAAGACCGCGCCGCAGAACACGCTGCCGCTCGCGCAGTTCATGCATCGCACCGGCGCGATCCGCAACGAGCCGAAGTCGTGGCGCGACTACTTCTTCGACGATCCCGCGACCGCCGGCGGTAGTTGAGCGGAGTCGACGCTGCGACGCCGCGATCGACGCTTATGCGTCGGCGCGGTTTCGATATGCGCAATCGATGGTTGGTCCGCGCGACGCCCGGCCGTATGTTGATGTTTTTCCCGCAAGAGATTCGATCGTGAACGCCACTTCTCCCCGAACCTGGTTGCCGCCGTATGCGGCACGCGGCGGCGCGTCGCCGGTCGCATCCGCCGCCCCCGATACAGGCGCCGCCGGGCAGCCGGCAGGGGATGCCGCGCAGGCCGGTGCGCACAGCGAACGCCTGCTGGCCATCGACCAGGTCAGCCTCGAATACCGCAGCGGCGCGCGGATCGTGCGCGCGACGCATCAGGTGAGCTTCGACGTGTACGGCAGCGACCGCTTCGTGCTGCTCGGCCCGTCGGGATGCGGGAAGTCGACGCTGCTGAAGGCAATCGCCGGCTTCATCGAGCCGGTCTCGGGTTCGATCGCGCTCGACGGCCGGCCCGTGCGCGGGCCGGGGCCCGACCGCGTCGTCGTGTTCCAGGAATTCGACCAGTTGCCGCCGTGGAAGACGGTCGTCGAGAACGTCGCGTTTCCGTTGCGTGTCGCCGCCAAGCTGTCGCGCGCCGAAGCACGCGAGCGCGCGCTGCACTATCTCGACAAGGTCGGCCTGGGCGCGTTTGCCGACGCCTATCCGCATACGTTATCGGGCGGCATGAAACAGCGCGTCGCGATCGCGCGGGCGCTGGCGATGCAGCCGCGCGTGCTGCTGATGGACGAACCGTTCGCCGCGCTCGATGCGCTCACGCGCCGCAAGATGCAGGAGGAACTGCTGCGGCTGTGGGACGAATTCCGCTTCACGCTGTTGTTCGTCACGCATTCGATCGAGGAGGCGCTCGTGGTCGGCAACCGGATTCTGCTGCTGTCGCCGCACCCGGGCCGCGTGCGCGCGGAACTCAACAGTCACGAGCATTCGCTCGACAACGTCGACACCGGCGACTTCCGCGACAACGTCGCACGGATCCATCGCCTGCTATTCGACACCGACGCCCCCCATGTACCGACGACGGAGGACGCCGCATCATGAGTACGATCGATCCGGTCCTGCCGCCGCTGCCGCCCGTGCGCGACGAATACACCCGCACGCTCGTCACGCCGCCCGAAGCCGAGCGCGCGGCGCCGGCACCGCTGCTGCGCCGCATCGCCGGGGCCGCGTGGTTTCGCCGCGGCGTCATCGCGCTCGTGCTGATCGCCGCATGGGAGATCGTCGCGCGCATCGTCGCGAACGATCTGCTCGTCCCGACCTTCGGTGCGACGCTGGCCGCATTCGTGCAAGGCATCGAGTCGGGCGAACTGCTGGTCAAGACCGGCATCTCGATGTCGGTGCTGCTGCGCGGCTATGCGCTGGGCGTGCTGCTGGCGTTCGCGCTGACGTCGCTTGCCGTGTCCACGCGCATCGGCCGCGATCTGCTGACGATGCTCACGTCGATGTTCAATCCGCTGCCGTCCATTGCGTTGTTGCCGATCGCGCTGCTGTGGTTCGGGCTCGGCACCGGCAGCCTGCTGTTCGTGCTCGTGCACGCGGTGCTGTGGCCGCTCGCGCTGAGCATGTATACCGGCTTCGCCGGCGTACCGGTCACGCTGAAAATGGCCGGGCGCAACTACGGGCTCACGGGCCTGCGCCAGATCGCGCTGATTCTCGTGCCTGCCGCGCTGCCGTCGATCCTGTCGGGGTTGCGCGTCGGCTGGGCATTCGCGTGGCGCACGCTGATCGCGGCCGAGCTCGTATTCGGCGCGAGCGCGGGCCAGGGCGGGCTCGGCTGGTACATCTTCCAGAACCGCAACGAGCTGTATACGGATCGCGTGTTCGCGGGCCTCGCGGCCGTCATCGTGATCGGGCTGCTGGTCGAGAACCTCGTGTTCGATACGCTCGAACGCGCGACCGTGCGGCGCTGGGGCATTCAGCACTGAGTATTGACGCGTCCGGACGCGATCAATCCCGGCGCATGCGGAACGTAAGCTGAAGTCGGCTTTTCGCGCGCGGCGGGTGGGTCCCTGTACTTGCGGACGGCGTGTCACGTACGCCGCATAACGGATGCCGCGTCGTGCGCTGCCGCGATGCTCTCCGATCTACGCGAACAAGGATCTGCCGAATGACTGCCCGTGATGCGCTCGATCCGCGCGACGCATGGCGCGACGCGCGCGGGTGCACTGCCCGATGCGGCGGCAAGCGGAGCGAGACGGGTCATAGCTTGCCCGGCCTGGGGTCGGGCACGAAGCCGTCGCGGTTCGGCATCTTCACGCGCGGCAGCGTGCGCGCGTCGAGCCGGGCGTCGCCGGGCACGATGCCGTTCAGGTGGAGGACGTACGCGGTGACCGCGTAGACGTCGTCCGCGCTCAGCGATTGCGGCGCGTTGTACGGCATTGCCCGGCGAATATAGTCGAACAGCGTCGTCGCGTAGGGCCAGTAGCTGCCGACCGTCTTTTTGGGCTTCGCGCTCGCGAGCGAGCCGATGCCGCCCACGAGCGGATCGCCGACACCGCCTTCGCCGCCGGCGCCGTGACACATCGCGCATTTGTCGGCGAACACGTGGCCGCCGCGTGCGACCGTGCCCGCGCCGGGTGGCAGGCCAGTGCCGTCCGGCGCGACGTCGATGTCCCACGCGGCGAGCGCCGCGCGATCGACCGGCTGTCCGAGGCCGAAGCCGGCGCCGAACGCGCCCGACGTCATCGCGCAGCTCGCCAGCAGGCAAATGAGCACCTTACGCATTGCGCACCTCGCCGTCCGTGCCCACGCGCCAATTCTGGATGCCGTTGTAGTGGTACTGCGAGTTCAGGCCGCGTGCGGCGACGAGCGCGTCGCGGGTCGGCTGCACGTAGCCGGTTTCGTCGGTTGCCCGGCTTTGCAGGTCGGCCGGCTCGCCGCGCCATACCCAGTCGGCCTCGAAGCGTGTCAACGCACGATCGCGTACGTCGCCGGCGAGCCGTGCGGGTTGCCACGTGCGACCGCCGTCGGTCGACACGTCGACGGCGCGAATCCGGCCGCGGCCCGACCACGCGTAGCCGCTGATCGGGTAATAGCCGTGCGCGGCGAGCCGATGGCCGGCCGACGGCCGCGTGATCACCGATTTCGCGTCCATCTCGAACACGAACTGGCGCGCGCAGCCGTCGGGCAGCAGATTCGTGTATTTCGACGTTTCCTCGCGCGTCATCTCGGGCGCACGCACCAGCTTCAGCCGTCGCAGCCACTTGATGTTCGTGTTGCCTTCGAAACCCGGCACGATCAGCCGCACCGGGTAGCCGTTCTCGGGGCGCAGCCGTTCGCCGTTCTGCGCATAGACGACCAGCGCGCGCTCGAGGATCCGGTCGAGCGGCAGGCTGCGCGTCATCGCCGCGCCGTCCGCGCCTTCGGCGAGCAGCCAGCGTGCGTCGGGATCGATGCCCGTCTCGTCGAGCAGCGTCGACAGCCGGACGCCGGTCCATTCGCAGCACGACAGCAAGCCGTGCGTGAACTGGACCGGCAGCCCGCTCGGGCCGTTCCATTCGCTGCCCGTGTTACCCGAGCATTCCAGGAAGTGGATCCGCGATTCGGACGGAAAACGCAGCAGGTCGTCGAGCGTGAAGACGCGCGGCTCGCGCACGAGGCCGTGCACGACGACCCGATGGCGTTGCGCATCGATGTCCGGCACGCCCGCGTGATGACGCTCGTAGACGAGCCCGTTCGGCGTGATGTCGCCGAACAGGTCGGCGAGCGGTGTCAGCGACGAGCCGGAACCGGGCAGCGCAGGCGTGCGGGCGCTGCGGCGAATCACGTCGTGCTCGTGCTGCCCCGGCACGCCGTAGGGTGGCGACAGCAGTGGTGCACCGGGCGCACGCGTCCATGGCGGCACCTCGAGCGGCTGGCTCGCGAGCGCGCTGCCGACAGGCAGCATCGCCGCCGCCCAGCCGCCGGCGAGCTGGCGCAGCGCGGCGCGCCGGCCGGGGCGCGAAGCGCGGGGAGGAAAGCGGGAATCGGTCATGGTCGGGCACGGGTTGCACGCGGGAGCCGCGCGCGGGGAAACGCACATTCTCGGCAACCGGGCGCGGCGCGGCAAACAACGATTCCCGCTTTGCTTATCGCGACTATTTCGCGGGCGGATAACGCGTGATCGCAGCGGCTGGACGCTGCAACACCATCGCAGGGAGTTGACACGGTTTTCGCGATGCCACGCACGATGACAACCTTATTTTTGTCTACGTCTACGAAGCGCCGAATTGCCGGCCAGCAGACGAGTATGTCGATCCGGGACCGGTTCGGCGGTCGCACATCATCGCCTTCGTGTGGGACGACCTGACGAGCCTCATATGTGACGACCATCGCGGGGGCTTTCACGTGGGGCGGCGTGCGTCAACCGCAAGCGCCGGATGCCCTGGCCGACCGCGGAGCGGGTGACGCCCATCCGGTCTGCCGCCGCGCGGAAATTCCGTTCTTTCGCGGCCGCAGGGAGCAGCGGCAGAAGATTCGGGTCCATATCATTGTCCAGTTACGCTGATCAACCTGTCACAGCAGGCACACGCGACGCAGCGCGACCGTCCTCAGATACAGCGATTTGCCGAGCCACGGCACGAACACATACTCGTCGTATGCGTCGCAGCCGATCAGGATCCAGTGCGACAGAACGTTGGACATGATGGTCTCCTCGAACCCGCTCGCCGCGAGGGGAAGCGGGGCGGGACGTCACGAGCGCGATCCGTCGTGCCCGCACACGGTATACCCTGCGCACACGGCGTCTATTCCCGCCGCCGCGCGAGGTGCTTCGCGCGCGGGATGTCGCACGTTGCCGGAATAAACCGGCCCGCGCCGCGGTATGCGGATCAAGTGCCGGACGCATCGACAGGGAGGAGCCATGAGCGACGGGGAGCAGCTACGCGGGGACGTTCCGGACCAGTCATCGTGCGATCGCGGTTCCGCCTCGACGACGAACGACGGGCCACGATCGCCGGCGTTCCGGGACCGCGTGCGCGGTGCCGCGCGAAGGCTGCAGCTCGGGTCCGGCATCATGTTGTGGATCTATATTTCCATTCACATGATCAATCACGCGCTCGGCATGTGGTCGATCGACGTCGCCGAGCGCGGCCTGCATCTGGCGATCGGCGTCTGGCAAAGCCTGCCCGGAACGATCCTGCTGTACGGCGCGGCCGGCCTGCATTTCGCGCTGGCGATCCGCACCATCTACGGCCGCCGGCACTGGGCGCTGCCGCCGGCCGAGTGGCTGCGTCTGTGGGCCGGACTCAGCCTGCCGCTGCTGTTGATCCGTCACGTCGTCGGCACGCGCGTCGCGACGTCGTTCTACGGCTTCGAACCGAACTATGCGCGGGTCGTCGTGGCGTTGCTGACGAGCGGCACGCAGGGCCTGCAGATCGCGCTGCTCGCGCCCGGGTGGGTGCACGGCAGCCTCGGGCTATGGTTTCATCTGCGCCGGCGCGCGTTTTTCCATCGCGCGCGGTTCGTGCTGCTGGGCATGCTCATTCTGCTGCCCGTGCTGTCGGCGGCCGGATTCGTGCAGATGACGCGCGCGGTCGTGCCGGGCAGTCTCGCCGCACCGGCCCCCGACGCCGCGCTGGTGGCCCATCGCGCCGCGCTCGACAGCTGGCGGCATCTGCTCGTCGCTGGTTATCTGTCGCTGATCGTCGTTGCGTTCGCCGGCGGGCAGTGGCGAAACCGGTTCGCCGGAGGCGTTTCGCGCGAGCAGCCGTGAACGGCGGCGCGCCCGTGGTGCCGTCGCCAAAGAGGCGATCCACGTGTGCCGGCCGCGTCCCGCGCAAGAGGGTTCCGGCCGTACCTAGTCTACTGACAGGAATTGACACGAGCTTCGGCGATACTGTGCGCTTTCGTATTCGTTGATTCGCGGCGCACATCGGCGCTCTTCCGTCATGACCACTACTCAGGCTTCCGCCCCGCTGAAAGATTCGTTGGGCGAGCAACAATTCCGAACACTGTCCGACCTGCTGCATGCGATCGAACCCGGTTTCGACCGGGCGGCATTTCTGACGACGGCGCTCGACGGCCTCGACGACCTGACGCTGATGGCGCGCGTCAGGCGCGCCAGCGTGGCGATCGATGCGGCAGCGCAAGCATTGCCCGGCGGCTACGACGCCGTGCTGGCGTTGCTGCAGGAGGCGGCGCCACGATTGGGCCGCGGATTCGTGTCGCTCATCGCACCCGATTACGTCGGGCAGTACGGTCGGCATGCGTTCGACCGTTCGATGGACGCGCTGAAAGGCTTCACGTCGTTCGGTACGTCGGAATTCGCGGTGCGCGAATTCCTGCGCATCGATACCGCGCGTGCGCTCGCCACCATGGAAGCCTGGTCGCACGACGCGGACGATGCCGTGCGACGGCTGGCCAGCGAGGGAAGCCGCCCGCGCCTGCCGTGGTCGTTCCGCCTGCGCGACATCGAGGCCGACCCGGCGCTCGCGGCGCCGATTCTCGACACGCTGCGCGCGGACCCGAGCGCCTACGTGCGCCGCTCGGTCGCGAATCACCTGAACGACGTGGCGAAGTCGCATCCGGCCTGGGTGCTCGACCGTGCGGAACGCTGGGGCGGTGACCATCCGCATACGCGCTGGATCGTCCGGCATGCGCTGCGCACGCTCGTGAAGCAGGGCGATGCGCGTGCACTCGCGATACTCGGTGCCGAACGCGCGCCGCGGCTTGCCGTCGGCCCGTTCGGCGTGACGCCCGCGCAGGTGGTGCTCGGCGAATCGATCACGCTCGACTGCGAGCTGCATTCCACGGCCGACACCGCGCAGCGGCTCGTCGTCGATTACCGGATCGCGTACGTGAAGCAAAATGGCGAGGCGTCGCCGAAGGTGTTCAAGCTGAAGGGGCTGACGCTCGAGCCCGGCGCGCGCGTCGCGCTGCGGCACAGCCGGGCGATCCGCGATTTCACGACGCGGCGGCACTATGCGGGCCGGCACGAGGTCGAGCTGATCGTCAACGGCCAGGTCGTCGCGCGGTCGTTCTTCGAGCTCGCGATGTGAGGATGGCCGTTCGACATCGCCGACCGGATCGTCGACAATCCTCCGCGTGTACCGCATCCGCGCTTGCCTGGCCGCCGAGAGAATCTCCCATGACCGGAATATCCATCAGGACTGCCCATATCGACGATGCGCAGGCGATCGCCGATTTTCACGTGAAGGTCTGGCGGCATACCTATCGGGACCTCGCGCCGGCGCAGGCCCATGCGATTCTCGACGAGCATTACCGCGGCAAGACATGGCGGGAAAAGCTGATGTCGAACGACGGCCGTCAACGGGTGCTCGTGGCACACGCCGGCGGCAGGATCGTCGGCATCGGGATGGCCGGCGCGCCGTCGGAGCCCGTATTCGGCGGCCGCGGCGAAATCAAGTTCCTGTACGTCGATCCCGAATTCAAGCGCCGCGGCATCGGCCGCCAGCTGCTCGCACGACTCGCGACGCATTTGAGCCGCTTGCATTATCCGGGCGCCGCGTTGAGCGTGGTCAAGGGCAACGATGCCGCGCTCGCCTTCTACGCGGCGCTGGATGGCCGGCTCGCGGGCGAGTACGTCGATGCGGGGCCGGTCTGGCGGTCGCACAACGTCGTCATCGTATGGGACGACCTGGCGCGCCTCGCGTCCTGATCGCACCACGGCCGCCGCGGTACCCGCCGGCGGCACGCGTCACACCAGACGGGCGCGCAGCCACGACGTGAACGCGGTCACGAGCGGCGCCTCGGTCAGCTCGTGACGCGTGACGAGATAGTACGCGTGGCGTGATGGCACGGTCTCGCTGAACGGCCGCACGAGCGTGCCGTCGATCAGGTCGTCGCGCACCGACAGGCTGTCGCCGAGCGCGACGCCTTGCCCGTGTGCCGCGGCTTCGACGCCGATGTGCGCGTTGCCGATCTCGAGGATGCGGATGCCCGGCAGCTTGTCGGCGTTCGCTGCGGCCAGCCAGCGCATCCACGAGCCCGCATGTTCGCAGAACAGCGTGCGCCCGGCGAGATCCTGCACCTTGCGGATCGCATCGCGCCCGTTCATCAGCGCGGGGCTCACGACCGGGAACAGCGCCGGATGCGCGAGCAGCTCGACATGCCGGTTGCGCCAGTTGCCCTCCCCGTAGCGGATGCAGACGTCGACGTCCGGCGAATGGATCTCGCGCTCGTCGTTCGACGGAATCACTTTCAGATGAATGCCCGGGTAGCGCTCGAGAAAATCGCCGATGTGCCGGGCGAGCCAGCGCGACGTCAGCGACAGCGGCGTCGATACGGCGAGATCGCCGACGGCGGCCGGCGATTCGAGCCTGACGGTGGCGTTCGCGATCATGTCGAACGCGGCGCTGACCGGTTTCAGCAGCCCCTCGCCTTCGGGCGTGAGCTTCACGCGCGCCTTCGATCGGACGAACAGCGCGATGCCGAGCGTGCTTTCGAGAATGCGGATCTGGTGGCTGACCGCGCTCGCGGTCACGTGCAGCTCGTCGGCGGCGGCCGCCACGCTGCCGCGCCGGGCAGCGGCCTCGAAGGCGCGAAGCGGATTCAGCGGGGGCAGGCGGTTGCGCATCGGGGGAGCGTCGGCGGCGACGATACTGAGAAAAATTTCATTTAAGCGGATTCAATTTCTCGCTACAACAAAAAAAATTGAATGCCTACAGTTGGGGGCATCCAACCGAGTCGAGGTCGACCGCAATGAGCCTTACCGAACCGATCGAACGCCTGTGGGGCGGCCGTTTCCAGTCCGAACCGTCCGACGCGTTGCAGAACCTGTCGCGTTCCGATCCGAGTTTCTTCCGCCTCGTGCCGTACGACCTGGCCGGCTCGCGCGCGCATGCGCGCGAGTTGAACCGCGCCGGCATCGTGAACGACGACGAACTCGCGCAACTGCTGGCCGCGCTGGACGGCATCGCACGCGATTACGCCGCGGGCGCGATCGCGCCGTCGCTCGCCGACGAGGATATCCATACGTTTCTCGAACGGGTGCTCACGCAGCGGCTGCCGGCGCTCGGCGGCAAGCTGCGCGCCGGGCGTTCGCGCAACGACCAGGCGGCGAACGACCTGCGCCTGTATCTGCGCGACCACGCACGCCGGCTCGTGCGCGGCGTGCTCGACCTGCAGGATGCGCTGGTCGGCCAGGCGAGCCGGCACGTCGACACGGTGACCGCCGGCTTCACCCATCTGCAGCCCGCGCAGCCGATCGTGTTCGGGCATCAGTTGCTCGCGCATGCGCAGGCGCTGTATCGCGATGCCGACCGCCTGGTCGACTGGGACCGTCGCACTGCGCGTTCGCCGCTCGGCGCCGCTGCGCTCGCCGGCTCGGCGATCTGCGTGCGGCCCGAGCTGTCGGCGCGGGAGCTCGGTTACGACGCACCCTGCGAGAACTCGATCGACGCGGTGGCCGCGCGCGATCACGTCGCCGAATTCGTGTTCGTCACGAGCATGCTGGCCGTGAACCTGTCCCGCCTGTCGGAAGAAGTGATCCTGTGGACGTCGCGGCAATTCCGCTGGGTGGAACTCGACGACGGCTACGCGACCGGCAGCTCGATCATGCCGCAGAAGAAGAACCCCGACATCGCGGAGCTGACGCGCGGCAAGGCGGGGCGCCTGATCGGCAACCTGTCCGGCCTGCTCGCGACGCTGAAATCGCTGCCGCTCGCGTACAACCGCGATCTCGCGGAAGACAAGATCGCCGCGTTCGATTCGATCGATACGCTCGGACTCGTGCTGCCCGCGATGGCGGGGATGATTCGCACGATGCGCGTGAACGTCGACGAGATGCGCCGTCAGGCGCCGCTCGGCTTCACGCTCGCCACCGAGGTCGCGGACTGGCTCGCGCTGACGGGCGTGCCGTTCAGCGAGGCACACGAGATCACCGGCGCGCTCGTGCGCGTGTGCGAGCACGACGGCATCGAACTGGCCGACGCGAGCGCGGAGCAGCTGCAGGCCGTGGATCCGCGCCTCGCGCCGGCGGTGCGCGCGCATCTGACGCTCGACGCGGCCGTGGCGGCGCGCGGCGGCGCGGGCGGCACGTCGCCCGCACGCGTGCGCGAACAGATCGGCCGCCTGAGCGGCGCGATCGAACGCCAGGCCGCGTGGGCGGCCGACTACCGGGGGCCGTCATGCTGAGTGCATCCGATTCGCGGCGCCTCGATGGCGCATCGCCGGTGCCGGCCGGCGCCGCGGCAGACGAGACCGCCGGCCTCGTGCGCGTGCGCCGGCGCTACTGGGGCCGTTATGCCGCCTCGATCGCGATCATCGTCGCGCTCGCCTACGTGGCCGTCGCGTTCGCGCGCGGGCAGATCGAGTGGCGCGTCGTCGGCCAGTTCCTGACCGCGCGCTCGATCCTGACCGGGCTCGGCAACACGATCGTGATGACCGTCCTCGCGATGACGCTCGGCATCGTGCTCGGCGTCGTCACCGCGGTGATGCGGCTGTCGTCGAACCCGGTGCTCGGCGCGATCGCGCAGGGTTACATCTGGCTGTTTCGCGGCACGCCGATCATCCTGCAGCTGCTGCTGTGGTTCAACCTCGCGCTGGTGTTTCCGACCCTCGGCATCCCGGGCATCGCCGAATTCCGGACCGTCGACGTGATGACGCCGTTCCTTGCCGCGCTGCTCGGGCTCGGCATCAACCAGGGCGCGTATACGTCGGAAGTCGTGCGCGCGGGGCTGCTGTCGGTCGATACCGGCCAGTACGAGGCCGCGAAATCTATCGGCATGCCGCACCTGCAGGCGCTGCGCCGCATCATCCTGCCGCAGGCGATGCGCGTGATCGTGCCGCCGATCGGCAACGAGCTGATCGGCATGGTCAAGCTGACCTCGCTCGCGAGCGTCGTCCAGTACGCGGAGATGCTGCACAACGCGCAGAACATCTACTACGCGAACGCCCGCGTGATCGAGCTGCTGATCGTCGCGGGCATCTGGTATCTCGCGGTCGTCACCGTGCTGTCGCTCGCGCAGGCCCGCGTCGAACGGCGCTTCGCGCGCGGCGCGGGCCGTGCGGCAGGCCGCGCATGAGCGACGCGACCGTCAACCATCGGGAGAACGTCATGACGAACGCAGTCGTTCGCGCCGTGGACGTACGCAAGGCGTACGGCGATTTCCAGGCGCTGCACGGTATCACGCTGGACGTCGCGCAGGGCGAAGTGCTGTGCATCATCGGGCCGTCGGGCTCGGGCAAGAGCACGTTCCTGCGCTGCATCAACCAGCTCGAGACGATCAGCGCGGGCGCGCTGTGGGTCAACGGCGAACTGGCCGGCTACCGGCGCACCGGCAACCGGCTCCACGCGCTGACGGAGCGTCAGGTCGCACGCCAGCGGCTGGCGACGAGCATGGTGTTCCAGCGCTTCAACCTGTTCCCGCACAAGACCGCGCTCGAGAACGTGATCGAGGGCCCCGTGCAGGTGCTCAAGCGCCGCCGCGCGCAAGCCGAGGAGGAGGCGCGCGCGCTGCTGGCGCGTGTCGGGCTCGCGCACAAATGCGACGCGTTTCCGGTCGAGCTGTCGGGCGGCCAGCAGCAACGCGTCGCGATCGCGCGGGCGCTGGCGATGCATCCGCAACTGATCCTGTTCGACGAGCCGACGTCGGCGCTCGATCCCGAACTCGTCGGCGAAGTGCTCGCCGTGATGCGCGATCTCGCGAAGAGCGGCATGACGATGATCGTC
Organism: Burkholderia seminalis; assembly: GCF_001718535.1. Lineage (NCBI taxonomy): Bacteria > Pseudomonadati > Pseudomonadota > Betaproteobacteria > Burkholderiales > Burkholderiaceae > Burkholderia > Burkholderia seminalis. Next base: position 575,690 of record NZ_CP013399.1, on the reverse strand, counting down.
GTCACGCACGAGCTCGGCTTCGCGCGCGAGGTGGCCGATCGCGTCGTGTTCATGGACGGCGGCCGGATCGTCGAGAGCGGGCCGCCGGAACAGGTGCTGTCCGCGCCGTCGCATGCGCGCACGCGCGACTTCATCTCGGCCGTGATCGCATGAGCGGGCCGGGCCGCCCGGCCCGCCGCACCCGAGCGAGCCGGCACGCAGACCGGCGCAGCACTTCACTACTCACCATGACAAGGCGACATCCCATGAAAGCATCCGTCCTGACCCGCATGCTGGCCGCTGTCGCGTTCGGCGCACTCGCGCTGCATGCGTCCCACGCAACCGCGCAGGCCGCCGGCGCGAAGCGCACGCTGAACGTCGCGATCGTGCCGAACTATCCGCCGTTCGAATACAAGGATCCGGCCACCGACAAGCTGGCGGGCTTCGACGTCGATCTCGGCGAAGCGCTCGCCGCGAAGATGGGCGCGAAGCTGAACTGGGTCGAGACGAGCTTCGACCAGATGATGAGCGCGGTCGCGACACAACGCGTCGACATGATCCTCTCCGGCATGACCGACCTGCCGACGCGCCGCGACGCGGTGACGTTCGTCGACTACATCGAGACGGGGCCGCAGTTCTACACGCTGAAGACACGCGCCGGCGAGTTCGCGCAGATGAGCGCGCTGTGCGGCAAACGCGTGGGGTCGAGCCGGCGCACGTCGTTCCCGGACAACACGACCGCATGGAGCGCGGAGAACTGCGTGAAGGCCGGCAAGCCGGCGATCGTCGTGGTCGGCACCGACGGCTCGTCGGACGCACGCATGCAGCTGCGCCAGAACCGTATCGACGCGGCCGTGCAGGGCGGCGAGACGCTGCCGTACCAGAACAGCCTCGAGCAGAACGCGTACGCGCCGGTCGGCAAGCCGTTCCTGTCGCAGTACACGGGCATTGGCGTCGCGAAGGGCAATACCGCGCTGAGCGGCGCGCTGAGCACGGCGCTCAACCAGATGATCGCGGACGGGTCGTACCACAAGCTGCTCGCGAAGTGGGGGCTGCAGGAACACGCGGTGGCGAAGGCGATGATCAACGGCACGCACTGAGCGCGCGATGACGGATCTGGCTCCCCGCTGGCCGGACGCGAAGCGTGCATGCGTCGCGCTCGCGTTCGATCTCGACGGTCCGACCGGCGACGCGATGCTCAACGGGTCGATCTGGCGCAACCCCGCGTATTTCACGCTCGGCAGTTACGGGCCGTGGCGCGCGCTCGGCCGGCTGCTCGACGTGCTGGCGTCGTTCGAGGTGCCCGCAACCTTCTTCGTGCCCGCCTGGGTCGCGCGGACGTGGCCGGATCGATGCGCGGCGATCGTCGAGCGCGGCCACGAGATCGGTTATCACGGCTACCGGCACGAAGCCTTCTGGACACTCGAACCGGATCGGCAGCGCGAGATCATGGCGCAGTCGGCCGAGATCCTCGTTCGGATGCTCGGCGTGCGGCCGGTCGGATTCCGCACGCCGTCCGGCGACTGGAGCGCGGCGACGGTGGACGTGCTGCGCGAGGCCGGTGTGCGCTATTCCAGCTCGATGCGCGGCGACGACCGGCCGTATCTTCTGCACGGCGCGGACGGCGAGCCGCCGCTCGTCGAGATACCGGGGCGCTGGGAAACCGACGACTACGCGTCGCTCGCGTACCACCGCAACCCCGACTATCCGGCCGGGCTCGATCGGATCGCCGGCTACGAGGCGACGCTCGACAACTGGATGCGCGAGTTCGACGGCGTCTACCGGGAAGGGCTGTGCCTGACGACGCTGCTGCACCCGAAAGTGTGCGGCAAGCCAGGGCGCATCGCGCTGCTCGAGGCGTGGCTCGGCCATATGCGCGCGCGCGACGGCGTATGGTTCGCGCGTTGTCGCGAAGTGGCCGATTGGTGGCTCGCGCAGCATGCGCGAGAGGCGCAAACGCAACGGAGCGGCCGATGACGACCCTTCCTGCGTGGCCGGGCGGCGCGCGCTGCGCGGTCGCGATCACGGTCGATTTCAACGACATTCACGGTATCCAGGCACGCGAGCCGCGTATCGCCGGTCGCGAGAAATCGCTGTCGGTGTGGCGTTACGGCGCGACGCGCGGCGTCGAGCGGTTGCTCGACACCTTCGATGCGTTCGGCGTACCCGCGAGCTGGTTCGTCCCGGGCATCGTCGCCGAGACCCACGCGGCAGCGGTGCGCGAGATCGGCGCGGCGGGCCACGAACTCGGCGTGAGCGGGTATCGCTGCGAAGACTTCGATGCGCTGCCGCTCGCCGCGCAGATCGATGCCTGCCGTGCCGGGCGCGCGGCGCTCGCGGATGCGACCGGCCGCGACGCGGAAGGGTTTCGCTCGTTCACCGGCAACTGGGCCGGCGGCTTCGCGGACTGGCTCGTGGCGGAAGGCTTCACGTGGTCGTCGTCATGGCGCGGCGACGATCTGCCGTACGTGCATCCGCGCGGCGACGGCGGCGCACACGGCGCGCGGCTCGTCGAGCTGCCGCTGCACTACGAGCTTGAAGACGAGCCGTACTTCGAGTTCAACCTGTCGCCGCCGGTGCCGGCCGGCCAGCCGCGCATCGCGGCGTATCGCGATGTGCTCGACAACTGGCGGCGCGATGTCGACGGGTTTCGGCGGTTCGGGCTGTGCTGCGTGGTGCGTCTGCATCCGGAGATCATCGGCACGGCGGGGCGTATCGACCTGCTGCGCGCATTGCTCGCGCACCTGCGCGATGCGGGCGACGCGTGGTTCGCGACCGGGCGCGACATCGCACGCTGGTGGCGTGCGCAGGCGCCCGTCAATCCGCCGGGCCATCCGGTCGACGTATTCGCGCACTGCGCGGCAGACGCGTCCGCGCGATGACGGCGGCGCCGGAAACGCGCGCTACCCGGCTGGCGGCATTCGTCGCGCAAACGGCCGCCGATGCATTGCCGGATGACGTCGTCGCGAAGGCACGGCGTCATGTGCTCGACACGTTCGGCGCGGCGCTGGCAGGCACGTATGCCGCCGAGACGCGCAGCGCCCGCGCGCTGACGGGCACGGTCGCGCAGGGCGGCGCGACGCTGTGGGGCACGCGGCACGCCGCGGGCGCGCGCGATGCGGCGTTCGTGAACGGCATTGCCGCGCACGCGCTCGAACTCGACGATTCCGGCGGCTGCGATCATTCGGGCGCGGTGGTGTTGCCGGCCGTGCTGGCCGCGCTGTCGTGCGCGGGCCGCCCGGTGACGGGGCGCGAATGCGTGATGGCGATCGTGCTCGGCTACGACGTCGGCCGGCGCGTGCTCGAAGCGGCGGGCGGCTACGCGGCGCACAACGGGGCGGGCTGGCACTCGACGCTCAGTTGCGGCGTGTTCGGCGCCGCGGCCGCGAGCGCGCGCGTGCTCGGGCTCGACGCCGCGCGCACGCGCGACGCGCTCGGCCATGCGGCGAGTTTCGCGGGCGGCCTGTGGGGTTTCATCCACGACGGTTCGCAGACGAAGCGGCTGCACGCCGGGCGGGCGGCGGAGGGCGGCGTGCTCGCGGCGCTGCTTGCGCGCGAAGGCGTGAGCGGCCCCGCGCGGGTGTTCGACGACGTATGGGGCGGTTTCTTCAGCACGTTCGCCGCGCAGTCGCATGCGCCCGATGCACTGACCGACGGCCTCGGCACTCACTGGAAGCTGATGCGCTGTTCGATCAAGCCGCACGCATCGTGCCGCAGCGCGCATGCGGCCGTCGACGCGGCGCTGCAGCTCGCGAACGGCCGCAGGTTCGATGCGGGCGACATCGAGCGGGTGGTCGTGCGCGCGAGTGCGTTCGTCGTGCGCATGTGCGGCGGTTGCGATCTGACGACGCTGTCGTCCGCGCAGATGAGCCTGCCGTATGCGGTGGCGGCGGCGCTTGCATTCGGGGACACGGGAATCGGCGTGTATCGCGCGGCGCAGCGCAGCGATCCGCGCGTGACCGCGCTGCTGGCGCGCATCGCGCTCGAGGTCGACCCGGCGCTCGGCGATCTCGACGAGCCGACGGTGATCCTGCATGGCACGGACGGGCGGCAGGTATCGTGCCATGTGCCGATCGCGCTCGGCGATCCGCGCAATCCGCTGCCGGACGCGGCCTTGCTCGCGAAATATCGCACGCTGGCGGGCATGGCGTTCGACCGGCCGCAGGTCGATGCGCTGGGCGACGCCTGCCTGGCGCTGGATCGGCTGGAGGACGCGCGCGTGATGAACGAATGGCTGGCTGTGAAGCTTCGATAGGTTGGTTCGATGGTTCGTCCGGACGGGGTCCGGGCGACTGGAGGTCGCCAAACCCCCGATCTTCCAGGAACCCGGCCGGATGAACATCCACAAGAATGTCCGACGCGCTTTCGCGCGTCGATTTGAGCTGGTTCGGGAGATCACCGGATCCGGTTCGAGCGTGCCGCACGCGGCACGTCAATCGTTGCCCAACCGGATCCGCTGGGCGAGCAGATCGACGAAGGCGACGACCTTGGGTGAAAGATGGCGCCTCGTCGGGTAGAGCGCATAGACCGGAATGTCTTCCCAGGACCAGTCGACGAGCAGGTGCCGCAAGCGCTTCCCGTCGAGATCGTCGGTGCACAAGGCCTTGGGTAACCATGCGATTCCCACGCCGGCGAGAGCGGCCACTCGAACCATCTCGATGTCGTTGGCCATCAGTCGTGGCGTAATGCGGACTTCGGTACGTTTGCTTCCTGATTCCAAAGGCCAGACGCGCGACGTCGCTTTACCGCCAAGGGCGATGCATGCGTGGTTCGTCAGTTCGGCAGGTGTCTTCGGGACGCCATGGCGTTCGCAGTATTCGGGCGTCGCCACGAGCATGAACTGTGCTGTTCCGAGCTTGCGTGCGACGAGCGACGAATCGACGAGTGCGCCCGCCCGAATCGCGACGTCGAAGCGCTCGTCGACGAGATCGACAAGGCGATCTGAGTTCACCAACTCGATCGCGACGTCGGGATGGCGAGCGAGGTATTCGGCAATGATCGGTCTGAGTGGGCTGAAAGACATCGGCGCCGCGACCCGCAGCACGCCACGGGGCGTCCCACGCATTCCCGCCACTGCGCTCTCCGCCTCTTCGATGTCGCTCATGGCGGGGCCGACGCGTTCGAACAGGACGCGGCCGGCCTCGGTGAGGCTGAGCTTGCGTGTCGTGCGCTGAATGAGCCGCTCGCCGATCCGGTCTTCCAGGTCGGAGATTTTTCGGCTTACCGTGGACTTCGGCAGGTTCAGGCGTCGCGCTGCCTCACTCAGGCTTCCCGCCTGAATGACCCGGATGAATATCAGGAATTGGTTGAGATCTATTGTTCCACTCATGGAACGATGATACTAAAAATGCCCGTCTTGTTCAACGAAAGGCTCGGACGTATCTTCTGCGGACTGGGAAAACTTCCCGAATCGGATAGCTAAGGAGAAACCGTCATGCCCGATACTTCGCAGATGCTCACGACGCTGGCCCAGGGCCTCAGCACCCCGGTCCGCGCACCGATCCTCCACACGCCGGACGAGTATGGAATGGCGTACGAGGACATCACGTTCCCGTCCCTGGACGGCACTCCGCTGGAGGCGTGGTGGATTCCCCGAGCGGGCTCGAACAAGCTGGTGATCGCCAACCACCCGATGCCGATGAACCGCTACGGCTTCCCCTCGCACCTGCCGCGGTGGCAGTTCGTTCCGGGCAATGACATCGAGGTCAACTACATGCGGGAATATCAGCACCTGCATGAGGCTGGCTACAACGTGCTGACCTACGACGCGCGCAACCACGGCCAGAGCGGCGCGGCCAACGGCAACATCTTCACGTGGGGCCTGTTCGAATCCCGCGACGTCGCCGGTTCGCTGAAGTACGTCAAGTCCCGCCCCGATACCCGTGGCATGAAGCTGGGCCTGCTCAGCCGCTGCATGGGTGCGAACGCCACCTTCGTCGCGAAGACGCGATATCCGGAGCTCTTCGCCGACGTACAGGCGCTTGTTGCCGTGCAGCCGATCTCGATGCGAGCCATGGTCGAGCGCAACCTCGAGTACATGGGGCTTGCGGACCAGTTCGAGGCGATCGACCGCGAGGTGCAGCTGATTACCAGCTTCAGGATCGACCAGGTGTCGCCGCTGGAATACGCGAAGCACTGGCAGGCGCCGGCCTTCCTGCTGCAGGTGCGTAACGACGCGCTGACCAAGCCCGGCGACGTACAGTCGATCTTCGACAACATTCCCGTTGCCGACAAGCAGCTGTTCTGGCTCGAAGGCAGCACCCGGCGCTGGGATGGCTACAACTATTTCTCCGAACACCCGGAGCAGTTGATCGCATGGTTCGACAAGCATGTGAAGTGAGTCCGTTTCACTTCGATCACGCTACGTGAACGCACCACACCGCTACGACTGGGTGCGAGACGAGCGCTGAGGATCCCGCTCCCCGAGCGATGTCCTCGGCTCCTTGGTATCAGCGGCAATCCGCAGAAAACGCAGGAGAATGACCATGTCGGAAAAAACCATTGTCGTGTTTGGCGCGACGGGGCGACAGGGGCAAGGCGTGGTGAATGCGCTGCTCGATCAAGGCGGTTATACCGTCCGGGCGATCAGTCGAGATGTCGGCTCGGATCAGGCCAAACGGCTCGCCGCTCGAGGCGTCGAAGTGGTTGCCGCAGATCTGAACAGGGTAGACACATTGGCGCCCGCGCTCAGCGGAGCCCATGGGGTGTTCCTGGTCACGAATTTCTGGGATCCCGCAACAGGGACGAGCGAATACGATCAGGTAAGGCATGTGGTCGGCGCTGCAAAATCTGCCGGCGTGACTCACATGGTCTGGTCGACGCTACCCGACGCTCACGAAATTTCAGGCGGCCGGTATGAGGTTTCGCACTTCACCCACAAAGCTCGGGCCAACGCCGTGATCGCCGACGCGGGCTTTCCCGATTACAGCTTCGTCGAAGCGCCGTTCTTCTTTCAGAATTTCCTTGGCCAGATGGCGCCGCAACCCACCGGGAACGGGAATCAAAAGGCCTGGGCGGTTCCGATGGATATCAACAGCAAGAGCGTCCATGCCGGCGACATCCGCGAACTGGGGAAGTTGGTCAAGGAAGTCTTCGACCATCCGGAGATAGCCGGTCAGGGGCAGATTCTGTCGTTGTGCGCCGACGCTTACAGCTGGCAGGCGTTCGCGGATATCCTGAATGCGCAGGGCCACAACGTGGTGGTGAACCAGGTGCCGGGCAAGGCCTACGAAATGTTCTATCCCGGCGCGGACGAAGTCTGCGCGATGATGGGTTACTTCGAAGACTACAGTTACTTCGGCCCTGACGCGGACGCCAAGAGGGCGCGCGCAGATGCGCTGGTCAACGGGCAGATCACCGGCTTTGCGGAGTGGGCCAAGGTCAACATGCCGGCTTGATCAGCGTGGCAAGAAGTTAGGATGCCGATTCGATATCGTCATGGACGCGGATGATAGGCGGGACCCCAACCGGGTATTGCGCGACGCGCGGGTTGGTCAGCCACTATTCGCTCACTTTCGCACGAGCGGCAAGTCGAAAGAAGACGTGAAAACAAGGATGAATGCCATGACAACAAGCACGACGGGAAGCGAAAACGCCCAGTTTCCGCTCAAGCATGAGCAGCGTTCACGTGGTATCGTCCGCCGCGCGCGCGGGTTGGGCAACGGGTCGATTACGCGGCTGGTGAGTCCCTCTGACCTGGGTCGGTTGATCAAGCCGTTCGTGTTCCTTGATCTCTTCGAGTCCAATGGCAGTCACGCCCGACCGCTTGAATTCGGCTGGCATCCGCACTCCGGCATCGCCACGGTAACGGTCGTCCTTGACGGCGCGGTCCAATATGCGGAAACGACGGGCAACGCCGGGGTGCTGCCCGCGGGTGGTGTGGAATGGATGCAGGCGGGCGGCGGTGTGTGGCACACGGGCACCTTTGACACGGCACCCCTGCGGGGCTTTCAGCTCTGGGTCGCGCTCCCGCCAGATCTGGAGAATGCACCGACCAGGAGCCAATATGTGATGCCGGAGCAGGTTCCGGGCGCGGGCCCCGTGCGCGTGATCCTGGGCACGTACGATGGCATGACGAGCCCTGTCGATGCACCGCCGATGACCTACCTCGTGGTCACGCTGAAGGATGGCGAGCATTGGGCGTTTGTTCCTCCTCCGGGGCAGGACGTCGCGTGGGTTTCCGTGATGGATGGCGCACTGCGTGCGTCATCCCGCATCACGCGTGGAGAGGTCGCGATCTTCGAGCGCGCCGAGACGGCGATCGAACTGGTCGCCGAGGGCGACACGCGCTTCGTGCTGGGTTCCGCCACTCAGCATCCCTACGAACTCGTGCTCGGCCACTACTCCGTGCACACCAGTGTCGACGCGCTTCAGCGCGGAGAGGCCGAGATTCGCCGCATCGGACGTCAACTTCGTGCCGAGGGCAAGCAGAGCGGTGCGCTCCAGTCGATCTGACGCCGGGATTGGAACGCCCGCACCGGGCTGGCCTGAAGGCCGGCCGGAATCGACAGACTCGCTCATACCCGGAATCGAGCCGGCGCAGCAGCGTGTCGAGGCGATCGAGCGACTGTACATTGATCGCGATACAGCCGAACTCGTCAACCGCGCGGTTGCTGCGCACCATGCGAGACGATCGGGTCGACGCCGAGTGTGACCGCTCGCCCGTGTCGATGTCTGCCGTCGATGGCGTCGATCGACAAACACGGCGGCCGCGCCTGACGCATGGCCGCCCGATGGCATGCCCGCGGATGCCCGTACAATTCGGGCCGCGTTCTTCACCGACCCCGCAGCGGTAAATCCTTCCCTGAACGGAAGGTCGCGTTTATGATCCGCCATGCAAGCGGTGGTCGCTGGAATCGCCTGATTGGTCGCACGACCAGTCCGTTCCTTCGGGCACCGCTTTCCTTTTGTGCCCGACCTTCACGCGAATTCACGCAGACCCCGTGTAACGTGTGATCTCGTCACCGCCGAACCGAAAGCGATCTGTAAATAACAATGCTGCCGACAAGCTACAACGCGTTGCTCGTTCTTCTTTCGCTCCTGATCGCCATATTGGCGTCCTACACCGTGCTGGACATGGCCGGGCGCATCAAGACCGCCCAGGGGCGCGCCGCACATTGGTGGCTGGTCGGCGCGGCTTGCGTGATGGGCACGGGCATCTGGTCGATGCATTTCGTCGGCATGCTTGCTTTCGCGTTGCCGATTCCGGTCGGATACGATCCGGCCATCACGTTGCTGTCGCTGCTGATCGCCATCGCCTGCTCCACGTGCGCACTGTGGCTCGTCTGTCGGGATACGCTGAAGTGGCACCGGCTGTGCGGCGGGGCCGTGTTGATGGGGGCCGGCGTCGCGGGAATGCATTACACGGGCATGGCCTCCATGCACATGTCGCCGGGCATCCGGTACGACCTGCTGCTCGTTTGCCTGTCGGTCGCGATCGCCGTGGTCGCGTCCGGCGCCGTGCTGTGGATCGTGTTCATCCGGCGTGCGAACTCGTCCCGCGTGCGCCTGCTCAACCTGGGGTCCGCCGTGCTGATGGGGGCCGCCATCGCCGGCATGCACTATACCGGGATGGCCGCCGCCCGGTTCCCCCTGGGCAGCATCTGCGGTGCAGCCGGCTCGCGCATGGACGCCGGCTGGCTCGCACTGGTCATCATCGTCGCCACGTTGGCCATCCTCGCCATCGCGCTGGTCGTTTCCATCCTCGATCTGCGTCTGGAGTCCCGCACGGCGGTGCTGGCGACGTCGCTGGCCGAAGCCAACCAGGAATTGACGTATCTGGCGTTGCACGACAACCTCACCAAGCTCCCCAATCGCGTGCTGCTCGAAGACCGGATCGATCAGGCGATCCAGGGCACCGACCGCGAGAAAGGATGTTTCGCGCTGATGTTCATGGATCTCGACGGATTCAAGGCGGTCAACGACGCGTATGGCCATCATGTCGGCGATCTGCTGCTGGTCGACGTGGCGCAGCGCATCGGCGCGAACCTGCGCACGCAGGACACGATCGCCCGTCTGGGTGGCGACGAGTTCGTGCTGGTCGTGTCCGTCGACGAACCCGCTGACGCGGCCGGCGTGGCGGACAAGGTACTGGCGGTGATTCGACAACCGTTCCGCGTGGCCGAGCACGAATTGCGCGTGTCGGCCAGCATCGGAATCGCGCTCTATCCCGGCAACGGCAGCCATTTCCGGGACCTGATGACCAATGCCGATGCAGCGATGTATCACGCGAAGGCGCTCGGCCGAAACGCGTACTGCTTCTTCGAGGCATCGATGAACGCGAATGTCCGCGAGCACCTGAAGATCGTGCAGGAACTCCGTCTGGCGCTGGAGCGGCGTGAACTGGTCCTGCATTACCAGCCGAAGTTCGAAGTGCCGCATGGACCGATCATCGGCGTCGAGGCATTGTTGCGGTGGATGCACCCGACGCGCGGCCTCATTTCACCCGATCAGTTCATCTCGATCGCGGAAAAGACCGGGTTGATCGTCCCGATCGGCGAGTGGGTACTGGACGAGGCCTGCCGGCAGATGCGCGCGTGGTGCGATGCCGGTCGAACCGACTGGACGATGGCCGTCAACCTGTCGCCGTTGCAATTCGGTCACGCGAGCCTGGTCCAGGTCGTGCAGGCCGCATTGCAGCGGCACGCGCTGGAACCGCGCTGCCTGACGCTGGAGATCACCGAATCGACTGCGATGCGCGATGCCGACGCCAGCTTGAGAATCCTCGAGCAGTTGCACGACATGGGCGTGCGTATTTCCATCGACGACTTCGGAACGGGTTATTCGAGCCTGCTCTATCTGAAACGCCTGCCGGCCAGCGAGCTCAAGATCGACCGCGGGTTCATCCGCGATCTCGAACACGACACCGAGGATGCCGCGATCATTTCCGCGATCGTCGCGCTCGGCCGGGCACTCGACCTGAAGATCGTCGCGGAGGGCGTTGAAACGACGGCGCAGCAGCAGTTCCTGACCACGCTCGGCTGCAATTCGCTGCAAGGTTTCCTGCTCGGGCGTCCGATGCCGGCGGAGCATTTCATCGACATGACCGCGCAAGGCAATGCGATCGGGAGCGCTTGATCCCGTCGTCATGATTCGGTTGTGAAATCCGATGGGCGACAAGCCGACGGCCGGCGCGCGACCGCCGAGCAGCCGTGCGTGAAGTCGCCGAAGCATGCAACGTCGGGCGGTGGCGATCAAGGGCGCAACGCGTGGTTGGGTGCGATGAGTGCATGGATCGGTGCGAGTTAAAGGGCCATATCGAAAGACCTGGCTGGCGTTCGTTTGTAGCGCCCCCGCGGCAGGAAAGCGAATGATCCGTGAAGCCCGGCCGACATGTGTTCCGTCGGCGGAACCGATTCCTTCGAAGCCTCGCCGGGAAAGGGGCGTGTGCGGAGATCACACGCGACTTGAACGAGTAAACCGAAACGGTCAGACTGTCGCTGAATCCTCGGCACGGGATTCATGAAACGAATGCTGCTCGATTCAGAAGATAAATTTCGAGAAGACCGCGTCGGCCGGTATGCTTGATGCCGCTGTCCCACGGCCCGACGCCGGATATCGAGTACGGAACCTGGCGATGGAGACAACGTGTTCGTGGCTGCATCAGGGCTGCGCTGTTGATCCAGGTTGACCTGTTTCACCAAGGCCGGGAGCCTGAATTTGGCCACTCGACACTCGGGGCTGAATTTTTCGCGCGGCCGCAACCGACAGTTCACAATATGACATTACAGATTGGGATTCCTCTGGAGATAGCCACCGGCGAACGGCGCGTAGCGACCGTCCCCGAGGTGGTTGAGAAACTGATCAAGCTGGGGTTTTCGGTGGCCGTGCAAAGCGGCGCCGGGGCCGGTGCGAACTTTGACGACGACGCGTATCGTGCGGCCGGCGCGAGCATTGCCGCCACGGCGGCCGAGCTCTGGTCCGGCAGCGACATCGTGTTCAAGGTGCGCCCGCCGACGAGCGACGAAGTGGCGCTGATGCGCGAGGGCGGCACGCTGATCGGCTTCGTGTGGCCCGCGCAGAATCCCGAACTGATGGCGCAGCTGGCCGCCAGGCGCGCCACCGTGCTGGCGATCGATTCGCTGCCGCGCACGTTGTCGCGCGCGCAGAAGATGGACGCGCTCACGTCGATGGCCGGCATCAGCGGCTACCGGGCGGTGATCGAGGCCGCGCACGCGTTCGGCCGCTTCCTGAACGGCCAGGTCACGGCGGCCGGCAAGGTCCCGCCGGCCAAGGTGTTCATCGCCGGTGCCGGCGTGGCCGGTCTCGCCGCGATCGGCACGGCCGCGAGCCTCGGCGCGATCGTGCGTGCGAACGACACGCGCGCCGAAGTGGCCGACCAGGTCAAGTCGCTGGGCGGCGAGTTCGTCAAGGTCGACTACGAAGAGGAAGGCTCGGGCGGCGGCGGCTACGCGAAGGTGATGAGCGAAGGCTTCCAGCAGGCGCAGCGCGCGATGTACGCGCAGCAGGCGAAGGACGCCGACATCATCATCACGACCGCGCTGATTCCCGGCAAGCCGGCGCCGAAGCTCATCACCGCCGAGATGGTGCAGTCGATGAAGCCCGGCAGCGTGATCGTCGACATGGCGGCCGAACAGGGCGGCAACTGCGAACTCACGGTGCCCGGCGAGGCCGTCGTGCGCCATGGCGTGACGATCGTCGGCTACACGGATCTCGCGTCGCGCCTGTCGCGGCAGTCGTCGACGCTGTATGCGACCAACCTGCTGCGTGTGGTCGAGGAGCTGTGCAAGGCCAAGGACGGCACGATCAACGTCGATTTCGACGACGACGCGATCCGCGGCCTCACCGTCATCAAGGACGGCAACATCACGTGGCCGCCGCCGCCGATCAAGCAGGCGGTCGTCGCGCCGAAGCCCCCGGCGGCGCCCGCGGCGGCCGCGCCCGCGAAGTCCAAGGGCCATGGCCAAAGCGGCGAGCCGATGTCGGCCAAGGCGCTCGCCATCGTGTTCGCGGTCGGCGCGCTGGCTTTCCTGGTCGTCGGCCAGTACGCGCCGGCGAGCTTCCTGTCGCACTTCACGGTGTTCGTGCTCGCGTGCTTCGTCGGCTACATGGTGATCTGGAACGTCACGCCGTCGCTGCACACGCCGCTGATGAGCGTGACCAACGCGATCTCGTCGATCATCGCGATCGGCGCGCTCGTGCAGGTCGCGCCGCCCCTCGGTGAACTGGCCAACGCGGGCGATCGCCCGTCCGGGCTGATCCTCGGCCTGGCGGTGGGCGCGCTGACGCTCACGGCCGTCAACATGTTCGGCGGCTTCGCGGTCACGCGACGCATGCTGGCGATGTTCCGCAAATAAGGGGACGACAACAATGACTTCAAACCTGACTACCGTCTCCTATATCGGCGCCGCGATCCTGTTCATCCTCAGCCTCGGCGGGCTGGCCAACCCTGAAACCGCGCGTCGCGGCAACCTGCTCGGCATGATCGGCATGCTGATCGCCGTGCTGGCCACCGTGGCCGGCCCGCGCGTGTCGGCCGCGGGCATTCCGTACGTGGTCGCCGCGCTGGTCGTCGGCGGCGCCGTCGGCCTGTACGCCGCGAAGAAGGTGCAGATGACGCAGATGCCGGAACTGGTCGCGCTGATGCACAGCCTGGTCGGTCTCGCCGCCTGCCTGGTCGGCTTCGCGAGCTACATCGACACGTCGCTGCAGTTCACCGGCGCCGAGAAGGCCATCCACGAAGTGGAGATCTACGTCGGCATCCTGATCGGCGCGGTCACCTTCGCGGGCTCGATCATCGCGTTCGGCAAGCTGTCGGGCAAGATCGGCGGCAAGCCGCTGCTGCTGCCGGCGCGGCACTGGATGAACCTGGCCGCGCTGCTGATCGTGATCTACTTCGGCCGCGCGTTCCTGCATGCGGAAAGCATCCAGGACGGCATGCTGCCGCTCGTCGTGATGACGGTGATCTCGCTGCTGTTCGGCGTGCACATGGTGATGGCGATCGGCGGCGCGGACATGCCGGTCGTGGTGTCGATGCTCAACAGCTACTCGGGCTGGGCGGCGGCGGCCACCGGCTTCATGCTCGGCAACGACCTGCTGATCGTGATCGGCGCGCTGGTCGGTTCGTCCGGTGCGATCCTGTCGTACATCATGTGCCGCGCGATGAACCGCAACTTCATCAGCGTGATCGCGGGCGGCTTCGGCAGCGGCGCAGGCGCGCCGGCGGCAGCCGGCGGCGGCGCGCAGCCGGCCGGCGAGGCGGTGGCGGTGAGCGCCGCGGAAACGGCCGAGCTGCTGCGCGAGGCGAAGCGCGTGATCATCGTACCCGGCTATGGGATGGCGGTGGCGCAGGCCCAGCACACGGTGTTCGAGCTGACGAAGCTGCTGCGTGAAAAGGGCGTCGACGTGCGTTTCGCGATTCACCCGGTCGCGGGCCGCATGCCGGGCCACATGAACGTGCTGCTGGCCGAAGCGAAGGTGCCGTACGACATCGTGCTCGAAATGGACGAGATCAACGGCGACTTCCCGGAGGCCGACGTGTCGATGGTGATCGGCGCGAACGACATCGTGAACCCGGCGGCGCAGGACGACCCGACGAGCCCGATCGCCGGCATGCCGGTGCTGGAGGTATGGAAGGCGAAGACGTCGATCGTGATGAAGCGCAGCATGGCTTCGGGTTATGCGGGCGTCGACAATCCGCTGTTCTACAAGGACAACAACCGGATGTTGTTCGGCGACGCGAAGTCCATGCTGAGCGAGGTCTTCGGCATGCTGAAGGCCTGATGCGAGCGTGAACTTGAGTCAGTGACGGAGCGCGCGACGGCCGGCAACGCCCGGCCGTCGCCGCCAACACGTGCACCGCGGGGCGAGGCCATGCGCAAGTGCTCCGCGGTCGCCAGCGGTCCGGCCACGGCGCACGATACGTCGTGCGCGAATCGATCGACGTGATCGACCGGACGATCCGGATCATGCACGACCGGGCATGGCGTCGCTCTTCCCCGGGCACGACATCCGAAACATCCCGGGATCCCTGCCTGTCCAGGCTTGTACACGCGCCGCACTGCGCGCGCGACCGATACGCTCCCCGTTCGATTCCACGCCGCTTGCGTCACGCGTCGCGGCCGTCGATCCATTTTTGTCGCGCTGTCGTATGCAAACGATGGCGAGGCATCCGCCATTTCCAGCGCACCTTGCCGGTATTTAAATCGGTTGACAGGTTTTTTTGGATTGGATTGCGGATTACCGGCCGCCGATATTCACCGCATTCCGATACGCGCTGCAATGTGCGGTGAATCTGTCGTTCAGGCCGCGCCTCCGGCCGCACCCGTTCCGCAATCGCAACGATCCGGGTGTTCCGTGCCATGTTCCCGTCCGGCGTGCGTTACGGCGCATCGTTACGTAACGGGCGAGAGCGTTTCATCCCCGCAAACGTTAAACCCGATTATTTCTATTTATTCATACCTTTTCAATTCCGGACATAGGTCATTGGTTTGTCGAGGTTTTTCTGCGTTGCAGCAAAAGAAAGGGACGCAATGGCACGGATCGTGCGTTAAATGGCACGTGCCGAAGTAGTTAATACCATAACGTTAGACCGATCATGAATCACATCCTTATTCCGATATCCGGACGCGACGCGGGGGCGAAGCGGTCGATTCCGGGCCTTCACGTGATCAATCGCGTTCATGCGCCAATCCGTTCGGGATGGCTCGGACGCGGCATTTTCATTGCCATGCCGAACCGGGCCGACACGCCATCGCGGCGACAGTGCATCGGTGCGGAGGCGTGCGCCTAGGCAATTCGCAGTCCCTTCATCGTCCGGGTTCCTTGCGGGAATCGAATCGCTCGTCCGGTAACCGCGCGTTCCACTACATATAGGAATGCGAATTTATTGATTAATTCATCGATGGACGGGTGACGTCCGGGATGAATGTTGTCGACGTATCGGGATACCGAGGGCGGAGCATGTCCGGCGTCAGCACGGACATGCTCGCAGGCGAGGCAATGGGTGCAAGGGACAGGCAGTGCCATGCGGTGTCGTGATGGGAAAGGTGGATGTTTAGGAGTACATGAGATGAGTGAAATCGAGTTGATCGACAAGGCGTGCCATGCCGATCCGGGCGTTCAGGATCGGCATCGTGTCGCCGCGGGCGCGGTGGTGCCGGTGGTTCTGGCCGGCGGGTCGGGAACCCGGCTGTGGCCGATGTCCCGCGAGCAGCACCCGAAACAACTCACGCATCTCGTCGGCGACGAAACGCTGCTCGAATCGACGCTGCGCAGGGTGAGCGGACTCGGGTCGGCATTCGGGCTGGCTGCTGCACAGGTCGTATGCGGCGACGCGCATCGGCACACCACGGTGCGGCAGCTTGCGGCCGGCGGCCTGCGGGCGCGCGTGGTCGTCGAGCCGGCGCGCCGCGATACGGCGCCCGCGATGACGCTCGCGGCAGCCCTTGCGCTGGCCGAGCACGGCGACGCCGTGCTGGTCGTCATGCCGGCCGATCACGCGATCCACGACACGTCCGGTTTCGAGCGTGCGATGGCAACCGCATTGCGTTACGCGCGGCTCGGGTGCATCGCGACGCTCGGCGTCCGGCCGACGCATGCCGATTCGGGCTTCGGTTATCTGCGTACCGGTGGCCAGGTCTCGCTGGACGGCGCCGCCGGCGGCTACACGCTCGATGCGTTCGTCGAAAAGCCCGCGCCCGAAATCGCGGCGCAGTACGTCGCGTCGGGCTCGCACTGGTGGAACAGCGGCATTTACGTGGTCCGGGCGAGTGTCTGGCTGCGCGCGATCGAGGCACTTGCGCCGGACATTCACGCAGCGTGCGTCGCCGCGATCCGCGATGGCCGCGCGGACGACGGCTGCTTTCACCCGGCGCCGGAACCGTTCGCCGCGAGCCCGTCGGATTCGATCGACTACGCGGTCATGGAGCGGCTGGCCGCGATGACCGAACCGCCGGTGGCCGTCGCCGTGCCGCTGGATGCAGGCTGGTCCGACCTCGGGTCGTGGGACGCCGTCTGGGCCGCGCTCGACAAGGACGAGGACGGCAACGCCGGGCGCGGACGCGTGATGTTCGAGGACGCGACTGCGTGCTATGCGCATTCGGAAGGCCGGCTCGTCGCGTGTGTCGGCGTCAGCAACGTGGCGGTGGTGGAAACGCCCGACGCCGTGCTGGTCGTGGACCGGCAGCACGTTCAGGGCGTAAGGTCGCTCGTGGCCCGGATCAAGGCCGAACATGGCGCGGAAGCCGAGACGCACCGGCTCGTGCGGCGCCCGTGGGGCTGGTACGACTCGGTCGACCGCGGCGAACGCTTCCAGGTCAAGCGGATCGTGGTGGATCCCGGCGCGCGTCTGTCGTTGCAGATGCACCATCACCGCGCCGAGCACTGGACCGTCGTGAAAGGCACCGCGACCGTCACGCGCGGCGACGAGCAATTCCTGCTCGGCGAAAACGAATCGACCTACATCCCGATCGGCGTGCGGCACCGGCTCGAGAACCCCGGGCGCTTGCCGCTGGAAATCATCGAAGTGCAGACCGGCAGCTATCTCGGCGAAGACGACATCGTGCGCTTCGACGATGCATACGGGCGCGCGTGACGGCAAATGCGGCGCCGTCGCGCGCCGCCTGGAGAAGAATCATGTTCGGAGTTCAGTCGATTGTTGCGCGCCTGTTCGATGCACTCGTCGTGGTGCTGGCGGCGGCCGCCGCGTCGCATGTGCGGTTCGATGACGATACGCTCGGCCGGTCGGACGCGATGGTCGTCCCGTTCGTCGCGATGCTGACGCTTGCCGTCTTTCCCGCATTTCAGGTGTACCAGTCGTGGCGCGGGCGGTCGTGGATCGCGATGATCAGCCGCATCAGTGCCGCATGGGTCGCGGTGCAGGCGGGCAATCTCGTGCTGCTGTTCGCGATGCATCGCGTCGATCACGTGTCGCGGCTGTGGTTCGTCTACTGGACGGCGATCGCGGGATGCGGATTCGTCGTGATCCGCCTGGCTGCCTACACGATGCTCGCGCACGTGCGGCATGCCGGCCTGAATCTTCGCAAGGTGGCGATCGTCGGCAACGGCGCGCATGCGGTGCGGGTGATCGAAACGCTCGCGCTGTCCCCTGCGAGCGGGTTCCGCCCGGTGGTGCTCCACGATCCCGCGGGCGGGGCCGGCGGCATCATCCCGGCGATCGCGGATTTCGCCGAGTTCGCCGCGGCCGTGCGCACCGAAGCCGCGACGGAAATCTGGCTCGCGTTGCCGATCTCCGAGGAACAGACGATCCGGCGGGTCCTGAAGACGTTCGGCGACGACCTGATCAATATCCGCTTCATGCCGGACATGTGCAGCATCGCGCTGCTCGGCGGAACGATGATGGATCTCGTCGGCATGCCCGCGATCAACCTGGTGGCGTCGCCGATGTCGCATCGCGCGTTGATGCAGAAGGCGCTGTTCGATCGTGTGTTCGCGGCCGCGGCGCTCGTCGCGCTGGCGCCGCTGCTCGGGTTGATCGCGCTGGCGGTCAAGTTGTCGTCGCCGGGCCCGGTGTTGTTTACGCAGTATCGGAAGGGCGCCGATGGCCGGGTGTTCAGGATCTACAAGTTCCGCACGATGCGCGTGCACGCCGAACAGGCCGGCATCGTGCGTCAGGCCACGCGCGGCGACGCGCGCATCACGCGCATCGGCGCGTTCCTGCGCCGCACGAGCCTCGACGAGCTGCCGCAGTTCTTCAACGTGCTGCGCGGCGACATGTCGGTCGTCGGGCCGAGGCCGCACGCGATCGAGCACGACGATCTGTACCGGCCGCTCGTCGAGGGCTACATCCATCGTTACCGGATCAAGCCCGGCATCACCGGATGGGCGCAGGTCAACGGCTATCGCGGCGAAACGGATCACCTCGACAAGATGGTCGGCCGTGTGCAGCACGACCTCTATTACCTGCGCAACTGGTCCTTCGGGCTCGACATGAGGATTGTCGCCGCCACGGTGTTGAAGGGCTTCGTTCATCCGAACGCCTACTGAGCCCGGCCATGATCGAACGCATTCTGGTCGTTTGCGACGGCAATGCATGTCGCAGCCCGATGGCGAGCGCGATGCTGGCGCGCGCACTGCCGTCGGTGCACGTGCATTGCGCCGGGCTGATCGCGCTGGCCGGGCGGCCGGCCGCACAGGCCGCGATCGACGTCATGCGCGAACGCGGCTTCGACATCACGTCCCATATCGCGCAGCCGGTGCATCTCGGCCACGTGCGCGCATCGCAGCTGATTCTCGCGATGACGCTCGTGCAATGCCGCGAGATCGAGCGCCGCTATCCGTTCGCGCGGGGTCGCGTATTCCAGCTCGACCATGCGACGAAGCGCGATATCGCGGATCCCGTCGGCAAGTCGGCGGACGTGTTCGATGCGGTGGCGCATCACATCGAGCGCGCGGTCGCGTACTGGATCGCGCGGATTCCGGCGG
This sequence comes from Burkholderia seminalis, assembly GCF_001718535.1. NCBI lineage: Bacteria > Pseudomonadati > Pseudomonadota > Betaproteobacteria > Burkholderiales > Burkholderiaceae > Burkholderia > Burkholderia seminalis. The sequence goes on along the minus strand of NZ_CP013399.1, from coordinate 556,307 downwards.
CCATCGCACGGGGAGGCCGCTGATGCGCGCTCGCCACTTCGCGCTGCTCGCCGGCCTGGCGTGCATGTCGGCCGCGCATGGTAGCGCGCCGGCGGCGCGCCCCGCGACGAGCGCTGCGCCGAATCCGCCGCGGTGGATCACCGGTCTTGTGGACCCCGCGTCACACACGTCGAATCCCTGGCGCGGTTCGATCGCGAAGCCGGCGGTCGCATCCGGCGTCGCCGTGCCGTCGGCCGGCAATTATGCGCCGCTGCCGGTCGAGCGGCAGATGCGTGCGTTGTCGAGCGATGCGCTGGGCATGCCGACCGTGCATCGCGCGCGCAGTGCGCGACGCGTCCCGATTCGGACACCCGCCGGGGCCGGCGGCACGGCGGGCGACTGGCCGGGCATCGTGCCGCCCTGGTCCCGCTCGCCATGGTGATCGATCGGCAGGCACGGGACGGGGGCGAGACGAGTCGCGCCCTCGATCGACGTCATGAAAACAACCGCGAGCAACGCGCCACGGACGGCATGAACGACAGCGCGACAGACGAGGCAGCAATGGGTAATGCATTCGACGTGATATCGACAGGCAGCAGACGGGGCCGCGCGTTGGCGCCGCTCGTGCTGTCGGTGTTCCTGACGGCATGTGCGGTCGCACCCGGCATGCGAATGACCGGTTCGCAGGAACTGCCGGTGGCCAGCACACGTAACGGCGAGCCGGCGCGGTCGCTCGATGTGCCGATCCGGGAAATCGACGTCAACCTGCTGAAATCGATGCGCGACGACAGCGATGCGACCGAGAACGTCGACACGCTGCTGCGCGAGCGCGCGAAGGGCGGCTATCGGATCGGCGCCGGCGACGTGCTGCAGATCACGGTGTGGGATCACCCCGAGCTGTCCGCCGCGGCGCCGACGAGCCAGTCGTCGTCGACGCAACGGCCGAGCGATCCCGTCAACGGCTTCGTCGTCGATGACACCGGGAGCGTGCAGTTTCCGTATGTCGGCACGATCGCGGTCGCGGGCCGGACGACGACCGAGGTCCGCGATGCGTTTCGCGTCGCGCTGACGAAGACCTTCCGCGATCCGCAGGTCACCGTGCGCGTGACGTCGTACCGCAGCCAGCAGGTGTACGTCGAGGGGGAAGTGCGCAATCCGGGCGGCCAGCCGATCAACGACGTGCCGATGACGCTGATCGAGGCGCTCGATCGCGCGGGCGGCCTGCAACCCACGGCCGACCGTAGCCGGATCGAGCTGATGCGCGGCGACGAGCATTACGTGCTGAATCTGTCGCAGCTCGTTGCACGACGGATCGACCCGGCCCGCATCCTGTTGCGCAACCGGGACGTGCTGCGCGTGCAGTCGCGCGAGGACAGCGGTGCATTCGTGATGGGCGAGGTCGCGAAGCCGACGCTCGCGTTGCCGCTGCGCGACGGTTCGTTGACGCTCGGCGACGCATTGCAGCAGGCCGGCAGCTTCAACAGCGGCACCGCCGACACCGCGCAGGTCTATGTGATTCGCGGTCGCGGCTCGAGCACGCCCGATGTGTTTCATCTCGACGCGAAGTCGCCGGTCGCGATGGTGCTCGCGAACGACTTCAGGCTCGCGCCGAAGGACGTCGTCTACGTCGACGGCAACGGCCTCGTCCGACTCAGCCGCGTGCTGTCGTTGCTGCTGCCCGCCATCAATGCCGGCATGACCGGCGCGCTGGTCGCGAAATGAACCGCCGGAACCCGATAGACACTGGATTTGCCATGACCGACCCTTCCGAAGCACGGCTGTACGACGCGGCGTTGTACGACGAGGCCCCCCTTTCGTCGTACGTCGACATCGTGCTGGCACGGTGGCGGCTGGTACTCGGCATCGCGGCCGGCGTGTTCCTGCTGGGGCTGCTGTACGTCGTGTTCGCGACGCCGATCTACCGGGTCGACGCGACGATCCAGGTCAACGAATCGACGACGGCCGGCAATTCGCCGCTGCACGACATCGCGGCATTGCTCGACAACGGCAGCACGACCGCCGCCGAACTCGAACTCGTGCGCGCGCGCATGGTGATCGACCAGGTCGTGTCGAAGCAGCATCTCAACATCATCGCCGAACCGCGCTATTTCCCGTTGATCGGCCGCTGGGTCGCACGCCGCTACCGGGACGACGGCGTGGCGCCGCCGCTGTGGGGGTTGTCGCGGTTTGCATGGGGCGGCGAGCGGTTCAACGTCGCCGCGTTCGGGACGGTCGGCAAGAAGAGCCACGACGGCATCGACGTGCTGGACGGGATCGGGTTCACCGTGACAGCCGAAGGCGGCGGTCGCTACGTGCTTCGGGACGAGGACGACGACGTCGTGCTGAAGGGCGCGGTGGGCGTGCCGGCGCACGGGGCGTTCAAGGGACAGCCGCTGACGCTGCTGGTCGCGGATCTCGATGCCCGCCCGGGCACGGTGCTGCGGCTCAAGCGCATCCCGCAGCTCGAGGCGGTGTCGCAACTCCAGGACGATCTGACCGTCGAGGAGAAGGCCAAGCAGTCCGGCATCCTGTCCGTCACGCTCGAGGGTGACGACAAGGCGCGCATCCGGGAAATCCTGAAGGCCGTGGTCGACGGTTATGTCGCGCAGAACCGCGATTACCGGAGCGAGGAGGCCGCCGCGACGCTGAAATCGCTCGAGGCCAGCATGCCGACGGTCGAGAAGACGCTGAAGGATGCCGAGGAACGGTACGCGGCATTTCGTTCGCGTACGCGCACGGTCGACCTCGACGAACAGGGCAAGTTGCTGCTCGGTCAGGAAGTGGACATCGAGACGCGCACGCTCGAACTCAAGCAGAAGCGCGTCGACCTGATCGCGCGATTCGCCGATGGCCATCCGGCCGTGCAGGCCCTCGACGCCAACCTCGCGGAACTGGCGGGCAAGGCACAGGAACTGAAGGCGCTCGAAGCAAGGTTGCCGGGTACGGAGCGGGAAGGTCTCGCGGTGCTGCGCGACGTGCGCGTCAACACCGAGCTGTACACCAACCTGTTGAATACCGCGCAACAGCTCAAGATCGCCCGGCAAAGCGAGATCGGCAACGTGCGGGCCGTCGACGAGCCGGTGCTGCCGGTGAAGCCGGTCAAGCCCAAGCGCCTGCTGCTGGTCGCGCTGTCGCTGTGTGTCGGGCTCGCTCTGGGCGTGGCTGCCCCGTTCGCGCAACGCGCGGTTTGGGGGCGCGTCGAGCACTCCGAGCACCTCGAGCAGGCGCTGGGCGTGCCGGTCTATGCGGTGGTCCCGCACAGCCGCGAGCAGCGACGCCTGGTGCGAAGCCAGCAACGCGCGGCCCAGGGCGCGCATGTGCTCGCGTCGGAAATTCCCGAGGACGTGACCGTCGACGCGATCCGCAGCCTGCGCACGACGCTGCAGTTCACGCTGTCCGAGTCGGGGCACCACGTGATCATGGTCACGAGCCCGCAGCCCAATGCGGGCAAATCGTTCCTTTGCGCGAACCTGGCGTCGCTGTTCGCTTCGGGCGGCAAGCGCGTGCTGCTGATCGACGCGGATATCCGCCGCGGCCAGGCGCACCGTCACTTCGGCTTGCAACCGGCGCCGGGCCTGCCCGACGCGATCGCGAGCGGCACGCTCGAGCGCGGCGTGCAGCGTTCGGCAATCGCCGGCGTCGATGTGCTGGCGCGCGGTGCGGTTGCGCGCACCTCGGAGCTGTTCACCGACGGCCGCTTCAAGGGGCTGCTCGACACGGCGTCGCGGCTCTACGACATCGTTATCGTCGATACGGCGCCGATCCTCGCGCTGCACGACGCGGCGTCCATCGGCCGCCACGGCGCGACGACGCTGCTGTGCGTCCGGCATGGCCGCAGTTCGATGCCGGAGATCCGCGAGGCCGAACGTCGCCTGCGCAACGCGGGCATCGCGATCAGCGGCGTCGTGCTGAACGACGTGCCGCGGCGTCAGGCCGTCTACGGTGCGTATGGCGAAGGGAACTACGCGTATGAAACCGAGCACTGAGCCCGCGCTGCGCGACCTTGCGCCGCGCGCCGCGAACGGCCATGCGTGGTCCGGCGGCGAGCGGCTCGGCGCGCGCACCGTGCGCGGCCTGGCATGGGCGCTGGTGCAGGCCTGGGGCGGCAAGCTCGTCACGCTCGTCACGTACCTGCTGGTCGCGCGCTGGCTCGGCCCGGCCGACGTCGGGCTCGCGGCGGCCGTCACGCTGTCGCTGTCGCTGGTCCTGATGATCGCCGAGGGCGGGCTGGGCGACGCGGTGGTGCAGCGCGCGACGCTCGACGACGACGATCTCGAATGGCCGTTCGTGTTGTCGATCGCGATGGCCGTCGTGCTCGCGGCCGTGCTGTTCGCCATGGCCGGGCATGTCGAGACCTGGCTGGGCGTACCGGGCCTCGCGCCTTACCTGCGGGTGGCCTGCGTATTCGTCCCGATCGGCTCGGCCAGTTCGTTCCAGGAGGGACTGTACAAGCGGCGGCTGGATTTCCGCACGCTGGCGATGCGTCAACTCGTGGCGGTGAGCGTCGCGGGCGCCGTGGCGGTCGCGCTGGCGGTGGCGGGTGCCGGTGCGTGGAGCCTGATCGCGCAGGCGGCGACCTTCATGACGATGTCCGCGTTCTGGCTCTGGCGCAAACCGGTCTGGCGTCCGCGCGGCCGGCGCAACGCGTCGACTTTCTGGCCCATCGCGCGCTTCGGCGGCCACGTCGTCGCGGCGCGGCTGATCGACTGGTGGGCGACGCGCACCGTCGACCTGATCGTCGTCGCGCTGTACGGCGCGGCCGGGCTGGGCATCTACGCGATCGGCGCGCGGCTCTACCAGACGGCGCTGGAACTGCTGTGCCGCGCCGCGACCGACGTCGCGCTCGCGGTGCTGTCGCGCGTCGCGCACGACGCGGGGAAAATGGCGGCCACCTACCTCGACGTCACGGGGCTGGCCGCGATGGCCGCGGCGCCGCTGTTCGTGCTGATGGCCGTCATGAGCCGCGACATCACCATCGTGCTGTTCGGCGCGCGCTGGGCCGACAGTGCCGCGGTCATGACGCCGCTGATGGCGCTCGGCGCAGTCCAGACGGTCCAGTTCGTCAACGGCGCATTCCTGTCGGCGCGCGGCCGCCCCGGCGTCACGATGTGGCTGACGGTCGTCAAGCTCGTGCTGGTGCTGGGCGCGATGCTGTGCCTGCCGTCGCACGATGTCGCCGGGCTGGCGTGGCTGTACGTCGGTGCGGTGCTGTTCATCACGCCGCTCAGCTTCGGCGCCGTCGTCGTCGAACTGTCGGTCGACCCGGGCCGCCTGCTGGGACGGCTCGTGCCGCCCTATCTGATCGCGCTCGGCTGCGCGCTGCTCGTCTCGCGGCTCGGCGCATGGCTCGGCGGCGTGCCGGTCATGGCCCGGTTGGTCCTGCTGATCGTCTGCTTCGTCGCCGCGTATGCCGGCGCGACCTGGATGCTGCGTCGTCAGGCCGCCCGGCAAACCGTGTCGATGCTGATCGCGTTGCGCGATGCGAGGAAAGCGGCATGAACGGCCTCGTCCGGCAGGTGCCGCGGCAGCATGCGGCGTCGCCCGGTGCGGCGCCGGCCGCGCCGCGCGCGCGCTTCGATCTCGCGGATGCCGTGCTGCTCGTGCTGCTGCTGCTGAACGCGATCCAGTTCCTGAAGATCGGCGGCGCGCAGCTCGGCCAGTTGTTCGCGGTGCTTGTGCTGCCGGTGCTGCTGGTGCGGCGCCGGATCCCTGTCGGCGCATGGGAAATCTGGACCTTCACGCTGTTCGTCGGCGCCGCGCTGTCGACGACGTTCCTGTCCGGCTATCCGCACTTCAAGGCGGCCGAGCAGATCGTGAAATTCGTGTTCGTGATGCCGGCGTTCTATCTGATCGGCCGTTACTACGGCGCACGGGCGCGCCAGCGGCCGCTGCCGTTCGGCTATGTCGCGATCACGGGATTCCTGGCGTTCCAGTATGCGCTGCAGCACTTCGACGTCCCGGTGCTGTACGAGAAAGTCGATTTCATGCAGAACGCGATTCACGGTTCGTTCAAGGAGCGGAACTGGTTCGCCGCGTTCTTCTTCCTGAGCGCCTATGCATGTTTCCTGCAGTCGCCGCGCCGCATTCCCGACGTCGTGAAGTTCGTGGTGCTCGCACTGGTCGTGACGCTGCTGAGCGAATCGAAGACGGTGCTGATCGCGTGCGCGATCGTGATCCTGTTCCAGGTGCGCGGCTACTTCTTCGCGAAAGCGCTGACGATGGCCGCCGGCGCCGGGTTCTATCTGTACATGTTCACGCGCGAGCTGACCGGCGACCAGTTGCAGGTCCGCCTGCAGCAGGAGCGCGGGCTGGCCTTCACGGAATCGATCAAGCTGGTCGGCCGCGACTGGATCGGTCACGGCTTCGGCTTCGTCGAACACTACTTCTCGCACTCGGCCGTCGCCGTGCGCGGGCTCGGCGAGGGCACGAGTGCCGTCTTCTGCGCGCCGCTGGACCTGATGCTGGTCGCCGGCCCGATCGGGCTGCTCGCGTGGGCGGTGTTCTTCGGCGGCCTCGGCCAGGGCCGGCGCGCGATGGTCATGCTGGCGCCGATCGCCGCCTGGTCGCTGATCAACCCGATGCACCAGAGCGAAACGTCGTACCTGTTCATCGGCTACCTCGCGTCGTTCGCCCTCGCTCCTCGGGCGGCACCCCGCAAAGCACGCACCGCGCCGCGCGTCGCGCGGCCCCGATCCTTTTTTCCGTCCGGGTCTATTCGATGAAATTCTCCCTCATCATGGCGACGCTCGGCCGCAGCGACGAGATCGAGCGCATGTTCGACTCGCTGCTGCTGCAGGCCTATGCCGACCTCGAAGTCATCGTCGTCGACCAGAATCCGGACGATCGCGTCGAGCGGATCGTCGACCGGTATCGCGACCGGCTGACCATCGTCCACCTGCGATCGGAGAAGGGCAAGTCGCGCGCGACGAACGTCGGGCTGAAGGCCGTGACGGGCGACGTGGTCGGCTTTCCCGACGACGACTGCTGGTATCGGCCCGGGATGCTCCATGCGGTCGCGGCGCGCCTGTCGGCCGACAGCACGATCGACGGCATGACCGGGATGAGCGTCGACGCCGCGGGCAGGCCGTCGCAAGGACGATGGGCGACGTCGGCGCAGACCGTGAACCGTTTCAACGTGTGGGTGTGCGCGACGTCGTACACGATCTTCCTGCGCCGGACTGCCGTCGCCGCGGCGGGGCAGTTCGACGTCGACCTGGGCGTCGGCGCGACCTCGCGCTGGGGCGCGGGGGAAGAGGTGGATTTCCTGGTCCGCGCGTTGCGGGCCGGATGCCGGATCGACTACGACCCGCACCTGCGCGTGCATCATCCCGAGCCGCTGGCCGTGCTCGACGAGCATGCGTATGCGCGCGGACGACGCTACAACCGCGGGTTCGGGCACGTGCTGCGCATCAATCGTTATCCGCTCGCGTACGTCCTCTACATGATCGCGCGGCCCGTGGCCGGCTGCGTGCTGTCGTGCGCGCGCCGCAATCCCCGCCGGGCGAAGTACTACTGGATCGCCGCATCGCATCGGCTGCTGGGCTGGATGGACTGAACGATGAGCACGATCCTCTCCCCGTCGACGGACAGCGCCGATCGCGCCGGTCGCGTCGAGCGCGCACCGCTCACGGTCTACACCGACACGCGCTGGCCGGTCGGCACCGGCATCCACAACGTGATGGCGGCCTATGCCGAGCGTGCACCGTCGACCGTGCGCATCGCGCCGCTGACGGTCGGCGGCGGTGTCGCGCATCCGTTGTCGCCGCTGGCGTTGAGCCGGGCGCTGCGGCGGCTGCCGGCCCGCAACGCAGTGTTCTGGAATCCCGGGTTCGTTCCGGCCACGTTGCCCGACTTCCCGTCGGTCGTCGTCGTGCACGACCTCACGCATCGCCACTTCTATACGCGTGCGCACCGCTTCTACTACGACACGATCCTCCGGCCGTTGTACCGGCGTTGCACGGCGATCGTCTGCGTGTCCGAGTTCACGCGCGACGAATTCCTGCGCTGGTCGGGCATGCCGCCCGAGCGCGTTCACGCGATCCACAACGGCACCGACGACGCGTACCGGCGCAATCGCGACACGCTCGGCTATCCATTTCCGTACGTGCTGTATCCGGGCAACCGGCGCAACTACAAGAACCTGCACCGGCTGATCGAGGCGTTCGGCGCGAGCGGGCTGTTGCCGCTCGGCGTGCGCCTGATGCTGACCGGCGAACCCGACCCGGCGCTGCTTGCGCATGCCGCGCAGCACCGGTGCGCCGACGGGCTCGTGTTCGCGGGGGTCCTGCCGAACGATGCGATGCCGAAGCTGTACCGCGGCGCGCTGTTCGTCGCGTTCGTATCGCAGTACGAAGGTTTCGGCTTGCCGATTCTCGAGGCGATGGCGTCCGACGTGCCCGTGCTGACGTCGATCGTGTCGGCGATGCCGGAAGTGGCAGGGGCCGCCGCGATGCTCGTCAATCCGCTGTCGGTCGTCGATATCGCGGTCGCGATGCGCCGGCTCGGCACGGAGGCCGCATCGCGCGACGCGCTCGTCGCGCGGGGCCGGGAGCAGATCCACCGGTTCGACTGGAACGCATCGGCGAGCAAGTTCTGGCGGCTCGTCGAGCAGGTCGGCGCGTCGGCATGACGCGCCCGTCAATCAACAGAGCCGGGCAAACCGGCCGATACCATCAATCACGGCGCGGGGTATCACGATGGAAACGGAAGGAAGAATCAGCGTCATCGTCGTCAATTACGGCACGCCCGACCTGACGATACGATGCGTGGCGTCATTGACGTCGTTACGCGTCGCGTTTGCCGACGATATCGTCGTCGTCGAGAATGCGTCGCCGGACGACTCGTATGCGCGGTTGCGACGCGAACTGCCGCACGGCGTGAGGCTGTTGCGTGCCGCATGCAATCGCGGTTTCGGGTCGGGTGTGAACTTCGGCATGGCCGCCTGCCGGCGCGACTACGTGCTGGTGGTCAATCCCGATACGCGTTTCAGCGAGAACGGGCTGGCCAGGGTGCTGGACCTGCTCGACGCGCGCCCGGAGGCCGGGCTCGTCGGGCTCGATCTGCAGTATCCCGACGGTCGCCGCCAGTATTCGGCACGGCGGTTCTACAGCTGGCTCGACATCCTGGCGCGCCGCACCGCGCTCGGCCGCTCGAACCGCTTCCGCGCGCGGATGGCTCGGCATCTGATGATCGATGCCTGGTCGTGCGGCAGCCCGTTCGACGCCGAATGGGTGATGGGAACGGGGTTCGTGGTGCGACGCGACCTGTTCGAGTCGCTCGGCGGCATGGACGAATCGTATTTCCTCTACATGGAGGATGTCGATCTGTGCGCACGGACCTGGCTTGCCGGTTATCGCGTGCTCGGCATGCCGGGCGTCACGCTCGTGCACGAGCATCAGCGGCAGTCGGCGGCGAGCCCCGTCTCCCGTGCGGGACGCCATCATCTGCGCAGCCTGTGGCGGTTCTATCGCAAATTCCACGTGCCGTTGTCGTTGCCGCCCGGCGTGTCGCGGATCGCCCGGCAATGACGCCAGTCCGTCCGTCTCGCGTCGTCCGGTGTGCCGTGGCCGCCGCGCTGTACGCGCTGGTCATGCACGGCGCGGATGGCGCGCAGCCCGTGCCGCCGGCGTCGCGCGTGCTGCTCGCGCGGGACGGCGTCGCGCGCTACGGCGTGCGCGCCGGTGCGGCGGATGCCGTCACACGGCACGCGGCCGACGAGATTGCCGACTACCTGTCGCGCATCAGCGGCGCGTCGTTCGCCGTGTCGGACGACGGCCAGGACCGGACACCCGCGATCGTCGTCGGCGGCGAGCATGCGGCGCAACGATGCGGGCCGGCCAACGCGGCGGGGCTCGGCAGCGACGGCTTCGTCGTCTGCCGCAGCGGCGCCGACCTCGTCATCGCCGGTGGGACGCCGCGCGGCACGCTGTTCGGCGCGTACTGGTGGCTCGACCGCAAGCTGGGCGTGAAGTGGCTCGCGCCCGATGCCACCGAAGTGCCCAGGCAGGCCGAGCTTCGCGTCGACGCGACACCCGTGCGGCAGGTTCCGCGCTTCGCGTATCGCGAGGTATTGAGTGCGGAAGGCGAGGACAAGCCGTTTCGCGCGCACAACCTGCTGAACGGCGAGTCGCACGGGACGTCGTACCGCGCGTCCCCGCCCGGGATCGACATGTGGGATCGCAGCTGGCTCGCGCGGGATGGCGACGCCGACTTCTGGACGCTCGTGCCGCGCGACCGCTACGCGGCCGCTCACCCGTCCTGGTATGCGGGCGGGCAACTCGCGATGATGTCGGCCGACGTCCGCGCCACCATGGCCGCCGAGATCGTGAAGCGGCTGAAGCGTTTGCCCGATCCGGGCAGCATCTGGTTCGGCATCCGCGACATGGATTGGGGCTGGGACCCGGATCAGGCGAGTCGCGCGTTCGCCGATACGCACGGCGGCGCGCTGTCGGCCGCGTTTCTCGACATGGTGCGGGACGTGTCGGCGCAGGTCCGGGCCGCGGTGCCGGGCGCGCGTTTCGCGATGCCGGCCTATCACTGGGGCTTCACGCCGCCGGACGGCATGCAGGTGCCGGATCACGTCCGCGTCTATCCGATGACGATCCAGGTCGACTACAGCGTCGCGCTGAACGAGGACCGCAACGCGCGGCTGCGCGACGGCCTGAAGCGATGGAACGAGATCGCGCGGCACGTCACCGTCTGGGACCACGTCGTGAACTTCGGCGGCTACCTGCAGCCGACGCCGAATCTCTATCCGGTCGGCCGCAGCATTGCGTGGCTCGCCACGTTGCCGAACGTCGACGGCTACTTTGCGGAGGGCGACTGGCAGTCGCGCGGCGGCGAATTCGCGAGCCTGCGCGTGTGGCTGATCGCACGGATGCTGTGGACGCCGACGGCGGACCCGCGTGCGCTCGTCCGCGAATATTGCGACGCCTACTACGGTGCGGCGGCCCCGGCCGTCATGCGCTATATCGACCGCATGCATGCGGCGCTGCGCGCGAGCGGCGACGTGCTCGCCGAGCAGACGCCGGTCGGCATGTCGATGTATACGTACGACTTCGTTCGCGAGGCGGAACGCGATTTCGACGCGGCCGCCCGTGCCGTCGACGGTGACGCCGTGCGCGGCGCGCGCGTGCGACAGGCGCGCGTGCCGCTCGATTTCGTGATCCTGGCCCTGCGCGAGCGCTACGCGGCGCGCGCCGCGAAGGACGGCTGGGACCTCGACGTCGGCGCGCGACGCGCCCGTCTCGACGCGGCGATCGCGGCAGCAGGCATTCGTCAGTATCGGCAAAGCGGCAATCTCGCGGCACTCGGCGCGTTGCTCGATATCGACCGGCATCCCGTCGTCGCGCCGCCGCTCGTGGCGGGTCTGGCCGACGGCGACTGGCGCTCGATCGACGTGTCGCGCGTGAACCTCTACGACAGCGCGCGTTTGGTGGCCGATCCGGGTTCGCTCGACGGCGCCGCGATCGCGATGCGCGGCGATTCGGGCGCATGGGCGGTCCAGCTCAAGCTCGACAAGCTGCCGCGCGACGGGCGCTGGGATCTCTACGCATCGGTGCGCGTGCCGGAAGGCGGCGGGGCAGGCGCGGCCGCCGTGCGCGTCGGCGCGTACCCGCCGATGACGCTGCGCACCGACACGCCGGCGCGCACGCTCGACGACGCGCGATTCCGGTGGCTGCCCGTGCCGGGCGGCCCGTTCAGGTACGACGCCGATCACGAGAAAGGCATCTATGTCCACGGCGTCGGCTTCGCGCGAGGACAGTCCGTGCGCGTGGGGGCGTTCGTCGCCATTCGTCACCGTGCGCCGGACGACACGCCGCCGCCCGCTCCGCTTCAAGGAAACGCTTCATGAAAGTCGCCATCGTTTCGCCGATTCCGCTGTTTCCCGTCAACGCGGGCAATCGCAGTCGCGTCCTGAATCTCGCGCGGGCGGTGAGGTCGCTCGGCTGCGATGTGCATTTCGTCTATCTGGAATCGCGCCAGACGGGCGGCATGGATCTCGACGCGCATCGCGAGGAGTTCGGTGCGGACCGCGTGTCGGTATTGCGTCGCGCGGGCCTGGCGCTGGCGCGCTATCGGTTCAAGCGGGTCGCGTGGCTTGCGCGTCGCCTCGCCGCGAAAGCGGCCGGCAGCCGGCATGCGTATTACACGGGGCTCGACGAGCTGTTCAGCGACAGCTTCTCCGCGCAGTTGCGCGCGCTGCAGCACCGCCACGCGTTCGACGCCGTGTTCGTCGAATACGTGTTCTATTCGCGTGCGCTCGATGCGTTTCCCGATTCGGTCGTGAAGGTCGTCGACACGCACGACATCTTCGCGGACCGGCACGTGCCGTTCATCGGCCGCCCCGGTGCGAAGCGCTACATGTTTTCGATGCCGCCGGAACGGGAATGCGACGGATTGCGCCGTGCGCATGTCGCGCTGGCGATCCAGGCCGAGGAGGGCGACGCGCTGACGGCACGCCTCGGCGGCGGCGACACGCCGTCGGTCGCGGTCCTCAGTCACCTGCTCGCGTTTCCGCCGCAGGTGGACTGCGCCGGGCATGCCGACGCGACCTTTCTCGGCAGCGACAACCAGCCGAACCGCGACGCCGTGAAGTACTTCGTCGACGAGATCCTGCCGCATGTCGTGGCGCGGCTGCCGGCATTTCGCCTGCATCTCGCCGGCACGATCGCGGCGGCCGTGCCGGACGGTCCGCACCTCGTCAAGCGCGGCACCGTCGCCGAGCTGGGCGACGCGTTCGCGATCGCGCCGATCTCGATCAATCCGATGCTGCTCGGCACCGGCATCAACATCAAGCTGCTCGAGAGCATGGCGCTCGGCGTGCCGATCGTCAGCACGCGGACCGGCGCGCGCGGCCTCGGCGAACAGGACCTGCGCGGTGTGACCGTCGTGCGGGACGGCGATCCGCAGGGCTTCTCGGATGCGGTCGTCCGGCTCGCGACGGACCGCGCGCAGCGTGTCGCGCAGGGGGCCGCCGCACGCGCCGCCGCGCTGGCCTGGCACGAAACGCAGCTGGATGTCCTGCGCGAGACGCTCCGGCGGCGGCCGGTTGCAGCGCACGCGTGACGGACGCATCCATCGAAACCATCGAACCAACCAGGGGAATCGAACATGTCGAAACTGGCCGATCTGAAGCAGCGGCTGCGCGTGCGGCTGTACGTCACGCGACTGACGCGGCAATGGCGTCGCGAGGCCGCACGGCGTGCCGCGAACGACGCCGCCGCGCCCGGCGCCCATCTGCTGGTCCTGCCGTGCGACCCGTGGACGCTGGTCGGCTCGAAAGGCGACGAGGCGATGCTGCGCGCGGTCGTCGAGCGGTTGCGTGTTGCGAACGGCGCGTTGCGGGTGTCGGTCGTCACGGCCACGCCGGAGGCGGCGGACGCCGCGACCCGGCTCGGCTTTCAGGCGGTCGACGCATGGCGCGAGCCGTGGCGCCTGATGGACACCGTCGAACGGCTGGCCGCATTGCAGCCCAGCGCGGTGGTCGTCATCGGCGCGGACGTGATGGACGGCTACTACTCGCCGATGACGTCGCTGCGGTTGCTGGCGACGGCGGACCTGCTGGTCCGGCGCGGCGTGGCCGGCACGATTCTCGGCTTCAGCTTCAACCGCCAGCCGTACCGGCAACTGAGGCATGCATTCGACCAGATCGACGCGCGGCTGCTGGTCAATGTGCGCGACGGCGTGTCGCTCGACCGATTCAGGCGTTTCAGTTCGGCGCCCGCCGAGCTGGTGGCGGATTCCGCATTCATGCTTCAGCCGGACCATGCGTCGGATTGCGTCAGGGGGACGGCATCGTGGGTCGAATCGCGGCGCGCGGCCGGCGACATCGTGATCGCTTTCAACTTGCACCCGATGCTGATTCGCCGGGCCAGCGACACGGATATCGCGGCGCTCGTCGCGTCGGCGCAGGAGGCGCTTCACGGGCTCGCGGCACGGCATCGCGTCAGCGTCGTGCTGCTGTCTCACGACTATCGCGGCCGCGACGGCGACGATACCTGTCTCGAACCACTGCACGACGCCTTGACCGAGAAGATGGGCGACCGGCTGTACTACCCGCGCACCCGCATGTCGGCGGCCGAGCTGAAGGCCATTTCGGGGCAGGTCGACGGCGTGGTGACGGGCCGCATGCATCTCGCGATCGCCAGTCTTGGCATGGGCGTGCCCGTCGCGGCGCTGACCTACCAGGACAAGTTCCAGGGCCTTTTCAGTCATTTCGGGCTGCCGGACACCTTCCTGATGAAGCCTGACGAAGCAATGCGCGCGACGCGCCTGGCGGCGGTGCTCGACCGCTTCGTGTCGGAGCTTCCACAACTGCGCGACCAGGTGCATGCCGCGCTGCCGCGCGTCAAGGAGGCGTCGTGCAGGAACCTGCGCGGCGTGATCCACGCGATTCAGCCGTCGTGAGCGGGTATTCCGCCATTTTTACCCCGTTCGAAGCCGCGCCGCGCCGCGCGGGGTCGAACGGCAACCTGTCGAGTCTCGCTTGAACCTGTCAAATGAAAAGTCCCACCATTCGCGAACTGCAACAGCAACTGGGTCAACTGAACCTGATCGTCGAAGAAGTCCGGCAGAAGGAGAAGCAGGCCCGACTCAAGGAGATCGCCGAGTACGTCCGGCAGTTCAGCATCACCGAAATCGAACTGCTGCGCGCGGCGGGCTTCATCAAGGCGCGGCAACAGAAGGCGCCGGCGAAATACTACGACCCGAACACCGGCCGCTCGTGGTCGGGGAAGGGCGCACGTCCCCGGTGGCTGGCCGGCAAGAATCTCGACGACTACCTGATCCGCGAGACGCCGCAGCCATGGTGGCCGGAAACGCGCTGACGGCCGGTCGGCAACGGCGTCCTGAAGCGACGCCGGTCGATCCGGCATGACTCGAACGAACTGAATTTCAGAGGCAATGCGGCATATGCGGAATCCCGACATGGACCCGGTCGCTCCCCCGGACAGCCCGGGACCCAGGAAGAAGACGAGCTATCGCGCCCCGGCGCTCGAGAAAGGCCTCGATATCCTCGAGCTGCTGATCGATCGCCAGTACGGCATGGCGCAGGCGGACATCTGCCGCGCGTTGAAACGCAGCCGAAGCGAGCTGTACCGGATGATGCAGGTGCTCGAGGATCGCGGTTACATCTACCGGGTGGATCGCTATGACCGGTACGCGCTCACCATGAAGCTTTACTTTCTCGGGCAGCATCATGCACCGACCCGATCGCTGGGCGCGCTCGTCACGCCGCTGTTGCAACAGTTCGCATTGCAGACGGTCCAGTCGTGTTACCTGGCGGTATTCGACGGCGACACGATGATCGTCATCGCGACGGCCGGCGCCGAGACGGAATGGAACATCGCGGTCCGCGTCGGCACGCGCATGCCGCTGCACGGCAGCGCGGCGGGCGAGATGTACCTGGCCTTTCAGGACGAAGACGTGCGGGCCCGGTTGTCTCGGGCCGACGGGCACGCCGGTGGGTCGCGCAATCCGCCGCCCGGTGACGACACGTTGCCGTCCCATCTGGTCGACGGCTATCTCTGCCGTCCCAATGCGCGCATTCCCGGCATCACGGATATCGCGACGCCGATCGTCGACAAGTCGGGTTCGGCCATCGCGATCCTCGCGTGCCCGTACCTCGCGCTGTCGGGGGAAGCGGGCGCGATGTCGGTCAAGCAGATCAGCGCGGCGTTGTACGAAACGGCGCAGCGCATCGCCGCGACGGTCGATCAGCGGTTCATGCAATCGGCCGTCGACATGCCGGCGCGCGGCGCGGCATGCACGTAGGGCGGCGGGAATCGTTCCGGGTACCGACGGAGAGGGCGAACTCATCGTGAAGCGGCGCCGGCTCTGCGCCAGGCCGCGCTCAGGGCGGTCGCGGTCATGTCGCGGCGCGATGTGTGCTCACGCGTCGCGACGATCGGCAGCCTGCGGTCAGCGGTTCACGACCGAGTACACGAGCGTGCCGGAGAACATCAACAGCACGAGCGAGGCGCCGCGCAGCAGCGTCGACGTTCGGGCGGCCCACGCGCGTTGCGAGGTCAGGAGTCCGCCGAGGGACGACCAGCCCACGCCGATCGGCGCGAGCACGACCAGAAAGACGAGGAGCGTCCATGCGAAATAGTGGGCCGACCTGAACGCCTCCAACGGAAACAGCGTGCTCGAGAACAGCAGCGCCTTCGGGTTCATCGTCGTCGCGACGAACACATCGCGAAACCTCACCGGCGCGATCGGTACGTCCTGCAGCACGCGGCTATGCGTCCACATCCTGAGCGCGAGGAAAAAGATGTAGACGGAGCTCGCGAGCTTGACCACGTCATACAGCCAGGGCCGGCCGGCAGCGAACGCGGCCAGGAAGAATCCCCATACGGAAATCGCGATCGCGTAGCCGAGCGCCTCGGCGATCACGAGCGGCCAGGTACCGCGCAGGCCGACCTTCAGCCCGGACGACAGCAGCAACGTATTGGTCGGCCCCGGCACGATCAGCACCAGCGAGACGTACATCGACATCTTCAGCAACGCTTCCTGGATGGGCACGCGGCCTCCTCGATTCGTCGGTGTCGCGGTTCGCGGCCGGCCGAAGCCGGGGCGCCGCTGGAATGCTTCAGTGCAGAGGCGATCCGCTCTTTCGGGTACGTGCCCGTTTTCATTGCATGGCCTTCGTGTCCGCCCGGACACATGATGACGAATTTCTCCGGCGACGAGTCGGATTATTTTCAGGTCGGCATCAAAACTGCCGAAATTCGAAAAGATCGACTTCGTTGTTTTGGAAATGAAAAGGGCTTTATTTCTTTCCTGTTAATTAGGTCGGCCATTTCGCGTTTTTTGTAAAATGGGGTGCTTGTTTATGCGATTTAAATAAAAAACAGAATTCATTTGGTTTGAGAAATTAAATCGATCGTTGTGCAGCATTTCGTCGATATTTTGCGGGATTTAGAATTTCTCTGGATAACTTTAGATTGATATGAAATTTTTCTCGGCATGCCGTCCTGAACGCTGTTAAGGTGTGCCGCAGCGATCAAGTGCATGGCGTATCAATCCTGCTGGCAATCAGGGCAATTGATCATGGCCGTGCACTAACGGCGATCGTCGAATCGGCAAGTCAATCTGCCGAGGCTGAATCCATTGCGCGGTGTGCCGCCGCATTCGATGGGGATTCGCATTGTTGATTGAATTCGCGTCAATTAACTGCGTCTTTGCGATTTGACTTGTCATGACGGGTGGCGTCATGTTGTGACGCGTTGTCGAACAATTTGCCGGTTCAATTCGAAAAGGCGGCACTATCCATTCAGGTTTTCAATCCCATGGGAAGCGTGTCATGAGTAATCCGATCAGGAATATCGTCATCGTGGGCGGCGGCACGGCGGGCTGGATGTCCGCCTCGTACCTCGTCCGGGCACTCCAGCAGCAGGCGAACATCACGCTCGTCGAATCCGCGGCGATTCCCCGGATCGGCGTGGGCGAGGCGACCATTCCGAGTCTGCAGAAGGTGTTCTTCGACTTTCTCGGAATACCGGAGCGGGAGTGGATGCCCCAGGTGAATGGCGCGTTCAAGTCTGCCATCAGGTTCGTGAACTGGCGGAAGTCGCCCGACCGCGCGCCCGGCGATCATTTCTATCATCTGTTCGGCAACGTGCCGAACTGCGACGGCGTGCCGCTTACCCACTACTGGCTGCGCAAGCGCGAACAGGGCTTCCAGCAGCCGATGGCGTACGCCTGCTACCCGCAGACCGAGGCGCTGGACGCCAAGCTGGCACCGTGCCTGGCCGACGGCACCCGCCAGATGTCCCACGCGTGGCACTTCGACGCGCACCTGGTGGCCGACTTCCTGAAGCGCTGGGCCGTCGAACGCGGCGTGAAGCGCGTGGTCGACGAGGTCGAGCAGGTTCACCTGGACGATCGCGGCTATATCTCCAGCCTGTCCACCAAGGAGGGGCGGACGCTGGAAGCGGACCTGTTCATCGACTGCTCCGGCATGCGGGGACTCCTGATCAACCAGGCCCTGAAGGAGCCGTTCATCGACATGTCCGACTACCTGCTGTGCGACAGCGCGGTCGCGAGCGCGGTGCCCGCCGACGACGCGCGCGTGGGGATCGAGCCGTACACCTCGGCGATCGCGATGAACTCGGGCTGGACCTGGAAGATCCCGATGCTGGGCCGGTTCGGCAGCGGCTACGTGTTCTCGAGCAAGTTCACGTCGCGCGACCAGGCCACCGCCGACTTCCTCGACCTCTGGGGGCTCTCGGACGAGCAGCCGCTCAACCAGATCAAGTTCCGGGTCGGGCGCAACCGGCGGGCGTGGGTCAACAACTGCGTCTCCATCGGGTTGTCGTCGTGCTTCCTGGAGCCGCTGGAATCGACGGGCATCTACTTCATCTACGCGGCGCTTTACCAGCTGGTGAAGCACTTCCCCGACACGTCGTTCGACCCGCGGTTGACCGACGCATTCAATGCCGAAATCGTCTACATGTTCGACGACTGCCGGGATTTCGTCCAGGCGCACTATTTCACCACGTCGCGCGACGACACACCGTTCTGGCGCGCGAACCGGCACGACCTGCGGCTCTCGGACGCCATCCAGGAAAAGGTCGAACGCTACAAGGCGGGGCTGCCGCTGACCACCGCGTCGTTCGACGATTCGACGTACTACGACACCTTCGACTACGAATTCAAGAACTTCTGGCTGAACGGCAACTACTACTGCATTTTTGCCGGCCTGGGGCTGTTGCCGGACCGGTCGCTGCCGCTCTTGCGGCACCGGCCGGAGTCGATCGACAAGGCCGAGGCGATGTTCGCCCGGATCCGGCGCGAGGCCGAGCGTCTGCGAAAGAGCCTGCCGACGAACCACGATTACCTGCGCTCGCTGCGCGAGGGCCACGCGGGGCTGTCTCGCAGCCAGCCCGGGCCGACGCTCGCGGCGCCGGAGATCCTGTAGTGGACAGCACCCTGGCCCGGGTAAGCGCCATCGCGGCCACGCACGACGCCGTGGCGGCGTGCGATCCGCTGCAGGCGCGGGCGTTCGTCCTGCAACTGCCCGGCCTGAACCGTCAACGGGACGTGCCCGGCATCGTCGGCCTGTTGCGCGCGTTCCTTCCGGCGCGCGGCATGCCTGCGGGCTGGGGTTTCGTCGAAGCCGCGGCCGCGATGCGGGATATCGGGTTCTTCCTCGGGTCGCTCAAGCGGCACGGACACGAGCCGGTGGACGCGGTGCCCGGGCTCGAGCCGGTGCTGCTCGACCTGGCGCGCGCGACCGGCCTGCCGCCGCGCGAGACGCTCCTGCATGTGACGGTCTGGAACCCGGCGGCGGCCGACGCGCAGCGCAGCTACACCGGGCTGCGCGACGAAGCGCACCTGCTCGAGAGCGTGCGCCTCTCGATGGCGGCGCTCGAGGCGGCCATCGCGTTGACCGTCGAGCTGTCCGACGTGCCGCTGCAGGCACCCGCGTTCGCGCAAGGGTGCGACGCGCTGGCGGCCTATCTGCGGAAAATGGTCGACTCGATTGTTTATGCGTACCGCTTCATCTCGCTGCAAGTCTTCTACGACGAGCTTCGTCCGTTCTACGAACCGATTCGAGTGGGGGGGCGCAGCTACCTCGGCCCCGGCGCCGTCGAAATGCCGCTCTTCGTGCTGGAGCACGTGCTGTGGGGGTCGCAATCGGACCACCACGCGTATCGGGAATTCAAGGAGACGTACCTGCCCTACGTGCTGCCCGCATTCAGGGCGATCTACGCGCGGTTCGCCGGGCAGCCGTCGCTCGTCGACCGTGCGCTCGGCGACGCGCAAGCGGCCCGTGCGCGGGGCGAGCCCGTCGCGGCCGGGTTGGCGGCCCTCGACCGCGTATTCGAGGTCCTGCTGCACTTCCGGGCGCCTCACGTCAAATTGGCGGAGCGCGCATACGAAGCCGGTAAAAGCGGCCCGTCGATCGGCAGCGGGGGGTACGCGCCCAGCATGCTCGGCGATCTGCTGACGCTCACGCGTGCCGCGCGATCGCGCGTGCGCGCCGCGCTCGACGAATCCTGCGCCTGACGCGCGCGGCCATGTGTTCCATCTCACCAGGAGAGTGTGCCCCCATGACTCAGCAGAGCCCCGCGAACGGGCGCGACAGCAACCACTTCGATGTGATCATTCTCGGCTCGGGCATGTCGGGCACCCAGATGGGCGCCATCCTGGCCAGGCAACGGTTTCGCGTGCTGATCATCGAGGAGTCGTCGCACCCGCGGTTCACGATCGGCGAATCGTCGATCCCCGAGACGTCCCTGATGAACCGCATCATCGCCGATCGCTACGGCATTCCGGAGCTTGACCACATCACGTCGTTCTATGCGACGCAGCGGTACGTCGCATCGAGCACGGGCATCAAGCGCAACTTCGGCTTCGTATTCCACAAGCCCGGCGAGGAGCACGATCCGAAGGAGTTCACGCAGTGTGTCATCCCCGAACTGCCGTGGGGGCCGGAGAGCCATTATTACCGGCAGGACGTCGACGCCTACCTGTTGCAAGCCGCGATCAAATACGGCTGCACGGTCCGCCAGAAGACGACCGTGACGGAATACCACGCGGACGAGGACGGCGTCGCGGTGGCCACCGCCCAGGGCGAACGGTTCACCGGCCGGTACATGATCGACTGCGGCGGGCCCCGCGCGCCGCTCGCGACCAAGTTCGCGCTGCGCGAAGAGCCGTGCCGCTTCAAGACGCATTCGCGCAGCCTCTACACGCACATGCTCGGGGTCAAGCCGTTCGACGACATCTTCAAGGTCAAGGGGCAGCGCTGGCGTTGGCACGAGGGGACCTTGCACCACATGTTCGAGGGCGGCTGGCTCTGGGTGATTCCGTTCAACAACCACCCGCGGTCGACCAACAACCTGGTGAGCGTCGGCCTGCAGCTCGACCCGCGTGTCCACCCGAAAACGGACATCCCCGCGCAGCAGGAATTCGACGCATTCCTCGCGCGGTTCCCGAGCATCGCGGCGCAGTTCCGCGACGCTGTGCCGGTGCGCGACTGGGTCAGGACCGACCGCCTGCAGTTCTCGTCGCGCGCGTGCGTCGGCGATCGCTACTGCCTGATGCTGCACGCGAACGGGTTCATCGATCCGCTTTTCTCCCGCGGGCTCGAGAACACCGCGGTGACCATCCACGCGCTCGCGGCGCGCCTGATCAAGGCGCTGCGCGACGACGACTTCTCCCCCGAGCGCTTCGAGTACATCGAGCGGCTCCAGCAGAAGCTGCTGGACCACAACGACGACTTCGTCAGCTGCTGCTACACGGCGTTCTCGGATTTTCGCCTGTGGGACGCGTTCCACCGGCTGTGGGCGGTCGGCACGATCCTCGGCCAGTTCCGGCTCGTGCAAGCCCACGCGCGGTTCCGCGCGTCGCGCGACGAGCGCGACCTCGATCGCCTCGACGACGACGCGCCGTACCTCGGGTTCCTGTGCGCGGACATGGAGGGGTACTACCAGTTGTTCAACGACGCCAAGGCCGAGGTCGAGGCCGTGAGCGCCGGGCGCAAGCCGGCCGGGGAGGCCGCGGCGCGGATTCACGCGCTCATCAACGAACGCGAGTTCGCCAAGCCGATGTTCGGCTTCGGATACTGCATCACCGGGGCCAGGCCGCAGCTCAACAACTCGAAGTACAGCCTGCTGCCGGCGATGAAGCTGCTGCACTGGACGCAGACCAGCGCGCCGGCGGAGGTGAAAAGGTATTTCGACTACAACCCGATGTTCGCGCTGCTCAGGGCGTACGTCACGACCCGCATCGGCCTGGCGCTGAAGTAGTCGCCCGACCCCGGAATCGAAATGATCGACGACATTCAATTGAATCGGGTGGGTGCCGGCGCGCATCCGGCGGCGGCATACGACGCGACCACGCGCGTGGCCGCGAGCTGGTACGTCGCGATGCGCACGGCCGACCTCAAGGACAAGCCGGCGGCGTTGACGCTCTTCGGCCAGCCGTGCGTCGCATGGCGCGGCGCGTCGGGACGGGCCGTGGTGATGGACCGCCACTGCGCGCACCTTGGCGCGAACCTGGCCGACGGGCAGGTCGAGGACGGGTGCATCCGGTGCCCGTTTCACCACTGGCGGTACGACGAGCACGGCCAGTGCGTGCATATCCCCGGCCACAGCCCGGCGGTGTGCCGCCTGGAGCCGGTCCCGCGCGGGGCGCGCCAGCCGACGTGGGTCACGGCCGAGCGGTACGGCTACGTGTGGGTCTGGTACGGCTCCGCGCAGCCGCTGCACCCGCTGCCCGAAATCGCCGCGGCCGATGTCGACAACGGCGACTTCATGCACCTGCACTTCGCGTTCGAGACGACGACGGCGGTGTTGCGGATCGTCGAGAATTTCTACGACGCGCAGCACGCGGCGCCCGTCCACGCGCTGCCGATATCGGCCTTCGAGCTCAAGCTCTTCGACGATTGGCGCCCGTGGCCGGAGGTCGAGTCGCTGGCACGGGCGGGCGCGTGGTTCGGTGCCGGGATCGATTTCACCGTGGACCGGTACTTCGGGCCTTTCGGCATGCTGTCGCGCGCGCTCGGCATGAACATGTCGCAGATGAACCTGCACTTCGACGGCTACCCCGGCGGGTGCGTGATGACCGTCGCGCTGGACGGAGACGTCAAATACAAGCTGCTGCAGTGCGTGACGCCGGTGAGCGACGGCAAGAACGTCATGCACATGCTCATCTCGATCCGGAAGGCGGGCGGCCTCCTGCGTCGCGCGACCGACTACCTGCTGTTCGGGCTCCAGACCCGGCAGGCCGCGGGGTACGACGTCAAGATCTGGAACGGGATGAAGCCGGACGGCGGCGGCGCGTACAGCAAGTACGACAAGCTCGTGCTGAAGTACCGCGCGTTCTACCGCGGCTGGGTCGACCGCGCCGGCGCAAGCGAGCGGCAATACGCGAGCCGGCGGCTCTAGCCGGACCGGGTTCGGCCGCGTCGCGAAGAAGATCTCGCCACGCTGACCGGCTGATTACGGTTTTGTCATCAACGCCGTGCGCGCCTGCACGCAGCAAAGCCGTGGCGCCATTTCCGGGTAACATCGCCGGATGTCCCCACGCTAGCGACGGAGCCGGCCATGCGCATCCTGATAGTCGAAGACGAACCGAAGACGGGCGCTTACCTGAAGAAGGGGCTCGAGGAATCGGGCTTCAGCGTCGATCTCGCGAAGGACGGCGGCGAAGGGCTGATGCTGGCGCAGGAAGAGCGTTACGACGTGATCGTGCTCGACGTGATGCTGCCCGTGCTCGACGGCTGGGCCGTGCTCAAGCGGCTGCGCGACACGCACACGACGCCGGTGCTGTTCCTGACCGCGCGCGACGACGTGCAGGACCGCGTGCACGGCCTCGAACTCGGCGCCGACGACTACCTCGTGAAGCCGTTCGCGTTCGTCGAACTGCTCGCCCGCATCCGCACGCTCGCGCGTCGCGGGCCGCCGCGCGAGACCGAGCACCTGACGGTCGGCGACCTCGAAATCGACGTGGTGCGCCGCCGCGTGAAGCGCGGCGCCACCCGCATCGACCTCACGCCGCGCGAATTCTCGCTGCTGCAACTGCTCGCGCGCCGGCAGGGCGAGGTGCTGAGCCGCACGCAGATCGCATCGTACGTGTGGGACATGAATTTCGACAGCGACACCAATGTCGTCGAGGTCGCGATCCGGCGCCTGCGCGCGAAGATCGACGACGCGTTTCCGGTCAAGCTGATCCATACCGTGCGCGGCGTCGGCTACGTGCTCGAACCGAAGGACGACGCATGATGCGCCCGCGCTCGCTTGCCGCGACGCTCGCGCTCGCGTTCGCCGCGACCACGCTCGCGTCGTTCGCGCTCGTCGGGACGTATGTGTATGCGGGCCTCGAGCGGCAGGTCAACACGCAGGACGACCTCGACATCGTGCTGGCCGCGCGCCACACACGCCGGCTCGCGGGCGAGCTCGAGTCGCTCGAGGCGGTGCGTGCGCACGCGGAGCGGTTGACGAGCCAGGTGCTGGGCAACGAGGCGCTGTCGATGGCCGTCGTCGATGCGCGGGGCGAGGTGCTCGCACGGCACAATGTCCGGCTCGCCGCGCTCGACGACGCGCCTGCCGCCGCATCGGTTCCGCTCGCCGACGTGCAGCTGTTCGCGCCGCACGCGGTGCCGGTTCCGGCAAACGACCGGATCACGGCCGACCGGCTCGTCACGTGGACGGCCGGCGGCGGCACGCCGATGCGCGGCGTCGTGATCGAGGCGGCGCTGGGCGACCGCACGCCGATCCGCATCGCGATCGCGCGCAACATGCGCGACCGGGCCGACCTGCTCGACGGCTATCGCGACCGGCTCGAGCTCGCCGGCGGGCTCGGCGCGCTGTTCGCGCTGCTGCTCGGCTACTGGCTGATCCGCACGGCGCTCGCGCCGCTGCGCGAGATCGTCGACAACACCGGCCGGATCACGGTCGACAAGCTCGACACGCGGCTCGACGCGTCGCGCGCCCCGCCCGAGCTGCGTGCGCTCGTCGATGCGCAGAATGCGATGCTCGGCCGCCTGCAGCAGGCATTCGCGCATCTGTCGCAATTCAGCGCCGACCTCGCGCACGACCTGCGCACCCCGCTGAACAACATGCGCGGCGCCACCGAAGTCGCGCTCGCGCGGCCGCGTTCGGTGGACGAGTACCAGACGCTGCTCGAATCGAATCTCGAGGAATACGACCGCCTCGCGCGGATGATCGAGAACGTGCTGTTTCTCGCGCGCGCCGAGCATCCGAGCTTCGTCACGCGGCAGCGCGCGTTCGACGTGCGCGACGAACTCGAGCGCATCGCCGGGTATTTCGAGGGGCTCGCGGACGAAGCGGGCTCGACGTTGCGCGTCGAAGGGCAGGGGCAGCTGACCGCCGATGTCGAGCTGTTTCGCCGCGCCGTCGGCAACCTGCTCGCGAACGCACTGCGTTACACGCCCGCCGGCGGCGTCATTACGCTCGGTGTCGACGAAACGGCCGAGGCGGTGAGCGTCGTCGTCGCGAATCCGGGCGAGCCGATCGATCCCGCGCTGCTGCCGCGAATCTTCGACCGGTTCGTGCGCGGCGATCCCGCGCGCAGCGGCGGTGTGCCGGGCGGCACGGCCGGGCTCGGCCTCGCGATCGTGCGCTCGGTGATGGAGTTGCACGGCGGCACCGCGCAGGTCGAAAGCGACGCGCGCGGTACGCGCTTCGTACTCACGTTCAACCGGCCGCCGGCAGCGTGACGGCGGGGGCGGGCTGAGCGGCTGTTGCTCGTTCCGTCGTACCGGCTTTCGATACCACGTCCGCGCCCGCCTGCCAGCCGCCGCCCAGCGCCTTCAGCAAGGCGACTTCGGCCTCCATCCGGCGCGCGTCGATCTGATCGGCCGTGCGCCGGTTCGTCAACGCGATCGTCTGCGCGGTCACCACGTCCAGATAGCTGACGGCGCCCGCGTTGAAGCGATTCGTCGTCAGCCGCAGCGACAGGTCGGCCGCGTCGGTCGCGCGCTGCTGGCTGCCGGCTTCGGACGCAAGCGCATCGAGCGCCGACAACTGATCCTCGACCTGCTGGAACGCGACGAGGACGGACTGCCGGTAGTCGGCGACCGCGCCGTCGTACTGCGCGTGCGCGCCGCGCAGCGATGCGCTGCGACGGCCGCCGTCGAACAGCGTGCCGGCGAGTTGCGGGCCGAGCGACCAGAACAGGCTCGGTGCGGCGAGCCACGGCGCGAAGAACGCGCTTTCGAGGCCGGCGCTCGCCGACAGCACGAGATCGGGGAAGAACGCGGCGCGCGCCTCGCCGATCCGCGCGTTCGCGGCCGCGACCCGGCGTTCGGCCGCCGCGATGTCGGGCCGCCGCTCCAGCAGTTGCGACGGCACGCCGGCCGGAATCGCCGGCACGCGGAACGCCTGCACGCGCGGCGGCAGCGCGAACGTCGACGCGCTTTCGCCGACGAGCGTCGCGATCGCGTGCTGCAACTGCGCACGCGACGCGTCGATGTCGGTGTCCTGCGTGCGGGTCGATTCGAGCTGCGTCTCGGCTTGCGCGACCGCCGATGCGTCGATCGCGCCGGCCGCGAGCTGCTGCTTGAGCAGCGTCAGCGCATCCGAGTAGGCGCGCACCGTATCGTCGAGCAGCTGCTTCTGCGTGTCGAGCGAGCGCAGCGCGAAATAGTCGGTCGCGAGCTCGGCCGTGACCGACAGCTTCACGGCCTGCAGGTCGGCTGCACTCGCGGCGGCGTTCGCCTGCGCGCCCGCTACGGCGTCGCGCACTCGGCCGAATACGTCGGGTTCCCAGCTCGCGGCCACGCCGGCCTGGTAGTCGGGCGTCGTCTTGCCGGCGAGCGACGAGCCGAGCCGGTTTTGCGACACGCGCGCACGGCTCTGCGCGACGCCTGCCGTGATCGTCGGCAGGAACCCGGCGTGCTGATAGTCGACCATCGCGCGCGCCTGCTGCAGATCGGCGATCGCTTTCTTCACCGTTTGGTTCGACACGTCGACGCGCGCTTCGAGCGCGTTCAGGTCGGCGTCGTCGAACACGGTCCACCACGCGCCGCGCGCGGCGGCGTCGGCGGGCATCGCGACGTGCCAGCCGGCTTGCGCGGCCGGTGCGCCCGCGTAGTGGGCGGGCACCGCGACGGCGGGCGGTGAATAGGGCGGCAGCGTCGAGCAGGCAGTCAGTGCGGCGGCAACGCCGAGCGCGACGATGCGGCGAGCGAACGGGAGCGGATGAAGAAGGCGCATGGCAGGCATCTCGTGGGAGGCGTCGAAGGGTCAGCCGCGGGCGGGCGCCCGAGCGGGCGTTGACGTAGCCGGTGCAACGCCGGCCTCGCGCGGCGGCACGTCGCGCGCACCGGACGCGGACGCCGGTTGATCGGCCAGTGCGGTCCGAGCGGCCTGCGCGGGCGAAGCGGACGAAGCGGACGAAGCAGCCACTGGCGCCGCATCGTGCGCGGTCGACACGATCGTCACGGCTTCCCCTGCCGTGATCGCATCGCCCGGGTTGTCGATCACGCGATCGGTCGCCGCGAGCCCCGCGACGATTTCCACGCGCGTGCCGAAATCGCGCCCGATCTGCACGGTCTTCAGCGCGGTGCGCCCGTTCGCGCCGACGGTGGCGACCGTCACGCCGTTCGCGCGGAACAGCAGCGCGCTGACCGGCAGGTCGAGCGCCGGCGCCGCGCTCGGCACGACGAGATGCGCCTGCGCATACGCACCGGGCATCAGCGTGCCGTCGCGATTGTCGACGTCGATCTCGACACGCAGCGTGCGCGTGACGGGGTCGATCGCGCCCGCGCTGCGCGCGACCTGCGCGGCGATGCGCCGCCCCGGAAACTGCGGCGTCGTCAGGTAGACCGGCGTGCCGGTCGACACGCCGGCCGCGCTGTCCTGCGGCACGTCGACGAACACGCGCAGC
This sequence comes from Burkholderia seminalis, assembly GCF_001718535.1. Taxonomy (NCBI): domain Bacteria; kingdom Pseudomonadati; phylum Pseudomonadota; class Betaproteobacteria; order Burkholderiales; family Burkholderiaceae; genus Burkholderia; species Burkholderia seminalis. The sequence continues at coordinate 528,965 of NZ_CP013399.1, read as the reverse complement.
GTGTCCGTCTGTTCGAGGTGGAACAGTTCGCCGGACAGGCCCGGGCTGCCCGGCGTGCCGCCCGCGGTCACCAGCGTGCCGACGTCGACGTTGCGTGCGGTGATCACGCCGTCGAACGGCGCGGCGACGGACTCGTACGACACGAGTTCGGCAAGATGCGCGACGTTCGCCTGCGCGGACGCGAGCATCGCGCGCTTCGCGTTCATGTCCGCGACCTTCGTGTCGGTGTCCTGCTGCGAGACCGACTGCGTTTTCAGCATGTCCTGCCAGCGCTGCGCGGTCGATTTCGCATAGTCGTAGTTCGCCTGCGCGCTCGCCTCGTCGGCGCGAGCCTGGCGCAACTGCGCGTCGAGATCCGGCGCCGAGATCCGCGCGAGCGCCTGGCCGGCCTTCACGTGCGTGCCGAGATCGGCGCTCCAGTGCGCGATATAGCCGCTCGTGCGCGCATAGATCGATGCGTCCGCATACGGCATCACCGAGCCGGGCAAGGTCAGCGTCTGATCGGCCGGCGCCGTGCCGGGCATGATGACCGCCACCGGCAGCGCCTGCTGCGCGGCCACCTGCATGCGCTGCGCGGCGCGTGCATCGATACGCGGCACGATGCCGAGCGCGAGCAGTCCGGCGGCGAGCGCCACGGCCGCGAGCGGCACGGCCCGCTTGCGGCCGTGGCGGGCCGGTGCGGTGTCGGGGGCGGCGCCCCGCGCGGCGGGCGGCACGGCTGCTGCCGCGGCTGCCGCGTCGGCGGCGGGCGGCGGGGCGACGGGTTCGATCGAGTCGTTCATGATGGGTCCGGGTCGGGCGAATCGAAGGATGAGAAGAAGGAGGCCATCCGCGCGTCAGCGCAGCGCCGGCGTATCGGGCGCGGACTGCACGCGCCGGGCGGCCGCGGCGTCGCGGCGCCGGGCGAGCCACGCGTGGACGAAGCCGAACAGCACCGGGACGAACAGCAGCGTCGAGAGCGTGCCGAACGCGAGGCCGCCGATCACCGCGCGGCCGAGCGGCGCATTCTGCTCGCCGCCGTCGCCGAGGCCGAGCGCCATCGGCAACATGCCGATCAGCATCGCGAGCGCGGTCATCACGACGGGCCGGAAGCGGTTGAAGCCGGCGTCGAGCGCCGCCTGCCACGGCGATGCGCCGGCCGCGAGCAGCTCGCGCGTCGCGTTCACGACGAGGATGCTGTTCGCGGTCGCGATGCCGATGCACAGGATCGTGCCGGTCAGCGCGGGCACCGACAGCGTGGTGCGCGTGACGAACAGCATCCACGCGATGCCGGCGAGCGACGCCGGCAGCCCGCCGACGATCACGAGCGGATCGAGCCACGACTGGAAGTTCACGACCATCAGCAGGTAGACCAGCGAGATCGCGAGCGCAAGGCCGCCGAGGAGGCCCGCGAACGATTCGTGCATCGCCTGCACCTGGCCGCGCAGCACGATCGACGAGCCGGGCGGCAGTTGCGCGCGCGCGGCGTCGACGAGCTTCGTCACGTCGGCCGTGACGCCGCCGAGGTCGCGCCCCTGCACCGACGCGAAGAGGTCGAGCACCGGCTGCACGTTGTAGTGCGACACCACGGCCTGCTGCGTCGTGCGCGAGAACGAGCCCAACGAGCCGAGCAGGTTCTGCGCGGGCGCGCCCGCGGCCGGGCCGCCGGCCGGCGTCTGCGGCGCGCGCGCGGTGCCGGCGGGCAGCGGGACGTTCGCGAGCGACTGCAGCGAATTCACCGTGTATTGCGGCGTCTGCACGAGCACCGGGTAGCTGACGCCGTTGCGCGGATCGAGCCAGAAGTTGGGCGTCGTCTGCGAGCTGCCGGACAGCGCGATCAGCAGGTTCTGCGCGACGTCGCGCTGTTCGAGGCCGGCCTGGATCGCCTTCGTGCGGTCCACGTTGACGTTGATCGCGGGTTCGTCGCCGGGCTGCTGGATGCGCGCGTCGACGAGCCCGCGCACGCCGCGCAGCTTCGCGAGCAGCGTATTCGCGACCGCGCGGTTCTGGTCGAGCTTGTTGCCGACGATCTGGATGTCGATCGGCGCGGGCAGCCCGAAGTTGAGGATCTGGCTGACGATGTCGGCCGGCAGGAACGCGAACGTCACGCCGGGGAACGACTGCGCGAGCACGTTGCGCAGCGTCGCGACGGTCGCGGCGGTCGACGCGTGATTCGGCTTCAGCGTGACCAGCACGTCGGCGTCCTCGGTACCGATCGGGTCCGACGAGTCGTACGTGAGGTTGATCCCGCTTACCGGCACGCCGATGTTGTCGAGCACGCTCGCGAGCTGGTTGGCCGGAATCACGTCGCGAATCTTCGCTTCGACCTCGTCGGTCAGTCGCGCGGTTTCCTCGATCCGCGTGCCGGTCGGCGCGCGCAGATGCAGGCGGATCTCGCCGGTGTCGACCGACGGGAAGAAGTCCTGCCCGGCGAACGCGTAGAGGCCCGTCGACGCGACGCACGCGAGCAGGAACGCGGCCGCGAAGCGGCGGCGCCGCGCGATCGCCGCCGAGAGCAGCGCGCGATAGCGCAGCCGGACGGCTTCGAAGCGATGCTCGAACGCGGCCTGGAAACGTGCGATGCGCGCGAATACGCCGCGCGGCGGCCGGCCGTTGCCTTTCGCGCGCATCAGCACCATCGCGAGTGTCGGCACCAGCGTGCGCGAGAAGAAGTACGACGCGATCATCGCGAAGATCACGGCCTCGGCCAGCGGCACGAACAGGTAGCGCGCGACACCCGTGAGCAGGAACATCGGCACGAACACGATGCAGATCGACAGCGTCGACACGAAGGTCGGCACCGCGATTTCTCCCGAGCCGGTCAGGATCGCGTCCTCGAGCGGCGCGCCGCGCTCGAGATGATGCGTGATGTTCTCGATCGCGACGGTCGCGTCGTCGACCAGGATCCCGACCGCGAGCGCGAGCCCGCCGAGCGTCATGATGTTGATGGTCTGGCCGAGCGCGGACAGCGCGAGCAGCGACGTGAGCACCGCGAGCGGGATCGTGATCGCGATGATCAGCGTCGCGCGCCAGCTGCCGAGAAACAGCAGGATCATCAGCGCGGTCAGGCACGCGGCGATCAGCGCTTCGCGCACGACGCCCTGGATGGCCGCCTTCACGAACACCGATTGGTCGTCGAGCGGCGAAATGTGCAGCGCCTTCGGCAGCCCGGCCGCGATCTTCGGCAGCATCGCCTTCACCTGGTCGATGATCGTCAGCGTCGAGGTGCTGCCGGTCTTCTCGACCGTCAGCAGCGCCGCGCGCTTGCCGTCCGCCCGCACGATGTTGGTCTGCGGCGCGTAGCCGTCGCGAACGTGCGCGACGTCGCGCACGTACACGACGTTGCCGCCGATCGTCTTCACCGGCAGGTCGTTCAGCGCCGCGACCGTCTGCGTGCTGCCGTTCATCTGCACGTTGTATTCGTGCGTGCCGATCTTCGCGGTGCCGCCCGGCAGGATCAGGTTCTGTGCGTTGATCGCGTTCACGACGTCGATCGGCGCGAGCCCCTTCGCCTGCAGCGCGCGCGTGTCGAGGTCGACGACGATCTGGCGGATCTTGCCGCCGAACGGCAGCGGCACCGCCGCGCCCTGGACGGTCGCGAGCTGCGTGCGGATGAAGCTGTTGCCGAGGTCGTACAGCTGCTGCTCGGCGAGCGTGTCGCTCGACAAACCGAGCTGCAGGATCGGCACCGTCGACGCGTTGTACGTGATGATGTTCGGCGGCAGCGTACCGGGCGGCAGGATGCGCAGGATCGACGCGGCGTTGCTCGCGGCTTCCGCGATCGCGCGATTGATGTCGGCGCCCGGGTGGAAGAAGATCTTCACGACCGACACGCCGTTCAGCGACTGCGACTCGATGTGCTCGATGTCGTCGACGTCGGACGTGAGCGCGCGCTCGTAGTTCGACGTGATGCGCTTGGCCATGTCTTCCGCGGAGAAGCCGTTGTACGACCAGACGATGCTGACGACCGGGATGTCGATGTTCGGGAAGATGTCGGTCGGGGTGCGCAGCAGCGCAAGCGGTCCCGCGATGAAGATCAGCAGCGCGAGTACGACGAACGTGTAGGGCCTGCGTAACGCCAGCCGGACGATCCACATGATGGTGCTCCTCGAAGCAGGGCTCGGATTCGCATTCGATGCGACGAGCGTGCAGTCTGCCGGCGCGGCGTTGACCCGACCCTGACCCGAAGATTACGAAACCGTTATCTGTGCCGGCGCGCGGGTGCGCAGCGTCCGACCGGACCGGTTGGCTCGCGGCCGACAGGCGGCAGCCATCAGATGACAAGACCGTAATCGAAGCCTCACCTTCCGGAAAGCGCGCGAATCGCAGAATGGATTCCACTCTTCATCGCATCGATGCGGAGCGACGGTCCGGCCTGGTGTGCGGACGCCAATACGCCATCTTGAGAGGTGAACATCATGAACAACCTGATTCGTGCAGTCCTGCTTTCCTGCGCATTGAGCGCGCCGATCGTCGCCTTCGCGCAAACCGCCGACGGCACGGTCACGCGCGCCGACGTGCGTGCCGATCTCGTTCGGGTCGAAAAGGCCGGTTATCGGCCGGTCGGCAGCGATCCGTACTATCCCGACGACATTCAGGCAGCGGAGGCGAAGATCGCCGCGCAGTCGTCGCAATCGGTTGCCGCTCGGCCATCCGTCGTCGCCGGTGCGGCCGTGTCATCGCTCGCGTCGCTTGACGCGCAGCCGTTGTACGAGCATCACTGAGCGCGATGTTCGACCCCCTTCGCGGCCGCGACGGAAGCGGCTGCGGATTCCAGGTGTGTCGTCCGCGGGTCGCTGTTTCAACGCGGCGCCCCCGAACCGTGGCGGCTCATCGAAGCGGATCCGGCGGTCCAATCGCTTCGAGAGCGGCCTTGTCGCGACGCTACCGCATACCTTGCGCGAGAACGCGCACGAGTTCTCGATCGGCGATTCGGCGCGGGTGCCTGGCACCGCCGCACGTGACCGGCGCCGCTGCCGACAGGGCGGGCCCCGAGCGCCTTGCAGCGGATCGGTTACCGACGCTTGCCAGTATTGCTCACGACACGGGGCGACTTGGCGAGCGGTTGTCGGCGCAACTAAAGGAAGCGGCCGGCCGGAATGTCATGTCGGTCCGGAACGCGTTCGGGAGAACGGGGAAGGCCCGTGTCTTGAAGAGCGAGCACGGTTGACAGGCAAGCGGTATTGCCGACGGAACCGTGTCAATGATCGTCGCGTGTTCCGTCCAGGCGCTGGCCTAACCAGACGGCCGACGGCAGCATGACCGACCAGCCGCATGCGAGCAGCATCCATGCGGTCGGGCTCACGAAGCGCACCGCGCCGAGCGCTGCGCCCGCCCGGAACGAGAGCGGGCCGGCGACGGCGCCCAGCAGCGCGGCGGCCAGCCAGCGCCCGCGCAGCCAGCGCAGCGGGACGTTCAGCTGGGCGGCGAACAGCACCCACAAACCCGCGATCCAGTAAGGCGCCGTTCCGTCCAGCAAGACGCCGTTCGGGTAGCGCAGCGCGCCCGTCGCAACGGGTACGGCATCCCAGCTCCAGCCGATCGCAGCGACGATCGCAATCAACGATGCTTCGCGGGCGGTGAAACGGGTGCGCAGCAGGTGGCCGCCCGCCAGCAGTACCGCACACAGCGTCCCGATCCAGCCGCGCCCATGTGCGGCGCTCGACACGCAGACGAGCCAGCCGGCTTGCGACAGCACGAGATACGCGGCGGTTTCGACGGCGGCGGAATGAAGCATGAGTCGCTGCGCGTTCGGCCGGCCGGCGGCCGTCGTCGCACGCTCACATGTTCGGCCCTTGGCGGACCGGGTCGCCAAGCAACTCGCGGCGCAGCGATGCTGCCCGGGTGCGCGGATCGAACCAGATGGCGAAGAACGCGCGCGCGAAGTCCGGATCGGCGACGTCGGACATCAGGCGGTCGTTCTTGTAGAAACGCGCGCCGCGGCCCGGCAGGTAGACGCCGCAGAGCACGTCGCCGCGCAACACGTCGGTAAAGGCGCCGGCGATGTCGGCGCGCCAGGCGTCGCGGGTCGCCGCCGGCAACGGCGTCGCGGCCAGGCGCTCGATTTCGGCGATGCCGGTGGCGACGAGCCGCTCGCCCTTCACGTCGTGGCGGTACGCGAGCGAAAGGGCGAACGGCGTATCGAATGCCGCGGGCGAACGGGACGCCCAAAGCTGCGCGTCATAAAGGCAAAGCCCGAATACGCAGAATCGGCCGGATCCGATCATCCGCGCCGACGCCACGTCGTCGACGCATCCCGCGTTCGCCACCTGCGTGGCGGCATACGCGGCCACGGCCACGAGGATCGCGAGCCTACGCGTCATGGCGGTCCCCGCTCGAGACGACGAAGTGCATCACGTCGGTGCGCCGTTCGGCAAATCCCGCTTCGCAATACGCCAGGTACAGGCGCCAGGTGCGGATGAAGGTCTCGTCGAATCCTTGCGCGCGGACCGCGTCGAGGTTGGCCTCGAACGCCGCGCGCCATGTGCCCAGCGTGCGCGCATAGTCGAGACCGAACGCATGCACCGGTTCGGCGACGAGGCCCGCGTGCCGGGCCGCGCCGACGAAGCGCTCGGCGCTTGGCAGCATGCCGCCCGGGAAGATGAACTCGCGGATGAAGTCGCTCGATGCACGGTACGCATCGAACTGCGATTCGGCGATCGTGATCGACTGGATCAACGCCCGCGCGCCTGCTTTCAAGCGCTGCCTGAGCGTGTCGAAATACACCGGCCAGAACGCTTCACCCACCGCCTCGAACATTTCGATCGACACGATCGCGTCGTAGCGCCCGTCGATGTCACGGTAGTCGCGCAACTCGAGTGTCGCGAGACCGGACAGCCCCGCCCGCGCGATGCGTTCCGCCGCCAGCGCGTATTGCGACGGCGAGATCGTCAGCGCGTGCACGCGGATCCCCTGGCGGGCCGCATGCATCGCGAAGCCGCCCCAGCCGCACCCGATCTCGAGCACGCGCATGCCGGCGCGCAGGCCGAGCGAATCGACGATGCGCTGATATTTCGCCGTCTGCGCGTGGGCGAGCGAGCGCCGCGCGTCGCCGTCGAAGCACGCGCTCGAATACGTCCACGTTTCGTCGAGCCAAAGCGCGTAGAAGGGGTTGCCGAGATCGTAATGCGCGTGGATGTTGCGGCGGCTCCCGGCGCGCGTATTCGCCCGCAGCCGGTGGCGCAGCGCATACCAGAGGCGGGCGAAGCGGCCGCCCGTCACCGTGCGCGCGATCGCCGGCTCGTTGCGGATCGCCAGACGCAGCAGCGCGACGAGGTCGGGCGTGTCGATGCGGCCCGCGCGATACGCGTCGGCAAAGCCGATGTCGCCGGCGCGCAGGATCGCGCGGCACGCCCGCCAGTCGCGGATCTGCAGCGTCGCGGCCGGCTGGCGGTGCGGATCGCCGAACACGTATTGCGCGCCTTCGGGCGTCACGAGTATCAGGTGGCCGTGCCGCAGCCGCCGCAGCAGCGCGACAAACAACCGCGCGGAAAGCGGCAGCGCGGGTTGCGAGGCATTCGATAACAGGCGCAGCAGGGTCATGGGCGGACCTCGTGGTCGGATACCGCAGGGCGGCATGGCGGCGACACCGGTGCCGACGGGGGCGGCAGCGCACCGGCGCGGGGCGGCCGGGCAGGGGGCGTCCTGCCGTGGAACGGCACGCGCTTGAGCCAGAGCCGCAGCGCTTGCCAATGGATGCGGACGAGCACGCCGATCGCATTGAACGGCTGCCGCGCGAGCGCGCGCCACGCCCGCGCGGCGCTCAGCGGGCCGGCCTGCATGACGAGCGCCGTCCGCAGCAGCGGACCGTCGTCGTCGCGGTAGTCGATGGCGACCAGCAGGTGGTCGCCGCGCTGACGCACGCGAAACGCGTACGTCCCGGCGACGTCGCAAAACGGCGATACATGAAACGTCTTGCGGCGGACGAGGACGGTGTCGTCTCCGATCGGCGCGTGCCGCCTCGCGCTCAGCAGGTAGCCGTGGTACGCGCCGAACGTGTTGCGCACATCCGCGTACAACGCGCGGAGGCGGCCCGCGCGGTCGTAGCAGTACCAGAAGCTCACGGGGTTGAACGCATGGCCGAAGAGGCGCGGGATCGTCTGCAGCCAGATCGGGCCGTCGGCCGGAATGCCGGCTTCGGCGAGGCGGGCCCGCAGCCAAGGCGCAAGCGGCTGGCCGTCACGCGGACCGTAGTCGCGCGACGCGAGTCCGAACGGCCGCCATCGATCGACGCCGAACCAGTGGCCGCCGATTTCGTGAAGCCGCTCGATGTCGCAGCAAACCTGGAACAGCGGATACGTGAACGCATGGTGCACGGGCCGCAGCCGCTCGTGCATCACGTGCCCGACCAGAAGCCGCGCGCCGCTGCCGTCGCTTGCGAACGGCACGTTCATGGCTTGGCCCAGACCGGCTTCACGCCGAAATCGTCGGCCACGCGCAACGCGGATTTCAGGCCGTCCTCGTGAAAACCGTAGCCCGTCCACGCGCCCGCGAACCACGTGCGGTGCCGCCCCTGCAGCGCAGGCAGGCGATCCTGCGCGTCGACGGCGGCGAGATCGAGCAACGGATGCTCGTAGTCGTAGCGACCGAGCTGCGTGTCGGGCGCGGGCGCGTCGATCGGGTTCAGCGTGACGACGACCGGCGTGCGGAACGGTAGCGGCTGCAACTGGTTGATCAGGTAGCTCACACACACGGGCGCTGCGCCGTCGGCAGCGGGCGCCGCACGACCGCTCAGGTAGTTCCACGCCGACCACACGCGCCGGCGGCGCGGCAGCAAGGCCGTGTCGGTATGCAGCACCGCGACGTTGCGTTGATAGCGCACGGCCCCCAGCACGCCGCGTTCGGCTTCGCTGGCGTCCGCGAGCAGCCGCAGGCTCGTCGGCGCGTGGCACGCGAGCACGATGGCGTCGAACCGCTCGCCGCCGGCCGCGTCGGTCGCCACCGTGACGCCCTGTTCGTCGCGCCGAACGGTACGGACCGGCGCGTTCAGGCGGACGTCGTCGAGCGTCGCGGCGATGCGCTCGACATACTGCCGTGCACCGCCCGCGATCGTGCGCCAGGGCGGGCGGTTGTTGACCTGCAACAGTGCGTGGTTCAGGCAGAAGCGCAGGAACGTGGCGGCCGGAAACCGCAGGATGTCGCCGGCCGCGCTCGACCAGATCGCGGCCGCCATCGGCAGCAGGTAATGATGCTGGAACGGTGCGCCGTACCCGCCCGCGGCGAGCAGTTCGCCGACCGACAGCCGCTGGCGGCTCGCCGCATCGAGGTGGTCGTGCGCGGATGCATTGAAGCGCAGGATATCGCGCAGCATGCCGAGAAACGTCGGCGAAAACAGGTTGCGGCGTTGCGCGAACACGGTGTTGAGGTTGCTGCCGGCCCATTCGAGCCGGCCGCCGTCGACCGACACCGAGAACGACATGTCGCTCGGATGCGCGGCCACGCCGAGTTCGGCGAGCAGCGCGATCAGGTTCGGATAGGTCCGGTCGTTGAAGACGAGGAACCCGGTATCGACCGGGTGGCGCGCGCCGTCGAGTTCGACATCGACGGTGTGCGTGTGGCCGCCGAGGTAGCCGGCCGCCTCGAACAGCGTCACGCGGTGACGACGGGCCAGCAGGTAGGCGCTCGCCAGGCCGGCGATGCCGGCGCCGACGACGGCGATCCGCCGCCCGGGCGGCAAGGCAGTGAGGGGCTGGTGCATCGCGAAGGGTCTCCGTCAGGCGGGTCGGCGGTCTCGGGAAGGGTTGTTCGGAGATACGGAGCAAAGCGGGCGGCGGATGCGCGTGGCCCGCTTCAGTCGCGCTCGCCCGGCGAGGCGAAGCCCGGTTGACCGATCTGCCCCGGTGTTTGCGGCACGCGCCTGAAGCGCGACGTGTCGTAGCCCATCGCATCGAGCCGCGCGAGCAGCGAGCGATACGTCGCGTCGTCCATCGTCGGCTCGCGCGAGAAGATCCATCCGAGCGTCTTGCCCGGGTAGCCGAGGATCGTATGGCGATAGTCGGGATCGACATAGAGCGTCAACTGCGTGACGTACACCGGCCAGAACAGCCGCACGCGCCATTCGCCGCCCCCGCTGCCGGGCTTTGCCGTATCGACGAAGCGATAGTGTTGCTCGGGCCGGTCGAAGCCGCCCTTGCGGCCGACGAACACGTCGTCGATCCGGCCGTCCTCGCGCAGCGTCCACTCGGCACGGCTGCCCACGTAATCGCGTTCCGCGAAGTACGGGATGTTGGCGATCACGTACCAGCGGCCCATGTAGCGCGGCAGGTCGACGGGCACGCTCGACAGGGGCACGGCCGCACGCGGATTCGTGTTCGGCGCATTGCCCGAGCAGCCCGCGGCGATGGCGAGTGCAAGACCTGCCGCGAGCGCGGCGGCGAAGCGGCGGACGATCGGGGACGGCATCACACGTCTCACGCGCGTACCGGCCGCTTGTCGAACAGGTAGTGGGCGACGCCCCATTCCTGGCCGCCGGCATAGCCGAACAGCTCGGCGACCGCCATGTAGAACATGCGCCAGCGCTGGAACCAGATCCGCGCGTCGGCGCCGTAGACCGTTTCGAAAATCGGCATGATCCGACCGCGCGCGGCGTCGAGCGACGCGAGCCAGTCGTTGGCCGTGCGGGCATAGGCGGTGCCGTCGATCCACCATTGGCGGTCGAGACGGACGTCGTCCTGGAACCGCGGCAGCAGATGGGCCGACGGCATCGTGCCGCCGGTGAAGAAATGGCGCGACATCCAGTCGGTGTCGTCGCGCACCGCGAAGTGATAGGCGAGCAGCTTGTGCGCGAAGACGTGCACGAACAGCTTGCCGTCGTCGTGCATCCAGCGCGCGATTTTCGCCAGCAATTGCCGGTAGTTCTTCATGTGCTCGAACATCTCGATCGACAGCACGCGGTCGAAACCCGCTTCGCCGGGCGCGAAATCGAAGTCGACCACGTTGCCCGTGACGATCCGCAGATTGGTCAGCCCGCGCCGGGCCGCGCATTGCTCGATGAAGTTTCGCTGACCGTGAGCATTCGACAGGCCGACGATCCGCGCGTGCGGATAGCGCTCGGCGAGCCACAGCGACAGCGACCCCCAGCCGCAGCCGAGATCCAGGATGCGCTGGCCGTCCGCGAGACCGGCCCGCTCCGCGTAAAGCGACAGCATCGCGTCCTCGGCTTGCGCGAGCGTTTCGTTGCCGAGCGGGTAATAGCCGCACGAGTATTTCAGCCGGGGGCCGAGATGGGCTTCGAAGAACGCGCCGGGCACTTCGTAATGCTGCGTGTTGGCCGCTTGCGTATCGATCGCGATGGGGCTCGCGTTCAGTTCGTGCACCAGCCGCTCGAAGGCGGCCGCGCGCCGCTCGCCGTCGAGCAGATGTTCGTCGCGCAGGCGCTGCCGCAGCAGGGCGCGCATCCCGGCGCGGATCAGCGGATCCGGCAGCCAGCCGCGTTCGCAGCAGCGGATCAGCCACGTGTCGCCGGGGGCGGGCATCCGGGCGGGCGACGGTTGCGAGGCGGTGGCGGTCATGAGCGCGTACTCCTGTCTTCGGGATGGTCGGGGCGGGCAAGGGGCGGGCACGCGGCCGGCCTGGGCGGCCACGGAACGAGGGCGCTGGTCGTGCGCATGTATTCCCGGTAGCCCGGCCGCGTTCGCACGAGATGCGCCTCGAGCAGCGGCAGGCCGGAGACCCTGAGCAGCAGCCACGCCATCAGGAACGGCGGCATCAGCGTGAGCCAGCCCCACGGCATGCCGATCGCCAGCGCCGCGTAAGCGCACCAGTGCAGGCATTCGAAGAAGTAGTTGGGGTGACGCGAATAGCGCCACCAGCCCACCCGACAGACGCCGTCGCGGCGCCCGGGGGCGGCCAGGAAGCGCTTGAGCTGCCGGTCGGCGGCGGCCTCTCCGGCCACGGCGACGAGCCAGATCGACACGGCGGCGACGGCAGCGGACCGGGACGGCGCGTCCGGACTGTATGCCGGGACGAAGAACGCGACCGACAGCACCATCGAGATCAGCGCCTGCAACTGGAACAGCCAGAACATGTTGCGCGGCGCGGCGTCGCCCCATTGCAGGCGAAATTGCCGATAGCGCCGGTCCTCGGGTTGCCGATGGTTGCGACGCCACAAGTGCCGCGCGAGCCGCAGCCCCCAGATGCCGCCGCCTGTCGCGACGAGTGCGCGGTTCAATACCGGGCCGGTGCCGAGCCCCGCGATGAACATGGCCATGCCGCCGAGCGTCACCGCCCAGACCGGGTCGATCATCCCGGCATTCCGCGAGCGCAATTGGCTGATCCACACCGCCGTGAACGACAGGAACAGTCCGACGAAAGCGAGGAGGGCAACGGCGACGGCAGGCATGCGGGCGGCTCCGGAGACGCGATATCCGTCATATACGGAGCCGAAGGCCAAACGGATGCATCGGGATGCGCCGCGACTTGCGCGCGGACGACAGGGGTGCGCACCGCGCTCTCCCGCGAAGGGCGGTTGCCCGACGCGGGGTGGCGCGGCGCCCGTTATGCCGCGTGCATGGCCCCGGTGGCGAGCACCGGACCGGTGGGTTGACCGCTCGGCGAGCCGCCGCGCGGCTCGATCGACACGGCGAGCACCGCGCGCGCGCTGAGCTGCGCGACGATCGCGGGCGGCAGCGTCATCGACGCCGGCGCGTCCGGCGTGAATACGCCGAGCGAGATCGGCTTCGCATTCGGCGGAATCAGCCAGAGCTCGGTCGAGCGATTCGCGGCGATCGTCGGCTTGTCCGCCGGCACCACGACCATCCGGGCGCGGCGCAGGTCGACCGTGGCGGTCCAGTGTGCGACGCCGTCCGCTCGTGCAATCGTGGCCACCATGTAGCTGCCCGCGACGGCGGCCGCGCGCGGCGGCGCTTCGTTCACCCGGATCAGGTTGACCGCGAGCAGTCCCAGCGCGGCCGCGCTCGCGCCGAGGCCGACCCAGCGCCACAGTCGCAGGCTGTTCCACCATCCGTCCGATGGCGCGGTGCCGTGTGCGGCCGGCGGAACGAAGAAGCCGAGGTCACGCTGGATTCGCGTCCAGACCCGGCCGGGCGGGGCGACGGGGGCGACGTCTTCCGCGAGCGGTGCGAAGCGGCGCTGCCAGCGCGCCAGCGTCGCCTGCAATAGCGGATCGCGTGCGGCGGATGCCTCGAGTGCGCGCCGCGCATCGGCGTCGAGCACGCCGAGCGCGTATTCCGCGCAGCGCAATTCGGGATCGTGATCGGCGGGCGTATTCATTGCTCGAGACATCCCTTCAGCTGCATCAGGCTGCGCCGGATCCAGCTTTTCATGGTTCCGAGCGGCACACGCAGGCGCGCGGCGAGTTCGCTGTAAGTCGCGCCGCTGAAAAAAGCCTCGCGTATTGCGCGGCCCTGAACCGGCTCGAGCCGCTCGAGGCAGCGTTCGAGGCGCTGGCGCTCCTGGCTTGCCTCCGCGAGCGCGGCGGGCGTCGGATCCTCGTCGGGGAGATCCAGCACCTGTTCGTCGTCGAGTGGCGCCTCGCGATGCTGCCGTAACCGGTCGATCGTCCTGTTGCGCGCCAGCGTGGTCAGCCACGTCATCGCACCGCCGCGTGCCGGATCGAATGCGTCGGCCCGTCGCCACACGGCCGTGTAGACCTCCTGGAGCAGATCCTCGGCTTCCCCGCGATCGTGAACCATGCGCACGATGATGCCGAACACCCGCGACGAGCTCAGCCGGTACAGCTCGGCGAAAGCCGCCTGGTCGCCGCTCGCGACCCGCGACATGACCTGGTTCAGGTGTTCGCGACGCACGGCATCGGCGTCGGTTGACGGGTCGAAGCGCTCGGCACCATCCGGCGTGTCGTTCATGCTGAAGAAATGGCGAGAATCGCCATGGCGTGAATGTCGAGCGAAATATAGCACTGCCGGATGCACTTGATCGAGCGATCGACGGCGGACCCGCTGAATGTCGCGCATGGTGGCGAACCGTATGAAGACGTTGCAACGAGATACGAACGAATCGCCCGCCGGGATGCAGACGACCGCTGCACCCGCCGCTGCTGACGCGGCAGGGTGGTTGCATGCACAATGATGCGATTTCGTGGCCGGGAGGGCTTCAATGAAGCGATCTGTTTTTCGTGCGTCCGTGCGGACGGCCGCCGTGGCCGTTGCCGGCGCGGCACTGTTGCTCGCGGGATGCGCGGACCTCGCGGGCGGCAAGAGCGGCAACGCGCAGGTGCCGCAACCGGCCAAGGCGGTCGATCTCGATCGCTATGTGGGCAGATGGTATGAGTTCGCGCGCTATGAAAACCGTTTCGAGCGCGGTTGCGACGGCGTGACGGCCGACTATGCGAAACGCGACGACGGCCTCATCGGCGTGCGCAATACCTGTCGCGAAGGCGGGCCGGACGGCCCCGCGCGCAGTTCGGACGGAAGGGCGAGGATCGTGGCGAACAGCGGCGACGCGAAATTGAAAGTGTCGTTCTTCGGGCCGTTCTTTCTGGGCGACTACTGGATACTCGATCACGCCGACGATTATTCATGGTCGATCGTCGGCGAGCCGTCGGGGCGATTCCTGTGGATCCTGACGCGCGTCGCGAAGCCGTCGGCCGCGCAAGCCGCCGCGCTCGTCGAGCGCGTACGGACGCTCGGCTACGATACCGCGATGCTGCGCCGCACCGCGCATTGAACTGGCGGCGCCGGCCATCGGTTTGCGCGAGACGCGGCGCGCCTACGCGAGGCCGAACTAGACCTGCCCGCGATTGCGTGCGTCCACGGCGACCACCGTGGGCGACTCGGCCAGCGGGACGAAGCGCCGGGTCGCGCCGTCCAGTGCGTCTATCCCGCCCGTCTCGATGTCGTACACCCACCCGTGCAGGTTCATGCGTCCTTGCTCGAGCGCGAGTGCGACGGAAGGATGGGTGCGGAGGTTGGCAAGCTGGGCGATCACGTTTTCACGCACGAGCCCGTCGAGCTTCGCGCCCGGCGTATCGTATTGATGCGCGGCGTTGATGACTTTCGCGGCGTCGGCGTGGCGCAGCCAGTTCGCGACAGCGGGCAAGTGATCGAGGCAGGTGCAACGCGAAATCGCGCCCATCGCGCCGCAATCCGAGTGGCCGCAGATCACGATGTCGCGAACACCGAGGACGGCAACCGCATATTCGACCGTGGCCGACACGCCGCCGGGTTCAGGCCCGTACGACGGCACGATATTGCCCGCGTTGCGGATCACGAAGAGTTCGCCCGGTTCGCGCTGCGTGAGCAGTTCCGGCACGACGCGGCTGTCGGAGCACGTGACGAACAGTGCTTTGGGGTTCTGCGACGTGGCGAGTTGCTTGAAGAGTTCGACGCGTTGCGGGTAGACGTCGCGCTGAAAACGTAGAAAACCGTCGATGATGTCACGCATGCTTGCTCCAGGGCTTCGGATTCGATTCACCGGCGCAGCGAAGGCGGGTCGCTCGCGCGGCGGGCAATATTATGCCGATATCGGGCTTGCGTGGGTATGGTGCCCCTCCGACAAATAGGGCTGGATTCGATGTTTCGATGTCGCGTCGGCGGAGCCGGCCGGCTTCCGGGTTCGCCTGCCGCACGGCTTGCCGCGCATACGGGCGCCAATCGCGTGTTCGAGCGGGACAACTCGTCTGTTGTTTTGGGGGACGGGGCGGAAAGCGTTGAGGGCACTGGCTCGCGGAACGAGGGTGATCAAGAGTTCAACGAAATGTGATCACTTCCCGCGGCAAAATTTTGCACAATGACGGCAGCGCGGCTTTTCCGCCGCGACTCGACCCGGGCCGCCGATCGCCCGCCGACCACCGTTATCGAACCGAGCTTCGACGTGCCGCCGCCCACCGCCATGGACCAACCGAAACGCATCCTGATCGTCGAGGACGACGCCGACATCGCCGACGTGCTGAGCCTGCACCTGCGTGACGAGCGCTATGAAGTCGTGCACAGCGCGGACGGTGCCGAAGGGCTGCGCCTGCTCGAACAGGGCGGTTGGGATGCGCTGATCCTCGACCTGATGTTGCCGGGCGTCGACGGCCTCGAGATCTGCCGGCGCGCCCGCGCGATGACGCGCTACACGCCGATCATCATCACGAGCGCGCGGTCGAGCGAGGTCCACCGGATCCTCGGTCTCGAGCTCGGCGCCGACGACTACCTGGCGAAACCGTTCTCGGTGCTCGAACTCGTCGCGCGCGTGAAGGCGCTGCTGCGGCGCGTCGATGCGCTCGCGCGCGATTCGCGCATCGACGCGGGCACGCTCGACGTCGGGGGGCTCGCGCTCGATCCGATCGCGCGCGAGGCGAGCGTCGACGGCGCGCGCATCGACCTCACGCCGCGCGAATTCGACCTGCTGTACTTCTTCGCGCGGCACCCCGGCAAGGTGTTTTCGCGGATGGACCTGCTCAACGCGGTGTGGGGCTACCAGCACGAAGGCTACGAACACACGGTCAACACCCACATCAACCGGCTGCGCGCGAAGATCGAGGTCGATCCGGCCGAACCCGTGCGGATCCTCACCGTATGGGGACGGGGCTACAAGCTCGCCGCGCCGGGCCAGCGGGACGCATGATGAAGCTCACGCTTACCCAGCGGCTGTCGCTCGTGTTCTCGATCCTGCTGCTCGCGTGCTCCGGCGCGTCCGCGTGGCTGCAGATCCGCGCGAACGACATGCGTGAAAAGGAAGTCGTGCAGGCGCTGTCGCGCGACCTGGCCGCGAACATCGCCAACAGCGCGCCGCTGATGGACGCGAACGGGCTGCGCCCGGACGCCGTGCGCACGCTGTTCAGCCAGTTGATGGGCGTGAACCCGAGCGTCGAGGTGTACCTGCTCGACAACGCCGGGCGCATCAAGGGCGACGATGCGCCGCCCGGCCACGTGAAGCGCGACCGTATCGATCTCGCGCCCGTGCAGCAATTCATCGCGGGCCGGCCGCTGCCGATCCTCGGCGACGACCCGCGCAGCCCGGACGCGCGCAAGGTGTTCAGCGCCGCGCCGCTGCAGCGCGCGGGGCAGCCGCCGTTGGGCTACATCTACGTGGTGCTGCTCGGCGAGGCGCACGACCGGCTTGCCGCGCGCGTCGATGCAGGCAACGTGCTGCGCACGACGCTGTGGTCGATGGCGGTGGTCGCGCTGCTCGGCTTGATCGCGGGTCTCACCGCGTTCAGTTTCATCACGCGCCCGCTGCGCCGGCTGACGGAGGCGATGCGCGGCTTCGACGCGAACGGCGCGCCCGACACGCAGCCGCCGGTGCCGCGCTCGCCGGGCGGGCGCGGCGACGACATCGTGGTGCTCGAATCCGCGTTCGCGCAGATGGCCGACCGGATCGGCGACCAGTGGCGCGCGCTGACGCGCCAGGACCAGCAGCGGCGCGAACTGATCACGAACATCTCGCACGACCTGCGTACGCCGCTGACCTCGCTGCACGGCTATCTGGAGACGCTGTCGCTGAAGGCCGACACGCTCGCCGAACCCGAGCGGCGGCGCTATTTGTCGATCGCGCTCGCGCAGAGCGCGAAGGTCGGCCGGCTCGCGCAGGCGCTGTTCGAGCTCGCGCGGCTCGAATCGGGCGGCGTGCAGGCCGAGCGCGAGCCGTTCTCGCTCGTCGATCTCGTGCAGGACGTGTTCCAGAAATTCGAGCTGACCGCGGCGTCGCGCGGCGTCGCGCTGCATGCGCGGATTCCGCCGCGCGTGCCGGTCGTGTCGGCCGATCTCGGGATGATCGAGCGCGTGCTGACCAACCTGCTCGACAACGCGCTGCGGCACACGCCGCCGCACGGCGAGGTCGAGGTCGCGCTGGAGCCGCGGGGCGACCGCGTGGTCGTGACCGTGGCGGATACCGGCGCGGGGATTCCGGCCGCGCGGCGCGAAGGGCTGTTCCAGCGGCCGCAGCGGCCGATGAGCGGCGGCACGGTGACGAGCGGCGGGCTCGGCCTGCTGATCGTGCACCGGATGCTCGCGCTCAACGGCAGCGGCATCCGGCTCGTCGACCGGGCCGGGCGCGGCGCGGTGTTCGAGTTTGCGCTGGCGGTCGCGCCGGCGGCGGCCGGCGACGCGCGCTGACCGCCGTCGGCGGCATCCGCCGTGCTTATCCGCCGCGCTTGCGCCGCACGTCGCTCGGCGTCGTGCCGGTCCAGCGCTTGAACGCGTGGCGGAACCCGACCGCATCGCTGAAGCCGAGGGTCAGCGCGATGTCCTCGGTGCTGAGCGTGGTCGTGCTGAGGTAGTCGATCGCGAGCGCCTTGCGCACGCTCGTCAGCAGCTCGCTGTACGACGTGCCTTCGGCTTCGAGCTTGCGGCGCAACGTGCGCGACGTGATGCACAAGGTGTCCGCGATCGCGTCGATGTCGGGAAACTGCCCGGGCGTGCGCGTGAGTTCCTGGTACACGCGCCGCGTGACGCCGGCCTGGCTGCGCAATGCCTCGAGCAGGCTCGCGCAGTGCGACGACACCTGCGCGGCGGTGATCGGATTCGCGAGCTGCGGCGCGCGCGCGAGCCAGGCGGCCGGATAGCTGAGCACGTGGTGCGGCTGGTCGAACGCGATCGGGCATTCGAGCGCGTCGGCCAGTGCTGCCGCGTGCGGCGGTTCCGGCTGCGCGAACTGCGCGCGCGCCGGCACGCACCACGCGCCCATCACGTCCTTGATGATCGTCACGTGCAGCGCGAACTGCATGTCGATCAGGAAACGGTACAGCGGCGCGTCGAGATCCGGCAGCGCGACTTCGTGCCGGTCCGGAAACAGCCACGACGCGGTGTCGCCCTGTTCGACCCAGCGGATCGCGAGCATGCCGTTCGCGAGGCGGTGATACTTGACCGCCGAATCGAACGCGTGCGCGAGCGATTCCGAGCACAGCATCGCGTAGCCGTACATCCCGTAGCTCGACGCGTGCAGCCGGCGGCCGACGCGCACGCCGAGATCGGTGCCGTCGTAGTGGCCGATCGCATGGCGCGCGGCTGTCAGGAACTGCAGCGGCGACGTGAGCGTGAACGGGTCCGCGACGTCGGCCGGCGTCAGGCCGGTGCCGTCGAGCACCGCGGCCGGGTCGAGGCCGGCCTGGGCGGCCACGTCGAGCAGCACGGCCAGCTTGGCCGGCGTGAAGCGCTGCTCGCGCAGCGCGTGAGCGGGCGCGGCGTCCGGCAGGCGGGCTGCGCGGGCGGCCGTCGGGTTCAAGAGCGCACTGCGCGGCATGGCGGGATCCTGCGTCCGAATCGATATCGTTTACGGCACGCAATTCTGCGCGGGAACGGTCCCATGCGCTACAGGGTTCACCCTGATACGCGCGCCGGCATGACCCGGCGCACCCGGCCTCGACCGGCGTCAGCCGGCCTGGAACACGCCGGCTTGCCATGCGAACGGCTTCGCGAGCCGGTTCCACGTGTTGATTTGCGCGACGATCAGCGTGAGTGTCGCCAGTTCGTCGCGATCGAAGTGCTCGCGTGTCGCGGCGACGAGCGCGTCGTCGATCGCGTGCTCGCTGAGCAACGTGAGCGCTTCGGCCCAGCGCAGCGCGGCCTGCTCTTTCGGGCTGTAGAGATCGGGCGTTTCGTGCCATACCGGCAGCAGGTTGTAGCGCAGCGGATCGTCGCCGGCATGGATGCCTTCCTTGATATGGCGGTCGAGACAATACGCGCAGCCGTTCAGCTGCGACACACGTGCGCGCACCAGTTCGACGAGCTTGAAGTCGTGACCGGTGTGGTTCGCGTATTCCTCGACGTTGAGCACGACGTCGAGCAGTCGGGCGGGAAGCTGTCCAAACGAGATGCGTTCAGGCATGGCGATTGACCTTTGATCGAGTGGTTGACCGAGGAGTCCGGTCTTGTTTCCGTGCACTGCCGGGATAGCTGGCAGTTACGAAGCAATCCTTATCATGAGGAGGATGGGGTGACCGGCGTGACCGGGCGACGAGACGGACGTGATCCGTCGTGCGGATGCGCCGGCTTCATCGGCGGCGGTTGCGGAAGGGTGGACCGTCGCGAACCGGAAGCGAAGCGATCGTATCAGGCGTGGCCGGCGACCGGAATCGCCCGATCCCGTATGGTGTTCATGCCGGCAGGGCGATAGTCGGACCGCCGCACCGGGTCAGCCCTGAACGTCCGGGCGAGCACGCAGGATCGCGTCGGCGAACTCGACGAATCCGCTGCCGCCGGGGCCTTGCGTGATCCATCGCGGCAGGACGGGCAAGTGCTGCAGATAGTCGACCACGGTGCTCATGCCGGCCGTGTGCGTGAAATAGCCGAACATCGGCGCGTCGTTCGTGGAATCGCCGGAATACGCGACGCACGCCGGCGCGGTGTCGGCGTCGACGCCGTACGTGCCCGACAGCACGCGCAGCGACATCGACAGCTTGTCGTATCCGCCGATCCAGCCGATGATCCACAGATTGTTGATGGTCGCGTCCGCACCGGCCGCGACCAGCGCGTCGAGGATCCGGTCGTCCTGGCCGGAGCCCGTGCGTGCGTACGCGAGCGACGTCAGCCTGAAGTCCTGGTCGTCCGCGAGGCGTGCGGCAGGGACGGCCTGCTCCACATGCCGCGCGATACGTCGGCGTGCGTCACGCGCGTCGGCGAGCACGTCGTCCGCGTGCCAGTAGCGGCGTTCGACGCCGTGCCCGTCCGGGCCGCGCCGAATGAAGAGTCCGCCATTCTCCGCAATCACGCCGTCGACCGGCCACATGCGCGCCATCTGGTCGCACCAGCCCGCCGGCGCGGCAGTCACCGGAATCACGCGGATGCCGTGCGCCTGCAGCCGCTCGAGGGCCGCATAGGTGTGCGCGGCCAGGCGGCCCCGATAGGTCAGGGTCTCGTCCATGTCGGTCAGCAAAAATCGAACGGACGAGAAGGTGTCGGCGGGAGCGAGGGAAAGCGGCTGCATCGTTTCGGCGAATGAAGGGCGATCGTCGATTATGAAGAAGGGCGGCGGGCGCTGCCATGCCGCTTGATGCTTTGCAATCCGCGTTGCGGAATAAACGGCTGCCCGCCGCGGCAAGCGAGGTTGTCTGGACAAGTGCGCCTGCCCGCATGTCCGTTTCGATCATCTTTTCGGCCGCCCGGATCATTTGCAAAGCGCGTCGCGCGGGCGATAGTCGCCGGTCAGGCGACGGCCCGCGTCCTTTCGGCGTGCAGGCCGCCGTGCGAACGGTGCGCCGGGTGCACACCGTCCCCCGAGCCGAGGAGTGAGACATGACGAAGAGACACTGGACCGGGTCGTATGGCTCGATCCCCGCCGAGATCGACGCCGATCGCCACGCTTCCGTCAGCGCGCTGCTGGACGACGCGATGCGCCGCTTTGCCGATCGCCCGGCGTTCCATGCGTACGGCCGCACGCTCACCTATGCCGACGTCGACCGCCTGTCGACCGCGCTGGCCGCCTATCTGCAACAGGTCGTCGGCGTGCGCAAGGGCGATCGCGTGGCCGTGATGCTGCCGAACGTGCTCGCGTTTCCGGTTGTGTTCGTCGCCGTCGCGAAGATCGGCGCGGTCCAGGTCAACGTGAACCCGCACTACACCGCGCGCGAGCTCGAGCATCAGCTCGACGACGCGGGCGTCGAGGTGGCCGTCGTCTGCGGCGGCTCGATGGGCACGTTCGCCGACGTGGTCGGCGCCACGCGCGTGCGCACCGTGCTGAGCGTGGGGCGCGGCGATCTCGGCGTCGTCGATGCGCCGGCTGGCACGTGCGACGCGCTGCCGCCCGGCTCGATCGCGCTCGCGGACGCGATTGCCGCGGGTGAAGCGCTCGCATACGCGCCGGTCGCGCTCGGCGGCGCGGACCTGCTGCTGCTGCAATACACCGGCGGCACGACCGGCCTGTCGAAGGGCGCGGCGCTGTCGCACCGCAACCTCGTCGCGAACATCGAACAGTTCGCGGCGATCGTGCCGGCCGCGCGGGCGCCGGGCGAAGAGGTCGTCGTCACGGCGATCCCGCTGTATCACATCTTCGCGCTGACGGTGAACTTCCTGTCCTACTTCGCGATCGGCGCACAGAACTGGCTCGTCGCGAATCCGCGCGACATGGACGGGTTCATCGACGTGCTGAAGGCCGCGCGGCCGACGGTGTTCGTCGGCGTGAACACGCTGTACGCGGGGCTCGCCGGCCATCCGCGGCTGAAGGAAGTCGACTGGTCGCGGCTGAAGCTGTCGGCCGGCGGCGGCGCGGCGGTGATCGACGTGATCTCGTCGCGCTGGAAGGCCGTGACGGGTAATTTCATCCGCGAGGGTTACGGGCTGTCCGAAACGTCGCCGGTCGTGTCGTTCAACCCGCAGTCGATCGATGCCTTCACGGGCACCACGGGCCTGCCGCTGCCGTCGACCGACGTGAAGCTCCTCGACGACCAGGACCGCGAGGTGGCGATCGGCGAAGCGGGCGAGATCTGCGTGAAGGGGCCGCAGGTGATGAGCGGCTACTGGCAGAAGCCGGACGCGAACGCGGCCGCGTTCACCGCGGACGGTTATTTCCGTACCGGCGACGTCGGCGTGTTCGACGAGGCCGGCTTCCTGCGGATCGTCGACCGCAAGAAGGACATGATCATCGTGTCGGGTTTCAACGTGTACCCGAACGAAGTGGAAGCGGTCGCGACCGCGCTGCCGGGCGTCGCCGAATGCGCATGCATCGGCGTGCCGGATCCGCGCACGGGCGAGGCCGTCAAGCTGTTCGTGGTGCGCTTGCCGGATACCGACGTGAGCGAGGCACAACTCGTCGCGCATTGCCGCGCGAGCCTGGCGGCGTACAAGGTGCCGAAGATCGTCCGCTTCGTCGACCGGCTGCCGAAGTCGACGGTCGGCAAGATCCTGCGGCGGGAACTGAGCCGTATCGACTGACGGCGACGATGCGCCGCGCTGCCGCCGCGGCGCGGCCCCGCGCGTCGAAGACCGCGAGGGCCCCGAAGGCCCGGCGCGGGCCGCTCAAGTACAATGCGAGCGGTTCGACCGACGGGGACGCGATGACCGGTTCTGACTCACTTTCCGCCCGGCCCGGGCATGCGCTGCCGTCGCCGAGCGCGACGGTGCCGATCTCGCTCGTCAACGGCTTCCTGGCAAGTGCGGGCGCGCAGCGCGACGTGGTCGAGCGCTACCTGCGCGGCGCCGGCATCCCGCTCGAGCTGCTTGGCGAGCCGCATGCGCGCGTGACGGAGGAGCAGTTCTCGACGCTGTACCGCACGCTCGCGATCGACCTCGACGACGAGATGCCCGGCATCTTCTCGCGCCCGCTGCGCGGCGGCACGCTGAAGTACCTGTGCCTGAGCCTGCTCGATGCGCGCAACCTCGAAACGGCGCTGCATCGTTTCGGGCAATTCTTCCATATCCTGCTCGACGACTTCTTCGTCGAATCGAAGCGCGACGGCCTCGTCGCGCAGGTGCTGCTGCGCCCGAACGACGCGATCGGCCCGATCGGCGCGCTCGGCCAGGAGCTGATGCTCAAGCTCGTGCACGGCGTGTGTTCCTGGCTGATCGGGCAGAAGATCCCGCTGTTGCAGATCGAGTTCGCGTGCCCGCGGCCGCGCCACGCGGTCGAGCACCTGTATTTCTTCACCGGCTCCGTGAAGTTCGACCGCGAGCGCACGCTGATGCGCTTCAGTGCCGACTACCTCGACGCACCGATCCGGCAGAGCAAGCGCAACCTGCGCAAGTTTCTCGCGCGTGCGCCCGGAGACTGGATCTTCGAAACGTTCAGCGAACAGCTCGTGTGCCATCGCGTGCGGCAGTACCTGTCGGCGGCGCTGCCCGACCTGCCCGTGATCGAGCAGGCGGCCGAGCACCTGCATTGTTCGGTGCGCACGCTGAGCCGTCACCTTGCTGCCGAAGGGACGACGTTCCAGGTGCTGAAGGACGAGTTGCGGCGCGACATCGCGATCCAGCGGCTGACTGACACGCCGGACACGATCGCGGCGATCGGCGCCGATATCGGTTTCGACGATCCGAGCGCGTTCCATCGCGCGTTCCGGCACTGGACGGGGAGCACGCCGGGGACTTACCGGCGGCAGGCCTGATACGTGCGGGGGCAGCCGGATTTCGCGGGCGGCTCCCATAACCGGCTGCCATCGGTTGGTCCCATAGCCGGCTCCCTTTATGACGTGGGCATTTGCGAAGGCAAAACGCGATTTGACTCACTGCAGCGCACCGCCACGCGCCCGAAGGGTGTCCATGCGCCGGACGGCAGTCGAATCGAATATCGAACCGGCGCGGCCTTGTTTTCGTCAAGCCAAACGTGCGTTTGCGAGAATGGATGTCGAAGAAGCGTGGTGCGGACTGACCGACGGCGTCATCACCTCGTATTCGCTTTTCTATGGGGACTTAACGGCGAAAGAGTGCCGCCAGATAGTGGCGCATGGCGTAGAGGTAAATGAGCAAGATGACTGCCGACACTGCGGTGGCTGCCACGCGCTGCGCCGCGGCCGATTTTGACTTGACAGGCGGTCGGGAGGCTGTCCCTTTTTGCCTGATTCGATTTGCCGCAAGTAATACTGCAGCCAATGCCCCGGCTCGAATCACTGCATCGGTCATGGTCATTTTCTATTTGCGTGATGTTTGATCGGTCGGGATGTGCGATTTGAGAGGTATGGTACACGCAGCAGCTGATTTCTCAGGTCGGGTGTACTGTCGAACGCAGGCCGAATCCCTGAAACGCCTTCCCGCCAAACCCGTGTCCAGCCGACCGTTCCCGGCCACACCTCCCCATCCCGTGGCCGGTTTTGTCACTATGTGGGCCGGATATGACAATGAGAATCGGCGACGGCGGCATTACGATGGGTCGTCACGTCGCCCGGGTCTGGCCGGTTCTGCCGTATCCGCCCGCCCGATCGCGCCTCATTCACCGCCTGATTGGAACATCGACCATGAGCTATAACGCCCCCGTCAAGGACATGCTGTTCGTGCTGAAGGAACTCGCGGGCATCGACGCCGTCGCGCAGTTGCCGGGCTTCGAGGATGCCGGTTACGACACGGCGCAGGCCGTGCTCGAGGAGTCCGCGAAGTTCTGCGGCGAGGTGCTGGCGCCGCTGAACGTCGAGGGCGACCGCCACCCGAGCAGCTGGAAGGACGGTGTGGTGAGCGCGACGCCCGGCTTCGGCGACGCGTTCCGCCAGTTCGTCGAAGGCGGCTGGCAGGGGCTGCAGCATCCGGCCGAGTACGATGGCCAGGGGCTGCCGAAGCTGATCGCGACGCCGTGCATCGAGATGCTGAACGCCGCGAACCTGTCGTTCGCGCTGTGTCCGTTGCTCACCGACGGCGCGATCGAGGCGCTGCTGACGGCCGGCACCGACGAGCAGAAGCAGCGCTACGTGCCGAAGCTGATCTCCGGCGAATGGACCGGCACGATGAACCTGACCGAGCCGCAGGCGGGCTCCGACCTCGCGCTGGTGCGCTCGCGCGCCGAGCCGCAGGGCGACGGCACGTACAAGGTGTTCGGCACGAAGATCTTCATCACGTGGGGCGAGCACGACATGGCGGACAACATCGTCCACCTGGTGCTGGCGCGCACGCCGAACGCGCCGGAAGGCGTGAAGGGCATCTCGCTGTTCATCGTGCCGAAGTTCATGGTCAACGCGGACGGGTCGCTGGGCGCGCGCAACGACGTGCACTGCGTGTCGATCGAGCACAAGCTCGGGATCAAGGCGAGCCCGACGGCGGTGCTGCAGTACGGCGATCACGGCGGGGCGATCGGTTACCTCGTGGGCGAGGAGAACCGCGGCCTCGAATACATGTTCATCATGATGAACGCGGCGCGCTTCGGCGTCGGGATGCAGGGGATCGGCGTGGCGGACCGCGCATACCAGAAGGCGGCGGCATTCGCGAAGGAGCGCGTGCAGAGCCGCCCGGTGGACGGCTCGGCCAGGCAGTCGGTGACGATCATCCATCACCCGGACGTGCGGCGGATGCTCGGCACGATGCGCGCGCTGACCGAAGGCACGCGGGCGCTGGCGTACGTGGCGGCGTCGCACAGCGACATGGCCCATCGCCATGCGGACGAGGCGACGCGAGCGCGTCATCAGGCGATCTACGAGTATCTGGTGCCGGTGGTGAAGGGCTGGAGCACGGAGATGGTGAACGACGTGGCGAGCCTGGGCGTGCAGGTGCACGGCGGGATGGGCTTCATCGAGGAGACGGGCGCGGCGCAGTACTACCGCGATGCGCGGATCCTGGCGATCTACGAAGGGACGACGGCGATCCAGGCGAACGACCTGGTGGGCCGCAAGACGATGCGCGACGGGGGCGCGGTGGCGAAGGGGCTGCTCGCGGAGATCGACGCCACGGTGGCGGCGCTGGGCAAGCTGGACGGTGCGGCGGCCGCGTCGATGAAGGTACAGCTGGAGAAAGGTGCCCGCGCGCTGGCATCGGCGGTGGATTACGTGGTGGCGAACGTGAAGCAGGACCCGAACGCGGTGTTCGCGGGGAGCGTGCCGTACCTGAAGCTGGCGGGCGTGGTGCTGTGCGGGTGGCAGATGGCGCGCGCGCTGGTGGCGGCGCAGGCGAACCGCGCGAGCGACCCGGCGTTCTTCGATGCGAAGATCGCGATCGCGCAATGTTATGCGGAGCATATTCTCGTGCAGGCCGGCGCGCTCGAGGCGTCGATCGTCGGCGCGAAGGGCAACGAGAGCGTGCTCGCGTTGACGGAAGACCAGTTCTGACCGGTTGACGGTCGGGACGCAGGAGGAGACAGGATTTTGACCACACAGGACTTGCTCGCGCAATACGGCCCGCGCGAATCGATGGAATACGACGTTGTGATCGTCGGCGGCGGCCCCGCCGGGCTGTCGGCGGCGATCCGGCTCAAGCAGCTGGCCGCCGAGAAAGGCACCGAGATCGGCGTGTGCGTGCTCGAGAAGGGTTCCGAGATCGGCGCGCACATCCTGTCGGGCGCGGTGATGGACCCGCGCGCGATCACCGAACTGTTCCCCGACTGGAAGGAGCGCGGCGCGCCGCTCGACGTCGAGGTGACGGAAGACCGCTTCCTGTTCCTGTCTGAGAGCAGCGCGGTCACCACGCCCAACTGGGCGCTGCCCGACAACTTCAAGAACCACGGCAACTACGTGATCTCGCTGGGCAACGTCACGCGCTGGCTGGGCCAGCAGGCCGAAGCGCTGGGCGTCGAGATCTTCCCCGGCTTCCCGGCCGCCGAGATCCTCTACAACGACGACGGTTCCGTGAAGGGCGTCGCCACCGGCAACATGGGCGTGGGCAAGGACGGCGAGCCGACCGAGAACTTCCAGCTCGGCATGGAGCTGCACGCGAAGTACACGCTGTTCGCCGAAGGCTGCCGCGGCCATCTGGGACGGCAACTGATCGCGAAGTACAAGCTCGACGCGAACGCGGATCCGCAGGCGTACGGGATCGGCATCAAGGAGCTGTGGGAAATCGATCCGGCCAAGCACAAGCCGGGCCTCGTGATCCACACGGCCGGCTGGCCGCTGAAGTCCGACACCTACGGCGGCTCGTTCCTGTATCACATGGACAACAACCAGGTCATGGTCGGCTTCGTGGTGGGCCTGGGCTACACGAACCCGTATCTGTCGCCGTTCGAGGAATTCCAGCGCTACAAGACGCATCCGTCGATCCGCGCGTTCCTCGAAGGCGGCAAGCGCGTGTCGTACGGCGCGCGCGCGATCACGGCCGGCGGCCTGCTGTCGCTGCCGAAGACGGTGTTCCCGGGCGGCGCGCTGATCGGCGACGACGCGGGCTTCCTGAACGCATCGCGGATCAAGGGCAGCCACGCGGCGATCAAGACCGGCATGCTGGCGGCGGACGCGGCGTTCGACGCGGTGCAGGCCGGCCGCCAGTCGGACGAGTTGAACGCGTACCCGGACGCGTTCAAGCAGTCGTGGCTGTACACGGAGCTGTACCGCGCGCGCAACTTCAAGCAGTGGATGGCCAAGGGCCTGTACCTGGGCACGCTGATGGTCGGGCTCGAGCAGAAGGTGATGGGCGGCAACGTGCCGTGGACGCTGCACCACAAGCATGCGGATCACGAGATGCTGAAGCCGGCGTCGCAGTGCGAGCCGATCGAATACCCGAAGCCGGACGGCAAGCTGACGTTCGACCGGCTGTCGTCGGTGTTCATCTCGAACACGAACCACGAGGAGAACCAGCCGGCGCACCTGACGCTGAAGGATGCGAGCGTGCCGGTGAACGTGAACCTGCGCACGTACGCGGGACCGGAGGGGCGTTTCTGCCCGGCGGCGGTGTACGAGTTCGTGAAGCACGACGACGGCAGCGATCGCCTCGTGATCAACGCGCAGAACTGCGTGCACTGCAAGACCTGCGACATCAAGGACCCGACGCAGAACATCGTGTGGGTCACGCCCGAAGGCGGCGGCGGGCCGAACTACCCGAACATGTAACGCAACGCATCCCCGCGCCCGCGGGCGCGAACGAACCGGAGTGAGACGATGAGCAATGCAGCGAAGGAAGTCGTGGTGGTGAGCGGTGTTCGTACCGCGATCGGTGATTTCGGCGGCAGCCTGAAGGATTTCTCGCCGACCGATCTCGGCGCGAAGGTGGTGGCCGAAGTGCTGTCGCGCGCGAACGTGTCGGGCGAAGCGGTCGGCCATGTCGTGTTCGGCCACGTCGTGAACACCGAGCCGAAGGACATGTATCTCGCGCGCGTCGCGGCGATCAACGGCGGGGTCGCGCAGCACGCGCCGGCACTGACCGTGAACCGTCTGTGCGGCTCCGGCCTGCAGGCGATCGTGTCGGCCGCGCAGACGATCATGCTGGGCGATGCCGATGTCGCGATCGGCGGCGGCTCGGAGAGCATGAGCCGCGCGCCGTACACGGTGCCGGCCGCGCGTTTCGGCCAGCGCATGGGCGACGGCAAGCTCGTCGACATGATGCTCGGCGCGCTGCACGATCCGTTCCAGACGATCCACATGGGCGTGACGGCCGAGAACGTCGCGAAGCAATACGACATCTCGCGCGACGCGCAGGATGCGCTGGCGCTCGAATCGCATCGTCGCGCGGCGCGCGCGATCGCGGAAGGGCGCTTCAAGGACCAGATCCTGCCGATCTCGATCCGTACGAAGAAGGGCGAGGTGGCGTTCGATACCGACGAGCACGTGCGTCACGACGCGAGCGCGGACGATTTCACGAAGCTCAAGCCGGTGTTCGCGAAGGAGAACGGCACCGTGACGGCCGGCAACGCATCGGGCATCAACGATGCAGCCGCGGCCGTGCTGATGATGAGCGCGGATGCCGCGCGCACGCAGGGCGTGAAGCCGCTGGCCCGCCTCGTCGCGTATGCGCACGCGGGCGTCGATCCGGCCTACATGGGCATCGGCCCGGTGCCGGCCACGCGCAAGGCGCTCGAACGCGCGGGCCTGAAGATCACCGATCTCGACGTGATCGAGGCGAACGAGGCGTTTGCCGCGCAGGCCTGCGCGGTCACGCAGGAACTCGGCCTCGATCCCGCGAAGGTCAACCCGAACGGCTCGGGCATCTCGCTCGGTCACCCGATCGGCGCGACCGGTGCGCTGATCACGGTGAAGGCGCTGTACGAACTGAAGCGCATCGGCGGGCGTTACGCGCTCGTGACGATGTGTATCGGCGGCGGCCAGGGTATTGCTGCGATCTTCGAGAACATCTGATAATCGAACCCTCAGCACCCGAACACACAGGAACTACATGGCCATCGAAATCGTCGGCGTCGTGGGCGCCGGAACCATGGGTAACGGCATTGCGCAGACCGCGGCCGTTGCGGGACTCAACGTCGTGATGATCGACGTCAGCGACGCCGCGCTCGACAAGGGCGTCGCGACGCTGAAGGGCAGCCTCGAACGGCTCGTGTCGAAGGACAAGCTCGACGCGGCCGCACGCGACGCGGCGCTGGCGCGCATCACGACGTCGACCGACTACGCGAAGCTCGCATCGGTCGACATCGTGATCGAAGCCGCGACCGAGAACGTCGAGCTGAAGGGCCGCATCCTGGCGCAGATCGAGGCCGTCGCGCGGCCCGATGCGATCATCGCGACCAACACGTCGTCGATCTCGATCACCGCGCTCGCGGCGCGCCTTGCCGATCCGTCACGTTTTCTCGGCATGCACTTCTTCAACCCGGTGCCGCTTATGCCGCTCGTCGAGATCATCCGCGGGCTGCAGACGAGCGACGCGACCGCGGTGGCCGTACGCGCGCTGACCGAGCGTTTCGACAAGTCGCCGATCGGCGTGCGCAACTCACCGGGCTTCGTCGTGAACCGCATTCTCGTGCCGATGATCAACGAAGCGTTCTTCGTGCTGGCCGAAGGTATCGCGTCGGCCGAGGAGATCGACGCGGGGATGAAGCTCGGCGCGAACCACCCGATCGGGCCGCTCGCGCTGGCCGACCTCGTGGGCCTCGACGTGTGCCTCGCGGTGATGGACGTGTTCCTGAAGGATTTCGGCGATCCCAAGTATCGCGCATGCCCGCTGCTGCGCGAAATGGTGTCGGCAGGGCGGCTCGGGCGCAAGACCGGGCGCGGGGTGTACGACTACAGCAAGTAAGCGGCACGTCATGCCACTTCGCGCGGCCGCCTTCGGGCGGCCGTGTGCATTGAGCGGCGCGGTTACGCGTCGAGCACCGCCAGATCGCGCGGCAGCGTGTGCTTGAACATCGTGAGGATCTGCCGCGCGGCCTTCGGCGGCAGCGTGATCGCGTGACGCACGGCCGCCGCGATCTGGATCATCATCAGCTCGGCGAACGCGCTCCGCTGTGCGTGTGTCGTGTCGCGCGCCACTTCTCCCAACGCGTCCGCGAGCAGGCCGGCCAGGAACTCGCCGTCCGCCCGGTCGAGCGCCTGCAGCGCGCGGTCGGCCTGCGTCGCGCGCCAGATGTCGCGCATCAGCGGCTCGTCGACGAACATCCGGTAGTAGCTGTCCGTGATGCGCGCGAGCGTGTCGTGCAGGTCGCCCAGCGTCTTCAGCGTCGCGAGGTCGCGCCGCACGCATTCATGCCCGGCCGCGTTGTAGCGCTCCGCGAGCGTGCCGATCACGGCCGCCTTGTCCGGAAAGTACTGATACAGCGAACCGAACGAGATGCCCGTGCGTTCGACGATGTCGCTCATCCGGAACGCGTCGCACCCCTTCTCGATCATCACTTCCGACGCGCACGCCAGGATGCGCTCGAACCGCTCGCGGCTGCGCTGCTGCGTCGGGACGAGCCGTGCACGCGCCGGTGCGTCCGCTGCCGCCGCTTCGGGCTCGGTGGTTTGCCCCGATTTTTGTCGGCCCATGCCGCCTCCGGAAAAACTTGACGTTGCTAATGCGAGAGTCTATCGTGTTTTTAAAACGCGAGAAATTCTCGCATTTTGGTCAAAGGAGACGCACATGTCGGCACTTCCCATCCTCGTCGTCGGCGGTTCGGGCAAGACGGGCGCCCGCGTCGATGCACGGCTGCGCGCGCGCGGCATCGCGACGCGGCCCGTATCGCGCACGTCGGCCGTCCGCTTCGACTGGACGGCGCCGGCGACCTGGCCGGCCGCGCTTGAGGGCGTGTCGGCTGCATATGTGACCTACCAGCCCGACCTGTCCGTTGAAGGCGCTGTGGAAGCGATCGCGGCCTTTGCGCGGCTCGCGCGGGAACGCGGCGTCGCGCGCGTCGTGCTGCTGTCCGGGCGCGGCGAGCCCGGCGCGCAAGCGACCGAGGCTGCATTGCAGGCATCTGGCATCGGCTGGGGTGTCGCGCGGGCAAGCTGGTTCAACCAGAACTTCTCGGAAGGTTATCTGCTCGACGGCGTGCTGGCCGGTGAAGTCGCGCTGCCGGCCGGCGCCGTGCGCGAGCCGTTCGTCGATGCGGACGACATCGCCGACGTGGTCGTGGCGGCGCTCACCGACGTGCGGTTCGCTGACCGCGTGATCGAAGTCACGGGCCCGCGCGCGCTGACGTTTGCCGAAGCCGTCGGCGAAATCGCGCGCGCCGCCGGCCGGCCGGTTACCTATCGCGAGATTTCACACGGCGCGTTCGTCGCCGAACTGCACGAGGTCGGGGTGCCGGAGCCGGTCGTCGCGTTGCTCGACGATCTGTTCCGCGTGGTGCTCGACGGGCGCAACAGCGCGGTGGCGCATGGCATCGAGGAGACGCTCGGGCGGCCGGCGCGCGATTTCGCCGACTACGCGCGGGCGACGGCCGCAACCGGCGTGTGGAGCGCCTGATCATGATCGCGTTCGTGACTGCCGCGTTGCTGTGGGGTTCGGCCATCGGCTGCGGGCTGATGGCCGGCGTGTACTTCGCGTTCTCGACGTTCGTGATGACGTCGCTCGGGCGGCTCGCGCCACAGGCCGGCGCGGCCGCGATGAACGCGATCAACGTGGACATCGTGCGCTCGCCGTTCATGCCGCTGTTCCTCGGCACGACGCTGATGGCGCTCGCACTCGTCGTGATCGCGCTGTTCGATCGCGGCCAGCCGGGCGCGATGGCGGCGGTCGCGGGTGGCGTGCTCTATGTATTCGGCATGTTCGCGGTGACGATGGTCGTCAACGTGCCGCTCAACGACGCGCTCGCCGCGGCCGATCCGGCGACCGCGCAAGGCGCGGCGCTCTGGACGCGCTACCTGCGCGACTGGACGATGTGGAATCACGTGCGCACGGTCGCGTCGGCGGTTGCGTGCGTGTGTTTCATCGCGGGGATTGCGGCGCGGTAGCGGCAGAGTGCGGGCGAGGCGCCACGGCCGATGCAACGGGGACCGTATCGCCGTCAATCGTCAGGATATTGAAGCATCGTGCTCCGGCCGCATTGGCGAAACACCCGATTTGAACGGAATACGCTTTCCCCGGATGATATGTGGACAAACATCGGGCACGCGACCGACCGCGTGTCGGGGATGTACCGGGGAGGTGCCGTGAACGGAATCGTCAGACCATTCGCGCGAATTGCCGCGCCGACCTCGGCCGCTCGCTAGGCGAAGGGAGGAGACATGCGGCCGGGTTCGCAATTACGATTCGATCCACGGCGTCGTGTGATGCTCGGCCGTTTGTCCGCGCTAGCCGCGCTGCCGTGGCTCGATGGCCCGGCAGTGCAGGCGGCGCTTCGCGATGCGCCGCGTGCGGCACTCGTGATCGGCAATGCCGCGTATCCGCGCGCGGCGCTCGACAATCCCGTCAACGATGCAACCGCGATCGCCGACGTGCTGGGCAGACTCGGTTTTTCGATCGATCGCCGGCTCGATGCAGGGCGCCAGTCGATGGTCGACGCGATCGGCGAATTCTGCGCGAAGGTCACGCGTACGCAATCCGTTGCGCTGTTTTATTTCGCCGGGCACGGGATACAGATCGACTGGCGTAACTACTTGCTGCCCATCGATGTCCGGCTCGCGCGCGCGGACGACGTGATGCGGCAGTCCGTCGATGTCGCGACGCTGCTCGACGGCCTCGGCAAGGCCGACACGCCGACAAGTGTCGTGATTCTCGATGCGTGCCGCGATAATCCGTTCGGTGCGGCGGGCAAGACGGGATCGGGATTGAGCCAGATGGACGCGCCGACACGCACGCTGCTCGCGTATGCAACCGCACCCGGCAATGTCGCGTCGGACGGCGATGGCCGAAACGGTCTCTACACCGAGAACCTGCTCAAGGAAATCGTGCGCCCGGGCGTGCAGATCGAGGACGTGTTCAAGCGCGTGCGGCTGTCCGTGCGGCAGCGCTCGCAGGGGCGGCAGATTCCGTGGGAGAGCACGTCGCTCGAAGACGACTTCTTTTTCGTGCCGCCGGCCGACGCACATGTGCCGACGCAGGCGGAGCGCGACGCGGCGTTCGGCAAGGATCGCGATGACTGGCAGGCGGCGCAGCAGTCCGGCACCGCGCAAGCGATCTTCGCGTACCTGAAAGCGCATCCGAACGGACATTTCAGCGAAATCGCCCAGATCGAACTGGATCGTCTGCTGGCAGAGAGCGGCGAGCAACGGATCAGGGTTCAGACCTCATCCGCGAATCCGTACAGCCAGGGCAGTGCGGAAGCCGGCAGGATCGCGCTTGGCGACCGTTACGTTTACCGGTTCGTCGATCGTCTTCATCAGGACGAGCGGGTGTTCGTGCATCGCGTAACGCGTATCGTCGGCGACCGGATCGAATTCAACGGCGGCAAATTCGTGACCGATCTGCTCGGCAATCCGCGCCGAGAGGCCGACGGCGGCGTGCTTGGCGACAACCAGCTGTTCGCGAGCGAGTACTCGATCGGCAAGGAATGGATCACGCGCTTCGACTACACGTTTCCGAATGGCAAGGTGGACGTCGTCGAACTGACATGCAGGGTGGTCGCGCGCGAGACGATCGACGTGCCGGCCGGTCGCTTCGACGCGTTTCGGGTCGAGGCGAACGGCTGGCGGCTGTATGTGCCGTCGCGGCGCGCCCGGACGTACTGGGTCGCCCCGGGCAAGGTGCCGCGCTTCGTCGCGATCGATACCGTGAACTACGACCGGCACGGCGTCATGTCCGCAAGCGAGCGCCGCGAACTGATGTCGTTCACGAAAACGTGACACACGTATCCGGCTGCCGGGGAGTACGATCATGTGCCGTCGCCTCCGCTTCTCCATCGCGTGCGTTCTGCTTGCGGCCGCCGCGCGGCCCGTGTCCGCGCAGACCGGTCATGCCACGGGGCTCGTCGACGACCCGCCCGCCGTGCTCGCGGCCGTGCCGCGCCAGCCTGCTTATCGCGCGTACCTGCCGCCGCGCTCGGATTTCACACGCTATTTCCCGCTCGTGCGCTCGCAGGGCGAGCAGGGTTCCTGTACGGCCTGGGCGACCGGCTACAACGCGCTTAGTGCCGCCTTCAACCTGCAGCTCGAACGGCAGGGCGCGGCGGGCGGTGAGCGGCGCCGCGTTGCCTTCAGCCCGGCCTACCTGTTCAATCTGCTGCATCGCGGCCGCTGCGAGGGCGGCACGTCGGTCACGGCCGCCCTCGATGCGATTCACGACAACGGCCTCGTCACGTTCGACGGCTTGCCGTACGACCCGAAGACGTGTTCGGCGCTGCCCGACGACCTGCGCATGCGCGACGCGCGCAACAATCGCCTGCTTACCTACAGCCTGATCGACAAGGATGACCGCGACGTCCTCGAGAAGATTCGCGGCGCGGTCTTCGCGCGCAAGCCGGTTGTGATCGGGATCTATTCGGGCGACATCACGAGCGCGCTGCAGCGATACCGCGGCGGGGTTTTCCGCGACGTGCTGCCGAAGGAGAATGCGCACGCGATGGTCATCGCCGGCTATGACGACGCGAGCCAGACCTTCACTGTCGTCAACTCATGGGGCGAGCACTGGGGCGAACAGGGGCTGCTGCGCATCGACTACCAAACGCTGCTCACGAACTTGTCGAACGGCCCGTTCGTCATCGATGAAATCGACCCGGACGGGATTCGGCGGTTGCTGACCGCCGCGCATGTCGAACCGGAGCCGCCGCCGGTGCCGCCGGTGATTCGACAGAACGTGTCGCCTGATGCGCTGCGCGATGCGATCCGGCGCCGCGTGGACAAACTGCAGTGCGCGCGCGTTGACGCCGGTGTGGCGGCTGACCGAAGCGTGGCGCTAACGGGCTTCGTCGGCTCTCAGGGCGATCTCGACGCATTGCTGAAGGCCGTTGCTGCGATGCCGGATTCAGGGCGCGTCGACAATCGCGTGACCGTGCATCCGTGGCCGCAATGCGAGGTCTACCTGAGTTTCGACCAGGGGCTGCGCCATGCGGGCGGGCTCGACGTGAAAGCGGTCGGACACCCGGCCGAGCGCTATCGGGAAGGCGATTCGCTCGCGCTGCAGGTGACGAGTCCAGGCTATCCGAGCTACTTGTATGTCGCGTACCTGCAGGCGAGCGGCGAAGTCGTCTATCTGAGCTGGCCGGAAGGCGCGTCGCCGCGCCCTGTTCCACCGCGCAGCCGACTCGTGTTCGGCGGTGGCAGGAACGGTCAGCCCGTGTATCGCGTCGCGAAACCTTTTGGCGACGAGATCGTCGTCGTGATCGCGTCGCGCCGGCGGCTCGTCGTGGGCACACTGCCCGACAAGGAGGTCGATCGCGAATTCCTGACGAAATTCCGGATGCCGCTGCTCGACCCCGATCCGGCGGCCTCCGCGCACGACGCAGTGGCGGTTGCCGTGTTGCCTTTGAAGACGGTGGCGAAGGAGTGAACGCATGAAGACGATGCTTGCCGCGCGCATCGCGGCCTGCCTGTGGTGCGCTGGCGGATTTGCCGCGTTGCCTGTCCATGCCGGCGATGTAGCCGACATGCGGCCGTCTGCCGACGAAATCGTGCGTCAGCTTGCGCCGCATGGCGCGAGCCGCAGCTTGCGCGGCATCGTCGTCGAACGGGCACCGGTGCGCACGCAGGATAATACGCCGGGCCCGCCGTCCGTGAACCTCGCGATCCAGTTCGATTTCTCGTCGGCCCGTTTCACGCCGGGCAGCCGGGTGCTGCTCGACAACCTCGGTCATGCGCTGAGCGACGACGCGCTCGCGCACGCCCGGTTCCGGATCGTTGGGCACACCGACGCGTCTGGCAACCCGAGCACGAATCTCTCTCTGTCGAGGCGGCGCGCGCAGGCCGTTGCGGACTACCTCGTGTCGACCTTCGGGATCGACGGCACGCGGCTCGCAGTCGAGGGTGTGGGCAGTGCGCGCCCGAAAGACCCGGCGCATCCGCGTGCGGCCGTGAACCGGCGGGTCGAAGTCGTGAATCTCGACGGCGGCCAGTGAGTCGGGCCGGGGCGACCCGCGCTACGCATAGAACGCCGACGGCGACACGCCGAAGTGCCGCTTGAACATCGCGGAGAACGCGCTCTGGCTGCTGTAGCCGTGATCCATCGCGACGGTGACCACCTTCTCGCCGTGCGCCAGACGCTTGAGCGCGAGCAGCAGCCGCGCCTGCTCGCGCCAGCGGCGGAAGCTGAGCCCCGTCTCGCGCCGGAACGCGCGATGCAGCGTGCGCACCGACAGCCCGAGCAGGTCGGCCCATTCGGCGATCGTGCGCAGGTCGTCGGGCGCGGCGACGAGTGTGTCGCAGATCGTCCGCAGGCGCGCGTCGTGCGGCCATGGCAGGTACAGCGGCAGCAGCGGTGCGACGGTCACCTCGGCCAGCAGCAGGTGCATCAGGTGATCGTGGCGCGAACCCGGCGCATAGTCGAGCGGTACCTCGACCGCGGCGAGGATCAGCTCGCGCAGCAGCGGATGCACTTCCACGACGCAACTGCGCGCGGGCAGGTGCTCGACCGCACCCGGTTCGACGAACACGGTGCGCATCTGCACGTCGCCGCTCATCTGCACCGTATGGTCGAGGCCGGCTTCGAGCCACACGCCGCGCGTCGGCGGCACGACCCACGACGCACCCTCAGACTGCACGTGCATCACCCCTTCGATCGCGTAGAGAAGCTGCGCGCGGCGGTGCCGGTGCGCCGGGATCGACGTGCCGTGCGTATAGGCCGCCGCCATCGCGGACACCGGCATCGGCGTCGATTCGTAGCGCAGGTGCGCGAAGGGCTGGGTGGACTCGAATGTCCGATTGGCGATAAGTCCTGACATTTTGGCGTGAGACAGGCAGTTGGGCGGACGGGCACGATGGCGTTCCGATTCACGCCAGATTCCCTGTCAGGATATTAATCCGTCGAACGCGATGAACAAGTCACCTTTTCTGTTTCCCTTCTGCGCGATCGCGCTGTGGGCCGGCAACGTCGTGGTGTCGAAGCTGTCGGCGTCGACGATCGACCCGTCGGCCATCACGTTCTACCGGCTGCTGTTGGCGGTCGTGCTGATGAGCGTCTTCACGCTCGCCCCCGCATGGCGCAATCGCGCGGTACTCGTCGCGCACCTGCCGAAGCTCGCGGCGCTCGGCTTTCTCGCGATGGCGCTGTTCCAGAGCCTGTCTTACGAGGCCGCGAAGACGACCAGCGCGACCAACATGGCGATCATCACCGCGCTCGTGCCGCTGATGACGATGGTGCTCAGCTCGCTGCTGCTCGGCGATCCGCCGGGCGCGGGCATGATCGGCGGCGGGGGGCTGTCGCTCGCGGGTGTCGTCTACCTGATCGCCGAAGGGCACCCGACGGCGATCGCCGCCCGCGGCGTGCACATGGGCGACCTGCTGATGCTGGCCGCGTCGGCCGCGTACGCGCTGTACGGCGTGTTGCTCAAGCGCTGGCGCATCGGCGCGCTGCCGGCATGGCAGTCGACCTACGTGCAGGCGCTGGCCGCGCTCGTGTTCATGCTGCCGATGCTGCTGCGGTTGCCCGCGCAGGCCGCCTGGCCGACGCGCGCGAGCGTGCCGCTGATCCTGTACGCCGGCGTGCTGGCGTCGGTGGTGCTGCCGTATCTGTGGATGCAGGGCGTGCGGCTGCTCGGCCCGAGCCGCTGCGCGATGTTCATGAACCTGCTGCCGGTGATGACGGCCGCCGGCGCGATCGTGTTGCTCGGCGAATCGCTGCGGCTGTATCACCTGGTCGGCGGCGGTGTCGCGCTCGTCGGCGTGGCGATCGCGCAGCGGTTTCCGTTCCATGCCAGGGCGTCGCAAGAGGTCCGCCAATGAGCGCCGGATTCGACATGCGGGACCTGATTGCCGCGCTGCCGGACGGACCTGCGCCGGTTGCCGACCCGTCGCTTGCGCGCCAGCTCGAACGCATCGCGACCGCGCTCGAAGCAATGGCGCACACCGGGCGGCCGGCCGACGTCGATTTCGAGGCGGCCGTCGCGTTTCGCTGGCGCGGCTTCGGCGGCGGCCCTCGAACGGCGCCGCTCGAGCCGATCGCCACGCCCGCGCTCGTCGGGTTCGACGCGCTGCGCAACATCGGCCGGCAGGCGGCGATCGTCGAACGGAACACGCGGCAATTCGTGCGCGGGTTCGCGGCCAATCACGTGCTGCTGACCGGCGCGCGCGGCACCGGCAAGTCGTCGATCGTGAAGGCGTGCCTGCACGCGTTCGCGGTGCACGGGTTGCGGCTGATCGAGGTCAGCAAGGAAGGGTTGAGCGACCTGCCTGCGATCGTCGAGCTCGTACGCGCGCGGCCCGAGCGCTACATCGTGTTTTGCGACGACCTGTCGTTCGAGGCCGGCGAGACCGGCTACAAGGGGCTGAAGACGGTGCTCGACGGCTCGGTCGCGAGCGACCTGTCGAACGTGCTGGTGTATGCGACCTCCAATCGCCGCCACCTGATGCCCGAGCAGGCGAGCGACAACGCGAACGTGACGCGCGCGGAGAACGGCGAACTGCATCCGGGCGACGCGGTCGAGGAGCGGATTTCGCTGTCGGAGCGCTTCGGGATCTGGGTCACGTTTTATGGCTTTACGCAGGACGAATACCTGGCCGTCGTCGAGAGCCGCCTCGGCGCGGCCGGCTTCGACGACGAAGCAATCCGCGCGGCGCGCGAGCCCGCGCTGCAGTGGGCGCTGGAACGCGGTGCGCGCTCGGGCCGCATCGCCGTGCAGTTCGCACGCGATTACGCGGGGCGGCTTGCGGACGAACGCGGCGCCGAAGAGGGCGGGCCGATTCGGCGGACGGGTTGAACGGGGCGCAACGTCGCGCGTGACGACGCCCGTCGGCCCGATGCGGCCGTGCGCCGTTGGCGTCGTCAGTACCCCGACCCGCCGCCTGCCTGATCGGTGACGATCGCGACGCCCGAGCTCGTGCCGAGCCGCGTCGCGCCGGCCTCGAGCATCGCGAGTGCGGCCGCGCGATCGCGCACGCCGCCCGAGGCCTTCACGCCGAGTGCCGGGCCGACCGTGCGGCGCATCAGCGCGACATCCGCGAGCGTCGCGCCGCCGTGGCCGAATCCGGTCGACGTCTTCACGAACGCGACGCCGAGATCGCGGCACATCTCGCACACGCGCACCTTCTCGTCGTCCGTCAGCAGCCCGGTTTCCAGGATCACCTTGAGCGGCACCGCGCCGCATGCGCGGTGGACGGCCGCGATGTCGGCCTTCACGTCGTCGGCGCGGCCGCTCTTCAGCGCGCCGATGTTGATCACCATGTCGATCTCGCCGGCGCCCGCGTCGATCGCGGCGGTGGCTTCGAATGCCTTCGCGGCCGACAGCCCCGCACCGAGCGGGAAGCCGACCACCGCGCAAACGAGTACGCCGGTATCGGCCAGCTCGCGTGCGGCGAGCGGCACGTTCGCCGAATTCACGCAGACCGAGTAAAAGCGATGCTCGGCCGCCTGGCGGCAGAGTTCGCGGATCTGCGCGTCGCGCGCGTCGGGCGCGAGCAGCGTGTGATCGATGGTGTGGGCGAGTTGGGCGTTGGAAAGCGGCATGTGTCAGGACTCCACGGTTCGTGTGCCGGAAGGGCACACGGAAAGTTGATGTTTTCACATCGGTTTGTTACAAATACGACATTCCGGCCGGGCCTGGGCGCCCGGCACGACACGCGACGGGTAGGCAGGATACTGGCATGGAAACGAAGAAGGGCGAACGGATCAAGACCTTGATGAACGTGCTGCAAGGGCAGAACGCGATTCATCTGAAGGAAGTCGCCGAGCTGTTCGGCGTCTCCGAGATGACGATCCGCCGCGATCTCGCGGACAACCCGCACGGCCTCAGCCTGATCGGCGGCTATGTGACGCGCCATTTCGCCGCGCAGCGCAGCGACATCGGCGAGTACCTGATCAGTGCCGAGAACAACCGGCAGACCGAGGAAAAGCGCCGCATCGGCAAGCTGGCCGCTCAGTTCGTGACGACCGGCGACACGATCTTCGTCGATTGTGGCTCGACCACGCCGTTCATCGTCGATTTCATCCCGGACGACCTCGAGTTCACGGCGGTCTGCAACTCGCTGAACGTATTCGCGAAGCTGCAGCAGAAGCCGCATTGCAACGTGATCCTGTGCGGCGGCGCGTATCACCGCCAGAACATGGTGTTCGAATCGGTCGCCGAAACAGGCATCCTCGACTCGGTGCGCGTGTCGAAGGCATTCATCTCGGCGGCCGGCGTCAGCGAGCGCTGCGGCGTCACGTGCTTCAACTTCCACGAGGTCGACGCGAAGAAGAAGGTGATGGCGCGCGCACAGAACCGCTTCCTGCTCGTCGACCACACGAAGTTCGACGAAGTGCGCGCGGCCTATTTCGCCGAGCTGACCGATTTCAACTACGTGATCTCCGACGGGCAACTGAGCCACCGCTACGAAACGGCGATCCGCGAACACGGCATCGCGCTCGTGACCTGATGACCCGCGGCCATGCGTCGCGCGTTGCATCGCATCAGGCATCACGTGCTTCCGCCGCGCTCAGGTAGCCGGTGAGCACGTCGAAGCGGCGCGTCGCGCCCGGCGCGAGCGCCGCGACATGGCCCTTGCGGCGCTCCGCTTCATATCCCTCCGGCTCGCAGGTCGACGGCAGCGCAAACGCGACGACCTGCTGGTCCGCGTTGTGCAGGATCCAGCGCGTCGCATGCGGGAATTGCCCGGGGCGGTACGCGGTGTGGAATGCGCCGCCATCCGGATGCGCGAGCCGGAAATGCGCGATGCCATCGGCGTCCGTTTCCGCACCGTTCATGAAGAACACGATCTCGGGGTCGTACAGCGCCGGCGTATCGAGCGTCGTCAGCCGCTCGGGTTCGCGCGCGAGCGTGGCCGTGTAGTCGCGCCACGCGGCGGTCGGCTTCACGTGTGCCGGCACGCTGTCGCGCAGCCGCAACCCGCCGCGCGACAGCGATTGCACGAAGCGGCCGCCCGGCACGTACGCGTAGTTCAGGTGGGCCATGTACATCAGGTCCATCGGCGTGCCGCCGAGATTCGTCACGCCCATCGCGATCGTCATCCGCGCCTCGTGCTCCGCGAGCCGTACCGACGGACGCGCGACATAGTGGCTGCCGAAGCCCTGCACGTACTCGTATTCGCCGGTCACTTCGACGCTCGCGCCGCGCGCATCCGTGCCGACGACGAGGCTCGCACGGTCCATCGGCGCGCACGGCATCTCGCCGTGCAGCGCATGTGTGTCGTCCGGCCCCGGGCAGCCGTTGCGCAGCAGCCCACTGTGGAACATGAAGCAGCCGTAGGTATCGATGATCGATGCTGCGCGCTTCGGCTGCCGGAACATGTGTTTCATCGTCAGGTCGCGGCCGTCGAATTCGGCGGCCCAGATCATCTGGCCGAGATACGGCAGCACGACGAGATGGCCGCGGCGGTTTTCGAGCTTCAGCGCCTCGACGCCCGACGGATACGCGAACGCGGTGACGGTGAGGCCGTCGGTGCGGTACAGCGTGCGTGGCGTTTCGCGGAAGTCGTCGCGCCGCAGTTCGATTTCGCCGCGCATGGTCACGCTCCCGACGTGTTGCGCGATGCGGCGTAGCGCGCGGGCGCACGGCCGTCGGCGGCTGCGTCGGGCGTCGCGGCCGGCAGGTGACGCAGGCAGTGGAAGCCGTAGTAGACGATCACGACGAAGCATGCGAGCGGCACGACGAACGCGAGCTGCATGTTGCCGCCGGTGTGATCGGAGATCAGCCCCTGGATCAGCGGCACGACCGCGCCGCCGACGATGCTCATCACGAGGATCGAGCCGCCGTATTCGGTGTCCTTGCCGAGGCCGTCGATCGTCAGGCCGTAGATCGTCGGCCAGCACGGGCCGAGGAACACGCTCACGCACACGGCCGCATAGACGGCCGTGATGTTGTGCACGCTGATCGTATACGCGAGCAGCGCGATGCACAGGATGCCGTAGACGATCAGCACCTTGGCCGGGCCGACGCGCTTCATCACGAGTGTCGCGACCAGCTTGCCGACGAAGAACGCGAAGAACGTCGCGAGCAGGTAGCGCGACGCGCCGCGCTCGGTGAGGCCGCCGATCTGCATCGCGAGCCGGATCGTGAAGCTCCACACGCCGACCTGCGCGCCGACATAGAGGAATTGCGCGACCACGCCCGCGACGAAGCGCCGGTTGCCGAACAGGCGTGCGAGCGTGCCGCGCGCGTCGATCCGGTGCGTGACCGCGCCGGGACCGTTGCCCTTGCAGGCCGGGTAGGGCGTGAGCGCGAATACGATGAATACCGCGACGAGCACGACGATCAGCCACTTGTACGGCTCGAGTGTCGCCTGGATCATCGCGAGCTGGTGTACGTGTGCGTCGGCGGCCGACATCGCCGCGAGCTGCGCATGCGACGCGTCGCCTTCCTTGAAGATCAGGAAGCTGCCCATGTAGACGCCGGCCATCGCGCCGAACGGATAAAACGTCTGCGAGATGTTCAGCCGCCGCGTGCTGGTGTCGCGCGGGCCCATCAGCGTCGAATACGAGTTCGACGCCGTCTCGAGGAACGACAGGCCCGCGGCGATCACGAACAGCGCGACGAGGAACATCCCGTATTTCGCCATCGACGCGGCCGG
Source organism: Burkholderia seminalis (assembly GCF_001718535.1). Taxonomy (NCBI): domain Bacteria; kingdom Pseudomonadati; phylum Pseudomonadota; class Betaproteobacteria; order Burkholderiales; family Burkholderiaceae; genus Burkholderia; species Burkholderia seminalis. The sequence goes on along the minus strand of NZ_CP013399.1, from coordinate 485,794 downwards.
GAAGAACAGCAGGCAGCCGGTCGTGTAGAGCAGCAGGCCGACGAGGATCGTCGTCTTGTAGCTGAACTTCTTCACGACGGTCGCGGCCGGAATCGCGAGGAAGAAGTAGCCGAGATAGAACGCGGACTGCACGAATGCCGATTCGAAATCGGACAGGAAGAACGATTTCTTGAACTGCGCGATCAGCACGTCGTTCAGGTTCGCGGCGGTGCCCCACAGCGCGAACAGGCAGCACAGCAGCGTGAACGCGAAGAGCGGCGTGCGGTTCAGGTAGTAGCCGTCGGGTGTGTGTTCGATCCTGGCTCGGCTCATGGGTGTCTCCTTCCCAATGTCTCGTCGATGAAGGCGCCGTTCAGAGGCCGGCGTCGTGGAGGAAGCGTTCGAACGTCGCGGCGTCGGCGTACGACTTCTGCGTGCCGAGGCCCGTGACCGAATGCGCGGCGTACGCGGATGCGTAGCGCATCGCGTCGACGGCATCGCGCGACCTGGCGTAGCAGCGCGCGAAGCAGCCGATATACGCATCGCCCGCGCCCGTCGTGTCGCGTGCGTCGACCGGGACGCCCGGCACGTGCCGGGCGCCGTCGCGCGAGACGAGCAGCGAGCCTTGGTCGCCGAGCGTGACGAGCACGTGCTTCAGCCCGCGTGCGACCAGCGCTTCGGCGGCGCGAGTGGCGCTTTCGCGCGAATCGACCGGCATGCCCGACACGATCGCGAGCTCGGTTTCGTTCGGCACGAAGAATTCGACGGAGCGGATCCGTTCGAAATCGAGGTCGGCCACCGCCGGCGCGGGATTCAGCAGCACGGGGATGCCGTGCCGTGCGCCGAATTCGATCGCGTGATAGACGGTGTCGAGCTCGATCTCGAGCTGCAGCACGATCAGCGCGCATTCGGCGAGCGCCGGCGCGGCCGCGTCGATGTCGGCCGGCCGCAGGTGGCGGTTCGCGCCCTTGACGATCAGGATGCTGTTGCTCGAATCGGGTTCGACGAAGATCGGCGCGACGCCGCTCGGCACGCCGGCGACCTTGCGCACGTGCGTGGTGTCGATTCCCTCGCGCTCGAAGTTGCGGATCGTGTTGTCGGCGAACACGTCGTCGCCGACCTTCGTGACCATCACGACACGCGCGCCGAGGCGCGCGGCCGCGACGGCCTGGTTCGCGCCCTTGCCGCCGCAGCCGAGCTCGAAGTTCGGCGCCTCGAGCGTTTCGCCCCGGCCGGGCATGCGTGTGACGTAGGTCACGAGGTCGACCATGTTGCTGCCGATGACGGCGATTGTCTCCATCTGCGTCTCTTCCTTTGATATGAGGTGCGCCGCGAGCATGGGGCGGCGACTGTAGTGTGTGATAATAAAATCACATTAAATGTGAAAATGCAATCTTATGATGTAAATAGGGTCACTTGGATCGGGCGTTCCGCGGGGGCTCGCGCGTACCGAGGTTGTCGACATGCAAAAGACGCGAACAGGACGCTGGACGTCATCCACCGTCTGCGGGTACCGATCATCACGACGGGCCTGGGCGATACCCGGACCCTGGTTTCGCGCTATTTCGCGCTTCGCCGGAAGGCCTCGACGAGTCGACGCCGCACGCCCATTACGGCGTGCCGGGGACCGACGTGCGCGTCACGGCGCCGCACGCGACATCGAAGCCGCATCCGTTGATGCCTCATACCCGTCAATTTGCCGCGCGATGCGCACGCGGTGCCGGCGGATCCGGCGTCCTGACGGCGTTCCGTTCCGGCGATATGGAGGCGCGGCGACGGAGATCATGAAGCGACACACCCGATGTCCGCTGTCCGCCAGCAGCATGTCAGCATGTTTGCTGCGGAATCAGCAGCATTGAAATTGCGGTGAGGGGATTTCAATGCCGGGCGGTGCTTGTGCGGTATGGCACGGTTTCTGCATCGGGTGATGCTTTCGACGCCATTTCCAATCTGCCGGAGCCGACATGACCGCTTCAAATCATCTGAAATCCGTCCATCATTCCGATGCCCAGCTGTCGCGGGGCACGGATTACGAGCGCCTGGCGGAGCGCTTCCGCCCGGTTTTCGCGCGTATCGCAGACGGGGCGCTCGAACGTGAACGTTCCCGCACGTTGCCGTATGACCCGATCGAATGGCTCAGGGAGAGTGGGTTCGGCGCGGTTCGCGTACCGGTCGAGCATGGCGGCGCGGGCGCGTCGTTGCCGCAATTGATACAGCTTCTCATCGAACTGGCCGCCGCCGATTCGAACCTGCCGCAGGCGTTGCGAGGCCACTTCGCTTTCGTCGAGGATCGGCTGAATTCCGCGCCGGATGTGGCGCGTGACGAATGGTTCCGGCGCTTTGTCGCCGGAGAACTCGTCGGCAACGCGTGGACCGAGGTTGGCAGCGTCGCGATAGGCGATGTGATTACCCGTGTGCGGCGCGACGGGGATGGCTGGATCCTCGACGGAGAGAAATACTATTCGACCGGAAGCATCTTCGCGGACTGGATCGACGTATTCGCGCGCGATGAAGACGGCCGAGACGTGATCGCGGCCGTCCGGACGAACCAACCCGGCGTGCAACGCAGCGACGACTGGGACGGCTTCGGTCAGCGCACGACCGGTAGCGGCACGACCCGCTTCGACGCGGCGCGAGTCGATGCGCAGAACGTGTTCGACTTCGCGACGCGCTTCAAGTATCAGACGGCGTTCTACCAGCTCGTGCTGCTCGCGGTGCTCGCGGGCACCGGGCGCGCCGCGCTGCGTGACATCGCGCGCGAGGTGAGTTCGCGCAAGCGCATCTTCAGCCACGGCAACGCCCCGTCGTTCGCGCAGGATCCGCAGATCCAGCAGGTGGTGGGAGAGGTGGCTGCGCGCGTATTCGCGGCCGAGGCCACGGCGGTGCGCGCGAGCGAGGCGTCGCAGCGTGCGTACGAGGCACGTTTTGGCGGCGACGAGCAAGCCGAGCACCGTGCGAATGTCGACGCGGAACTGGATTCGGCGCGTGCTCAGATCGTGGTGTCGGACCTCGTGCTGCGCGCGACGACCGATCTGTTCAACGCGCTTGGCGCATCGGGCTCGAGTGCCGCGAAGGGCCTCGATCGCCACTGGCGCAACGCGCGCACGGCGGCCTCGCACAATCCGCTGGTGTTCAAGGCCCGCATCGTCGGCGATCGGGAAATCAACGGTACCGAGCCGCCGTATGTCTGGGCCATCGGCAGCGGGCCGGGTGCGCAAGGCACTTCCACGGTTGCCGCCTGAACGCGTGCGAGGAGCGGACTAGGTGTATCCCGCTCCCTTTACTTCTTCAAGCAGGACTTGCCGAATTGAAAAGGATTGCTGCGTAACGTGTACATGTTCGGCATCGCTGCTTTTCGGTATGCGTGAGCGACGACTGCGAGCGATTCATGTATTCCGATGCTTTCGCGCATGAGCCGGCGACGCAATGCATGTCATGCACGGCATCGCTTCGGCGCGTGCTACTTCAAGGCGTTGATTTCCTTTGCCCGGATCAGGCGTGCACGCAATACGTTGCGGCTGATGCCGAGCAGCTTCGCTGCCTGGATCTGATTGCGGTGGCTGAATTCGAAGGCCACGCGCATCACGGTATCCTCGATATGCTCGAACAGATTGTCGTGTTCCGCGTCGAACAGGCAGCGTAGCGCCTGCTCGAACGTTTCCTGAGGATCGAGGTGTGGCGTCGACTCGTGACGTCGGGCGAACGTCGTGTCGCCATACCGGATCTGGAGATCGGAATCCTGGAGCAGATCATGGCGGCTGACCAGCAGTGCGTGGTGGATCACGTTCTCCAGTTCGCGGATATTGCCGGGCCAGTGATGCGCAAGCAGCTTCTGTTCGGCTCGTCTGTCGATATCCGCGGGGCCGTAGCCAAGACGACCGCGATAGTCTTCGATGAAGTATCGCGCGAGCGGAAGGACGTCGCCCGGGCGTTCGCGTAGTGCGGGGATCGCGAGCTGGACGACGTTGAGCCTGTAGAACAGATCGCCGCGGAAGTGACCTGCCGCGACGGCATCGTCGAGATGCACGTTGGTGGCCGCGACCACGCGCACATTGATCGGAATACTGTGACGCGCCCCGAGCCGGACGATTTCGCGCTCCTGCAGCACGCGCAGGAGCTTGACCTGCATCGACAGCGGGAGATCGCCGATCTCGTCGAGGAACAACGTGCCGCCGTTGGCCGCCTCGAACCATCCGGGCTTGGCGCTGAACGCGCCCGTGAACGCCCCCTTCTCGTGGCCGAACAGTTCGCTCTCCACCAGCGTTTCCGAAAACGCGCCGCAGTTGACCGCGACGAACGGCTGATTCTTGCGATGGCTCAGATTGTGTACGTGGCGGGCAATCAGTTCTTTCCCGGTTCCGGTTTCACCGATGATGAGCACGCTTGCGTCGCTGGGCGCGATCATGCGTATCTGGTTGAGCAACGCGAGTGAGCGTGGATCGACGAAGACCTGCGCGCGTGCACGGATCGAGGTGGTGAGCGCGTGCCGGTCCGGCAAGGTCAGCACGTCCGGGTCGGCAGTGTCATCCGGGTCGCCCGGTTGGGCGGGAGGGAGCGGGCGGTTCATGAGTAGAAGGTCGGTTGGGGGTAGGTTCGTTTGAGTGCCCACTCGCCGAGTTCCCGCAGTTTGTAGGCCAACGGATCGTGCAGCGAGTGGGTGCGCAGGTTGCGCCAGTGTCTGTCCAGACCCAGTGCGCCGTGGGTGGCGCGTGCGCCCGCGACGTCGAACATGCGGGTACAAACGTCCAGCCCGGTCCGTATCGCCGAGACTTTTGCGCTCGCGACCGCAATCGCGACTTCTCCGCGCTCATCGTCGCTGAGTGCCGCGCCGAGTGCCCATGCATCGTCGAGTCGGGCGGCGGCGCGGTCGGCCAGAACGCGGACGGCCTCGAGGCCAGCCCAGAACTCTCCATACTGGCCGAGGATATAGGGGTCGTCGTCGGTTCTTTCCGCACGGGACGAGGGCCAGGGTCGGGCCTCGTGCAAGGTGTAGTGTCGTGCGTCGTTGAAAGCGCCCTCGCTGATGCCCAGGTAGACGTTCGTGAGGACGAGCTGCGCGATCAACGGGCGAAGGCAGGCGAACGGTGTGGAGAGCGGTCCGGGATCAGAGAGGATTTCGTGATGCTCGACGCGCACCCGTTCGAAGGTCACGGTGCCGCTGTCGGTTTGGCGCTGACCGATATTGTTCCAGTCCTCGGAGATGGAAATGCCGCTGCGGTGCGTCGGGACAGCCGCGATGAGCAGCGCGTTGGTGTCGACGTCCCGAGCGGAAGCGATCAGCATTTCGGAATCGAGTGCGCCGGAGCAGAAGCTTTTCTGACCACTGAACTCGAGCCAGCCGTTGCCCGGAGAACTGATCGTGCGCTCGTCGAGCGGATTGAGCGCGTTGCCCCAGAACCAGTCGTGGGCGGCCGTCTGCTGGAACCATGGCTCCCATTGCTCGGCGGCGCCGAACAGACGGACGGTGGCAAGCAGCAGATGATGAAAACCAAACAGGTGGGCAAGCGAGCCGTCGGCACGCGCGAGCGTACGCACGACGTCCAGCGTGGTCAGCCAGTTCGCACCGAGTCCGCCATAGGCGGCTGGAATACTGAGTCGCAACAGGCCGCTGGCGCGTAGCGCATCGCGCTCGGCCTTTGGCGTGCCGCCCGCACGATCTCGCTCGGCGGCGGTCTGCCCGAATCGGGCAGCCAGTTCTTCGGCGATGACGCGTACTGCCGAGGTATCGGAGGGCGTGCCGCGAAGCCCGATCGTATCCGGATAGGTCGAGAGTGTTGCCATGTGAAAGGTAGGAGTGAAGTGCGGCGTAGTGTTCCGGTGTGAGGGATTCTCTTTGCGTCGATGCTTCCTGGAAAGCAACGAATTTTCATATCCAAATCAGAAGCTTGATTTTCAGGCAGCGGGAAGGGGCGCGGTTGCTTGGTGGTCAGCATCCTGCTGACGGAATGCTGACTGATGAGCACGCGCGGCGATCGGCTCGTCAGAGCGGGCAACGCCACGAATGAGTTTCTCCCGACGGGTGACGGCGCGGTGCCGGCCATACGCGCATCGATCGTCATCAGCTTGGCACTGCTTGGATTGCAACCGTCGTCGGTCGTGTGCAAGCCCGTTACGGGGCACGAGCGGCGCCTGCTGGTTCTGATGCTTTTGAGTCCATTCGCCCATGGCATGGAACATGCGTGAGCGTCTGCTCGAACAATGTCGATCAGAAGGTGTTTCGCTCATGAAGCATATCGGTGCGGAGACAGTCGAAATGGCCGCGTGGCAGCCCGTGGTGGAGTCCGTCGTGCAGGAGCTGGCACGTACGGCGATAGCGCGCGACCGGGCGGGTGGAACGGCGTTGCACGAGCGTCGAGTACTTCGCGATAGCGGCTTGCTTGCGCTGAGCGTGCCTCGCGCATTCGGGGGGCACGGAGCGACCTGGTCCGACACGCTGGCCGTCGTACGGCGTCTCGCTCGGGTGGACAGCTCGCTCGCGCATCTCTTCGCCTTTCACCATCTGCATCTCGCGACAGTGCGCTTGTTCGGGCGCCCGCAGCAGTGGGAGCCCTGGCTGGAGCGGACCGTTTCGCAACGCTGGTTCTGGGGGAACGCGCTCAATCCGCTCGACAAGGGTACGCGCGCGGAATCGGATGGGGCGGACGGATGGGTTTTCGTCGGGCGCAAGAGCTTCTGCTCCGGCGCGGCCGATTCGGATCGCCTGCTGGCGTCGGCTTTCGATGCGCAGGGACGTTTGCTGATTGGAGTGGTGCCGACTGCGCGCGAAGGGATCGCGATCCTCGACGATTGGGACAACATGGGGCAGCGTCAGACGGATAGCGGGACGGTGCTGTTCGAACAGGTGAAGGTGGCCGGCGACGAGATCCTAGCCGATCCGGGGCCTTTGTCTTCGCCGTTTGCATGCTTGCGGCCGCTGTTGGCCCAGTTGATTCTGGCGCATATCTATCTTGGTATCGGCGAAGGCGCGATAGGCGCCGCGCGGGATTTTACGCGGGAGAGTACGCGATCGTGGGTCGCGTCTCCGGCATCGCATCCGACGGAGGATCTGTATGTGCAGGGTCACTACGGTCGGTTCTGGCTTGCCATCGAGGGGGCAAGCGCATTGGTCGAGCGCGCCGCGGGCGCGTTCGATGTGGCCTGGCGGCGCGAGGCGGCGCTGACGGAACGCGAACGGGGCGAGGTGGCGATAGCCGTCGCGGCGGCGAAGGTTTCGTCTGCGCAGGCTGGTCTCGATATCACGCAGCGCATGTTCGAAGTGACCGGCGCGCGGGCAACGACGGCCGCGCTGCGGTTCGATCGGTTCTGGCGGAACCTGCGTGTTCATACCCTGCACGATCCGATCGACTACAAGATTCGCGAGTTGGGGGACTGGGCCCTCAACGAGCGTTTTCCGACGCCTTCTTTTTACTCCTGATGCTGCTCGTGACGCGGCCCGGAAGCAGGGATGCTGCGGGTCAGTCATCTGGATCGGAGATATGGATTCCAGTCCATTCGGAATGATTTAAGGATCGGCTTGCGATCCGCGAAATGTCGCGGCGTGACCGTAGATTGAGCCCATTTTGTCCGTTGCGGAACGGAAGAGGCGTGTTTGGCACGGTATTCGCTAGATGGTTGGTCGACGTTATCGGACTCGTGCGACAGATGAAGAGGAATGCTTGATGGGAAAGAAGACATACAAGGTCGTTGCGGTATCGGGCAACACCTCGCGGCCGTCACGAACGCTCGCGCTGTCGGAGGCGTTGCTGTCCGGCTTGCGTGCCGAGTTGCCTGTCGAGCCGCATTTGATCGAACTCGGGGTGATCGCGCCGGTGCTGTCCGGTGTGCTGTCGAGAGCGGATGCCGGCGACGAACTGGAGCGACAGTTGCGCGCGATCGAGGAGGCGGATGCGTTGATCGTAGGAAGTCCTGTCTATCGGGCTTCGTATACGGGGCTCTTCAAGCATCTGTTCGATCTTGTGCATCACGAGGCGCTGATCGACGTGCCCGTTCTGCTGGCTGCGACGGGGGGCAGCGAACGTCATGCGCTGGTCATTGACCATCAATTGCGCCCGCTGTTCAGTTTTTTCCAGGCGCGTACCTTGCCGATCGGCGTGTACGCGTCCGAACGGGATTTCCAGAACTACACGATTACGAGCCCCGAGTTGCGCGGGCGCATCCGGCTGGCCATCGAGCGGGCCGTCCCGCTCGTTCGCGAAGTCGGCGGATTTGAATCTTCCGCGGCCGTGCCGGTCGCGTGAATCTCGACATTTTCCAACCAGGACATTTCCATGAGCAACACGACCTCCTCCGGCGATGCCGTCAAATTCGCGTACTGGGTGCCGAACGTCAGCGGCGGCCTCGTCGTCAGCACGATCGAGCAGCGTACCGACTGGAGCCTTGAATACAACCAGCAGCTCGCACGCACGGCCGAGGCGGCCGGCTTCGACTACGCGCTGAGCCAGATCCGCTTCACGGCCGGCTACGGCGCCGAATACCAGCACGAGTCGGTGTCGTTCAGCCAGGCGCTGCTGCATGCGACGACGAAGCTCAAGGTGCTCGCCGCGATCCTGCCGGGGCCGTGGCATCCGGCGGTGGTCGCGAAGCAGCTCGCGACGATCGACCACATTTCGAACGGGCGCATCGCGATCAACGTCGTGAGCGGTTGGTTCAAGGGCGAATTCACCGCGATCGGCGAGCCGTGGCTCGAGCACGACGAACGCTATCGGCGCTCGAAGGAATTCATCCAGGCGCTCAAGGGCATCTGGACCCAGGACAACTTCACGTTCAAGGGCGACTTCTACCGCTTCAACGATTACACGCTGAGCCCGAAGCCGGTGCAGAAACCGCACCCGGAAATCTTCCAGGGCGGCAGCTCGCGGGCGGCGCGCGACAACGCGGCGAGCGTGTCGGACTGGTATTTCACCAACGGCAACACGCCGGAGAACCTCAAGGCGCAGATCGACGATATCCGTGCCAAGGCGGCCGCGAACAACCATCGCGTGCGGATCGGCGTCAATGCGTTCGTGATCGCGCGCGACACCGAGGAAGAGGCGAAGGCCGTGCTCGACGACATCATTGCGCACGCGCACGTCGAGGCGGTCAATGCGTTCGGCGATGCGGTGAAGGAGGCCGGCAAGGCGTCGCCCGAAGGCGAAGGCAACTGGGCGAAATCGACGTTCGAGGATCTCGTGCAGTACAACGACGGCTTCCGCACGAACCTGATCGGCACGCCGCAGCAGATCGCGGAGCGCATTGTCGCGTTGAAGGCGATCGGCGTCGATTTGGTGCTGGCCGGGTTCCTGCATTTCATCGAGGAAGTCGAGTACTTCGGCAAGAAGGTGCTGCCGCTCGTGCGCGAACTCGAAAGCCGCCAGCAGCCGGTCGCGGCCTGACCCGGAGCGAGACGCATGACTCAGACCGCACCGCCGCTGCTCGCGCTCGAGCGCATCTCGCTGTCGTTCAAGGGCGTCAAGGCCGTCACCGACATCAGTTTCGAGGTGGCGGCGGGCGAAATCTGCGCGCTGATCGGACCCAACGGCGCGGGCAAGAGTTCGCTGCTCAACGTGATCAACGGCGTATATCGGCCGGAGCAGGGTGCCGTCCGGTTCGACGGGCAGGTGTACCGGCGCATGGATCCGTATCGCGCCGCGCACCGAGGCATCGCGCGCACGTTCCAGAATCTCGCGCTGTTTCGCCGGATGAGCGTATTCGACAACGTGCTCACGGGGCGCAACCTGCATCGACGCAGCACCTGGCTGGAGCAGACGCTGCATGTCGGACGCGCACGCCATGACGAGGCCGAACAACGCAGGTACGCGGAACGTGTGATCGAGAAACTCGACCTGCAGGGCCATCGCGACACGGTAGTCGGCACGCTGTCGTATGGCTTGCAAAAACGCGTTGAACTGGCGCGCGCGCTCGCGGCCGCGCCGCGTCTTTTGTTGCTCGACGAGCCGATGGCCGGGATGAACGCCGACGAGAAGCATGCGATGGCCGAATACGTGCTCGATGCCAACGCGCATCTCGGGGTGACCGTGGTGCTGATCGAGCATGACATCGGCGTCGTGATGGGCGTGTCCGATCACGTGGTGGTGCTTGATTACGGCAGGAAAATCGCCGACGGCAGGCCCGACGAGGTGCGCAGGCATCCGGATGTGCTGACGGCCTATCTGGGCACCCGTCACTGACGGGAACGGACGACAACGGGGGGGTAATGGAGTTCTTCATCGAGGTGCTGACCGGCGGGTTGCTTGCGGGCGTGATGTACTCGCTTGTCGCGATCGGTTTCGTGCTGATTTACAAGGCGTCCGGCATTTTCAACTTTGCGCAGGGCGCGCTCGTGCTGTTCGGCGCGCTGACCTACGTGAGCCTTGTCGAGCGCGGCTGGAGCGGATGGCTCGCGTTTGTCGCCACGCTCGGCGCGCTGGTCGTGATCGCGATCCTGACGGGGAGGCTGGTGTTGCGCCCGCTCGTGAACCGGCCGCCCATCGTGCTGTTCATGGCGACGCTTGGCCTGAGCCTGGTGCTCGAGGGCGGGGCGCAACTGCTCTGGGGCGCGCAGGTGCACGGTCTCGAACTCGGCATCGACGACAAGCCGCTGCATCTGGCCGGCGTCATGGTCAGCCAGTTCGATCTGTTCGCGGCTGCGACGGCGGGCGCGCTGGTGCTTGGACTGTCGCTGTTCGCGCGAGGAACCCGCCTTGGCCTGTCGCTGCGTGCGGTGGCCGACGATCCGCTTGCCGCACTGGCGGTTGGCGTGCGTCTGCCGCGCGTATGGGCGGTCGTCTGGGCGCTGGCGGGGTTCACGAGTCTCGTCGCCGGGCTATTGTGGGGCGCTCGGCTCGGTGTGCAGTTTTCGCTTTCGCTGGTCGTGCTCAAGGCGCTGCCGGTGCTGATCATCGGCGGCTTTTCGTCGATCGGCGGCGCGATCGCGGGAGGGCTGCTGGTCGGTGCCACCGAGAAGCTGGCCGAGGTTTACGCGGGTGGGCTGATCGGCGACGGCATCGAGAACTGGTTCCCCTATCTGATGGCGATGCTGTTCCTGCTGGCGCGGCCGTACGGCCTGTTCGGCGAGCCGCCCGTCGAGCGTGTCTGAGGGAAGTCACATGGAATTGACGAATACCGCTTCGGTCCCCGTATCGCGTCGCGTGAACCCGCGCCGGTGGATCGCGCCGGGTGTGCTTGTGCTCGTCGCGTTCGTTGGCGTGCCGCTGTGGGCGAACGATTACTGGCTCAATGCGATTCTGGTGCCGTTTCTGATCCTGTCGATCGCGGGACTCGGCCTCAACCTCTTGACCGGCTATGCGGGGCAGCTTTCGCTGGGTTCGGCGGCATTCATGTCGATCGGGGCCTACGCGAGCTACAACCTGCTCGTGCGCGTGCCGGCGCTGCCGTTGCCGGCGAGTCTGCTGCTTGGCGGGGGCGTGAGTGCCGCGGTCGGCGTGCTATTCGGGTTGCCCAGCCTGCGCATCAAGGGTTTCTATCTGATCGTCTCCACGTTGGCCGCGCAATTTTTCGTGGTCTGGCTGTTTACCCGCGTGAGCTGGTTTTCGAACAACGATACGTCGGGTGTGCTGAGCGCGCCGCTGCTTGAGATCGGTCGCTGGCACATCGACAAGCCGGCGTCGCGCTATCTGTTGGTGCTCGGCGTCGCGACGGTGCTATTCGCACTGGGAGCGAGCGTCGTGAAAAGCGAGCTGGGGCGGCGCTGGATGGCGGTGCGCGACATGGATACGGCGGCGCGCGTGATCGGCATTCCGATCGGCCGGACCAAACTGCTCGCGTTTGCGCTGAGTTCCTTCGTGCTGGGGATTGCCGGCGCACTCTGGGCCTTCGCTTACCTCGGCACGATTGAACCGGACGGCTTCAGCCTCAACCTGTCGTTCCAGATCCTGTTCATCATCATCATCGGCGGCATGGGCAGCATCGGCGGAAACTTCCTCGGCGCCGCCTTCATCGTGCTGCTCCCGATCCTGCTGTCGAACGCGGGCGGCGAGCTCGCGCGATTCGGGATCGGCGGCGAACAGGTGCAGAACCTGCAGAAGATCGTATTCGGCAGCCTCGTCATCGTGTTCCTGATCAAGGAACCGGACGGGCTCGTACGATTGGTCCAGGTGGCGTGGGCGCGATTCGTGAACAAGAAATGAAGCCGTGTCGACGGGGAATTTTTTTAGTTATATCAACAAGGAATACTAAGCATATGAGTAATATTCGAAAACGATTTTCAGGGTTGGCGTGGAGAAAATGGGTTGGCGCCTTTGCCGCCGTGCTTGCGCTCTCTCCGGCGGTCGTGCCGCAGGCGCGAGCGGCGGGCGCGGAATACTTCCCGCTGCAAAGTTACCGCGTCGGTCCGTACGCGGCGGGCGGCAGCGGCTTCTTCGGCGGCTTTATCGACTACCTGCAGCTGATCAACGCGCGCGACGGCGGCGTCAATGGTGTCAAGCTGGTGTGGAAGGAGTGCGAGACCGAATACGTCGTGGAAAAGGGCGTCGAGTGCTACGAACGCCTGAAGAACAGCGGCCCCGACGGCGCTCCGGCCGCGGCCACCAATCCGCTGTCGGTTGGTATCGCGTATGCGACGCTCGACCGTTCCACGGCCGACAGGATCCCGCTCATTACGATCAACCACGGACGTACCGACTCCACGGACGGTTCCGTGTTCCCGTACGTGTTTCCGCTGCAGCTGAATCCGTACAGCGAGGTGTCGGCGATCGTCAACTACGTCGGGCAGCGCTCGGGCGGACTGGCGAGCCTGAAGGGGAAGAAGATCGTCGTGCTCTATCACGGCTCGCCGTATGGCCGCGAGACGATTCCCGTGGTCGATCTGCTGGCGAAGAAATACGGCTTCATCGTGACCCAGATCGAGGTTCCGCACCCGGGTAACGAGCAGGGTTCGCAGTGGCTGAAGATTCACCAGATCAATCCCGACTGGGTGATCCTGCGCGGCTGGGGCGTGATGAACCCGGTGGCGATCAAGACCGCACAGAAGGTCGGGTATCCGGTCGACCACATCATCGGCAACATCTGGAGCAATTCGGAGGAGGACGTGCGCCCGGCCGGCGATGCGGCCAAGGGCTTCATCTCGATCACCACGCACCCGTCGGGAACGGATTACCCGGTGCTGCAGGCGATCAACCAGTTCGTGATCAAACCGGGTAACGGCAACCTCAAGGATCCCGCGCGCTTCGGCACCGTGTACTACAACCTCGGCGTGGTGAACGGCATCCTGAATGTCGAGGCGGTGCGCGTCGCGCAGCGCAAGTACGGCAACAAGCCGCTGACGGGCGAGCAGGTGCGCTGGGGCTTCGAGCATCTGAATCTCGACGACGCCCGGCTCAAGCAGCTCGGCGCGCTCGGTCTCGTGCAGCCGCTCAAGCTGTCCTGCGCGGACCACGAAGGGGGCGGCGCGGTGCGTTTTCAGCAATGGGATGGTGCCAAGTGGCACGTGATCAGCGATTGGGTGCAGGCCGATCGCGCGCTGCTGCGCCCGATTATCGAGAAGTCGGCGCTTGCCTATGCGAAGGAAAAGGGCATCACGCCGCGCGATTGCAGCAAGGAGCCGTGAGCATGAGCGCCCCGATCCTGCAGGTCGACGAGATTGCCGTAACTTACAGCCAGATCATTCCCGCGTTGCGCGGGGTGTCGCTGACGGTCCCCGAGGGCGCGATCGTTGCGCTGCTCGGCGGCAACGGGGCGGGCAAGACCACGACGCTCAAGGCACTGTCGAGCCTGGTGCATGCCGAGCGCGGCGAATTGACGAGTGGCCGCGTCGTCTATCGCGGCGAGGACGTCACGCGTGTCGAGCCGTGGACGCTGGTCGAGCGTGGTCTGGTCCAGGTACTCGAAGGGCGTCGCTGTTTCGGACACCTGTCGGTCGAGGAGAACCTGCGGATCGGTTCTTTCGCGCGGCGCTCGAAGCGGATCGGGATCGACACGGATCTGGAGCGGATCTACACGATCTTTCCACGCCTGAAGTTGAAGCGGAAAGCCTTGGCCGGCTATACGTCGGGCGGCGAACAGCAGATGCTCGCGATTGGCCGGGCGCTGATGGCGCACCCGTCACTCGTGTTGCTGGACGAGCCGTCGATGGGACTTGCGCCGCTGGTTGTCGAGGAGATTTTCGAGGTCGTGGCGACGCTCAACCGTGACGAGGGCGTGAGTTTCCTGCTCGCCGAGCAGAACGCGTCGATTGCGTTGCGCTTTGCCGGTTATGGCTACGTGCTGGAAAGCGGTCGAGTCGTCGCGCATGGCACGTCGGCGGAACTCAGGGAGCTCGATGCTTTACGGGATGCCTATCTTGGCGGTACGCCGGTCGAATATGCGGCCAGACGGGCACAACGGACGTTGGTGACGACTTCGGCATGACGGGGCCGCCGGTCGGAAGTCGGACAGGATGCGCAATCGACAGCATCGGGCCGAGCGATGTCCCGAGCTCGCCGTCGTCGCTCCTGCTTGCCGCGTTTCGACAGCCGTGGCGCCGATCGTGCGAGAACCCGGCATGGCATCGACCCGCGCGCGCTGCGGATGATGATTTCACGAATACATGATGAGTCTCGATATTTTCTGGTTTCTGCCCACTTCGGGCGATACGCGCTATCTCGGCAGATCGGATTTCGGCCGTCAGGCAACGAACGCTTACCTGCGCAGGATTGCGGTCACGGCCGACGAACTCGGTTACGACGGTCTGCTGATTCCGACGGGCGCTTCCTGTCTCGATCCGTGGGTGACGGCGGCCAGCCTCATTCCGGTCACGCAGCGTATCAAGCTGCTGGTGGCGCTGCGGACATCACTTGGCAATCCGACGGCTTCCGCACGCCAGGCGGCCTCGCTGGACCAGGCCCTCGGCGCGGGGCGGCTGTTGCTGAATGTCGTGCCGGGCGGCGACGCAACCGAGCTTGCTGCCGATGGCGCGTTTTACAGCCACGACGAGCGATACGAGGCCAGCGACGAATTTCTCACGATCTGGCGTCGTCTGTTGCTGGGCGAGAAAGTCGATTTCGACGGCAAGCACCTGAAGGTGCAGGGCGCGCAGAACTTCTTCCCACCGGCGAGCAAGCCTTATCCGCCGCTGTATTTCGGCGGTTCCTCGCCAGCGGCGCACGAGTTGGCCGCGAAGCATGTCGATGCCTATTTGACCTGGGGTGAACCGCCCGATGCGGTGGCGGAGAAGATCGCCGACGTGCGTCGGCGCGCCCGGCAGTATGGTCGCGAGATTCGTTTTGGCGTGCGGCTGCATGTCATCGTGCGCGAAACCAGCGAGGAGGCATGGGCGGACGCAGATCGACTGATCAGTCACCTGACCGATGAGGAAATCGCGGCGGCACAGCGCAACTATGCGAGCATGGATTCAGTCGGGCAGAAACGGATGGCGGCGTTGCACGGCGGCAGCCGTGAAACACTGATGGTCGGTCCCAATTTGTGGGCCGGCGTCGGCCTCGTGCGCGGAGGGGCGGGCACGGCGCTGGTCGGAAGCGCGGAAGAGGTGGTCGCGCGACTCAACGAGTATGCGGACCTCGGTGTGGACAGTTTCGTGTTGTCCGGCTATCCGCATCTGGAAGAGGCGATTCGTTTCGCGGAATTGGTGTTTCCGCTGCTGCCCGGCAAAACACCGGTCACGTTGCGCGATCGGACGCTCACCGGTGGCGCGTTCGATATCCGGGCCAACTGACCCGCTTGGGGAAGCCCAGACGGATGCGATCGCGCGTTTTGCGACAGCGTGCCTCCGTCCAGGCAACGCTGATTACGCGATATAGAAAGCTCGAATACTTGGTTGGGCGCGCACGGATGCTTCGCTAGTATCCAACGCTCCCATTCGAGCGGGAACCGGACGGTTCCCGGTTGCGCCGCCCGTTGCGGCGATTCGCGACTTTCCAACTGCCGACATGTCTTCCCACTTGATTCCCGACGGCACGGCCGGCGACATCACGCGCCGGCTGGCCGAGGCGATCGCGTGCGCCGAACCCGCGCGTGATCCGTCCGCGATCGCTGCCGCGCGGCGCGGCCTGCTCGACTTTCTTGCCGCCGCGTTCGCCGGCGCTCGCGACAACGGTTACCGCAAGCTGCTGGCGGTGTGCGCTCGAGAATCGACCGGCGCGGCAGCGGTGATCGGCAGTGCGATTCCGGCATCGTCGCAACATGCCGCGCTGCTCAACGGTTATGCAGGCCACGCGCTCGACTACGACGACGTGCACAGCAGCGTGCGCGGCCATCCAGGCACCGTGCTGCTGCCGGCGCTGCTCGCGCTCGCGCAGGTGCGCGCCCGCAGCGCGCTCGAACTGCTCGATGCATACGTCGTCGGCGTCGAGACGATGGCGCGAATCGGTCTCGCGCTCGGCAGCCGCCACTACGAACTCGGCTTCCACAACACCGCGACGCTCGGCACGCTCGGCGCGGCGGCGGCCGCCGCACGTCTGCTCGGGCTCGATGCGGCGGCCACCGAAAACGCGC
This sequence comes from Burkholderia seminalis, assembly GCF_001718535.1. Taxonomy (NCBI): domain Bacteria; kingdom Pseudomonadati; phylum Pseudomonadota; class Betaproteobacteria; order Burkholderiales; family Burkholderiaceae; genus Burkholderia; species Burkholderia seminalis. The sequence continues at coordinate 469,390 of NZ_CP013399.1, read as the reverse complement.
TCGGCATCGCCGCGACGCAATCGGCCGGGCTGCGGCTGCAGTTCGGTAGCGAGGTCAAGCCGTTGCACGCGGGCCTGGCGGCACGCGCGGGGCTGCTCGCCGCGGAACTCGCCGAGGCCGGCCTGGCCGGCGCACCGGGCGCACTCGACGGCCCGGAGGGATTCTTCGCCGTGTTCGGCGGCGGTGCGTCGCAACCGGCGCGCGTGCTGGCCGACTGGGGCGCGCCGTGGCAGATCGTGGCGCCGGGGCTGTACTTCAAGCCGTGGCCGTGCTGCACGGCAACTCATTACGCCGTGCAGGCCGCGCTCGATTTGCGCGCCCGCCATCGCATCGCGCCGGCGGACATCGACGGCATCGCGGCCACGTTCCCGCCCGGCGGCGATACGCCGCTGTCGAACCGACTGCCGGCCACCGGCCTCGAAGCGCGCTTCAGCGTGGAATACGCGGTGGCCGCCGCACTGACGGACGGGCCGCCCGGTGTCGCGACGTTTGCCGACGTGCCCGTGCGCGGCGACCTGATCGCGCTCGCCGCACGCGTGACGCGGCGCCACGATGCCGCGGCGCCGCGCGCGTCGACCGATCCCGCGACGCGTTTCTCGGTCGTCGAGATTGCGCTGCGCAACGGCGACACGCTGCGGCAACGCACCGAACGCCTCGTCGGTGCCGATGACCTTGCCGCGAAGTTCGCGGACGCGACCGCTCACGATCCCGCACTCGCGTTCGTCCCGGCACTGATCGACACGATGCGAAGCACGGCCGATCTCGCCCGGCTTTTCCACACCTTTACGCCGCTTCAATCATGAGCACCGATCGCAGCACACTTTCCCGCCGCCAGATGCGTCTCGGGTTGTTCCTCCAGGGCGCTGGACACCACGTCGCCGGTTGGCGCCACCCCGATGCCGAATCCGGCAGCGAGAACTTCGATCTCATGCGCCGCGTCGTGCAGACCGCCGAGCGCGCGAAGTTCGACATGGTCTTCCTGGCCGACGGCCTGACGAGCGGCCCCGACGCGCATCCGTCGATGGCCATGCGCTTCGAGCCGCTGAGCCTGCTGTCGGCGCTCGCGATGCATACGCGGCGCATCGGCCTGGCGGCGACCGCGTCGACGACGTACAGCGAGCCTTACCATATCGCGCGCGTGTTCGCCTCGCTCGACCACCTGAGCGGTGGGCGCGCGGCATGGAACGTCGTGACGACTTCATACGACCGCACCGCCGCGAATTTCACGCGCGGCAATCATCCGGATCACGCGCAGCGCTACGAGATGGCCGGCGAATTCGTCGATGTCGTGAAGGGGCTGTGGGACAGCTGGGACGATGACGCGGTCGTCAGGGACAAGGCGCGCGGCGTGTATTTCGACCCGGCGAAGGTGCACACGCTCGATCACGCCGGACACTTCTTCAACGTGAAGGGGCCGCTCAACGCGTCGCGTCCGCCACAGGGCCATCCGGTCGTGATCCAGGCCGGCTCGTCGGGTCCCGGCCAGGAGCTAGCCGCCCGCACCGCAGAAGTCGTGTTCACTGCGCAGCAGACGCTCGAGGAAGCGCAGGCTTTCTATCGCGACCTGAAGGGGCGGCTCGCGGCATACGGCCGCGCCCGGGACGCAATTGCCGTGATGCCGGGCGTATTCCCGGTGATCGGCCGCACCGAGCAGGAAGCCAAGGACAAATATGCGCAGCTCCAGCAATGGACCGATACGTCGGGTGCGCTGACGCTGCTGTCGGACCGTCTCGGCCACGACGTGTCGAAGTATCCGCTCGACGGCCCGCTGCCCGACCTGCCCGAATCCGACCAGTTGAAGAGCCGCGCGAAGCTGCTGACCGATCTCGCGCGCCGCGAGAACCTCACGCTGCGCGAACTCTATTATCTCGTCGCCGGCGCACGCGGGCATCGGATCGTGTGGGGCACGCCGACGCAGGTCGCGGACGCGCTCGAGGAGTGGTTCGATGGCGGCGCCGCAGACGGCTTCAACATCATGCCGCCCTATTTCCCGGGCGGACTCGACGATTTCGTCGAGCATGTCGTGCCGGAACTGCAACGACGCGGCCTGTTCCGCACCGAATACGAGGGCACGACGCTGCGCGACCATCTCGGGCTCGCGCGCCCGCCGAGCCGCTACGCCGCGCGTTGAGTCAGACCGCGAAGCGCGTCAGGTCCAGGGCGATCGGCGCGTCGTCGCGGCTTGCGTGGGCGCGGCCGGCCGGGCCGAGCGCATGGGCGAGGAAGGCCCGCGTGCGCGGGCTTTGCGGCGCGCGGAACAGTTGCGCGGCCGGCCCGTGCTCGACGATCACGCCCGCCTCGGTGAAATAGACGACGTCGCTGATTTCCTCGGCGAACCGCATCTCGTGCGTGACGAGCACGCAGGTCATGCCGTCGCGCACGAGATCGCGAATCACCGCCAGCACGTCGCCGACGGTTTCCGGATCGAGCGCGGACGTCACCTCGTCGAACAGGATCAGGTCGGGCTGCATCGCGAGTGCGCGGGCGATCGCGACGCGCTGCTGCTGGCCGCCCGACAGCTCGCCGGGGTAGGCGTGCGCCTTGTCCGCGAGACGCACGCGTTCGAGCAGTGCGTGTGCGGTGCGCACCGCGTCGGTGCGATCGCGGCCGAGAATCCGTACCGGCGCGACGACGAGATTGTCGATCACGCTCAGGTGCGGAAACAGGTTGTATTGCTGGAACACGAAACCGACCCGCTTGCGCAGCGCGATTTCGTCGCGCTCCGATGCGAGCCGGTCGACGCGCGTGCCGTCGACGTCGATCAGGCCGCGCTGCGGCCGCAACAGCCCGGTGATGCAGCGCAGGATCGTGGATTTGCCGGAGCCGGACGGACCGATGATGGACACGGCCTGACCGCGGTGCACGTCGAGATCGATGCCGCGCAGCACGGGCGTCGTACCATAGGACAGATGCACGTCGCGCAGGCGGACGAGCGGCTCGTCCGCGCCGCGCGGAGTTTCAGTGGAATGCATGACGTCGTTCGAGAAGGCGGGTGAAACGGGCGATCGGGTAGCAGTACGCGAAAAACAGGCCGAGTACCGTGAAATAGACGACGACGGTGAAGTCGGCACGCGCGACGGTGTTGCTCGCGACCTGCGCGGTGTCGAGGAGGTCGTGCACGCCGACCAGCGACGCGAGCGCGGTCGCCATCGCAATGCTCGCATACAGGTTCATCCACGGCGGCAGCATGCGGCGTACGCATTGCGGCAGGATGATCCAGCGGAACACCTGCACGCGGCTGAACGCGAGCGAGCGGGCGGCGTCCCACTGCGCACGCGGAATCGACTGGATCGCGCCGCGGAAGATTTCCGCGAAGTTCGCGCTCGCGGGCAGCGCGAGGCCGAGCGTCACCTTGAACCAGTCCGGAAACGGCAGCGCCGCATGGCCGAACCTGATCTCGAACGGGAATACGTAGGTCGAAAAATAGATCAGCACGAGAAGCGGCGCGTTGCGGAACACCTGCACGTACGCGCGCGCCATGACGCGTGCGATGCCGAGCCGCGACAGCGTCAGCGGGCCGAGCACGAGGCCGGCGAGCGTGCCGATCGCGATCGCGCTCGCGCTGATGCCGATGTTGACCAGCATCGCCTTGCCGAGCGCCGGCAGCCACGTGGCGAGCGCGACGAGGGTCGGGTGATGGCGGGCCGCGACGGCCAGCGCGACGACGGCCAGCGCAGCCAGTGTCGCCGCGACGGCGGGCCATCGCACGACGCGCACGGGCTGTGCGCGCAAGTCAATGGCCATAGCCGGGTATCCTCAGGCGGTGTTCCAGCCAGCGTCCCGCGAGGTTGACCGCGAACGTGAGCGCGCCGAAGAAGAGCAGGATCAGGATCATCAGCTCGAGCACATTGTCGCGCTGCGTCCAGATCATGATCGACGCATAGGTGACGTCGCCGACGGCGATCGCCGAGGCGACCGTCGTCATCTTCACGAGGTCGACCAGGTTGTTGACGAGCGCGGGCAGCGCGAAGCGCACCGCGAGCGGCAGTTGCACGTGCCAGAGCCGCTGGCGGCGGCTGTAGCCGAGCGATTGCGCTGCCTCGAGCGTTGCGCGCGGGACCGCGTCGAGGCCGGCGCGCAGCGCTTCAGCATGGAACGCGCCCTTGTGCAGCGAGATCACGATGACGCTCCAGAGGAACGGCGTCAGCGGATTGCCGCCCAGATCGCGCAGTGCGGCGCTGATCAGCATGTTGACGACGAGGAATGCGCAGAACAATTGCACGAGCGTCGGTGTGTTGCGGGTGACCTCGACGAAGGCACGCGCAGGGCGCGCGAGCGCCGCGCTCGGCGACACCAGCAGCGCGGCGAGCACGATGCCGCAGGCGAGGCTGCCGAACGCGGTCGCGATCGACAGTTCGAGCGTCACGCCCATCCCGTGCACGAACGACGCGCGTTCGTCCGGGGCGAGCACGAAGCTGTAATCGAGGCCGAACGTGCGGAGTGCATCGACGGCGGCGGCCACCGTCATGTGCGCTGCGCCTTGAGCTTCGCGTGCAGGTCGAGCACGGCTTGCGACGGCGTCATTCCGTTCTTCCGCTCGACGTCGAGCAGCCAGCCGCTGCGGTGCCAGTCCTGGACGATCCGGTCGAGCGCGTTTTGGGTATCGGTCTCGCCCTTGCGGACCCAAATCACGGCCGGCGACGGAATCAGGTCGCTCGACAGCGGGGTCGTATAGTCCTTCCAGTCGGGGTTGCGCGCGACGAGCATGCGCAACGTCGGTGCGACGTGCACGGCGGCCACGCAGTTGTTGCCGCGCAGTGCGAGCAGCGATTCCGGCTGACCGCGGAAGGCCTTCACCTGCGCGCCGTATTCCGTCGCGAGCGGCTTCGTGTAGTTGCTGCCTTGCGACACGCAGACCGGCTTGCCGCGCAAGTCGGCCCAGGACTTGATACCGCTGTCCTTGCGCGCGATCAGCGCGCCGCCGATGGATTCGAACGGCGTCGGCGCATACGACAGTATCTCCGCGCGCTCCGTCGTCAGCTCCATGTTGGCGATCAGCGCGTCGACCTTGCCCTGCTGCAGGAACTGCACGCGGTTCGACGGCTGCACCGGTGTCAGCTCGGCGTCGACACCGAGCCGCTTCGCGACGTCGTTCGCCAGATCGACGTTGAAGCCGACCGGTTTTTGCGTCGCGGGATCGAGCGAGCCGAACGGCGGGCCCGACAGGATCACGCCGATCGAGATCTTGTGACGTTGATGGATGCGATCGAGCGTGCTGTCCGCGCGAGCGACACCGGAAAAAGCGGAAAGGAGGGCGGCGAGGAAAAGCGCGTGGCCCGACGTAGTGCGAAACGATCTGCTGAACATGGGAAAGAGGAACGTTGTTGGAGCGACGCGGGGCGGAGCGTCGCGCGCCCGGTTGTCGGGAGCCTGTATTCTCGGGATGTGGAACGCATCCAAGAACCAACAAATTCTCATACCGTTATCTGATCCTCCGATTTACGCAGAGGAACGCGACGTTTGCGCGGCCAAAATGGCGGTGTAGCGGAGGGCTCGCGCGAGCGGATGCTGAACGGATCTGCGCGAACCGGTCGGCCGGCCGCGCCATGCGGCGCGGCGCCAGCGATCACGCACGCGCATGCGGCCCCGTGGCTCGGGGCGATGCCCGCTGGAAGACGACTCGAGCGTGTGGCGGACAACCGTTTGAACTCGCGGTGGTTTCACTTCCCTGGGTCGACGACGACCGGCGAAACGGCGTCGTCGACCCGGAATCGGTGGAGGAGGTGATTCGTCATGCGAATCAAAATAATTCTGTCGTGGGTGCCCTCCGACTCGTCGGCTCAGGGAACATCCGGAAACCGTTGACCGTCAGTCAAACGTGATCAAGTCCTTGAAGATCAGTTTTCCCCAGTTGTTTCCGCGCGCGTGAACAAGCAGTCCACCGTCCGAAAGTCCGCCGAGTGATATCGGCGCGAAACCCAGTTTTTCCGCAAGCGCGCCGATCTCCGCCGCGGCACCGTCATCATCGCTCGCGAGGAACACGACTCTCCTGCCGCCCTGTACGGCCGGGTCCTGGCCGAGAATGGCCGCCGCCAGATGATTGAAGCCTTTCACCAGCCTGGCTCCGGTGAACGCGTGCGCGACGAACGCAGAGGAGGGAAGACCGTCCAGTTCCTCGGGCGGGGCGAAGGTGTTCGTCACGTCGACGATGATCTTGCCCGTCCAGTCCGGCAGCGCTTTCGCGACCGCCGGGTGCGACTCGAAACGGACCGCCAGAAAGATGATGTCCGCCTTGACCGCTTCCGCCAGCGTGGCGGGAATGATCGAACGCCCGATCGCTGCCGCATCGGACGCGAAGCTTGCCGGATCGCGCGTGCTTGCAACGGCCACGTCGATGCCGTTGCGGGCGAACGCCCTGGCCAATGCGTGGCCGATCTTGCCGAAGCCGACGATTGCGTAACGCATGGGTTTCTCCTTCGTTTCCCGGTGTGCTCAGAGCTTGTAACCGCCGCTCGCTTCAATCGTTTGGCCGGTGACCCAATGGCCCTCATCGGACGCCAGGAACGCCACGACAGCGGCGATTTCCGCAGGCTCGCCGAAGCGGCCCAGCGCGATCTGGGCCTCGGCCGCCTTGACGAGTTCGGGATTCTCCCGAAAGGCGGCGTTCGCATCCGTTCGCGTGAAGCCCGGCGCCACGGCGTTCGCGGTGATGCCACGCGGCCCCAGCTCGATTGCGAGCGTATGGGTCAGGGTATTGATGGCTGCTTTCGCCATCGAGTAGACGGGCGCGGCCGTCACGGGCTTCGTGGCGGCCGCGGAAGATATGTTGATGATGCGTCCGCCGTCGGCGAGGCGATCCAGTGCGGCTTGAATGATGAAGAAGGGCGCGCGGGCGTAGACCGCCATCAGGGTGTCCCAACTCTCCGGCGTCGCTTCCTTGAAGCCGAGCCAGCCGGAATTGCCGGCGTTGTTGACCAGAATGTCGAGAGTCTTGCTTCCGTTCCGCCTCGTGAACTCGTCGTCGAGTCTTTCGAACAATGCCGGGACGGTCGTCGGATCAACGAGATCGGCGTGGACGGCGAACGCCTTGCCTCCCGCTTTCTCGATGGCCACGATCGTTTCGTCCGCGCCGGATGTGCTGGCGTTGTAGGTCAGTGCGACGGTCGCCCCGTCCTTTGCCAGACGTTCGGCGATGGCGCGGCCAATGCCTCGTGATGCCCCGGTCACGAGCGCGGTCTTGCCCTTCAGTGATTGCGTCATCTGTTTTTCTCCTCAGAGCTGTGCCAGGCCGCCGTCAACGGCGACCTCGCTGGCGGTCATGAAGCTGCTGTCCGACGACGCAAGAAAGGCCGCCACCGCGCCGATCTCGGCCGGATCGGCCATACGCTGGAGCGGCGTCAGCGCGCCGTAGGCCTTCTGGCCCGCTTCGCCCAGCGCCTCCTTGGCGAGTTCGGTCGCCGTCGCCCCGGGCGACAGCACGTTGACCCGGATGCCGGTGCCTTTCAGGTCCGCTGCCCAGGTCCGCGCGAGGTTGCGCACCGCGGCCTTGCTCGCGCTGTAGGCCGTGAATCCCGGGGCTCCCGTGGTGCCGGCGCTCGATCCGGTCAGGATGATCGAACCACCCGGGCCCATCAGCGGCAGCGCCTTCTGGACCGTGAAGATCGAACCCTTCACGTTGGTGTCGAAGATTTCGTCGATGTGCTCGGCGGTGAGCTGGCCGAGCGGAAGCGGGCTTCCCGCTCCGGCGTTGGCAAAGACGATGTCGAGGGTGCCGCGCTCCGCCTTGACCGCCGCGTAGAGCCGGTCGAGGTCGGCCGGATCGGCGACCGAGCCCTTCACCGCGCGGGCATTGGGCCCCAGCTCGGCCACCGCGGCGTCGAGTGCCGCCTGCCGGCGGCCGAACAGGTAGACGAAAGCGCCTTCCTCGATGAAGCGCTGCGCCGCGGCGCGGCCGATGCCAGTTGCGCCGCCGGTGATCACGGCAGTCTTGCCATTCAGTCTGTTCATGTCGTGCATCCTTCGAAACAAAAGTGACACGCCGATTCTGGAGCACTTGATTCATGAAGCCAATTGACTGAATATCTATAAGTACCATCTACTTTATAGATAGATATGCTGGACAACGTCACCATCAATCAACTTCGGGCGTTCGTTGCCGTGTGTGACCAGGGAAGCTTTTCCGGCGCCGCGAGGGAGCTGAGGCGTGCACAGTCGGCGGTCAGTCATGCGATCAGCGCGCTCGAGAGCGCGTTCGACGTGGTGCTGTTCGAGCGCAACACGCGCAAAGCGACGCTCACGGCCGCGGGCCGCAGCCTCCTGCCTGATGCACGCGGGGTGATCTCGCGCACCGAGGAAATGAAGATGCGTGCGGTGGCGATTGCCGAGACCGGCGTCCCGCAGGTCTCGATCGCCGTGGACACCTATTTTTCGCGGGCGCACCTGATTGAATGCCTGCACACCGTGCAGGCGGACTTTCCGACGGTTGCAATCAATCTGCGCATGACAACCATGCAGGGCGGCGAGCGTCTGGTTCTCGACGGGACGTGCGCATTGGCGGTCACGATCACGGACGTGCCCGAGCTGAGCCCGGGCACCGTAGAACGGCATCATTTATGCGATGCGCAGATGGTGACCGTCTGCGGGCCATCGCACCCGCTGGCCGCGATGGCGATGCCGATCCCGCGGGAAGAATTCGGCCGGCACATCCAGCTCGTCGTCACCGACAACCAGCCCGATGCGGAAAAGACCCAGCAGGGAGTCGCCAGTGAACGCCAATGGTGGGTAAACGACCTCGGCGCGAAGCACGACTTGCTCAAAGGCAGCCTGTGCTGGGGGCACATGCCGCGCCACATGGTCGAGGCGGACCTCGCCAACGGCGCCCTTGTCGAGCTCAAGCGGCGTGCCTGGCACATGCGTCCCCTGACGTTCATGATCTCGCAGCGGCGCGGGTACGCGCTTTCCGGATGCGAGGCGCGGCTGGTCGAACTGCTCGGCAATCGGGCGCCACAAAAGGCGGGAAGAGGGAAGTCGACGTAACGTGCGGCCGCTGACGGGTTGAATTCGCAATCGAAAGTCGCCAGTCGGAGGGCGGCTGTCGGTTGATTCCTGCCATTTTCATTTGTTCGCTCGCGCCCGCCGGATGCGCACTCAACTGTCGGCTCCAGAGATGGTGCGATCCCTTGGCCATCCCGCTGATGAGTCGCATCGTCGCTGAGCGAATCGTTGGCGAGGGCCAGCGCGAACGGCGATTTGCGGTTTGCAGCCCGGCCGAATCGGCGGGCAGGTCGAATACTCGGGCTCCTGACTGATGAACTCCAGCGCCGTCGCCCCGTCAACCAAAAAGCTTGACTATGAGAGCATATGCTCCTATTCTTTGTCTCAAGGGAGCATATGCTCTCATTTTCGAACGGAGCGAAGCGATGAACGAGCCTGAGATTCTTGTGAGCGGTGCAACCGGACGCACCGGAGGTATGGCGATTGACGAACTGCTCAAGATGCACAAACGCGTGCGTGCCTACGTGCGCACCGATGACGATCGGGCGGCAGCCCTGAGGCGGCGCGGTGTCGATGTCGCGGTCGGCGACTTCACCGGCATCGACGACATTCGGGCAGCGATGGAAGGCATCCGATCGGCGTATTTCCTTCATCCGATCGCGCCGGGGATCATCGGGGCCGCAGCCTATTTCGCACAGGCGGCAAAGGAGGCGGGGGTCACGGCGATCGTCAACATGTCGCAGATTTCCGCGCGCCGGGCGTCGCTGAGCCACGCGGCACAGGATCACTGGGTCTCCGAGCAGGTCTTCGATTGGTCGGGCGTCGCGACGACGCATTTGCGCCCGACGTTCTTTGCCGACTGGCTCGTCTATCCGCATTTTGCGCGGGAGATATGGGCCACGAAGAAGATCGAATTTCCGTTTGGCAACGGCCGTCACGCGCCCATCTCCAGCGACGACCAGGGACGCGTGATCGCCCACCTCCTCGCCAAACCCGAAGGCCACGGGGGCAAGACCTACACGCTGCACGGCCCCGTCGAGATGAACCACGTCGAGATCGCGGACGCGATGAGCGAGGTTCTCGGCGCCCGGATCGAATACGCGCCGATTTCCATCGAGGCATTCCGAATCAAGATGGAGACCCTTTACAAGTTTCCGCCGTTCCTCACGCAGCATCTGGTCGAAGTCGCGCAGAACTACCGAGACGGCATCTTCTCGGGCACCAACGACGCCGTCGAGAAGATCACCGGAACGCCGCCGCTGTCGGTTCAGCAATTCGTCGAGAAATATCGGGCCGCATTCGTGTGAACACGTCCCTGAAACGAATCGAGGGGTTTGAACATGTCACCCATTCAGCCTGATCGTCACCCGTTTCTCGATGATCTGACGGCCGATGCCGAACTGGTCAGCTCGGTGTTGCGCACGCCCGTGACCGGGCGCGACGAAATCCGGCTCGCCGTCGACGCCGTCGGGACCTTTTACGTCTCGCAGACGCCCACGTTCGTTCAGGCCGTCGGCTCGCGGCTCTTTCTCGAATACGAGGCCGTACTGACGAGCGGCGAGACGCTGAGCGCGGTCGTGGTCGTCGATCGCAACGCCGACGGCTCGGTGCCGCGAGTCAGCGTGCGAATGAGCCCGCTTGGCGCCGTACTGACTCTCGCGACCCATCTGCGGGAGTCGCTTTCGAAACAGTTGCCGGAACACGTCTTTCTCTGAACCAGGCACCCGCGTGCTCGTGGCGGGCGTCGACACGCCCCCGGCACGCGGCTTTTGAAACAGGAGCTTGTCATGGATATCAAGAACGCCACCGTCTTCATCACCGGCGCCAATCGCGGCCTGGGCCTCGCTTTTGCACGCGAGGCGCTGCGGCGCGGGGCGGCGAAAGTGTACGCCGGTATGCGCAACACGAGCGGTTTCGACGAGCCGGGCATCGTGCCGGTCAGGATCGATGTCACGGATCCGGCGTCGATCGCCGAGGCCGCGAAACGGGCGGCCGACACGACGCTGCTGATCAACAACGCGGGCATCGCCGCGCTGATCGACGGGCCTTTGGCGGCCGACATGCAAGCGCAGTCCGCCCGCTTGTTCGATACCAACTACTACGGCGTGGTGCGTGTCACACAGGCCTTCGAACAGATCCTCGCGGCCCAGCCGAATGCCGCGATCATCAACGTGCTCTCCGATATCGTGTGGCTCCCTCGGCCCTATCTGACGCCGTATGCCGCGTCGAAAGCCGCCGCCTGGAGCTACACGAACCAGCTTCGCTTTCACCTGCGCGAGCGCGGCATCCAGGTTCTCGGCCTGCACGTCGGGTTCGTGGATACCGATCTGACCAACGGCATCGACGTGCCCAAAGCCAGTCCCGGTGACGTCGTACGACGGACCTACGACGCGCTCGCCGCCGGCAAGAGCGAGGTCATGGCCGACGAGGGGACCGCGGCGCTGAAGAGCACGCTCGCGGCCGAGATACCCGGCTACATCACGCCGCCGGCAGGGCTTTGAACACCGCGGTCGACACGGGCCGGATTTGGCGGCGAGACACGAGGTGCGCGGATCGTGCGCCAGCGTTGTCGCTCCCGGCTATCATCGATGGATACGACCATACCCTTGCGCGACGTGTGCGTCGCGCTCGCGCAAGGAACCGAAATCAGGAGTGCACCCGATGTTGCCCGTCAACCAGCCGCTTGGCATCGATCAATGCAACTGCTTCACCGTAAGGAAGGCGAGCAGGCAGATCTCCCGACTCTACGATAGTCATCTCGAGCCCTCGGGCTTGCGCATCACGCAATTCCTCACGCTGGCCGCCCTGCGCGAAGTGGGAAGTACGCCGGTCAACGCCCTTGCCGAACGGCTCGATATCGAACGAACGGCGATGGGGAAGATGGTTGGCTTCCTGGAGCGCGACGGCTTCGTCACGATCAAGCCGTCGCCCACCGACGGCCGCAGCCGCCTCGTCGAACTCACCGAGGAGGGACGGCGCCTGCACGAAAGAGCCTCCCCACTCTGGCAGGAAGCGCAACGGGAGTTCGAGCAACTGAACGGTGTGGCCAATGTGACGGCGTTGCGAGAAGGGTTGAGAGGCGTGCAGATCGGCGACGTGTCGATGCGCTCGTCGCAAGACTGAGCAGTCATTCGACGAAGGGCGATGAAATCCGCTGTCGTTATCGCTGGCCTGCATCGCGCAGCAGTCCGAGGCGCACGAGGCTTTCGGCCGTGGCGACAATGGCGTCCTCGCGCGGGCGGGGCGACCAGCCGAGCAAGCCGATGGCCTTCTGGCTGGTGGCGTTCAGGTTGCGGCCGAGCAGCGGCAGCGATCCTCGCAGCGCCGGATCCCTGAGCGCGCCGATGCGCACCAGCCAGTCGGGCAGCACCCGGGTGGACACATGGCGCGCGGCATCGCCCATGCGCGTCTTGAGCACCTGCGCGACTTCGGCGAGCCACATGCTTTCGCCGGCAATGGCAATGAAGCGCTCTCCGTTCGCGGCGTCGTGGGTCATCGCCCGCACATGCAGGTCGGCGACGTCGCGCGCGTCGACGAAACCGGAATTGATGCGCGGATTGCCGGGCTGGCCGTTCAGCATGCCCCTGATCAGGCGGATGGAGTGCGAATAGTCGTCGCCGAGCACGGGCCCGACAACCGTCACCGGGTTGATCGCGGACAGTTGCATGCCGTGCCCTTCTCGCGCGATGAAGTCCCATGCCGCGCGTTCCGACAACGTCTTCGACTTCTGATAAGGCCAGACATCGGCGGCCGTCAGGTTGCTCCAGTCGGTTTCGTCGAAGGGGCGGTTCATTGGCCCGTGTCCGGCGCAAATCGCACCGAAAGCGGAGGTCAGCACGACGCGCCGGACACCCGCGTCCCGCGCCGCACGCAGCACGCGCAGCGTGCCTGCCACGGCGGGCTTGACCCAATCGTCTTCACTCGTCTGCGTGCCGGTGGGCGTGGGCGACGCGCCATGCACGACGTAGGCGCAGCCGGCGGTTGCCCGTTGCCAGCCGTCGTCGGCGAGGAGATCCGCCTCGACGAATGACAGACGATCTCCGGGTTCCGCGCCGCCTCTTTCGAGCTGGGCGCGCACCTGCGTTTCGCGCGCGAGCGAGCGGACGGTGGTTCGTACCTGATAGCCGCGATGCAGCAGCGCCAGGATGCAGTGTTGTGCAATGAAGCCGGTGCCGCCCGTTACGAGAACCGATTCGAGGCTGGTATTGCTGTTCATGTCGTTGAATGTCAGGGATGAAGAACCGGAAGGTTAAGGGCCGGTCTGCCGCTTGTTAATGCTTTATAGTGCGATTTACTTGCGCGACAGTACGATGATGAGCGACGATCCCTTCTCCGACATCCTGAGACTCGCGAACGCCGAATCGCTGGCAACGGGAGGCTTCTCGGCCGGCGGCGCCTGGGCCATTCGCTTTCCGGCACCCGACAAGATCAAATTCTTTGCGGTGGTGAAGGGCACGTGCTGGGTTTGCATCGACGAAGAGGAAACGCCGATCCGCTTTGAAAGCGGTGATGTCGGTCTGCTGACGGCAAAACGATCCTTTGTCCTCGCCAGTGATCCTGGCGTTCCACCCGTCGATGCGATGGCGTTGTTCTCGGGCGCCGGCAAGTCGTCGGCGAAACTGGGCAACGGCGATGATTTCGCCCACATCGGAGGACACGTCCTGCTCGATCCGGTAACCGGCAACTTGCTGTCGGACGTACTGCCGCCCTGGATTCACGTACCGGCCGCATCGCCGCAGGCAGTGAGGGTGCGCTGGCTTCTCGAGCAACTCGTGGAAGAGCGTGCGGCCGATCTGCCCGGCGCGCAGCTCGTATCGGCCCAGCTCTCGCAACTGCTTTTCATTCAGATACTGCGCGCCCATCTGAACGCGTCCGCGCCGTTGGCGGGATGGTTGCGTGCGTTGAGCAACCCACGCATCGCACCGGCACTGCGATTGATGCACGGTGATCCCGCACGCGCGTGGCATCTGGACGAGCTTGCCGCCGCGTGCGCGATGTCACGAACCACGTTCGCTGCGCACTTCAGGGCGAGCGCTGGCGTCGCGCCGCTGACCTATCTCGGCCAGTGGCGCATGCGGGTTGCGGAACGCCGTTTGCGCGACGAGAGCATCCCGGTCGCCCTGCTTGCGCAGTCGCTCGGCTATTCGTCCGAAAGCGCATTCAGTAACGCGTTCAAGCGCATGTCCGGACATGCGCCGACGGCCTATCGTCATATCGCTCGAACGGCTGCCGAAAACATCGGCAGTGAACGCGGCGGCGTTCGCGGGGAAAGCTGACGCTGCCGGTTCGGCACTGCCGCCGTCTCATGGCGGCGCTTCAATGAGAACGGTCGAGGTTCATGCCGGCACGGCGGGCGGCGCCGCGGCATGCACGCCAGGCAGCGCCGGCAGCGCATCGAGCAGCGACGCGGTGTACGGGTGCGCCAGCGCGTCGGCGGGCGTGTCCCCCGATGCTACCGGGCTCTTGTCGAGCACGCTCAAGCGGAACGGTAGCGCAGACAAATCGGAGTGGGAGCGGATGGCGTCGAACGTCATGATGAGGCGATCGGCGCGGGTCGAGGCGGCCTGATCAACGGGTTTTGCATGCCGAATTATTTTGCGGCGCCGTTCGCACGGTCAAACAATCAAGAAGAATATCGAAAGCCGAAAATATTCGTTCCTGCCGCCCCGGGCGCTTGCGTTATGGTCAGTGGTTGCGCCCCCCGCGGCGCGTTCCCGGCGCATGCAGGACGGCCCGGCGCGCGCGTGCTCGCCGTCGCGATGCCGGCATGCTGCCACCGATCGAACGGAATCACGAGGAATGCAGATGAACGATCCACGCGAACGATACGCGACGCGCAGCGCACGCCATGGCGCGACGAACGGAGCCGCGTCATGAGCGGCGCGCGCAGACGACTGAAGACGCTCGTCGGTGCGGCGAGCGTGCTGTACGCGCCCGGCGACCCGGACGTCGTGCACGGTGTGCGCCGCGCGGCGTCGCTCGCACGCAAGGCGGAAGCCGAGAAGATCACCGGCCTCTTTACCGCCGACCTGCTGCAGGCCGACGCGGCTGGCCTGGCCGGCACCACGGGCAGCCAGGAGCCGATCGTCGCGCTGGCGGCATTGAGCCAGGCGACCTCGTCGATCGGGCTCGTCGCGACGGTGTCGACCACGTATCACCATCCGTACAACCTCGCGCGGCTGATCGGCACGCTCGATCACGTCAGCGGCGGGCGGGCCGCGTGGAATGCGGTCACGTCGTCGGTCGGCGAGGAGAATTTCGGCGACGCGGCGTTGCCCGACCCCGAACGGCGTTACGCCCGTGCGGCCGAATTCGTCGAAGTCGTCAACGCGCTGTTCGATGCGAACGATCCGCGTGCGACGCGGCGCGCGCAGGGCGGCGGCCTCTCGGTCGACCCGCGCAAGCTCGGTGCGATCGACTACCACGGCGAGCACTTCCAGGTGCGGGGGCCGCTGAACGTGCCGCCGTCGCCGCAGCGCCGGCCGGTGCTGTTTCAGGCCGGGCAGTCGGCCAGCGGCGTATCGCTCGGCGCGAGGTACGCGGAGGTCGTCTACACGTCTCAGCCGACGCACGACGATGCGCGCGCGTTCGTCGCCGAGCTGCGCCGGCAGGCCGCCGCCTTCGGTCGCGGCGACCGGCCGCCGCTCGTGATGAACTCGTTTCATTCGGTGATCGGCGAGTCCGATGCCGACGTCGCGCGACGATTGCGCGACAAGCATGAGCGCATCGATTACGAACAAGGCAGGCTGAAGCTCGCCGACATGCTCGGCGGCAGTGTCGACTTGCGCGACCTGCCGCTCGATCAGCCGCTGCCGGCGGCGTTGCTGCCTGCTATCGACAGCGTCCATCGCCGGCGAGGGCGTGTCGCCATCTTCGTCGCCTATGCGCGCCAGCGGCTGACGCTGCGCGAACTGATCATCCGCGCACAGGAGACCGGCCACTGGTTCGTCGCCGGTACGCCCGAGCAGCTCGCCGATGCGATCGAGGCGCGCTATCGCGAGGGGCTCGTCGACGTGCTGTCGCTGCACGGGCTCGGCCAGCCGGACCAGGAAGACCTGCTGCTCAACGGCCTGCTGCCCGAATTGCGGCGTCGCGGCCTGCTCGATACCGACTACGTGGGCGGCGATTTCCGCGCGAATCTGGAGCTGCCGGCGCAGCGGCGCGAAACAGCGGAGGCGTGAGCGGGCGAACGATGCACCGTGCGTCGCGTTCGGCGGTGCGCCGTTCCGCCATATCGCGCGATCAGATATTCATCGAAAAAATAACCATTTGGTACACGCTTCGGCACGCATTACAGTCTCGCCTCCTGCCGGCTGCGACGCCGGTCGTTCCGACGTTATTTCAGAAATTCGCCACATGAATCGTTTGATGCGTTCCAGGGTCCGCCGTGCCGCGGCCGCGCTGTTCGTGCTCGGCCTCGTGCCGGCTTCCCATGCGGCCCAGCCGACGTTGCGCGTCGGCATCGACGCCGAGTCGTATCCGCCGTTCTTTTCGAAGGACGCGGGCGGCAAGTGGAAGGGCTGGGAAATCGACGTGCTCGATGCCGCGTGCGGCAAACTGAACGTGCGGTGCGAGCTCACCGACATTGCGTGGGACGGCCTGATTCCGGCACTGCAGAACCGCAAGATCGACGTGATCTGGTCGTCGATGACGATCACCGGCGAGCGGCAGAAAGCGATCGATTTCAGCCGTGCCTATTACGAATCGCCGACGGTGTTCGTCGGCGCGAAAAGCGACCGGCGCCGCGTCGACTGCGCGGTGCCCGCGAGCGTCAAGGGCAGCGTGATCGGTGTCGAGGCCGGCACGAACTTCTCGGCGTTCCTCGATGCCCGCTTCAAGCAGGACGCGCAGATCAAGGCATTCGACAAGTTCGACAACGCGCTCGCGGATCTGGTGTCCGGCCGTGTCGACTACGTGCAGGAAGGCAAGGGGCTGTTCACGGCCTTCCTCGCGTCGCGCGACGGCAAGGACTTCGAGGTCAAGGCGACCTGCGCGGACAATCCGCTGCTGGGCCTCGGGGTCGGCGCGGGCGTGCGCCGCGGCGATGCGCTGCGCGGCAAGCTGTCGACCGCGATCGCGCAGCTGCAGCAGGACGGTACGTGGGATGCGATCACCGCCCGCTATCCGAACCTGAAGGGCACGATCGAGAAGGGCCGCTGACCCGATGGCCGCGGACGACTCGCTGCTCGCGCTGCTTGCATTCGACGACGGTGGATATGGCCACGTGTTCGCGGGCGCGTTCGCGCTGACGTTCGGCGTCGCGGCGGCGTCGTTCTGCACCGGCGTGCTGCTCGGCATCGCCGGCGCGCTCGGCAAGCTGTCGCGCCACGCGCCGCTCGCATGGCTCGCGCGGCTCTACACGACGCTGGTGCGTGCGCTGCCCGAGCTGTTGTGCCTGCTGCTCGCGTTCTATGCGCTCGCGCCTGCCGTCGAGGTCGCGCTGCACCGCGGCGGCCTGGTGCCCGACGGCTTCGCGTTCCCGCCGTTCCTCGTTGCTGCGCTGTCGCTCGGTTTCATCCAGGGCGCGTATCTGACCGACATTTTCCGCGCGGCGCTCGTCAACGTGCCGATCGGGGAGATCGAAGCCGCGCATGCATACGGGATGACGCCATGGCAGACGTTCACGCGCATCCGGCTGCCGGCCGCCGCGCGGCTCGCATTGCCGGGCGTCGGCAACGTGTGGCTGAACGCGACCAAGGACGCGTCGTTCATCAGCGTGCTCGGCTCGTTCACGGACTTGCTGAAGGCGAGCCAGCTCGCGGCCGGCGCGACCCGTCACTACGTATTCTTCTATCTCGTCACGGCCGCGTTGTTCCTGCTGCTGAGCATCGCGTCGACGGGCATCTTCGCGGTGCTCGAGCGGCACGCGAACCGTGGCACGAGGCGCGCGACCGCATGATCTTCTCGCTGCCGTTCCTGTTCGATACGGTGATGCCGAAGCTGCTCGCCGCGGTGCCGACGACGCTCGCGTTGACGCTGCTGTCGGGCACGGCCAGCGTGCTGCTCGGCGTGCCGCTCGCGCTCGCCGCCGGTGCGCGCCATGCGCCGCTGCGCTGGTCCGCGCGCGGCTGGATCATGCTCGTTCGCGGCACGCCGCTGCTCGTTCAGCTGTATTTGCTGTACTACGGATTCGGGCAGATCGTCCCGCGCGAATGGATGCGCGACAGCTGGGCATCGCCGCTGCTGCGCGACGCGTTCTGGTACGCAATCGTCGCGTTGAGCGTGAACGAGAGCGCGTATGTCGCGACGATTCTGCGCGGCGCGATCGCCGGCGTGCCGGCCGGCGAGATCGAAGCCGGGTACGCATACGGCATGACGCGCGTGCAGGTGCTGCGCCGCATCGTCGGCCCGCGCGCGTGGCGGCTCGCGCTGCCCGCGCTCATCGGCGAGGCGATCCTGCTGCTGAAATCGACCGTCCTCGCGTCGACCGTGACGGTGTTCGACGTGATGGGAACGGCCAATACGCTGCGCTTCGAGACGTTGCGCGTCTACGAGCCGCTGGCCGGCGCGGCCGTCGTCTATGTCGTGCTGGTCGCGCTCCTCACCATTCCGGCCTCTCGTCTCGAGAGGCATGTCAATCGCCATCTGGCGCGCGCCCCCCACGCTCGCGTGCCTGCACGCCGTCGCCGCGCGTCGCCCAACGCGTGGGCGGCACCCAACTGATTCCTGCCCTGGTAACGAACCCCACGATGTCCGATCCTCGCCCCTTGCTGTTTTCCCTGTACGAACAAGCCAGCGTCGGCTGCGGCGGCGCGCCGAGCCTGTGGACCCATCCGGCCGACGAACGGCTGCGCGCGAATACGCTCGCGTTCTGGTCGGATCTCGCACGCACGGCCGAGCAGGCCGATCTCGACATGCTGTTCTTCGCGGACGTGCTCGGTCTGTACGACGTCTACGGCGGGTCGGCCGACGCGGCACTGCGATGGGCGGTCGAGGCGCCCGCGAACGATCCGATGATGCTGATTCCGGCACTTGTCGCGCAGACCGAGCGGCTCGCGTTCGGCGTGACGGCGAGCACGACCTACGAGCATCCGTTCGCGCTCGCGCGCCGCTTCAGCACGCTCGATCATCTGAGCAACGGCCGGATCGGCTGGAACATCGTGACGTCCTACCTGACGAGTGCGGCGCGCAACTTCGGGCTCGACCGGATGGTCGGCCACGACGAACGCTACGCGCGCGCGGAGGAATTTCTCGACGTCGTGTACAAATTGTGGGAAGGGAGCTGGGCGGACGACGCGGTCGTGGCCGACAAGCATGCGCCGCGCTATGCGCGTGGCGACCGCGTGCGGCCGATCGCGCACGAGGGCACGCACTATCGCGTGCAGGGGCCGCACGTCTGTGCGCCGTCGCCGCAGCGCTCGCCCGTGCTGATCCAGGCCGGCTGGTCCGGGCGCGGGCGCGAGTTCGCGGCGAAGCACGCGGAGGTGGTATTCGTCGCGAAGTCGAATCCGCACGAGATCCGCGCCGGCCTCGACGAGATTCGCCGGCTGGCGGTCGAACGCGGCCGGGCGGCGGACGACGTGAAGTCGCTGACCGTGCTGCGGATCGTGACCGCGCGCTCGTCGAGCGACGCGAAGGAGAAATACCACACGCTGCAGCAGCACTACCATCAGCACGCACAACTCGTCAGCTATGCGGGCGACACCGGTATCGACATCGACCGCTACGCGGACGACGAACCGCTGACGACGCGCACGGAAGGGCTCACGTCCTACGTCGTGCGGCCCGACGGCGGCGGCAAGCCGCTCACGGCCGGCGACGTGCGGCGCAAGTTCGCGAGCGTCACGCGCGGCACCGACCTGATCCTCGTCGGCGCGCCGGACGAAGTCGCGGATCAGCTCGCCGAGCATGCACGGCAGTCGACCACGAGCGGCTACATGCTCAATCCGCTGATCAGCCCGGGCACGCTGGACGATTTCGCCGAACTGATCGTGCCCGAACTGAAAAAGCGCGGCCTGTACCGGACGACTTCGCCGGCCGGTACCTTCCGCTCGCGGCTGAGCGGCCGCGACCGTCTGCCGGACACCGCGCATGGCGCGTCGTTCCGGCAATCCGCATCCGACGAACGGTGACGAGCCGGGCGATACCGAGCTGCTACCAGGGGAGGTACGTGACGTGAATCACGACGTGCTGTTCCGGTTTCAACCACGCCGTGCCCGACAGGGGTATCCGGCATGAATGCGACGGCGAACGGGATTGCCGGTGCGACGCGCGAAAGTCGATCACATCGATCGGCGTCGCCGCCGGTCCTGCGCGCGGCTGGCATCGCGAAGCGTTTCGACGCGACCGTCGCGCTGTCGGCGTTGAATCTGTCGATCGACGCGGGCGAAGTCGTCGCGCTGATGGGCGCGAACGGCGCGGGCAAGTCGACCTTCGTCAAGATCCTGAGCGGCGCGCTGCGCCCGGACGGCGGCACGCTGACACTGCGCGGCGAACCGTATCGACCGGCGTCGCCGCACGCCGCCAAGCGGCTTGGTGTCGCGACCGTCCACCAGTCGGTCGTCGACGCGGTCGTGCCGACGCTGTCGATCGCCGACAACCTGCTGCTCGACCGGCTGTGCGATCGGGCGTCACCGTGGCGTGCGACGCCGGCCGCACGGCGTGCCGCGGCGCGACCGCTCGCCGAGCGGGTCGGGCTCGACGTCGACCTGGCCGCGCCGCTGGCGTCGCTGTCGCTGGCGGATCAGCAGCGTGTGACGCTGGCGCGCGCGCTTGGCGGACAGCCGTCGCTGCTGATACTCGACGAGCCGACCGCCAGCTTGTCCGCACCGGAGGCCGAGCGGCTCTTCGCGCTGCTGGACGCGTTGCGCCGCGATGGCGTGGCGATCCTGCTGGTGTCGCATCGGCTCGGCGATTTGCGCCGCATGGCCGACCGCGTGGCGATCGTCCGCGATGGCCGGATCGTCGCGGATCTGCCCGCGCCCGTCGATTTCGATGCGGCGGTGGAAACGATGATCGGACGGCCGTTGCCGAAAACGCGTGAGCCGGCACCGGCCCGCGCCGCGGCGCGCGAGTCGGACGCCGCGTTCAGCATGCGGCGTATTCGGCTGACGCCGGCCAGCACGCCGTTCGACCTCGATGTCCGGCACGGCGAGATCGTCGCGATCGCGGGCCCGGTCGGCGGCGGCAAGTCGCGTCTTGCCAACACGATCTTCGGCGCCGCGCGGGCGGTGTCCGGCGACATGACGCTCGACGGCCGCCCGTGGCGCCCGCGTTCGCCGGCCGATGCGATTCGCGCCGGCGTCTTCCTGGCCGGCGAGGACCGTTGGCGCACGTCGCTGTTTCCCGACAGCGTGCCGTTCGCGTCGATCGCGGGCACGATCGGTTTTCCGTTTCTGGCGCGCTGGTTCGCGCGCGGCCCGGTGGGCAGGGCGCGTGAACGCGCGGCCGCCGCGGAGGCGATCGCACGGTTCGGCATCCGCTGCACCGGCCCGGACGATCGCGTGGTCCGCCTGTCGGGCGGCAATCAGCAGAAGGTCGTGCTCGCACGCTGGCATGCCGAACCCGCGCGGCTGTTGCTGCTCGACGAGCCGTTTCAGGGCATCGATGCCGGCGCGCGGGCCGATATCGTCGATACGCTGCGGCGTCACGCGCATGCCCGTGCGACGATCGTGTTCGTCAGCGATGTGGAAGAAGCTGCCGAGATCGCCGACCGTATCGTGCGGTTCGATCGCGCGACGCTCGATGACCTGCCTTCGACATCCTCCACCCTGAGCGCCCCCTGATGAAAACCGTGACTTCTTCCACCGAGCACGATGCCGCACCCGTCGAACGGCCGCGCGCCGCGCCGGCCCGCATCCGCGACGCTCTCGAGCGCACCGGCATCCTGCTCGTGCTGGTCCTGCTGGTGATCGGCTTCGCGCTCAGGGAACCCGCGTTCCTGAACGTCGACAATCTGTTCAGTATCCTGCAGTCGGTGTCGATCGTCGCGTTGCTCGGCGTCGGCGTGACGATCACGCTCGCGGCCGGCGGTTTCGACCTGTCGGTCGGCAGCGTGGCCGCGACCGCGCAGATGGCCGCCAGCTATGTGCTGGTCGTGTGGCACGGCAGCACGCTGGCGGCGGTCATCGCCTGCGTGACGCTCGGCATGGCCGCCGGGTGGTTCAACGGCGTGTTGATCACGCGCCTGCGCGTGCCCGACCAGCTCGCGACGCTCGGCACCTTGTTCCTGATGGCCGGCCTGCAATTGATTCCGACCGGTGGCCGTTCGCTCGCGACCGGCTCGGTGCTGCCCGACGGTACGGATGCAACCGGCGTGTTCCCCGACGCGTTTCTCGCGCTCGGCCGGTTGCGCGTGTTCGACGTGGTGCCGTTGCCGGTGCTGCTGCTCGTCGCTATCACGGCAGTCGCATGTGTCGCGATGGAGGCGACCCGATGGGGCCGCGTGATCCATGCGATCGGCGGCAACGAAACGGCCGCGCGGCTTGCCGGTGCGCCCGCCGCGCGCTACCGCGTGGCCGCGTATGTCGTATCGGGTGCGATCGCGTCGCTGGGCGGCGTATTGATCGCCGCGCGGGTCGGTCGAGGCGACGTGAGCGCCGGCCACTCGCTACTGCTCGATGCGGTGGCCGCCGCGCTGATCGGCTACGCGGTATGGGGCGCGAAGCGGCCCAACGTGTTCGGGACCGTCGTCGGCGCGGTATTCGTCGGTGTGCTGCTCAACGGGCTGACGATGCTGAATGCCCCGTACTACATGCAGGATTTCATCAAGGGGGCGCTGCTCGTGCTCGCGCTGGCGTTCACGTTCGGCATCGGGCGTCGGACGGATGCGCGCGCGTGACGCACGTGCCGTCATGCGTCGCAGCGGCTCGCATGGATCGGCCGGCTCGCGGAACGGTAACGGTTTGCCATCCGAAGTGATATCCATTTTCGAATCGCTCGGTTTGAGTTTGCATGCGGCGCTGATAGATTGAGCCGATATTGTCCAATGTGGAGACAGGCTCGCCATGCGCTCGTTGCTTCGCCGGAAATCGCGCGTCGATCTGAAGATCGGTGCGCTCGTGCTGTGTTTCGCGACTGCGCTGGGCGTACCCGCCGTGCAGGCCGGTCCGCTCAAGGGGGCGCCCGCGCCGTTCGACAAGGGCGGCGTGAAGATCGCGCTGGTCAACTATCTGTCCACCGGCGACTTCTTCCAGGCGTACGAGGCCGGCGCGCAGAAGCAGGCGCGTGCGCTCGGCATCGACCTGCGCATCTACGAGGGCCGGCAGGATGCGGCCGAGCAGCGCGAGCAGATCCAGCAGGCGATCAGCGTCGGGGTGTCCGCGATCATCGTCAATCACGGCCTGCCGGAGTCGCTGAAGGACGTCGTGCAGCGTGCGCTGGACAAGGGCATCAAGGTCGTTGCGTTCGACGTCGATCTCGGCAACCCGAAGGTGCCGCAGATCGAGCAGAACGATCGCGACCTCGCGAACCTGCTGCTCGGGCAGGCCGTCAAGGACAACGGCGACGCGTTTTCGGCCGGGTACGTCTACGTTGCCGGTTTTGCGCCGCTCGACCGCCGCGACGCCGCGTGGCGCGACTTCAAGCGCGCGCACCCGAAGGTGCAGGAGAAGGCGCGCTGGGGCACCGTCGACACGCCGATCGCGCAATCGGTCGCGAATCAGGCGGCCGCGGCGTACCGAGCGAATCCGGATATCCGCGTCGTCTTTGCGCCTTACGACGAGTTCGCGCGCGGCGCGAAGCTCGCCGCGGACGAAGCGAAGCTGTCGTCGAAGATCCGCATCTACAGTGCCGACATCTCGACGGCCGACATCGAGGCGATTCGTGCGCCCAACAGCGCGTGGGTCGCGACGGCCGCGACCAATCCCGCGGTCGTCGGCGCCGTGTCGGTGCGCGCGGCCGCACTGCTGGTCGCCGGCCAGAACCCGGGCGCGCGCATCGCGGTCAAGCCGACGCTGATCACGCGCGACGATCTCGTGAAAAACGACATTCGCACCGTGGCCGAGCTCGGCGTGAAGTTCCCCGCATTCCGGGCAAGCGACGCGGCGACTGCCGCATGGATTCCGGCGGTCGACTGATCGCGTGCGAATGCAGCGAGCGATCCGCGCAATCTACCCATGATTCGACCATGACGACTCTCAACGACTATCTCGTACAAAAGCGCGATGCGTGGCACGCGAAGCAGCAGGCGGCCCGCAACGATCCCGAATTCAAGGCGACGCCGCTGAAGGCGACCGTGCGCGCGCTCGGTCGCAGCGGCGTGCGCGAGATCCGGATTCGCGACTTCCAGGTGATCAGCGACAGTCCGCCGGACTTCGCGGGCTATAACCTCGGGCCCGCATCGCCGGAGCTGCAGCTTGGCGTGCTCGGCAGTTGCCTCACGCATATCACGTTGATTCAGGCCGCGGAGCGTGGCCTGAAGGTCGACTCGATCGCGGTCGAGGTCACCGGCGACCAGCATCCGCTCGCACAGCAGCCGGGGTTCGAGCATGTTCCGGTATTCCCGCACAACATCCGCTATACGCTCGACATCGTGTCGCCCGAGCCGCCCGAAGCCATTCGCGCGTTGCACCAGGCGGTCGAGGCGGTCTGTCCGATCTTCAACTTGCTGAGGCTGCCGCAAGATATCGGCGGCGAATTGAGGCATACGCAAGGTTGACGCGCCGGACTGACGATTCGTTCATGCAGCTTCGCGGCATTCACATGCGGGTTTCATTGTGGTTTCGCGTTTCGTCGTGCCGGGCGCGGCAAACATGGTGCGGATCGAGTCGGTGTGTCGGCGTTCGATACGCAACCGTCGAGGCATGATCCATATACGATTCGGTATGCGAATCGTTAAGGAGAAGCGTCGCAATCCGACCCACCTGGGAGGACTGTCGGGCAGTATTGGCTTGGCTTTTACTGATGGATTCCGCTCAGGAACGAACATCCGTGTGTATGGGTAGAATCATGACCAATCGGCGCCAGATGCGGTGGCCGTCCCATTTCGCGAGACATGGCGATGAAGGTAACGATTGCGTACATTGACGAACCCCCTTTCGGATGGACGGAACCCGGAGGAACTGCTTCGGGTGCCGATATTGAACTGGCCGGTGTCGTTCTTCGGGCGATTGGCGTCACGCGGATCGAGCATCGCCTGACGACATTCAGTGAACTGCTGCCCGGCGTTGCAACTGGACGCTGGGATATGAACGTTCCGCTCTTCATTACGCCTGAACGCGCCAGATCGGTCGCATTCAGCGAACCTGTATGGGGGATCGGCGACGGCTTTCTGGTTCGGGCCGGTAACCCGAAGGGCCTCAACAACTACACGTCACTCGCCAAACGCTCCGACGCCCGCCTTGGCATCATTGCCGGACAGGTTCAGCACGACTCGGCAAAAGAGGCGGGCATAAGCGATGACCAGATAGCCGTCTTCGCGCAACAAGCCGACGCGATTGATGCGGTTCTCTCCGGCACGATCGACGCGTACGCGAGTACGGCGCTGGGAAATCGCATTGTTGCGGATCGGATTGGAGCCTCAGCGCTTGAGGCCGTGCCGCACGAGCCGGAAGCGAATGGCAAACAACAGAGGCCCCCACTCGGCGCATTCTCGTTCGACCCGCAAAACAGCGAGTTGCGCAATGCGGTAAACCGGCAACTCCGTTCTTATTTGGGTTCACCGGACCATCGGGCCAGAATGGCGGTATTCGGCTTGTCGTCCAACGAGATCGACCCCGCTCTCGAGTGGTGAGCATGGCGGGTGTCAACCGATAATCGCCAGTCGGAAGAGCTTGATGGATTGCCGTCAATTTTCGGGCGCCCGTCCAACAATCGATCTCGAACCGATCGAATTGAATGGCTGTCCGGGAGGAAACCGCATGGCTGCTTCGGGTTGCGGATTCAATCGGTCATGATGGGCTGCAGCCGGCGCCACAAGCGGCCGTTCGGCACGAGCAGCCAGATTGTTGACAATCGGCGCGTGTTGTTTCGCTGGGGGGCGGGTTTCGAGCGGATCGTTTGCGGAAGTTCGACGACGCGGGACGAACGACGACCGACTGCGGCGGTCGGAGGCCCGGGTTCGGCATTCCTGCGTCTCGTCGCTCGACTAGAGCACTTTTTTCATCGACGGTGCGGTGTGAAGCACAAAGTTCTGACGCTCATAGAAGGAAACAGCCTCTGGTCTCGCGTCGAGAAACACGGCACTCATGTCGCGAGCCCGTGCGTCGGCTTCTGCATATGCCATCAACGCGTGACCTGTACCGCTTCCCCGAGCTTTGGCAGTTACGACAAGATCATCGATGTGCAGATGTGCTCCGCGCGCCAGCGTGTGGACCGGCCTCATCCCCATGACGCCGAGAAGCTCGCCGTTCTCGAACGCTCCCACGAGCTCGAAACCAGAATGCGATTGCCGCTGCACTCGCTTCAAGAACTCCGCTTCGTCCAGTGAGCGCAATTGGGAAATGACTGGAAAGGCTTGCGCCCATTCTGCCGGGGTAAGCCGTCGAACGTTGACATTGGTGCGGCGACTCTGACTCATGGCGTGTGACCCGGGTTTAAAGGATGTGAATTCTTACACACAAATCCGCCTTATCTCACAGCCCGATATCCGCTAGCGAGAAAGACGAAGGACTGTTGTGGGTCGATCTCCGCCGGTCGCGTATCACAAGGCGTCGGCCGGCCACGTTCGGCCACGAACGGCCGTTCGACACAGCTTTTTAGATCGTCGACAATCGGTGCAGGTAAGGGCGTAGCTTTTAGCGGTTACCGTCGATCAGATCGTTCAGCAGCGCATCGAACGCGGCCTGTGCGTCTTCAAGTTCCTGCAGGGCGGCATCGAAGGTTTGCAGCGCGAACGGCGAAGGCTCGCCGCTGCCTTGCGGCGGAAATTGCTTCTGCATCGAGGCGAACGTGCTCTGCACGCGCAGCGTGGCGGCCACCATGCGCTCCATCGCCTGGGTTTCTTCGGCTCGGGCCTGTTCCGGATTCATTCCACTCTCCTTGGATGGTTTTCTTGAAGACCAGATCGTACACGCTGTGTTCGTTCTTGCCGCCCTTGGCAGAACGACTCCGTTGAAGGTTCCAACGGCACGCTGCGCGAGAAGCGATTTAATCGGGAATGGTTCCGCAGTCGCGCCGAGGCCAAGATACTCATCGAGCGTGGCTACAAAATCCCGCCTCAGGTCAGCGCCGCCTTGCGTCGAAGTGACGCTCTGAGCAACGTCTTGCGACCGGGTGGCATGATCGGGTCGCAAGACGTGTGCTGACCACGGAGCCACTAACACCCCGACGAACCAGAGGTTTTGAACGACCGCTTTGGCGTAGAGCAAAATAATTCCGTCACTCCAGAATTCTCATGGATCAAGGCCTCCGTCCCGCGAATTGACGACTTTATTGACGGTCGCATCAAAATAATGCCGTCAACTCGCCTACGTCCGCATTAAATTTGTCAATTCGCGTAGTGGAGCAAGGGTTCCGGTGGTAACGTCCTGATTTCTGGACCGATTCCCGGCCCACCGCGCGGCCGGTCGAAGCGCTGACTTCAGACAGGACGCTCTCTGTCTCAAGCTCGGTCATCTATGCTGGAAAAGCGGTGTTGCGGGACATTCGGGGTCAACTGCGTCCGCCTGCTCCCGGCCACAAACGGACGTTCGACACCGTGCGTCACTTGGACGACAATTGACTGGCTTCCTGCGTTCGCAGGCCGTCGACAGGTTCCTAAATGCCGATTAGAGAAACGCTGCGCTCCCCGGGGGGCATCGTCGTACTCAACGGTCCGAGCAGCTCGGGCAAAAGCACATTGTCCAGATATCTGTGCGAGAACCTGGACGAGCATCCTTTGCACGTTGAGCTTGATGTATTCCGAAGCATGGAGCCTGCCGACTATTGGGACGTCGAGAAGCCGTTGGTAGAGATTCGCGTGGCAGCCCTGTGTCGGGCGATCAATGCCACGGCCGCCACTTTTTTCAGACACGGTCAGGCCGTGATCGTCGATCATGTTCTCTCGTCCGATTCGTGGCGCTACATGCTTGAAGACCTGGTCGAGCTACCGGTACTTATTATCGGCGTTTCTTGTGCGCTTGAAGTTCTAATCGAGCGCGAACAGGCCCGTGGCGATCGTAAGATCGGACTGGCCGAGTCTCAGTTTCACTCGATTCACGCTAACCGACACTACGATTACGTTGTCGACACATCATCTTCGAACGGTGTCGAATGCGGTCAGCAGGTCCTGAAGTGGTTACAAACCCGACCGACACCTGCTGCATTCACGAAGATGCACCAGCGGTTTTTCCAGTAACCCGGATGGATAGGTTTCGGCCAAGAAGGGACATTCGGTGTCAGATCGTAGATCATCGACAACGAACAACATCTCTCCCGACGTTCACCGCAGGTAGCATGGTGAAATCCACGATATGCAAATCGACAGTAAGCGCTCGATCATGGCCGTCATTGCCAATCTTCAACAATACAAAAAGAGGGGAAAGCCGTGTCAGTTATTGAGACCTTGATGGAAACTGCGGTTGCTGACGTTGATCAATTGCGTGTAATGGATGCACAGGGAGACGACTTTGGCATGCCTCGCGAAGTCGATTTTTGCCTGATTGCACCGTCCGCCGAGAAGGCATCGATCGTTTCGGGCTTCATTAACGACTACCAGTACGGCCGCGCTTCGGTGCAACAAGTTGACGACCAATTTCGCGTCCTAGTCTTCATCCATATGCCAGTTCTCCAGCACAATATTTTAGCTGTGTCGGGATTCATGACGTGTATCTCTGCGTTTTTTGGGCTGACCTACGATGGGTGGGGGTGCGTCGCTCAAAAACGCAACTGACAAAATTTCTAGACGTATTGCCGCCGACGCAATCCGGTCAGGAAGGGACGGTCAATGGCACCTGGTAGATTAGCGTCAACAATCTGTGCGTTATAAACTGTGGCGATTACAATCGCAACCGACTACGAAGTGAATACCACAACGCTCGGCGGATTTTCTAATAGGCGCTGAGCCGCAGATAAGCGAGGGCCCAGATGTATGCTCCTGGTGATTCTATATTGCTAGCATTTTTCTGGTGTTGGGTATGGTTCTCCACTATTTTTGTGAGCCTGACCACCATCTTTTTTGTTGGGACGCACAGGGATGAGAGTTGGTTCAGTCGGTCCCCGCTATGGTGGACAATACGGATACTGATAATAGTATTGGCGATTGGTGGAATGTTTGGCGTGGCCCGTGTCTCATATCTCTTACGGGCCGCCAATGCGTTACACATGCTAAGTTGGATGTTCGGTATCGTCCTCGGAGTTGGTCTCTTTATTGCGCTGCGGAATCCTCGGAGTAGAAAGGATAACCCTAGCACCAATTAAGTGATCGTCTTCCCCTAAGTCCCAATAAACCTCGGTAGACGTCCGCTTCGGAGAAATCGGAATGTCCCTTGTGGGTCGGAAGTCGCCCGTCGCGCGTCGGAGGCAGCGACCGGCTGAGTTCGGCCAGGAGCGGCCGGTCGAGGCCGCCTCCACTTTGGCTAACCAAGGCCACGTCAGCCCTCGCTCAATAGTCGTTGTTCGGCAGCTAATTTCCGCCTGCACTGCCTCAAACCGCCACCCGTTTGAGCCATTCGACGCAGCTACCGAATGGGGCGCTCCATGACGATCAACTCTCCGAGAAATCGCGGATTGGTCGTCCGTCGGATTTCCTCAAATCCCTCGCGCTGCCAAAATGCGAACGCACGCGGATTCGTCGAAACGGCCGCGAGTTGCGCCCTGCGGAAGCCCCACTCACGCGCCAGGGCATCGAGCAACGCTAACGCGGTCTTTCCGTAACCACGACTCCGGTACGCATCGGAAAATAACAGCAGTCCGATCCAGATGCAGTCGTCAGTTGGATATGCGCGAATCACGTCGGCACAGCCAACCATGTCTGGCCCGACGTAAAACCCGAAGACTGATTTATCTCCCCCATCTTTACCTGCAGGCTTGCCGTGGAAGAAATCATCAACATCTTCTTTGGAGGGCGACCGTCCTTCTACCAGTTGAGTATAAGAGGCGGCTTCGATAAAGACGCGCGATACATTCGCGTAATCGCTATCCGAATCGATGCTGAGAGGGCGGACTGTGACCATCTGGCGCTTGTTCGAAGTGTGAGGCGCAATTCTAAGTCGATTTACCCATGAACACACGCAGCACAACATGGCGCTAGCATCCGCTTCATGGGAAGTTGAAGGTCGCTTCCGGGTCGGATAGCGGCCGCCGGTAGAGGCGCACACTCAATCTCCCTTTGCGTGAAAGGAGATTGTCATGGAAATCGAGCGTGTTTTCGTTGGCCACGAGATAACCGGGGTATCGATGTCTCATGTGCCGCCGAGGTTTGAGCCGCGAGCTGACTAAAACTTGGGCGCCGTCCAGTAATCAGAAGATAAACGGAACCTGACGAAGCGCCAGGCGATGCTCTATTTTTGCTCGTGAACCTTCATGCGGCCGCGCCTCGCGCCGGGGAGCATTGACGTCTGAACGTTTCCGGGCCGCTGTGCTCTTCGACGAGCGGTAACCCAACCCTTCACGTATCGACACGCGGCATACGCATGACGGAGATGCAGCGACATCATCCGACGCGTGTCACGTCGACGCCTTCGCTAAATTCTTCCAGCAAGAAATTGATGAAGGCACGGGCCGCCGTCCGGGTCGCACGGCCGAGGGGGAAATAGGCGTGCACCTTGGTGCCGACCATCGACCAGTCGGTGAGGATCGGCACGAGTGATCCTTCCTCCAGCTCCCTGCGGCACGCCCAATATCCTATCGAAGTAATACCCAAGCCAGCCTTCGCAGCTGCAACTGCGCCCTCGTTGTCGCTGAACGACAGGTTGGGTTCTATCGGCACGTTGGTGGTTATCTCCTTTTGCGTAAATGTCCAGGCGGTACTGACGGTGGCCGCGGGCCCATAGACGATCCGGTGACCGACGAGCGCGTCCGGCGAAACGGGCGTGCCGCATCGGGCGAGATATGCAGGGGAGGCGACGATCAGTCGTGCGTAGCTCGTGAGCAGACGCGCCGTCGCGTTCGAGTCCGGGAGGGTTCCGATACGGATGGCGACATCGACTGCGTCCCGGACAAGGTCCTGGCGACGGTCGTCGAGCACGATCTCGATCCGTAGCAGCGGATGACGTTCAGTAAAACGGGGAAGTCGGGGAATGATTTCCCGCACGCCGGCACTCGTCGGCATCCCAACGCGAAGCGTTCCACGAAGCTCGTCCTGCCGGACGCTTTGTCCTGCATCGTCAAGCTGATCGAGCACCCCCTCGACGCGAATGAGATAGTCGGCACCCGCCTCGGTCGGAATCACGGCGCGTGTGGTCCGGGCCAATAAAAGCGTGCCCAACTCGGCCTCGATATCGGCGACAGCTCGCGAGGCTTGCGATTGCGAGATCGACAGCTCCCGCGCGGCGGCCGAGAAACTTTGCAGTCGAGCCACCCGGCAGAAAATCCGCAACGCGTTGATGTCCATCGTATTCCTCGTGGCGCCTGACGTTCTATCTATGCAATTTCCGGATAGATCATAACCGGGTTTCACGGCTAGTGCACGGCGTGCCCGACCTCTATATTGACTCCAACGCAGCAAGAAACCGTCAATTCCGGCAGGCTGCCACCACCCTGGTGAGCGCGTCGGTGAACAGAGGATTGAACCATGAACAGCATCAGTCACGATACAGCACCGACGCAGTTCGTCGAGGCCAACGGCATCCGCTTCGCCTACCGCCGGTTCGGCAAGCCGGGCGGCTTGCCGCTCGTCTTCAATCAGCACTACACCGGCACCCTGGATCACTGGGATCCGGCAGTGACCGACGGTTTTGCCAAGGATCGCGAAGTGATCCTTTTCAATAATGCTGGCGTCTCCAGCTCCTCGGGCGACACGCCGACGAGTTTCCAGGAAATGGGGGCCAATGCGATTGCGTTCATTCGCGCGCTGGGCCTGACTCAGGTCGACGTACTCGGCATTTCGATTGGGGGCTTCGTTGCGCAGGAGATCGCGCTGCAGGGCGGTGACCTTGTCCGCAAGATCATCCTCGTCGGCACCGGGCATCGTTCGCAGGACATGTCGGAAAGCCGCTCCGCGGAAATCTTCGCCGGCAGCTATGACCCGCCCGAACATCTGTGGCTTGCTGTCCATTTCGGGCCTTCCGAAGCCAGCCAGAAGGCCGGCCTTGCCTTTCTCGAGCGCAAGCTGCGTCGTCAGGATCGCGATCCGCAAGTGAGCGCGCAAACCATTGCCGCCCAAGGCGAGGCGATCGGCAAGTGGCATGTGCCGAACGATAGCGCGCTGGCGTATCTGAAATCGATCCGGCAGCCCGTGCTGGTCGTCCAGGGCAGCAACGACGTCATTATTCCGACGAGGCATTCGTTCACGCTCCAGCAGCATCTGCCGAACGCGCAGCTGATCGTCTATCCGGATTCCAATCACGGGTCGATCTATCAGTATCCGGACACGTTCGTCGCCAATGCGACGACGTTCCTCGACGCCTGAAACCAGCCGCTGACCCGTCAATCGGGCCAGCGGCACCTGACGCGACGGAGCGACAGATGGCTCGTCATCGCCCACTCCACCTCGGTGCATTCATGCGCCCCGCAGCCATCCACACGGGCGCGTGGCGCTATCCGGGCGCCGACCCGCAGGCGAATTTCAGCCTCGACCAGATGCGGCGCTCGATCCGGCGACTGGAAGAGGCGAAGTTCGATGCCTTCTTCATGGCCGACCATCTGGCGTTATTGAATATGCCGATCGCGGCGCTCATGAGGAGCCACACGGTGACGTCATTCGAACCTTTCACGCTGCTCTCGGCGCTGTCGGCGGTTACCGAGCGGATCGGGCTGATCGCCACAGCCTCGACAACCTTCGATGCGCCGTATCACATCGCCAGGCGGTTCGCGTCGCTCGACCACATCAGCGGTGGCCGGGCCGGCTGGAACGTGGTGACGACGGCGAACCCCGACGCGGCCCTGAACTTCGGCTACGAGGCCCAGATGGATCATGACGAGCGCTACGAGCTTGCACGCGAGTTCGTGGATGTCGTCACCGGTCTGTGGGACAGCTTCGCTGATGACGCCTTCGTCAGGGACACGGAGAGTGGGGTCTTCGTCGATCCGGCACGCATTCATGCGATTGGTCACGAAGGCCCGTTACTGACAGTACGCGGCCCGCTCAACATCGCACGGCCTCCGCAGGGCTGGCCCGTGATTGTTCAGGCCGGGGCGTCGCCGGCAGGCCGTCAGCTCGCGGCGGAAACCGCGGAGGTCGTTTTCGGCGCTCCGCCGACGATGGAGGCCGCACGCAGCTTCAATGCCGATGTTCGTGCGCGCATGGCTGCGATCGGGCGCACACCCGACATGCTGCGTTACCTGCCCGGTGCTTTTGTCGTCGTAGCCGACAGCATGGATGAGGCGCTCGAGCGACGCGCGACGCTCGACAGTCTCGTCCACTACGACAGTGGTATCGGCTCCCTGAACTCGATGCTGGGATTCGACGTTTCCGGCCATGACCCCGATGGGCCACTGCCGGAGATCCCGGAGACGGAAGCCGGTCGTTCGCAGCGCGAGCGCATGGTCAATCTCGCCCGGGAGAAAGGTCTGACGATCCGGGCACTCGCGCAAGCCGCCGGCAGTTATTCGGGCTTCACGTTCGTCGGCACCGCGACGTCGATCGCCGACGAGATGCAGGAGTGGCTGGAGACAGAGGCCTCCGATGGCTTCAACGTCATGTTTCCGTGGATTCCCGGCGGCCTCGACGAAGTGGTCGACAAGCTCGTTCCGGAGCTTCAGCGGCGCGGTCTGTTCAGACGCGAATATGAAGGGCGAACACTAAGGGAGCATCTCGGCCTTTCGCGGCCGTCCAACCGCTTCTTTCCGTACGAGCCCGGCGCGGTTGTCTGATCTTTCATTTTTCGATAAAGGATTTCTCCATGGCACGCATCGTCACCTTTGCCGAATATGGCGCCCCCGATGTTCTGAAGATCGAGGAAGTCGCATTGCCGGAACCAGGGCCGGATGAGATTCGCATTGCCGTCAGGGCGATCGGATTGAACCGTGCGGAATCGATGTGGCGCACGGGCGTCTATGTTGAACCGGTCAATCTCCCCGGCCGGCTGGGCTATGAGTCCGCGGGCGTCGTGGAGGCCGTGGGAGAAAACGTCACGCACCTCGCGGTGGGCGATGAGGTTTCCACCATGCCGGCCTTCTCGATGAACGACTACGGCCTGTACGGCGATCATGTGCTGGCGCCAGCAAGTGCGGCAGTGAAGAAGCCATCGTCCATTTCGTTCGAAGAAGCGGTTTCGATCTGGAATCCCTTCATCACTCCATGGGGCGCATTTATCGAAAGCGGCATCGTCACGGACAAGGATACCGTGATCATCACTGCCGGTTCGAGCAGCGTGGGCATCGGTGCGATCCAGGTTGCGAAGCTTGCGGGCGCGAAGGTCATCGCAACGACGCGCACCAGGGAAAAGGCCGCGCAAATCGGCATGGCGGGCGCGGACCATGTCGTCGTCACCGACGACCAGGACCTGGTGGGCGAGGTCGAACGGATAACCGGCGGTGCGGGTGCGACTGTCGCGTTCGATCCGGTCGGCGGTCCCGCTTTCCCCAAGCTGATCGACGCCCTGGCGCCGGGTGGCACCGTCATGATCTATGGCGCGTTAAGCGACGAAGTGACGCCGCTTCCCATGCTCCGCGCGCTCGCAAAGGAGGTCGTGATCCGAGGTTATAACCTGTTCTCGATTACGACCACCCCGGCCCGTCAGGCCAAGGTTGCCCGATTCGTTTACGACAATCTCGAAGCGGGCAAGCTGACGGCAACCATCTCGAAGTACTTCCGGTTCGAACAAATCGTCGACGCGCATCGCGAGCTGGAGAAGAACCGGCACATCGGCAGGATCGTCGTCACGCTGTAGCTTGCGGTAGCCACTTGTAGCGAACTTCCGCTCGACGAAGTTTCAACTTGTAGTTCTGGCGTTATGAAAAACATCCGGGCGATCCAGGTGCCCGCGACTCATCCTCTACTTAATGGACAAAATCATGGCAAGTACACTTCAAGGAAAGATTGCTCTTGTGACCGGCGGCTCGCGCGGTATCGGCGCCGCAACCGCCATCCAGCTCGCTGCGGAAGGCGCCACCGTCGCGCTGAGTTATTCCAGCAGCGAGATCGCAGCCGGAGAGGTCATTGCAACGATCGAAGCGTCCGGTGGCAAGGCGATTGCCCTGAAGTCCGACCAGGCGGACGCAACAGCGGTCAAGGCATTGATTGCGGAAGTTGTCGAACGGTTCGGCCGGATCGACATCCTTGTCAATAACGCCGCCGTGTTCGTGACGGGCACGGTGGCCGAGACCACCGATACATCGGGCTTCGAGCGACAACAGAAGATCAATTACGAAGCCGTGGTAACCGCTATTCGAGAAGCCTCGCGGGTGATGGCGAGCGGCGGCAGGATTATCTCGATTTCGTCGGCGCTCGCCTGGCGATCGACATGGCCCGGCCTTGCTGACTACAGCGCAACGAAGCGCGCGATCGAGGGCTACAGCAAAGGCGCCGCGCGGGATCTGGGCCCGAAGGGGATTACCGTGAATGTTATCGGCACCGGTTCGACGAATACCGAGATGAATCCTGATAACAGTCCCTTTGCCGAGGCGCAGGCAGCCGCCACTGCGCTCGGACGCTTCGGTCGGCCTGAAGAGATCGCCTCCGTGGTCGCCTTCGTCGCCAGCCCTGCGGCGAGCTTCATTACCGGCGCGATTATTCCTGTCGACGGTGGCTACAGCGCGTAACGCAATACGAGCCACGTGACGCAATGCTTGCCGTTTCGTGGCTCCGATAACCAAGAATTTTTATGGACTGCAAAAGGAGTCGGAAAATGAATGATTCGCCCGTAGTACTCGTGACGGGAGCGCTTTCTGGAATTGGTCGCGCAACCGCGATTGCCTTCGCGAAAGAGAAAGCTCGGCTGGTCATCTCGGGCCGTCGACTCGAAGAGGGCAGGAAGCTCGCAGACCAACTGCGTTCGTCTGGTGCCGAAGTGGAATTTGTGCAGGCAGACGTGCGCTTCGAGGACCAGGTCCAAGGCCTGGTCGACCGCGTCATTTCCCGCTTTGGCCGCCTGGATATTGCGGTGAACAGCGCCGGTTACGAGGGCGACCCGGCACCGATAGTTGAACAGAACGTCGATCAATACGCTTTCGTTTTCGATACGAATGTGCTCGGCACGTGGCTGGCGCTCAAGCACGAGATCCGCGCCATGGCAGCCCAGGGCGGCGGGAGCATCGTCAATGTATCGTCGACGATGGGTATTCGCGGCGCCCCCAGGAACGCACTGTATGTCGCCAGCAAGCATGCGGTCGAGGGTCTGACGAAATCCGCCGCGCTCGAGACAGCCGCATTCAATATTCGAGTCAATGCAGTCGCTCCGGGGCCCATCCAGACTGAAATGCTCGACCGCATAACGGGCTCCGAATCGAGCAAGGCCGCGATGCTCGCCACCGTGCCGCTTAAACGTGCGGGAACGCCTGAAGAGATTGCGGACGCAATCATTTTTGTGGCGTCGGAAAAAGCGAGTTTCATGACCGGAGAAGTTCTGAGAGTTAACGGCGGACGAACTGCTGCTTAACCGCTCCGGCCCGGTCTTTCCATGGACACGTTCATCTGTTGCATAGACGTTCGGACACGGTTGTTGCAGCCTCCCACCGCGTGGATTACGTCATGGCCTGGATGAATCGGCTATCAACCGGGCTTCGTACTGCCCGGTTGCAAAGGCATGTCACCGAGCCACTGCATGAATTCACCCACGTGTTGCGCCCAGAGGTCGGGACGCGTCATGGTGAAATGGCCGGGCGACGATGACGTGCCCTGTTGCACCACGTACCGGCCCTGCGGAAGCGTCGGGACGAGTCTCTCGAGGACTTGTAGCGTGTCGGGATTGAACTCGTCGTCGGAAAAATTCAGGGCGAAGAGCCTGGCCTTGATCCTCGAGAGCGCTGGCTCGGGATCGTAGCTGAATGACGACTTCAGCGAATACAGGATGTCGTTCGGGTCGACGTGCTCCGCCTGGAAGCGGGTGGCCGCGAGAAACTTGTCCGCTGCCACGCCATCCGGAATTTCCTGCTGCAGTGCGGGCGCACTGTCGATCATCATCCGCAGCACCCTGAAACCATCGACCCAGCCGCGTGGCGTTTCCGTGTAGTCGCCGCTCTTCCAGTCCGGATCGGAGCGGATGTCGTCGATCACCATGCGTCGCCACAGCAGATTGCGACCTGAGACCGAAATCGGCAGCGAGACCACCGGCATCACGCCGTCCATCATGCCGGGATAGGTCTCCGCCCATTGCCACGCGTTCATGCCACCCATCGACATGCCGAGAATCGCATGCAGATGCCCGATGCCCAGGGTTTCGGTGACCAGCTTGTGCTGAAGATCGACGATGTCGCCGTAATCATAGTTCGGAAATTTCGCCTTCAGTCCGTCACTGGGTTTGCTCGACTGCCCATGGCCCACGTTGTCGGGAAAGATCAGATAGTAGCGCCGCGCGTCGAGCGGACGCCCCGCGTCGAACAGCGCCTTCGTGTAAGTCGGGCTCAGCAGCGTGCGGCTGTCCGCACCGGTCCAGTGCAGGACCAGGACGGCGTTGTCGATGGCCCCCTGTGCATCGCGATGTGGCGTGCCGAGCGTCGCGTAGTGAAGCTTTAGCCGGGCCAGCGTCTCGCCGTCCCGGAACCTGTAGTTGTCGAACCAGGCATCGCTTTGGACAGCCGCCGGATTCACGCGCTGGTCCCAAGGCGTGGCTCCGTTGGCGGAAGCAGCGGCCGGCGCGTTGGACTGGGCCGCTGCGGTACCCGCGAACAGGGAGCTTGACAGCAACAAGCCAAGCAGCGTGCCGGCTGCGGCACGGGTAAGACGAGACTTCATGATGATTTCCTGGTTGAAGAGGGCGTGTGCGCCCTGGTCCGGCTCAAGCCGTTGGATTGGCATGCTTTACCGCGGAGTCCGGCACGACGGGCTGGCGACGCAGCAGGTCGAACGCCATGATGTGGCTCGCCCCGGAAATACCCACGCCGTAAAACGGGATCAATGCCATCGGCAGCGTCTGGATGCCGGACATGCGTGGATCGTTGAGCAGGAAGCAGGTCAGCCCGGTACCGACCGCGACGACAAAATCGGCAAACCCGAACAGATGGAACGCCAGATATCGGTTGCGCGTCTTCGGCAGCAGCGTGACGCCGAGGGCCAGCCATCCGGCGATGAAGTCGCCCCATCCTGCATTTCGCACGAAGGCTTCCGGCAAGAGGTCGTGGGCTCCGTACCAGAAGAAGACCAGCGCGGCCGCGATGCGCCAGATATGGAATGCCGTCAGCGTTCGCAGCCCAATGGTCTCGATGTAGGCGCGAAACCTTCCGGACAGTGCGTATACGACGACCGGTGCCACGATGCCCAACGCGATCAGCCCTGCGAGCCACAGCGGGTAGACGGCACGGAAGATGCCGAATTCGGCGGCGACGGCAACGGCCAGCCCCCAGACGAGCAGTACGCCCAGCAGGACGCGCGTTCCGCGGCTCTTTTGTGTTTCAATTGGCTGATCCATTTTAACTTTCCATTAGTTAACCTAATTTTTGAGCTTGCTTTCAGGCCAAGATCCGGACGCATTGTCCAAGCGTTACAGCGCGCCCTTTCCGCCGTCTTCGGACAGCTTCAGAAGCGGTGTCGACTTGAACAGGTTTTCCGGCTGTACGCGCTCCCAGAGGCTGCCTATCCCTTGCTGCCGGCCGCGTTCGTCTTCACGGCGTAGCCACTGTTCGACCGTCCTGATTCGATTCGGATGGATTTCATCGAGCAGCTCGTAATCACGCCGGATCACACCGTGCTTCCAGATGTTCCAGAACCCGGTGAAGTTGTCGCGGAAGCTCATCGTGCTCTTGTCACTCGGATCCGCGTTGTATCCAGCGGGCCGGCTCGCGGCCATCTTGAGCGGGCCGTTCCAGTAGGTGTCCAGATCCGTGTCGATATAGCGCGCCGGATGCCCGGTCACCCGCTCGAACGCCTCGGCCAGTTTCTGGTACTCGACCTGCTCGATCGCGACTTCGAGGTCCATGCCGTTCGCGCGCTCCGGATGGTCGAACAGCCAGCGTGCGTAATAGCCGCAATCGTCCAACGCGACATGCGGCACCGCGCCGTTGCCGAGCGGCACGCGCCAGGTCACCACGCCGTCCTCCACGAACGGCGTCATCGGCGTCATCGCCGAGATCGCCATCTCCATGTACGGCCCCGTGGTGAACACGGCGGCGCCCATACGGTCCCGGTTCGTCTGGTTCTGGAACAGGATCCATTCGCCGATGCGGCCTTTGCCGTCATAGTGGCCCGCGCGGAAACGGGAGTCGTAGCCGGCTTTCTTGAGTGCGTAGTCGAGGTTGCCGTACACGAAGAACTGGATGCCTTCCTCGAGCGCGATTTCGTAGCAACGGATCGCCCAATAGATCTCCGTTTTCTCTCCGGTGTTGAATCCGTCGAGATTGATGTATGCCCCGTCGCAGCCGCGGAAACCTTCTCGCAGGATGGCTTCATCGGCGAATGTGCCTTTCAGGATCGATACGTTGCCGAGTGCAAGCAACGCCTTGGCCCGCCGGGAATCGGGGTCCCGACTCAAGGCCCGGACGGAATACTTGCCGTCGGCGACGAGCGCGCCGACGACGGGCAGCCCCTGCGCGCCGGTGCCGCCCACGACGAAAATCCTGGAAGTGGCGTGGGAAGTCATGTTCGTTTCCTCGAGTTTGATTGAACGGGCATCCGGACCGGCGTCTTCCAATCCGGGGCAGGTCAG
Source organism: Burkholderia seminalis (assembly GCF_001718535.1). Taxonomy (NCBI): domain Bacteria; kingdom Pseudomonadati; phylum Pseudomonadota; class Betaproteobacteria; order Burkholderiales; family Burkholderiaceae; genus Burkholderia; species Burkholderia seminalis. The sequence goes on along the minus strand of NZ_CP013399.1, from coordinate 429,698 downwards.
TAACTCTTATTATGAGAGTTACTGACCTGCCCGACAAGTGCTTTTCGGTTCCCGGAAGCAGGGCGAGGCCGTGGTGCCCGCGGGATCGTTCTGTCGAGGCGTTGTTACTCTTATAATGAGACTTACCCGACGACGATCGTCGGACTATTTGGGATACAGCGCATGCGCTCGAAGGGTTTCGATGGAATGGTGTGCCCGATCGCCGGAGCGATGGCGGTGATCGGCGACCGATGGGCTTTGCTGATCCTGCGCGATCTCGTCCTTGGCCTCAGCCGATATGACGAGTTTCGCCAGTCGTCGGGCATCACCAATGCGACACTCAGCGATCGGCTCAAGCATCTGGAGGCCAACGGCCTCGTCGAGCGCAAGCGCTATCAGGTCAACCCGGATCGCTTTGAATATCTGTTGACCCGGAAAGGTTGGCAGATCGCTCGAGTCATGCCGGTGCTCGCCGAGATAGGAGATAGCCTGGGGGTTTCCGGAGCGTCGGCGCCGCCGATGAAGTTCGTGAACCGGAAGACCGGCGCCGAGATACGGTTGGGCTTTATCGATCAAAACACGGGCGAGGAGGTCGGCACCGCTGATCTGATCATCGAGGAAGGCCCCGGGGCGGACGATTTGCTGCGTTGGCGCTTGGCGCAAGGTGCGCGCCGCCGCCAGCGGGCATGATGAAGACCAACCCGATCTCTCGCGATACACGCCGGCTCCGTTGGTGGGTCGGTGCGTAAGTGCACCGAGCCCGCGCCGGTTCGAGACTAGCCGGCTCAAAGGAGCTGCACCCTGGGAACTGGCCTTTACGAATGCGCGGGTTCGAATGGCAACTGAGGGGCGATCTGCGCTCGGCGCGCGTCTCGGGGCGGCGGCCGGCCGCGTTCGGCCAAGGGCGGACGTTGAAAGGTAAATCTGGCGCCGAAGTCCAGATCGTTTCTGATTGCGTGTAGGCCAGTAGATCGTCGACAATCTTCGCGCGTATTGAATCGAAGTCTTTAAACTGACGCACGGGAAGCTGCCATGAGAGATCGGAGAAACTCGTTCATTCTGTCGGCGATCGATCCTGATCTTCGGTACCCGTGCCTTCAGATCCGATTCGAAATCGACGATGTTGCGGCGCTGCGGCAGCTGGTCGACCCGGACGCCCCGGAGGATGCCGCGCTTGACGATTGGTATCTTCTGTCGCCGATACAGGTCGCCGACGTTTGCGAATTCTTCGCGATCGACTTTGAACACAGTTCACGCGAAACCATCCTCACGAAGTATGTAGAAGCCCGTGTTCCCGTACCGTACCTCGTCCATACCGGTTACGAACTGGCTTTGATGGTGCAAGGGCGTAAACCATTCGGGTTCATCGATTTCGACAGCGAATGCCGGCCGTCGGTCGAACTGAAGGCTCGCTTTGACGAGTATGTGGCTCAAGGTGTCTTGCATTCGCAGGAAATCATCGTTGACGCACCGGTGCGTCAAGGCCGTCCAGCACGTCGAATCGGGCAAGTCCTATATACGCTCAAAGGCGAGGAGTGGCGCATCCCGGCTCTGGAGTTTTTCCGCCAGAATCTCAACCGACAAGGCGACGGCTGCGAAAACATGGAGCGACTGGAGGGTGCGTTGCTTGGTTACGAGCCATGGCAAAACGACTGGTGGATCGACTATCTCGCGCGCAGCGGTAGCAGTCTTTACGGCGCGTCTAGTATCGTTAAGGTGAATCGGGCGCAATTCGACTGGCTCGTTCACGCGGGTTTCCGAGCGCTACCGCCATTCGATGGACAGACGTTCACCCTCTATTCGTCACCCTGGTTCGGGGAAGATGAAATGAAAGCGGCTATGCGGGACGATCCAACGATCGAGGCGTTCGTTCAGTTCAACAGTGGGCGGGCTCACATTTTGCACGCAGCCGATTTTCGGACCGCTGGCCCTTATGAGATTCCGGCAACATTGATTCCGACGATAAACCATCACCTCATGCGCGCGGTAAGGGTCTTGATCCGTCGAAGTGATTGCCTCGAACCTTCTTCGTAAGGACGAGGCCGGCCACAAAGAGACCTTCGACCGTATTGCTTGGATCGTCGACAATTGCATATATTTGAGGCAACGGAACAGGACCATTTATGAGAACGGCCGTGTGGATTCTGCTCGCGCTAGCCATGGTCTCATGGGGGGATGCGTGACAGATCTAACCGATACCGCCCACTTTGGGAGGATCGGAACATTGTTCGCGTCGACGGCCGGCTTGGTGGCAACGCTTTCGAGTTATTTTACGGAAGACGAAGTCGGTACTCGTGGTGGCGGGACCATATACAAAGCCGAGTCGCCTATCAAGTTTTTCTCCGCTTACGCGCTGGTCGGGGTGCTTCTCACTGTCGTCGTACTGATAAGTATCTTTGGCTGTCTGGGCCGATTCGGCCAGTGACGGCAGCGGATTCAACCGGTCGATGCACATCGCGGACCGGATCGTCGACAATCGCTCGTCACCCGAGAATACGAACTATGCGTTTTCGCTCACTGTTTCGCTCACCCGGATCGACGCAAACGGAGCGGCAGCCAACCGGATCTATTCATAGAACTATCGATTGCAAGCTGGTTGACCATCCAGAATTCGAGATTCGGGTCTTTAATCGAGCGATTCCCGCACCGGACATCAGTTGGCTATTAGGCTACTTTGAGCGAAAAGTCGCGGACGGCGAGCGCTTTCATGCCGGTGAGACTGTACAGATCGGGTGGATGCTGACGAAGCTAGAGGCCACAGCGGACGGCCTTCTGCGCGTCACCGAACCTGATATGAAGGCAATCCCAATCAAGTTCATCGACTCGGTCGACAACACATTGAAGTACTTGCGCAATCAGAAAGACATGGTGGAGAGTATCGTACCCCCTCTAGGGTCAGACTTCCCGTCGCTGCAGCAGAGTGCGGTTGTACACGCCGAATACAAGCGCGCCAGTCACCTGCTTCTGACGCGCAATCCCGCTCACGGAGCGGACTCCGGATGGTCGCTAACAGATCCGCGCGATGAAGGCGGTTCATCGATCCTCAGGATCTCGCTTTATCAATTGGGCGTCGACAGGCCCGACCTGATCAAATTCTTTGCCTTGCCGCCTGGCCTACAGATTCTCCTCGATGGTCTGCAGATACACGTGACCGGACCCGACGGCGAAATTCAACCGGTACCAGGCTCGTATCTTGAAGCGTTGAAACAGTGCGGCACCCAATCTTTCCCCGAGTGACCGCTTAGAAGTGCTATGCCCGCTTGGGGTCGGCTACAGCCAAGCCCGTTGGGTTGCAGTCGGCCAAGAGCCGACCTTCGCCAACGGCCGCCTTGCGGTTGGAAAATCACAAGGACAATTACGACCTCATCACTATGACACCCGATCAGATTAACGCCGTCTACCAGAATCTCTGCCAGAGGACGCCGAATCCTGCAGAACTTAAGCGGCGACTGGACAGCGTGGTAAACAATTTCACTGCTGTCGACGCTGTCCTCTACTTGCCGATGTATTCGATGGGAATGGGCCAAGCCGGCATAACTCGGCGCATTGACGCGCTCCGAGCGCTGCCATTCACGATAGAAGATGCCGTCAGTGGTAGACAGACGGTTGCCGACATTGAGCAGCTCGCCGTTGTCGGCGGAAATGAATTCGGGATGCGCAGGCGCGTCGACGAACTCTTCATGCGGGCGAAAGAGATTTCCACCTATGGAACGGATCGGCTCGCGACGGTTCTTCAACCGAAGAAGAATTGGTCACTCGACGATATCGTAGATCCGTTCACGGTCCTCTATACCTTTACAGGTGTCGCAGACAAGGCGGCGCTTCATATCCTGATGGACCTGGGATGGGGAGTGGTAAAACCGGATCGGCATATTTGTCGGTTCGTCAGCAGGCTAGGTGGCCAATGGAAACGATACTTTCCTGACGGCGCTACGGATGATCTCCGCCCAGCGCTCACGCTTCCGTTCGTGAGAGCATGGCAGGACGCTTGTGCACTCTTCTCTTCGAGTGCGCTGGCGCCACCGCCATCGCGCAACGGTGTGATGTTCCCAGGTGTCTCTGAGCTCAGCTCTCGCCAAGTCGATCGCTTGGTTATGTGGTACGCGCAGGACCGAGCGAGGGAGGAGCACGGGTGGCGCCCAAAGCCTGTTTGCGGCAAACAACCGGACTGCCAAAGTTGTTCGGTTCAGGATTGTGACGCGTGGGAGCGAGACTCGGCATGACACAACACCCGACGTACGGAAGTGACATCAGCCGATAGTTTTCGGGAGTCTGCTTTTCGGCTTCGAATCCTGACCGCGGCAGTGCCGGATTGGGATGTGCTCGGATCAAATACATGCCTAGATTGAGCGACCGGCTTGGAGCAAAGTGGCTGACCGCTCGGGTCGCAAAGAGTCCTTCGCGTTGCCCCAAAACCGTCATTCGCGGTCGCGTGCCAGTCCTGACACTGAGTAAATGCGCCAGCGAGATAGGGAGCTTGATCACTACAGTGTGACTGTGTTCTCAAGCTCGGCGCTATCGGTCCATACTCGTTCAAATGCAGACAATTCCCTCTCGGTCGATGGGGTCACATGCTCGCTGCGGCTGCGATTGGCGAGCATTTTCCGTTCGCGATGTAGTATCGCAGTCGCTCCCAAGCGTCCAGGTAGCGATGCCACGGGATGGCGGCCAACTGTTCGTCATGGATGACGAGGATCTGCTCGACGATCGCCAGTTCGTGATCGAGCAGCAGGCAGCGCTCCCCTCGATCCACACGCGTGACGCATGCATTGAGCGCTGCTTCCGCGCGCCGGTACAGATCAAGGTCCGTGCCAGTCGAGGTCGCATCCCGCAGATAGAACGCGAGGTACACCACGCGAACCAGGCAAATGACCTGGTCGAGGTCCCCGCGCCCACCCCGCACGGTGGCCAGGGCGAGGTGGTTCTCCAATGACAGCGCATGGATCTTTTCCGTTGGCAACGGCAGAAACATTTTTCTCGTTAGGTGCGATCGACCGACTCGTCGCATTGATCGTCTCTTGTTTTCCAATTTGCTCGCTCGTGACTGAATCGTGTCTCTCGTCATGCCAGATCGAGGCGGTCTGATCGCACACTAGGAATCCGTACACCTATCCGTTCGACATGCAGCGATGCCCCGTGAAAATCAACGATGCCCGATCACCCGCTCGGCGGCCGGCTGCCGAGACCGGCCCGGTAAACGGGCCGTGGAATCGAGGCAGGATCGAGGCGTGCGGGCGAATCGGATGGGTCATTGTCGAAGCAAACGACCCATCGACCGTTCGTATGATTATCGTTGCGCCATCGCGCTCGTCTCCGACCAGCCGCCGCCCACCACCTTGTACAGCGTGATGAGGTTCGACTGCTTGGCGAGCATGTCCGTGATCAGTTGCTGTTGCGCAGTGTAGAGCGTGCGCTGCGCGTCGAGCAAGGTCAGGAAGCTGTCGGTGCCGCTGCGGTAGCGTGCCTGCGCGAGGTCGTAGTACTGCTGCGCGGCGTTCACGTAGTCGCGGTCCGCAGCCACCTGCGTGACGTACGTCGTGCGTCCCGCGAGTGCATTCGACACTTCCTTGAACGCCGTCTGGATGGCCTTTTCATAGTTGGCGATGTCGATATCCTTCTCGACCTTCGCTACGTCGAGCGTGGCGCGGTTGTAGCCGAAGTCGAAGATGGGCACCGAAATGGACGGCGCAAATGTCCACGCACCCGTGCCCGCCTTGAAGAGGTTCGAGAGGCTGCTGCTCGTGGTGCCCGCGGAAGCCGTCAGCTCGATCTTCGGAAAGAACGCGGCGCGCGCCGCGCCGATGTTGGCGTTGGCGGCCTTCAGCGTGTGCTCGGCTTCGACGATATCGGGGCGGCGCGTGAGCAGATCCGACGGCACGCCTTCGCCGATGTCCGCGAACATGTTCTCGCTTTCCATCAGCGCACCGCTTTGCGGCAGATCGGTGGGCAGCGGCGCGCCGATTTCGGCCACCAGGTTGTTGCGGTCCTGCGCCACCGCACGCGTGTACGAGGCCAGGCTCGAGCGCGCGCTGGCCAGCGAGTTTTCGGCCTGGCGCACGTCCTGCAGCGACGCGCTGCCGATCTTCATCATGCGCACCGTGAGGTCGTAGGTGTGCTGGTCCGCATCCACGGTGTTCTGCGTGACCTGCAGCGTAGCTTCGTCGGAGAGCAACTGCAGATAGTCGGTAGCGACCGTCGCGATCAGGCTGAGCTGCGTGCTCGTGCGCGCCGCGTCCGTGGCGAGGTATTGCTCCAGCGCCTGGCGCTTGAGGCTGCGCAGGCGGCCGAAGAAGTCGATTTCCCACGACGTGAGCCCCACGTTCGCACTGCTCGAACTGGATGAGCTCGTGGAGCCTTCCACGCGTTCGCGCGTGACCGAGCCGGATGCGCTGATGGCGGGCCCGATGTTGGCGCGCGCGATGCGGTACTGCGCTTCGTACTGCGCCACGTTGAGCGCGGCCACTCGCATGTCGCGGTTGTTCGCGAGTGCGACTTCGATCAGCTTTTGCAGGCGCGGGTCTCTGAAGAAGTCGCGCCAGCCGAGGTCGGCACCCAGCGGTGCCTCAGCGGTGGGCTGTGCCGCTTTCGGTTGCGTCGGCACGGGGACGGTGGACCAGGCACTGTCGACGGGCGCGGCCGGGCGCCGGTACGTCGGGTCGAGCGTGCAGCCTGCCAGTGCGACCGCGCAAAGAAGGGCGATCAGTGTGCGTTTCATGCGTTGCCCTCGTTGATGTCGGCGGAGTCCGTGGCGTGACCGTGTTCCTTGAACAGTCTGCGCACCACGACGAAGAAGACCGGTACGAAGAAGATCGCAAGCACCGTGGCCGCGATCATGCCCCCCGTCACACCCGTGCCGATGGCATGGCGTGCGCCGGCGCCGGCACCCGTACTGATGACGAGCGGCAGGACGCCGAACACGAACGCGAGCGAAGTCATGAGAATGGGGCGCAGCCGCATGTGGGCGGCTTCGAGTACGGCGTCCACGAGGCGGTGCCCCTGCGCTTGCAGATCCTTCGCGAACTCGACGATCAAAATGGCGTTCTTCGTGGAAAGCCCGATGGTGGCCAGCAGCCCCACCTTGAAGTAGATGTCGTTCGAAAGTCCGCGCCCGTGAGCGGCAAGTAACGCGCCCAGCACGCCGAGCGGCACGACGAGCAGCACCGCGAGCGGAATCGACCAGCTTTCGTAGAGTCCCGCGAGGCACAGGAACACGACGACGAGCGAGATCGCATAGAGCGTCGTGGCCTGGGAGCCGGCCTGCTTCTCCTGGTAGGACTGTCCGGTCCATTCCAGAGCGAAGCCGGGCGGCAGTTTGTGCGCGAGCTGCTCGACCGCGTTCATGGCCTCGCCGGTGCTCACGCCGGGCCGCGTGGCAGCCGAAATGCCCGTGGCGAGCTGCCGGTTGTAGCGCTCGATCTGCGGCGGCCCGAACGTCCAGTGACTCTTGGCGAACGACGAGAAGGGCACCATCGTCGAGTCGTAGCCTGTCGTGCTCGTGGCGGTGCTCGAAGACGATAAGGATGACGAACCCGACGAACTGCTGCTTGCCTTCACATACCAGTCGCCAAGGTCGGCAGGCATCATGCGATACGGCGCGTCCGACTGCACGTAGACTTTCTGCACGCGCCCCGTGTCGATGTAGTTGTTCACGTAGGACGAACCGAACGCGGTCTGCAGCGTGTCGTTGACGTCGGAGATGGAAAGCCCCAGCGCGTTGGCTTTTTCGCGGTCGATGTCCACCTGCAACTGCGGCGTGTCTTCGAGACCGGACGGGCGCACCATGGCAAGCGTCGGTTCCTTCGACGCCATGCCGAGAAACTGGTTGCGCACCGCGAGCAGCTTGTCGTGTCCTGCGCCGCCGCGGTCTTCGATCTCGAAGTCGAGGCCGCTTTGCGTACCCAGTTCCTGAATGGCGGGCGGATTCAGCACGAAGATGCGCGCGTCGCGATTGCCGGCGAAATGCTGGTTGGCGCGCGCGATGATGGCCGACGCGCTGTCGCGCGAACCGCGCAGGCTCCAGTCCTTGAGCGTTACGAACGCGATGGCGTTGTTCTGCCCTTGACCGTTGAAGCTGAAGCCGTTGATGGCGATGACCTGCTTGACGCCCGGCTCGTCTTTCAGCACGTACTGTTCCACCGTCTCCACCGTCTTCAGCGTGCGCGAGGCCGGCGTGCCCGCGGGCGCGCTGATCGACACGATGAAGTAGCCCTGGTCTTCGTCAGGCAGGAACGAGGAGGGCAGCGTGACGTAGAGCAGCGCCACGACGCCGGCGATCACGCCGTAGAGGAGCATGTAACGCGCGGGCCGCGCGACCACGCGTGCGAGCGAGGAACTGTAGCCCGCATTGCTCCTCGCGAACCACCGGTTGAACCAGCCGAAGAAGCCGCGCTTTTCGTGGTGCTCCACGTCGGCGCGCTTGAGCAGCGTGGCGCACAGCGCCGGCGTGAGCGTGAGCGCAAGCATGACCGACAGCAGCATCGCCGAGACGATGGTGATGGAGAACTGCCGGTAGATCGCGCCCGTGGAGCCCGCGAAGAACGCCATTGGAATGAAGACGGCGGTGAGCACGGTGGTCACGCCGACCAGCGCGCCGGTAATCTGCCCCATTGCCTTGTGCGTGGCTTCCTTCGGGCCGAGTTTCTCCTCGCTCATGATGCGCTCGACGTTTTCCACCACCACGATGGCGTCGTCCACGAGCAGGCCGATGGCGAGCACCATCGCGAACATCGAGAGCACGTTGATCGAAAAACCGATCATCGACATCACGCCGAACGTGCCGAGCAGCGCAACGGGCACCACGATGGTCGGAATCAGCGTGGCGCGTACGTTCTGCAGGAACAGGTACATCACGAGGAAAACCAGTACGACTGCTTCGAGCAGCGTCTTCACGACCTCTTCGATCGAGATGCGCACGAACGGCGTGGTGTCGTACGGGTAACTGATCGCTACGTCCTGCGGCAATTGCAGCTGGATTTCGGCGAGCTTCGCGCGCACCGCGTTGGCTGCGTCCAGCGCGTTGGCGCCGGTGGCGAGCTTGATGGCGAGTGCGGATGCCGGTTTGCCGTTCAGACGCGACGAGGTGTCGTAGCTGTCGCCGCCCACCTCCACGCGCGCCACGTCCTTCAGCAGCACGCGCGAGCCGTCGCTGTTCACACGCAGCAGGATGTTGGCGAACTGGTCGGCGGTCGTAAGCAGACTCGACGAGCGGATGGTTGCGTTGATGGCCTGCGAGTCCGTTGCCGGCGAGCCGCCTACCTGTCCCGTGGAAAGCTCGACGTTCTGGTTCGTGATAGCCGTGGTCACGTCGGAGGGCGTGAGTCCGAAGCTGTGGAGCTTCACCGGGTTGAGCCAGATGCGCATGGCGTGCTGCGCGCCGAACAGCGTCACGTCGCCCACGCCGTTCAACTGCGCGAGCGGATCTTCGATCCGGGTCGCGATGATGTTGCCGAGATCCACCGAATTCCAGGTGCGGCCCGGCGACGAGAGCGCGACGATCATGAGGAAGCTCGTCGACGCCTTCGCCACCTGCACGCCTTGCTCCTGCACCGTTTCGGGCAAGGTCGGCGTGGCCTGCGTCACCTTGTTTTGAACCTGCACCTGCGCGATGTCGGGATTCGTGCCGGGATTGAACGTCAGCGTGATGGTGGCCTGCCCGGCGGAACTGCTCGTGGACGACATGTACAGCACGTTGTCGATGCCGCTCAACTTCTGCTCGATCACCTGGGTCACGGTTGCGGCGACGGTGTCGGCGGAGGCGCCGGGGTAGGTGGCCGTCACCTGCACCGAGGGCGGCGCGATGGTGGGGTACTGCGCGACGGGAAGACTCGTGACCGCCGCCGCACCCACCAGCATGATGACGATGGCCATGACCCACGCGAGAATGGGACGCTTGATGAAGAACTCTGCCATGCCGTTCTCCGCCTAGCGTTGTGCCGACACGGACGAGGCCGTGTCTGTCGCGGGTGCCGCGTTCGCCTGCGTCTGCGGCGTATCGGCCGCCACCTTGACCGGCGCGCCCGCATGCACGCTCTGCAGGCCGCTCACGATCACGCGGTCGCCGGTGTGCAGACCCGACGTCACGATCCATTGGTCGCGGAATGCGTTGTCGGCCACCACCTGCACCTGCTGCGCGTTGCCGGTCGCGTCCGCCACGTAGACGCTCGCCTTGCCGTCCGATGTGCGCGTCACGGCCATCTGCGGCACGAGTATCGCGTTGTCGTTTTCGCCTTCTTCCAGACGGGCGCGGACGAACATGCCGGGCAGCAATTCGCGTTCGGGGTTCGGGAACGTGCTGCGCAGCGTGACCGAGCCCGTCGTGGCGTCCACGGTCACGCCGGAGAACTGCAGCGCGCCGGGGTGGGCGTACTCGGTGCCGTCTTCCATTACGAGCGTGACGGCGGCGCTGTCGCTGCCCGTTTTCTTCAGGCGCCCCGAAGCGAAGGCCTTGCGCAGCTTCAGCCATTCCGTGCTGGGGCGCGTGACGTCGAGGTACATCTGGTCGAACGCCTGGATGGTGGCAAGCGCAGTGGTCTGGTCGGAGGTGACGAGCGCACCCTCGGTCACGCTCGATGCACCGATGCGCCCGGAAATTGGGGCGCGCACACGCGTGTATTCGAGGTTGACGCGCGCAGATTCGAGCGACGCCTCGTCGGCCGTGACGTCGGCTGCGTCTTCGCGAACGGCGGCGACGGCATCGTCGTAATCCTGCTTGCTCACGGCGTTGATCTTCACGAGTTCCGTGTAGCGATCCGCTTTCGTTTTCGCCGAGGCCAGCGTGGCGCGCGCTTTTTCGAGCGTGCCGCGGGCCTGGTCGTAGGTCGCCTGGTAGGTGGCCGGGTCGATCTGGTAGAGCACCTGACCCGCCTTCACGTCGCTGCCTTCCACGAACAGCCGCTTCAAGACGATGCCGCCCACCTGCGGGCGGACGTCGGAAACCTTCAGCGAGGAAAGGCGGCCGGAGAGTTCGGTGGTTTCGACGATGCGCTGCGGCGCGAGCGTGAGTACGCCGACCGCGGCGGTTTGTGCGGCAAAGCCGGAGGCCGCGCCTGTCGGCTTGTTGCAGCCCGCGGTGCCGAGTATGGCGAATATCGAGAGCGCGGAAAATAAGCGCCGCGGCCTGCACATCGTGCGGTGGTGCGCGTGGTTAGAGAGGATTGACGTCTTCATCTTTGACCTGTTTGGACATCGCGATGCGGGAACGGGATGGCACCGAGCGCTTCAATGGCAGCTCAGCGGAACCGGTGCTGGGCAAGGCGTAACGCTACCGACGTCGCCTATTTCCGTGCTTACGGAAACTTACTGTCCGGTGACCCGAGAAGACAGACGAAAGAGACGGGGATGCTTGCTGCGTACGAAACGAAACACCAGGCGGTGCGGCACATACATCTGGCGAGCGCCAATACTCAGTAATATTTCGAAAGCCAGTCGAGCCTTCTCCGGGCTACCATCAATCCGTTCTCATACCACCCGAATACCCGAAGTGCACGCACCCCCCTTTCCCGATTCCACGCTGCAGGTCCTGCTCGTTGATGACGACGCCGAGCTGCGCGACCTGCTGCGCAAGTTCTTCCAGCAACGCGGCAGCGCGTTCTCCGTCTTGCACGACGCCACCAATCTGGCGCGGCGGCTCGAACGCGAGCGGCCGTCCATCATCGTGATGGACCTCATGATGCCGGGCGTGGATGGCCTCACCGCGCTCAAGCAATTGCGCGCGCGCGGCGACACGATTCCCGTCATCATGCTGACCGCGCGCGCCGAAGGCGTGGAACGCGTGCTGGGGCTCGAACTGGGTGCGGACGACTATCTGGGCAAGCCGTTCATGCCGCAGGAACTGCTCGCGCGCATCCACGCGGTGCTGCGCCGCCAAGGCCAGCCGCCAACCACGGTAGTGCAGGAGAAGCGCGCCCCGTGCCGGTTCGGCCGTTTCGAACTGGATTTCTCGACGCGCACGCTGCTGAGGGAAGGCATACCCGTGAAGCTCACGGGCGGCGAGTACGCGCTGCTCGAGGTGCTGGCCTCGCACCCCATGGAGACGCTTTCGCGTGCGCGGCTCATCGAGCTGCTCCACGGTCCGGATGCCGAGGTGACGGAGCGCGGCATCGACGTGCCGGTATGGCGCCTGCGTCGCCTGATCGAGGACGATCCGTCCAATCCCCGGCGGTTGCAAACCATGCGCGGCGTCGGCTACATGTTCATTCCCGACATCCCGGCCGATGAAGAATCCATTTGATTCGATGTTCGGCCGGCTCGTCATCACGACGGTGGGCCTGCTCGTGCTGGTTCACCTCACGTCGCTGCTGCTGATCGACCGAACCCGCGCGAGCCTCACCGCTTTCCATATTTCGCGCGTCATGGAGGCAGCCGCCCGCATGGGCGATCACGATGGCGGCAGCGAACGGTCTGTGGCGAACATTCTCGGTATTTCGTTCGTGGACCTGAAGCAACTGCCGGCCGCCGAAGCGCAGCGCTTTCGCATCGACACGCTCGGGCCCATCGAACGGCAGCTGCGGCACGTGCTGCCGTCGGGCATCCACGTGGCGATGGATAGCGACGGCACGCTGCGCGTGCTCCCCGCAGGCAGCACGCGTGGCATCGTGCTCCCGCGGGCCGAGGTGCCACTGAGTCGTTTCACCGGGGTGCTGGCGTTGACGCTGGTGTTCGCTATCGTGGTTGCCGTCGTGCTTGCGTGGCACCTGAACCGCCCCATCCGCGATCTTGCCGCAGCCGCGCGTGAGCATCGCACTGGCCATCATCTGAACCGCGTGCGCACACGCGGGCCGCGCGAACTGCGCGAGCTGATTGGCGACTTCAACGACATGACGCGCGAGCTGGCCGAGGCAGAGCGCGAGCGCGCCGTGATGCTCGCGAGTATCGCGCACGACCTGCGGACACCGATCACACGCATGCAGGTGCGGGCAGACCTGCTGACCGACCGTAGCGATCGCGAGGGCTTTCTGCGCGATACCGAATCCATGTCGCGTGTCATCACGCAGTTTCTCGACTTTGCGCACGAGAGCCCCGAAGGGTCGCCGCAAATCAGCGTGGACACGCATTGCCGTCGCGATTACACCGACGCACCGAGTCCGGGCGGCGAAGCGCATACCGATGCACTTGTCACGCTCGATCTGCACGCGGGGCTCGACTTCATGCTGCCCATGGTCGATATCGACCGCATTCTCTCCAACCTTGTCGAGAATGCGCTGACCTACGGCGAGCCGCCCGTGGAGATCGCCACGCGAGCGCATGACGAGCACTACGAACTCGTGGTGCGAGATCACGGGGCCGGCGTGTCCGAGCCTGACCTGGACCGCGTGCTGCGTCCGTTTGTCCGGCTCGATCCCGCGCGCGGCGGCACCGCGCACAGCGGATTGGGCCTCGCCATCGTCCGCCGCCTCGTTCGCCATCACGGCGGCACGCTGCAGATTTCCAACGCGGCCGACGGCGGCCTTGTCATAGCGATGAGGTTTCCGAAGCACAGCGTCGCGCGATGAAGCGCTGCATGCGCTGTCGCCGCTCGTCCGGGTGGCAGCGGTGTCTAGTCGAGCTTCCATGCGCCCACCACTTCGGCAAGCGTGCGGGCGCCTTCGTTGAGGTCCTCGGTGGTGTGTTCACCAGGTGTTGGCGGAAGGGAGGAACGGCAACCCGACATCGATGACTCCGTTCACGATATGTTTCCCCTTCATCATCGCTTCCAGTGTTCGATACCGATGACTGTGCAGATCGTGCAGCGTGAGTGCACGTCGAAGTGATCGAGACCCTTTTCGACGTGACAGGATACGGGCGCTTCATGGCTGTTCAGCAGGGCGGCCAGACGGCGATTCGACCGGACGACGCGAGTCGAATCGAATTCCCCATTGCTCGGTGCGAATGACACAACTCGTCTACGTCCGCATTAAATTTGTCCACTCACGCAGTGGACCAAGCGTTCCGGCAGTACCCCCTGATTTCTAGACCGATTCCCGGCGTACCGGGCGGCCGGCCGGGCGAAGCACCGAGTTCAGACAGTACGCTTTCGACCTCAAGCTCAGTCAAGCTTCAATCACTGCATGAATCTGGCCGATGCTGTTGAAAGCCAATTATTTTGGCATCTGATACATTCCGTTGGCATCCATTTCGGGGGCACGTCATGAAACTTCGGACCGTGTATTTGAAGGTGAGTGATATGGAGACGTCCACTTCTTTCTGGGAGCGACTTCTCGGATATGAACCGCTGAAGCGGTCCGGCAAGTGGACTGAATTCTTGATCGGAACAAACAGACTGGGCCTTTTGTTAAACGATTTTGGAGACGAGATAAAAGGTAGCAGCTCCGTCCCGGTCTTTGAGTTCGAAGAAAGTGCACTTCACGAATTCGTGAAACGGGCAACAGAAAACGGCGCCGCCATCGTGATGGACGGATTGAAGATCGCGTCCATGAAAAGCATTGTATTGAGCAGCCCCGACGGACACGAGTTCGAGCTTTGCATGTGCCGCAACTAACCACGGGCTTTGCAGTTCGTCGTATGTCCCGCGAACGACCGCTTGGCGGCGACGAAGGGCCGTTGCAGGAGCCGCGACGAATGTCGCCCGGGTCGCAAAGCATCCTTCGCGCGACCACACAACGGCCGCTCGACATCATGTGCCGCTGATTGTCGATGCCACATAACGGAAGGATAACGAAGTAATGCCGCTTATTTTCAGGCGTATCGACTCGAACTTCAATCACGGTAGCGCCCCGCATGCCGTGCATGCCAGGCTCAGCTCGCATACACGGCCAGGGTCCAGTCCAGCCGTGGCTCGAGATTCAGTGAACCCGCGCTCCGAGAGAGCCCAGGAGCATCGACCCGCCGAACGCCAAGTTCACCGCCAATTGCATCAGATCGTGTTCAACGGAATTCTCAGATAGCGCTTGCCGTTGTTTTCCAAAGGCGGAAGAGCACCGGCCCGCATGTTCACCTGCATCGCTTGAAGAATCAGCTTCGGCAAGGTTAGCGTCGCGTCTCGTGCGGTACGTGCCGCGACGAACGCGTCTTCAGTAATCCCGTCACGAACGTGTACGTTCGTGGTGCGTTCGGCCCCGATTGTCGTTTCCCACGCGTAGGCGTCCCGGCCAGGCGCCTTGTAGTCGTGACTCACGAACAGTCTTGCTTCGTCGGGAAGGCAGAGCAATCGCCGAATGGAGCGGAAAAGCCGCCTGGCGTCTCCGCCCGGCAAGTCGGCTCTCGCCGTCCCGTAGTCCGGCATGAACATCGTGTTGCCGCAGAACACCGAATCGCCGATGACGTAGGCGACACTGTCGGGCGTATGTCCGGGAACGTCGAGAACCCTGCACTCGATCGCCCCGATGTTGAATCGCTCTCCGTCATCGAACAGGTGATCGAATTGCGAGCCGTCGCGCAGGAACTCCGGTCCGGCGTTAAACAAGCTGCCGAAGCGTCGCTGTACCGCGGTGATCGCGCGTCCGATAGCGAGCGCACCGCCGACACGCGCCTGCAGAAAGGACGCGGCGCTCAGGTGGTCCGCATGGACATGGGTTTCGAGCAGCCATGCGATCGAGAGGCCTTCCGATTCGATATAAGCGACGATAGCGCGGGCCGATGTCTCCGAACATCGGCACGTCGGTGCGTCGAAGTCGAGGACCGGGTCGATGATTGCTGCGGCAAGCGAGATCGGATCGTGAACGACATAACTCGCGGTAGATGTCGCCTCGTCAAAAAAGGAATGGACAACCGGCACCGGATGTTTTCCGGCACGCGTCCGAACGATGCCCGCGATGGCGCGTTCGAGCGATTGATCCACGCGATGTCTCCTTTTTCTTGCCCCCGTCCGTCTCCGATTCAAGCCTCGGAGACGAGTTGGGCAAAGTGCGGTTCGAGTTCGGGAAAAGCATCCGCGTGCCGATCGCCAGGCCGGTTCGGCGTCGAGGCCCTGGATTCAGAGACCGACCCGACTGATGTCTGACCGCCCCGGCAAGGCGGCGAATCGATGGCCGACGCCTTGATCATTGCCGTCGCGTTGCTGCACATCGCGTTTCGCGCGCGCTTTGGACGAAAGACCGCGTCCCCTCGAGCAATCGAGTCGCCGCTCAGAATGCAAACGCCGTCCTTCCGGGCAATCACTCTCTGCCAGGTCTGCTCGCCGTATCGACACGTCGTTGAACTGCTCCACGAGACGAGCACGGTGTCGGCGGACGGGCGCTCGAGAATCACGATGCGGACCGCCCCGAGGTTCGAATCGGTCCTGCATGCACGCTCGTCCGCTCCCGGTGAAAGCGGTGCAGCCGGAGGCGATCGCAGGGCATCGAGGATCCTGTCCCAACGATTCCGGTCGCTGATGTCGTTTGCGACATCGTCGATACCTGGAGTGTTTTCCATAGCTTCAATATCGCCATTGGATGCTGGATGCAGCGTGAGAAATGGTGCTGCCAGGCGGGCGGTTTTTGCGCGGGGCCTGTGCAAAGCGCTGCACAGGCACATCGCAGACAGACGATTCAGCTTTGCAGGAAATCGAGTAGATCGAGGTTGACTGCGCTCGCGTTGATCGTCGCCATGCCGTGCGAGCCGCCGGGATAGATCTTGAGCCGTGCATTCGGGGCGATTTCAACCGATCGTCGTGCCGATGCGTCGATCGGCACGATCTGGTCGTCGTCGCCGTGCAGAATGAGGAGGGGAACGTCGATTTTTTTCAGGTCTTCGGTGTAGTCGACCTCGGAGAATTCACGAATGCAATCAAATTGCCCCTTGATCGAACCCATCAGGCCTTGCACCTGGAAGGCGTCGATCGTGCCTTGTGACACGTCGGCACCCGGGCGGTTGAAGTTGTAAAACGGTACGGCGAGCTCCTTGTAGAGCTGCGAACGATTGTTCATCACGCCGGCGCGCAGTCCATCGAATACGTCGATCGGCAGACCGCCCGGGTTATCGGTGGTCTTGAGCATGATCGGCGGAACCGCGCCGATCAGCACCGCCTTTGCGACGCGTCCGGTTCCGTGGCGGCCGATGTAGCGTGCGACCTCGCCACCACCGGTCGAATGCCCGACCAGCACCGCGCCGCGCAGATCGAGATGGTTCAGGAGTGCCGCGAGATCGTCGGCATACTGATCCATGTGGTTCCCGTCCCACGTTTGACCGGAACGGCCGTGGCCGCGGCGATCGTGTGCAATGACACGATAGCCTCGGGTGCCGAGGAACAGCATTTGTGCATCCCAGGCGTCGGCACAGAGCGGCCACCCATGGGAGAAGACGACCGGCGTGCCTGTCCCCCAGTCCTTGTAGAAAATCTCGGTACCGTCCGTGGAGTTGAAATAGCTCATGGCACGTTCCTGATCAGGTTGATTTGAAGGAAGTCTCGGGCAGGGCAATACGGAGCATCGTGTCGAGTTGGCGATCGCGAACGGCGCGTCGCACCGGCGCCCGCTGGTTTCCGGCGTGGCGGTGAGCAGCGACCCGCGCATGCGGGCCGCACTCACGAAGTGCGGGCATCGTCGTTTCGTTTCAGTGACTGCAGTCGTCATGCTCCGAATCCACGTGGCAACCCGCTGAACCGCGGGAAATCGGGAGCGGTCGTCATATGCATTGCGTCGATGGCGGGGCCGACGGTACGCGAGCGAACCCGCGTCAGCGCATGCCGCCGCTGGCGATGATGTGTTCGCCCGTCAGCCACTTTGCGTCGCCGGAAGCGAGGAAAACCGCAATCGATGCAACATCGTCCGGCCGGCCCACGCGTCCGAGCGGCGTCTGGCTGACCGCTGAACTCTCGAACTCCGATCCGATCACGCCGGCGCTTTGCGCACCTTCGGTCACGATCACGCCGGGGTTGATCGTATTCACGCGAATGCCGCGCGGCCCGAGTTCGCGCGCGAGCGCGCCGGTGATGGAATCCACCGCGCCTTTCGTGCCGCTGTAGACGGCGGTCGTCGCCGGTGTGAGCGTCGAGACGACCGAGCTGACATTGATGATGCTGGCGCCTTCGCCCAGGTGCTGGACGGCGGCCTGCGTCGTGAGCAGGACCCCGAGCACGTTGATGTCGAATTGCCTGCGGTATTGCGCTTCCGTGAACGCATCGATCGGCGCGAACTCGTAGACGCCCGAGTTGTTGACGAGGATGTCGAGGCGGCCAAACGTTTCGATTGCCGCATCGACGATGCCTTTCGCGTCGGCCGCCTTCGACACGTCGCCGCCCACGGCAACCGCTTTCCCCCCGGCCGTGGTGATGGCGGACACGACGTCGTCCGCGCCGGCCTTGCTGCTGGCGTAGTTCACGACGACCGACGCGCCCTCTGCCGCGAGCGCCTTGGCGATGGCGGCGCCGATACCCTTCGACGCACCGGTTACAACGGCCACTTTTCCTGCAAGCTTGCCCATGATGTTCACCTCAGTGTGAATGATTCCGTTGATGGACACCGGCCAGCCGTCTCGCACGATGCGATCGCCGGTGTTTTCTGCCAATGCGGACCTGCATGCGGTCGCGATCGCCTGGCGCGGCGCGACTGGCCGGCCGTCGATGCGCGGGACATGGCATCGTCAACCCGGCCATGCCGAATTGCGGATGACGGAACAGAAATTCCCCCGATGGAAGTGAGGCTCCTTGTCGGCGATCACGTCGGCCTTCACGTTGCCGAACGTGGTCTCCGGCTTATGCTTGATGCCGTTGTAGAACGCCTGAATGATCTCTTCCTTGAAGTGCGGCGGGCGCGGATGCGCATGCGTGACGGCTTCGCGTTCCTCGTGCGAGAACGCGTGGTACGAAAGGCCGAGCACATCCATCTCGACCCCGGCGGTCACCAGCGCAACGACCGGGTGCATATGGCGCGGAATGCCGGGCGTGGTATGCAGCGCAATGGCCGTCCAGACGAGATCGATGTCGGCCGCGGTGATGCCCCGGCCCGAGAGAAAGTCGCGGGCCGCATTGGCTCCGTCGACTTCGAAGCGTTCGGTGGCGCTGCTGTACGCGCCGGTGAGGCCGATGTCATGGAACATGGCGCCCGCGTACAACAGTTCCGGATCGAATTTCAGGCCGCGACGCACGCCTTCCAGGGCGCCGAACAAATAGACGCGGCTCGAATGATGAAAGAGCAGCGGGGTGGACGTGTCGCGCACGAACTCGGTAATTTCCCGTGCAAGCTGACTGTCGGGCACGGCGACATCCTGAATGACCTGCGACATGACGGTTCTCCATCGAAATGTGAGCGGATGCCGGCGTCCTGGCGGACGCCGCACGCGAACGGCCGGTTATTTCGCCGCAGCCGTCGCCCCGATTCTCGCGAGGGCCTCGCGAACGCCCGCGCCGTACTCGGGGTCCGCCTTCGCGCAATGGAGGATGTGGCGTTCCTGGATAGGCGCGTGGACGGAGGCCAGCTGCCGGGCGGTGTTGTCGAACAGCACCTGTCGCTGCGCCCGACTCATCAGGCGAAACAGATTCCCGGGCTGCGCGAAGTGATCGACGTCCACGCGGTGGTCCCAATGTGCGGCGTCGCCTTCGATTCGCAGCGGCGGCTCGTGAAGATCGGGCCGCACTTCCCACTCGCCGGCACTGTTCGGGTAGTAGGACGGCGTGCCGCCGAGGTTGTCGTCGGTGCGCATGGCGCCATCGCGGTGGTAGCTGTGGAAGGGGCACTTCGGCGCATTGACGGGAATGTGATTGAAGTTCACGCCCAGTCGATAACGTTGCGTGTCGCCATAAGAGAAGAGCCGCGCCTGCAGCATCTTGTCCGGCGAAAAGCCGATGCCGGGCACGACGTTCGCGGGCGAGAACGCGGCCTGCTCGACCTCGGCGAAGTAGTTGCCCGGGTTGCGGTTCAATTCGAGCACGCCGACCTCGATCAGCGGGAAATCGCTTTTCGGCCAGACCTTGGTCAGGTCGAACGGGTTGAACGGCAGCGCCCTGGCCTCGTCGTCGTTCATCACCTGAATGAAGAGGGTCCAGCGCGGGAACTCGCCGCGTTCGATGCTTTCGTAAAGGTCGCGGCCATGCGTTTCCCGGTCCTTGCCCACGAGCTGTTCGGCTTCGCCGTCGGTCAGATTCTCGATGCCTTGCTGCGTACGGAAGTGGAATTTCACCCACGTCCGCTGGTTGTCGGCATCGACGAGGCTGAACGTATGGCTGCCGAATCCATGCATGTGACGATAGCTGCGCGGGATGCCCCTGTCGCTCATGACGATCGTGACCTGATGAAGCGCCTCCGGCAGCAGCGTCCAGAAGTCCCAGTTGCTGTTTGCGCTGCGCAGTCCGGTGCGCGGGTCGCGCTTGATCGCGTGATTGAGATCGGGAAAACGCAGCGGATCACGGAAAAAGAACACGGGCGTGTTGTTGCCCACGATGTCCCAGTTTCCTTCTTCCGTATAGAACTTCACCGCGAAGCCCCGGATATCGCGTTCGGCATCGGCGGCGCCGCGCTCGCCGGCGACTGTCGAAAAGCGCATGAATACCGGCGTTGCCTTGCCGATTTCCGAAAAGAGTTTCGCCTTGGTGTAGCGCGTGATGTCGTGCGTGACCGTGAATACGCCATGCGCGCCCGATCCTTTGGCGTGCATGCGTCGTTCGGGAATGACCTCGCGGTCGAAGTGCGCGAGTTTCTCGATCAGCCAGATATCCTGCAGCAGCGCGGGACCGCGCGGGCCGGCCGTTTCGATGTTCAGATTGTCGGCGACGGGCGCACCGGTTGCGTGATCGAGACGCGTAGACGTATCGCGATTTTTCATGCGTCGACTCCAGGAGGGGTGGGCGGACCGGCGCAGCGCCATGCCGTTTCGGGGCGGGCGGCCGCGCGAGGCTTTACGGGAAAATCAACGTGCAATTTCGGCAGGTGCGCCGACATGAAACGGCCGGACCGCGATGGCCACCCGTTCGACGAGTGACGCGCCACGGAGGCATCGACGAGTCGATGTGAGAGAAGCGTACCCGCGGGGTGCCCGCGCGATCTTGTATAAAACACCGGTTCGTTGGACGATTCGCGGACGACCGTCGAATACCGGGGGCAGGGGCTGAATCCGGATCAGGAGGCGGCGGTGCGGGGTGCGTCGGCGCATGTCGAGCGGACACACATGCGCCGCCCGTGACGTTTGCACCGGTGCGGTGCTATCGGTTGCGCTGCGCCCAGTCTTTCGGCCCGCACCCCTCGAGACGCGAGAACACGCGCGAGAAATGACTCTGGTCGAAAAATCCGCAGTCCGACGCGATGCTGGCCAGGCTCGCATCGGTGTCCCGCAACAGCGATTTCGCGCGCTCGATTCGGCGCTTGAGCAGCCACTGATGGGGCGTGCTGCCGGTGGTCTGCTTGAAGGCTTCGCCGAAGTAGCTGGTGGAGAGATTGCACTCGCGCGCGAGATCGGCGATCGACGGATTGTCGTGCAGGTGGGACGCGAAATAATCCTCGATGCGCCGCATCTGCCAAGGAGCGAGTCCGGAGCGGCGCGGCCGGAGTGCCGGATCGGCTCGGCCATAGCGTGTGACGACGTGTTCGCAGAACGCCAGCGCGAGGTAATCGATGAACAGCGCACTCGTCAGGTTGGGCTGCTGCAGGACCGTCTGCAGCGTATGCGACAGACTGAGCAGCACCGGGTCGCTGGCGCCGAGATGCGGCTGCACGAGTCCTCCTATGCGCCGGCGCCGCTTTTGATCGGTGAATTCCTCGATCGCGCCCTGGGCCAGATAGAGCCGCATGGTATCGAACGGCATGTCGAGACGGCGCGTCGGGCTCGAGCGCAGGTCGAGCAGAAAGCAACTGCCGGGACTGCACGACGCGGACGCGTCGAGATTGCCGCTTGAATAACGGAGGCCGGGATCGGGGCCGAGTATCAGCGGCATCTGGAAGACGAAGGCTTCCTCCGGTTGCGGCGTGAGCGAGCGCCCCGGCTGGGGCCGCGGGTTGATCAACCGGGTGAACGAAATCGGTTGCCCGTGGGAGAAAACGCCGGCCCGCACGGTCGGTGCATCTCGCAGGAGAAACCGTCTGGCGAGCGTGTCGTCTGCGACGGGTTGACCGTAATCGACAGGATCCTTGTCGTTCATTCATCGCGCCCTGGAGTGCGCCCGGTCGGGCGTGGCGTGCCTTTGCCCGACGGCGGGTTCAAATGAAATCAGGCCCAATTTAGCGCAATTCGATGACGGCCGCGCGATGCGTGCAGTCACGCGCGTGACGCTGTCCGATCGCGGGTGCGACGCGCACGGCAATGGTGCGATTCGCACTCGCGCGGAACCGGACGGTGCGCGGGCGTCGTTGCGCGCGCCAACGCAGGGCGGCTTCGTCAGCGTGAACTCAACGACGTCTGACCGACGTGCGATGCCGGGTCCCAGCCGCCGCCGAGCGCCTTGAACGTCGAGATCGCTGCCCGCGCGGATTCCGTCTGTGCTTGCGCGCGCGCGTCGGCGGCCTGCAGCAGCGTCTCGTTCGCGTGCAATACGTCGATGAAGCTCGCCGCACCGCTGCGGTACGCGGTCATCGACGCATCCTTGGCGCGGGAAAACGACGACTCGGCATGCGACAGCGTGGCCGCCTGCGCCTGTCGATTCACCAATGACGAGAGCGAGTTCTCGACGTCCTCGGACGCGCGGAGGACGGCCTGCCGATAGGCCGCGAGCGCCTGCGCGTCGGCGCCTTTCGCCGCTTCGACATCGGCGCCGATGCGCGCGAAATCGAACAGGCGCCAGCGCAGCCCGACGAGGCCGGCCGCCTGGTTGGCGCCGCTCGAGAACAACGTACCGGTGGCGGCGGCGGTCGCGCTGCCGAGGAAGGCGTTCAGCGAGACCGTCGGGTAGTACTCGCCGATCGCGGCGCCAATGCGCGCATTGGCCGCGGCGAGGTGACGTTCGGCGGCGATCAGGTCGGGACGTCTTTGCAGCAGATCGGCCGGCGTGCCCATTTCCGCGAGCGACGGCGCAACGGGGATCACGGCGGGCGGGCTCAGCTCCGCGCGGTGCGTGCCGGGAGGCGTGCCGAGCATCACGTCGAGGGCGTTCGACGCCGCGTCGAGCGCCGCGAGCAGGACGGGCACGCCGGCCTGAACCTGATCGAGCGCGCCTTGCGCCTGCTGAACCTGATAGTCGGCCGCCGCACCTTTCGAATACAGGAGTTTCACGTCCGCGAGCAGTGTCTGCTGCGTCTGCACCTGCCGGGTCGCGATGTCCAGACGGGCCTGGAGCCCCCGGATCGTGACGTAGATGTCCGCGGTCTGGGCCGCGACGGCAAGGCGGGTGGCGACCGCCGCCGCCTGCGTCGCCGAGTAATCGGCGAGCGCGGCTTCACGCTGGCGGCGCAGACCGCCAAAGATGTCGATCTCCCAACCGGCCTCCAGGTTGGTTTCGTACTCGGTGCCCCAGCGCGCGTAACCCGGCGTGGCATTGAGCAATTGCCCCAACGGCGTGTCGACGGACTGATAGGCGCGGGCCGCCGACGCGGAAACCGAGGCCGACGGGAGGAGCGCCGCGTTGGCCGTGCCG
Organism: Burkholderia seminalis; assembly: GCF_001718535.1. Taxonomy (NCBI): domain Bacteria; kingdom Pseudomonadati; phylum Pseudomonadota; class Betaproteobacteria; order Burkholderiales; family Burkholderiaceae; genus Burkholderia; species Burkholderia seminalis. Next base: position 406,306 of record NZ_CP013399.1, on the reverse strand, counting down.
AGGCGCGCGCGTGCCTGAGTGATTTGCGCGACGGCCTGAGCCAGGTCCAGGTTCTGCGCCAGCGCCAGCGAAACGTAACGCGTGAGCAGCGGGTCGTTGAAGCTTTCCCACCAGGCGGAGAGATCGGCAACCGGAGCCTGTGCCGTGCCGGCGGACGGCTGGGTCAGGTAGTGCTGCGCCAGCGGCGCATCCGGGCGGTGGTAGTCGGGACCCACGGCGCACGCCGAAAGGGCGGCGACGCTGGCCAGGAGAACAAGTGGACGGTGCAGGGGCATGATCATCTCGGGAGCGCAACGGGAGAGCGGATAGTGTGACCAATATACAATATGGTCACAAGTTGTCAACTCGCGAGTGAGCGGCTAAGCTTGAGACATGAACAAACCGACTCCCTCCGCCTCCCCGTCCCGCGGTCCCTCGGACCACGAAGTTCGCGCGCAGATCGTCGACGCCGCAACGGAATACTTCAGCCGCTACGGCTACGAAAAGACCACCGTTTCCGACCTCGCGAAGGAAATCGGGTTTTCAAAAGCCTATATCTACAAATTCTTCGATTCCAAGCAGGCGATCGGTCAAGTCATCTGCGCGAATCGCCTCGCCGCGATGATCACCGCCGTCAAGGAAAACATCGACGGCGCGCACAGCGCGACAGAAAAATTTCGCTGTATGTTCAAGACCTTGCTTTCATCCGGAAGCGAGCTCTTCTTCCAGGATCGCAAGCTTTACGACATCGCCGCCGTGTCGGCCGCATCGCCCTGGCCATCGGTCCAGGGTTATGAGGACCAGATCCGGCAACTCGTCGCCGAGATCCTGCGGCTCGGGCGCGAAACCGGCGAATTCGAACGCAAGACGCCGCAAGACGAGGCGGTGAACGGGATCTTTCTGGTGATGAAGCCCTATTTCAATCCGCTGCTGCTCCAGTACAACCTCGAGGGTGCGGAAGAGGCGACGACCCAACTTGCGAACCTGGTACTCAGAAGTCTCGCGCCATGAATCTTGTTGTGACTGTTGACTGAATTGGTCACTGGTATCAGAATGAGGGCTCCTGTTCTTTGCGAGAGGGGACCTCATGTTCCGGCGCCATCATTTTGTCTACACATTGGGCGTGGCTTCGCTTGCGCTCGCGGCATGCGGCGAGCATCCGGCCGCCGATCCGCGCACCGAGGCGCCACTTGTGCGTACGAGCGCCGTTCACGGCGCGGCGGGGGCGAGCCGGTCGTTTTCGGGTGTCGTGGGCGCCCGCGTTCAGAGCGATCTCGGTTTCCGGGTTCAGGGCAAGGTCATCGAGCGGCTGGTCGACGCGGGCCAGACGGTCAAGCGCGGCCAGCCGCTGATGCGCATCGATCCGATCGACCTGGGGCTGCAGGCCCGTGCGCAGCAGAAGCTCGTGGATGCCGCCCAGGCGCGCGCGACGCAGACGGCCGCCGACGAGGCGCGCTATCGGGATCTCGTCGCGGCCGGCGCGGTTTCGGCATCGACCTATGACCAGCTCAAGGCGGCGGCCGACTCCGCCAAGGCCCAGCTCGTCGCGGCGCAGGCGCAGGCGGTGCTCGCCAACAACGCGTCCGGCTACGCCGTCGTCATGGCGGACGCCGACGGCGTGGTGGTCGAGACGCTGGCGGAGCCCGGCCAGGTCGTCGCGCCGGGACAAATCGTCGTGCGGCTCGCGCATGCCGGCCCCCGCGAGGCCGTCGTCCAGCTTCCCGAGACGCTGCGTCCCGCATCCGGCTCGATTGCCGAGGCGACGCTGTACGGCGCGGCCCAGAAGCCCGTTCCCGCCGTCCTGCGCCAGCTCTCCGACTCCGCCGATCGGCTGACACGGACCTACGAGGCGCGATACGTTCTCCAGGGCGCGCTGTCGAATGCGCCGCTCGGCGCGACCGTGACGCTCGATCTCGCAGGCGATGCCGGCCAGGCACCCGCCGGCATGGTGGTACCGGTCGGCGCGGTGTTCGATCCAGGCACGGGCACCGGGGTCTGGACGGTCGACCGGGCCCAGTCGCGCGTGACCTGGCGCAAGGTGCGCGTCACCGCATTGAGCGACGACAGTGCGACGGTGACGGGCGACCTTCGCGACGGCGACCAGGTCGTCGCGCTCGGTGCCCAGTTGTTGCACGACGGAGAGCAGGTGCGTCTCGCCAATGACAAGATGATCGCGGCATCCGTCTCCGCGCAAGGAGCGGCGCGATGAGCGGCTTCAACTTGTCGGCGCTCGCGGTGCGGGAGCGCTCGGTCACGCTGTTTCTGATCATCCTGATCTCGATCGCCGGCGTGGTGGCCTTCCTGAAACTGGGGCGGGCCGAAGATCCGCCCTTTACCGTCAAGTCGATGACGGTCATCACGGCGTGGCCCGGCGCGACCGCGCAGGAAATGCAGGACCAGGTGGCCGAGCCGCTCGAAAAGCGCATGCAGGAACTGCGCTGGTACGACCGGACCGAGACCTATACGCGTCCGGGGCTGGCCTTCACCACCGTGACCTTGCTCGACAGTACGCCGCCCGCGGACGTGCCCGAGGAGTTCTATCAGGCGCGCAAGAAGCTGCATGACGAAGCGGGCAACCTGCCGCCCGGCGTGATCGGCCCGCTCGTCAACGATGAGTACTCCGACGTGACGTTCGCGCTGTTCGCGCTGAAGGCGAAAGGCGAGCCGCAACGAGTGCTGGTGCGCGACGCCGAGGGATTGCGCCAGCGGCTTCTTCATGTGCCGGGCGTCAAGAAGGTGAACATCATCGGCGAGCAGGCGGAACGGATCTACGTCTCGTTTTCGCACGACCGGCTCGCGACGCTCGGCGTGACGCCGCAGGAGATCTTCGCCGCGTTGAACAACCAGAACGTTCTGACGCCGGCCGGTTCGATCGATACGGCGGGCGCGCAGGTCTTCATTCGCGTCGAAGGCGCGTTCGACAAGCTGCAGACCATTCGTGACACGCCGATCGTCGTTCAGGGCCGCACGCTGAAGCTTTCCGATGTGGCGACCGTCGAACGCGGTTACGAAGACCCGGCCACGTTCCAGATTCGCAACAACGGCGAACCGGCGTTGCTGCTCGGCGTCGTGATGCGGGACGGCTGGAACGGGCTCAACCTCGGCAAGGCGCTCGACGCGGAGGTCGCATCGATCAACGGCGGGATGCCGCTCGGCATGAGCCTCACGAAGGTGACCGACCAGGCCGTCAATATCCATTCGGCCGTCGACGAATTCATGGTCAAGTTCTTCGTCGCGCTGCTCGTGGTGATGGTCGTGAGCTTCGCGAGCATGGGATGGCGCGTCGGCATCGTCGTGTCGGCGGCGGTGCCGCTGACGCTCGCGGGGGTCTTCGTCGTGATGGCCGCCACGGGCAAGAGCTTCGACCGCATCACGCTCGGTTCGCTGATTCTCGCGCTGGGCCTGCTCGTCGACGACGCGATCATCGCCATCGAAATGATGGTCGTGAAAATGGAGGAGGGCTACAACCGCGTCCAGGCGTCGGCTTATGCGTGGAGCCACACGGCCGCGCCGATGCTGTCGGGCACGCTGGTCACGGCGGTCGGCTTCATGCCGAACGGCTTCGCGCGCTCGACAGCGGGCGAATACACGAGCAACATGTTCTGGATCGTCGGCATCGCGTTGATCACGTCGTGGGTCGTGGCCGTCGTCTTCACGCCGTACCTCGGCGTCAAGCTGTTGCCCGACATCGCCGTGATCGAAGGCGGCCACGAGGCGATCTACAACACGCGGAACTACCAGCGCTTTCGCCGTTTCCTCGGGCGCGTGATCGGCCGCAAGTGGATGGTCGCCGGGATCGTGGTGGCATCGTTCGTGATCGCCGTGATGGGCATGGGACTGGTGAAGAAGCAGTTCTTCCCGACGTCCGATCGCCCGGAAGTGCTCGTCGAAGTGCAGATGCCCTACGGGACTTCGATCGAGCAGACCGCGTCGGCAACGGAAAAGGTCGAGGCGTGGCTCGCGAAGCAGCCGGAAGCGCAGATCGTGACCTCGTACATCGGGCAGGGCGCGCCGCGCTTCTATCTGGCGATGTCTCCGGAGCTGCCGGATTCGTCCTTCTCGAAGATCGTGATCCGCACGAACGACGAGCGTCAACGTGAAGCGCTCAAATTCCGTCTGCGCAAGGTCGTCGCCGCAGGCCTGGTGCCCGGGGCGCAGGTTCGCGTCACGCAGCTGGTGTTCGGCCCTTACTCGCCTTACCCCGTCGCGTTCAGGGTCATGGGCCCGGACGCGGGGACGTTGCGCACGATCGCCGCACAGGTCGAACGGACGATGAACGCCAGCCCGATGATGCGAACGGTGAACGCCGACTGGGGGCCGCGCGTACCCACCGTGCACTTCACGCTCGATCAGACTCGTCTCGGGTCGTTCGGGCTGACGTCCAGCTCGGTCGCGCAGCAACTGCAATTCCTGCTGACCGGGATTCCCGTCACGCACGTGCGCGAGGACATTCGTTCGGTGGAACTGGTCGCGCGTTCGGCGGGAGACACCCGGCTCGACCCGCAACGGATCGAAGGATTCACGCTGGTCGGTACCGCGGGGCAGCGGGTGCCGCTCTCGCAGGTCGGCAAGGTCGACATCCGCATGGAGGATCCGATCCTGCGCCGTCGCGATCGAACGCCGACGATCACCGTGCGCGGCGATATCGCCGAAGGATTGCAACCGCCCGATGTGTCGACCGCGATGCTCGCGCAGCTGCAGCCCATCATCGCGAAGCTGCCGGGCGGCTACCGGATCGAGGAGGCCGGTTCCATCGAGGAGGCCAACAAGGCGACCAATGCACTCGCGCCGCTGTTTCCGATCATGATCGCGCTGACGTTGCTCATCATCATTTTCCAGACGCGCTCGATAGCCGCGACCATGATGGTGTTCGCGACCAGTCCGCTGGGTCTGATCGGCGTGGTGCCGACGCTTCTGCTGTTCAATCAGCCCTTCGGCATCAACGCCTTGGTCGGGCTCATTGCGCTGTCCGGCATCCTGATGCGCAACACGCTGATCCTGATCGGCCAGATCGAGGTGAACACGCACGCGGGCATGATGCCGTTCGATGCGGTGGTGGAGGCGACCCTGCAGCGCTCGCGGCCGGTGATCCTGACGGCGGTTGCCGCGATGCTGGCGTTCATTCCGCTGACCCATTCCGTGTTCTGGGGCACGCTGGCTTATACGCTGATCGGAGGAACCTTCGCCGGAACGATTCTGACGCTGGTGTTTCTGCCGGCCATGTACTCGATCTGGTTCAAGATCCGGCCCGCGGCAGGAGAAAGCCGTTCCGCGCTCGAACCCAGCGCCAGCGTGACGACGGAGGCATGAGCGCGCCGGGCGATGAAGGTATCGCCCGGCGCCTCGCGACGCGGAGTCGACCTGCGTCCGGTTGCGAGTCCGGCGGCGAACGGATTGACGCTGCGGGAAGGCGAGCCATGGCTTGCAGTCCAGATCGGGAGAGGCGATCCGGTGCGCCCCGTTTGTTCTTTGCGCGGTGACTTCGGGGCGTCGGGCCGTGGCACGGAATCGGACCGACGCCGGACGGCGACTCGATGCGGCGGCGGGAGGTGACAGGCAGGTGAGACGAGATCCGGCCTTCGCAGGCCGGCAATGCCGGCCGGGACAAGACTGACTACCGATCAGTATGGTCTTTCACCACGTTCGCGACTGTCTCGAGGGAACGCCGGAGCGTGTCGAGGTCGACCGAACCCAGTGCCAGGCGAACGGCGTGCGGAACGTGTCTCGACGCAGCAAAGGGATGTGCCGTCGACACCGAGATGCGCTCACGCAGCAACGCCTTCGCAACGGCATCCGCCCGAACCTCGTGTGGCAGCGGCAGCCAGACGAAGTACGACGAGGAGTGACGGACCAGCTTCAAATGACCGAGGACTTCGCTCACGACGGCCTGGCGCAGGGAAGCGTCACGCCGTTTCTCCGCTTCGAGCCTTGCAACGGTGCCGTCCTCGATCCAGCCGCAGGCAATCGCCGTCATGGCGGCGGGCGTGTTCCAGACGGTCGCCCGGATCGTGCGTTCCAGTTTGCCGACCCAGCCGCGCGGTGCGCTGACCATGCCGATGCGCAGCCCCGTCGCGACGCTCTTCGACAAGCTGGACACGTACACCGTCAGTTCGGGCGCAAGCATCGCAAGCGGCGGCGGCGGACGCTTCTCCAGAAAGGCATAAGCCGCATCCTCGATCAGGATCAGTCCGTGTTGCCGGGCAATGGACACCAGATGACGCCTTTGACGGGCGCTCACCACCCATCCCAGCGGGTTATGCAGGGTCGGCATCGTGTACATCGCGCGCACCCGTCTTCGCCGGCACAATTTCGCCAGGGCATCCAGATCGGGGCCGTCTGCCGCACCTGGAATCGTCACGAGTTCGAGCCGGAAAGCCTCGGCGGTCAGCTTGAAACCGGGGTACGTCAGCGCGTCCACCGCGATGACGTCGCCGGGGTCGAGCAATGCCATGGCGGTCGCCGTGAGCCCGTGCTGTGCGCCGCTCACGAGCACCGTGTTCTCGGGTGACGCCGACAAGCCGCGGCTCGTCAGATGGCGGGCCATGGTCTCCCGCTCGTGCGGCCGTCCGCCATGGGGATGGTAGCGAAGCAATGCGTCCAGGTTGCCCGACCCCGCCAGCTCTCGCAGCGCCGTTCTCAGAAGCTCGCCCTGACCCGGCATGGAAGGGTTGTTGAAGTTCAGGTCGATCGCGCCGTCGTTCCAGGCCTGGAGATCGACGCCATGACCGCGCGGAAGCACTTCCTTCACAAACGTGCCGCGGCCGGTTTCACCGCTGACCAATCCCATTGCATCGAGCTCGGCGTAGACGCGCGTGGCGGTCGCGAGCGACAGCCCCTCTCGCGCGGCGAGATCGCGGTGGGTCGGCAGTCGGGTTCCAGGACGCAGTCGACCTTCGTGGATGTCCGCCGCGAACCGGTCAACCACTTCCTTGTAGCGAAGTCGAGGCATGTCGATTCAATACAATCGTTTGAATGTACCGATTATCTTCCAAACATCGCGCGTGATACCAACGCTTCTCGCGTCTTGTCGCAGTCGCTCGCCTTTACGCATCGACATTTGTGCAGGTCACGCGCCTCCAGGATCGGAAATTACGGCGCAATTCGACAGATTTACATACGCCGAAACCAGCGATCCGGATGACGCTTGCCGGCCCGGAAAAGACCTGAAGGGAGCCGGCCTGGCAGGCTGCTGCACGTCCAAGACATCGCCGGATGTATCCATGACAATAATTTGATTGTACTGACATGGCGAACTACGATGCGTTGTCGATTCAAGCCAGACCCGTGATTTCCGGCAGATCGCCGCACTGGCGGTCAGCGCGAACGTCACACCGACTCGGCGCGCCGGACTGCATGCGCCGTCGTTTGCGGGGGCGATCTCACTGAATACGCTTCCCGTTACCGAGGTGAAGGGAAGGGAGGCAACATGGAACTGAACGTCACTGTCATCCTCATCACTTTCGCCGGTGTTTTCCTGATCTGCTTCATGAAGGGCGCCTTCGGTGGCGGTTTCGCCATCGTCGGCATCCCGCTGCTGTCGCTCGTCATGGATCCCGTCACGGCGGGCGGCTTGCTTGCGCCGCTGTTCGTTGCAATGGATCTGTTCGGTCTGCGGTACTGGAAGCCGTCGACCTGGTCCAAGCCCGACCTCGTGTGGCTGGTGCCCGGACTGGTCGTCGGCATCGGGATCGGTTATGTGCTGTTTCGCGGGCTGGACCACCGGGCAATCGCCATCGTGATGGCCGTCGTGACACTGACGTTCGTCGGAATGTGGTTCATGCGAGGGGGTGAAGTCGTGGTGCGTGCGCGCTCGTCGCGCAAAGCGGTCGCAGCCGGCATGACCTCGGGCATTACCACGATGGTCGCGCACTCCGGAGGGCCGCCGTTGGCGATGTACCTGCTGCCGCTCGGTCTCGGCAAGCAGATGTATGCCGGGACGACCAGCATGTTTTTCACGGTAGGCAACCTCCTCAAGGCGTTGCCCTGGCTGGCGCTGGCGAGGCCGACGGGCGCTGTCTGGGCGTTGATGGCCATCTGCCTTCCCGCCATTCCCGCGGGCGTCTGGCTGGGCTGGCGCCTGCATGACAGGCTGAACCAGCGTCAGATGTACCGAGCCTGTTATGGCCTGCTGATGGTCACGGCCCTGAAACTGCTGTGGGATGGTGCATCCGGATTTCTGCGTTAGAGATCCTGCGCTGTTGCTCGCGACCGGCTGGTGGCAGCGTGCGCCGATTCGACAGTCGGCCCGCGGCGGCCACCGCGCGGCCGTTCGTCGGGAACGGCCGGATCGGTAACCGGGGCGGCACGCGGGCCGGCCGCCGTCAATGCGGCGCGGTGAACCGCGGATCGATGTACGCGTCGACGTCCTGCGACTGCTTGTACACGGCGTTGCGCACGTTGAACGCGTTCGCGTTGCGCGTCGAGCCGTAGATGGAGTCGAGCCCGTCGCCCTTGCGGAACGCACGTTTCGCGGCGGTCTCGTCGAGCAGGTGCGTGCCTTTCAGCAGCGGAAGGTATTGTTCCGGCGCGAGTCCGACGCGTGCCGACATGATCTTGACCGCGTCGCCCTGCGTCTTCGGATCGTTGATGTACGCGACGCAGCGATACCAGACCTTGACCACCTTCGCCCAGTCGGCCCGGCGCGCGGCGAGGCTCGTCGGCGCGACCGTGATCGCGTCGTAGATCAGCCCCGGCGCATCGGCCGACGTGAAGATCGCCCGCGCGCCCGGTGCGCGCTTCAACGCTTCGCCCGCATTCGGTTGCCACGCGGCCACCGCGGCGATATCGGCCGACGAGCCGAGCACCTGCGGCAGTTCGTTGGTTTTCGCATTCACGAGCGTGACGTCGCTGTTCTTGAGCCCGTGCTTCTGCAGCGCGGTTTCAAGCAGCAGGTGGTCGACGAGGCCGAGTTCCACGCCGACCTTCTTGCCCTTCAGCGCCTCGACGGTGCGCAACGGCGGCTTCGCGACGATCATGTCGTTGCCGGCCGAATAGTCGGTCAGCAGGATCATCACGTTCTTCGCGCCGGACGCGCCGGTGACGAGCGCATCGCCGTTGGTCGCCGCGACCGCGTCGAGCTTGCCCGCCGAAAACGCGTCGAGCGACGCCGAGTAATCGAACCATTCGAAATCGACGTCGACGCCGGCTTCCTTGAACCAGCCCTTGTCGAGCGCGACCTGGAACGCGACCCAGCCGGGCCAGTCGCTGTAGCCGATCTTCAGCGGGGCGGCGGCTTGCGCGGCGGGGGCCGCCCACAGCGCGGCAGCCGCGACGGCGGCCCCCACTGCGTGGCGGACAAAACGGAAGGACGACAGGCGGCGGAACGCCGGGGCGGGACGGGTCATCGTTGTTCTCCAGGAGACCGGGATCGGGATCGTCGATACGGACCGCGCGTGAACGCACGGTCCGACTGCGTGACCGGTTCCTGCGGATGCGGAACGGAAAAAGCGGCCACGGAGAGGCACGATGGCCGTTGCCATCGCCAATCTCCCGGGCTTTTGTCCCGCCGTGTAGCGCATGCGCGTCCGCTCTCGCGATCGGACGAACCCGCGCCGGGCTGCTCTCGGACCAGACGTTCGGTGAACCGGAACCCTAGCACCCCTAAGATGCGACGCCGCCGCACCTCTCGGCGTCATGCCGAGCGAGAAGCGTGCCAACGGCACGCGGCGGCGCGTTTCAGCGGCGGCGCGTGGCGCGCTGAAGTTCGATGAAGCGGGCGGCGAACAGCGCGGTCAATACGCGCCGGAGCAGGTCGAGCTTGTTCATGAGGGGCGGGATATCGAGTGACGGTGTGCCGATTCAGCAATGCCCATGCCACCGTGTATCGCACCATGCGCGATCGCATTGCACGCACTGCGCCGGTGCGCGTTCGCGTGTGCGTGGTGCGCCGCGCGCCCGGTGCGGGGGCAAGCGGACGCGGCGGCTTCGCGCATGCCGGGCGTCGGCGCGCCGCCGTACGGCGTCGTGCGGTCGGGGCGAGGACGTTGGCACGCAATTCGCTTGATCGACGTTCGAGAGGTGCGAAGCAATTTGCATCATCTTCAGGATCGCTAGGGTTCCGGTCGTGCGGCGTACGCCGCGCGATGCCTGGTCCGAGAGCAATCCGGTCTTGCCTTTGCCTCGATGCGAGGAAACGGCGAGGCTCCACGGAGGGATAAAAGCCCGGGAGGTCGCGATGTCGTTCGGTCGCCCTCTCACGTCTTTTGTCCAACCGACCCCGGAGCCGCCATGTCGCCGAGCCCCCAAGCCACCCCCGTCTCTGTCCTCGCGCCACCGCCGCACGTCGCGTGGGAAACGCTGATTCCTGCCGGAACCCATTGGTCCGGCATCCTGCGCCGCGGTCTCGCGCTGCGCATCGTCGACGTCGACGGCGGCGCGAACCTGTCTGCCGTCTTTCATCGCCAGGAAGACCTGCTCGAACGTTACAACATGGCCGACACGCTGAAGGCGCAGCACACCGCGCATCTCACGCGCGGCCATGCGCTGTACACGGACATGGGGCGCGTGATCGCGTCGATCACCGCCGATACGCTCGGCTGGCACGATCCGCTCGGCGGCGTCGGCGATGCGCGGTTGTTTGCGCACAAGTACGGCACGACGTCGTACCAGGCCGATCGCAACGCGATGATCCGCAACGGCCGCGACAGTTTCGTGCTCGAGCTCGCGAAATACGGGCTGTCGGCGCGCGACCTGGCCGCGAACGTCAACTTCTTCAGCAAGCTGGACACGCGCGAGGACGGCGCGCTCGATTTCGTCGCGGGACATTCGCCGGCCGGCAGCGCGCTGGACCTGCGCTTCGAGATGAACACGCTCGCGGCGTTCTCGACCGCGCCGCATCCGTTCGATCCGCGCCCCGACTATGCGCCGAAGGCCGTGAAGCTGATCGCGTACCGCGCGTATCCGGCCGATGGCGCGGCGCCCGACGACGACCCGTGCCGGCGCGCGTGCGCCGAGAACACGCGCGGCTTCGCCAACACCGACCGTCTGTTCGCATAAGGAGCGAGGCCATGCCGATCATCGAAAGCCGTCTCGACCCGCGCGACGCAATCCACGACGTCACGCTGAACGCGGGCGACCCGTGGCTGTACGACCTGAAGCGCGGGCAGGTCCTGCGCATTCTCGACCTCGAGGGCAACCAGGCCGTCGATACGCTGTTCTACCGCTCCGACGATCCCGAGGAGCGCTACAGTGCGCAGGACACGATCCGTGCGCAGCGCAACCTGTACCTGAGCGCGGGCAGCGTGCTCGTCTCGAGCCGCGGCAATCCGATGGCGACGATCGTCGCCGATACGTGCGGCCGCCACGACACGCTCGGCGGCGCCTGCGCGGCCGAGAGCAACACGGTGCGCTATGCGCTCGACAAACGCTACATGCACAACTGCCGCGACAGTTTCCTCAACGCGATCGCGCACTGCACATGCGGAACCGGCGCGCGGCTCACCAAGCGCGACCTGGTCGGCAATGTCAATTTCTTCATGAACGTACCCGTCACGCCGCGCGGCGGGCTCACGTTCGAGGACGGCATCTCCGCGCCCGGCAAATACGTCGAGATGCGCGCGGAGATGGACGTTACGGTGCTGATCTCGAACTGCCCGCAGCTCAACAATCCGTGCAACGGCTACAACCCGACGCCCGTGCGGCTGACGATCTGGGAGGCCGCATGAGATTCTCCAAAGTGCTCGTCGCGAACCGCGGCGAAATCGCCTGCCGCGTGATCCGCACGCTGAAGCGCCTCGGCATCGCGTCGGTCGCGATCTATTCGGACGCCGATCGCGACGCGCGCCACGTGGCGCTCGCCGACGAGGCCGTGCGAGTCGGGCCGGCACCGGCGGCCGACAGCTATCTGAACGTCGCGGCGATCCTCGCGGCCGCGCGCGAGACCGGCGCGCAGGCGGTGCACCCCGGCTACGGCTTCCTGTCCGAGCATGCCGGTTTCGCCGACGCATGCGAAGCGGCCGGCCTGCGCTTCATCGGGCCGCGCGGCGATCACATGCGCGCGTTCGGTCTCAAGCACACCGCGCGCGAACTCGCCGCCGCGCAGGGCGTCGCGCTGCTGCCGGGCACCGGGCTGCTCGACGACGTGGCGACGGCGCTCGCCGAAGCCGACGCGATCGGCTACCCGGTGATGCTGAAAAGCACTGCGGGCGGTGGCGGCATCGGCATGTCGCTGTGCCGCGATGCCGCGCAGCTCGGCGCGGCGTTCGAATCCGTCGTGCGGCTTGGCACCGCGAACTTCGCGCATGCGGGCGTGTATCTCGAGAAGTTCGTCGAACACGCGCGGCACATCGAGGTGCAGATCTTCGGCGACGGCCGTGGCGGCGCGATCTCGCTCGGCGAACGCGATTGCTCGGTGCAGCGTCGCAACCAGAAAGTGATCGAGGAAACGCCCGCGTCCGACCTGACCGACGCCGAGCGCGACGCGTTGCACGCGAGCGCGGTGCGGCTGGCGCGCGCGGTGAGCTACGCGTCGGCCGGCACGGTCGAGTTCGTGTTCGACGCGAGCGCGCGGCGGTTCTATTTCCTCGAGGTGAACACGCGGCTGCAGGTCGAGCATGGCGTGACCGAAGCGGTGACGGGCGTCGATCTCGTCGAATGGATGATCCTGCAGGCCGAAGGCGACCTGCCGCCGCTCGACACGCTTGCCGTTGCGCCGCGCGGCGCGAGCATTCAGGTGCGGCTCTATGCGGAGGATCCGCACAAGCAGTTCCAGCCGAGTGCCGGGCTGCTCACGCACGTCGCGTTTCCCGAAAACGTGCGGGTCGACGGCTGGATCGAGGCAGGCACGGAGATCAGCGCGTTTTACGATCCGCTGCTCGCGAAGCTGATCGTGCGCGGCGACACGCGGCGCGACGCGCTGGCCGCGCTGCGGGCCGCGCTCGAACAGACCGAGCTGTACGGGATCGAGACCAATCTCGACTACCTGCGTGCCGTGGCCGGCTCCGACACGTTTGCGCGCGGCGCGCCGACGACCGCCTTTCTGTCGCGCTTCGCGTTCGCGCCGCACACGATCGACGTGCTCGACGGCGGCGTGCAGACCACCGTGCAGCAGTCCCCGGGGCGCGTCGGCTACTGGAGTGTCGGGGTGCCGCCGTCGGGTCCGATGGACGATCGCGCGTTCGATCTCGCCAACGCGCTGATCGGCAACCCGCGCGACGCGGCCGGGCTCGAGTTCACGATGGTCGGCGGGACGCTGCGCTTCAATACCGCGACGCTGTTCGCGCTCGGCGGCGCGCCGCTCGCGGCCACGCTCGACGGCGAACCCGTGCCGTTCTGGCAGGTCGTTCGCGCGCGGTCGGGCGCGGTGCTGAAACTGGGCGGCGTGACGGGCGCGGGCGTGCGTGCGTGTCTCGTCGTCAAGGGCGGGCTGCAGGTGCCCGACTATCTCGGCAGCAAGGCGACCTTCACGCTCGGCCAGTTCGGCGGCCATGCGGGCCGCGCGCTGCGCAAGGGCGACGTGCTGCATCTGCACGCGGACGCCGGGCGCGGCGACGCGGGCGCGGCGCTGTCGACGGCCGACGTTCCCGTGCTGACGCATGCGTGGACGCTCGGCGTGCTCGATGGCCCGCACGGCGCACCGGATTTCTTCACGCCGGACGACATCGCGATGCTCCACGGCACGCAATGGACGGTCCACTACAACTCCAGCCGCACCGGCGTGCGGCTGATCGGGCCGAAGCCGCGGTGGGCGCGTGCGGACGGCGGCGAGGCTGGGCTGCATCCGTCGAACATCCACGACAACGCGTATGCGATCGGTGCCGTCGACTTCACCGGCGACATGCCGGTGATTCTCGGCCCGGACGGGCCGAGCCTCGGCGGTTTCGTGTGTCCGGTGACGGTCGTGCGCGACGAGTTGTGGAAGCTCGGGCAGTTGCGGCCGGGCGATACCGTGCAGTTCGTGCGTGCGGGCGCGTCGGCCGGGAAACCGGCTGACGAGATCGTGCAGTCGACGCGCGACGTCGCCGCTGCTGCCTGCGCGGCGCCCGGCGAATGCGTGCTGCATCGCGACCCGTCGGCCGGCGGCGTCGGCGTTGTCTATCGGCGCTCGGGCGATCGCAACGTGCTGGTCGAATACGGGCCGCTCGTGCTCGACCTGAACCTGCGCTTTCGCGTACACGCCCTCATGTGCTGGCTCGACGCGCACCGGTTGCCCGGCATGCTCGACCTGACGCCGGGCATCCGTTCGCTTCAGGTGCAGTTCGACGCAAGCGTGCTGTCGCTCGAAACACTGCTCGAGCATCTGCAGGCCGCCGAGCGCGAATTGCCCGACGTGGCCGACATGCGCGTGCCGAACCGCATCGTGCATCTGCCGCTGTCGTGGGACGACCCGTCGACGCGCGTCGCGATCGAGCGCTACATGCAGTCGGTGCGGCCCGACGCGCCGTGGTGTCCGAGCAATATCGAGTTCATCCGGCGCATCAACGGCCTTGCGAGCATCGACGACGTGAAGCGCATCGTGTTCGACGCGCGCTACCTGGTGATGGGGCTCGGCGACGTCTACCTCGGCGCCCCCGTCGCGACGCCGATCGATCCGCGCCACCGGCTCGTGACGACCAAGTACAACCCCGCGCGGACCTGGACGCCGGAGAACGCGGTCGGCATCGGCGGCGCGTATCTGTGCGTGTACGGGATGGAAGGGCCCGGCGGCTATCAGTTCGTCGGCCGTACCGTGCAGATGTGGAACCGTCACCGCAGCACGCGCGAATTCGAAGCCGGCAAGCCGTGGCTGCTGCGGTTCTTCGACGAGATCCGTTTCTATGAAGTCAGCGAGGCCGAATTGAGCGAGTTGCGCGCGGATTTCATCGCGGGCCGCGCGACGCTGAAGATCGAGGATTCCGTGTTCGATCTGCGCGCCTACAACGGCTTCCTGCACGACGAGGCCGACTCGATCGCGGCGTTCAAGGCGACGCAGCAGGCCGCATTCGACGCCGAACGCGAGCGGTGGCGGGCAGCCGGCCATGCGGAATACGTCGGCGAGACGGAGCAGGACGACGCGCATGCGGCGCCGGCGGCGGCCACGCTCGACGATACGCAGCGGGCGATCGCCGCGGACGTGTCGGGCAGCGTATGGAAGGTGCTGGTGGAAGCCGGTGAGCGCGTGACCGAAGGGCAGGTCGTCGCGATCGTCGAATCGATGAAGATGGAGGTGGCGGTGACGGCAACGGAAGACGGCACGATCGAGACGATCGATTGCGCGCCCGGCGCGGCGGTGGTGGCCGGGCAGCGGCTGATGGTGATGAAGGCGGGTGCCGCCGAGGAGGTGGCATGAGCACGACGGAGCACTCGATCCTGCCGGGGCTGCAATCGATTGCCGCGCTGCGCGCGCGCTACGCGGCGGGCGACCTGACGCCGCATGCGCTCGTCGATGCGATTGCCGCGCATTTCGACGCGGGCGATCCGCACCATGCGTGGATCCGGCCGCTGACGCGCGACGAGATGTCGTCGTATGCCGACGCGCTGGCCGGTCGCGACATGGCGTCGCTGCCGCTTTACGGCGTGCCGTTCGCGATCAAGGACAACATCGACCTCGCCGGCATACCGACGACGGCAGGCTGCCCCGCGTACGCCTACACGCCGGCACGCAGCGCGCCCGTCGTCGAACGGCTGATCGCGGCCGGCGCGATTCCCGTCGGCAAGACCAATCTCGACCAGTTCGCGACCGGGCTCTCGGGGCAGCGCTCGCCTTACGGCGCGTGCCGCAATGCGCTCGATCCGCGCTACGCGTCGGGCGGCTCCAGCTCGGGGTCGGCCGTGGCGGTCGCGCTCGGCGTCGCAGCGTTCTCGCTCGGCACCGACACGGCCGGCTCGGGGCGCGTGCCGGCCGCGTTCCACGGGCTGGTCGGGCTCAAGCCGACGCGCGGCGTGCTGAGCACGCTTGGCGTGGTGCCGGCCTGCCGGTCGCTCGATTGCGTATCGGTGTTCGCGCGTTCGGCGGACGATGCGCGCACGGTGTTCGCCGCCGCGCACGGCGTGACCGAAGGCGACCCGTACGGGCGCGCGTGGCAACCGCTGTTGGGCGCGGACGGCCTGCGAGCGCACGCGGCGCGGCCGCTCGGGCAAGTGCGTTTCGGCACGCCGCGGGCCGATCAGCTCGAATTCTTCGGCGACGCATCGTATCGCGCGGCCTGGGCGGCGGCGCTCGAGCGGCTTCGCGCGACCGGCGCGCAACTCGTCGAGATCGACTTCGGCCCGTTCCTGGCCGCCGCGCGGCTGCTGTACGAAGGCCCGTGGGTGGCCGAGCGGCTCGCCGCGATCGGCGCGTTCGCCGCGCGCGAACCCGATGCGCTGCATCCGGTGATCCGCGAAATCGTCGGCGGCGCGTCGCGCTTCAGCGCCGCCGATGCGTTCACCGCGTTCGACCGGCTCGCCGCGCTGCGGATCGACGCGGCCCGCGCGTGGGATGGCCTCGACGCGATCGTGATGCCGACCTCGGCGACGACGGCCACCGTCGACGCGCTCGAAGCCGATCCGATCGCGATCAATTCGCGCTTCGGCTACTACACGAACTTCGTGAACCTGCTCGACCTGTCGGCAATCGCGGTGCCGGCGGGCACGTGCGAAACCGGGCCGCACGCGGGGCTGCCGTTCGGCATCACGTTCGTCGGTCGCGCGCACGACGATGCGCGGCTGCTCGATCTCGCGCAAGCGTGGGGCGACGGCGCCGAGAGCGCCGGCGACCTCCGGCCATCGGCAGCCGCGGTCACGCCGCGTGCAGCATCGGCCGGCGTCGTGCGGCTGGCCGTCGTCGGCGCGCATCTTCGCGGCGAACCGTTGAACGGGCAGCTCACGGAACGCGGCGCGCGCTTCGTCGCCGCCACCACGACGGCGCCCGCCTATCGCCTCTATGCGCTCTCCGCCGAGGCGAGCGGCGGCGTGGCGAAGCCGGGCCTCGTGCGCGTGCCGGACGGCGGCGCGCCGATCGCGGTCGAGATCTGGGAGATGCCGGTCGAGGCATACGGCAGCTTCGTCGCCGGCATCGCGGCGCCGCTCGGTATCGGCACGCTTACGCTCGCCGACGATTCGCGGGTGCAGGGCTTCCTGTGCGAGAGCGTCGCGCTGGGCGACGCGCAGGACATCACGCGCTTCGGCGGCTGGCGGGCCTACCGCGCGCAGTCCGGCGGCGCATTGCACTGATTGCACGGTCGCGCGCTGCCGCGGCAGCCGCGCGACCGGTACCCGAAACCGAAATGGAGATTCCCATGACAACGACCCGCAACACGACCGGCTGGCTCGCGGTGCGCCGCGAGCTGACGACGCGCGGCAAATGGACCCTCGGGCTGGCGTCGTTCCTGCTGCCGTTCGCCGTCTGGTGCCTGATCAGCTACGTGCCGTTCGTCTGGCATCCGCAAATGCGCGTGACGAATCCGGGCAGCGTCGACTATTTCCAGACCGGCATGCAGGTCGATCGCGACGTGTTCGACGACGAGCTCGCGCATGCGCGGGCCGCCCACGCCGCGGTGCCCGAAGGCGTGCGCGCGAATCCGGTCTACCTGCCGGCGCCGCATCAGGTGCTGCGCGCGTTCTACACGGCGTTCACGACGCCGCCGGCCTCCCGCGACGGCGTATGGCTGCACGAGAGCCTGTGGCACAGCATCCGCATCATCTTCTGGGGCTTCGTGATCTCGTCCGCGATCGGCGTGCCGCTCGGCATCGTCTGCGGCACCTTCAGCGCGCTCGCGCGGCTGCAGGAGCCGTTCCTGGAGTTCTTCCGCTACCTGCCGGCGCCGGCGTTCGGCGCGTTGATGGTCGCGATACTCGGCATCTACGATGCGCCGAAGATCGCGATCATCGTGATCGGCACGCTGTTCCAGCAGGTGCTGATCATCGCGAATACCACGCGCAAGCTCGAATACGGGCTGTTCGAGGCCGCGATGACGCTCGGCACGAAGAAGCTGAAGCTGCTCACGCACGTCGTGATTCCGGGCGTGCTGCCGGACCTGTATCGGGATCAGCGGATCCTGCTCGGCTGGGCATGGACCTACCTGATCGTCGCCGAACTCGTCGGCACCAGTTCCGGCATCACGTGGTACATCAGCCAGCAGGCGCGCTACCAGCATTTCGACAACGTGTATGCGGCGATCCTGATGATCGGGATCATCGGTCTCGGCACCGACATCGTGCTCGGGCTGCTTGGCCGCCGGTTCTTTCCGTGGGACCGCACGCTCAAGGCGTGACATCCGTTGACGCAACCCCATCGACCGTTTCTCGCAGAGGGCATCATGCAGAACCCCCAGGCCGTTCCCGATTACCTGGTTCAATCCGACGCGGTGCGCGAGCGCTTCGCGCGGCTGAAGGCCCGCGACGTGATACTCGACGTGCGGCACGTCGGCAAGCGTTTCGCGACGCCGCAAGGCGAATGCATCGCGCTCGACGACATCAGTTTCCGCACGCACCGGCGCGAGTTCGTGTGCGTGATCGGCCCGTCCGGCTGCGGCAAGTCGACGTTGATCCGCATCCTGGCCGGGCTCGAGGCGCAGTCGAGCGGCGAGGTGCTGCTGGACGGCAAGCCGGTGCAGGGGCCGGGCGCCGATCGCGGGATGGTGTTCCAGGGCTATACGCTGTTTCCGTGGCTCACGGTGAAGAAGAACGTGATGTTCGGCCTGCGCATGAACGGCAGCAGCAGCGGCGAGGCCGAGCGCGAGGCGCTGCAGTGGCTCGATCTCGTCGGGCTGACGCGTTTCGCCGACGTGTATCCGCATCAGTTGTCGGGCGGCATGAAGCAGCGTGTGGCGATTGCCCGCGCGCTCGCGAACCGTCCGCGGATCCTGCTGATGGACGAACCGTTCGGTGCGCTCGACGCGCAGACGCGGGCGCGGATGCAGGCGCACCTGCTCGACATCTGGCGCAACATCGACGTGACGATCCTGTTCATCACGCACGACCTCGACGAGGCGATTTTTCTGGCCGACCGGATCCTGGTGCTGAAAGCGAACCCCGGCGGAGTGCAGGAACTGATCGAGGTGCCGGTGCCGCGGCCGCGCGACCTCTCGCAGGTCAATACGCCCGAGTTCATTGCGACGAAAGCGCGGCTCGAGGCACTGATCCATCCGAAGGAGGCCGTCACGGCGGAAGACGAGGGTGTCAAGCCGCACATGATCCGGATGACGGACGTTTCGGACAACGTCGAGTAGCGGCGAGCGTGCCGCGACATGTCACGCGGTCACGCGCTTGCGTGGTTGATTCGGGGCAGCCATGCAAACGCGATCGTCACCAGCGTCACGCCCACCACGAGCATCGGCACCACCATCGGCCACGCGCCCAGGTGATAGCGCGGATCGGTGAAGCTCGCTGCCGTCTGTCCCGCGCTGAACGCGAAGAACATCATGATGAAGCCGGACCAGGAGACGGCGCGGCCCGCAAGGTGGGGCAGGCCGCTGACCGCCCCGGCCTGCCCGCACGGCTGATGGATGCCGTGGCCGAGGCAATACACGCCATGCCCGACGAGCAGCGGCCAGATGCTGCCGGGAAGCAGCGCGCACCCCAATGCCTGGATCACCGCGCCGGACAGGCTCAACGTCGCGCCTTGTCGTACCGTTCGCAACATGCTTTGACGGCGCAGCAACACGCGGCAGCCAAACGTACTCAGCACATAGACGAGCGTCCCGGTTGCCGGTATCCAGCCATAACGCTGGGGCGAGATGCCGAGCTGCCCGATGTAGATCGTCGGCGACAGCAGCAGAAAGCAGAACATGCCGGTGTACGTCGACGCGGCCAGCAGCGTCCATACCCTGAACGGGGCATTGCCGAGTATCTCGCGCACCTCCTGGGTCGAGTTCCGGCTCGGCGGGCTGCGCACGAAGCTTTCCTCGAAGCCGTACCAGCACATGACGAGCAACCCGAACGCATACACGCTCATCCCGGCGAGCACCCATCGCCATCCGGCTTGCTGGGCGACATACGCACCGAGGAGCGGGGCGAGGAACGCCATCATCCCCATCCCCATGAAACCGCGCGCCATCACGTACGGACCGTCGCCCGCCGAATACCGGTCGCGCACCGTCGCACGCGCGCATACCAGTATCGCGGCCATGGCCAGCCCCTGCATCGCGCGAGCGGCCACCAGCATCGCCGCGGTCGAGGCCAGCGCAGCGGCCAGCGCGGTCAGCGCATAGAGCGCAAGGCCAGTCAGCAGCACGGGGCGGCGGCCGAACCGGTCGGCAAGGCTGCCCATCGGCAATTGCCCGACACCGAATATCAGCGCGAAAACCGTGAGGCTGACACTGGCGGAGCCCAGCGTGGCGGCGATTTCGGGCAGCGCCGGCAGGTAACTGTCGGTCGCCACCGGCTGGGCCGCCAGCAGAAGCGGCAACATGAGCGCGAAGTTCAGGCGAGCGGGTCGCGTGGTATCCGGCATGGCGGTTTTCGACACGGTATCGGGCATCGAGCTTCGAATAAGGGCAGCGGTTATGCAAGGTTGCTCGTGCGGCGAGGGCGGCCGCGGCGAGCTGAAATGGCTGGACGGAAGGGGCGCCGAACCCGACGCCCCGCCGAACGCCGGTTAGCCGCCGACGGATCCGGGCACGGGTTCGCGCACGACGCGATCGTGCGACAGTGCCTCGGCGCGCAGCAGGTCGTATTCTGCCTTGCCGACCGGTTGCGCGTTCGCTCGCCCCAAATCGTTCAAATGGACGCGACTGGTCTCGCGTGCGCTAAAGGCTGCGAGCGAAGCGATCACGGTGATGCCGAACGCGATCGCACCGACGATCAGCCAGACGTGATGGGCACCCGGCGGCGCGACCGCGGTGAACAGCGCGGGCAGCATCGCCGTGGCCGCGGTACCGAGGTTCTGCGCGATGGCCATCGCCGAGACGCGCGTGCGGGTCGGGAAGAGTTCCGGGTAAAAAGCCGGAAATACCGCGTTGTAGCCCTGGTACACCACGCCCCACATCAGCATCGACATCACGAAGGCGAGCGGCACGTTCCGGATGCTGATCGCATACAGGTAGGCGAACGCAAGCAGCCCGGCGGCCAGCGAGCCGACGATGATCGGCGGCCGGCGGCCGACGCGGTCGGACAGGTTGCCGACGAACGGGATCACGATCATCGCAACGATATTGCCCATCACCGTGATCCAGAGATAGACATCCTTCTGGAATCCGATTCCATACGCCGGCTGGACCGCATAGGCCGCGCCGAAGATCGTCGCGACCACCGGAATCACGTTCATCATCGACATGCAGGCCACGCGCAGCATGTCGGGAAAGTGGTGCCTGAAAGCGTCGGCCACCGGCGAGCCGGCTTGCGACCGGTTGCGCACCGCTTCGTCGAAGGCCGGCGACTCGTCGACCTCGCGGCGAATGATCAGGCCCGCGACGATGACCAGCGCACTCAGCAGGAACGGAATGCGCCAGCCCCAGCTGTCGAATTGCGCGGACGGCATGTAGTAGGCGAGCGGCAGGAACACGGCGGCGGCCAGCACTTGCCCGGCCTGCACGCCCTGCAGCGTGAAGCTGACGAAGTAGCCGCGCCGGCCGAACGGCGCGTGCTCCAGGATCATCGAGCTCGCGCCGGTGATCTCGCCGGCCACGGCGAAACCCTGCAGCAGGCGAAGCGTCACGAGCAACGCGGGCGCGATCAGCCCGGCTTGCTGATAGGTCGGCAGGAGGCCGACGCCGACGGTCGAGATGCCCATCAGGAACATGCAGAACAGCAGGACGGTTTTCCGTCCGCGCGTATCGCCGAGGTGGCCCAGCACGAACGCGCCGATCGGGCGGGACACGTAGCCGACGCCGTAAGTGGCCAGCGACGCGATGATGGCGGTGGTGGGGCTGCCGTGCGGAAAGAATATCTGCGGGAAGATCAGCGCCGATGCCGTGGCGTAGATGAAGAAATCGTAGTATTCGAGCACCGATCCGATCCAGCCGCTGATGGCGGCTTTTCTCGATTGGTGCCTGCCCCTGGGCTCGTCTCGCAAGGTCGTGGTCATCGTCGTCTCCGGATATTGATATGCGTGCCGGGCAAGGCGGGTGATGCGCGGCGTCGTCACTGCCCGATGTGTCGACTCCGTCGTGCGACCAGACCGCGGCCCGTCGATACGGCGCGCGGCGAGCACGCGCGGTGCGCAACGCCGCGCGCTGGCGACGGCTGCGCATGCGCGTCGGTCCCGCATCGGCAGCCGATGCGGGAATCGGCTTATTCGTCGCCGAGCGCCGAAACCGCGGCCCTCAGTGCGAGCAGATAGCTTTGGACCCCGAACCCGCAAATCTGCCCGCTGACGATCTCGGCCAGGACGGAGTGATGCCGGAACGGCTCGCGTGCATGAATGTTGGACATATGCAGTTCGACGATCGGGCACGTGAGGATCGCCAGGGCATCGCGAATGCCGTAGCTGTAATGCGTCCATGCGCCCGCGTTGATCAGCACCGCGTCCTGGCGTTCCTCGAAAGCGCGATGGATGCGCTCGCACATCGCGCCTTCGCCGTTGGTCTGGAACGACTCCACCTGTACGCCCAGTTCCGTCGCCAGCGCTTGCAGCCGCGCATCGATCTGCGCGAGCGTGATCGTCCCGTACTGCGCGGGATCGCGCTTGCCGAACATGTTGTGATTGATGCCGTGCAGCATCAGGATCTTCTTCATGCGAATCTCCGTCGCGGGTTCAATCGAAGGGCACGGCCAGGCGATCGATCACCGCGCTGGTCTGCGGGCGTACGCCGCGCCACCACGCGAATGCTTCGGCCGCCTGCTCGACCAGCATGCCGACGCCATCCGCGATCCCGTGGACCCCTGCGTTTTTCGCGAGCCGCAGAAACGGCGTCAGACGCTTGCCGTATGCCAGTTCGTAGGCCGTGCCGGCCGGGCTGAACACGCTCGGCGGGACCGGCGGCAGGTCGCCGGTCAGGCTGGCCGACGTCGCATTGACGACCAGGTCGAAACGCCCCATCCGGGCGAGGTCCGCGTAGCCGCTGGCGACGAGCGGACCGCGTCCGGCGACCTGCTCGGCCAGTGCGCGCGCCTTGTCGACGTCGCGATTCGCGATGACCAGTTCGGCCGGTCCCGCTTCGAGGAACGGCAACAGCGCGCCGCGCGCCGCGCCGCCTGCGCCGAGCACCAGCACACGCTTGCCGGCCATCGGCAGGTTGAGGTTCGCTTCGATGTCGCGCACCAGCCCGATGCCGTCGAAGTTGTCCGCCAGGATGCGGCCGCCGTCGAACTTGAGCGCGTTGGCCGCGCCCGCCAGCCGCGCCCGCTCGCTGCGTTCGTCCGACATCGCGAACGCGTCGAGCTTGAACGGCGCGGTGACGTTGATGCCTTTGCCGCCACCCTCGAAAAACGCCCGAACCGCGGCCGCGAACGCGCCTGCCGGCGCGACGGGCCCCTCGATCGCCGTATAGCTGATGTCCTGCCGCGTTTCCTTCGCGAACAGACCGTGAATCAGCGGGGATTTCGTGTGTCCGATCGGATTGCCGATCACCGCGTATTGGTCGGTCATCATTGGCTCGCTTTTGAATAGAGGACGTCGTCGGCCTGCATCGCGTCGATCTCGGCCGAATCGAACCCGAGGGCGCGCGCGACTTCCGCGTTGTGCTGCCCGAGATCGGGCGCGACGTCGCGAATCGTCGTGTCGCAATCGGAAAACCGGAACGGCAGGTTCGGCAGGCGCAGCGTCCCGTAGCGCGGATGCTGTTGCTCGACGACCATGCCTCTGGCCTGGATCTGCGGATCGTTCAGCACTTCGTCGATGCGCTGCACCTTCGCGCACGGCACGTCGATGCCGTCCAGCAGGTCCAGTACCGACGCGACGGAGCGCGCGGCCACCCACGGCTCGACGACCGACAGAATCTCCGCGCGGTGCGCGTTGCGCCCGACGCTGTCGTGGAAGCGCGTATCGGCGCCGAAATCCGCCGGCCCGCCGTGCGTCGCGATCAGCTCGGCGAAGCGTTTCCACGCGTCGTCGACTTGCGCGGCGATCACGAGATCGCCGTCCGACGCGCGGAACACGCCGTAGAGCGTCGAGGTCGGCATGTCGTGCCCGGTCTGCTCGGGCAGCACGCCCTGCAGCGTGTAGCACTGCACCGCATATTCGTGCATCGATACCAGCGTGTCGTACAGCGCCATGTCGATGTGCTGCCCGCGGCCGCTCTTCACGCGCCCCAGCAGCGCGGCGTTGATGGCCGCGACCGCATGGATGCCGGTGTACATGTCGCCGAGCGAGATGCGCAGCAGCGGCGGCCGTTCGCCCGGCGTGCCGACCATCTGCATGATCCCGCTCTTGGCCTCGGCGATCAGCCCGAAGCCCGCGCGATGCGCATCGGGGCCGGTATGCCCGTACGCTGAAATCGAACAGTAGACGAGTCCCGGATTGCGCGCCGACAGTTCGTCATAACCGAGCCCGAGCTTGTCCAGCGCGCCCGGCCGATAGTTCTCGATGAACACGTCGGCGGAGTCGCATAGCCGCTGCATGAATGCCTTGCCGCGCGCATCCTTCATGTTGACGCTCACGCCGCGCTTGCCCATGTTGAGCTGCAGGAAGTAGCCGCTTTGCTGGTCGTCGAGCACGGTCGCGTGCTGCCGTCCGGCGTCGCCTGACCCGGGGCGCTCGACCTTGATGACTTCGGCGCCGAGCGCCGCCAGACAGCGTCCGACATACGGCCCGGCAAGGAAGTGGCTGTAGTCGACGACGCGAATGCCTTCGAGTGGGCGAGCCTGCATTACAGTGCCTCCGGGCGGCGCGGCACCATCAGGCGATGCTCGCCGTGTTGAACGACCTGACCGTCCTGATTGATCAGCTCCGACGGCAGCACGACGATGCCCCAACCCGGGCGGCTCTTGCTCGCCCGCATCGAGCCGACGCGAAACTTGACGTGAAGCACGTCGCCGACCTTGATCGGCAGCAGGAAATCCCAGGTCCAGCCGAGCGACATGCCCGGCAGAAAGCGATAGTCGCTCTGCGTCTTCAGGCCGTCGGCGATGGACAGGCCGAACAGCCCGTGCGCGACGAGGCAGCCGAAGTGGCTGGCGTTCGCGTATTCCTCGTCCACGTGGACGGGCGTATGGTCGCCGGTGAGGTCGGCGTACGCGAGGATGCGCGCCTTGGTCACGGTGTAAGTCGGGCTCGTGCACGTGTCGCCCTCGCGGGCGTCGTCCCAGTATTTTTCGACGATCGTCATGGTCATGCCTCCGCGCGCGGGTTGATCGCCAGTGCCTGCGCGACGCAGGAAGCCGGCCTGGCCTGGATCAGTTCGACCGCCAGCCCGTCGGGCAGGCGAAGCCAGTTCCGTCCCTGCGGCATTTCCGTCACGCCGAATCGTTGTGCCGCGGCCAGCGCGGCCTCCAGGTCCTCGCACATCACGCCGAGATGGGCGAGGCGGCCTTCCGGGCCGTCGTGTTCCGGCGCGTGGATGAACTGCAGGCCGCCGAGCGTCCAGTACTGCCGCGGCGCGTCGAGCGTGCCGTCCACTTCGCGCAGGGTCATGCCGAGCACGTCCTCGAAGAAACGGATGTGCCAGCGGATGTCCTTCACCCAGATCGCGACGTGTTCGAGATAGGCTTTCGGGACGCTCATGCGGCGGTCTCCTTCCGTTGACGGTCGGCCATCGCGCGTTCCAGCCCCTTGATGCAGGCGACGAGCGTGGCATTGACCGGGGTCGGCACGCCGTAGCGCTGCCCCCAGCGCACGACCGAACCGTTGATGAAGTCGATTTCGGTGATCGAGCCCTTCTCGAGGCTTTGCAGCATCGACGTCTTGAAGCTCGCGGGCAGCCCCTCGGCGGCCAACGTCCATGCCTGCTCGGGATCGGTCATCGACAGCTTCACGCCCGCCGCCTGGGCGGCCGCGATCGCCTCGGCCACGGCCGCGAGCGACGTCGCCTTCAACAGCGGCTCGTCGTAAAGCTGCCCGTAGGTGAGGCCGGTCAGGCCGGTCAGCGCGCCCGTCGCGACATTCACCAGCAGCTTGTCCCACATCGTGCCGACGATGTTGTCGCTGATCGTCGTGGCGAGGCCCGCGGCATTGAACGCGGCGGCGATTGCCTCGACGCGCGGCGTGATGCGGCCGTCGAGTTCGCCGATATAGGTGTATTTGCCGATCACGCCGGATTCGATGTGACCCGCGCCGCGCAGCACGCCGCCGACGTAGGTCTTGCCCGCGAGGACGCGCTCGCGGCCGACGACGTCGATCAGGATGTCCTCGTGTCCGAGGCCGTTCTGCAGCGACAGCACGGTGGTATCGGGCCCCACCAGCGACTGGGCGCCGCGGATGGCCGCATCGGTGTGGAACGACTTGACCAGCACGACCACCAGGTCGGCCACGCCGACATCGGCAGCCCGCGTCGTCGCGTGGACCGGTACGTGGCGGGTGCCGCCGGTATCGTCGACGCGCAGGCCGTTATCGCGCATCGCATCGACGTGCGCGGGCGAGCGGTCGATCAGCCAGGTCTCGTGGCCACCTTGGGTGAGGGTGGCGCCGATCGCGCAGCCCAGTGCGCCGGCCCCCAGAATCGCTATTTTCAATGGCTTCTCCTTGACGTATGGCGTCACGATAGGAGTCGCTGCTCATGCCGACAATGCAATGGATACAATGTCGTCATTGCCATGGACAATAACGCCACGATGCCCGCCGACCTGCCCGACCTGAAGCTGCTTCAGCTTTTCGATCTCCTGTACGACGTGCGCAGCGTCACGCGCGTCGCCGAGCAACTGGGCCAGAGCCAGCCGACGGTCAGCATCTGGCTCGGGCACTTGCGGGAACATCTGCACGATCCGCTGTTCATTCGCACACCCGGCGGCATGGCGCCGACCCCGCAAGCCGACGCGCTGATCGGGCCCTGCCGGGAAATTCTCGAATCCCTGCGGCGCTTCACCGCGTGGGAGATCGCGTTCGATCCCGCGACGGCCCAGCGACGGTTTCGCATCTGCATGACCGACGCGAGTCACGTCACGCTGCTCCCGCGGCTGCTGGCCCATGTCCGCGCGCAGGCGCCCGGCGTCCGGCTGGAAGCCGCACGGATCGACGGCAATACGGAACGCGCGCTCGAATCCGGCGAAGCCGATCTCGCGATCGGCTACGTGCCGTGGCTGGGCGGCGGTATTTATCAGCAGAAACTGTACGACCAGGACTGGGTCTGTCTGGCCAACCGGCATCATCCGAGGATTCGCGGCCGCCTCGGCGCGAAGCAGTACCGTGCCGAAGGTCATGTCGCCATTACGGGCGGAACGGGGGCGCAACTGCTCGAACAGGCGCTGCGGCAGGCGCGCATCGAGCGAGACGTCGTGCTGGAGTTGCCGGGTTTCCTGGGTTTGGGTGCGATCGTCCAGACGACCGACCTGATCACGACGTTACCGCGCCATATCGGCCAGACCCTGGCTCAGGCGAGCGATCTGGCGGTTCATGCTTGCCCGATCCCGGTCGAAGGCTTCGCGGTTCGGCAGCATTGGCATGCGCGCTATCACCACGAGGCCGGCAATCGATGGCTGCGCGGTGTCGTGATCCGGTTGTTCGGTGCATCGCATCCGTCCACGGCGTAGGGAAGTGCGCGTGTTCGGCGGTGCCTGGAGACCGAACGTCACCGCCGGACGGCAGCCACGAACGGCACGACCGGTTCTCGATGCACCGATCGTGCCGCCGTGTGGCCGGACGGCGTGCGCTGGCCGGCCTCAACCGTTCATCAGCGCCACGATCTGCGCGGCGCCGAGCGCGCCGCGGTAAATGCGCAGGTCCTCGAGCAGGCCGTTGAAGGTCGAGACGGGGTACTGCGATTTGCCGAGCCAGTTATGCGTGAGACCGCCGAGCCGGAACGGCGCGAGAAACATGCCCGTGTTGCCGGCGACCGGCTTGCCGTTCATGTAAAGCGTCGCCGTCGGGCCGGCGAGCGTGACCGCCACGTGCACCCATTGCTTGTCCGGCATCGTCGGTGCGTCGACCATCTGGTCGCCGAACCCGTTCACCGCGATCGCGAAGCGCATCGACTGATTGTCGGTGCGCCAGTCGGTACGCGGCATCAGCGTGACGTAGCTGCCGAAGCGGCCGCTCAGGTCGAGAATCGGCGCCCAGCTTTGCCCGCGGTCGTTCCAGTACACCCACACCGCGATCGTGAAATCCGCTACGTCGGACAGAATCTCGCCCGCCAGTTCGACGTACGCGCCGGCTCCGTTGAGCGACACCGCATGGGTGCGGCGTCCCGGGGCCCATGTCGCCCCGTTCAGCGTGCCGTGGTGGCCGTTGCCCGACCGGTCGGCGGCCGTGAGGCCGCTGCCCTCATCGAACGTCAGGTGCGCGAGCAACAGCGTCGAGGTTGCCACCTTCACCTCGTTCGACGCGGCCGATTCGCCCGCCGGCGTTTGCGCCGTGACGACATAGAAGTACGTGCCGGGCCCGGGCGGCGTATCGGTGTGCGTCAGCCAATCGGTGACGCCGGTGCGGAGGGTGGTGTACGGCCCCCCGGCGATCGTCGCGCGCTTGACGTTGTAGCCGCTCGCATTGCTGCATCCCCACCAGGACAGCACGACCTTGTCCGCGCTTGCGTAGCCCGTGAGGCCGCTCGGCGTCGGGGCCGGCGTGCCCGGATCGCGCGTGCACGTGAGCGTGCCGTAGCCGAGCTGGTCGTAGCCGCCGCTGGCGCTGCCGTAGTTGCCGCCGCCGCCTTCCGGCGCAACGAATTCGGCAAAGCGTTGCGTGTAAGGTGCCGCGAGACCCTTTCGATTGATGTAATGGTTTGCCACCAGGGCCCAGCAAGGGCGGCCGCCGCCTTGCGAACCGGTCGCGAACGCCGTTTGCGTGACGTCCACGTTCTGGTAGGTGGCGAACGGCACGGGGAAGAACGAGCCGTCCGCCTGCTTGAGGTTCGACTTCGCCACGTATTCGGCGCCCGCCAGGAAGCGGTTGTTGTCGTAACCGTACAGATCGATGCCCTGATTCCACGCCATCTCGCAGATCGCGCCGGTCAGCGCGATGCCGAGCTGGGTATGGCCCTGGTCGCGGCCGGCTTCCTGCCATTGGCCGAGGTAACCGGGGTGTACGAAATACACGGCCATGCCGATACTGCCGTTGCCGGCGCCGTTCTTGAAGTACGAGACGGCATCGTCGACGATATCCGCGTTGTCGCACAGTACGCCGATGGCCAGCATCGACGCGAGGTTGCACAGTTCCCAGTTGGCCCAGTAATGCGTGCGTTGGCGGTCGACGGGGCGGTGCAGGAACCCGTGGTTGATCGGATGGAAGACATCGAGCATCATCTTCTGAAACGCGGCGAGGCCGCTGGCACTCCAGCCGTCGTAACCGCGCATCATCTCGCCCACGTTCGCGAATTCGTAGCCGTAGATGCCGGCAGCCAACGCCACGTTGCTGTTGCCGCCGAGCGCCGTGAGCGTCGACGACCACCTGTCCAGGTACTCCACCGCCTTGTCGCCGTGACGCTTGTCGCCCGATACCCGCCAGCACAGTGCATGGCCATAGGCGAAGGCGATGTCGCCGTAGAGGATCCAGTAGTTCTCGTTGCTCCCGCCGCGCCTGATCTCGGGCTGCGGGTTCGGGACGCTCGTCAGGCGGGTATGGAAGTTGGAGAGAAGCAGGTTCCAGCTATCGATCCACGGGGAAGCATGTGCGCCGACCTTGGCGCGCATGCGTGCGAAATCCGCTTCGGTATGCAGTAGGCCGGGATGGGAAAAGGTGCGGATTCGAGCGGCGCCGGTCGACGGCGTACCGCCCTCGCTACCGTTCGATGCGGGCACGGCGCCCGACGACTGACCGCTACTGGTCGGCGCTGCGCGCACGCCCTCGGCAAACGCGTTTTCACTGTCTCCGCCGCATCCTGCCAGAAGCGTTGCACTGAGTCCCATCAGGAAATGGCGCCGCGCTATGTTTTCGATGATACCGAGCCCGGCGATTTCCTCGGATAAGGGTGTCGCCGCGTCCTTGTCTCTCATGTATGGACTCCTTTTCTTTTGATGTAATCGAATTGTTAGTGAATGTACTAACTGTTCCGTATTTTGTTATGAGCGGCTGGGTATTCTATCCAGCAGGGCAGGGGGGCGATCAAGAGGTAAATAACGAATTCACTGATGACATGTGTTTGTCATGTCGGCGACGTAGCGGCATCGAGACGCGCGGGGACACCGTCGTGCGACGGTCATCGGACACTTGGGCATGGCACACGGGCGCGCGCATCCGGTATCGGCGACGGGTGGAATTCGAATGTGCGAAGGCTGCGATGAGGGCGGAGCTATCTTACTTGACGCGCGCGAGACATGACGTTGCGCCGTGGAAGGCCTTCTCCAAGGCATGAGATCCGCGTAGTCGTCGGCGGTTGCAGCGAGCGGCAATCTGGTAAACAGCCAGACCAGATAGCGATATGGCTCGACGCGGTGCAAGCGTGCGATGCTGCAAGGCTTGACTACCTTCCACCGAGCGCAACATAAAGTGCCACCTGGTTGATAAGGGCCGCATAGCGGGAGCTTGCGAGTTCGGCATCGGCGTTGCGGCTCGCCTGCTGCGCGTCGAGCAAGTTCTGCAGGGGAATTGAACCCGCCCGATATTGCCAGCCGATGCGTTGCTCGCGTTGTCGTGCTGCTTCGAGCGCATCGGCCCATTGCGTGATCTCGGCCTGATAGTCGGCGCGCGCGGCAAGTGCGTTCTCTACGTCGCCGAGTGCCTGATAAAACGTCCTGGCGAATGCGACCGCTGCGGCATCATAGGCGGTTTGCGCCGAACCCACCTGCGCTTTCATCGTCCAGACGTTCAGAAACGGCGCCGCGACATCGGCTGCGATCGTGCCGAGCGGGTTTTGCAGCAGATTGCGCAATGCGTCGCTCGCGGTACCGGCCGACCCCGTCAACGTGAGGTTAGGGTAGAAACTGGTCCGTACGGCATCCACCCTTGCGAGTGTGCTTCGCGTGCGCAACTCCGCTGCCATGACGTCTGGACGCCGAACGAGCACGGAAGCCGGCACACCCGCGGCGACGGCGGGCAACGGGGTCGTCAGACGCGCAGAAGGTACGACGAAGATTTCGCCTGGTGGCTGACCGAGCAAGATCGCGAGCGCGTTTTCGGTTTGTGTTCGCTGCGCCAGTAGCGCATTGCGCGACGCGCGTTGCGACGCGAGCGATTGACGGGCGGCAAGCAGGTCCACTGCCGTAATCGCCCCCGACGCATACCGGACATTCGTCGATGCCTGCGTTTGCTCGCTGTAAAGAATCGATGCATCGCTCTGTTCGATCTGTTCCGCCAGCAGCGCGAGCAACCAATAGTCTTGGGCGACCAGGGATGCGACGGTCATCTTGACCGTCCGTTCATCCTGCTCGGTTGCCCGCGCCTCCCAGCGCGATGCATCGGTCGAACTCGACAGCGAACCCCATAGGTCGACGACATAGCTGGCCGATGCGAGAAGCGATTTCGAGTGCGACACCACGCGCGCACCACCCAGCGAATGAGAATTCGACAACGCCGCACTAGAGCTGATCAGGGGCAATTGGTTTGCGCGGGCGAGATCGACGGCAAATTGCGCCGCGCGCAGATTGACGACGGCGGTCTTGAGATCGTGATTGCCAGCCAACGCCCGCTCGATAAGCTGGCTCAGTTCGGGATCGCCGAACGCGTTCCACCACGGGTCGATACTCGCATCACCACCGGGGTTTGCTTCCGTGTCTGCCGGCGACAATCTGGACGCATCGGGAACGTCACTCCAGCTGTACGATGCTCCGACCGACACGGAAGCGGGTGTCTGACTCACGGCAGCAGACTCTGTCTGCCAATGCCGGGGAATCGAGACCTCGGGCCGCGTCCATGTCGTGCGCGTCAACGTCCCGCATGCGGCGACGCCCAGCGACACGATCAACAAGGCGATCGTGCCGAATCGCGACATCGACCAGGACGCTCGAACCTGCCGTAGAGCCGTACGTATCAGAACAGCATGCAATGAATGAGGGAACTTGTTCATTCGCGGGCCAGTGCTTCTGCCGGGTTGAGGCGCGCGGCCTGACGCGCCGGGAAGTAGCCGAACACGACACCCACGAGCGCGGCACTGGCGAACGCAGTCACGATCGAGTCGAGCGACAGCACCATGTAGAAACGACTATGAGGCTCGGAAAAAAACCGGATGACACCTAACGCGAGCGCCACACCGACCGCTCCACCGGCGACGCATAACCAGACGGACTCGATAAGGAACTGGTCGCGAATATCGGATCGACGCGCGCCGATCGCCATGCGGATGCCGATTTCATGGGTGCGCTCCGTCACCGACACGAGCATGATGTTCATCACGCCGATGCCACCGACAAGCAAGGAAATGCCCGCAATCGACGCAATAAAGAGTCGAAAAGTTTCGTTCGACGCCGTCGCGACCTGAAACAAGGCATCCGAATTGAAGGTCGTGAAATCGATGGCACCGTGGCGCATCTTCAGAACCTTGTTGATGCCGGCGAGCGCGGCGCTCGAAGGTACGCCGTCGGCGAGCCGGACGGTGACGCTCTGGAGATCGTACGATCCGGTCATACGCGACATGACCGAGGTGTACGGCATATAGAGCCCCAGCGTACCGGGTGCAAACGACATGGCGTTCGAACCCGCCACGCCGATCACATGGCACGGCAGATTTCCGACGAGTACCACCTTCCCTATCGGCGAATCGGAGCCGAACAGCGTTTGTCGGGTTTTCTCATCGACGACGACGACCGGAGCGTTCGATTCGACCAGCGACTCGTCGAAAGGCCGGCCTTCGATCATATGGATGCCGTGGACGCGAAAATAATCGGGCCCTGTGCCATGAACTGTCGCGGATACGTTTTTATTGCCCACGCGAATCGTTCCGGTGCTCGTCACTTCCGGCGTCACGCTATCAATGTAGCTTTGCGCCTGTAGCGCGTGCACGTCGCCGAGACTCAGCGTATGAATCGAGTTCGCACGCAAATCGCCGGCCATCCGTCCCGGATAGATGCTGATCGTATCCGTACCAAACTGCCGTAAATGATCGATGATTGCTCTGCGGCTTCCCTCGCCACGAGCGACCATGCAGGCAACTGACGCAATACCGGCAATAATGCCCAGCATCGTCAGGAATGAGCGCAGACGATGGTTCGCCGCCGAGTGCATGGCAAGCCGGAATGCTTCGATGAGCCGGCCCAATGCAAGCGGCTGCGCATGCTTGCGCCGAAGCGAAACCGGAGGCTCGACCGGTGACGCAGATTGCACATTGGGGGGCTTTTCCGGTCCCGTCGATTCCGGCCGCCTATCGCCGACGATGCGCCCGTCGCGAATCTCGATGATCCGGCGCGCATGCCGGGCGACGTCCATATCGTGCGTGACGATGATGATCGTATGGCCCTGCCCGTTGAGCTCGTGGAACAGCGCCATCAGTTCTTCGCCGCTCTGGCTGTCGAGTGCGCCTGTCGGTTCGTCGGCGAGAATGATTTCGCCGCCGTTGATCAAGGCGCGCGCGATGCTGACCCGCTGCTGTTGACCGCCAGAGAGTTGCATCGGCCGATGGCTGAGGCGGTCACCAAGACCCAAACGCTCGAGCAGCTTCGTTGCTCGTCCGCTTCTTTGTTCTGCGTCGAGGCCCGCATAGACGGCGGGTGCTTCGACGTTGGCGAGTGCGGTCAAATCGTTCAGCAACTGATAGCGCTGGAATACGAAGCCGAAATGCTCCCGACGCAACTGCGCGAGTGCGTCTGCATCGAGCGACTGCGTCCCGACTCCAGCGATCCTGTAAACACCCGAGGTCGGCGTGTCGAGACAACCGAGGATATTCATCAAGGTCGATTTTCCCGAACCCGATGCGCCGACGACGGCCACCATCTCCCCTCGTTCGATGCGCAGATCGATCTGGTGCAGGACGGTAACCGCCGCCTCGCCGGCTCCATAGGTGTGGCTCACACCCTCGAGTTCGATCAGCGCCGGATTCGACGTCTGTGCGTGTGGCGTGGACATTCCGTTACCCCGCCATGCCGTATGGATCACGCGGCCCTGCGCCGGAAGACTGTCCGACGACGACACGATCTCCCGCCCCAAGGCCGCTGACGATCTGCACAACGGTGTCGTTGGCAATGCCAGTCCGTACTATCCGGCTCGTGACGTTGCCGTCGGCCGCCAGCACCCGCACCGTCGCGCGCCCGTCGCGTGGCGGTGCAGTCAGTGCAGCGACCGGCAGGACCGCCACGTGTCGCGCACGCGCAAGCACGACCGACACCTGTGCCGTCATCGAAATGCGAAGTCGATGATCGGGATTCGGCATATCGAGCCGGCCGATGTAATAGATGGCCGTATTCGTCGCCGACGAAGTTGTCGTGGGACTGGTGGTCGTGTCGGTCATGATCGAGTCCGGCGCGGGCTCGATGGCTTTCAGCGTGGTTTCATATCGACGCGACGGGTCGCCGAGAATCGTGAAATAGGCGGGCAGGCCAGGCCTGAGCCGCACCACGTCGGCCTCCGAGATTTGCGCCTTGACCTGGATCGTGTCGAGGCGCGCGATCTTCACCAGATTCGGCGTCGTCTGATTGGCGTTGACGGTTTGGCCCTCTACCGCGAGCACGGCGACGACTTCTCCGTCGCTCGGGGCAACAATGCGCGTGTAGCCAAGCGTGACGCGCGCAGTGTCCACATTGACCTGCGCTACCTTCATCTGGGCATGACTCGTTTCGACATTTGCGCGAGCCACGTCGAAGGCTGCCTGTGTCGTTTCCAAATCGGCATGCGACCCGGCGTCATGTTCAGCCAGTTCCTTCTGCCGTCGCAGCGCGAGCCTGGCCTGGACAAGCGACGCCTCGCTCGAATGCACTGCGGCCACCGCGCTTTGCAATTGGGCCCGAGCCGTGTCCAATGCGTAGATCTGTGGCTGCGAGTCGATTTCCGCGATCAGCTGACCTTTCCTGACATGGTCGCCGAGCGTCACGTGCATCGACTTGATCTGGCCGTTGACCTGCGCGCCGACGCTAACGAGATCCGCTGCGCGGATCGTACCTACGGCCTCGACGGTCGATTCGATGTCCTGATACGAAACCTGGGCGGTAACGTATTGAATATTTGGCTTGTCGTTCCGTGTATATCTGAAGGCGACGGCCACCACTATTGAAATGGCCAAACCTAAGGTGACGTACTGGATAACCTTTTTTCTCACGACACATGCGCCTTCTTATCCGAAGTCCCAGCTTGCCTCGCTGGATGACGCGTTGCGCATATACGCGCTAAACGACATCATGTCGATGGCCGACTCAGCTTCTTGTTTGCTTGTTGATTCTGGTTGATGTCACAGAATAACCGGAGCCAATTGGAATATTTTTGCTTTCTCGTTCTAGAATACCTTCCAACCTGTCCAGCAACCTTTTCGTAAACCCCCGCTCGAAAATACATGCCCACGGCCCAACCCGGGACAGTTCGGCTTGGAAACCTTCAGGCGTATCGCTTGCTTTTTTAACTCCAAAGCGTCTCGATATCGATCGGCAAGAATTTGCAAAAATCACGATTTTTTTGAAAAATAATTCCATATTATTTCGGCGAAAATTACAGAATAGGAAGTGCGCGTGCACATGGCGTACCAAATATTCTTAGAATGAGGTTTCCAGTGAAATCCACAAACATCCGTCCTGCGGAACGCCGGGTATGCAGTATTTTGTTGGGATTTCATGCATCCATTTTCACTGCAGTGGCCATCCACTTATTTTTCCATACGACAAATTGGCAGTTCGAAACGTTCGTCACGATATTTACGCTCACTTACAGTGTTATCGCCTTTGCTTGCTATTTAATAAATAAATATCGGCAGTGACGAATGCGAAACAGCGGGCCACGGATTTAAATTGCCCCATCCAATGGATGCGGCATTTTTAATGCCTGAAAATGATTACGACGCGTTTGCTGCAGCGTATGACGCCGGCAACGAAGTGAATGCTTGGAATGCCTTCAATGAACGACCAGCGATTCTTTCGATGGCCGGCGATGTAGCCAATCTTCGCGTGCTCGATGCGGGGTGTGGCGGTGGAGCGCATGCGGCGGCACTCGTTGAACAAGGTGCGAACCTCACCGGCATTGACGCACGCGTGGGGCTGTTGGACATCGCTCGGATCCGCCTGAAAGGGGGTGTGTCGTTGATCCTGGCAAACCTGAATGAGCCGCTACCACTTGCCGGAGAGGACCTGGAAAAGATCGCGAACCACGCGTTTTTCCTCGGGCCGCCATGGGCATTTCCATTTCGACGGCGACGCATTCCATCTGTTCGCCAGGGTGCTGACAACGCATGATTTGCAGCTGGAAGTCGCCCCCGTCAAGGTGATCGACGAAGTCGCGAAGCGTCTGGAGCGATACTGCAGGGCTACCTGATCTTATCGAAACCCTCCTCTCTATGTCTTCGATTTTGACGCGCGAGCTTGCCGACCAATTCGCCGGCCTGGCGCCGCGGAGGAGTCGCGACGACGGCCCGCAAGTCAGTGAGGCACGGCCGATTGAGATCGAACTAGCAAACAGGAACCTGAAATGAGTGATTTAAAAGAAGTGACCGAAGCGAGCTTCGAGTCCGATGTGACGTTGAACGGCCGCCCAGTACTGATCGACTTCTGGGCCGAATGGTGCGGACCGTGCAAGGCGCTGGCGCCGACGCTCGAGAAAGTGGCGCGGAGCTTCGAAGGGAAGGTCGACATCGTTAAGGTCAACGTCGACGAGCACCCAGCACTGCGCAAGCGCTTCGGCGTGCGCGGCATTCCCACCCTGGTGCTCATGAAAGGCGCCCACGAGGCGGGCCGCATGGTGGGGCCTCGTTCGGCCACGCAACTCGCCAGCTACCTGGATGCGCACCTGGGAACCGTCACGCAACTGTCGAAGCCCGATGTCACGCTATCCGCGTTCGGCGGCGATCCGCAAGTGAAAGCAGATCGAATTGCACGTTTGCGTGATTATCTGACGCGCATGCAACCGCCACGGAGCGTCCCCATGTGGCCGGAAAACGTCAGCAGTGCGTTCGCCTTTGTCGTTGGCTCGTCCGACCCGGACGAGTGGGCGACCGCGCTGGGCATGCCGACCGATGTGGTGGAACTGGCGCGAGTGCTGTCGAGCTACCGCGGCACCAATTTCAACGTCGCGGTGTTCGTCGCCGACTGGCTGGAGAGCGTACCGGTGGGCGCCAACCTCTCGGCGCTGCCGCGCCGGCTACTGAACGCCATTCTGGTGAGTCCGCTTCTCTCGGATACGCTGGGCGGGGACGCGGCATTGCTTGCGATTCGGGACGAGGTGGCCGCGCTGCATGTCGCGGAGATGGACGGCTCGCATCAGGCGGACGCGAGGTGGGCGGCCGTGGCGCAAACGGCCCAGGAGGCGGCCGCCGGGCCCACCGAAGGGAACCGGGCAAGGGCAGCCGCCGTGCTGGTAGCAGCGGCGTCTTCGTTGGCCCGGAATCCGGACATGCTGGCAGAATTCGTCGCGGCCCTTTGTAGATTCGTTCAAGCGTGCCTGAAGGCCGAATGCAACTGGAGCGATGAGGATGAGACTCGTTTTTTCAAATTGATGCGCGGCATCGACAAGCATGCGCGCGAGACCGGCGCCGAGCCGCCGAGAGGCAAAGCGATGGAGAAACGTGTGGCGGAGATCGATCCCCAACTGATGGAGCGGTTCCTCTTCCAATACGAAGAAGGCCAACGAGCCTCGAGCGAGCGGGGCAGCCAGATCGGCGACCTGCTGATTTCTCTAACCCGACAATTCGCGTGAGGGTAGTGTCAGGCTGTTCGAGAGACGGACGAGGGAGGGTAACGCGACAACACTCCAGCGACTATTTATAAAGATCGGGATCCCGACGCTACTTCGACACGAGATCCGCGTTCAACCCATGCGCGCGTGCAGCTTCCGCCAGTGAACGTGTCCGGGCTCGTATTTCCGCTGCGACCTGCATGCGAAACTCATTCGTGTAATTCTTTGAGTCTCATCGGCTGCAGTGATGGGTATCGCCACTGTCCATATAGTTGCGCACACAATCAATTTAACATAATTAACACTCTCGTCGGACCACATGCCAGCCTCTTGGAGGCTTGTAGCGAGCGTCCCGAGCGTAACCGAGTTCGTGCGGGCAATTTGGGGGCATTTTGACGGGAAACTGCTCGACGTCCCTTTGCCAGCAAGGCATTGCGGTCGATATTAGATTGCCGCTGAGCCAAATATGGGTAGGGGGCTATCTGCGCCTGTGGGAGTCTTATCTGGCCGATCCCCGCGAGCGATGGTTGTAGTCTGCTGTCTTCCGCCATGCCGGGCTCTCGTGCCGGGTCTCCCGTCAACAGGAGGTGTGTTGGGGTATCGACAGATGATCGGCCGTGCGGAGCAAGGCCGCAACGACCTTGTCGACCGTCGGCGCCATGTGCGCGTCGATCCGGCGCATGTACGGACAGGTCAGCACCGCGATCGCATGGTCGGACGACCCGAGGATCGGCGCGCTCAGATCGGTCACGCCATAGGCCTGACGGCTGTCCTGGCGCAGGTAGCCGGACTGCCGGATGGACTGGCATGCATACGCGAGTTCCTGCTCGTTCAGCGGCGCCTCGCCCTTGACCTTGCGATGCTCGGCCAGCATGTGCGCGCGTTGCTCGGGGCCCTGGAACGACAGCATCACGCGTCCCGACGCGGTATCGGCGAGCGCGATACGGGAGCCTAGCCGCACGGATACACCCCACGTGCCGGGGCCGTCGACCTGCGCGATCACGAGCAGGTTGCCGCGGTCGTAGACGGTCAGATGGCACGACTGTTCGACCGCATCGGCGAAGCGTTGCATCGGCGCCAACGCATCGGCGATCAGCCGGTTCATCGGCGGATGCCGGTGCGCGAGCGCGAACAGCTTGAGGCCGAGCGTGTAGCGATCGCCGCCGGTCGAACGCATCACGTAGCGGCGTGCGACGAGGCGCTCGAGCATCCGGTAGATCTCGCTCGCGTTGCGGCCGAGTTCCTTCGTGATTTCGGTGCGGGTGAGGCCTTCCTTCTGCTCGGACAGGAGTTCGAGAATGTCGAGTCCCTTGTCGAGCGCCGGGGCGCGATAGCGGTCGATCGCGTCGATCGAATCCGGCAGCTCGAAGTCGGATGGCAGGGCGCGGGTCGTTTGCATCGTCGGTGCGAGTGCCGGGATTTTCGTCGCTCGACTCATCGGGCCGGCAGGGTGACCGCGATGTCCACAGCCAGCGTTTCCGCGCCCGAATTCGACCGGATGCGGGTGACGGGCGCGGCGCTGCAGGCGTCGATGCCGGTCGCCAGCTTCACGTAGTGTTCGTCCGGGCAGAGGTTGTTCGCCGGATCGAAGCCGATCCATCCGAGCGGGTCGACGTAAACTTCAGCCCACGCATGATCAGCGGCTCCGGTTTCGTCATCGTCGCTGATCAGATAACCGGAAGCGAAGCGCGCGGGAAGGCCGAGCCGATGCGCCACGGCGATGAAGACATGCGCATGGTCGCGACATGTCCCGCCGGAACGGATCCATGCCGCTTCCGCATCGGTGGCGTCGTCGCCGTTCTCGAACCCCGATGCGAGGCGATCGTGCACGATGTCCATCAACTCGTGTAGTTGCAGCAGACGGTTCTGCGTGCTCTTCAGGGCCGACGCAAGTTCGATCAGCGAGTCCCCGGGGCGCGTGAGCGGCGATTCGCGCAGGAACAGCCACGGATTGGACCGATCGTCCGCGGAGCCCAGCACGCCGTCCTTGTTGTGCGTCGTCACTTCGCCGCGTGAAACGATGACGATCTCCGGGTCGTCGTTCGGGCGACGCACCAGGTCGACATGGTTTCCGAATCCGTCGATGTACGACAATTCCGGCTGCCTGTCGTTTGCGAGCAATTCCCAACGTCCGACCGTTTGGCCGGGATTCGACAACGGTCGCAGTCGAAGGCGCTGCAGTGCCTGCGGCAATGGCGTGTCGAAGGTATAACGCAGGGTGTGGGCGATTCCGATATGCATTGCGGTACTCAATCGAAATTGTAGGCCTGGGCGATGTCGAGCCCCAGTTGCTGATTGCGCCGAATGAATCCGGTCAGGAACTCGTGCAGGCCGTTCTTGAAGATGCGTTCGATCGTGCTGTCGGACAGCATCGTGAGCGTCTGCGCGGCGGTGTCGTGACACGCGTGAGCGGTGCCGTGCTCCTTCACGAGCAAGTTGAGGCTCGACATGACGCGCCCGTAGCAATGGCGCAGCGAGCGCGGCATGCGGCCGTTCAGGAGCAGGTAGTCGGCGATGTTCATCGGCTTGTACTTCACGCCGTACACCCAGCGGTACGAGTTGTGCGCTTCGACCGATCGCAGGATCGATTCCCAGTGGTTGGTATCGAGGATCGTGCCGACGTGCGACACCGACGGCAGCAGCAGGTGGTACTTCACGTCGATGATCCGCGCGGTGTTGTCCGCGCGCTCGATGAATGCGCCGATCTGCGCGAAATCGAAGATCTCGTTGCGCAACATCGTGCTGTAGAAGCTGCCGAGGATCAGCGCGGTTTCGCGCTTCACTTCGTCGAGCACGGCCGGCAGCTCGCTCTCCGGCACCGGCTGCGCCAGCGCGCGGCGCAGCGCGAGCCACGCGCCGTTCACGCTTTCCCACGCCTCGCGCGTGAGCGCCGTGCGCACCATCCGCGCGTTCGAGCGCGCGGCCTCGATGCACGACAGCACGCTCGACGGGTTGTCGCGGTCGCGCAGCAGGTAGTCGGTCACCGTATCGGCCGCATACGCGTCGTATTTCTCCCGGTAGCCGTCGTCCGCGCCCGAGCTGACGAGCACCGACGACCATTCGGCCGGCGCGTCGGACGTGCGCGTGAGCGCCATCCGCAGCCCGGCATCGACGATGCGCGCGATGTTCTCCGCGCGCTCGATATAGCGGTACATCCAGTAGAGCCCGCTTGCAGTACGTCCCAGAAGCATCTCGTGTCCACTCCGTCTTCGTTCGGTTCGCGCGCCGGCTGCGGCGCGCGCGGTCGCATCCGGCTCAGTCGGCCAGCACCCAGGTGTCCTTGGTGCCGCCGCCCTGGCTCGAGTTGACGACCAGCGATCCCTCCTTCAGCGCCACGCGCGTGAGCCCGCCCGGCGTGATGCGGATCCGGTCTGACACCAGCACGAACGGCCGCAGGTCGACGTGGCGCGGCGCGAGGCCGGCGTCGGTGAGGATCGGCGTCGTGGACAGCGCGAGCGTCGGCTGCGCGATGTAGTTCGCCGGACGCGCGCGCAGCTTCGCGGAAAACGCCTCGAGCTCGGCCTTCGACGCGCACGGGCCGACCAGCATCCCGTAGCCGCCCGAGCCGTGCACTTCCTTCACGACCAGTTCGTCGAGATGCTCGAGCACGTACTTCAGGCTGTCGGCCTCGCCGCAGCGCCAGGTCGGCACGTTCTCCAGCAGCGCCTTGCGCCCCGTGTAGAACTCGACGATCTCCGGCATGTACGAGTAGATCGCCTTGTCGTCGGCGATGCCGGTGCCCGGCGCGTTCGCGATCGTGATGTTGCCGGCGCGGTACACGTCCATGATCCCCGCCACGCCGAGCACCGAATCGGGGCGAAACGTGAGCGGATCGAGGAAGGCGTCGTCGACGCGGCGGTACAGCACGTCGATCGGCTGGAAGCCCTCGGTCGTGCGCATCGCGACGCGGCCGTCGATCACCTGCAGGTCGCTGCCCTCGACGAGGTGCACGCCCATCTGGTCGGCGAGGAACGAGTGTTCGTAGTACGCGGAATTGTGGATGCCGGGCGTGAGCACGGCGACGGTCGGGTTGTCGGCGTTGCCGCCCGGCGGGCACACCGCGGCGAGCGACTGGCGCAGCATCTGCGGATAGGTCTCGACCGGGCGCACCTTCACCTGCTGGAACAGCTCCGGGAAGAGCTGCATCATGGTCTCGCGGTTTTCCAGCATGTAGGACACGCCGGAGGGCGTGCGCGCGTTGTCCTCCAGCACGTAGAACTGGTTCTCGGCGGTGCGCACGATGTCGACGCCGATGATGTGCGTGTACACGTTGCCGGGCGGCCGGAAGTCGATCATCTCCGGGATGAACGCCTCGTTGTGCGCGATCAGGTGCTTGGGCACGATGCCCGCGCGCACGATTTCCTGGCGGTGGTAGATGTCGTCGAGGAAGGCGTTCAGCGCCATCACGCGCTGCTCGATGCCGAGCGAGAGGCGGCTCCATTCGGCGCCCGAGATGATGCGCGGGACGATGTCGAACGGAATCAGCCGCTCGGCGGCCTCCGCGTCGCCGTAGACGGCGAACGTGATGCCCGTCTTGCGGAACACGCCTTCCGCGTCGTGGGCTTTCTGGGCGAGGCTCGCGGGATTCTGCGTGTCGAGCCATGCCTTGACTCGCGAGTAGGGCGGGCGAACCTGATCGCCCGCAAGCATTTCGTCAAACGGTGCCATTGAATTGTCTCTTGTTCTGCGAGGCGGCCTGCGTCGGCCTCAGGCCGTCCGCCAATTGCGCGTCGGCTCAGTCGTTGCCTTTTTCGAGTACTTGCTGGGTCAGCGTGACCGACGGGATGGTCGGTTTGAGCAACCCGCGGCGTGCGCGGCTGCTCAGCCATTTCCAGCCGGCCACGAGCAGCAGCGCGACCAGCGGGATCGAGGCGATCGTCCAGGTGCCGTTCGGATAGTCGAATGCCATCAACACCAGCACGCCGAGCAGGAACAGCAGCGTGAGCCACGACGTCACGGGCGCGCCGGGCATCCTGAACGACACGTCGTCCACCTCGCCGCGCCTGACCGCGGCGCGGAACTTCATCTGGCACACGACGATGAAGCCCCACGTGCTGATGATGCCGAGCGACGCGATGTTCAGGACGATCTCGAACACGTTCGACGGCACGAGATAGTTGAGCAGGACGCCAACCACATAGATTGCGACGGTCACCAGAATGCCCGCGTACGGCACGGATTGCGCGCTCATTCGTCCGAGGAATGCGGGGGCCGAGCCGCCCATCGACAGCGAACGCAACACGCGCCCGGTCGAATAGAGGCCCGAGTTGAGGCTCGACAGCGCCGCCGTCAGCACCACCAGGTTCATCACCGAGCCGATGCCCGGCACGCCGAGCGCGCCGAAGAACGTGACGAACGGGCTCTGGCCCGCCTTGTACGCACTCCACGGCAGCAGGCAGACCAGCAGAACGACCGATGCGACGTAGAAGATCGCGATGCGCCAGATCACGTTGTTGATCGCGCGCGGCAGCACCTTGCGCGCATCCTTGCATTCGCCGGCCGCCGTGCCGACCAGTTCGACGCCCGCGAACGCGAACACCACGCCCTGCACCAGCACCAGCGCCGGCATCAGCCCGTGCGGAAAGAACCCGCCGTTGT
Source organism: Burkholderia seminalis (assembly GCF_001718535.1). NCBI lineage: Bacteria > Pseudomonadati > Pseudomonadota > Betaproteobacteria > Burkholderiales > Burkholderiaceae > Burkholderia > Burkholderia seminalis. Next base: position 363,132 of record NZ_CP013399.1, on the reverse strand, counting down.
CGGTGATCAGATGCATGCCGGTGTCGTGGCCGGCCACCGGCACGCCCGTGCCGAGGAGCACGGAGCCGATCGCGAGAAACAATACGATCGCGGCGACCTTGATCAGCGCGAACCAGAACTCCATCTCGGCGAACCACTTCACGCCGATCAGGTTCATCGTCGCGACGATGCAGAGCGCGACGAGCGCGAAGATCCACTGCGGCACGGCCGCGAACGGCGCCCAGTAATGCATGTACAGCGCGACGGCGGTGATGTCGACGATGCCGGTCATCGCCCAGTTGAGGAAGTACATCCAGCCTGCGACGAACGACGCCTTTTCGCCGAGGAATTCGCGCGCGTACGACACGAAGCTGCCGCTGCTGGGGCGATGCATCACGAGTTCGCCGAGCGCGCGCAGGATCAGGAACGAAAACGCGCCGCATACCAGGTAGACGATCGCGAGCGACGGTCCGGCGGCCTGCAGGCGGCCGCCGGCGCCGAGGAACAGACCGGTGCCGATGGCCCCGCCGATCGCGATCATCTGTACCTGTCGATTGCCGAGGGTCTTGTGATAGCCGGCTTCGTGCGATTCGAGCCAGCTGCGTTTGTTGGTTTCGCCCGTTGTCGACGGTTCCGGAAGCGATGCCATGATTGCGTCCTCGTGCTCTGAAGTGATTGCATTCGTCCCGATCGCGGGACGATCGGGAACGACTCGTACCGGAGAACCCGGGCGCGGAATCAGGCGCGCCCGTCCTGCTTGCGATTTGCCGATCGCGGCGAAACGCACGGTATGTCGCGAACGTATTCGGCCGTAATTCCCGTCACAAACGGAATGCAAATTTGGACTGAACCTGTTCGAATCCGTGCATATGGGCCACGACGATCGCGCCGCAAAACGCGCCGGCCGGCACCGCGCATGCACGGCGGTCGTGTTTCCCGGATGAACCGGTTAGGTAATTTGGTGCGCCCGCGCGCACTGCGGGGGCAACGGCTGTCGCCGATGCCGACTCATGCACCGAAATGAGGAATGCGGGTTGCCGGCATTTCCCGCTCGTGCCGGCACGGCAAGCGTTTCACGGCAATGGCCCGGTTTTTGCTGGAGTTGCATCGGCCGCGCAACGGTTGCGCGCTGCCCGACGACATACCAGACAAGGAAGATTCACCGTGAGCCCGACGACTCGACCGTTCCCCCGACGCACCTGGCTGGCTGCGCTGATCGCCGCACCCGTGATGGCGCTGTTCGCCGCTGCACCGGCACATGCCGACGCGCTCGACACCATCGCGAAAAACGGCGCACTGCGCGTGGCGGTGCCCGAAGACTATCCGCCGTTCGGCTCGGTCGGCACGGACATGCAGCCGCAGGGCTACGACATCGACATGGCCGAGCTGCTCGCCAAATCGCTCGGCGTGAAGCTGAAGCTGGTGCCCGTGAACAGCGCGAACCGGATTCCGTACCTGACGACCAACAAGGTCGACATGGTGATCTCGTCGCTCGGCAAGACGCCCGAGCGCGAGAAGGTCATCGACTTCTCGACCGCGTACGCGCCGTACTTCCAGGGCGTGTTCGGGCCGGCTGACGTGAAGGTGAGCGGGCCCGCCGACCTGACCGGCAAGACGGTCGGCGCCACGCGCGGCGCGCTCGAGGAGATCGCGCTGACGCAGCTTGCGCCGAACGCGACGATCAAGCGCTTCGAGGACAACAACGCGACGATCCAGGCGTTCCTGTCGGGGCAAGTGCAGCTGATCGCCGCCGGCAACATCGTCGCGGCGGCCATTCTCGCGAAGAATCCGCCGCGCCGGCCCGAGGTCAAGTTCGTGATCAAGAATTCGCCGTGCTTCGTCGGCGTCAACAAGAACGAGCCGCGCCTGCTCGCGAAGATCGACGATGCGATCACGCATGCGAAGCAGGACGGCACGCTGGGCGCGATGTCGCGGAAATGGCTCGGCCAGCCGTTGCCGGCGGGGCTGTGACGGATCGCCGTGTTGCCTGATACACCGCCGCGGCCGGCGCCGCCGGCGCGGCGGGTGTCGTTGTCCGAACCTGAACTTACTCAATCGTCATGAGCTACCAGCTTCAATTCGGCGATCTCGCCGAATACGCCGGCGTGTTCGCGAGCGGCGCGGCGATCACGCTCGCGCTGACCGCGGTCGCGACCGTGCTCGGCGTGGCGATCGGCGTGCTCGGTGCGGCCGCGTACAGCGTCGACGCGCCGGTGGTCGTGCGGCTGCGCCCGCTGATCGGCGCGTACGTCGAGGCGATCCGCAATACGCCGTTCGTCGTCCAGCTGTTCTTCATCTTCTTCGGATTGCCCGCGCTCGGCGTGCACATCGACGAATACACGGCCGCGATTCTCGCGATGACGCTCAATCTTGGCGCGTACTCGGTCGAGATCGTGCGCGCGGGCGTCGCCGCCGTCCCGAACGGGCATCTCGAGGCGGCGTCCGCGCTTGCGATGTCGCGCGCGCAGATGCTGCGCCACGTCGTGCTGCCGCAGGCGCTCGCCAAGGTGTTTCCCGCGCTCTCGAGCCAGATCGTGATCACGATGCTCGGTTCGGCGGTCGTGTCGCAGGTCTCGGTGGCCGACCTGACCTATGCGGCGGGCTACATTCAATCGCGCAACTTCCGCGCATTCGAGACGTATTTCGTCATCACGCTCGCGTACCTGGCGATGGCGCTGCTGCTGCGCGGCGCGCTCGGTTCGATGGGGCGCCGCCTGTTCTCCCGTCGTGTGCGAGGTGCGCGATGATCGATTTCACGTTCGGGCAGATTCTCGCCAACCTGCTGCTGGCCGCGCGCTGGACGATCGTGCTGTCGATCGTGTCGTTCCTGTCCGGCGGCCTGGTCGGCCTCGGGGTGCTCGTGATGCGCGTGTCGGGTTCGCCGGTGTTGCGTGGCGGTGCGAAGCTGTACATCGAGGTATTCCAGGGCACCCCGTTGCTGATGCAGCTGTTCATCGTGTTCTTCGGCCTGCCGCTCGTCGGGCTCGACGTGCCGCCGTGGGTCGCGGCCACGGCCGGGCTCACGTTCTTCACCAGTGCGTATCTCGCCGAAATCTGGCGCGGCTGCGTCGAGGCGGTGCCGAAAGGGCAGTGGGAGGCCTCGGCGAGCCTGGCCATGAGTTATGTCGAGCAGTTGCGTCACGTGATCCTTCCGCAGGCCGCACGCATCGCGATCGCGCCGACGGTCGGCTTCGGCGTGCAGGCCGTGAAGGATACGGCGCTGGTGTCGATCATCGGCTTCACCGAGCTGACCAAGGTCGGCATCGCGATCTCGAACGCGACGTTCCGGCCGTTCGTCGTGTACGGGCTCGTCGCGCTGATCTATTTCGCGCTCTGTTACCCGCTTACCCGTTATGCGCGCACGTTGCAAAGGAGATGGCATGTCGCTCGTTGAAACCCGTGGTCTCGAAAAGAACTTCGGTACCCATCATGTGCTCAAGGGCATCGATTTCTCCGTCGAGCGCGGGCAGGTCGTCTCGATCATCGGCCGCAGCGGCTCCGGCAAGAGCACGCTGCTGCGCACGCTCAACGGGCTCGAGAGCATCGACGCGGGCACGATCTCGGTCGACGGCGAGCGTGTCGATGCGCGGCACGCCGACCTGCGCGCGCTGCGGCTCAAGGTCGGGATGGTGTTCCAGCAGTACAACCTGTTTCCGCACCTGAGCGCCGGACAGAACGTGATGCTCGCGCAATCGGTCGTGAAGAAGGCGCATCGCCAGCAGGCGCGCGCGATCGCGGAATTGATGCTCGAGCGCGTCGGCCTTGGCGACAAGTTCGACGCGTTTCCGGAACAGCTGTCGGGTGGCCAGCAGCAGCGCGTGGCGATCGCGCGGGCGCTCGCGATGAAACCGAGCGTGCTGCTGTGCGACGAGATCACGTCCGCGCTCGATCCCGAGCTCGTCGGCGAGGTGCTGGGTGTCGTCGAGCAACTCGCGCGCGAGGACATGACGCTGATCATGGTCACGCACGAGATGAACTTCGCGCGCGCGGTGAGCGACCGGATCGTGTTCATGCACCAGGGCCGGGTGTGGGAAACCGGGACGGCCGAAGAGATCTTCGAGCGGCCGCAGACGGTGGAGCTGACGCGGTTTCTGGGCAGCGTCCGGAATACGGAAGCGGTGGCGCGCTGACCGGCTACTCCTGAGCGGTGCGGACATCGGCGCCGGCTCGACACCGACGTTTCAGCCTGCCGTGCGCCGCGCCGTATCCGGTGCGTGCGAGCCGGACGTGCCGCCGTATCGATGCGCTTCCGTGCGATCATGCGCGTGCGATGGCGCGGCGCCGTGTTCGGATCCCCGAGACGAGACCGGTTCCGCCTGTCGCCCGGCGGCGTGCGGGCACGCAGCTTGCGCGCAGCCGCCCGTCGCAACGCTTCGGAGGCTTCCATGAAACGACCACACCCGCTGATCGCGATCTGTGCGGTCGCAACGATCGGGTTCCATGCCGGTATCGCCTCGGCGGCGCCCGACGTATCGATCCACCGCGCCGATTACGGAAAGACCGCCGCCAGGCAGCCGGTGGCCCAGTACACGCTCGCGAACCCGCGCGGCGTGACGTTGAAGATCATCACGTACGGCGGCATCGTGACCGCGCTCGACGTGCCGGACCGGTCGGGTCACGTCGCCGACATCGTGCTCGGCTTCGATTCGCTGCGCGATTACGAGGCCCACAACGGCAACATCCATTTCGGCGCACTGATCGGCCGTTATGCGAACCGGATTGCCGGCGGGCGTTTCGCGCTCGGCGGCGGCACGTGGAAGCTGCCGGTCAACGACGGGCCGAACACGCTGCACGGCGGCCCCGACAGTTTCGACGCGAAGGTGTGGACGGTCGCCGGTACGCGGAGCGACGCGGACGGTTCGAGCGTCACGCTGCGCTACGTGAGCCCCGACGGCGAGAACGGTTTCCCCGGTACGTTGACGACGGACGTGACCTACACATTGACGCCCGACAACGTCATTCGCATCGACTATCGCGCAACGACCGACAAGGACACGGTCGTCAACCTGACCAACCACAGCTACTTCAACCTGGCGGGACAGGCCGGCGGCAGCGTCGAGCGGCAACTGATCGAGATCGCCGCATCGCGCTTCACGCCGACCGACGCCACGTCGATTCCGACCGGGCAACTGGCGAGCGTCGCGGGCACGCCGATGGACCTGCGCCAGTTGACGCCGATCGGCGCGCGTCTGCGCGACGCGGATCCGCAGCTCATGATCGCGCACGGCTACGACCAGAACTGGGTGCTCGACCAGGGCGGCCAGCCGGCACCGGCGTTTGCCGCGCGCGCTTACGACCCGGCGTCGGGGCGTTTCCTCGAGTTGTACACGACCCAGCCGGGGCTGCAGTTCTACACGTCCAACGGGTTGAACGGCAGCGTCGCGGGCAAGGGCGGAACGCTTTACCGGCAAACCGATGCGTTCGCGCTGGAAGCCGAGCATTTTCCCGACTCGCCGAACCATCCGGCGTTCCCGACGACGGTACTCAAGCCGGGCGAGACGCTGCACGAAGTGACGGTGTGGCGGGTAGGGGCACGATGAACGAAGGCGACGCCCGGCGCGCGTGCGTCATAGGTTGACGACGCCGCGGCCGATTTCGATCACGCGTCCGCCGACGCCTATGTCGCCCGTTGCGCCGATCGACAGCCGCAGCCGGCAAGGCCGGCCGACGGCGTCGCCCTGTTCGACCAGAAACGCGGCGGGCAGATCGTGTCCGGCGGCAAGCAACCAGCCGCCGAGATTCGCACAGGCCGACCCGGTGCCCGGATCTTCCGACACGCCGCCGCCCTGTTTCACGAAGAAGTAGCGCGACACGACCGTCCCCGGGCGCTCGGCGTCGAACGCGAACACGTATGCGGTCCTGCGCCCGAGCCTGCTGCGAGGCCAGATGTCCAGGCAGGCGCTGTCGGGCTGCGCGCGCCGCACGGCGGCGGGATCCCTGAGCGCGACCAGCAGTTGATCGGTGCCGGTGTCGATCCACTTCGGCGGCGCGAGCAGGTCGTCCTCGGCGAGCCCCAGCAGCGCTGCCGTCTGCGCATCGGACAGCTCGCACGGCGCCGTGTTCGGCATGCCCGCATGCGGCGCGGTGAAGGTCCAGACGTCGTCGCGCGCGTGGACGTCGACGATGCCCGCCTTGAATTCGAGTGCGAGCGTATCGCCGGTCTTGCGCAGGTCGCGCACGACGTGCGCGGTGCCGAGCGTCGGGTGGCCCGCGAAAGCCATCTCGTAGCCCGGCGTGAAGACGCGGACATGCGCATGCGCACGCGCCGACGGCAGCACGAAGGTCGTCTCCGACAGGTTGAACTGCACGGCCAGCGCCTGCATGGTCGCGTCGTCCATGCCGCGTGCGTCGTCGAACACGCAAAGCGGGTTGCCGCCGAACGTCGATTCGGCGAAGACATTCAACAGGCGAAAGGCATACGGCGTCATGTGAATCTCGCGTGAGGGGGCGCTTATCCGGCTTCGAAACCGGATGAACCGGCCGTGGGTACCGGCGTGATCGACGCACGGAATGGCCGTGCGGTATGCCATTGTGCCCGCAAGCGGCGAGGCGCGGCGCGGCGCACCCGCGATCCGTTTTTCATGCATCATCGGGTGTCTCCGATGCATCGACGACGAACCGGCACGGGTATTCCACCCCCTGCCACGATGGCGAGAATTTCTTGCGTGGAAGCAGGCAGTCGCGCGCGAGGCGCGTGCCTTTTTTGATCGCATCCGGACCCGGGTTCATCGTTTTTACGACAACGACGCCTTGCCTTTGCAGCACCTGTCGGGTTTAGCGTCGCCCAGCGCTTGCAGGTTCAACCATGCGGGAGGAAGACATGGCATCCGACGGAAGCGCCCGGAATGCGGAGAAAGCGCGGGCCGCTTCACCGCAGGCCGTTCTGGAAAAGATCGTGCGTGGCGTAAAGGGCTTCGGGATTCCCGCCGACACGGACTGGCCCACGGCAGCGCAATATCTGGCGGGCGACGACGGCCAGTGGAAATTGTCCGCCGTGCTGGTCCCGATCGTCGCGCGGCGCGAGCCGACGATCCTGCTCACCAAGCGGTCGTCGGGACTCAGCGAATACGCGTCGCACGTGAGCTTTCCGGGCGGGCGTCCGGCGGCGTCCGATGCCGGTATCGGCGCGACGGCGCTGCGCGAGGCGTTCGAGGAAATCGCCCTCGATCCCGGCGCGGTGCAGGTGGTCGGATGCATGCCGATCCATCGAACCCGAAAGCGTCGTCACGCGATTTTTCCGGTGGTCGGCATCGTGCCGGAAGCCGCCGCCTGGGAAGCCGCGCCGGCCGAAGTCGAGGCAATCTTCGAGTTTCCGTTTTCCGCGCTGCTGAATCCGGCGCTGCCGCGGCAATACGTCGACGGCGAACGCGCGGGCGGCTGGTACTGGGCCGATCAGCCGCAGGACATCTGGGGCGTGACCGCGTTCATCCTGAAGTCGCTGGCCGGCCTGGTGCTCGACGCCGATCGATGAGCGCCTGCGTCGCGCCGGGTTCCGGTGTCGATCAATGCGACGACACGAACACCGCATCGTCGAATGCATCCGGAATCGCGAAGCTGTCGCGCATGCGCCGCGTCTCCTGCGCCGGCGTCAGGCCGAACAGACGCTTGAATTCCCGGCTGAACTGCGACGGGCTCGTATAACCGACCGCATAACCGGCGGCCTCCGCCGTCAGGTCCTGACGCACCATCAACAGGCGCGCCTGATGCAGGCGCGTCGACTTCAGGTATTGCATCGGCGACACCTGCGTGATCGCCTTGAAGTGACTGTGAAAACTCGGCACGCTCATGCCGGCCGCGTCGGCCAGTCGCGACACGTCGAGCGGCTGCGCGTAGTCGGCATGGATCACGCGTAACGACCGCCCGATCCGGCCGAACTGTCCGCGCATCGCCAGCGCGCTGCGCATCGCGCTGCCCTGGGCGCCGGTGAGCACGCGGAAATACAGTTCGCGCAGCAGCGCCGGGCCGAGTATCGCGGCGTCGAGCGGCCGGTGCATTGCCTCGACGAAACGCAGCACCGACGCGTGCATCGCTTCGTCCATCGGCGTCGACATCATGCTTCTCGGTGCGTGCACGGGTTCCGCGCTGCCTTCGCGGTCGATCTGCGCGGCGAGTTCGGCGGCCAGCGTGAAATCGAGGTGCAGGTACAGCGCGAGCAGCGGGCGCTCGGGCGTGGCGTCGGTTTCCATGCTGAACGGGACGGGCACCGACACGGCCAGGTAATGGTGTTCGTCGTACAGATAGCGCTCGCCGCCGAAGTAGCCGCACTTGGAGCCCTGGCACACGATCACGATGCCGGGGTCGTACAGCACCGGCGTGCGCGACAGCGCGCGGTTCGAGCGCAGGATGCGCACGCTCGGCAGCGCCGTCAGGTTGTAGCCTTCGTCGGGCGCCAGCGTGCGCAGCAGCGTCACCAGGCGTTTCCGGTCGCGCGGCGACAGCGACGGATATCGGGCGGAGGTTGGGGCGTCGCTCATAGTTTTGTGCAAGAAAATCAGCGGAATCTGGCTTAATCGACATCGATCGTCAGACTAGTATGCATGCTTCAATCGACATTCGGGAGAAGCACACATGGCATCCGGCAACATCATGCTCATCACGGGCGTCAGCAGCGGATTCGGTCGCGCGCTGGCGCAGGAGGCGCTGGCGGCCGGTCACACGGTGGTCGGCACCGTGCGCAGCGCGCAGGCGGCACGGGAATTCGACGCGCTGTCCGCGCACGCGGCGGTCGCCCACGTGCTCGACGTGACCGACTTCGATCGCATCGACGGCGTCGTCGCGGACATCGAGGCGAACGTCGGGCCCGTCGACGTGCTGGTGAACAACGCGGGCTATGGGCACGAAGGGATCATGGAAGAAGCGCCGCTCGCGGAGATGCGCCGGCAGTTCGACGTCAACGTGTTCGGCGCCGTCGCGATGATGAAGGCGGTCGTGCCGTTCATGCGCGAACGCCGGCGCGGCCGCATCCTGAACATCACGTCGATGGGCGGCCACATCACGATGCCGGGCATCGCCTACTACTGCGGCAGCAAATTTGCGCTGGAAGGCATTTCCGAATCGCTCGGCAAGGAACTCGAGCCGTTCGGCATCGCGGTGACGGCCGTGGCGCCGGGATCGTTCCGCACCGACTGGGCCGGCCGCTCGATGGCGCGCACGCCGCGCTCGATCGCCGACTACGACGCGCTGTTCGACCCGATCCGCCAGGCGCGCGAGGAAAAGAGCGGCAAGCAGTTGGGCGATCCCGCGAAGGCCGCGCGGGCGATGCTCGCCGTCATCGCCGCCGACCACCCGCCCGCGCATTTGTTGCTCGGCAGCGATGCGCTGCGGCTGGTGCGCAACAAGCTGTCGGCGCTGGACGACGAAATCCGCGCGTGGGAGGCCGTGACGGTCTCGACGGACGGCTGACGCGCGCGGTGCGCGGGGCAAAACCGCGCGTTCGCTTCCTGCGGGCGGATGATTGGCCCGGGCATGTCACCGTCGAATCGGGTTTCACAATAATCCCCGATAATGGTCGTCGGCCAGTGCGCCACGTTCATTCACCTCACAGGAGTCATCGCGATGCCATACGTCACCACGAAGGATCACGTCGAGATCTTTTACAAGGACTGGGGCCCGAAGGATGCGCAGCCCATCGTGTTCCACCATGGCTGGCCGTTGTCCAGCGATGACTGGGATGCGCAGTTGCTCTTCTTCGTGCAGAAGGGCTATCGCGTGATCGCGCACGACCGGCGCGGCCATGGCCGCTCGGCGCAGGTCTCGGACGGCCACGACATGGATCATTACGCCGCGGATGCCTTCGCGGTCGTCGAGGCGCTCGACCTGCGCAATGCGGTGCATATCGGTCATTCGACCGGCGGCGGCGAAGTCGCGCGCTATGTCGCGAAGCACGGCGAGCCGGCCGGCCGGGTCGCGAAGGCCGTGCTGGTGAGCGCGGTGCCGCCGCTGATGCTGAAAACCGCATCGAACCCCGAAGGCCTGCCGATCGAGGTGTTCGACGGTTTCCGGAAAGCGCTCGCCGACAATCGCGCGCAGTTCTTCCTCGACGTGCCGAGCGGCCCGTTCTACGGGTTCAACCGGGAAGGCGCAACCGTGCATCAGGGCGTGATCCGCAACTGGTGGCGCCAGGGCATGGAAGGCAGCGCGAAGGCGCACTACGACGGCATCAAGGCGTTCTCGGAAACGGACCAGACCGACGACCTGAAGTCGATTTCCGTCCCGACGCTCGTGCTGCACGGTGAAGACGACCAGATCGTGCCGATCGCGGATGCCGCGCTGAAGTCGGTCAAGCTGCTGAAGAACGGCACGCTGAAAACCTACCCGGGTTATTCGCACGGAATGCTGACGGTCAATGCGGACGTCCTGAACACCGACCTGCTGGCGTTCGTGCAGGCATAACGACGTCCGGCGCACGCCTGCCTGCGGCGGGCGGCGTCGCGATGCGCGGCTGGCGATCCGTCGCCCCCGTTGAACGGGGCGGCGCGATGGCCGGCCGCGCGTTTCAGCCCACCCCGTTGAAGCGGACGCCCGGATGCGCGAGGCGCGGCATCCGGGCGGCCAGAAACGCATGCAGTTCGCGCACCTGCGCGGCCTTGCCGGAGTCTTCCGGCCAGACGAGGTAGTACGCGTCGCCGGTGCCGACGGCCGTCTTGAACGGCAGCACGAGCTGCTTCTCGTCGATCGCCTTCGCGCACAGCGCGAGGTCGCCGATCGAAATCCCGTGGCCGGCGATCGCCGCCGCCATCCCCTGTTCGAGCATGTCGAACACCTGCCCGCGCGTGATGTCGACGTCCAGAGCGTGGCCGCTGCCCTGGAGCCAGCGGCGCCAGTCGCGCCGGTCGGGCGACGGGTGGATCAGCTCGCACGCGGACGGGTTCGCTCGTGCGACCGTCGCGGTCGCGCGCGAGCACACCGGAATCAGCCACTCGTCGAACAGCTTCACGCAATGCGTGCTTTCGCCGAACCTGCCGGCGCCGAGCAGGATCGCGCAATCGTAGGATTCGCTGAAGAAATCGACGGTATCGACATCCATCCACACGCTCGCGATCTGCACTTCGAAGGCCGGCCGCGTGGCGCGAAACGCGGCGAGTGCGTCGAGCAGCCAGCGCATCGTGAGCGTCGACGGCGCCTTGAGCCGCAGCACGTCGCGCTGCGTCTGGAACAGCATGCACGCTTCCTCGACCTGCCGGAAGCCGCGCCGCAAGCCCGACGCGAGGATGTGCGCTTCCGCCGTCACGGTCATCTTCGGCCCGCGCCGGACGAACAGCTTCCGGCCGAAGTAGGCCTCGAGCGTCTTCACGTGCTTGCTGACCGCGCTCTGCGTCAGGCTCAGTTCCTCGGCGGCCAGCGTAAACGAGCCGGTGCGCGCGGCGCTTTCGAATGCGCGCAGTGCGTAGACAGGGGGAAGCGGTTTGGCCTTCATGGGTTTCGAATATGAATAAAACTCATGTCATGCGGCAGGATTTTCCGCTTTTCGTCAGTGTCCCGGACGCGTGATACTCCAGGAAAGGCGAAATTCGGCATGCCCGGCTTCCATGATGCCACCGTGACCGGCTCGCACGTCAAACGGTAGAACAACTTTTTGTCATGTCACTCCATTACCCGCTGCTGTTCGCCTATCTTGCCGCGATCGTGCTGCTCATCGCGACGCCCGGCCCGGTCGTCATGCTCGTGACGGGCACCGTGGCGCGACGCGGTTTCCGCCAGGGCATGCTGACCGCGGTGGGCGCGAATGCCGCGAGCCTCGTGATGATCGCGGGCGCGATGCTGATGGTGTTCGGCGTCGTGCTCGTCAGCGATCGCCTGCTCGACGGGCTGCACATGATCGGTTGCGTGTTCATTGCGGTGCTGGCGATCCGCAGCTTGCTCGGCGAATGGCGCACCGGCCGCATGCGCGGCGGCGACGATGACGCGCGCGCCCAACGGGAACCGCGGTCGCGCGGCTTGCCAGGCGTCGTGCGCGGCTTTCTCGTCGGCATCGCGAATCCGAAGGACCTGCTGTTCTTCGTCGCGTTCTTTCCGCAGTTCGTCGCGATCACGCCGGATTCGCGCGTGAGCCTGGCGATCCTGGCCGCGCTGTGGATCGCGGTCGATTTCACGATCCTGACCGGCTACATGGCCGCGATCAATCATCCGCTGCTTCACCGGAAGCAGCGCTGGATCACCGCGGCATCGGCGTTCGCGCTGCTCGTGATCGCGCTTGCGGGGCTCGCCGGCACGATCGCGCGTGCCGCGTAGGACGTCGGCGATCTACGTGACCGGCGCCGCGTTCGCGATCACGCGTGAGGAGCGGCGGCACGCGGGCCGGCCCGGTTCCTGCCGCTAGCCGTTGCGCAGGAACACGACGTAGCCGCGAAACCACGGATTCGACGCGAGGTACGGCGGCGCGTCCCACTCGCCGCCCTGGATCACGCCGATGCGAAACGGCAGCTGCAGCCGCGCGACGCGCGGCAGGTAGTCCGCATAGTCGCGAATCGTGCTGCGCCCCTGGTAGGTCTGCACGACCACTTCGTCGACGATGCCCCGGAGCTGGTTGACCTGGTCGGTATCGATGCGGCTGCTCCAGTCGAGCAGCCCCGTGATGCTCAGCCGGCAATCGGCGGGCAGGCTCGCGCGCAGCGTCCGCAGGAATTCGAGGTAATCCTGCAGATGGCGCGTGCGCGCGTCGAAGTCGATCTGGATGCCGGTGATCGTGCGGCCCGACGCGCGCCAGCGCTCGAGCTGCGCGAGCATGATCTGCGTGACGCGCGGCGTCCAGCGCAGCGTGTGCGCACGATAGACGAGCCACACGCGTGCGCGGGGCGCCGGCGGCAGCGCGACGCCCTGCGCGATCACGCGGACTTGCGATTCGTCGCGCGGCGCCGCCTCGATCTGCCCTTGCAGCACGTAGACGGTGCGCGCGTCGCGCACGACCGCCTGCGGCTTCACGCCCGCCCACAGCCAGAACGCGTCGTACCGGGCGGCGTCGACGGTGCCGCCCAGCGCGACGCGCGCGGCCAGCAGCAGCGCGACGCACGCGATGCGCGTCATGCGGCTCTCACCAGTAGTAGCGGAGCTTCTGCGCCCACGGGCTGCCCGGATAGGCGGTCTTCAGCGTATCGAACCAGCGCTTGCGCGTATTCTTCGGCACTTCCTTGCCGCCGCATTCGTTGCTGCCCGACGGCGCATAGCACTTGATCGCGCGGTAGAACGCGTAGGCGCGGTCGTTCGGGTTCGCCTGCGCATCGGCCATCACCGTCACATAGCTCGACATCCGCTCGTACGGCTTGCCGGCGAACTGCGACGGCGCGTTGCCGAGGGTCGGCGGCGCCGTGCGCGGGGTGCTCGACGGCGGCGCGTAACGCGCCCACGGCGACGCATCGCCCTCGAGGTTGGCCTCGAGCGGATTGAGTCGCACGAAATCGGCGAGACAGTTCAACCCTTTCGCGTCGGCGGGATTCTGCTGGAGTACCGTCGCGATGTCGCGCGCGGACGGGCACGTGTAGCCGTCGTCTTTCCGCGGGCCGGCCGCGACGAACGGCTTCAGCGGGTCGGCCGGCGTGCCCGACACCAGCGCGGTATCGGCGATGAACTCCGCGTAGTGCGAACGCGTGAGCTCCTTGTACAGCAGCGTGTACAGCGCGGCGTCGCGCAGCGCGGCGCCGGCCGCCGGGTTTTGCGCCTGTGCGCGCAGCAGGTCCGCATTGGCCGCGCGCCTCAGCAGGACCGCGCGAATCGCAACGTTCTGCACGAGCGAATCGTCGGCGAACACGTCGTTGACGAGCCCGGCCTGCTCCAGGTTGATCGCGAGCGCGAGTTCGAGCGCTTCGCGCTGGAAGCGGAATTTCGCGAGCGGGATCAGGTCGCGCCACAGCTGGCGTGCCTTGTCGCTCTGGCCGCTGTCTTCCAGCGCGAACGCGCGCAGCGCCTGCTGGCTCAGGCCGAAGTAGTCGAGCGGCGCGGCGGGCGTCTGCGGCAGCAGTTCGAGCGCGGCTTCCGGCTTGTGCCCGATCTGCACGTACCAGGTCGCGAGCAGATAGTCGTACAGCACGGGCGCGTTCGCGAAGCGCGGCTTCTGCGCCTGCAACTCGTCCAGCGTGATCGGCTTGCTGCTGCTCGAATCGCTGCTGTCCGACACGCGCATGCGCATCAGGTCGACGGTCGCGAGCACGGTCGGCGACTGGATCTGGCGTGCGTCGAAATCCGGTCCGAACAGCAGCTTGCTGTCGAGTTCGTTCGCCAGCTGCATCAGCGGCACGTTCGACGTCGCCGGCGACCAGCGCGCGAGCGCGTGGCCGTAAAGATCGGCCTGCTGCGTCACGTTCCCGCCGAGCCACGCGACCCGTCGCAACAGCCCCGTCGCGGACACCGCGTAGCGCCCCTGCGGATACACCTTCAGGTAGGTGCGAAACACCGTATTCGCGGCGTCGAGCGACACCTTCGTCACGCGCGCCCGCGTCGGCGTCGGGCTGTCGTTGTCGAACACGTTGGCCTGCGCGGCGTTCAGCTGCGCGCGCCCGGCCATGTAGAGGCCGGTTTCCTTCAGCCACGGGTTCGCACTGTGCGACGCCTGCGCGAAAGACCGGGTCGCGGTGAGGAAGTCGGCGCGGTAGAACGCGTTCGTGCCGTCGAGGTACGCGGCGAACTGCTGGCCGAGCGGCGACTTGACCGGCGGCTTCGTCCAGGCGGCGCTCGCGCCGCCGGCGGCACAGGTCTTCTGCGCGATGTCGGCGCGTGCCGTGCGCAGCCGCACGGCTTCGTCGGCGGGGAGGCCGCCGGCGCCGGTCAGTGCGTCGTTGAACGCATCGGCGCCTGCGTTCATGCTGCGGCAGATGCTGCCTTCGCCGTCGGCATACCGGTTCGACGAGGCATCGGCGTCCGGCGTGCCACCGGTTTTCTCCGGTTCCTTCTGGCCGATATAGATCCATCCGGAGAAGTCCATCGGGAACGGCACGATGATCTGGTTGATCCGGTCTTTCGCCGGGATGGTCTTCGGGTCCGGAAACACCTGCGCGACCCTGGCGCTGTCGACCATCATCAGCATCGCGTTGACGCGCGTGTCGTTGGCGGGGCTCAGCATCGGCAGGTTGGCGCACGAGTAGCCGGATTGCCGGAGCGTGGTCGGCGCATAGCAGCCGTCGTCCCCGCTGGCGTGGGCGGCCGGAATCCAGAGCAGGCTGGCCGCCAGCGCGGCGAACAGGTTTCGGTGCAGCAATGGGTTGCTTGGCATTTTTCTTGTGCTGGGTAGGGGGCCGCGATGGCCGGGTCTCTCAGGCGGGGCGCGTCGCCCCGGCGCGTATCGTACCTCACGGCCGGCAACGGTTGCCGGCACGCGCGGGCCGATCGCGTCGATCGCCGCCGGGTGGAACGGAAGTCCACCCAGTGTGGACGCAACGCCACCTTGAATCGGGACTGCCTGAATTAAGATGCAGCCGGCAGTGACGGACATCCGACGGTAGACGACCTGTCGTCGTCCTCGCTGCCCGACGGGGGGGCCGTCTGCCGAAAGCGGCGCTCGCATCGATCCTAACGACGGCTTCGATCATGACAGGGGCGCGAACGCATGCCGGTTTCCATGCCTTTTCAATAGTATTGCTTATCAATCTTTCGGGCGGTGCGATGCGTGTTTCTCCGCATCGCAGACGCGCGGGCGCCGGCAAATGAAAACAAGAGGATTCCGATGAAACCCATTACATGGATGGTCATGGCAGCCGCGCTCGCGCTGACTGCATGCGGCGGCGACGACGTCGCGCCGAACGGCGGCGCGTCGCTGTCGACACCGAACACGCCCGGTTCGCCTTCCGGTTCGACCTCGCCCGGCGGCGGTTCGAGTGGCGGCGGTGCAAGCGGCGGCCCGACGGGCGGCGGGACCGCGCAACCGCAGGCCGGCTGGTCGCAGGCCGCGGCGGTCGACGGCAAGGGGCCGGAGGGCGAACCCAGCGTGACGATCGACGCGAGCGGCAACGCGCTTGCGACCTGGATGACCAATGGGCCCGCCGGCGCGAACGGCAACGAGATGTGGGGCGCGCGCTATGTCGCGGGCTCGGGCTGGGGCAGCGCGACGCGGCTCGACACGGGCGACGGCTCGCATTCGATGAACACGACGAGTTCGAGCCCGCCGCAGCTGGTCGGCAACGCGAGCGGGCAGGCCGTCGCATTCTGGACCGAATGGAAACCGGGCCCCAACACGTACGCGCTGTGGGCGCGCCCGTACAGCCCGGCCGGCGGATGGGGCGCGGCATTCGAACTGGTGCCGGACGTGGCGGGTTCGACCTATTCGGCCGGGATCGACAGCCAGGGCAACGCGCTCGTCGCGTGGACGCAGTCGATCAGCCTGCTCGATACGCGTATCGCGTGGTCGCGCTACACCGCGGCCGGCCAGTGGTCGCCGGCGGCGGTGATCCAGATGCCGGTGCAGACCGGGCCGGGTGCGGTGACCGGCGACACCGACAACGTGCGGCCGATGATCTCGGTGCTGGCGTCCGGCCGCGCCGTGCTCGCGTGGCGGCAGACCAACCATACGCACTCGGCGCTGTGGACGGCCACGTACGACGCGACCAACGGCTGGACCAACGTGAACCAGGCCGTGTCGAACACGAGCCTGTTCACGACGATCATCTCGCCGGTGGCCGGCATGGACGCGAAGGGCAACATCACGCTGCTCTGGGGGCAGATCGACGTGACGAACGGGAAGATCTACACCGCCACGATGTCGCAACGCTATGTGTCCGGAACCGGGTGGCAGCCCGCGCAGCCCGTTTCGCCGGCGATCGTCGAGCCGACGGGGTTCATCGCGACGCCGATGCTGACCGTCAACGACAACG
Source organism: Burkholderia seminalis (assembly GCF_001718535.1). Classification (NCBI taxonomy): domain Bacteria; kingdom Pseudomonadati; phylum Pseudomonadota; class Betaproteobacteria; order Burkholderiales; family Burkholderiaceae; genus Burkholderia; species Burkholderia seminalis. The sequence goes on along the minus strand of NZ_CP013399.1, from coordinate 346,357 downwards.
GCGTGGCCGCCGCGATGTGGGCGGAAGGCGGCGCGGCGCTGCAGGTGAGCGTGTCCGATGCGAGCGGGAACTGGGGGCCGCTGCAGCGGCTGACGGAACACCTGAACGGCGCGGCAGGCCAGTACCCGCCGCTCGTGATCGATGCGGCCGGCAACGTGACGGCCGCCTGGCAGGACACCGGCTTGCCGGGCGCATCGGCCGTCATCGCGGCCAGCTACCGGAAGGGCGCGTGGAGCGCGTCGACGGTGGCGGCACAGAGCGCATCGTGGCCGGCGCTGGCCGTCAACGCGACGGGGGCGATGGCGCTGGCGTGGCTGTCGTATGTCCCGAGCGTCGGCAGCCAGGTACAGGCAAGTTTTTACACACCGGGCTCGTAACGGATTCGCGCCATGAATTTGAAGGAGAAAACATGAAAAGAACCTTGCATTGCACCGTCCGGACCGCCTTGGGCGTCACGGTCGCCGCCCTCGTGCTGTCCGCATGCGGCACGACGCAGATGAACATGGTCGACGTCCAGACGTCGACCGCGAAGACGCTCGGGCTCGCGTCGTCGGACGAGATCACCATCGCCAACGTGCAGTACGCGAAAAAGGACGGGCTGGGCGGCCAGAAGGTGAGTTACGACGCGACGACCGGCAAGGGGCGGCGTTTCGGCTGCACGGTGTTCATGATTCCGGGGCTCACGCCGCTCGATCGGCCGACGTACAACAACTGGGAATGCCATCCGCAACGCTGATGGCCGCGGTGACGACGGCGCCCGTCAGCGGGCGCCGGCCGACCGCTTGAATGGACGAATGGCCGCGTCGGCCTTGCGCCGGCGCAATTTGGTCCGATAATCGACGAACCGATTCCTCCTTTTCCACCGGTTCGATAAAAAACTGTCATGGATCAAGCGGCATTCGTCCCTGTTTTCAAGTTTCGCACGATCGACTATCCCGAGCCGGACCGGTTCCACGTTTGGGTCAAGGACATGCTGTGCGATTACCGGCTCGATGACGACGGCGGGCTTGGCCCGTTCGACGCGGAGGCGAGCGGCGCGGCAATCGGCCCGCTGATCCTGTCGGGCCGGCAATGGCGCTCGCGCGCCCCGACCTATACGGTTCGCAGGACGCCGCGGCGCATCCGCCTCGACGGGCAGGATTCGATCCGCTTCACGCTGCTGCTCGGTGGGCGGCTCGCGAGTCATACGGGCGGCCCCGAGCTGGTCAAGCGCGCCGGCGACCTGTTCGTCTACGATGTCGCGCAGATCAACGACTGCCGGGTCGACGCCGGCGACGTGATCAGCCTCGTCGTGCCCCGATACCTGTTGCCGGGCCATGCGGCGCAGGCGCACGGCCAGACGCTGACGAGCGGCGTGGGCCGCCTGGTCGCGGACCAGATGCTGTCGCTGTTCCGGAACCTGCCGAACCTGCGCACGCACGAAGTGCCGAGCGTCGTCCAGTCGATGTTGCTGCTGCTGGCCGCGGCCGTGGCGCCCACCGCGCAGGCGTTGAGCGATGCGCGCGGCCCGATCGACCACGCGCTGGTCGACCGGGTGCGCCGCTACATCGACGTGCACCTGCTGGAGCCGGACCTCACGCCCGAGCGGATCTGCCGCGACATCGGCGTGTCGCGGGCGCGGCTCTATCAGTTGTTCAAGGAGGAGGGCGGCGTGATGCGGCAGATCACGCGCAGGCGGCTGCGTCATGCCTACCACGTGCTGGGCGATCCGCAGCGCCGGCACCGGCGCATTGCCGAGATCGCCTGGGCGCACGGCTTCCCCGACGAGAAGTATTTCCACCGGCTGTTCAAGGCGGAGTTCGGCCATACGCCGAAGGAAACGCTCGAGTACGCGGCCGCGCCGGTGCTGCTGCCTTGCGGCGCGACCGACGCGCGATGGGCCGACGGCGGCCGGCTGGCGGGGTGGACGTTGCCGTTCGGCGTGCTCACCCACTGAGCGGACCGGGCCGCTCGCCGGTCATGCGTACACGCTGCTGGCGACCTCCCCGTCGTCGGCGTCGCCGATCGCGGCCCGCAGGTCGTCGATCGCCACCATCAGTTCGCGCACCTGCCGCAACGACGGATACTGATGCAGCACGGCGTGCCATTGCGGCACGGTCAGCAGCGCGTGCCAGATGACGCCAAGGCCGTCCGGATCGGCATCGGGACGCTGCTGCGCGAGCGCGCTCGCGTATTCGAGGCTCGCCTGCGCCGACAGCAACTGCATCCGGCTCCCGGCGCCCAGCAGGCGCGGTGTCGCGTCCGCGGCGGCGTCGCAGCAATAGAGCACTTCCCGTTGCAGCGCGGCGGCGTCGGTGGTCAGCGCGCGCAGCGACGCGCCATGCACGCGCACCGTGCCCTGGTGCGTCTCGAACGCGTAGACCGTGTCCGGATCGGCCTGCGCCAGCAGGTTCAGGCCGCGCAGCAGCCGCGGCAGATCGGTCGTCGCGGCATCGGCGGACGCTTTTGCTTCGACGAGGAAGCGGACGTTCCATGCGGATGCCGCGTCGTCGCTTCGTGCGCGTTCGAGCAGGATCGCGTCCCACTCGGTCTTGGCACGGTCGTGGCGGCCGGGGATCGATGACGGCACGCGCATCGACGTGACCACCCGGTAGGACCGCTGCCCGTCCACCGCTTCGAGCCTGCCGGCCAATGCGTCGAGCGCCTGTGCCGCGAGCGCTTCGACGGCCGCGCCGCGCTGCTGGGAAGCAACGCCCTGCGCGACCGCGATCGTGCTGCCTTCGAGCGGCCCCTGGCGGACCCACAGCGCGCGGTAGCGGCGGACGTCGTCGTCGGAAGCCAGCCTGTCGAGATGCAACAGGCGTTCGAGCGCGGGGCTGTCCTTCAGCTTGACGATGTCCTGCTCGAAAGCGGTGTCGGTCGCCATCGCGGGCAGCGCGAGCAGTTGCCGCAGCGTCGCATGAAGGTCGGCCCACGACGCGGTGGTGGCGGCCGCATGCAGTCGCGCGAGCGCGTCGCGTTGCCACGTCTGGGCGCTGCGCTCGAGTTTGGCCGGATGCGCGATCGCATTGACGGCCGAGTACAGCGCGCGCCGGTCCTGCTCGGCGTGCGCGGACAGCGACGCATATTCGCGCACGTTCGGCGCATCGTGCCGCAGTACCGATGCCTGAAACGACGGATCGCCGGATCGAGGGTCCATCGCGTCGCGGATCATCCGCGCGAGTGCATCGATGAAGCGCTGCCGCAATGCCGTGCCGGGCGCCTCGCCGTCCGCCCGCATCCGGCGCGCTTCCTCGATCACGATCGCGAGGGCGGTGGCCGGAGGCGTGGCGTCGGTCAACGACGCTGCGCTGTCGAGCGGCGGCAGCCGGTAGCGACGAGCGACGATGCGCAGGGTTTCGTCGAGCAGGGCGGGCAGCGGTGTCAGCGACATGGCGGGTTCGGGCGTAAAGGCGGTTCGCGGGGAGGCGGCCTTCGGGCCGGAACGCGCGACGTTGTGCAACGGTATCACGGCGGGCGGCAGGTGCACGGCGCCGTGCGCCTGCCGCCACGCGCCGGATCGATCACGCCGTCAACGTCACCGACAGGCTGCCGAGCTCGCCGAAGCGAACCGTCAGCGCATCGCCGAGCGGCACGTCGATCGCACCCGCATACGAACCGGTCGTCACGATCTGCCCGGCGCGCACCACCTCGCCGCGCGCCGCGAGGAAATTGACGAGCCACACCAGCGGCTTGAGCGGATCGCCGTCCGGATGGCGGCCGTCGATCGTGCGGTTCAGCGCGCCTTCGAACGACAGCGCCAGCGTCTCGAGCGGCACGTTCAGCCCGTCGGGCACGACCGGGCCGACGCACAGCCCCTGGTTGAATTGCCCGTCGGCCAGCAACTCGAACTTCGACGCGCGCGCGGGCTCCGCGTAGCGGCAGCCGAGCACCTCGAGCACGATGCGCACTTCGCGGATCGCCGCGCGCACGTCGCTTTCTTCATAGGGCCGCGCGCGCGCGGGCAGGTCGCGGTCGAGCACGAATGCGATTTCCGGTTCGATCCGCACGATCGGACCGCCGACGACGCGGTACGGCGCATCGGCTTCGCGGATCGTCGACGCGAAGATCGGCGCGAGGATCACGCGGTCGGGCGGCGGCAGCGCGCATTTCCATCCGCCGACGGGTTCGCCGAGCAGGTCGGCCACGCGCTGCTGGATCGCGAGCGCGGTGTCGACGTCCTCGGGGCGCAGCGCATCGGGCAGCAGCGGGCCGGGCGAGCCGGCATGGCGGGCGGCGACGAGATGCTGGGCGGCGCCGTCCACGCGTTCGGTAGTCGTTGTCATGTCGGTTGAGCGAGTTGAAAGTGGGGCCGGCAAAAAAGGGCCGGACGAAAGTCGCACATCCGATGATAGCGCCTTCGGCGCGATGGCCGCTCGAAAGCCCCTCGGCGGGCCGGTCATCCGCCCGGTTCGCCGCGCTGCCGACGACGCAAGAGGCCGGTCCTGCGTCGCGTCGGTTTGCCGCATGCACGGTTCCGGCCGGGGTTGACGATCGTCAATATCCGGCCCCCGCGTCGGCCGATGATGGTGACATGGCCGCGTGCGAGGGGGCGCGCGGCGTTCACCCCAGCGAGGTTCGTATGTACGAAAAGATCATGGTGGCCGTCGACGGCAGCGCTTCGTCGAAACGGGCGCTGGCCGAGGCCGTGAAGGTGGCGCTGGCGGCCGGCGCGCACGTCAGCGCCGTGTACGTGGTCGACAAGTCGGTGTTGTTCACGTATGCGGGCCGTTTCGATCCGCACGCGCTCATCGAGGAAATCCGCGACGACGGGCGCAAGGTGCTGCGCGAAGCCGAACAGGTCATCGCGCTGGCCGGCGCGAAGGGCGAGGCCGAACTCGTCGAGACCGAAAGCATCGGCGAGGATATCGCGGAACGCCTGCAGCGCTACGTGAAGGAACGCGGCATCGATCTCGCGGTGGTCGGCACGCACGGCCGGCGCGGTATCCGCCGCGTGCTGCTCGGTAGCGTCGCCGAGCACTTCGTGCGCGGCGCGAAATGTCCGGTGCTGCTGATTCGCGGCGACGATGCCGACGAGCCGGCGGCTGCTGCGGCAGCGTAACGCGGACGACGCGCGATGATACGTCGCCAGTACCGCATCGTCGTCGCGGCGATCGCCGTGTTCGTGTCGCTCGCCGGGATGATGGCCGTCGTGACGGGCTTGCTGTTCGATACCCCGACGGCGCTGCGCGGCGGCGCGATCGCGTTGATCGTCGGCGTGGCCGGCTTCGTCGTGATGCTCAATCCCGGGCCGAAAGGCGAGGAGTGACGCCGGGACGCGCGGCCGCGTGTACCCGGCCGCGCACGCTTCTGTCAAACTGGCGCCCATGAAACCGCGCCTCATTTCACCGCCTTCCTCCGATGCCGCGCCTGCGCCCGCAGGCTTTCCCGACGCCGACGAACTGGCCGCGCTGCGCGCGTGGTACGCGGGCATGACCGTGCGCCAGGCCGTCGAACGCTACCTGCCCGATCGCCTCGGCGCAGGACGGTCGGCGCGCGGCGTGATCGGCGCCATTCGCCGCCGCCTCGTGCGCGTCGCGCGGCAGGCCGGCCGCCCCGATCTCGCGGAACGGCTCGGCCATCCCGACGGTGAGCGTGTGCGGGAGGCGAAGGCCGCGACCGAAGCAATCGGCCTGCTGCGTCACGCGCGCGCGCCGTTGCCGCAGATCAGCGACGACGTCGGCCTCTGGCTGCCCGCGCGCGCGGTCGTCGCGCTGCGGGCGCACGGCATCGCGACGCTGGCCGACCTGACGGTACGCATTCCGCGCCGGCGCCAGTGGTGGACCGCGATCGCGGGCCTCGGCGTGGCCGGCGCGCGGCGCATCGAGGCATTTTTCGCCGAGCATCCCGACCTGACGGAGCGGGCGCGCGCGCTGATCGCCGCGACGCCGCGCGGCAGCATCGTGCCGTGGGAGCAGTTGAAGCTGCCGCACGAGGTCGACGGCTCGGCCGGCACGTTCCGCGCGCCGCGCGCGACCAGCACGCTCGACGCGGACAACGATTACGCGGCCGTGCACGCATGGCTGTCGCTGCACGAATCGGCCGCGACGCGGCGTGCGTACCGCAAGGAAGCCGAGCGGCTGATCCTGTGGGCCATCGTCGAGCGCGGGCGCGCGCTGTCGTCGCTGACGACCGAGGATGCGGTCGCCTATCGCGCGTTCATCCGGCACCCGACGCCGCACGAACGCTGGGTCGGGCCCGTGCGGCCGCGCGGCGCGCCCGACTGGCGGCCGTTCTCGGGCGCGCTGTCCGCGCGGTCGGCGGCGTACACGCTATCGGTGCTCGGGGCGCTGTTCCGCTGGCTGATCGAGCAGCGCTACCTGCTCGCGAACCCGTTCGCGGGCGTGAAGGTGCGCGATACGCGCGGCGCGAACGCACTCGACACGTCGCATGCGTTCACCGAAGGCGAGTGGCTGCTGGTCCGCACGATCGCCGACGGCCTCGAGTTCCGGACGCGCACGGCTGACGGCGCGCCGCAGTCGGGCTGGACGCCGGCCGCCGCGCAACGGCTGCGCTTCATTCTCGATTTCGGCTATGCGACCGGGCTGCGCGCGAGCGAGCTAGTCGGCGCGACGCTCGGCGGCATCGAGACGGATGCGCACGGCGACGCGTGGCTGAAGGTGATCGGCAAGGGGAGCAAGGCCGCCCGCGTCGCGCTGCCGCCGCTCGCGCGCACGGCGCTCGACCGCTATCTGGTCGCGCGCCGGCTGCCGGTCACACCGGTGCGCTGGCGGCCCGATACGCCGCTGATCGCGAGTCTCGCGGAAGACGAGGCGGCCGCGATCACGAGCGTGCGGCTGTGGAAGGTGATGCAGCGCTTCTTTGCGCAGACGGCGGATACCGTCGAAGCCGATAACCCGGCGCTCGCGCAGAAGCTGCGGCAGGCGAGCCCGCACTGGATGCGGCATACGCATGCGACGCACGCGCTTGCGCGCGGGGCCGAGCTGACGACCGTGCGCGACAACCTGCGGCATGCGTCGATCTCGACGACGTCGATTTATCTGCACGGCGACGACGTGAAGCGCGCGCGGCAGATGTCGAGCGCGTTTGCGGCCGACAAGTAAGCGGATGGCGCGGCGGCGCTCGCGCCCGTTTGCACCCGTTTGCGCGAGCCGGTCAGTCGGCGGCCGGGCCGTCGCGTTCCGCCGCCACGCGTGCGAGCCATTCCGCGTAACTCGATGCGACGCGCTCACGCAGCTCGTCGTCGTGCCACACGCGGATCACCTGGCCGCTCACGCCGCCTTGCGCGGGATCGAGGTCGATGCAGAGATGATTGCCGCTGCCGTCGTGCGTGAACGGAATCCACTTGAGGTTGTACCAGTCGTCGCGGACGCCGGCATCGGGTTCCGACGTCATGCCGGCGAAATCGCCGCCGGAAACGAGTGTCCGCCAGATCGTCCATTGCGCGACGATCTCCTGCGCGCCGAGCAGCGCATCGCTTTCGGTGAAGACGGCGTCCGGATCGGCTTGCCCGTCGTGCAGCCGGAGGCTGTCGATCACGTCATCGGGCAGCGTCGCGCCCAGTGCGGCAGGCAATTCGGCCAGCACATGATCGTCGGCCGGCCCGTTCAGGCCGCCCGGCAAGCTGGCGGGATGAGCGGCGATCGCACGTTCGATGCGTTGCCACGCTTCGCGAACATCAGGCGTCGCGGGGCCGGCAACCGGTACGTCGGGAGAAGGTGAGGTCTGCCGCGGTTGCGCCGGAACGTTCGCGGTTTCGTCCGGCGTCACACCGGTATGCGAGGCGCGCGCGCCCGTGCCGTCCAGCCGCAGAAACAGAACGAGCGTTCCGGCCGGCAGCACCTCGACGCCCGCCGGGATCGCGACGAGCGCATCGGCCTCGGCGACACCGCGAATCGGCCCGTCGCCCTGGAACGGCAGCAGGCGGACTCGCGATTCGCCGCGCTCGGTGGCGGACAGGCTGCCCCATCGCATCCCGTTGCATTCGGCATCGGGTTCGATGTCGTGCGCGGTCGGCGCGGTTTCCCAGCAAGGGCCCGGCGCCGCAACATGTTCCAGCAGGTCGAGCACGTGCGGAACGATCGTGTGCATCAGCACGGCGACGCCGCTCGCATGGCCGGGCAGATTGACCAGCACGGCCTGGTCGTAACCGACGCATGTTTCCGTTCGGTAGACGACGCCGTCCGGCCGGGTGGATTGCACGGTCCACTTCGTCGGCGGCGAACGGTCGTCGCTTCGCCCGACATTGAACCGCTCGCCGGGTGTCTGCCTGATCCGGATCGTCTCGCGATCGTTCGCGTAGACCGTCTGCGCATTCAGGCCTCGCATCTCGAACGGCGCGCTCGCCGGCAATCCGGCGCCGACAATCAGGTCATAGCGCCCGGAAAGCGCGCCCAGCTGTTGCTTGAACGCGCTTTCGTCGCGTTCCGTATCGGGCGAGCACGGAAACGACGAGGGCAACGGCAGGGTTTCCGCGGCCGGCACCGCGTATCCCCATTGCCGCAGTACCGCGCGGAGATACGGACCCAGCGAGTCGAATCGCTGCCAGGGCTCGCGTGCATGGCCCGGCGGCACCACGTCGTACCCCGCGATCACGACGCCGATCCGCGGCCGCTTCGTGACGACGACGTCGCGCACGCCCGCGGCTATCAGCCCCGCCAGCCGTGCGGGCGTGATCCGCATCCCTTTCGCGAGCAGCACCTGTCCTTTCCGGAATTCGCTGCCGACGGCGATCACGTGCTGTCCGGCCGCGAGCGGCGCATGGAAGCGCAGGCGTGCGCCCGCGTTCCCGTCGATCCATCGATGCTCGGCCTTCGGCGCAACCGCGTCGGCGTGCGCCGGCATCGCGACGTAGGCCGGAATGCCGGCCGCTTGCCGTGCGTCGAGTGCGCGGGCGGCCGGGCTGGCCGTTCGCGACGCCAGCGGGGCCAGCCGGAGTTCGCAATCGAGCTCGACGGGTTCGCGGCGGGAGGCCGCTGCGGTATCGGCCGCGCGCAGCGCGTAGCCGTCGCAGGCGGCGAGCGGAACGGACGGAACGTCGTCGGGGGCGATGACGTCTTCAGCCGTGACGCGCCATGCGGCGTCGTCGACCGGAACCGTCTCGCGCCGCATCGCGCCGGGGACGAGAGACCGGCATCGTTCGTAGGCTTGCCCGAGCCATGCGGGAAGGTTGGCGGGTACGCTCATCGACATCCTCGTCGTGATTCGTGATGCTTCATTGTGCGGCCTGATCGCCGGCGCGTCGCGCCCGACATACGATCGAGGCCGGATTTTCGTGAAGCGCCATTGGACGATTCATCGCGCCGCGATGTAACTGTCAGGTGTGTCAGGAGACGGCCGGCCGGGAACGCCGGTCCATGACCGAACACGCTTTCCGTCGACGAATGGATGACGCGCCACGGCGTATCCGCCGAGGCAACGGAACGGTCGGTGTACGCTGCGGTCATAATTTTTTTTGCAAGGAGCAGCGCATGGCATCGAGCCAGGGCACGGTCGATTTCATCGTCGAGCAGAGCGCGGCGGCCGGTACGGTATCGGCGCGCAAGATGTTCGGGGAATACGGCATCTATTGCGACGGCAGGATGGTCGCGCTCGTCTGCGACGACCGGCTGTTCGTCAAGCCGACACCGGAAGGACGCGCGTATCTCGGCGCCTGCGAAGAGGCGCCGCCGTATCCGGCCGCGAAGCCGCACCTCGTCATCCCCGGCGATCGCTGGGACGATCGCGAGTGGCTGGCCGCGCTGATCCGGATCACCGCCGCGCAGTTGCCGATGCCGGTGAAGCGGAACCGATAGCGGCAGCGCGCGGCATGCAGGCGTATTCTGTGACACAGGCGCGCGCCCATCGCGCGGCAGGGAGTACAAGAATGGAGACATCCGGACATTCGCGCGGCACGTGGCGTGCCCGCCGCGTCTGGCACGCGTGCGTTGCGGCGCTGTGCGTCGGCTGGAGCGCGCTGTCGTTCGGCGCCGATGGCGCGAACGGCGCGGCCGCGTTGCTCGATCGTTATCGCAGCCTCGGCGCGCAACTGAAGGACAACGCGTTTCACCGGCCGTTGTACCTCGAGTCGGCGGAGGCGTCGTCGTCGCTGAAGGGCGACATCTACGCGGTGGTCGACTATCCGTTCGCGGTCGTGAGCGGCCAGCTCGACGATGCCGCGCAGGGCCCCGCGAACTGGTGCGCGGTGCTGATCCTGCACCTGAACACGAAATACTGTCATGCGTCGAGCGGCGGCAACGGGCCGGTGCTCGACGTGAACCTCGGCCGCAAGATCCAGCAGAAGCTGTCGGACACCTATCGCGTGCAGTTCCGCTATCGCGTGGCGGCCGCGACGCCCGACTACTTCCAGGTCGATCTGGCCGCCGACAGCGGCCCGATGGGCACGAAGGATTACCGGATCGCGCTGGAGGCCGTGCCGGTCGGCGCGTCGCGCACGTTCCTTCACCTCACGTATTCGTATGGTTTCGGCACGGTCGGCCGGATGGCGATGAAGACCTACCTCGCGACGGTCGGCAGCGACAAGGTCGGGTTCACGAACGTCGGTGCATCGGCCGCGCAGCCGCAATACGTCGGCGGCGTGCGCGGGCTGCTGGAGCGCAACACGATGCGCTATTACCTTGCGATCGACACGTATCTCGCGACGCTCGACAAGCCGCTCGACCAGCGCCTCGCGCGCTGGTTCGATGCCACCGAGCAGTATCCGCAGCAACTGCACGAAGTCGAGCGGAGCGCGTATCTGCAGATGAAAGCGCAGGAGGTGCAGCGGCAGCAGGCGGCGCGGTGACGCCGCCCGCCGTCGGCTGCCCGGCGTCGATCAGTTCGACGCGCCGCCGACCGTGCGAATGCTGTGCCACTGCCCCTGTTCGACGCGGAACAGCGTGTATGGCGGCTTGATCAGGTCGCCGCGCTCGTCGAACGAGATCTTGCCGGTCACCCCGGTCACCGCCACACCCGGCAGGCTCGCGACGATCTTGCCGCGATCGAGCGAATCGGCCTTGCGGACCGCCGCGATCATCGCGAGCGCCGCATCGTAGGCGAACGGCGCATACAGCTCGACGTCCTGGTTGAAGCGCGCCTTGTAGCGCTGCGCGAACGCGACGGCCGACGGCAGCTTGTCGAGCGCGGGGCCGGGCTCCAGATCCTGCGTGCCTTCGCCCGCGTTGCCGGCGATCTTCAGGAATGCGTTGCTTTTCAATGCGCCGGCGCCGAACAGCTGCGCACGGATGCCGAGCGAGCGCATCTGCTTGACGAGCATCGCCCCCTGTTCGTCGAGCCCGCCGAAGAACAGCAGGTCGACGTTGTTGCTCTTCATCGTCGTCAGGATGCCGCGGAAATCGACGGCCTTGTCGTTCGTGTATTCGCGGCCGACGATGCTGCCGTGCGCGTCCTTCACGCCTTTCTCGAATGCGTCGGCGAGGCCCTGGCCGAACGCGGTGCGATCGTCGATGATGCCGATCCGCTTCGCCTTCAACTGCTCGACCGCGAAGCGGCCGGCCACCACGCCGCCGACGCCGTCGTGCCCCATCGTGCGGAACACGTTCTTGAAGCCCTGCATCGTCAGCTGCGGATTGGTCGAGCCGGGAGTGATCATCGCGACGTTCGCCTGCTTGTAGACGGCCGACGCGGGAATGCTGCAGCCGGAATTGTAGTGGCCGATCACGCCGACCACGCCGTCGTCGACGAGCTTCTGTGCGACCTGGATCGCGATGCGCGGATCGGCCTGGTCGTCCTGCACGTCGAGCACGAAGCGTACCGGCTTGCCGCCGACGGTCGGATGCTTCGCGTTCTCCTCGTCGAGGGCGAGCTGCGCCCCGTATTGCAGATCCTTGCCGACGCGCGCGACCGGCCCCGTCAGCGGGCCGGCGAAGCCGATCTTGACGGTTTCCGGGTCGGCTGCGAGCGCCGACCCCGCGACCGTGCCGATCGAGCAGACGGCCAGCCATACCAGCCAGTGACGACGATTCATGATGCTTCTCCTTGCGTGGGTGGAAGGGGGCGTGGCGCGCGTCAGAATCGCGCGGCCCGGTACGGCGCGAGGTCCAGCGGCGGGGCGCGCCGGGCGACGAGGTCGGCGACGAGCTGTCCGGTGATGCCGGCGAGCGTCACGCCGAGATGCTGATGACCGAATGCATGGATCACGCGCGCACTGCCGCGTGCGTGGCCGATGACGGGCACGCCGTCGGGCAGCGTCGGCCGGAAGCCGAGCCAGTTGCGCGTCGGCGCGCCGAGCGACGGCACGGCTTCGCGCGCGGACCGCGTGAGCAGCGCGACGAGCGACGGGTTCATCGGCGCGTCGAAGCCGCCGAGCTCGACGGTGCCGGCCGCGCGCAGCCCTTCGTCGAGCGGCGTCATATAGAAGCCGCGTTCGGCCCAGCCGACCGGCCGCGTGACGCGCTCTCCGGGCGCGCCGAACTGCACGTGATAACCGCGCTCGGTGTCGAGCGGCACCGCATCGCCGCATGCGGCCGCGAATTCGCGCGAGCGGGCGCCCGCGGCGACGACGACGTGATCGAACGCGCGGACCGTCCCGCCCGCCTGCACGTTCACGGCATCGCCGGCAGGCGTGATGCGCTCGACGCGCGCGCGATCGAGCGTCGCGCCGCCGGCGGAAAGGTGCGCGAACAACGCGCCGAGAAAGCCGTGCGGATCGGAGAAATGCCAACTGCCGACGAACAGCACGCCGCGCGTGAAGATCGGCGCGAGCGCGGGTTCGAGCGCGCGGATCGCGCCCGCGTCGAGCGTCTCGAACGGCACGCCGAGCCGGCGTCGCAACGCGAGCGACGGTTGCGCGGCATCGAACGACGCCTGCCGCGCATACAGGTACAGGCATTCGCGCGGCCGCACGAACGCCGCGAGCCGCGGCGAGGCGAGCAGCGGCGCATAACCGTCGGCGGCGCGCGACAACAGGGCGGCCAGCGCGCTCGCGCTGCGTGCGTGGCGCGCGGGCGTCGATGCGAGCAGGAACCGCGCGAGCCACGGTGCGCCGTGCAGCAGGTACGGCCAGCGGATACGCAGCGGGCTGTCGGCGGCGAACAGGAAGTGCGGCAGCTCGCGGAACACGGACGGCCCGTTCACCGGCACGCAGCCGTACGGCGCGAACGTCGCGGCATTGCCGAACGATGCACCCTCGCCGACGCCGGCCGGATCGAACAGCGTCACGCGATGCCCGTCGCGCTGCAGCCATGCCGCCGCGCCGAGCCCGATGAAGCCCGCACCCACGATGGCGACGTTCGCCATGACGCTTCCCCTCCGGTCCACAAGGTTCACACAAAGTTGCGATCAAGAATCACACAGTAATTTTTTGTGTGCAATCAAAAAGAGATTGTGTGGTGTTGGTGTTTACCCGATTTCAAACCGCTGAATCCGCAGACTTTTCCTTAAGCGTTTGACGGGGCGGGGATGTCATATACAATCGCTGGGCAAGTCAAAACGGCAGACAAACGCTTTTTGTGTGGTCACGGGCGACAAATGGCATCAGACAAACTTTCCGGCGAGCGTGACGGCGGCCTGCCGGCGCAGGCGAAACGGCCGACTTATGTCGAGGTATCGAGCTCGATCGAGGAGGAAATCCGCAGCGGCACGTATCCGCCGGGCAGTCGCCTGCCGCCGCAGCGCCAGCTCGCGACGGAGCTCGGCATCAACGTGTCGACCGTGTCGCGTGCGTACAAGGAACTGCAGCTGCGCGGCCTCGTGATCGGCAGCAAGCGGCGCGGCTCGCTCGTCACCGGCGGCGCGATGCCGAGCATCGCGCCGGCCCGCGCGGCGCTCGCGGCCGGCAACGGCGTGATCGACCTGACCGTGAACCGCCCGGCGACCGGCGAGTTTCTCGCAAGCCTCGCGCAGACGTTCGGCACGCTGCCGAGCGACCCGCGGTTCGGCGCGCTGCAGGAGTACCAGCCGCCGCAGGGCCCGGACTGGGCGCGGGCGGCCGGTGCGCAGTGGCTTGCCGCGCCCGGCTTCACGCCGTCGCGCGACCAGGTGGTCGTCACGAGCGGCGCGCAGCACGGGCTGTATGCGGTGCTGAACAGCCTGATCGGCACCGACGGCGTGATCGTCGCCGATCGCCTCACGTACTACGGCCTCAAGGCGCTCGCGCCGGTATTCCAGTTCGAGATCGTCAGCGCGCCGGCCGACGACGACGGCCTGCTGCCCGACGAGATCGAGCGGATCTGCCAGCGCATGCCGGTCAAGGCGATCTTCGTCGTGCCGAACCTGCAGAACCCGACCGTGACGACGATGAGCCTCGCGCGCCGGATGGCGCTCGTCGACATCGCGCGCCGCCATCACGTGACGATCATCGAGGACGACGTGTACGGCCCGCTCGTGCGCGACCGGCTGCCGGCGATCGCGGGGCTGTGTCCCGAGCTGACGTTCCATCTCGGCGCGACGTCGAAGATCCTCGCGCCAGGGCTGCGCCTTGGCTACCTGAGCTGCCCGCGCGACAGCGTCGCACTGTGTGCGGAGGCCGTGCGCACGACTGCATGGATGCCCGCGCCGACCTCGATGCTGATCGCCACGGTGTGGATCGAGGACGGCACCGCCGAGCGGATCATGGCCGCGCAACTCGCGGAGATCCGCGCACGTGTCGATCTCGCCCGCGAACTGCTGCCGGCCGGGCAGTTGAAGGCCGACCCGGCGTGCATGTTCGTGTGGCTGCGGCTGCCGCCGCCGTGGCGTGCCGACGACTTCGCCGCGAATGCGAAGGCGCGCGGCGTGATCGTGATGCCGTCGTCGACGTTCGCGGTCGACCGTGCGGAAATCGAGCACGGCGTGCGCATCAACCTCGCGTGTCCGGCCACGCGCGACGAACTCGTCAACGGGCTGCGGATCCTGGCGGGCACGCTGAAGGACCGGCCGCGCGCGCTGTTCGGGTCGATCTGACGGCGGGCACGCACGTTCGCAAGGCCTACTCGAGCAGATGCGCGACGACGTCGACGATCCGCTGCAGCAGCGCCTCGTCGTAGGGTAGCCACGGCACCGCGCGCAGCGGCGATGGCGGCGGCTCGAGCGGGGCGTCGACCGGCTCGCCGTCGCGCGTCACGCGGCCGGTCGCGCAATGCACCGACCACGCGCCGACGTGCACGTGGCGATCGTCGATCGTGATCTTCCCTTGCGCGACCGGTTCGGCGAACACGAGCGACAGCACGTGTTTGCGATGCCGCGCCATCACGCCGAGCGGCAGCGCCGACAACCGGTTCAGGCGCTGCCGGCGTTCGGTTTCGAGGTCGCGCTGGCGGGCCGGGTCCGCCGCGAGCGAAGCGGCGGCCGCGCGTGTCGCGGGGTCGTCGAGCGCGAACGCGGCCACGCTCACCAGCAGGTCGACCGCCCGCGCCACTTCGGAGAACACGACAGCGTCGATCTCGCCGATCGGCACCGGCACCCAGCGCCGGTCGTGCCGGCGCTCGAAGACCAGCCGGCGCGACGTGCCGTGGCCCTCCGTGCCGGGATAGAGCCGCGCATCGACGAGGAAGGTCGCGCGCACGTCGCCGAATTCACGGGCGAGCCCGTCGTCGTACGCGCGGATCGACCAGCCTTCGCGGCGCGCGACGCCGAGCAGCGGCCGGCTCGACAGCACGTGACCTTCGAACATCGCGGAATCGCTCGCCGACGCGTCGCCGTCGGCCGGCACGTAGTACTCGCGGAACGCCTGCCGCACCGGCTGCCGGAGCGTGCGGTCGACGATCGTGCGCTGCCACGCGAGCCGCTCGTGCGCGTCGGCCAGTAGCGGATGCCATAGCCGGATCGTGCAGTCGTCGGCGATCTCGCATGCGTGCCCGGCCGCGTCGCGCGGCACGACCTTGCCTTTCGCGATGTCGGGGATGAACGATTGCGTCGAGCCATCGCGGCCGCACGCTTGCCAGATCATCCGCGCGGAGAACGCGGCGCCGGCCGGCGTATCGACGAGACGCTCGCGCCATTCGGCATGACCCAGCGACATCGGCTGCCAGAAGCCGGCTTCCATGCAGGTGGCAAGCATCGCGAGCTGCTTCTTGTCCGGTTTCGCGTCGAGCGTCATGCGCAGCGCGGTGTGCGGCCGCTCGCCGAGCGCACGTTCGGCGGGCTTCAGGTTGCGCGCGAGCTTTTTCTGCACGCCCGCATGACGCACCGTGGCGAGCGCGTCGCGCAGCGCGCGCACGCTCTCCGGCGTCGGGATCGTCTCGACCGCATGGCCGAGCGCAATCGCGAGCGACTGCGACGGCACCGTCTTCGCGGTCGTCGGCGCGACGCATACGCCGGTCAGCAGCGGCCCGATCAGCGGGCGTAGCCATGCTTCGTCGCGATAGGCGGCCACGCGCGCGGCGCGCGCGACGACCTGCGCGTCGTCGGTCGTGAACGCGCGATCGGCCTCGTACGGCACGGCGCCGGCGTGCAGCGCGGCGACCAGTCGCGCGGCGTCGGTCAGCGCGTCGCGTGCGAACGCGACGTACGCGGCGTCTTCCGCGAGCGTGACGGCAGGGTCGCCGAAGTCGAGCCACAGCCGTTTCGGCGCGAAATAGCCGTCGTTCGTCGCGGCCAGCGCGAGCAGCGCGGCCGGCCCGAGTTCGGGCAACACGTCGAGTTCGCGCAGGCGAAACGGCGAATCCGCCAGCGCCTGCGCGTACGCATCGCGCCGCGCCGAGAAGTCGCGGCGGCCAGCGAACCAGTCGAGCGCATACGCGCCATACGCGGATTTCGCCCGCGGTTCGCCGTCTTCCGGTTCGCCCGCGATGCGCGCCAGTTCGGCCTGCAGCGCGGGCGACGGCAGCGCGTCGAGACAGGGCAGGTCTTCCAGCGCACGTTTCCATCCGCCGGGCGGAATGTCGCGGAACAGTTCGAGCGCGGCATCGGCGTCGACGAGCGGCACGAGGCCGAGCGCGTCGATCTGCCCGCGCAACCAGCGCGTGAATTCGGCGCGTGGGTCGTCGTACGCGTGGTCGCGCAGCATGATGTCGTGCTCGGCGCGACGCAGCGCCGGCCAGACCGTACCGAGCGTGTGCGCATCGAGCGTCGACAGGTCGATCGGCGCGCCGGTGAAGCGCGGATGGTCGGCGCTGCCGGTCAGTCGCGCGACGAGCCGCGCGGCGAGGTCGCGATCAGTCATCGGCGTTTTCCGGGCCGGCGGCGCGCGATGCGCGGGCAGTCGTTACGTTCTGACACCATTTCATCATCTGTACTGGTCGGGCGTTGCGGATCAAGGCGCCGGGGGGCGGCGGCCCGTTCGATCGCATGCGCGGCGGGGCTGACTCCGGTCATGAAAAACCGTGCGGCCGCACAGTATTGCACCCCCGTCGAGACGGTCGGACGAATGCCCGTGTCGCGGTCGTTCCAGGCCGATCCGGCCGCGCCGCGCGCGGTTTCCGGCCGCCCGGCCATTTCATAAGACGTACAGTTCTCCCGCCATGCGCGATTCGCGCCGAACTGTACTCTTGTTCGCGTGGTCGATGTGTGTACTCGCCGCAAACTGTTCTGCTCTTAAGATTCCACCATCAAGTGCACAGTGCCGCGGATCCAGTCGTACCGGAACCCTGCCGGCGCATCTTCAAGAGAGAGCCGCGATGGAAAAGGCAAAACCGGAGGGAAGGATCAGGAATCACGACGGCCCGGTCGGCGGGCGAAACACGTGTGTGCCGGACGCACACGGGAGGGCGGCACGGCTGCGCATGCGGGCGGGAGACGCAAGATGAAACTCTACGAAAAACTCGCGGACGACATCGAGCGCCTGATCCGCCAGGGCGTGTACCGGCACGGCGACCGGATTCCGTCGGTGCGGCAGGCGAGCCAGCAGCACCGGATCAGCATCACGACCGTGCTGCACGCGTATCTGCTGCTGGAAAGCCGCGGGCTGCTGGAAAGCCGGCCGCAGTCGGGCTATTTCGTGAACCTGCGCCGCGACGACGGCCACGCGCCGGTGCGCGAGCTGCGGCCGTCGAAGCCGATCGCGATCTCGTCGTCGGTCGACGTGAGCCGGCTCGTGCTGTCGACGCTGCGTTCGATCGGCACGGACGACGCGGTGCCGCTGGGCTCGCCGTATCCGGACCCGAGCCTGTTTCCGTTCGAGAAGCTGAACCGCTACGCGTATGCGGCCGGCCGCGACAAGTCGCTGTGGGGCGTGACGGACGGGCTGCCGCCCGGCCATCCGCGCCTGATTCGGCAGATCGCGCGCCGCTACCTGGAAAACGGGATGTCGGTGGACCCGAACGAGATCATCGTGACGGTGGGCGCGACGGAGGCGATCAACCTGTGCCTGCAGGCGGTGGCGAAGCCGGGCGACACGATCGCGGTGGAATCGCCGACGTTCTACGCGATGCTGCACGCGATCGAGCGGATGGGGATGAAGGCGATCGAGGTCGCGACGCATCCGGAGTACGGGATCGACATCGCGGCGCTGGCCGCGATCGCGAAGTCGCAGCCGATCGCGGCGTGCATGGTGATGCCGAACTTCCAGAACCCGCTCGGGTTCCAGATGCCCGACGAGCGCAAGCGCGAACTGGTTGAGTTTGCAACGAAAACCGGCATGCCGATCATCGAGAACGGCGTGTACAACGAGCTGTATTTCGGCGATACGCATCCGAGTTCGCTGAAGTCCTACGACCGGACCGGGATCGTGCTGCATTGCTCGTCGTTCTCGAAGAGCCTGACGGCCGCGTACCGGATCGGCTGGGCGCTGCCGGGCCGCTATCGCGATCAGGTCGAGAAGCTGAAGTTCCTGAACACGCTCGCGACGCCGTCGCTGCCGCAACTGGCGATCGCGGAGTTTCTCGAACGCGACGGCTACGAGCATCACCTGCGGCGCTTGCGCAAGGCGTATGCGCAGCAGGCGAACCTGATGCGGGCGATGGTGTCGCGGTTCTTTCCGGAGGGCACGCGCATCTCGAGCCCGGCGGGCGGGTACGTGCTGTGGGTCGAGCTGCCCGCGCAGGTCGACGCGATGCGGCTGTACCAGCTCGCGCTGGAGCAGGGCATCACGATCGGCCCCGGCTACATGTTCTCGATCACCGACAACTACCGGAACTTCATCCGCTTGAACTACAGCAGCCCGTGGTCGCCGGAGATCGAGCAGGCGGTGATCGCGGTCGGGAAGCTGGCCGCCGCGTGCATGCGGTGAACGGGCGGGCGAGGTGGAACGCGGGTGTCGGTATCCGCCGCGCGGCGATTCGCGTCGTTCAAGCCCAGCCGGCTTCCGAAAACGACCGTGCGGCCGATCGCAGCCAACTGCAGAAGGCGTCGACTGGCGGCCGTGCGGTTGCCGCGCGTGTCGTCAGCAGGTGGTAGCTGTAGGGTCCCTGTACCGGCTTGCCCGGCGCCATGGCCAACAGCCCCTGCCTGACCGCATCGGCGGCGAGGACGTCCGACGCCACCGCCACGCCTTGGCCCGCGATCGCGGCATCGAGCGTGAGATAGGTGTGCGAGAAGCTCGGGCCCTGTCGCAAACGGGTCGCGCTCGCGTGTACGTTCTGCATGCGGCACCAGCGCACCCAGTCCACCTGCTCCGGAATGCGGGCCTCGTATTCGTCATGCAGCAAGGTTACCCGCAAGATATCGTCCACGGTGTGCAACGCCCGGCACACCAGAGGTTGACCGACCGCCAGGAACGTCTCCGACATCAGTTTTTCCGCGACGAGCCCCGGATAGGGGCCCGAGCCCAGCCGGATCGCCACGTCCACCCGCTCGCGGCTGAAGTCGACGGCGGGCACCGAGGCCAGCAAGCGCACCTCGATGTCGGGATGCAGCCGCCTGAACTCACCCAGGCGCGGCATCAGCCAGCGGGTCACGAACGATGGCATCGCGGTGACCGTCACCTCCGGGGCGTCCGCGGCCTGGCGGATGCCGAGCGATGCGCGTTCGAGCTCGTCCATCAAGCGCTCGATTTCCAGGAAGTACCGCCGTCCGATGTCCGTCAACTGGACGGACCGGGCGCCGCGCATGAACAGCGGCGTTCCCAGCCATTCCTCCAGCAGCCGTACCTGATGCCCTACCGCACCGGACGTGACGCATAGCTCTTCACCCGCCCGGGCGAAGCCGCCATGGCGCGCCGCCGCCTCGAATGCGCGCACGGAGAGCAGGGGCGGAATTTGTCGTGCCATGACTCAGTTAAATTAAGGCTCAGTGTCGAAACGTTTGATTTGTTATGCGAGAAATGCGTGCTTAATCTATCAGCCTCACATCACGAGGCTCAGAAATAGTGAGCCATGCCATTTCCGGAGTCAACATGGATCTACGCATTCACGGCGAGTCGGATCGCGCGCTCGCGCCGTCGTTTCGAAAGGTGCTCGTTCCCTGGGCGGTCCAGGGCGGACTCAACCCGCCGGTCATCACGCATGCGCAGGGATGCTACTTCCACGATGCGAACGGCAAGCGCTATCTGGACCTCACCAGCGGTTATGTCGCGGTGTCGTTGGGCCATGGCCATCCGAAGGTCGTCCAGGCGATCCAGGCACAGGCCGAGCGCATGTGCTGGGTCGCATCCAGCTACTTCAACGACGTGCGTGCCGAATACGCTGGACTCCTGAACAGTGTTTCGCCGTGGCCGGAAGGACTGCGTGTGCATTTTACGTGCGGCGGAGCCGAGGCGAACGATGACGCGGTGAAGATCGCCCGGCTGGTGACAGGCAGGCCCAAGGTGCTGACTGCCCATCGGTCGTATCACGGCAGCACCATCGGCGCGAGCGCGATGACGGGCGTGGACCGCTGGCGCGATCCTTTCCCGGCGCTCCCGGGCATGGTGAAGTTCTTTGCACCGTATCCGTACCGCAGCCCCTTTTACACGTCGGATCCGGTCGAGGAGACGCGCCGTGCCCTCGATCACCTTGCGCGCGTCCTGTCGCACGAAGGCGCGCAAAACGTCGCCGCGATCCTGATGGAGCCGATGACCGGGTCCAGCGGTGTGGTCGTCTACCCACCGGGCTACCTCGAAGGCGTTCGCAACCTGTGCGACCGGCACGGCATCCTGCTGATCTTCGACGAGATCATGACGGGCTTCGGGCGCACGGGGGCATTGTTCTGCGCCGAGCGTGTCGGCGTATTGCCGGACCTGATTTCGTTCGCCAAGGGGGCCAGCTCTTCGTATACACCCCTCGGCGGTGTCCTGGTGCGCGAAGGCGTGGCCCGCCACTTCGATACCGAACTCTTCGACGTGGGCCACACGCACGCGGGCCACGTGCTGGCGGTCGCCGGCGGGCTCGCCGCACTGAAGGTCTATCTGGAAGAGGGTTTGTTCGACCGGGCGCGCGAGATCGAAGGCTGGTTGCGCGACGGTCTCGGCGATCTCGCAGACCGTCATCCGTCGATCGGGGACGTGCGGGGCATGGGCGCCCAGTTCGGCATCGAGCTGGTGCGCGACCGGGACACGCGCGAGCCGCTCGTCGAGTGGCACCACCCGGCGGGATCGGCGCCGATGCGGGCGTTCTATGGCGAGCTGCTGAAGCGCGGCGTCCACGCGTACGGGCGCTACAACGTGGTGATCGTGACGCCGCCGCTGGTCATCTCGCGCACGGAGCTGAACGAGGGGCTGGACGCGCTCGACGCGGCGCTGACGGTGCTGGAGGCTGCCCGATGAGCGACGAGGACATCCTGTATCGCGAGGCGCGCGGCGTGGCGACCGTCACGATCGACCGCCCGTCGGTGTACAACGCGTTCCCGGCCAGGACGGTCGAGGATCGCCGTCGAAACGGGCGGCGTGCGTGGTGAGCTCACCCACCCGTCACCGGAGGAAAGAACGCGACCTCGCTATCCTCCCGCACGACGAATTCCCCGGTCACCATTTCGAGGTTCACGGCGGCCCGCACGGGGCGGTCCATCCGCAGTGCGTCCGCGCTGCGCGCGTCGCGCGCGGCCAGCGTGCCGCGCAGCGCGTCGACGGTGAGTTCGCGCGCATCGATCTCGACGGTTTCCTCGTCGAGCGCCAGTTGTTCGCGAATGCTTGCGAAATATTTGATCTTCAGTTTCATTGCGATGTCTCGAGCAGGAGCGGCGGAATCGGAAAGCGCGAAGCGGACGCGGTCAGCCCCAGCGCCGCATCGCGTGGTCGTCGTGGGCCTTCGCCTCGACCCAGCCGGATTCGCCGTCGTGCCGGATCTCCTTCTTCCAGAACGGTGCGTGGGTTTTCAGGAAATCCATCAGGAATTCGCACGCATCGAACGCGGATGCGCGATGCGCGGCGGCCACGACGACCAGCACGACCGGCTGGCCGAGCGGAATGCGGCCGACGCGGTGCACGATCCTGACCGCTTCGAGCCGCCAGCGTGCCGTGGCCTCCTCGACGATGCTCCACAGTGCCTGCTCGGTCATCGTCGGGTAGTGCTCGACTTCCAGCGCGACGACGTCGTCGACGTCGCCTTCCTTGCGCACGACCCCGAGAAAATTCACGACCGCCCCGACATTCGGATTGCGAACGATCGGTGCAAGCTCCGCGCCCGCATCGATCGGCGCATGCTGCACGCGTACTTCGAAGCCGGCGGCAATGGCGGGCGCCGGTTCGGGAGGCGGATCGGTCGCGTCGGCGGGCGGCGGGGCGCTGCCGGCTGGCAGCGGATCGTCCGGCAGCCCGGCGCGGGATTCGGTGAAGGTCGTCATGACAGGTTCTCCAGTGGGCGGCGCATCCTGTATCGCGCGGCGGCCCGTCAGCCGCCGACGAGCGACATGCGCACGGTCGGATAGGTCTTGCCCGGCGCGCGGGCCGGCCGCGCGGCCCGGTGCTCGGAATAGCGGTCGTCGCGCCGCGTCCAGCGATCGCGCACGGCGGTCGCGAGGTCGGCGGTCGATGCCGCATCGTCGAGCCACGGCCGCAGGTCGGTGCCCTGCGTCGCGAACAGGCACGTATAGAGCTGCCCGTCGGCGGACACGCGGGCGCGCGAGCAGGTGCCGCAGAACGGATGCGACACGCTCGCGATGAAGCCGACTTCGCCCGCACCGTCGATGTGCGCGCAACGGATCGCGGTCGCGTCGTGCCCCGGTTCGCCGACGAGCACGAGCGGATAGTGTTGTTCGATCAGTTCGCGCATGCGCGCGGCCGGCACGACCTTGTCGCCGGACCAGAAGCTCGCGCCGCCGACGTCCATGTATTCGATGAAGCGCACGGCCACGCCCGACTGCCGGAAGTGGCGCACGAGCGGCAGGATCTGGTCGTCGTTCACGCCGCGCTCGATCACCGCGTTGACCTTGACCGGCGCGAGCCCGGCAGCATGTGCGGCTTCGATGCCGGCCAGCACGCGCGACACGGGCACGTCGGCGTCGCTCATCCGGCGGAATACGGCGTCGTCGAGCGCGTCGAGGCTCACGGTCACGCGCGACAATCCGGCGTCGCGCAGCGCGCGTGCCTTCGCGGCGAGCAGCGAGCCGTTGGTCGTCAGCGCGATTTCGACGGGATTGCCGTCGACGGTCGTCAGCGCGGCGAGCCGTTCGATCAGTGCCTCGAGGTTGCGGCGCAGCAGCGGCTCGCCGCCCGTGATGCGGATCTTCTCGACGCCGAGCGACGTGAACGCACGTGCGATCTTTTCCAGTTGCGCGAACGACAGGCGCTCGGACGACGGCATGAACGCATAGTCCGAACCGAAGCTTTCGCGCGGCATGCAGTAGCCGCAGCGGAAGTTGCATTGGTCGATCACGGACAGGCGCAGGTCGCGCAGCGGGCGTCCGAGCGTGTCGGACGGGCGGGGAAAGGCGCCGGGCGCTGCGCCGCCGGATGATGCGGCGGCGGCCGGCGCGGCTGAAACGATGGCATTCACGATCGGTTCGTCGGCCTGCATGAAGTAAGCGGAGGGGCGTCGCCGGTCGGCCGTGCGTGTACCGACGTGTCGGCGCACAGGTCGTGACGAGCCTCAGCGTGAGCATAGTCCGCCGGGTTAGGCCGGCAGAGGCACAATCGCGCCCGAATTGCAGGAATACAGTTCGCCGTGCGGCGGGCGCGGCGCATGGGTCGCATCGGGCGCGTGATGGGCATCGCGCTCATGCGAGCCACTGCGCGAATTCGTAATACGGTACCGCGTCGCCGCGCGCGATGGCCCGCCCGGCCGGCAGCCGTGCGAGCCCGCTCGCCTGCACGAGCGACTGCAGCGTGCCGGCGCCTTGCTGGCGCAGCGTATCGAGCACGGGCGCGCCGGCGGCACCGACCGTGCAGCGCACCCGTACGAAGCGTTCGCGCTGCGCATCCGGCTCGAAGTCCGTGTCGATCGGCAGCGCCGGCACGGCCTGCAGGCGCGCGTCGCGCCCCTGCAGGCAGCGGATCAGCGGCGCGACGAACAGCGCGAACGCGGTCATGGCAGCCCCCGGATTGCCGGGCAGCAGCACCACGGGCCGCGTGTCGAGCCGCGCGAGCGCGACCGGCTTGCCGGGCTTCATCCGCACACCGGTGACGATGAACGATGCGTCGAGCGCGGTCAGTGCGGGGCGCAGCAGATCCTTGTCGCCGACCGATGCGCCGCCGACGCAGATCACCAGGTCGCAACCCGCATGCAGGTCGCGCAACGCACGATCGACGGCCGCCGCCGTATCGGCCGCATGCACGTTCATCGCGACGCGGGCACCGGTGCCCGACACGAGTGCGGCGAGCATCGGCGCATTGCTGTTGTAGATCTGCTGCGGCGCGCGCGGCTGGCCGCATGCGACGAGTTCGTCGCCGGTCGTCAGGAGGCCGACGCGCAGCGCCGGGCGCACATCGATGCGCGCGAAACCTTGTGCGGCCGCCACGCCGACGTGCATCGCGCCCAGCCGCACGCCGGCCGGCACGAGCAGGTCGCCGGTACGCACTTCCTCGCCCCGGCGGCGGATGTGCGATCCGGTGCGCGGCGGGGCATCGAACGCGACCCAGCCGTCCCGTTCGTGCGCGTGCTCCTGCATCACGACGGTGTCGGCGCCGGGCGGGATCAGGCTGCCGGTGAAGACGCGCGCAGCCGTGCGGGCGGCCAGCGGCATCGGCGTGTCGCCCGCATAGCAGCGTTGCGCGACGCGCAGCGGCTCGCCACGCGCGAGATCCGCGTGACGCACGGCATAACCGTCCATCGCGCTCTGGTCGGCCGGCGGCTGGTCGAGCACGGCGGTCAGCGGCGCGGCCAGCACATGGCCGGCCGCTTCGGCGACCGGCAGCGAGGCGCTCGCCGCAAGCGGCGCAAATGCGCCGGCGAATTGCTGCTGCGCGGTATCGAAATCGAACAGGTGTTTCATGACGAGTGGGCCGGGTGCGCGGGCGCAAGCGCCGGTTGATCGGGGTGAACGGCGTCGGGCGACACGTATTCGACGAAGCCGTCGTTGCGGCAGAAGCCGAGCAGGCGCACGCCGGCTTCGCGAGCGACGTCGATCGCCAGCGACGTCGGCGCCGAGATCGTCGCGATCATCGGGATGCCGACCCGCGCGGCCTTGCGTACCAGCTCGTAGCTCGCGCGGCTCGACAGGAACACGAAGCCCGCGCCAAGGTCGGCGCGGCGCCGCGCGAGATGCCCGATCAGCTTGTCGAGCGCGTTGTGGCGGCCGACGTCCTCGAACACGGCGCGCACGGCGCCGTCGCGGTCGCACCACGCGGCCGCGTGGATGCCGCCCGTCTCGCGCATCAGCGTCTGGTGGGCCGGCAGCGTGCGTGCTGCGCGTGCAATCGCGTCGGCGCCGATGCCGGCAGCCGCGCCGGCGGCCGCGATGCGCGGCGGGTGCAGGTCGAGCTGCGCGATGCTTTCGATCCCGCAGACGCCGCAACCGGTGCGGCCGGCCAGCGCGCGCCGGTGCGCCTTCAGCGCCATGAACGCCTGCTGCGACACGGTGAGCCGCACCTCGGCGCTGCCGGGGCGGCATTCGCTCTCGATGTCGAAGACGTCCGACGCACGCTCGACGATGCCTTCGCTCAGCGCGAAGCCGAGGCCGAATGCATCGAGGTCGATCGGCGTCGCCATCATGACCGTGTGCGAGATGCCGTTGAACACGAGTGCAACCGGCGTTTCGTCGACGACGCGATCGACGGTGTCGCGCGTTTCGCCGGCACGATGGCGCGTCACCTGACACGCGGTGCTGCCGGTCGGATCGTCGATGGGGGGGCGGGACGCCATGCGGGTTTCTCCAGTCGGATCGGCCGGCGTGTACGCCGGACGACGGAAATCGGTGCTGCCGGGCGGGCGCCGGGGGCGGCGCACTACCGCGTCGGGCAGGCGTTGCATAACATGTTAAGTGGAGTGAACAGCGCGCCGGAGATACAGCGCCGCCACGCGGAAAGCAGTACAGCTGACCATCCCGCAGGCACGAAATGTGTTTTCCGTGCACACATCTTCGGCGACGGAAGCAGCACAGTTTCAGCGCACGTTCGAGTGATTGCGAGTATCGTGGCAAACGCGATATCGTCACTCACGCTTCGATGCCGTGCGAGGGTCCGTTGACGTTCGCATGTGTAGTCGCCAAGCCGTCGCGCGATTTCCTGCTTCGGGCGTACGTCCTCACAACCACGAGCAAATTACGGTCATGGAAATCTTCGATGCATTCCATCTCGCCCGATTGCAATTCGCATTCACGGTGTCGTTCCACATCGTGTTTCCCGCGATCAGCATCGGCATGGCGAGCTTCCTGGCGGTGCTGGAATGGCGTTATCTCGTCACCGGCGACGCCGCCTACAAATCCATGTTCCAGTTCTGGTCGAAGATCTTCGCGATCGGCTTCGGGATGGGCGTGGTCTCCGGCGTCGTGATGGCATACGAGTTCGGCACCAACTGGGCCGGCTTTTCGCGCGTCGCGGGCAACATCACGGGGCCGCTGCTCACGTATGAAGTGCTGACTGCGTTCTTCCTCGAGGCCGGCTTCCTCGGCGTGATGCTTTTCGGCTGGCAGCGCGTCAGCCCGCGTGCGCACTTCTTCGCGACGCTGA
The DNA here is from genome assembly GCF_001718535.1 of Burkholderia seminalis. Classification (NCBI taxonomy): domain Bacteria; kingdom Pseudomonadati; phylum Pseudomonadota; class Betaproteobacteria; order Burkholderiales; family Burkholderiaceae; genus Burkholderia; species Burkholderia seminalis. Next base: position 319,605 of record NZ_CP013399.1, on the reverse strand, counting down.
TGGTCGCGGTCGGCACGCTGATCTCGACGTTCTGGATCCTCGCGTCGAACAGCTTCATGCAGACGCCGCAGGGCTACAAGATCGAAAACGGCCTGGTCGTGCCGGTCGACTGGTTCAAGATCGTCTTCAACCCGTCGTTCCCGTACCGTCTCGTGCACATGACGATCGCGGCGTTCATCGTCGCGGGTTTCATCGTCGCCGCGTGCGGCGCGTGGCACCTGCTGAAGGGCCGTCGCGACGAGCCGGTGAAGCGCAGCTTCTCGATGGCGCTGTGGATGCTGCTGGTGCTCGCGCCGATCCAGATCGTCGTCGGCGACGCGCACGGGCTGAACACGCGTGAATACCAGCCGGCGAAGATCGCCGCGATCGAGGGGCTGTGGGAAACCGAGAAGGGCGGCACCGCGCTGAACCTCGTCGGGCTGCCCGACATGCAGGCCGAAACCACGCGCTATGCGATCCAGGTGCCGCACCTCGGCAGCCTGATCCTCACGCACAGCTGGGATGGCGAGATTCGCGGGCTGAAGGAATTCCCGCCGCAGGACCGCCCGTATTCGCCGATCATCTTCTGGACGTTCCGGATCATGGCCGGCCTCGGGATGCTGATGCTGCTCACCGCGCTGCTCGGGCTGCTGCTGAGAAAGGGCGGGCGCCTCTATGAGACGCGCTGGTTCCAGTGGTTCGTGGTGGCGATGGGGCCGTCGGGCATCGTCGCGCTGCTGGCCGGCTGGATCACGACCGAGGTCGGGCGGCAGCCGTGGACCGTCTATGGCGTACTACGCACCATCGACTCGGTCTCCCCGCTCAACGCTCAGCAGGTCGGCGTGTCGCTGCTGGTCTTCGTGGTCGTGTATTTCCTGGTATTCGGAACAGGTATCTACTACATGATGAAACTGATGAGGCGCGGGCCGGCGGCCCAGGCCGGGTACATCGAGCTGCACCGGCATCCGGGGCTGCGCAAGAGCGCGCTGTCCACGCCGCTGAACGTCACCGAAGCGGAGTAAGCCATGCACATCGATCTTCCTGTCGTGTGGGCCGCGATCATCGGCCTCGGCGTATTCATCTACGTGATGCTGGACGGTTTCGATCTCGGGATCGGCCTGCTGTTTCCGTTCTTCGACGCGAAGGCCGAGCGCCAGGTGATGCTCGACACCGTCGCGCCGGTGTGGGACGGCAACGAGACGTTCCTCGTGCTCGGCGGCGCGGGCCTCTATGGCGCGTTCCCGGTCGTGTATTCGACGCTGCTGCCGGCGAACTACCTGCCGCTGGTGCTGATGCTGGTCGGCCTGATCTTCCGGGGCGCGGCGTTCGAGCTGCGCGCGAAGGCCACCCGCACGCAGCACATGTGGGATCTCGCGTTTATCGGCGGCTCGGCGCTCGCCGCGTTCTGCCAGGGGATCGTGCTCGGTTCGCTGCTGCAGGGCATCAAGATCGAGAACAACCAGTTCGCGGGCGGGCCGTTCGACTGGCTGTCGCCGTTCAGCCTGCTGTGCGGGATCGGCGTGCTCGTCACGTATGCGACGCTCGGCTGCGGCTGGCTGATCCTGAAGGTCGATGGCGAGCTGCAGCGCAAGATGCGGCTGCTGATGAAGCCGCTCGCGGGCGTGCTGCTCGCCGTGATGGGCGTGGTGAGCCTGTGGACCGTGATCGGGCTGCCGGCCGTCGCGCACCGCTGGTTCGGCAGCGGCAACCTCGTCTGGTTCCTGCCGGTACCGGTTCTCGTCGTAGCATGCGTGTGGGGCATCTTCCACACGGTGAAGCGCGCGCACGAGGCGACGCCGTTCCTGCTGACGCTCGCGCTCGTGTTCCTCGGCTACACGGGGCTCGTGATCAGCATCTGGCCGAACATCGTGCCGCCGTCGCTGACGATCTGGGACGCGTCGTCGAGCCATTCGAGCCAGCTGTTCGCGCTCGTCGGCACCGTGATCGTGCTGCCGATCATCCTCGTGTACAACGCGATGCAATACCGCGTGTTCCGCGGCAAGGTGCGCGAGGGCGACATCGGTTATCACTGAGCGGCATGCGAGGTGACGGGGCGCGGCGTGCGCGTATCATCACGCGCAGCGCGGCGCCCGGCACGGCATCCGACGGAAAGCGGCCCGCCATGCGCGGGCCGCTGCGCATCGGGTGCGGGCGCAACGGGTTGCGTATTCCTTTGGCAGTCGAGAAAACATCATGATCGTCCGACCACGACAGAACTGGCTCAGGATGCTGTTCGTATGGAACGGCTCCGTGCTCCAATCGATCATTCCGCAGCTCGTGTTCATGGCGATCGTCAGCACGCTGGCGGTCTTCACGAACGGGCGCATCTTCGGCGAGAAGATTCCGCTCAACACCGCGCCGTTTACGCTGTTCGGGCTCGCGCTCGCGATCTTCCTCGGGTTTCGCAACAACGCGAGCTTCGAGCGTTTCAAGGAGGCGCGGCATCTGTGGGGCAACCTGCTGATCGCCGCGCGCGCCGTGACGTCGCAACTGCATCGCTACCTGCCCGACGGCGTGAGCGACGCCGAGCGCAACCGGCTTGCCGACCTGCTGATCGCGCTCGCGTATGCGCTGAAGCATCAATTGCGTCATACCGACCCGACCGCGGACCTGCTGCGCATTCTCGGGGCGGAGCGCACGGCCGCGCTCGGCGGCAAATGCTACAAGCCGGTCGCGATCCTCGACGAACTGCGCGGCGGCATCGTTCGTGCGCTGGGCCCCGCGCCCGGCAGCGGCACGACCTGCTGGATGTTCGAGACGCAACTCGACGAGCTCGGCAAGTCGGTGGGCGGTTGCGAGCGCATCCTGTCGACGCCGATCCCGTTTTCATACAGCGTGCTGCTGCATCGCACCGTCTATGCGTATTGCGTGCTGCTGCCGTTCGGGCTCGTCGATTCGACGGAGTTCTTCACGCCGCTGATCTGCGTGTTCATTGCCTACACGCTGATCGCGCTCGAAGCGATCGCGAACGAAGTGGCCGAACCGTTCGGCCTTGCGCCGAATGCACTCGCGCTCGACGCGATCACGCGCACGATCGAGCGGTCGGTGCTGGAACTCGGGGATCGGCCGATGCCGGAGGAGTTCGTGCCGGCGTCGACGTATCAGATCACGTAGGGAGCGTGGTCGGTAGTGTAGTCGTCGGTAAGGTTGATCGGTCCGACCGGGAGGGGTTGTGTAGACTCGTGCTCGTTCAATGGAGCCTACACCATGCAACTGCTTGATCACGTGTCGATCGGCGTTCCGGACATCGACCTGGCACGCCCCTTCTACGATGGCGTCATGACTGCGCTGGGCGTGACCAAGGTCTATGACCGGCCCAATGCGCTCGGCTATGGCGAACGTTGCAGCGCGAACGACCCTGCATCGACTTTTCTGGCGGTGTATCTGGATCCCGCCGAAATCGGGACGAGCAAGCGGCACTGGTGTTTCAAGGCCGCGTCCCGCGAGCAGGTGCATGCGTTCTTCGAGGCTGGCCTTGCCACGGGCGGCCAGTCCGACGGCGACCCCGGATTGCGGCCGCACTACCACGGCGACTACTACGCGGCCTTTCTGGTCGATCCGGCCGGCAACCGGGTCGAGGCCGTGTGTCATGCGGCGGTGCCGGCGCGCGAGCGGCCGTGACGGCGCTGCTCAATCGAAATACGTGAGTCCCATTGCGCGCTTCACCTCCGCGATCGTTGCACCCGCCACTTCCCGTGCGTGCAGCGTGCCGCGCTTCAGCGTCGCCATCACCTCGGCCTTGTCGGCCTCGAACTCGCGGCGGCGCGCGCGGATCGGCTCGATCAACGCCTGCAGCCGCTCGTTCAGCACGCGCTTGACGACGCTGTCGCCGAGGCCGCCGCGGCGATAGTGGGCCTTCAGTTCGTCGACCTTCGCGACGTCCGGCTCGAACGCATCGAGGAACGTGAACACGACGTTGCCCTCGACCTGGCCGGGATCGCTCACGCGCAGGTGGTTCGGATCGGTGTACATGTCCTTCACGGCCTGCGCGATCTCGTCCGGCGTCGAGCCGAGCGTGATCGCATTGCCGAGCGACTTGCTCATCTTAGCCTTGCCGTCGATGCCCGGCAGCCGCGTGACCGACGACAGCACGGCCTCGCATTCGACCAGCACCGGCTGCTCGACGGTTGCGTTGAAGCGGCGCACGAGTTCGTTGGTCTGTTCGATCATCGGCAACTGATCGTCGCCGACCGGCACGTGCGTCGCCTTGAACGCGGTGATGTCGGCTGCCTGGCTCACCGGGTAGGTCAGGAAACCGGCGGGGATGTCGCGCTCGAACCCGCGCAGGCGGATCTCTTCCTTGATGGTCGGATTGCGTTCGAGGCGCGCGACCGTGACGAGGTTGAGCAGGTATTGCGACAACTCGGCGAGTTCGGGCACCTGCGACTGCACGACGATCGTCGAGACCGCCGGGTCGATACCGACGGCGAGGTAGTCGAGCGCGACCTCGATCACGTTCTCGGTGACGCGCTGGCGGCGGCCCATGTTGTCGGTCAGCGCCTGCGTATCGGCGAGCAGCAGGAATTGCTTCGCTTCGTGCTGCATCTGCACGCGCGCGCGCAGCGAGCCGATGTAGTGGCCGAGATGCAGCGGGCCAGTCGTGCGGTCGCCGGTGAGGATGGTCGGGCGGGTGGGTTGCGTCATGGTCGTCGTTGGCTCCGGGTTGTCGAAGGCGCCAGCCATGATGTCGGTGCGGTGCAGAAACGCAAATGCCGCCATGGCTGGCGGCATCACGTTTGGGACATGCAAAAGGAAACGGGCCGCCTGGGTCAGGCGCGCCACCAGCAATGCACGATCGGCGAGGCGGGTTGGGTTTCCATCGCGCAAGTATAGCGTAGTGCGCGGCCGGGCGTGCGCGTCAGTGGATCATCGACTCCATCGCGAGGTACGCGGTTTCGGCGGACGGCCACAGCAGGTACAGCAGGCCGACCATCAGCAGCCACGCGCCGGCGCGGACGAGCGGCGTGCGGTCTTTGTCGCGCTGCGGGGCAGGGCGGGTGGGCGGGTTCGAATTTTTCATGCTTGCAGGCGCGGGGCGCGCCACTCCAACGGTTACTGCAACGGGTCGCGCGGGGCGACGCCGGGGTGTTGCGGGGTTCTACGGGGCTGGGTGCCGTCTGAGACACCAGGTCGCCGAGGGTGCGTTGGCGAGGTTAGCCGGTCGTGGGACATAAAAGGGAACGATCGAGTGTCGCGTATCCGCTTCCATGCCGATGTGACGCGCATGCTACCAGTTCGACGATGCGGACACAGTCAAGAATTGTCGGGCGGCTCGATCGGCTCTCCGTCGGTCCGGCGAGGCAGACTATCGCCGCGGGCTCACGGAGCTCGAGCAGTGGGTCGAGCTTGCCCGTGGATACGCCGTCGCAAGCGTGAATCGTGAGTGGGTGACGCTGTACTGGCGGATCGGTGGCGACGTTCTCGAACGCCAGGAACGACAAGGGTGGGGCGAAGGTCATCGATCGGCTGGCGTAGGACCCGAAGGCTGCGTTTCCCGACATGCGGAGATTCTGCCCGCGCAACCTGAACGACGTATGGGCTCTGCTGCAAGCGTGGTCATCGTCGGTACCCCCATCGCTCCCGCCCCAGCTTTTTTCTCGTCAACACCAACAAAAAACATCATTTCGCGCCAGGCGGCCTGTCCGCAGAATGTCTCCATTCCCACTCGCCCGACAGCACGAACGTCGCAGCGAGCCGCACGTCAGAAGCTGAAGGAGACAGCCGTGGCAGTCGAAACAACCTCAATCGATACGCTCGTCGTCGGCGCCGGGCAGGCCGGCGTGGCCATGAGCGAGCATCTGGGCAAGCTGGGCGTGCCCCATCTCGTGCTGGAGCGCAGCCGCATCGCCGAGCGCTGGCGCACCGGGCGCTGGGATTCACTGGTCGCGAACGGCCCCGCGTGGCACGACCGTTTCCCGGGGCTCGAATTCGACGGCCTCGATCCCGATGCGTTCGCGTCGAAAGACCAGGTCGCCGATTACTTCGAAGCGTATGCGCGCAAGTTCAACGCGCCGATCCGCACGGGCGTCGACGTGACGAACGTCGTGCGCAACACCGGCAAGCCGGGCTTCGTCGTCGAGACGTCCGACGGCACGATCGAGGCGAACCGCGTGGTCGTCGCGACGGGGCCGTTCCAGCGCCCGGTCGTTCCGCCGATCGCGCCGGACGATGCGCGCCTCGTGCAGATCCATTCCGCCGACTATCGCAATCCGGGCCAGCTTCCGGACGGCGCGGTGCTGGTGGTCGGCGCCGGCTCGTCGGGCGTGCAGATCGCCGACGAGCTGCAGCGCGCGGGTCGGCAGGTGTATCTGTCGGTCGGGCCGCACGATCGCCCGCCGCGCGCATATCGCGGCCGCGACTTCTGCTGGTGGCTCGGCGTGCTCGGCGAATGGGACAAGGAAATCGCGACGCCCGGCCGCGAACACGTGACGATCGCGGTGAGCGGGGCGCGCGGCGGCCACACGGTCGATTTCCGCGCGCTCGCGAACCAGGGCGTGACGCTCGTCGGGCTGACGAAGTCGTTCGACGGTGGCGTGGCCGTGTTCGAACGCGATCTCGCGGTCAATCTCGCCCGCGGCGACGAGAACTACCTGTCGCTGCTCGACGCGGCCGATGCCTACGCGGCACGCAACGGCCTCGACCTGCCGGAAGAGCCGGAAGCGCGGCGCATCCTGCCGAACCCCGACTGCGTCGCGCATCCGATCCTCGTGCTCGATCTCGCCGGCGCGGGCGTCACGTCGATCGTCTGGGCGACTGGCTACGCAGTCGACTACGGTTGGCTCAACGTCGACGCGTTCGCGCCGAACGGCAAGCCGCAGCACCAGCGCGGCGTGTCGAAGGAGCCCGGCATCTATTTCCTCGGGTTGCCGTGGCTGTCGCGGCGCGGCTCCAGCTTCATCTGGGGCGTGTGGCACGACGCGAAACACATCGCCGATCACATCGTCACGCAACGCAAGTACCTCGCGTACCACGACGCGTCGCAGCGTCGCGTGGCAGCCCAGCAGGCACCGGCCGACGCGCGCCCGCTCGCCGAAGCGACGAACTGACCACCTGACGGACCGACACGCATCCGCTGCGCCGCGGCCGCTCCCGGCGCGGCGGGCGTACCCACCGACACTCGAAGGACCTCGATGAGCCAGCCTACCCATACGCGTATCCGCATGTTCAACACCAAGGATACCTACCCGAACCAGACGCTCGACAACGACCTGTGCCAGGCCGTGCGCGCCGGCAACACCGTCTACGTGCGCGGCCAGGTCGGCACCGATTTCGACGGCAACCTGATCGGTCTCGGCGATCCGCGCGCGCAGGCCGAGCAGGCGATGAAGAACGTCAAGCAGCTGCTGGAGGAAGCCGGCAGCGACCTCACGCATATCGTGAAGACGACGACCTACCTGATCGATCCGCGTTATCGCGAACCGGTGTACCAGGAAGTCGGCAAGTGGCTGAAGGGCGTCTATCCGATCTCGACGGGGCTCGTCGTCTCGGCGCTCGGCCAGCCGCAATGGCTGATGGAGATCGACGTGATCGCGGTGGTCCCCGACAACTGGCAGCCGAACCGCGCATAGGAGGCGACATGACTTTCTCCATCGTCGGGCGCTGCCCGGAGACAGGCCAGCTCGGGATCGCGATCAGTTCGTCGAGCATCGCGGTCGGCGCGCGCTGCCCGTGGGTGCGCGCGGGCGTGGGCGCCGTCGCGACGCAGAACATCACGCTGCCGGCGCTCGGGCCGCAGATTCTCGATCTGATCGAGCACGACCAGCTTGCGCCGGCCGCGGCGCTCGACCGCGCGCTCAGCGCGAACGGCTGGAGCCAGTACCGGCAGGTCACGGTGATCGACGGGCAGGGGCAGACGGCGTGTTTCACCGGCAAGGAAGCGCTCGGCACCCATCACGCGGTGCAGGGCGAGCAGTGCGTGGCGGCCGGCAACCTGCTGGCCGCGCCGGCCGTGATCGACGCGATGGCGCGGGCGTTCGAACAGGCGCACGGCCTGCTCGCCGATCGCCTGCTGGCCGCGATGCATGCCGCGATGGCGGCCGGCGGCGAAGCCGGTCCGGTACATTCGGCCGCGTTGAAGGTGGCCGGCGACGTGACCTGGCCGATCGTCGACCTGCGCGTCGACTGGGCCGATACCGATCCGATCGGGCAACTCGATGCGCTGTGGCGCGCGTATCGGCCGCAGATGCAGGACTACCAGACGCGCGCGCTGAACCCGACCGCCGCGCCGAGCTACGGAGTGCCGGGCGATGAGTGACACGTCGAGCCGTGCGCTGCTCGAACGGCTGGTCGGTTTCGCCACGGTCAGCCGCGATTCGAACCTCGAGATGATCGGCTTCATCCGCGACCATCTCGCGGGTTTCGGCGTGGCGAGCGAGCTGTTCTACAACGCCGAGCGCACGAAGGCGAGCCTGTACGCGACGATCGGCCCGCACGATCGCGGCGGCATCGCGCTGTCGGGTCACACCGACGTGGTGCCCGTCGACGGGCAGGCGTGGACGGTCGAGCCGTTCCGGCTGACCGAGCGCGACGGCCGCCTGTATGGCCGCGGCACGGCCGACATGAAGGGCTTCATCGCGTCGGCACTCGCGGCCGTTCCGGCGTTCGTGTCGCGGCCTTTGAGCATGCCGGTGCATTTCGCGTTCTCCTATGACGAGGAAGTCGGTTGCCTCGGCGTGCGGCCGATGCTCGACGTGCTGGCCGCGCGCGAGCATCGGCCGCGGCTGTGCCTGATCGGCGAGCCGACCGAACTGAAGCCGGTGCTCGGTCACAAGGGCAAGCTCGCGATGCGTTGTCACGTGAAGGGCGCCGCGTGTCACTCGGCGTACGCCCCGTCGGGCGTCAACGCGATCGACTATGCGGCGAAGCTGATCGGCCGGCTCGGCGAGATCGGCGCGGCGCTCGCGCGACCCGAGCGGCACGACGGCCGTTTCGATCCGCCGTTCTCGACCGTGCAGACGGGACTGATCAAGGGCGGCCGCGCATTGAACATCGTGCCGGCCGAATGCGAGTTCGATTTCGAGGTGCGTGCGCTGCCGGATTTCGACGCGCACGACGTGCCGAGGACGCTGCGGGACTACGCGGAATCCGAGCTGTTGCCGAAGATGCGTGCGGTGCAGCCCGATACCGACATTCGCTTGCAGGCGCTGGGCGCGTATCCGGGGCTGGCCACCGCGCCGGACAGTGAAGCTGCGCGCCTGCTCGCGATGTTGAGCGGTTCCGACGCATTCGGCACGGTCGCGTTCGGCACCGAGGGCGGACTGTTCGGGCAGGCCGGCATTCCGACGGTGGTGTGCGGGCCCGGCAGCATGGACCAGGGGCACAAGCCCGACGAGTTCGTCACGCTCGAGCAACTTCACGGCTGCGACGCGATGCTGGGCCGCCTGGCCGCGCATCTTTCCTCGGCGGCCTGAGCCTGCAGCCTGTATGCATGCGCCGCGTCCCGCAGCGCGTGCGCTTCACGTTCCTTGTCGCGCCGATTCCGCGACGATTCGCGCGAGCCGTTCACGGCAGAAATCGACGAACGACTGCGCCTGCTTCGTGAGCTGTCCCCGCTTCAGCCGTGCGCTCACGAGCCCCGACGGGCTCACCGTTTCGCTGAGGCCGATCGTCACGACGCGCTGGCCGTCGTACGTGTATTCGGAATGCGGGCGCGTGACGAGCAGCGAGAAGCCGAATCCCTGGCCGACCATGCCGCGCACCATCTCGATCGACGGCGAGCCGAACACGATGTTCGGCGTGAGGCCGAGTTCATGGAACAGGCTGACGAAATACGTGCGGCTGGGCTGCACGTCGAGCAGGATCATCGGCTCGACGCACAGGTCGCGCAGCGACACGTGCGCCTGGCCGGCGAACCGATGGTTCTCCGGCAGCAGCACGTACGGCTGTTGCGGCGGCATCAACGGTTCGGTCTCGATCGTGCCGTCGAGATCGTGGTCGTACATGAGGGCGAGATCGAACGTGCCGGACGTCAGGCCCTGCACGAGTTCCTGCTGGTCGCCGTCGCGCAGCCGGATGTTCACGCCCGGGTAGCGCTCGCGAAAGCCCGCGATCAATTGCGGCAGGTAGAGCGGCGCGACCGTCTCGAAGCAGCCGATGTCGATCTGCCCGGTAATCACGTCGTTGTCGGCGAGTGCGTTCTGTTCGAATTCGTGCGCGATGCGCAGCAGCTCCTGCGCTTTCCGGTAGAAGCGCGTGCCGGACGGCGTCAGCGACACGCCTTGCGCGTGATGGCGGATGAACAGCTTCACGCCGAAGCTTTCCTCCAGCCCCTTGATCGCGCTGGAAATCGACGGCTGCGCGATGAAGAGCTGACGCGAGGCTTCGGCGACGCTGCCGGATTCGACCGTCGTGATGAAGTATTTCAGTTGCCGCAAAGTGTAGTGAGCCACAAGCACCTCTGATGCCCGGCCCCGGCGTGCCGCCGCGGGCGCATGCGCGTTCCATGGGGAAACAGACCCTGGCACCTTACCCGAAGTCGTTCGGCGCCGGAATTTCCGCTGCAGAGCTTTTTCGTATGTCGCGGAAATATTTTTAGTATTTTCCGGCCGCGACGGTCGTGGCGCACCATCGTCTCCAACCTGGATCACGACGCTCGCGAAGCGGCCGCGCCCACGCCGGCGGGACATGTCATCCGTCCCCGCAGGCGTGCCTCGTCCGCTTCGTTCGATGCCGCCGCGCATGCACGCGGCGCGTCGCCGCTCGCGTATCCGGACCCGATTGCAGGCGCGCACCCCGACGCGCGCCGGCGGAAACGGCACGCGCGCATCGGCGCGCAGGACAGGAGACTTGACCATGACGAACGCGGAACGCAATGCGTCCCCGATGATAGAGAAGCACACGATCGGCTATGTGCCGCCCGCAGAGCGCCACGGCAAGGTGCGCGACCTGTTCACGCTCTGGTTCGGCGGCAACATCGCGCCGCTGCCGATCGTGACGGGTGCGCTCGGCGTGCAGATGTTCCACCTGAACCTGATGTGGGCCATCGTCGCGATCGTCGTCGGCCAGGCCGTCGGCGGCGTGCTGATGGCGCTGCACTCGGCGCAGGGGCCGCAGATGGGCATCCCGCAGATGATCCAGAGCCGCGCGCAGTTCGGCTCGTGGGGCGCGCTGCTCGTCACGGTGATCGCGGCCGTGATGTACGTCGGCTTCTTCGCGTCGAACATCGTGCTGGCCGGCAAGTCGGTACACGGCATCGCGGCGTCGGTGCCGGTGCCCGTCGGCATCGTGATCGGCGCGGTGGGCTCCGGGCTGATCGGGATCGTCGGCTACCGGTTCATCCACATCCTGAACCGCATCGGCACGTGGGTGCTCGGCATCGGCATCTTCGTCGGCTTCTGGATGATCCTCTCGCACGTGACGACCGACGATTTCCTGACGCGCGGCGGCTTCGACTTCGCGGGCTGGCTCGCGACGGTGTCGCTGTCGGCGTTGTGGCAGATCGCGTTCGCGCCGTACGTGTCGGACTATTCGCGTTATCTGCCGGAGAACGTCGGCGTCGCGTCGACGTTCTGGGCGACCTATCTCGGCTGCACGATCGGCTCGACGCTCGCGTTCATCTTCGGCGCGGTCGCGGTGCTCGCGGTGCCGGCCGGCGCGGACACGATGGACGCCGTCAAGCAGGCGACGGGCCCGCTCGGCCCGCTGATGCTCGTGCTGTTCCTGCTGAGCGTGATCAGCCACAACGCGCTGAACCTGTACGGCGCGGTGCTCGCGGTCATCACGTCGGTGCAGACGTTCGCGTACAAGTGGATTCCGACCGCGAAGGCGCGCGCGGTGGTGTCGGTCGTGATCTTCGTCGCTTGCTGCTACGCGGCGATCGGCGCGTCGACGAACTTCGTCGGCAACCTCGTCGATCTCGTGCTCGCGCTGCTGGTCGTGCTGGTGCCGTGGACGGCGATCAACCTGATCGACTTCTACGTGATCCACAAGGGCAAGTACGACATCCAGTCGATCTTCAGGGTGGACGGCGGGATCTACGGCCGTTTCAATCCGCAGGCGCTGCTCGCGTATGCGATCGGCATCCTCGTGCAGATTCCGTTCATGAACACGCCGATGTACGCGGGCCCGATTCCCGCGCACCTGGGCGGTGCGGACCTGTCGTGGCTCGTGGGGCTGCTGCTGACCTCGCCGCTGTACTACTGGCTCGCGACGCGCGACAGCGCGTATCGGCGCCGGCAGGGTGCGGCGCACCTGCCGCCGACGGCAGCGCGCTGAAAGGCGAGGAGGGCCGCCGCCCGGGTTGCGGCGCGCGGCGGCCGGTGGCAGGGATCGGGCAGGCGCGCGGTGAACGATGCACCGCCCGCCTGCCGGTCCGTCAAACGACGGCCGAGCGCACGACGCGCACCGGCACCGACTTGTATGACGGCGTGCCGCTTTCCTTGTCGATGTAGTCGAGCGGCACGAGCACGTTCGCTTCCGGGTAGTACGCGCCGACCGAGCCCGGCGCGATGTCGTACTCGATCGCGGTGATCTTCTCGAGGCGCAGCGTGCGGCCCGACGCGGTGATCGTCTCGATGTCGACGAGGTCGCCGTGCTCGAGCCCGTACTTCGCGAGGTCGGCCACGTTCATGAACAGCACGTCGCGTCGCCCGAACACGCCGCGATAGCGGTCGTCGAGCCCGTAGATCGTCGTGTTGTACTGGTCGTGGCTGCGCAGCGTGATCAGCCGCAGCACCTGCTCGGCGCCGAGCACGTCCGCGTCCTCCTTCACTCCCTTGTAGACCGAGAACATCGCCTTGCCGGTCGGCGTCGGCCACACGCGCTCGGTGGGCGGCAGCGGCAGGCGGAAGCCGCCCGGCGTGCGGATGCGCTCGTTGAACGCCTCGAAGCCGGGCACCGTGCGGTCGATCAGGTCGCGGATGCGGTCGTAGTCGGCGATCAGGTCGAGCCATGCGACCTTGCTGTTCGGCAGCGTCGCATGCGCGATTCCCGCGACGATCGCGGGCTCCGAGCGCAACTGGTCGGATGCCGGCTTGAGCTTGCCGGCCGACGCGTGGACCATCGACATCGAATCCTCGACGGTGATCGACTGGCGGCCGGTCGCCTGCATGTCGAGCTCGGTGCGGCCGAGCACCGGCAGGATGAAGGTTTCCTTGCCGACCAGCAGGTGCGAACGGTTCAGTTTCGTCCCGAGATGCACGCTCAGGTCGAGCTTCGCCATCGCCGGGAACGACAGCTCGGGATCGGGCAGCGCGACCGCGAAATTGCCGCCGAGGCACAGCAGCGCCTTCGCGGTGCCGTCGATCATCGCCTGCATCGCCTGCACGGCGTCGTGCCCGTGATGCGCGGGCGGCGTGAAGCCGCACACGTCCTCGATCTTCTTCAGGAACTCGGCCGACGGCTTCTCGGTGATGCCGACCGTGCGGTTGCCCTGCACGTTCGAATGGCCGCGCAGCGGGCATACGCCGGCGCCAGGCTTGCCGATGTTGCCGCGCATCAGCAGCAGGTCGGCGATCAGGCGGACGGTCGCGGTGCCCTTGTTGTGCTGCGTGACGCCCATGCCGTACGTGACGATCGTCGCGTTCGACTTCGCGTACGCGAGCGCGACCTGTTCGAGCTGTGCCTGGCTGAGGCCGCTCGCGCGTTCGATGTCGTCCCACGACGTGGCCTCGAGGTCGGCCGAGAACGCGTCGAAGCCGTTGGTGTGCTGCGCGATGAAATCGCGGTCGAGCACGTTGCCTTGCTCGGCTTCGAGCTTCAGCAGCGCCTTCATGATGCCCTTCAGCGCGGCCGCGTCGCCGCCCGCGTCGACCTGGTAGTACGTCGACGCGATACGCGTCGAGCCGAACGACGCCATCTCGATCATGTCCTGCGGATCGGCGAAGCGTTCGAGCGCGCGTTCGCGCAGCGGGTTGAACACGATGATCGGTACGTTGCGGCGCGCGCACTCGTGCAGCGTGCCCATCATCCGCGGGTGGTTCGTGCCGGGGTTGTGGCCGATCGAGATGATCAGCTCGCAGTGGTCGAAATCCTCCAGCGACACCGTGCCCTTGCCGATGCCGATCGACTGCGGCAGGCCGACGCTGGTCGGCTCGTGGCACATGTTCGAGCAGTCGGGGAAGTTGTTGGTGCCGAGCTCGCGCGCGAACAGCTGGTACAGGTACGCGGCTTCGTTCGACGCGCGGCCCGACGTGTAGAACTCGACCTGCTCGGGCGGCAGCGCGCGCAGCACTTCGCCGATGCGCGCGAACGCGTCGTCCCATTCGATCGCGCGGAACGTGTCGCTCGCGCGGTCGTAGACGAGCGGATGCGTGAGTCGCCCCATGTCCTCCAGTTCGTAGTCCGACATGCGCAGCAGCGACGATACGGTGTTCGCCGCGAAGAACTCGGGCGTCACGCGCTTGGTCGTCGCTTCCCACGTGACGGCCTTCGCGCCGTTCTCGCAGAACTGGAACGTCGACTTGTGTTCCTTGTCGGGCCACGCACAGCCGGGGCAGTCGAAGCCGTCGGGCTGGTTGGTCCGCATCAGCACGATCGGCGCCTCGATGGTTTCCATCTGCGTACGCACCGCATCGGCTGTCGCGCGAAGCGCGCCCCAACCGCCGGCGGGCCCATCGTATTTCCTGATGCCTGGCACTTCGCGTCGATTTGTCATGTGAATCTCCAAGAGCCGGGCCCGCTACGGGTGGCTCGGTTGCGCCGTGTCGCGGCGTGGGGCGGCTCCGTCCCGCGGACGGAGCCGGTCATGCGTGCCCGGTCTGCCGGGTACGCGTTTTTTTAATGTGCGTCCTTCTTCGCGCCGGACGACTTCTTGCCCGACTTCGCCGCGGGCGGCGGCGCGTCGGCGGGCGTGTCGTCCGCCTTCGCGTCACCGGATGCCTGGGCGGCCTTGCCGTTCGGCCTGGCCTTGCCGTCCGCGTCCTTCCCGGCGTCCTTCTTGTCCTTCGCTTCCGGCGCGGCGAGCTTGTTGAACTTCACTTCGTCGCTGTCCTTGTCGTAGTCGACCTCGCAGGTGTCGCCCGATTTCAGCCGGTCGGCGAGGATCTCCTTCGCGAGCCGCGTCTCGATGGTCTGGCGGATCTGGCGCTTCAGCTCGCGCGCGCCGAATTCCGGCTGGTAGCCGACTTCGGTCAGGTGGTCGACGAGCGAGCCGCCCATCACGAGCGTGATGTCCTGCGCGGCGGCCGTACGCACCACGCGGTCGAGCTGGATCTGCACGATCGCGCGGATGTTGTCCTTCGACAGCGCGTGGAAGACGATCACCTCGTCGATCCGGTTCAGGAACTCGGGCCGGAAATGGCCCTTCAGCACCTGCATCAGTTCCTCGCGGATCGCCTTGTCGGTCTTGCGCGCGGCTTCCGGCTGCGTGAGGTTGTCCATGATGATCGCCGCGCCGAGATTGCTGGTCGCGATGATGATCGTGTTGCTGAAATCGACCACGCGGCCCTTGCCGTCGGTCAGCCGGCCGTCGTCGAACACCTGCAGCAGCACGTTGTAGACGTCGGGATGCGCCTTCTCGATCTCGTCGAGCAGGATCACGCTGTACGGGCGCCGCCGCACGCGCTCGGTGAGCTGGCCGCCTTCGTCGTAGCCGACGTAGCCGGGCGGCGCGCCGATCAGCCGGGCAACCGCGTGCCGCTCCATGTACTCGGACATGTCGATGCGGATGATCGCCTGCTCGTCGCCGAACACGGTCTCGGCCAGCGCTTTCGCGAGTTCGGTCTTGCCGACGCCCGTCGGCCCGAGGAACAGGAACGTCGCGATCGGCCGGTGCGTCTGGCCGAGCCCCGCGCGCGACAGCCGCACGGCGTCGCTGACGGCGACGACCGCATCGCTCTGGCCGACCACGCGTTCGCGCAGCTGTTCTTCTATCTTCAGCAGCTTCTGGCGTTCTTCCTGCGTCAGCTCGGATACGGGGATGCCGGTCAGCCGCGACACGACCTCGGCTACCGATTCGACGGTCACTTCGAGCGTCTCGGAGCCGGTCTTGCGCTGCCACGCCTCCATCTTCTCGTCGACGGACTTCTGCTTCGCGTTGATCTGCTCCTCGAACTGCTTCGCTTCGTCGAAGCGCTTGCGCGACGTCGCGTAGTCCTGCTCGCGCTTCAGTTGCGCGATCTGCGCCTCGCCTTCCTGGATGTCGACCGGGCGCGATGTCGCGCCGATCCGCACGCGCGCGGCGGCCTGGTCGATCAGGTCGATCGCCTTGTCGGGCAGGAAACGCGACGTGATGTAGCGGTCGGCGAATTCGGCGGCCGCGACGAACGCGTCGTCGGCGAACGTCACCTGGTGGTGCGCCTCGAGGCTGTCGCGCAGCCCGCGCAGGATCACGATCGTCTGCTCGACGCTCGGCTCCGGCACGAACACGGGCTGGAAGCGCCGCTCCAGCGCGGCGTCTTTTTCGATGTACTTCTGGTATTCGTTGAGCGTCGTCGCGCCGATCAGGCTCAGCTCGCCGCGCGCGAGCGCGGGCTTCAGCACGTTGGCGATGTCGAGGCCGCCTTCGCCGCCGCCCTGGCCCGCGCCGACGATCGTGTGCAGCTCGTCGATGAACAGGATCAGTTCGTCCTGCTTCGCAGTCACTTCGTCGATCAGCTGCTTCGCGCGCTCCTCGAATTCGCCGCGGTACTTCGCGCCGGCCACCATCGAGTTGATGTTGACTTCGACGAGCCGCTTGTCGCGCAGCACTTCGGGCACGTCGCCGTTGACGATCCGCTGCGCCAGCCCTTCGACGATCGCCGTCTTGCCGACGCCCGGCTCGCCGATCAGCACCGGATTGTTCTTCTTGCGGCGCGCGAGCACCTCGATCGTGCTTTCGATTTCCTGCGCGCGGCCGAGCACCGGGTCGAGCTTGCCCTGGCGCGCGATCGCGGTGAGGTCGCGGCCGAACTTGTCGAGGTTCGGCGTGCCGGTCGGCGCGTCGACGCGGCCGTCCTCGGCGCCCTTGCCGACCACCTTCACGACTTTCTGGCGCAGCGCCTCGGGCGTCACGCCGTATTTCTTCAGCAGCGTGCCGGCGACGCTGTCCGGCACCGATGCGAGCCCGATCAACAGGTGCTCGGGGCCGATGTACGAGTGGCCGAGATCGCGCGACGCCTGGAACGCGTACTGCACGGCTTTCTTCACGCGCGGCGAGATCGACAGCTTGTCGAGCGGCGCATCGGGGTCGGCCGTGCCGGTGTGCGCATGCTCGTCGATATACGACCGGATGTCCTGCGGCGACAGCTTCAGTTCCTTCAGCAGCGCGGCGCACACGTCGGTGTCCGCGAGTGCGTACAGCAGGTGTTCGGAGTCGAGTTCGCTGCGGCGCAGCTCGTGTGCCTTCTCGGCCGCGCGCTGCAGCAGTTCGAGCGTCTGTTCGCTGAACGCGTCGGTCGGGTCGACCGATTCGCGCGGAATCTCGGCGGCGAGCGGCGATTCGTCGCCGAGCCCGCCGAACAGCGAAGACGGGCCGCCACCGCCCAGCAGCGAATCGAACGGGTTCAGCATGCTCTGATGCCGCATCAGCTGACGGAAGTGGTAATCGCAGATCGAAATCGTCTTGCGCTCGCCGTCCTGCATCACGGTTGCGCGCGCGACGGCCGGCCGGGCGTGACAGATATCGCAAAGTGCGGGCATGGTGGTCTGGCTCCTGTCTGTGAAGGTGGGTCGAAGGGTGAAGTCCCGATGCGGTGCGGCGCTCGCGTGTCCCGACCGCGCTCGCACGACGCGCGGCGCGGCGGCGCGCGTGCCGCGCCCGGGCGGTCGCGCAGCGCGCGCCGGCGTGGCGCACGGTCGCGGTCGGGGCAGGAAACGCGAGTGCTGCGAGGAGCCCACGGCATCGCTTCGACTGCGTTCAAAATAGCGAATCGGCGGGGGCCATCCAAGACACAGTTCCACGCCGGACCGGCCGTGAATTGCACCCTCACATGGCGGCGCGCGTCGGCGGGAAGGAGTACAGACGGGCGCGCGCACGGCGGCACGGGCGTGCGCGGCGGGCGCAGCGCGCGATGGCCGGACACGGGAAGCGGGGGCGCGCGGACGCCGCACGGTGCGACATCGGCGCGCAGGGGGCTGGCGGCCGGCAAACGGCCGGCGATACGGAAGACGGGACGCAGCGCGGATGCCGCAGCGCGAGCGTGCGCGAACCGGTTACGGCCGACCGCGCGCACGCCGCAGCCGGTGCGTGCACGGGAACCGAGGACGAGGGCGGGTTGCACGGGGCGCGCCGGACAGGGCGCAACCGTGTCGAAACGCGATCAGTCGGACAGATTCATCGCAAGTCGCTGCCGCGCGATCTGCTTCACGTCGGCCGACAGTGCCGCATTCGGCAGACCATTGGCCCAGACGGAGAACGAATCCTCGATCAGGTTGCGCGTGTCGGGCGGCAACTCGGCCAGCATCAGTGAGACGACGGTAAACAGCACGGCGGTGTCGCCGGCCTGGCTGCCCGCGTTCGCGTCGACGGCCTGCTTCAGCGTATCGACCGACGCTTGCAGCGCCTGCAGTGCATCATTCGTATCGCTCATGACAATCTCCATGCGGGATGGGCTCGATCGGCGACGAACATGCGGCCGGCGGCGCGGCCGGTTGCGCGCAACGCCCGGGCTCGGGCCGTCGCGCGCGGGCAACCGGGCTCAGGCCGCCGTGTTGCCCTGCGGCGCCACGGCCACCGATGCCTCGCTCGTCAGCATCAGGAACGTGAACGTTTCGCGCAGGTACAGGCGGACGGCCTTGTCGGTGTGGCTCGTGTAGCCGATCGATACGTCTTCCCCGAGGTGCAACTCGTAATCGCCGCCGCGCGTGGACAGCACGCAGCCGCCGCTGATCGCCGGCGCCCAGATGATCTCGCCGCTGACGATGCGTTTGATATGGCCGAGGACCGGATAGCCCTGGTCGCGCGCCTCGCTGAGCGCGGTATAGGCGTCCGAGCCGAGCACGACCGAGTACGGGCCGTCGACGCCCGCGAGGCGCAGCGCCTCGAGCGCGTCGCTGATCGCGTCCGGATACGCGCTGACGTCCGCCGGCAGCGTGAGCTTGCGGTTCGACGTGCCTTCGCGGATGCCGACGATCCCGGCGGCCGGATAGCCGTCGAAAATCGCGTTGTCTTCGGCGAACGCGAGCCGCTGCGCGGCTTCCTTCGCCGGTTGCCAGTCGGCGTCGCGCGCGCCGCGCTCGACGCTGTCGATCGCTGCGCGGCTCAGTTCGAACGGCACCGTCAGCTCGACGATCGTGCGCACTTCGCGCAGCCGCGCATTCACGTGCTCGCGCGGTGCGGTGACCTCCAGCAGGTGCCCGGTGCCGACGGCCGACAGCTCGGGGCCTTCGGGCCCGTCGACGTCGACCACGCGGCGGCCGGCCACCGATCGCTTGAAGGTGCGCGCCACTTCCTCCTCGATTTGTTCCCAGGCGGACGACGAGATCGGGGCGAGTTCGCGGTGCAGGTTATTCATAGGTCGGGGTTCCTTTCAGCGAGCCGATGTTCAGCGAGCCGTCGCGACGCGGCGCGGACGGCGTGGATTCCGGCGGCGCGGCGTCGGCGGCCGGGGCCGCGCGGTCCGCGAGCGCCTCGAGCAGGTCGGCCGACGGCACGAAGAACAGCGAGCCGGTGACCGCGCGGCTGTAGTCGAGCAGGCGGTCGTAGTTGCCGGGCGGGCGGCCGACGAACATATTCTCGAGCATCTGCTCGATCGGCGCCGGCGAGCGCGCATAGCCGATGAAATAAGTGCCGAATTCGCCGGCGCCCGGGCGCCCGAACGGCATGTTGTCGCGCAGGATCTTCACTTCCTGGCCGTTTTCGTCGAGCGTCGTCAGCGAGCTGTGCGAGCACGACGGCTTCACGTCCGGCGCGAGCTCGATGTCGGCCAGTTTGGTGCGGCCGATGATGCGCTCCTGCGTTTCGACCGCGAGCGCGTTCCAGCCGGCCATGTCGTGCAGGTACTTCTGCACGATCACGTAGCTGCCGCCGGTGAATTCGGCATCCTCGTCGCCGATCACCGTGAAGTCGACCGCTTCGCGGCCCTCCGGGTTCTCGGTGCCGTCGACGAAGCCGATCATCGCGCGCTGGTCGAAATTGCGGAAACCGTGCACCTCGTCGACGACGGTCACCGCATCGCCGAGCGCGCCGAGCAGTTGCGTCGCGAGTTCGAAGCACAGGTCCATCGCTTCGGCGCGGATGTGCAGCAGGATGTCGCCGGGCGTCGCGACCGCGACGCGCTGGCCGGCGCCGAATTCGCGGAACGGATGCAGCGACGCGGGACGCGGATCGCCGAACAGCGCATCCCATGCGTCGGCGCCGAAACCGCAGACGCACGTGAGGTTGCCGCCCGGCACGCGCTTGCCGACCGAGCGCACGAGCGCGGCGATGTCGCCGCACCACGACCGGATCGTGTCGGCGTGATCGGCACCGGGGTTGACCGTCGCCACGAGGAAGATCGCGCTGCGCGTGACCGTGCTGTGAACGGCCTGGGAGAGGGGGGGAGGGGTAGTCTGCATCGCGGCCTGCCGGTCAGTCATGTCGGGACGGACGGGCCGCGGGTGCCGCGGCGCGCGAAGGCGAACGGTTGAACTGTGTCATGCGACTGTTCTCTGTGTGACATGCGGATGAAGGACGTTGCGCGGGCATCGCGCAACGGGCCGCGGCAGCGGCGGCCGGCCGCCCGGCGCGTGACCTGCCCGCACCGCGTAACGTCGTCGAGCATGCAATCTAGCAGCTTCGGCGGGTCTTTGGAACACGTATCGACAATCTGTCATTCGAATGCGTCAAACGGGGACGGAATTTGCGCGCTGCCCGCGCAGCTGTACTCCTGGCGCCCGCGGCGCTGTGCTCTTGAGCGTGCGTGCCGCGTGCAGTAGATTAGGTCCCGCTACGCCGCCGACGAGGAGCGTCATCATGAACCTGCTGGAAGCGATGCGCGTGTTTGTCGCCGTGGTCGAGCACGGCGGGCTGTCCGGCGCCGCGGCCGACCTGCAGTTGCGCGAGGCGCAGGTGCGCGACCGGCTCGACTCGCTCGAACGTTATCTCGGCTGCCGGCTGCTGCTGTGCCGCGAACCCGGCGACGTCGCCTGCACCGACGCGGGCGACGCGTTCCACGTGTGCTGCCGCCGCACGCTGTCCGCGGTCGAGCAGGCGACCGGCGCGGCTCGTCCGCCGCAGGCGCCGCAGGCGCGTGACGGCGCGCATCGCCCCGCGCGTTGCTCCGATTTGCCGCCGCCCGGCGCCACCCACGCTTCATCACACCGACTGTCGCCTTGAATACGTCCGCCCTGTCCCGTTCGCCATCCGAGCGCATCCGCCGCCGCTTCGGTCATTTTCTTCACGCGGCCGAGCTGGCCGGGCTGATCGTGATCGGCCTCGCGACCGCATTCGCGATGGTGCAGGAAGCGTGGAAGGTCGTGCTCGCGGGCGAGGTGTCGCTGACCGACCTGCTGCTGATGTTCCTGTATCTCGAAGTGCTCGCGATGGACGTGCGTTACCTGCGGCTCGGCCGGCTGCCCGTGCGGTTTCCGCTGTTCATTGCGATGACGTCGCTCGCGCGCGACCTGATCCTGCGCGGCGCGACCGACAGCCCCGAGCGGATGCTGATGACGACCTTCGGCATCGTGCTGCTCGCGGTCGGCGTGCTGATCCTGAGTTTCGGTCAGCATCGTTTCCCGGCCGACGTCGACGATGTCGAGGACGACGTCCATGCGCGCAGGTGAAGGGCCGCCAGCTACCGATCAACGCACCGTCTCCGCAGGAGGACGCCGCATGAACACGCAGAACGTCGACACGAAACAGGCGATCGAACGGCAGCACGCGGCGTCGCACGCGTACCGCCTGGCGCGCGACGCGTACGATGCCGACCCGGCACGCGCGCGCGCGCCGGCCGTCGCGGCGCTGCAGCAGGCGGCCGCGCACGCGTACGCCGATGCAGTTGGTGCGCGCGTCGCGGCAACCGGCATCTGAAGCGAATTCCGGCGTGCCGCACGCGGGGCGGCGGCCATTTCCGATCATCCAACCGAGCGAGGGTTCGAATGACCAGGCAACTGATCGTCGCCGTGTTCGGCAGCGTCGACACGGCCCGCCAGGCCGCGAACGATTTCGAGGCGCTGTCGGAGAAGAACGAAGGATTCCACATCGAGAACGGCGTCGTCGTCGAGAAGGACGCGGCCGGCAAGCTTGCGGTGCTCGCGGCCGAATCCCGGCCGTTCAAGGGCGGCGTGATCGGTGCGATCGCGGGCGGCCTGCTCGGCCTGCTTGCCGGGCCGCTCGGCGTGGTCACGGGCATGGCCGCAGGCGCGGGTGCTGGCATCCTCGCCGATGCGGCCGGCAATGCGCTGCTCGACGGCAGCTTCGTCGAGACGGTGGCCGCGCGGCTCGCGCCCGGCAGCGTCGCGGTCATCGTCGAGGCGAAGGAAGACACGCCGTTTTCGGTCGACAACGTCGTGACGGGATTCGGCGGCAAGGTCTTCCGTCAGGCGCTCGGTTGAGCGCGCCTTTTTCGAACCGATTCGGGAGAACCGCATGCGCATCGATCAATCCTACCGGCGCTTCGACATCGCCGCGACGCTCGTGCCGCTGCCCGGCAACGGCAACCGCGCGATCGCGACCGTCGACGTGACGACCGACGATCCGGCCCGCCTCGCCGATCTCGGCACGGGCCAGTTCCTGCAGATCCGCAAGTGGGTCGAGTCGAACGACATCGCGCTGCTGACGGTGGTGTTCGACGAGTGCAAGGTCGCGATCGACCACTACGCGGACAACGTCGACGACGCGTGAGGGCACGCGGGCCTGCGCGGGCCCGCGCCGTCGCGTGTGAATCTGTTCACCACGCCGGCCGGATTTGGCGTTTCCTCGCCAAACTGTCACTTACATTCGTCGAAATGACGCAGTAGCATGCCGAACCTTGTCTTGATGAGATTCGCATTGCTATCCGCCTTCAATTTCGATAACGGACGAGGTTCGAACCGGGATACCCGCTCCCCGGCGCCGCTATCCGGCTTCGTGCATCGGCGCGGCCATGCCGCCGATGCGTCGCCGGCCGGTTCACCGCTGGCGGGGCGAGGCGGATGAAGCTCTACGAGAAATTTGCAAACGACGTAGAGCGACTCATCCGGCAGGGCGTATATCGACACGGCGATCGTGTGCCGTCGGTGCGGCAGGCGAGCCAGCAGCACCGGATCAGCATCACGACCGTGCTGCACGCGTATCTGCTGCTGGAAAGCCGCGGGCTGCTGGAAAGCCGGCCGCAGTCGGGCTATTTCGTGAACCTGCGCCGCGACGACGGCCACGCGCCGGTGCGCGAGCTGCGGCCGTCGAAGCCGATCGCGATCTCGTCGTCGGTCGACGTGAGCCGGCTCGTGCTGTCGACGCTGCGTTCGATCGGCACGGACGACGCGGTGCCGCTGGGCTCGCCGTATCCGGACCCGAGCCTGTTTCCGTTCGAGAAGCTGAACCGCTACGCGTATGCGGCCGGCCGCGACAAGTCGCTGTGGGGCGTGACGGACGGGCTGCCGCCCGGCCATCCGCGCCTGATTCGGCAGATCGCGCGCCGCTACCTGGAAAACGGGATGTCGGTGGACCCGAACGAGATCATCGTGACGGTGGGCGCGACGGAGGCGATCAACCTGTGCCTGCAGGCGGTGGCGAAGCCGGGCGACACGATCGCGGTGGAATCGCCGACGTTCTACGCGATGCTGCACGCGATCGAGCGGATGGGGATGAAGGCGATCGAGGTCGCGACGCATCCGGAGTACGGGATCGACATCGCGGCGCTGGCCGCGATCGCGAAGTCGCAGCCGATCGCGGCGTGCATGGTGATGCCGAACTTCCAGAACCCGCTCGGCTTTCAGATGCCCGACGAGCGCAAGCGCGAACTGGTTGAGTTCGCAACGAAAGCCGACCTGCCGATCATCGAGAACGGCGTGTACAACGAACTGTACTTCGGCAACATGCATCCCAGCACGCTGAAATCGTTCGACCGCCATGACATCGTGCTGCATTGCTCGTCGTTCTCGAAGAGCCTGACGGCCGCGTACCGGATCGGCTGGGCGCTGCCGGGCCGCTATCGGGAACAGGTCGAGAAGCTGAAGTTCCTGAACACGCTCGCGACGCCGTCGCTGCCGCAACTGGCGATCGCGGAGTTTCTCGAACGCGACGGCTACGAGCACCACCTGCGGCGGATTCGCAAGGCGTATGCGCAACAGGCGAACCTGATGCGGGCGATGGTGTCGCGGTTCTTTCCGGAGGGCACGCGCATCTCGAGCCCGGCGGGCGGCTACGTGCTGTGGATCGAGCTGCCCGCGCAGGTCGATGCGATGCGGCTGTACCAGCTCGCGCTGGAGCAGGGGATCACGATCGGCCCCGGCTACATGTTCTCGATCGCGGACAGCTACCGGAACTTCATCCGCCTGAACTACAGCAGCCCGTGGTCGCCGGAGATCGAACAGGCGGTCGTGACCGTCGGCAAGCTCGCCGCGCACTGTCTCGACTGACCGTACCGCCGTGCGTTGCGCGCCGCGCCCGGCGTCATGTCAGGCGGTACGACTGCGCGCCCGTGCCCGCGAGCGTGCCGCCGTCGACGATCAGGTATTCATTGCGGATCGGCTTGCCGTCGAACCAGCATTGCAGGATTTCCAGCGTGCCGGCCGCATAACGCGCCTGCGCGGACAGCGACGTGCCCGAGATATGCGGCGTCATCCCGTTGAAGGGCATCGCGCGCCACGGATGGTCGGCCGGCGCCGGCTGCGGAAACCACACGTCGCCGCCGTAGCCGGCGAGATGCCCGGACGTGACGGCATTCACGACCGCGTCGCGGTCGACCAGCTTCGCGCGCGCGGTGTTGATCAGGTACGCGCCGCGTTTCATCCGCGCGATCATCGCCGCGTCGAACAGGTGCTCGGTCGACGGGTACAGCGGGATCTGCAGGTTGACGATGTCGACGGCGCTCGCCAGCGACGCGGGATCGGCGTGATACGTGAGCGCGAGTTCCTGTTCGATCGACGGGTCGAGCCGGTGGCGCTGCGTGTAGTGCAGCTGCAGGCCGAACGGCTTCAGCCTGCGCAGTACCGCAAGCCCGATGCGCCCGGCGCCGACCGTGCCGAACTGCATCCCCTCGACGTCGTAGCTGCGCGACACGCAATCGGCGATGTTCCAGCCGCCTTGCTGCGCGACTGCGTGCGACGGCAGGTAGTTGCGCACCAGCGCGAGCGTCGTCATCACCACGTGTTCGGCCACGCTGATGCTGTTCGAGCCGGTGACTTCGGCGACGGTGATGTGCGCGCGCGCCGCGGCGTCCAGGTCGACATGATCGGAGCCGATCCCGGCCGTCAGCGCCAGCTTCAGCTTCGGCGCGCGGGCGATCCGGTCGGCCGTCAGGTACGCGGGCCAGAACGGCTGCGAAATCACCACGTCGGCTTCGGGGAGCCGGCGCTCGAATTCGGAATCGGGGCCGTCCTTGTCGCTCGTGACGATCAGCGTGTGACCGTGCGCTTCCATGTAATCGCGCAACCCGAGCGCGCCCGATACCGAACCAACGAGTTCGCCGGGCCGGAAGCCGAGCAGGCCGGCCGGCGTTGGCGCGGTCTGGCCGTCCGCGTACCGCGTCACGACCGGAATCGTGTCGCGCACGTAGCGCGGCGGATAGCCGTCGACGGGATCGGGGTAGAGCACGCACAGAACGGTGGCCATCGGAAGCGCTCCTGATGAGGAAAGAGAGGCGGCACGCGGATTGCGCAGGTGGCGCGACGCGTGTGCGGCGTGGCGGATGTGTTGCGCCGCAACGTGGGTGACGTTCTACGCCCGTCATGGATCGCGCACAAGCTACAGTCTGCGTTTGCGTGCGCTGCGAGGTCGTCTGTACCTGTTATTTTCAGGAGGGATGTCGATAATGGGATCGTTACCTGACTTTCCGGGAGCCACGTCATGAGCGCAAGCGACGATTCGTCTTCGCGCCCCGATCTCGCGGCAGGCATCGCGCTCGACGATATCGCCGACGGCGCGATGATCGAGGGCCATGTCGGCGATGCGGCGGTGCTGCTCGTGCGCCGTGCCGACGAACTGTATGCCGTGGGGGCGCAATGCCCGCACTACGGCGCCCCGCTGGCCGACGGCCTGCTGGTGGGCGACACGATCCGCTGCCCGTGGCATCACGCGGCGTTCTGCCTGCGCACGGGCGAGCTGCAGCGCGCACCGGCGCTCGACGGGCTGCCGTGCTGGCGCGTCGAACGCCGCGATGGCCGCGCCGTCGTGCTCGATGCACGGCCGGCACCGGTGCCGCCTGCGCCGGAAGCGGCCGGGCTGCCGGCGTCGGTCGTGATCGTCGGCGGCGGCGCCGCCGCGATCGCGGCGGCCGTGACGCTGCGGCAGGAAGGCTATCCGCATCCCGTCACGCTGTTGAGCGCCGATCGCGATCCGCCGTACGACCGGCCGAATCTGTCGAAGGATTACCTCGCGGGCACGGCCGATGCCGACTGGCTGCCGCTGCGCGCGCCGTCGTTCTATACCGACCGGCGCATCGACGTGCGGTGCGGCACGCGCGTCGCGCGGATCGATCCCGCGCGGCACGCGGTCGAGCTGACCGACGGCAGCCGCGTCGAATACGGTGCGCTGCTGCTCGCGACGGGCGCCGAGCCGAACCGGCTGACGGTGCCAGGCGCAGACCTGCCGCACGTGTGCGTGCTGCGCTCGCGTGCCGATTGCGACGCGCTGATCGGCAGGCTGAAAACGGCGCGCCGCTGCGTGGTGGTCGGCGCGAGCTTCATCGGTCTCGAGGCGGCGGCCGCGTTGCGCACGCGCGGGCTCGACGTGCAGGTCGTCGCGCCCGATGCGCGTCCGATGGCGCGTGTGCTCGGCGACGCGCTCGGCGATACGATCAAGGCGCTGCACGAATCGCACGGCGTCGTGTTCCATCTCGGCGCGACACCCGCGCGGATCACGCAGGACAGCGTGACGCTGTCGACCGGCGACGTGCTGCCGGCCGATGTCGTCGTGGTCGGCATCGGCGTGCATCCGAACGTGGCGCTGGCGCAGGACGCCGGGCTCGCCGTCGAACGCGGCGTGACGGTCGACCGGTTCCTTCGGACGAGCGCGCCCGGCATCTACGCGGCCGGCGATATCGCGCGCTGGCCCGATCCGCTGACCGGCGAGCGGATTCGCGTCGAGCACTGGGTCGTGGCCGAGCGGCAGGGGATCGTCGCCGCGCGCAACATGCTCGGCCAGCAACGGCCGTTCGACGCGGTTCCGTTCTTCTGGAGCCAGCATTACGACCTGACGATTCGCTATGTCGGGCATGCGGAGCAATGGGACCGCGTCGAGATCGACGGCGACCTCGGCGCGCACGACTGCTCGATCGCGTACTGGCGCGGCAACACGCGGCTCGCGGTCGTGACGGTCGGCCGCGATCTCGACAGCCTGAAGGCGGAAGCGGCATTCGAGCAGCAGATTGCAGCCGCGTGACGGCGGCGTGACGACACGAACCAACCTGGAGTGGAGAAGAGATGAATTCCGATGTCCGTGCCCGTTTCGAAACCGAGTTCGCGCCGCGCATCGCCGCGCGCCTGCGCGGCCTGTACCCGCCCGGCGACGTGAAGGTCGACGTCGTGCCGCATGACGGGCAGGGCAGCCCGACCTGCGTCGACGTCGTCGGCCTCACGTCGACGGTGGGGCTGCCGAACCGGCTGAATGCGCGGCTCGCGTGGCGCGACGATGCGATCGCCGGTCTGCTCGCCGAGCCCGACCACAGCCGCTTCGACCGTTATCTCGCGGCGCTGCCGGTCACGATCGAGCGCTGGCAGATGGAACTGCCGGTCGATTTCAGCTCACGGACCCAGCGCGATCGCGAGATCCTGATCGGCGACCTCGATTTCGATGCGTGACCCGCGCGGTGCGATGCCGGCCGACGACGCGCCGGCGAACCGCGCGACGTTACCGGTCGCGCGTCTTGATGATCACGCGGCCCTGGTCGATGCCGCCGCGCAGCGCCTCGTCGCACGTGAGCCATTCGGGCGTGACGAGCTCGGGCGCGGGCAGGTCGACCGGCGCGCCGTCGCGGAAGATCCGCACCTGCGCGACCCACGCGCCGTTTGCGTTGCGCGTCGCTTCGACGCGTATCTCGTGATCCATGAAGGTATCGGTGGCTTGCATCGGTCGGGGCCCTCCGTCGTGCGTGAACGCGGTGCGTCGATCGTATCAGCATGGCGCGCGCCGCGCACTGGAAACCGGCCGGATTCCGCATTCGATTCGGCCTGCGAAACGGGAGCAAGCCTGTGGGCTTCGATCTGACCTTTTCCATCAAGGTGTTCGCGGCGCTGTTCGCGATCATGAACCCGATCGCGAACATTCCGGTGTTCCTGTCGCTGACCGAGGGCGCGGCGGACGGCGTGCGCCGCAAGGTCGCGCTGACGGCCGCGATCGGCGTGTCGATCGGCTGCATCGTGTCGGCCGTCGCGGGCGGCGCGATCCTGCACGTGTTCGGCCTGACGATCGACGATTTCCGCCTCGCGGGCGGGCTGCTGGTGCTGCTGATCGCGCTGTCGATGCTGCATGGTTCGCCGAGCCGCCAGCATGCGCCGGGCGACGACGAAGGCGCGGATCCGGTGGCAGCCGAGCGCGTCGCGGTCTATCCGCTGACGATCCCGCTGCTGGTCGGCCCCGGCACGATCGCGACGATGATCGTGCTCGGGCACAGCGCGTTCACGACCGGACAAGAGCTTGCATTCGCGCTCGGGCTGGCCGCGTTTCTCGTGCTGCTGGCCGTCTCGCTGCTGTCGGCGCCGCTGATCGGCCATTACCTGTCGCCGCGCGTGACGGCCGTCACGCAGCGGCTGATGGGGATGATCCTCGCGGCGATCGCGATGCAGATGATCGTCGCGAGCCTGAAGGCCGCGTTCGGGCTGCCGCATTGAGCGCGGGCTGCCGGCACGCGACCATTTGATTGCATGGAGTTGTCGATGAACACGCTGATCGTGTTGTCCTATCCCGACCTGGAGGCCGCCCGTCGCGCGCTGGCGGAACTCGGCACGTTGCGCGACCGGCACGTCGTCGCGCTGTCGGGCGTCGTGGTCGTCGAATGTACGATCGACGGACAGTTGCGCGCGCATTCGGTCGATCCCGGCCGCGTGTCGTCCGGATCGCTGCTCGACAGCGTGGTCGGATACATCGAATCGTCGCTCGACGCGTGGCGCGAGCGGCCGGTGGACGACGCGCTGACCGATCGCGCCGCGCGCAAGGCGCGCCCCGGCGCCGTCTCGCTCGGGCTCGCCGCGACGCAGCTCGACATCTATGCGCTGAGTGCGGCGCTGGCGCCATTCGGCGGCGAAGTGACCGACACGACGCTGTCGATCGACGACGAACTGAAACTCGTCGAAGCGATCTCGAACGCGCGCGACGGCGGCCGCGGCGCGGCGACGGACTGACGCATCGCGCCGACAGGCGCTCCCCGGAAACTCGAAGCCCGTTTGTCGATGCACGACAGGGTGCCGTGCGCGTCTTGCGCAGGCGCATACCTTGCTCGATCAGCTCGACGGTGAAATGCACCGTTTCCGCTATCGACAAGGAGGGCCAGACATGAAAGCAGTCGTATTTCACGGCATCGGCGACATTCGCATCGACACGATGCCCGATCCCGAAGTCTCCGCGGCGACCGACGCGGTCGTGCGCCTGACGGCCAGCGCGATCTGCGGCACCGACCTGCACATGGTGCGCGGCACGCTCGGCGGGATGAAACCGGGCACGATCCTCGGCCACGAAGGCGTCGGCATCGTCGAGGCGGTCGGGCGCGACGTGCGCAACTTGCGGCACGGCGACCGCGTGCTGATCCCGTCGACGATCGCGTGCGGCAGCTGCGCGTACTGCCGCGCGGGCTACACCGCGCAATGCGATGTCGCGAACCCGGGCGGCCCGCGCGCGGGCACCGCGTTTTTCGGGGGACCGGCCGACAGCGGCGCGTTCGACGGGCTGCAGGCCGAATATGCACGCACGCCGCTTGCGCATGCGAGCCTGATCCGGCTGCCCGACGCGATCGACGACGACCGCGCGATCCTGATGTCCGACATTTTTCCGACCGGCTATTTCGGTGCGCAGCTCGCGGAGGTGAAGCCGGGCGATACGGTCGCCGTGTTCGGTGCGGGACCGGTCGGCCAGTTCGCGATCGCGAGCGCCAAGCTGATGGGCGCCGGGCGCGTGATCGCGGTCGACCGCATCGCGTCGCGCCTGGAGATGGCCTGCGCGCAGGGGGCCGAGATCGTCGATTTTTCCGAGGACGATCCGGTCGACACCGTGTTGCGCTTGACGGGCGGGATTGGCGTCGATCGCGTGATCGACGCGGTGGGCGTCGACGCGATGCGCGCGACGCACGGGCCGGCCGCTGCCGATCGCGACGCCGCGCGCGCGTTCGACGCGGAAGTCGAGGCGATCGCGCCGCACCGCCGCCCGACCGGCCGCAACTGGGTACCGGGCGACGGGCCGTCGCAGGTGCTGCAGTGGGCGGTGCGCGCGGTCGCGAAGGCCAGCACCGTCGCGGTGATCGGCGTGTATCCGCCGGCGTCGCGCGTGTTTCCGGTGGGCGATGCGATGAACCGGAACCTGACGATCAAGATGGGCAACTGCAATCACCGCACGGTCACGCCGCCGCTCGTCGAGCTGGTACGCAGCGGCGCGTTCGATCCGCTGTCGGTGCTCACGCGTTGCGAACCGCTGACGAACGCGATCGATGCGTATCGCGCGTTCGACGTGCGCGAGCCCGGCTGGATGAAGGTGAAGCTGACGCCATGAGGACGCGGAGAACCGAAACCGGGAGGACGGCGATGAACGATCGATACGACAACTGCATGGCCGCGTGCGATGCCTGCGCGCATGCATGCGACGCGTGCACGGCCGCGTGCCTCGCGGAGCGCGACACGCACGCGCTGGCCGACTGCATTGCGCTCGACATCGAATGCGCGCAGCTGTGCCGCTTCGCGTCGGGTGCAATGGCGCGCCGCAGCGTGCTCGCGCCAAGCGTCTGCGCACTGTGCGCGCACGCGTGCGACCTGTGCGCGGCCGAGTGCCAGCGGCATGCGCATGCCCATTGCCGCCGCTGCGCACTCGCGTGCGAAGCGTGCGCGGCGATGTGCCGCGAGATGGCCTGAGCGCGGGCGGCTAGGGCGTCCGCTGAACCCGGCGCGCGACGCGCTGCAGCAGCGCGTCGAGCACGGCCATCTCGACCGGCTTCACGAGATGGTCGTCGAAGCCCGCGCGTTCGGTTCGCGCGAGATCCGACGCACGCGCATGGCCGGACAGCGCGACACAGGTCGTGTCGCGCAGCGCATCGATCGCGCGCAGTTCGTACAGCAACGTGAAGCCGTCGACGTCGGGCATCGTCAGGTCGAGGATCATCAGGTGCGGGACGTAGTCGCGGGCGAGCGCCAGCGCTGCGTCCGCCCGGTAGGCGACGCGCGGTGCGTGTCCCTTCATCTCCAGGAGTACCGCGAGCGTGTCTGCGGAATCGCGGTTGTCGTCGACGACGACGATACGCAACGGCGCGGCGACCGGCTGCGCGAGGGCGGCCGGCTCGCGCTCGCCCTCGCGTTCCGTGCGCCCCATCCGGTCGATCGGCAAGCGCACCGTGAACGTCGCGCCGCGGCCGGGCCCGGCGCTTTCAGCGGAAATCCGTCCGCCATGCAGTTCGACGAACGTCCGGCAGATCGCGAGACCCAGCCCGAAGCCGTCGACCGGCCGGCGCCCGGGCGCGCCTTCCTGCTCGAACAGGTCGAAGATCGTTTCAAGCGCGCCCTGCGCGATGCCGACGCCGTGATCGGTGACGCGGATCGCGACCACCGGCCCTTCCGTGCGCGCGCCGACGTCGATCCGTCCGCCGTGCGGCGAGAACTTCGACGCGTTGTCGAGCAGGTTGTGCAGCACCTGGACGAGCCGCGCGTCGTCGCCGTGCAGCAGCACGGCCTCGGGCGGCAGATCGACGTGGATGTGCTGCCCGCGCGCGGCCAGTTTCGGCTGGATGCTCTCGACACCGCGACACACGATGTCGCGCACGGTGACGGGGCGATCGTCGAGCGCGACCTTGCCGGCCGTGATGCGCCCGACGTCGAGCAGATCGTCGACGAGCCGCGTCAGTTGTCCGACCTGGCGATCCACGGCGTCGCGGCAGCGGGCGAGCGCGGGCGCCGGGTCCGGCAGGTTTTGCAAGATGCCGACCGAATGGCGCAGCGGCGCGAGATGGTTGCGCAGCTCGTGCGCGAGCATCGCGATGAACACGCTGAGCCGGTGCGTTGACGCTTCGAGTTCCTCGAGCCGCTTGCGCTCGGTCATGTCGCGCGTGATCTTGATGAAGCCGCACAGCTGGTTGCCGTGATCGTGCACGGGCGTGATTGTCACGCTCGCCCAGAACTGCGAGCCGTCCTGGCGCACGCGCCAGCCCTCGTCTTCGAAGCGGCCCTGCGTGGCCGCCCGGTCGAGCCCGTGCGACGGCCGGCCCGCCGCGATCGCGTCGGGGGGATAGAAGCGCGAGAAGTGCTGGCCGACGATCTCGGCGGCGCGATAACCCTTGATGCGCTCGGCACCCGCATTCCAGGTCGCGACGTTGCCGTGCGGATCGAGCATGAACACCGCGTAATCGGTGATCGAGCTGACCACTGTCTGGAAACGGAACTCGGCGAAGCGATGCAGCAGGTCGCGCGCGTCGGGCAAGGCGGGCGGCGTGGGATGCGAGCGAGGATCAGCGTCGTCTCTATTCATCGTTGCGTTACGGCGGATCGAAGGCGGGCAGGCAAACGCTGCCCGGCCGCCGCCGGGCGAACCGGCGGCGGCGACAGGAATCGGATTGGCACCCCGGAAAGCATAAGGGAACTCGATTCACCTGATCAATGGGCGCGCATCCGCTGTGCCATCCGCCGCCGCGGCGGCCGGAACGATGGCCGGCCGCCCGACGCGGCACGCCGGTTGCACGACCGTTCCGTCTGCCGGTTGGCCGGCGGCCGGGTGGTCGCACGCGACGGCAAGCCATGCAAGGAGATCGACATGAACAGCACGCTGAACCCCGACAACGAACCGGCCGGCCCGGACGACGACAACGCCACCCGCGGCCGCGACGGCCGCGCGCTGGGGCCGAGCGACTCGTCCGACAGCGGCAGCGACACGGCCGGCGCGCGGCGCCATCCGTTCGACATCGATTCGCCGCTCGACGAGCATGCGCTCGAACGCGGCGACGCGTCGCTCGACAGCGACACGGACCGCACAGGCACTGGCGAGCGTGCGTCGGCCGACGGCGATTCGACGTTCGACGACGGTGCCGACATCGAACCCGACCGCACCGAGCGGCTGAGCGAGCCCGGCGGCACGCGGGAAGCGGACGACCCCGCCGAACCGGACGACGGCGGCGCGTCGTGATGCCCGGCGCGCAAAAACTGCAATCGCGTTGCAGATTGGCGCGCCCGCATGCGTCCGGTCGCGGCGTCCGGCGGCAGGGCGGCGATGCGGCATGGATGCATCGGGCATCGGCGGCGATACCGGCACGCGACTTGCGTTCGACCCGGACGACGCGCGCCGCGACCCGGCATGGGGCCGTGCGCGGCGCAGGCGCGATCAAGGAGGGACACGATGCAACGACGATATCCCGGACGGTACGGCGCGCGCGGCATCCCGGACGACCCGGCGCGCTGGCCGGAGGAAGACCATGAATCGGCCTCCCGCCGCTTGGCGAGCGAGGACGTCGGCCCCGAAGACTGGGGCAGCGAATGGACCGAGCGCGCCGCGCGGCCGGCCGACCAGCGGCGCGGCGCGGCCGATGCGGACTGGCCGGGCGGCGCGCGCCCGCCGGCGCGGGGCGGCGAACCCGGCTACGGCGAACCAGGCCCCCGCGCGGAGGGCCGCGAAGGCCGCTACGGCGGCGAACGTGCCGATTTCCGCGGCCGTGACCGGATCGGCGGGTACGGCGACGAGCGCGACCCGCGCGCTGGCGGCGCGCCGGACCGGTCGCGTGCCGGCAGCGCGGCCGAACGCGATGCGTTGCGACACCGCCACGGGCCGAAAGGCTATACGCGCTCCGACGAGCGGATCCGCGAGGACGTCTGCGAGCGGCTGGCGCATGCGCTCGACATCGACGTGAGCGATGTCACCGTGCAGGTGCAGGACGGCTGCGTCATCCTGGACGGCACGGTCCCGGCGCGCTGGATGAAGCACGACATCGAGGATCTGGCTGACGGCTGCATGAGCGTGCGCGACGTCGATAATCGCGTGCGCGTGCGCCGCGAAGGCGAGCACGATACGGGCATGGTGCTGCATCCCGACCAGCGGACCGTCACGCCGACGCTGCCGGCCGCACGCGATCCCGAACCGGGCGCCGTCGTGCCCGGCCGCGAGCGCAAGCCGCACCATTGACGGCCGTGCACACCGCGCCGCGATCCCGACCGCGAGCCGCTTACGCATGACGGCCGGCATCGACGATACGCGGCCCGCGCGGCGCGGCGGCACCGCGGGCCGCGACCGTCGCGACGAGCGCGGCCTGCGGCTGCGGATTGCGGCCGAACTGGGGCGCGCGATCTGGCATTACCGTGCCCGCGTTCTGGCGGCGATCGCGCTGCTGATGCTCGCGAAGGCGGCGGCCGTCGCGGTGCCGCTGCTGCTCAAGGACATCGTCAACGGCTTCGGCCGCGCGGCCGGCCAGCCTGTCGCGTGGCCGGTGCTGCTGCTGTTCGCGTACGCGGTCGTGCGCTTTGCGTCGAATGCGCTGAACGAAGTGCGCGACATGACCTTCGTGCAGGTCACGCAGCATACGGTCGCATCGTTTACCGTACGCACGTTCGGCCACCTGCACCGGCTCGGCGCGCGTTTTCATGCGCAGCGCGAGACGGGCGCGGTCGTGCGCGACCTCGAGAAAGGCACGGCCGGCATCGGCTATCTGCTCGGTGTCGCGGTGTTTACGGTCGTGCCGACGGCCATCGAGATCGGCTCGGTGATCGCGATCGTGATCGGCAAGTACGGCAGCGGCTTTACCGCGATCATCGTCGTCACGTTCGGCGTCTACGCGGCCTGTACGGTTGTGTTTACGCGCCGGCGGATGCGTGTCCAGCGGCGCGTGAACGCGCTCGAGGCCGAGTCGAACGCACGCGTGGTGGACAGCCTGCTGAACGTCGATACGGTCAAGTACTTCGCGCGCGAGGACGTCGAGCGCGACCGGCTCGAGCGCGTGCTCGACGCGTGGCGCGAGGCGGGCATCGACAACCAGTACGCGCTGTCGACGCTGCATATCGGCCAGAGCGCCTGCATCGGCGCGGGGATCGCCGCGGTGATGCTGCTCGCCGGCCAGCAGGTGGCGCGCGGCGCGATGACGGTCGGCGATCTCGTGCTGATCAACGCATACATCATCCAGATCAGCCTGCCGCTGAACGCGCTCGGTTTCGTGTTCCGCGAGGCGAACGACGCGATGACGAACGTCGAGCGGCTGTTCGGGCTGCTCGATGCACGCGGCAAGCCGGGCGAGGACGGCGACGCGCCGGGGGCGCAGCCGCTCGCGGTACGCGGCGGCGCGATCGAGTTCGCGCATGTCGACTTCGGCTACGAGCCGGGCCGGCAGATCCTGTCGGACGTGTCGTTTCGCATCGAGCCCGGGCAGACGGTCGCGGTGGTCGGCGGCAGCGGCTCGGGCAAGTCGACGCTCGCGCGGCTGCTGTTCCGGCTGTACCAGCCCGACGCGGGCACGATCCGGATCGATGGCCAGGACCTGCGGCTCGTCACCGAACGCAGCCTGCGCGACGCGCTCGGCATCGTCCCGCAGGACACGATCCTGTTCAACGACACGCTCGCCTACAACATCGCGTACGGCAAGCGCGATGCGACGCGCGGCGACGTGATCGCGGCCGCGCGCGGCGCGCAACTCGACGCGTTCATCGAACGGCTGCCCGACGCGTACGACACGCGCGTCGGCGAGCGCGGCGTGCGGCTGTCGGGCGGCGAGCGGCAGCGGGTCGCGATCGCGCGCGCATTGCTGAAGGCGCCGCCGATCGTCGTGTTCGACGAGGCGACCTCCGCGCTCGACATGCGCGCGGAGCGCGCGATCCAGCAGGAGCTGATGCGCGTCGCCCGGCACCGCACGACGCTCATCATCGCGCACCGGCTGTCGACGATCGTCGACGCCGACCGCATTCTCGTGATGGAGCACGGCCGCCTCGTCGAACACGGCACGCACGACGCACTGCTCGCCAGCGGCGGCGTCTATGCGCAGATGTGGTCGCTGCAGGCGAAGCAGCGCGAACTGGCGCGCACGGAGGCGAAGTTCGCGCGGCAGCCGGTCAGGATCAACCCGCTCGTGTCGCAGGTGCTCGATTCGCTGGCGGACGAAGCCGCGCGGCGCGGCGTGCCGGTGTTTCGCCACCTGTCGGACGAGGACCTCGTCGTCAACGCCGATCCGGCCGCGTTGCGGCGTTTCGTATGGGAACTGTGCCGCGGCGGGATCGACGCGAGCGGCGGCGGGCACCTCGAGGTGCGTACCGCGCGTCACGATCCGGAGGCGCGGATCACGATCGCGTGCGCGGACGCCGACGCGCTCGAGCTGTCGCTGCTCGACCTCGAACGGTTGCAGGGTGCGATCGAGGAAGCCGGCGGCTACGTGGTGCGCGAACGCGACGATACGGGCGTGACGCTGCACCTGTCGCTGCCGATGTACGTGGTGGCGCCCGAGCCCGTGCAACCGGCCGGCAGCATGCCACCCTCCGATGCGCCGGCCAGGCCGCTCGACGGCCTCGTCATCGCGTACGTGGACGATCACGACGAGGCGCGCGACGCGCTCGCCGCGCTGCTGCAGCTCGCAGGCGCTCACGTGCATGCGTACGCGTCCGGGCAGGCCTTGCTCGACGACCTGTGGCGCGCGCGCCGGGCGGACTGGCCGGCGCTGCTCGTCTGCGACATCGATCTCGGCGACGACGAGGATGACGGCTACGCGGTGATGTCGCGCGTGCGCCAGCTCGATGCCGCGCGAGATCGCGCGGGCCGTGCGCCGCTCGAGGCGCTCGCGCTGTCCGGCCACGCGCGCGAGCGCGACCGCACGCGCGCGGTCGAGGCCGGTTTCCACGCCTACCTGACGAAGCCCGCGGTAGCGGCCGACCTGATCGCGGCGTTGCGTGCGCTCGCGTTTTCCTCTGGAGAATCCCATGCCGAACCTTCCCCGCCCGATGCCCGACACACTGATCGACCGACGCGCGGGTAGCGCGTTCGCGGACCGCCAGGCCGCGGTGGCGGCCGTCGAGCTGCTGCTGCCGAGCCTGTCGGCCGCGCTGCAGAGCGACTTCGTCGGCGACAGCGGCTGCCTGCACATCGTGATCATGGACCCGGCGCTCGGGCCGCACGACACGACGTTCGAGGACGCGATCCTGTACGAGTTCTCGCTGCCCGACCCGAAGGACTGGGACGCCGACTACCGTGCCTACGCGCGCGCGAAGGCGCGGCTGTCATGGGAGACGGGCCGCGACGGCCATGTCGTGCAGGCGCTGGAGCCGTACCGGTTACGCGCGGGCGACACGAATCTGTGGGGCGGCGTCGCGCTCGGCGGAATCGTGGTCGGCGTGTCGGGCGCGCAGCCGTGGTTCGACGAAGCGTTCGCGGGCTGCATCGCGCACTGCCTGCGCGCGCTCGCGAAGCACCGCGCGCAGGCGACGCCCGACGCGCTCGCGATCTGAGTTCGGCCGCGCGGCCCGTTTTTACAGCCGCTTATAAAAAAGCCAGCGATCGCCCGCCGGCGCCCGATGCAGCGCGGGCGCACGCGGCCCGGCACGGTTTTCGCTGTACCTCATGCACCGACGCTTGTCACGACAAGCGTCCCCCATCAGCAGCATGGTGCTCGAACGTCGACAGGAGGTGCAGGTGAACGCGACTCACGAATCAGCCAGACCCGCGCTCGCGGGACGAACCGCGCTCGTGACCGGCGGTGGCCGCGGTCTGGGCGAAGCGATATGCGAGGACCTGGCGCGGCATGGCGCGCACGTGGTCGTCGCCGATCTCGACGGCGACCGCGCGGCGGCCGTCGCGCAGCGGCTCGAACGCCACGGCGGACAGGCGGTCGGCCGCCCGCTCGACGTGCGCGACGAGGCGTCGGTGCTGGAGGTCGTCCGCGACGCGCGCGAATCGCTCGGCGATCTGGACGTGATCGTCAACAACGCGGCGATCGACGTGACCGCGCCGATCGACGACGTGAGCGTGGACGCCTGGCGCCAGGTGCTGATGACGAACCTGTTCGGCCCGTACCTGATGTGTCACGCGGCCGTGCCGATGATGAAGGCGCGCGGCGGCGGCCATATCGTCAATATCGCGTCGACCGCGTCGAAGCGGGCGTGGCCCAATGCGTCCGCGTACCACGCGACGAAGTGGGGGCTGCTCGGCCTGTCGCATGCGCTGCATGCCGAGCTGCGCCCGAGCGGCGTGCGCGTGTCGGCGATCGTCGCGGGCGGGATGCGCACGCCGTTCCTGCTCGACCGCTTTCCCGACATCGACGAGGACACGCTGCAGCCGCCGGAGAACGTCGCGGCCGCCGTGCGCTTCGTGCTCGCGCAGCCGCCGGGTACCGTCGTGCCGGAAGTGATGGTGCTGCCGATGAAGGAGTCGTCATGGCCCTGACGCGCGAACGGCGGCTGCCCGGCGCGGTGCTGCTCGACAAGGACGGCACGCTGCTCGACGACGTGCCGTACAACGTCGACCCAGCACGCATGCGTCTCGCGCCGGGAGCGGCCCGGGCGTTGCGCGCGCTCGGCGCGACCGGCATGCCGCTCGCGGTCGTCTCGAACCAGCCGGGCGTCGCGCTCGGCCGCTTTACCGAAAACGAGCTTGGCGCGGTCCGCCAGCGTCTCGCCGAGCTGTTCGAAGCAAACGGTGCGACGCTGGCGGATTTTTTTTACTGCCCGCATCACCCGCAGGGCAGCGTGCCGCGCTATGCCTGCGACTGCCTGTGCCGCAAGCCGCGGCCCGGCATGGTGCGCCGCGCGCTGGCCGCGCTCGGCGCCGTTCCCGAATGGAGCTGGATGATCGGCGACATCCTCGACGACGTCGAGGCCGGCCGCACCGCGCGGTGCGGCACGATTCTCGTCGATTGCGGTCACGAGACCGAGTGGCGCGTCGACGCGGCGCGCACGCCGCACCATGTCGTCGACCGGATCGACCTGGCCGCCGACATCGTCGTGCGCGAAGCCGTGCGCCGGCACGGCACGTGGGGGCGGCGATGAACGCCGCCTGGCACCGCGCGCGCCGCATCCTGTGCGTGCGGCTCGACAGCCTGGGCGACGTGCTGATGACGACGCCCGCGCTGCGGGCGCTGAAGGAGGGCGGCAGCGGCCGCCGGCTCACGCTGCTGACGTCGCGCACGGGCGCCGCGCTTGCGCCGCACCTGCCGATGGTCGACGACGTATGGTGCTACGACGCGCCGTGGGTCCGGCATCCCGACGTGCGCGGCGACCCGGTGGCCGATCTCGACATGATCGACCGGCTGCTGGCCGGCCGCTTCGACGCGGCCGTGATCTTCACCGTATACAGCCAGAACCCGCTGCCCGCCGCGATGATGTGCTGGCTCGCGGGCATCCCGCTGCGGCTCGCGCATTGCCGCGAGAATCCGTACGAGCTGCTGACCGACCGCGTGCCGGAAACCGAGCCGGACGCCCATGTGCGCCACGAGGTCGCGCGCCAGCTCGCGCTGGTGCGGGCCGTCGGCGCGACGACGTCGGACTGGCGGATGGCGTTCGAGCCGGGCGACGCGGCCCGGCGCGCGGTCCACGCGCGTTTGCGGGCCGCGCTGCAGCGCATCGGCGGCGCGCGCCGGCCGGAGGCAGGCCGGGCGCGCTGGCTGGTCGTCCATCCGGGCGCGAGCGCGGCGTCGCGGCGCTGGCCGGCCGAGCGGTTCGGCGAAGCGGCTGCCGCCGTCGCGCCGCTGTTCGACGGCATCGCGGTGACGGGCAGTGCGGGCGAACGCGCGCTGATCGACACGGTGTGCGAACGCGCCGGGCCGCGCGCGGTGCCGCTGGCGGGCGCATTGCCGCTCGGCGAGCTCGGCGCGCTGATCGAGAGGGCCGACCTGCTGCTGTCGAACAACAGCGGCCCCGTGCATCTCGCGGCCGCGCTCGGCACGCCGGTCGTCGACCTGTACGCGCTGACCAATCCGCAGCACACGCCGTGGCGCGTGCCGCACCGCGTGCTGAACGTCGACGTCCCGTGCCGCAACTGCTACCGCAGCACGTGCAACCAGCCGGGCCATCCATGCCTGCTCGGCGTGCGGGTCGACGATGTGGTGGCCGCCGTGCACACGCTGCTGCACGACCGCGCGCGCCATGCGCAACGCACGGCCGCACGGGCCGCCGCACGCGGCGCCGAGCCGGTCGCGATGTCCGCATCGAACGTGATTCCGTTCGCGCACGTCATCACGAGGAACTGACGCATGCCAGACCCGATCCATACGCTCGGCATCAATGCCGCGTTCCACGACAGCGCCGCGTGCATCGTGCGCGACGGCGTCGTGATCGCGGCGGCCGAGGACGAACGCTTCACGCACGTGAAGCACGCGAAGCGCCCGGTGCCGTTCTCGACCTGGGAACTGCCTTACCACGCGATCGACTATTGTCTGGACGAGGCCGGCATCACGCTGGCGGACGTCGATCACGTCGCGTATTCGTACGACCCGTGGCTCGAACTCGACCGCGAGGGCGGCCCGCCGGTGCTGACGTTGCCGCTGTCGCCGTCCGCGCACGCGCCGCGCGACGACGGCGCGTCGCCTTGGCATCCGCTGTTCCTGTCGTCGATCGTCAACGCGCCGCGCCAGCTCGCGGGCGGCGCGCCGCATCATCTGCAGCGGCGTTTTCGCGGTGTCACGCACGACGGACCGTTTCGCTGGCATTTCGTCGAGCACCATCTCGCGCACGAGGCGAGCGCGTTTCTCGCGGCGCCGTTCGGGCGCTGCGCGGTGATGACGATGGACGGGCGCGGCGAGCGGGCGACGACCAGCTACGGCGTATTCGACGGCCGCAGCTACCGGCGGCTCGGGCAGGTGAACCTGCCGCACTCGCTCGGGCTGCTGTACGAGCGCCTGACCCGCCATCTCGGCTTCCTGCACTCGTCCGACGAACACAAGGTGATGGCGCTCGCGTCGTACGGCAAGCCGGTATTCGCCGACGCGATGCGCCAACTGGTGCGGTATCGCGGCGAAGGGCGCTACGACGTGGCCGATGCCGATCTGGTTGCGCTGTTCGGCGCGCCGCGTGAACGCGGCGGCCCGATCGAGCCGCATCATTACGACATCGCGCATGCGTTGCAGCTCGTGCTCGAGGAAACGACGCTGCAGGCGGTCGACTGGCTGGCCGCCGAGACGGGCGAGCGGCAGCTCGCGATGGCGGGCGGCGTCGCGCTGAACTGCGTGATGAACGCGAAGATCCGCGATCGCGGCCCGTTCGACGAGGTCTGGGTGCAACCGGCCGCGGGCGATGCGGGCACGGCGCTCGGCGCGGCGTTGTGGACCGACTTCCGGATGCGCGGCGAGCGCGGCGGCTGGCGGATGGATCACGCGTATCTCGGGCCGTCGTACGGCGACGACGCGATCGAGGCGTTCCTGAAGGACGCGCAGCTGCCGTACCGGCGGCTCGCCGACGTCGCCGCGCAGACGGCCGCGCTGCTCGCGGAGAACCGTGTGATCGGCTGGTTTCAGGGGCGCATGGAGTTCGGCCCGCGCGCGCTCGGCGCACGCTCGATCCTCGCGTCGCCGATCGACCCGGACATGCAGCACAAGCTGAACCGGATCAAGGATCGCGAGGACTTCCGGCCGGTCGCGCCGGTGGTGCTCGAAAGCCGCGCGCATCACTGGTTCGCCGGCGGCCGGCAGACGCCGCTGCGCGCGCCGTTCATGCTGTTCGTCTACGACGTCGTGCCCGAACGCGCCGCGCGGATTCCGGCCGTGCGTCACACCGACGGCACCGCGCGCGTGCAGACCGTCGACGAGCGGCAGCATCCGCTGCTGCATGCGCTGCTGACCGAGTTCGATGCGCTCACCGGCGTGCCGGTGCTCGTCAACACGTCGTTCAATACGCACGGCGAGCCGATCGTCTGCACGCCGCGCGATGCGATCGAATGCTTCTGGACGTCGCCGCTCGACGCGCTCGTGATCGGCCCGTTCCTGCTGGAGAAGCCGAGATGAACGCGCGCGCCACGCACCTGCCGCCCGTGGTGTCGGTCGTCGTGCCGACCTACCGGCGGCCCGACCTGCTCGAACGCTGCCTTGACGCGCTTTGCGTGCAGGTGTTCGACCCGACCACCTACGAGATCGTCGTCGTGGACGACGATCCGGCCGGCAGCGCGCGCCCCGTCGTCGACGCGTGCCGCGCACGCGTGACCGACGTGCCGGTGATCCGCTACATGACCGCGCCAGACACGCAGGGGCCGGCCGGCGCGCGCAACGTCGGCTGGCGCAGCGCGTGCGGCGCATTGATCGCCTTCACCGACGACGACACGATTCCCGACCCGACGTGGCTGCGCCACGGTGCGGCCGCGCTGCTCGCCGAGCCGTCGGCGGCCGCCGCGGCCGGCCGCATCGACGTGCCGCTGCGGCCGTGTCCGACCGACTACGAACGCGACGCGGCCGGCCTTGCGCACGCGGAATTCGCGACCGCGAACTGCTTCGTGCGTCGCGCGGCGCTCGAGCGGGTGGGCGGCTTCGACGAACGCTTCACGCGCGCGTGGCGCGAGGATGCGGACCTGATGTTCGCGCTGCGCGAGCATGCGGGGCCGATCGTCGGTGCCGACGCCGCGCGCATCGTGCATCCGGTGCGTCCCGCGCACTGGGGGGCCAGCGTCGGCCAGCAGTCGAAGGTGTATTTCGACGCGCTGCTGTACAAGAAGCATCGCGCGACCTACCGGCGCCACATCCGGCCGGTGCCGCCGTGGCACTACTACGCGGCCGTGCTGGCGGCGCTCGCCGCGATCGCGTGTTTCGCGGCCGGATGGCCGTCGCCGGGCGCGGCGTGCGCCGTCGTCTGGGCCGTGATCACCGCGGCGTTCTGCGTGAAGCGATTGCGCGGCACGCAGCTCACGCCGTCGCACGTCGCGGAGATGATCGTCACGTCCATCGCGATTCCGCCGGTGTCGGTGTACTGGCGCATGCGAGGGGCGCTGCATTTTCGGGTGCTCTTCCTATGATGCTCGACCACGGTTTCGACGCCGGCAGCGCGCGCGGCCCGAGGCGGATCGCGGTATTTCGCGCGCTGCAGCTCGGCGACATGCTGTGCGCGGTGCCCGCGTTGCGCGCGCTGCGGCACGGCGAGCCCGATGCGCGCATCACGCTGATCGGCCTGCCGTGGGCGCGCGAGTTCGCGTCGCGCTTCTCGGACTACATCGACGGCTTCATCGCGTTTCCCGGCGCGCCCGGGCTCGCCGAGCAGCCCGAACCCGACGCGGCCACGCGCGAGGCGTTCGTCGCCGAATGCCGTTCGCGCGACTTCGACCTCGCGATTCAGCTGCACGGCAGCGGCGCGCACACGAACGCGATCGTCGCGTCGCTCGGCGCGATGCGCACGGCCGGTTTCGTGCCGGCCGACGGCGGCACGACCGCGCTCGATTGCGCGCTCGCGTGGCGCGACGACGAACCGGAAGTGACGCGCTACCTGGCGCTCACCCGCAAGCTCGGCTACGCGGATCGCGGCGACCACCTCGAATTCCCGCTTGGCGGCCTCGACCATGCGCTGTGGCAGGTACTCAGCGACGAACACGCACTCGATCCGGGGCGCTACGTGATCGTCCATCCCGGCGCGCGGATGGCGTCGCGGCGCTGGCCGGTCGAACGCTTCGCGCTCGCCGCGCGGCAGCTTGCCGACGACGGCTGGCAGGTCGTGCTGACCGGCACGCGCGCGGAAATGGCGCTGGCCGGCGCATTCGCCGAGCGCCTCGCGCGGCCGTGCGTGAACCTGTGCGGGCGCACGCCGCTCGGTGCGCTCGCGGCCTTGATCGCCCGCGCGCGGCTGCTGTTGTGCAACGACACGGGCGTGTCGCATATCGCGGCGGCGCTCGGCACGCCGAGCGTCGTCGTCGCGTGCGGCAGCGATACCGCACGCTGGGCGCCGCTCGACGGCGCGCGCCATCGCGTGCTCGCCAATTATCCGGCGTGCCGGCCCTGCATGTTCGACACCTGCCCGTACGGGCACGAATGCGCGACGGCCATTGGCGTCGGCGACGTGATCGGCCAGGCGGGCGACCTGCTCGCGAAGGAGAGACGTCATGTCACGTAAGCGGTTGCGCGTGCTGACCTGGCACGTGCATGGCAACTACCTGTATTACCTGTCGCACGCGCCGCACGACTTCTACCTCGTGACGAAGCCGCAGCATCCGCCCGGCTATGCGGGCCGGGTGGGGCACCTGCCGTGGGGCGACAACGTGCACGAGGTGCCGGTCGAGTGCGTGCGCGACACCGAATTCGACTGCGTGCTGTACCAGCATGCGAATCATTACCGGCACGACCGCCTGCGGCTGCTGAGCGACGCGCAGCGTGCGCTGCCGACGCTGTTCGTCGAGCACGATCCGCCGCGCGAGCATCCGACCGACACGCTGCACCCGGTGCAGGACCCGAACGTGTTGCTCGTGCACGTGACACCGTTCAACGCGCTGATGTGGGACAGCGGCGTGACGCCGACGCGCGTGATCGAGCATGGCGTGCCGACGCCCGAGGGCGTCGAGTATCGCGGCACGCTGCCGAAGGGCGTGACGGTGGTGAACCATCTCGCGCGGCGCGGCCGGCGCCTCGGCGCGGACCTGTTCGAGGCCGTGCGTCACAGCGTGCCGATCGACCTGGTCGGGATGGGGTCGGCCGAACTCGGCGGGATCGGCGAGGTGCCGAACCCGGCGCTGCCGCAGTTCCTGTCGCACTACCGGTTCTTCTTCAACCCGATCCGCTACACGAGCCTCGGGCTCGCGGTGATCGAGGCGATGATGGTCGGGCTGCCGATCGTCGCGCTCGCGACGACCGAGATGGCGCAGCTCGTCCGGA
The DNA here is from genome assembly GCF_001718535.1 of Burkholderia seminalis. Lineage (NCBI taxonomy): Bacteria > Pseudomonadati > Pseudomonadota > Betaproteobacteria > Burkholderiales > Burkholderiaceae > Burkholderia > Burkholderia seminalis. The sequence goes on along the minus strand of NZ_CP013399.1, from coordinate 274,741 downwards.
GCGGCTTCAACGGCGTGGCCGATACGCGATTGAGCGTGCTGGTCGATGCGATGCGCATGCTGATCCGCGATCCGGAACTCGCGCGCGAGTGGGGTGCGGCTGCGCGCCGCGACGCCTGCGAACGCTTCGGCATCGAACGGTTCGCGCGCGACTGGGACGCGGCGCTGCGCGATGTGACCGCGTGACGCGCGCCGCTTACGGGTTCGCGGCGGGCGAATCGGGCGCGCTGCTGCCGTTTGGATTCGGCTGATATGCGCCGCCGCTGACCGCATTGCGCTCGTGTTCGGGCAGCAGCGCGAGGCGGTTGTACAGCGTCTTCAGGCTGATGCCGAGCGCCTTCGCGGTGCGCGGCTTGTCGCCGTTGAAGTGCCGCAGCGACGCGACGATGAAGCGCTGCTGCGTATGCGCGAGCGTCGTGCCGATATGCAGCGTCATCGCGTTGTGACGCACCTCCTCGCGCGGCGGCTGGCGGCGCGGCAACTGCAGTTCGATCTGCTCGTCGGCAAGGATGAACGCGCGCTCCAGCGCGTTGCGCAGCTCGCGCACGTTGCCGGGCCACGTATACGCGCGCAACGCCTTCATCGCCTGCGTGGACAGCCGCTTTCGCGTACGGTGCCGCGCATTCAGTCGTTCGACGATCTGCAGCGCGATATCGCCGACATCGTCCTCGCGCTGCCTGAGCGCGGGCACATGCAGCGCGACCGGCGCGATCCGGTAGAACAGGTCCTCGCGCAGCCGCCCGGTGCGCAGCGCCTCGACGGGATCGTGATGGGTGGCCGCGACGATCCGCACGTCGAGCGGAACCGGCTCGTGGCCGCCCACGCGCACGATCGTGTTCGTCTCCAGCGTGCGCAGCAGCTTGACCTGCAGCTCGGCCGGCATTTCGGCGATCTCGTCGAGAAACAGCGTGCCGCCGCGTGCGGCTTCGAACATGCCCACGTGCTGCGAAATGGCGCCCGTGAAGCTGCCTTTTTCGTGGCCGAACAATTGCGATTCCGCGATGTCGTGCGGTATCGCGCCGCAGTTCACGGGGACGAATGGCCCGCGCCGGCGCGGGCTCATGTCGTGAATGAGCCGCGCGACGATGTCCTTTCCGGCACCGCTTTCGCCGACGATCAATACGCTGATGCGCGTCGCCGCCACGCGCGATACCTTCAACAACAGATCCTGAATCGTACGCGAGCGACCGAACAGACGTGCACCCTCATCGACTGATTTCGACATGATGTGAGATCGAATTGGGAAAATATGACCGAATGCGTCGAAGCTGGATGAAAAAATGACGTGGCACACGTCGTTTTTCATGTATCGAGGATACATTTTGTGCCAATTTCGCGGCATTGAATCTGGCAATGCAGGTAGCGTCGACAGATAGATTTATTAGATGAACGACGAATGCGCAACCTCGTTCTTCTATACTGCCTAAGCACTTGTTTGTCAGTGCAGGACAGCTTGTCTGCCCGTTCGCGTACGGCGCAAAACGCGCCGCCGCGGCCTGCGCGGCGGCGCGTTTTGCGCCGTACCTGTCGCGGTGCCGGCCGACGATCGCGCCGGGCCGCATTTCAAGGAGCCTCGATGCCATATGTCCTGATCGTCGAAGACGATGCCGATACGCGAACGATGCTGGCCACGCTTGCGCGCACGCAGCAGCTTGCGTGCGATACGGCGGCCACGCTCGAAGAGGCGCGTACGCTGGTCTCGACGAATACGCCCGATCTCGTGCTGTGCGATCTCGTGCTGCCGGACGGCAACGGCATGGATCTGTTCGACGCGTTGCCCAAGCGCGCGCATTGCGAAATGGTGTTGACCACCGGCCACGCGAGCCTGGAAACCGCGATCGACGCATTGCGGCGCGGCGCGACCGACTATCTGGTGAAGCCGCTCAACATGCAGCGGCTGAACAGCATCTTTGCGCGCGTGCCGCGCACGACCGCGCTGCACGAGGAAATCGCGGAGCTGCGCTCGGAGCTGAAGCGCCTCGGCCGCTTCGGCCGCATGCTCGGCAGTTCGCCCGCGATGCAGGCCGTCTACGACGCGATCGGGCGTGTGGCGCGCACCGAGGCGTCGGTCCTGCTCACCGGCGAATCGGGCACCGGCAAGGAACTCGCCGCGCAGACCGTGCACGACCTGAGCCTGCGCCGCCGCGGTCCGTTCCTCGCGGTGAACTGCGGCGCGATCGCCGCGAACCTCGTCGAGAGCGAGATGTTCGGCCACGACCGCGGCAGCTTCACCGGCGCGGAGCGCCAGCACAAGGGCTTCTTCGAACGCGCGGACGGCGGCACGCTGTTTCTCGACGAGATCACCGAAATGCCGCTCGAGTCGCAGGTCAAGCTGTTGCGCGTGCTGGAAACGGGCCGCCTCACGCGACTCGGCTCGACGCGCGAGATCGACGTCGACGTGCGCATCGTTGCCGCGACGAACCGCGATCCGGAAGCCGCGATGGCGGACGGCAAACTGCGGCCCGACCTGTTTCACCGGATCAACGTGTTCCCGATTCCGCTGCCGTCGCTGCGCGAGCGCGGCGACGACATCCCGATGCTCGCGGATGCGTTCCTGCAGCGCTACAACGAGGAAAGCGGCCGCAACCTGCGTTTCGCGCCGGCCGCGCGCGAAGCGCTGAAGACCTACGAGTGGCCCGGCAACGTGCGTGAGCTGCGCAACTTCGTGCAGCGCGCGAGCATCTTCACCGATGGCGACGTGATCGACACGCTGCCGCCGCCGATCATGGACGAGCTGTCGAACATGGTCGATTCGCACGAGGATCGCGTGACGGTGCCGTTCGGCACGCCGCTCGAGGAAGTCGACCGCAAGCTGATCCTCGGCACGATCGCCCAGTGCGGCGGCGTGAAGGCGCAGGCGGCCGAGGTGCTCGACGTCAGCCTGAAGACGATCTACAACCGGCTCGCGCAACTGGAAGACGAAGCGGAAAAACCGGATTCCTGATGCCGTCGCGATCGCGCTCATGCTCCCGTTCCCGTATCACGACGCGTCTCGCGATCGAGACGGCGGCGCATGCGTTCGATCTGCGGCGCGATCGCACGCCGTTCGCGCAGGATCCACGGCAGGCCGGCGAACGTGCGCGCGATCGCGCGTTCGCGGCGCAGCAGCGGCAGCCGGCGCACGGTGTGCAGCCATGCTGGCGCGGCCGGCCACCGGAGCCATGCGGTCCACACCGCGTTGCGGGCGGCGACGCTGGCGCGTCCCGGCCCGTCCCGGCGCGGCGACGGGTAGTGATGCACCGTGAGATGAGACGCATACACGAGCCAGTGGCCGGCACCGTACAGGTCGAACGCGAGCAGCGCTTCCTCGCCGCCGAGGAAGTAGCGCGGGTGATAGCCGCCGGCTTGCACGAACGCGTCGCGCCGGAATGCGGTCGCGCCGGCCAGCAGCCCGAGGATTGGGGGGCCGGGCAGCGCGACGGGGGCGTCGAGCGGGCTGTCGGCCATCGTCCGACAGGTCGGGTCCTCGCGCTGTGCGGGGCCAACCAGCACGCGCGCCGTGACGGCCGCGACGTGCGGATACGCATCGAGCAGGTTCGCGGCTTCGGCGATCGAACCGGGCGCCCACCACGTGTCGTCGTCGCAGAACGCGACGTGGCGCGTGCGCGCGACGGCCGCGCCGAGATTGCGGCCGGCGGCCCCGAGATTGGCCGGCGCATGCACGAGCGTCGCGTGCGCGAAGCGGTCGCGAATCAGCGCGGCCGTCTCGTGGTCCGACGCATTGTCGACGACGACGATCGCCGGCCGGTCGGGCAGCGCGGTGAGTCGCGCCAGCGTGCGCGCGAGTTCGGCCGTGCGCCGGCAGGTCAGCACGACGGCGGTCACGCGCGGCTCGGCCGGCGGCAGTGCGACGCGCGCGGGCGTTACGCGGATGTGACGTCGCATGCGAGCCGCCAGTACGTTTCGGGTTGGTGGAGATCGGCGCGCATATGAGGCTCGAACAGCGCAACCTGGCTCGCGTACGCGGCGACGGCGGCGGCTTTCGCGGCGGCGCCGCGCGACTGGCTGCCGGCCGGTGCGCCGACCGGATGCGCGATCCAGCCGCGTTCGCGCCAGTCGATCACGCGTTGGGCCATCAGGCCGCGGATACGGCGATACGGCACGTCTTCGTAGAAGCGCCAGACGCGCGACGCGTGCTCCGGCATGTCCGCGTTGTGCGGCAGCAGCGACAGCACGGCCTGCTGCACCTTCAGGTGATCGCGATGGAACAGGCCAACCGGCGCAAGCACGCCGAAGCCGTCGTGGGTATCGATCGCATCGGCCACGCGCGCGGCGATGGCGGTCGAGGCGGCCGGCACGCCGTACTGGTCGTCGAGGAAGTCGAGCCAGACGGGGTGCGCGCCGAGCAGTGCGAGCGCGCGGGCGTCCTCGGCGCGGCGCGCGCGCACGGCTTCGTCGGCGAAGTCGAAGCCGGCGCGGCGATCCCAGGGCGGTGCGGGCGTGCCGCGCGGCGGAATGCCCGCGAAGACGGTGACGACGATCGAACCGGGCGCTTGCGCGAGCAGTTGACCGCAACTGAAGACGGCATCGTCGAGATGCGGCGAGACGACGAGCCAGCGTGTCGGAATGTTCATGACGTGACGGTTCCCGTGGTGGGCGGCTGCGCCGCGGGTTCCGACGGGCCCGCACGCGCCGTGCCTGCCCGTCGTCGGTGTTCCCGCGAGGAGCGTGTTCGATGATCGACTTGATCCGGCCGCCGGCCGGAAACTACGCAACGGCGGTGATGCTGGTCGCGATCGCGACCGTGCTGCAGGCGCTCGCGATCCGTTTCGGCGGCGTGAACCTGCCGTTCGCTCTGTACTACCCGCTGCTCGCCGGCGCCGCATGGGCGACGTCCTTCCTGTTCGGCGTCGTGTCGACCGTCGTGAGTGGATTGCTCGTGTGGACGCTGTTCCTGTCCGATCCGGCCGCCTATCCCGCCCCGCTGCCCGAACGGCTTGTGCAGCTCGGTACTTTCTTGCTCGTCGGTGCGCTGGTTTGCGCGATCGCGTCGATGTTGCGACACACTCGGGTCGCGAACGACCGCGTGCGCCGCCACGAGGCCGCCGCGCGCCGGCAGCTCGAAGCGGTGCTGCGCGCGCTGCCGCACGGCGTGATCGCGACCGATACGAAAGGGCGGGTGACCTACATCAACGCAGCGGCGGCCGAACTCGCGGGCTGCCGGCCGGACGACGCGGCGGGGCGGCCCGTGCGCGACGTGCTGAAAATCGTCGACCGTGACGGGCGCCGCGTGCAGACGACGCCGCTCGACCGCGCGCTCGATGGCGCGGACGCCGTGTCCGACCGGCACTGGCTGAAACCGGATGGCGCTGGCGAGCCGGTACCGATCGTCGAGGTGGCGTCGCCGCTCGGCGACGCGGACGGCAACGTCGGCGGCGCGGTGCTGCTGCTGCGCGACGCCGGCGCGGATCGCGCGCGCGTCGACGCGGCGCGGTTGCAGCATGCGGTCGTCGACGCGTCGCCGGATGCGATCGTCGGCATCGACGCGAGCGGTCGCATTGCCAGCTGGAATGCAGCCGCTCAGCGGATCTTCGGCTACGACGAGGCGGACGCGCGCGGCCGCATGTTCGACACGTTGATCGCGATGCGCTGGTTGCGGCGCAATCCGCTGACCGCATCGTTCGACGCGATGCGCGAACCGGTCGGGCCGCTCGAGTTGCTGTGCGTGCGGCGCGACGGCCGGCGTTTTCGCGCGACCATGTCGGCGTGCCCGGTACGCGGCAACGCGCGCGAATGCGTCGCGCTGTCGCTGACATTGCGCGAAACCGGTGCGCAGCGCCGTCGCGACCTCCGCGCACAGCGTTCGCTGCAGGGCGCGCGCGATGCGCGCGACCAAGCTGACACGTCGAACCGGCTGAAGGACGAACTGCTGGCGACGGTATCGCACGAACTGCGCACGCCGCTGAACGTGATCTACGGCTGGATCGAGGTGCTGCGCAATTCCGGCGATCACGCGCTGCAGCACCAGGCCGTCGACGCGATCGACCGCAGCGCGCGCTCGCTCACGCGGATGGTCGGCGACATTCTCGATGCATCGTCGCTCGCGACCGGCAAGCTGCGGCTCGACACGACGCCAGTCGACCTCGTGCGGCTGTTTTCCGATTCGGTAGGCACGTTCCAGACGGCCGCGTCGTCGGCCGGCATCGCGCTCGAATTCGATTGCGACGCCGCGTCGTGCATCGTGTCGGGTGACGCCGAGCGCTTGCGGCAGATGCTGTCGAACCTCACGTCGAATGCGCTGAAATTCACGCCGGGCGGCGGCAGCGTGACGGTCCGGCTCGCGCGCGACGACACGCGCGCGGTATTGACCGTCGCCGATACCGGGCAGGGCGTCGCGCCGGAATTCGTCCCGTACGTTTTCGACATGTTCCGCCGCGCGGACGATTCGCCCGCATCGTCGCGGCGCGGGCTTGGACTTGGCCTGTCGATCGTGCGGCATATCGCCGAACTGCACGGCGGCCGCGTGACCGTGGCGAGCGCGGGCCGCAATCGCGGCACGACCTTCACGGTGACGCTGCCTGCCGGCTGGCAACCCGCTGGCGCGATGGCGTGGGGCATCGCGCAGGCGGTCAGGGAGCCGCGCGAGCCGTTCGCGCTCGATGCGCAGCGGATCCTGATCGTCGACGACGATGCGACGACGCGCGCGAGCCTCACGGCCGCGCTGACCACCTTCGGCGCGGCCGTCGCGATCGCGTCGTCGGGCCGCGAGGCGCTCGCGGTGGCCGCCGACATGCGGCCGACCGTGGTGCTGTCCGATCTCGCGATGCCCGACGGCGACGGCTTCTGGCTGCTCGACGCGTTGCGGCGCGGGTCGACGAACGGCAGCGGCGGCCAGGCCGACGTGTGCGTGCTGGCCGTCACCGCGCACGCGGGACCCGCCGACGAACGTCGCGCGCTGGAGGCGGGGTTCGACGGTTACCTGTGCAAGCCGGTCGACGTGCGCGAGCTGGCAAGCAAGATCGCGCACGCGACGAAGCGCGACGGCTGACGCGCCGGCCGGGGCCGACAAGGCGTCACGTCGCGGGAGCCGGCCGGTTCTGCGTATGCACCTGCGCGAGCAGGTGCGACGCGATCCGCGTGCTGCGCACGAGGTCGCCGGGCGCATGGTGCGTGACCTGGCGCTGGATGAAATACCGGGCGGTGTGCGCGAGCCCGTTCGCCAGCGGCGTCGTCGCACGCCAGCCGAGCCGCCGATGCGCGGCGTCCAGGTTCGGCCGCCGCTGGCGCGGATCGTCGGACGGCAGCGGCCGGAACTCGATCGGCACCGTCGTGCCGACGATCCGCACGACCTCGCGCGCGACGTCGATCATCGCGATCTCGACGTCGCTGCCGAGATTGACCGGCTCGCACGCATCTCCCGGCTCCGCCATCAGCCGCATCAGCGCATCGACCATGTCGTCCACGTAGCAGAACGAGCGCGTCTGCCGGCCGTCGCCATACACGGTCAGCGGCGCTTCGGCGAGCGCCTGCGTGACGAAGTTCGACACGACGCGTCCGTCGGCCGGATGCATGCGCGGGCCGTAAGTGTTGAAGATCCGCGCGATCCGCACGTCGACGCCGTACTGGCGGTGATAGTCCATGAACAGCGTTTCCGCGCAGCGCTTGCCTTCGTCGTAGCACGCACGGACACCGGTCGGGTTCACGCGGCCGCAATATCCTTCGTCCTGCGGATGGACATCGGGGTCGCCGTACACCTCGCTCGTCGACGCCTGCAGGATGCGCGCCTTCACGCGCTTCGCGAGGCCGAGCAGGTTGATCGCGCCGTGTACGCTGGTTTTCGTCGTCTGCACGGGATCGCGCTGGTAGTGGACGGGCGACGCGGGGCACGCGAGGTTGTAGATCTCGTCGACCTCGACATAGAGCGGAAACGTCACGTCGTGCCGCATCAGTTCGAAGTTGGGGGCGTCGAGCAGGTGCGCGATGTTGTCGCGGGTGCCCGTGTAGAAGTTGTCGACGCACAGCACGTCGTCGCCGGCCGTCACGAGGCGTTCGCACAGATGCGAACCGAGAAAGCCGGCGCCGCCGGTCACGAGCACGCGTTTTCGATCGTAGCCCTTCATTACGTATTCTCCTTGCGGTGGGCGAGTAAGCCCGGCGTGGCGGCCACGGGCGTGCGCCGGCCGGTGCCGGCCGAGGTGCCGGCGCGCTGCGGGTGCGCGACGTCGCGGTAGATGTCGACGAGCCGGTCGGCCACGCCTTGCCACGTGTAGTGCCGGTGCGCGCGCAGGTAGCCGGCGCGCCCGAGGGCCTCGCACAGATCCGGTTGCGCACGCAACTGCACGAGGCGCGCGGCCAGCGCGGCCGGGTCGCGCGGCGGCACCAGGTAGCCGGTCGTGCCGTCGTCGACCGTCGTGCGGATGCCGCCCACGTCGCTGCCGATCACCGGCGTCGCGCAGGCCATCGCCTCGACCGGGGTGATGCCGAACGGCTCGTACCACGGCGTCGTCACGAACACGTCGGCGGCGCTGTAGTACAGGTGCAGCGCGTCGCGCTCGCGCCGGCCGACGAAGGTCACGCGGTTGGCGATCCCCAGTTCGTGCGCGAACGCGGCGAGCCGCGCGAGTTCCGGATCGCGCGCGGGGTCGGGCGTCGCCTGGCTGCCGCCGACGACATAGAGGTGCGTCGGCCGCCGCGGATCGCGCGGCATGCGCGCGAGCGCGTCGATCACCGTGTCGATACCCTTGCGCGGCACGAGGCGGCCGAGCTGCAGCACGACGAACGCGTCCTGCCGCCAGCCGAGCCGCGCGCGCGCATCGACGCGCGGCACCGGCCGGATTTCCTGAAGATCGAAACCGCACGGCACGATCTCGATGCGGGTCTTGTCGGCGCGATAGTGCGTGATCAGGTCGAGCGCGTCCTGCGGGCATTCGGCGATCAGGCGATCCGAGCGCCGCGCGAGCGTGTCCTCGATCGCGAAACGCGCGTCCGGGAACCCGTCGGCCGCGCCCTGGTGCAGGCGCCGCACGCGGCCGAGCGCGTGGAACGTGGTGACGAACGGAATGCCGAGCTGCCGCTTCACGCGCAGCGCGACGTCGCCGGACATGAAGAAGTTCGCGTGCATCACGTCGACCGGGTGGGGTTCGCGCCGCATGCGCGCGATCATCGCGTCCGCGAACGCGACCATGTACGGCAACAGCTTCTCCTTGGGCACGTCCGACGGCGGTCCGGCCCGCACGTGGATCACGCGCATGCGCGTGCCGATCGGCACGACGTCCGGCAGGTGCGGATTGTCGCAACGCGTGTAGACGTCGACGTCGAGCCCGCGCTCGGCCAGTTGCTTCGCGACGTTCGCGACATAGATGTTCTGGCCGCCGGCGTCGACACCGCCGATCACCCCCAGCGGCGACGCATGTTCACTGATCAACGCGATTCTTTGCATGGCATTGCTCCCGGTATCGGGGCCGCGCAGACGGGCCGCCGTTGTCGCTCGTTCGGCAAACGGCATGCCCGGTGCTTTGCCGGGGAAACCGCTTCCCGGCGTGCCGAAAAAATTACAACGCGTTGGATGAAAGGGCGTCCGATCGCGGTTTCCCGCGTCCTTGCGCCGCTGTCGGCACGGCACACGACTTGCGCGGGGAATACGCACCCGCCGGCCAGGCCGGCCTGACAAAAGGAGGTCACGATGAAGTCATTCCCGCTGCAAGCCCGCTCTCCCCGAAACCGCCGTCGGCACGCGTTGCGCGCCGGCATGGCGGTCGCGATCGCCGCCGCCGCGGCGTGCGCGGTAATCGCGCCGAACGCGATCGCGGCAGGCGACGACGCCGCCGCCTCGTCGTCATCGCAGTCGAGCACGGGCACGAAGATTCGCGACGCGACGATCACGACCAAGGCGAAAGCCGAACTCGTCGGCACGAGCGGCCTGTCGGCCGGCGACATCCACGTGAAGACGCGGCACGGCACGGTGACGCTCACCGGCAGCGTGCCGGACGAGCAGCAACGCACGCAGGCCGTGAGCGTCGTGAAGCAGGTCGACGGCGTGCAGGGCGTGCGCGATCAATTGACTATCCGGCCCAAGTAACGGGCGCCGCGCCCAGGGAGTCCAGTGATGAACTGCATGCTCAAACCGGTCGGCGAACAGACGATCGTGATCACCGGCGCGACGAGCGGCATCGGCCTCGTCACCGCGCGCAAGGCGGCACGGCGCGGCGCGAAGCTCGTGCTGTTCGCGCGCAACGAGGACGCGTTGAACACGCTGTGCGAGGAAATCCGCCAGCACGGCGGCCTGGCGGTGCCGGTCGCCGGCGACGTCGGCAACGTCGAGGATCTGCAGCGCGCGGCCGCGCAAGCGGCCGACACCTACGGCGGCTTCGACACGTGGGTCAACAACGCGGGCGTGTCGATCTTCGGCACGGCGGCCGCGGTGCCGCTCGAGGACCAGCGGCGGCTGTTCGACACCAACTACTGGGGCGTCGTGCACGGCTCGCTCGTCGCGGCCGATCATTTCCGGCGCAAGCGCGATTTCCATGGCGGCGCGATCATCAACATGGGCAGCGAGGCATCCGATGCGCCGGTGCCGCTGCAGAGCGCGTACGTCGCATCGAAGCATGCGGTGAAGGGTTTCACCGATTCGCTGCGGCTCGAGATGGAGTCGGACCGTCTGCCGGTGTCGATCACGCTGATCAAGCCGGCCGCGATCGACACGATGTTCGTGATGCACGCGAAGAACTACATGAACGTCGAGGCGAAGCTGCCGCCGCCGATCTACGACCCCGATCTCGTCGCCGACGCGATCCTGTTCGCGGCCGCGCACCCGCGCCGCACGCTGTTCGTCGGCGGTGCCGCGAAATTCACGTCGGCGAGCGCGTATCACGCGCCGCGCCTGTTCGATCGCGTGGCGGCCACGCTGTTCTCGCGCGGCCAGCGCACGGTGCGGCCGGCACGGCCGCGCGACGACAACGCGTTGTACGAGTCGCGCCACGCGCTGCACGAGCGCGAAGGGATGGACGGCCCGGTGCTGCGCGGCTGCGCGTACAACGCGGTGGTGCAGCGGCCGAAGGTGGCCGGCGCGGTCGCGCTGGGCGCGGCGGCGCTCGTGTTCGCCGCGCTGGCGCGTTCGCGCCGGACATCCACATGATTTCATTCATTTGCAAAGGAGTTCGACATGACATCCCGACAACACACGGGCCACGAATACAGCCATTCGCGCGCGCACGAAGGCGAGCGCGTGCAGCAGGACCACGACAAGGGCGGCCACCAGACTGGGCACGGCAAGGCGCCGAGCCCGGTCGACGTGCAGAAGGCGCTGAAGGGCATGGACTATCCGGCGAGCAAGGCGGAAGTCGTCCAGTGCGCGGAACGTTCGCACGCGGACGCCGGTGTGCTCGACATGCTGCGCCGGATTCCCGATCGCGAGTACGCGACGCCGGCGTCGGTATCGAAGGAACTCGGGCGGCTGATGTAAGTGCCGCCGCGTCGCGCCGCGCGGGTTGCCGCGCGCGGCGCCTGACCCGTCACGAGGAGGACGAGCATGGCGATGATCGTCGCAGGCCGCTTCACGACGTTCGATGAAGCGGAAGGTGGGGCGCGCCACCTTTACGAGCGCGCGTTCGGCCCGGACGACGTATCGATCTTCTTTCTGAATCCGGGCGGCCAGCATGCGCGCTTTCCGATCGGCGGCGACGTGTATGCCGATACGGCGGCGAAGCCGGGCGGCCGCGGCGCGATGATCGGTGCGATGCGCGGGTTGCTGATCGGCGCCGCGGTGGGGCTGGTCGTCTATGCGGTCGGCGTGCGCTACTGGTTCGTGCCCGCGGCCGGCGCGCTGGCCGGCGCGTATCTCGGCGCGTTCGGCGGCGCGCTCGGCCGGATGCGCGGCGAGCCGGCCGAAGGCAAGGGCACGCTCGCGCGGAGCGAAACGGGCGTGATTCTCGCCGCGCGCGTGACGCCCGACACGGCGAGCACGGCCGAAGACGTGCTGCGCGCGACTGGCGCGCGCTCGATCGAGCGCGTCGAAGGCGACTGGCAGGACGGCGAATGGCGCGATTTCGACCCGGTGCGCCGGCCGGACGAACCCGCGTCGGGCGGCCCGCGCTGAGTACGCGCTTTCCTGCATGCGCTTGCAACGCCGACCGGGAAAACGCGGCAGCAGCGCCGCGCGCCCGCGGGTCGCGCGCGGCATGCCGCTTGCGCAACAGGAATGGCACCCGTTCAAGGAGGAACCGATGACTACCGCACAGACGCCCCCGCCCCAGCAGCAAAGCCATCAACCGGGCACCGAACGCGACATGCATCCGAAGCCGCGCGACGACGCGGCCGACTACGTCGGCAGCGGCAAGCTGGCCGGCAAGGTCGCGCTCGTGACGGGCGGCGACAGCGGGATCGGCCGCGCGGTCGCGGTCGGTTTCGCGAAGGAAGGCGCGGATGTCGCGATCGTTTATCTGAAGGAGTCCGACGATGCGGCGCACACGAAGCGGCTGGTCGAGCAGGCCGGCCGGCGTTGCGAGGCGATCGCGTGCGACGTCGGCGAGCGCCGGCAGGCACGCGACGCGGTGGCGCGCACGGTCGAGCGGCTCGGCCGGCTCGACGTGCTGGTCAACAACGCGGGCGAGCAGCATCCGCAACCGGGCATCGAGGACGTGACCGAGGAACAGCTCGAACGCACCTTCCGCACGAACGTGTACGGCATGTTCTTCTGCACGCAGGCCGCGCTGCCGCATATGCAGCATGGCGGGCGGATCGTCAATACGGCGTCGGTGACGGCCTATCACGGCAGCCCGAGGCTGCCCGATTACTCGGCGACCAAGGGCGCGATCGTCGCGTTCACGCGTTCGCTGGCGATCGAGCTGGCCGAACGCGACATCCGCGTCAACGCAGTTGCGCCGGGGCCGATCTGGACGCCGCTGATCCCGTCAACCTTCACCGCCGAACAGGTCGGGAAGTTCGGCTCGAACGTGCCGCTCAAGCGGCCGGGGCAGCCGGACGAACTGATCGACTGCTACGTGCTGCTCGCGTCGGACGGCGCGAGCTACATGACGGGGCAGACGCTGCACCCGAACGGCGGCTCGATCGTCGGTGGCTGACGGCCGCCGGCGGCTTCCACGCAAGCACTAGGAGAAAGCAGATGAGACATCCGGACTGGACGATCGCGATGCTCGCCGCAGGCGCGCTCGCCGTGTCGGGGCTCGCCCGCGCGCAGGCGCCGAGCGAGCCGCCCGCATCGAATTCGCACGCGCCGGGCGGCGTGATCAATCCGTCGTCGGGCGCGGGCGATGCGCGGATCGCGAAGGCGCCGCAAGGCGGCGACGCGGAATTCATCGACAAGGCCGCGCTCGCCGGCAAGGCCGAGGTGCAGGCGAGCCAGCTCGCGCTGAAGCAGGCGCAGTCGCCGGGCGTGCGCGCATTCGCGAAGCGGATGGTGAGCGATCACGGCAAGGCGAATGCACGGCTCACCGAGCTTGCCGCGCGCAAGGGCATGAAGCCGCAGGTCGAACAGATTTCGGACCCCGACGTCGAGGCGCTGCGCGGCAAGAACGGCCACGACTTCGACGTCGCGTATGTCGCGGCGGTCGGCCCCGACGCGCACCGCAAGGCGGTCGCCTTGTTCGAAAGCGAGGCGCGCGACGGCAGGGATCCGCAGTTGCGCGAATTCGCGAGCGCCACGCTGCCGACGCTCCGGCATCACCTGAGCATGGCGCAGGCGCTCGAACGCAAGGTGGGCGCGCGATAACGCGTGCCCGTTCAACCCCGGGCCGTATGCGCGGCCCGTTTTTTCCGGAGAGAGAGTCATGGCCCATCGGCAACCGAAACACGAAGGCATCCGCGAATTACTCTGTCAGGCCTACGAAACCGAGCTTGGCGGCGCGAAGATCTACGAGGCCGCGCTGCAGTGCGCGACCGACGACGATCTGCACAAGGAGTGGGAGAAGTACCATCGCGAGACGCTGCATCACCAGGAGGTGCTGCGCAAGGTGTTCGAGACGTTCGGCATGGACCTCGACGCGCAGTCGCCCGGACGCAGCGCGGTCGCGGCCACCGGCCAGTCGCTGGTCCACGTGATCGAGCAGGCGCAGAAGCACGCCGATCCGGCCGTCGCGCAGGTCGTCGCGGCGGAATGCGTCGTGCTCGCCGAAACCAAGGACCACCTGAACTGGGAGCTGATCGGCTACGCGGCCGACCAGTTGTCGGGCGATGCGGCGAAGACGCTGAAGGACGCGCACGACGAAGTCGAGGCCGACGAGGATCACCATCTGTATCACACGCGCGGCTGGGCGCGCGAGATGTGGATCGAGTCGATGGGCTTCAAGGCCGTGCTGCCGCCGCCGGAGGAAGTGAAGAAGGTCGAATCGGCGGCCGAGGCGGCGCGCGCCGAACGCTCGCGCGGCAAGATGATGTGACGCGCGATGCGGAGCGGGCAGCCGTTCGCGCGGCTGCCCGGTTGCCGACGCAACCGTCTCGTGGCGCTCAGGTGAGCAGGTCGACGATCATCGTGGCCACGGCCGCGGCCATCAACGCGACCGCGAGCCAGCCGAACGCTTGCGCTGCCGGACCGCTCCCGGGCTGCCCGGCAGCGTCGCGCTGCCTTGCGAGCAGCATCACCAGCACGAGCATCGGCACCGCCGCGACGCCGTTGAGCACGGCGCTCCAGTACAGCGCCCGGATCGGATCGATCGGGCCGACGCAGATCGCGATGCCGACGATCACACATAGCGCCAGTACCGCGTAGAACGCGGGCGCGCGCCGCACGGGTTCGTTCAGCCCTTCGCGGAACCGCCAGGCTTCCGCGCAGCCGTACGCGGCGCTGCCGGCGAACGCCGGAATCGCGAGCAGCCCGCAGCCGACGATGCCGAACGCGAACACGACGAACGCGGCTTCGCCGGCGATCGGCCGCAGCGCCTCGGCCGCTTGCGCGGTGGTGCCGATATCGTGCCGGCCGTGCGCGAAGAACACGGCCGCACCGATCACCATGATGCAGAACGACACCGCATTGGTGACGATCATGCCCGTCCATGTGTCGAGCGTGACGCGCCCCTCGGTGCCGGCCTGCGTATCGGCCTGCGTGCCGGTCCCCTCGTCGCGCTGTTCGGCCGCGGTTTCCTCGACTTCGAGCGCGGCCTGCCACACGAACAGGTACGGGCTCAGCGTCGTGCCGAGAACGGCGACCGCGGTCGTCGCATACGCATGCGTGAACGCGATCTGCGGCAGCACGAGCGCATGCAGCACGCCGCGCCAGTCGACATGAACGAAGCCGAGTTCGAGCACGTACGCGATCAGCCCGAGCGTCATCCATTTCAGCCAGCGCGCATAGCGTTCGTACGACAGCATCACCTGCAGCGCGAGCGAGGCGATTCCATAGAGCGGCGCATACCAGTAGCCGCGGCCGCCGGCGACGAGCGCCGTCGCGTCGCCCATCGCCGCGAGATCGGCGCCGACGTTCACGACGTTGACCACCGCGACCATCACGATCAGCGCCTTCGCGAGACGGTCGGAGAAGTGCGTGCGAATGCCGGCGACGAGGCCTTCGCGGTTGCGGCGTCCGACGAAGGCCGCCGCGAGCTGCACGGCGACCATCATCGGCAGCGTGACGACGATCATCCAAAGCATGTTGAAACCGAACTGGCTGCCGGCCTGCGCGTAGACCGCGATGTTGCTCGGATCGGCATCGGATGCGCCCGCGAGCAGTCCTGGGCCGAGCCGCTTGTACCAGGGTTTCGCCGTGGCGGCGGCGGGCGAGGTCACGGCCGCCGGCCCTGCGCCTGGGTCCGGCGCACTCATCCGGCGTTGCCGTGCGCGCCGCGCGTGCCGCCGCGGCGTGCGTCGCGCGCGAGGTCCGATGCGGTGCGCAGCGCGTCGACGAGCGTCCGGTACGCGTGCTCGCGCGAATCGGCGCCGCGCGTGCGCAGCACGTACGACGGATGATAGGTCGCGACGACGAGCTGCCCGCCGGCGGTACGCACCGGCGCGCGCGTGCGCTCGAGCGTCGCGTCGTGGTCCTGCAGCACCGCGCGCAGCGCCGTGGCGCCGAGCGCGACGACCACCCGCGGGCGCACCGCATCGAGTTCGCGTTCGAGCCAGTAGCGGCACGCGGCCACCTCCCGCTGCGCGGGCGTCTTGTGCAGCCGCCGCTTGCCGCGCGGTTCCCATTTGAAGTGCTTGACCGCGTTGGTCAGGTACACGTGCGTGCGTTCGATCCCGGCTTCGCCGAGCGCGCGGTCGAGCAGGCGGCCGGCCGCGCCGACGAACGGCAGGCCCGCGCGGTCTTCCTGGTCGCCCGGCTGCTCGCCGACCAGCATGATCGACGCGTCGCGCGGTCCCGCGCCGGGTACCGGCTGCGTCGCGTGTTCCCACAGCGTGCAGCGGCGGCACGCGTCGAGCGTCGGCGGCGCGTCGTCTTCGGCGGACGACGGTGTTGAGCGGCCCGGCGGCTGGCGGGTCATGCGGCGCGCCCCGCGCGGGTCGACGCCGGATCGCGCCGCCATCGAGGGGAACGGGCTGGCGCTCGGCCTGTCGCCCGCGCAGCGGGGTGCAGACCGGACGGAGAAAGCCGCATCGCTCGCATCAAGGACTCCCGTGTCGACGATGCGAACGACGCAGCAACCGGCATGCCGCGTGCGGTCGTGACGGGTGCGCGGCTTGCGTGGCCGTCCGGTCCAACGACAGGAGAAACGCGATGCAACCCGATCCCGGCGACGATCCGGCCGCCGCCGACGTGCTGCTGTGGCGCGCGCCCGACAGCGTGCCGCGCCGCCCGCGCCGCGTGCTGGTCGTCGACGACTATCGCGACGCGGCCGACGCGTTGCGCCTGCTGCTCGAGACGCGCGGCTTCGAATGCCGCATCGCCGACGATCCGTTCGCCGTGTGCGACGTCGCACGCGACTGGCAACCGTTCGCGGTGCTGCTTGACATCGCGATGCCGGGCCTCGACGGGCTGCAGCTCGCGACGCGGCTGCGCGCCGATCCGCGCACGGCCGACATGCTGCTCGTCGCGTGCAGCGGGTTCGCGTCGCGACGCGATTGCGAGGAGGCGAAGGCTGCGGGTTTCGATGCGCATTGCGCGAAACCGCTGACGCCGCACCGGTTGCTGGGCTATCTGGAATCGGCGAGCGGCGCTGGCGGTGGCGCTGCGAGCCCCGACGAGGACGTTACACGGCGCTTGTAAAAAGGCGGCCGGATCGCCTGCCGCATGCAGCCGGACAGGGCGCCAGGCGGCGCTCGACGGGTTCGGCATCACATGGGTCGAGGACGTCGGCCGAGGCTGCCGCGCGTTCACGCGTGCGTCCGGCGCGGCCGCGGCCCGCACGAAAACGCCCCGCGCGGGGCGGGGCGTGTCGCAAGCGGATACGCCGGCGAACCGGCGCCGCATCGTTGCGATCAGTGACGGCCGCGCGTGCGCGGATCGTCCAGTTCCTCGGTCGGGTCGGTCAGCCCGAGTTCGTCGCCGGCGCTCCAGTACGGCGCGCTGCCGTAGAACTCGTGCAGCGGCTCGGCCCATTGCGGGTCGGCCATCGCCGGCCAGTGGTCCTTGTCGAACCCCGGCGCGTTGCGGATCCGCTCGGACGATACCGACAGCAGGAAGCACTTGCGCTCGGTGTCGAGCGTGAGCGCGCTCCACGGAATCGCGTGCAGCTTGTCGCCGATGCCGAGGATGCCGCCGCTCGACAGTACCGCGTAGGCGATCCGGCCCGAGCGTACGTCGAGCATGATGTCCTTGATCTTGCCGACGTCGTCGCCGTCGGTCGTATAGACCTTGTTGCCTTCCAGCGTATCGGCCGCCATCACGTCGGGGCCGGGGCCGGCCGCGGTCGCGGCGCCCTTGCCGATGATGCGGGTCTGACCTTGATCGGAAGTCTGCATGGTTTCCTCCAGGCTGCGTGGGGCGCGACCGTGCCCGGGGCGGGCCCTGCGGGTCGCGCGGGTTGTCGGGACGGGCGAGGATCGCGCCGTCACGTCTGCTTCGGTTGCGACACGCTTTCGAGCGTGTTCGCGACGTCGTCGCGCTCGGGGCTCGCGGAGCGCGTCGCGATGTCCGCGAGCGACAGCATGCCGACCAGCCGCTTGTCGTGATCGACGACGGGCAGGCGGCGCAGTTGCGCGTCGGCCATGTAGTGCTGGATCTCCTCCAGCGAATCGTCGTCGAAGCACCATTCGATCGGGCCGGACGCGACCTCGTGGATCCGCGTCTCCGGCGGCTTGCCGGCCGAGATCGCGCGCACCGCCAGATCGCGGTCCGTCACCATCCCGATCAGCCGGTTGTTGTCGCATACGGGCAGCGCGCCGATGTCGTAGCGCTCCATCAGTTGCGCGGCATGACGGATCGAATCGGTCGGCGCGATGCGCACGACGTCCTGCGACATGATTTCGTTGACGCGATGCATGAAGTCCTCCTTGCGGGTGGGTACGGTGTGTTGGTCATCCGAACCAGCAAGCCGCGTGCCGCACGGCGCGCGCGGCCGCTCACGTGTCGCCGCGTTCGCGCTTGTCCTGCCGCGGCGCGTCGTCGTGCGTGCCGGGCGGCGTGTCGGGTTCGATACGCGTGACGCCGCCGGTCGCCGGCGGGTCGCTCGCCGGAAAGGTGTCCTCGAGCTGTTTGTCGATATGGCGTTCCGAGTGGCGAGTGTGCGTGCGGTCCTGGTGTTTCAGCGGCGGCGACGGGTCGTCGTGCCGCTCGTGGGCCGGCGCGTGGTGGCCGGACCGGGTCGAATCCTTCATCGCGAGGCTCCGTATCGGTGACGATGACGCGGGTCTTCCCGCAACGGACGTTCCCGGCGCGCGCGAGGCACGCGACTTGCCGCGTGAACGGCGACGACGAACACGACACGACGACGATGCGCGGCGCAACCGGTGCCTGCCGTGCGCGTGTCCAGCGGGAGGCACGATGACGATTCCGAAACGACGACCTGGCGTGCGCTACGAGGTCAACGTATGCGGCGGCGCATTCGATTCGGTGAAGCACCATTTCAACGAATGGAAGCATGAACCGCTGATCTACCGGCCCGAGCGCCGGATGTTCGAAGGCAAGGCCGACGTGCGGCCGCTCGGCGACGAGACATTCGGCGCGACCGAGCCCGCGCGCTTCGCGCTGCAGCGCGCGTGCGAGCCGTCGGACCCGTATGCGCTCGCGGCACGCGTGACGGACGACGGCCGCGAGCTGTGGCTCGTGATGGCCGCGTATGACGCGTAGCGTGGCGCTTGCAAGTTTTGCAGTGGACGGTGTAGCGAAGGCACGGCGTGTCGGGGGGAGCCGCTCGCATGCGCGTTCATGCCGGTCCGCGGGCGACGCGCGCGACGGCATGCGCATTGCGCGACCGCTGTACCCGAATGCGGCCGCTACCCGCAGTACGGTCCGAACCCGCAACGATGGAATGCCGATGAAACACGATCCCGTGCAGTGGCTGCAGCGACCCGAGCCGCCGATTCCCGACATCGAGCCCGACCCCGAACCGCCCGATCCGGACGACCTGCCGCCCGACATGCCGGAACCGCACCGTCAGCCCGCGGGCGACCCGCCCGGGACCGCGCCGCCGGAACGCGACCCGCCGTCGCGCGAGCCGCCGGTGCGTGCTTGGGCGGTGAGCAGGGTGCGACGAACCCATCGGGAGGCACCGCGATGAGCCTCCGCGTGAAACCCGGCATGCTGCGCGAGATCGCCGAGACGCTCGGCCGCTATTTCGAGGCGCGTGCGCTGCCGTTCCATGTCGAGGAACAGCCGGCGGGCGCGTTGCATATCGGCTTCCGGGTCGACGGCCATCCGGCATCGTTGACCGTGACGTTCGACGCGCACGCATTCGCGGCGCTCGAACAGGCCGGCATCGAGCGGCAGCGTGGCACGCTCATGCGGGTCGCGGCCGAATTCGACGCGATGATGGCGCGCCGCGCACCGACCGCCTATGCGGGCGATTTCCATTTCAACCGGCTTTGAGCCGCCGATCCGAGGGAGGATTTCGATGAACACGATCCAGACGATCCGCGCGGGCGCCTGTGCGTTCGCCGCCGTGTGCGCGCTGGGCGCCTGCACGCAGCCGACGAACGGCCCCTACGGCGCCCATGCGGCGCCGCCCGCGCCGCCGGACGGCCGCGGCGCGCAGTCGACCACGACGATGCCGGACGCGAATACGCGCTACGACACGCGTCCGTCGCCGGGCAACATGATGCCGCAAGGCGCGGCCGGCGGCGAACCGGCCGACGTGCCGCCGCCGGGACCGAACGGCGCGCAGGGCGACCAGCCGTTGCCGGGCACGCCGCCGCCGATGCAGTACTGAACCGGCGACGCATGACGTGAGGCAGGGGGCGGCATGAGCGAAATGCGTGCCCCAAACTTGCCGCCGGCTTGTAAAAAAGCGGCCCCGAGCGGCGGCGACCCGGGGTAGGAACCCGCGAGAGCCGCGGCGCCACGCGCTTTGCCGGATTGGCACGAAAGCTGCATGAATCCTGGACACGATTGAACACGAACCGAACCGTCAGGAGGCTTTCGATGCCCGTCTCGCTTGCGCTGCAGATGCGACAGCATCTCGCACTTACGCCGAGGCTTCAGCAGTCGCTGCGGCTGCTGCAGTTGTCCTCGCTCGAATTTCAACAGGAACTGCGGCAGGCGCTCGACATGAATCCGTTTCTCGAAGACGGACAAGGCGACGACGAACCTGCCGCCGATACGGCGGCGCAGCCGGCCGAAACGGCCGCGCCCGACCCGGCGCCCGAACCCGACGAAGGGCGCCCGCCGGACGGCGAGGTGCCCTTTACGGCCGCGCCCGCGCCGCGCGGCACCAATCGTCAGGGCGACGACGGGGGCGGCCTGTCGCCCGGCGAATGGATCGCCGCCGAACCGTCGCTGCATCAGCAACTCCACGATGCGCTGCGGCTCTATCCGTTGAACAGGCGCGACCGTGAAGCCGCACGCATGGTGATCGACGCGCTCGACGACGACGGTTACCTGCGCCAGGAGCTGGCCGAGCTGCTGGCCGCGGCCGATCCCGCGCTGCTGTTGTCCGAACAGGATCTCGCGATCGCGCTGCGGCTCGTGCAGATGCTCGACCGCCCGGGGATCGCCGCGCGTTCGCTGTCCGAATGCCTCGTGCTGCAGCTCGATGCGATTCCGGCCGGCACGCCGGCCCTGGCGGAAGCAAAAGCGATCGCGCGCGAGCATCTCGAGCGGCTCGCCCGCCGCGAGACGGCCGAAATCCAGCGGCGCCTGGGCTGCAATCAGGAGACGCTGCACGCCGCATGCGCACTGGTGCGCGGGCTCGACCCGCGCCCCGGCAATCACTACGGCAGCACGCGCGGCGACTACGTGGTGCCCGACGTGATCGTGCGCCAGGTGCGCGACGAGTGGATCGTGACGATCAACCCGGCCGTGCTGCCGCGCGCGCGCCTGCACGAGCGTTACGCGATGCTGTTCGCGCAGTCGAGCGGCGAACGCGATTCGCCGCTCGGCCAGCAGCTGCAGGAAGCGCGCTGGCTGATCCGCAACGTGCAGAAGCGTTTCGACACGATCCAGCGCGTCGGCGAATGCATCGTCGCGCGCCAGCGCGATTTCTTCCGCTACGGCGAGATCGCGATGAAGCCGCTCGTGCTGCGCGACATCGCCGAGGAACTCGACCTGCACGAATCGACCGTGTCGCGGGCGACGGGCAACAAGTACATGGCCACGCCGCACGGCACGTTCGAATTCAAGCATTTCTTCCCGCGCAAGCTCGAGGCGGCCGGCCGCGGCGTGTGTTCGGCATCGGCGGCGAAGGTGCTGATCCGCGACATGATCGCGGCCGAGCGGCGCACCGATCCGCTGTCCGACGTCGCGCTCGCGGCGTACCTCGCGGGGCGCGGCATTATTCTTGCGCGTCGCACGGTGACGAAGTATCGCCAGGCGATGAAGATTCCGCCGGCCGACCTGCGGCGTCGCGATGCCGCGTGACGGCTTGCCTGACGAATCCACCGCGCGAGGCTGCCCGTCGTAGCGGCCCGCGCACTCACGACAGGAGCGCAACCATGCCAGCAAAATCCCAGGCCCAGCAGCGTGCCGCAGGCGCCGCGCTGTCCGCCAAGCGCGGCGAAACGAAAATGAAGGATCTCAAGCCGCCGTCGAAGTCGATGGCCAAATCGATGAGCGAGAAAGAGCTCGAGAAAATGGCTTCCACGCCCGTGCGCGGCAAACCGAAACACAAGCACGATGCGTGACCGACGACGACGTTTGGTGACGACCGCTGTCCTTCAGGAGGGTTCCATGCTTCGATACGCCATCATCTTCTTCATCATCGCGATCGTCGCCGCCGTGTTCGGCTTCGGCGGCATCGCGGCCGGCGCGGCCGAGATCGCGAAGATCCTGTTCTATATCTTCGTCGTGATCTTCCTGGTCACGCTGCTGCTGGGTGTCGTGCGACGATGAGCGATGCGCCCGACCGGTCGCAGCGCGTGGCCGAACTCGAACACGCGCTCGCGATCGGTTTTCCGTCGCAGTCGACCGTCGTCGTGCAGGCGGACGACGCGTCAGGCCGGCTGACGATCCACGTGTCATGGGTGCGCGTGCCGTCCGACCAGGACGCGCGCGAATGGCGCTGCGCGGTCGACCTGCGGTTCGATCCGGACGTGATCGCGCGCTATGCGTCGCTCGATGCGGCCGACCGGCTGCGCGTGCGCACGCAGCTGTGCGATCGCGCGCGGCGCGCGGTGGACGAGTACAAGCCGCGCGTCGAGGATGCCGCGATCGAATGCAGCGTGGCGCTCGACGTGACACGCGCCGAATTCGACGCGGCGCTACGCGCGCCCTGACGCTTCGCGGCCGGTTCGCGGGTGCGGTTCCGCCCGCGCCGGCTTTCGCCGCTGTCCGCACGCGCGCGCCGTAGCGCGAGGGCGCGTGTCGCGGCGGCCTCACACATGCCACGAGGACTCTCGATGACCCATTCCCCCTCAGCCGGCAAGACCCCGCTGGCGCCGTCGCCCGACAGCGCGAAGTCGCGCCAGCTCGAAGAAAACCGTTCGCGGCCCGACCGCGAGGCGCTGCGCACCAACCAGGGCGTGCGGATCGCCGACAACCAGAACACGCTGCGCGGCGGCGCGCGCGGCCCGTCATTGCTCGAAGACTTCATCATGCGCGAGAAGATCACGCACTTCGATCACGAGCGCATTCCGGAGCGCGTGGTGCACGCGCGCGGCTCGGCCGCGCACGGCGTGTTCCGCGTCTACGAGCCGATGGCCGACTACACGAAGGCCGCGTTCCTGCAGGATCCGGCCGCCGAGACGCCGGTATACGTGCGCTTCTCGACGGTGCAGGGGCCGCGCGGGTCGGCCGACACCGTGCGCGACGTGCGCGGCTTCGCGGTGAAGTTCTATACGGAGGAAGGCAACTACGACCTCGTCGGCAACAACATGCCGGTGTTCTTCATCCAGGACGCGATCAAGTTTCCCGACTTCGTGCATGCGGTGAAGCCCGAGGCGCCGAACGAGATGCCGACCGGCGCTTCCGCGCACGACACGTTCTGGGATTTCGTGTCGCTGGTGCCGGAAGCCACGCACATGGTGCTGTGGCTGATGTCGGACCGCGCGCTGCCCGCGAGCTTTCGCGCGATGGACGGCTTCGGCGTGCACACGTTCCGCTTCGTGAACGCGGCCGGCGACGTGCGCTTCGTGAAGTTCCACTGGCGCCCCGTGAGCGGCGCGTATTCGCTGCTGTGGGACGAAGCGCAGCGGATTGCCGGCCACGACCCGGATTTCAACCGGCGCGACCTGTGGACGGCGATCGAGCGCGGCGACTATCCGGAGTTCGAGCTCGGCGTGCAGATGATCGATCCGGCTGATGCGGACCAGTTCGACTTCGATCTGCTCGATCCGACCAAGCTGGTGCCCGAAGAGCGCGTGCCGGTGCGGCCGATCGGCCGGATGACGCTGAACCGCAATCCCGACAACTTCTTCGCGGAAACCGAGCAGGTCGCGTTTCACCCGGGCCACGTGGTGCCGGGCATCGACTTCACGAACGATCCGCTGTTGCAGGGGCGCCTGTTCTCATACACCGATACGCAGCTGAGCCGGCTCGGCGGCCCGAATTTCCACGAGATTCCGATCAACCGTCCGGTGTGCCCGTTCGCGAACAACCAGCGCGACGCGATGCACCGGCAGACGATCAACGTCGGGCAGGCGTCGTACGAGCCGAATTCGACGAGCGGCGGCTGGCCGCGCGAGACGCCGCCCGCGCCGTCCGGCGGCGGCTTCGAGACCGTGCACGAGCCGCTCGAGGGCGAGAAGGTGCGCGTGCGCAGCGAATCGTTCGCCGATCATTTCTCGCAGGCCGCGCTGTTCTACCAGAGCATGACCGGGATCGAGCAGCGGCACATCCGCGACGCGTACTGCTTCGAGCTGGGCAAGGTGACGCAGCCGAAGATTCGCGAGCGGGTGGTCAACGACATCATCGCGCGCTTCGATGGCGGGCTCGCCGCGCAGGTCGCGGAACGGCTCGGGCTCCCCGCGCCGCACGCGGCCGCGACGCCGGCCGTCGCGCAGCGCTCGCCGGCACTGAGCCTGATCGGTCGCGCGAAGCCGGTCGTCCGCTCGCGCAAGATCGCGCTGATCGCGACGCCGGGTACGAGCCCGGCGCTCGTCGAGCAGGTGCGCGACACGCTGCAGGCCGCGCACGCAGTGCCGACGATCGTCGCGCCGACGCTCGCGCCGATCGGCGGCATCGTGCCGGAGGCGACGCTGGCCGGCATGCCGTCGGTGATGTTCGACGCGGTATTCGTCTGCGGCGGCGACGACGATGGCGGCGACCTCGCGCACAGCGCCGACGCACGGCACTTCGTGCGCGAGGCGTTCAAGCACCTGAAGCCGATCGCGGCCGTCGGGTCGGGGCGGCAACTGCTGCGCGCCGCGCACCTGCCGGACCCGGCCGAAGGCGTGTGCGTCGGGCAGGCCGTCGATCTCGACGCCGTCCTGAAGGCGCTGTCGGACCACCTCGGCCAGCATCGCGTCTGGGCGCGCGAGCAGCAGGCGGCCGAGTTGCCGGCCTAGCGCCGCCGCGCGATCATGGACGTCGTCGTCGCGCTGTTCGGACAGGGCCGGATGCTCGGCCCCGGCCAGATGGCGCTGCGCGCGATCGTCGTGTCCGCGATCGCGCTCGTGCTGATCCGCGTCGCCGGGCGGCGGGCGTTCGGCCAGCGTTCGCCGTTCGACTACGTGGTCGGGATCCTGCTCGGCGCGATCCTGAGCCGCGCGGTGGTCGGCGCGTCGCCGTTCGTGGCGACCGTCGCGGCGTCGTTCGCGATCGCGCTGCTGCATCGCGCGATCGGCTGGGCCTGCGTGCGCTCGCGCCGGCTCGAGCGGCTGCTGGTGGGCGTCGAGCGCGAGGTGTATCGCAACGGCCGCTTCGACGACGCGCAGATGCGTGCCGCGCTGCTCACGCCGACCGACATCCGCGAGAGCGTGCGGCAGGCGCTCGGCGCGAACGACCTGTCCGACGTCGACGCGGCGATCCTGGAGCGCAACGGCCACGTCAGCATCGTGCGGCGCAGCCGTCGCCGCAGGCCGTGACTTGCGCCGGACCCCACACGCGGCAAGGAGGACATCGATGGCACGGATGATCTGGAAAGGCGCGATCAGCTTCGGGCTCGTTCACGTGCCCGTGCAGCTGTTCCCGGCCACGCGCACCGTGAAGCCGTCGTTCCGGCTGCTCGACAAGCGCTCGATGGACCCGGTCGGCTACCGGCAGATCAACAAGCGCACCGGCAAGGAAGTCACGCGCGAGGACATCGTGCGCGGCTACGAGTACGAGAAGGAGCGCTACGTCGTGCTGACCGACGACGAGATCCGCGCGGCGAACCCCGAATCGACGCAGACGGTCGACATCGTCACGTTCGTCGACGAGGACGCCGTGTCGTTCCTGTATCTCGACACGCCGTACTACCTCGTGCCGGACCGCAAGGGCGAGAAGGTCTATGCGCTGCTGCGCGACGCGCTGAAGGACAGCGGCAAGATTGGCATCGCGCACGTCGTGATGCGCGACCGCCAGCATCTCGGCGCGCTGATTCCGGTCGGGCCGCTGCTGGCGCTCGACACGCTGCGCTTGCAGGAGGAGCTGCGCCCGCTCGACGAACTGTCGGTGCCGGCCGACGACGCGAAACGTGCCGGCGTCAGCGCGCGCGAACTCGCGATGGCGAAGAAGCTGATCGAAGACATGTCCGGATCGTGGTCGCCCGACGCGTATCACGACACGTTCCGCGACGACATCCTCGAGCTGGTCGAGCGCAAGGTCCGCGCGGGCCGGATCGAGGAGATCGAGGACCGGCCCGCGCAGACTGGGCGTGCGGCGTCCAACGTCGTCGATCTGACCGAATTGCTCAAGCGCAGCCTGAAGGGTGGCGGGCGCGCGGGCGGTGGGGACGACGATGCGGATACTGAAGCATCGGCGCCTTCGCGTGCGGCCGGCGCGCGTCGCAAACCGGCGGCGAAAGCGCCCGCCAAAAGAGCGGCGAAGGCGCCCGCGAAACGGACGGCCGCGAAGCACGGCGCCACCGGTGCGCACTCGGCGAAGAAGGCCGCCGCGCGCCGCAAGCACGCCGCATGACGCCGCGTGACGGAGGATGACGCGATGGCAGGCAAGCTCGATCCGTATCGCCGCAAACGCCGCTTCGACGCGAGCCCGGAACCCGAGGGCGCGCACGGGCGGCGGCGCGTTTCCGCCGATGCGACTACGCGCACGGGGCGCAAGGCACGACCGGCCGCACGCGCGGCCAGGCCGCTGCGCTTCGTGATCCAGGAACACCACGCACGGCGCCTGCATTACGACTTCCGTCTCGAGCTCGACGGCACGCTGAAGTCGTGGGCCGTGCCGAAGGGGCCGAGCGTCGACCCGTCGGTGAAACGGCTGGCCGTGCACGTCGAGGATCATCCGCTCGAATATGCGTCGTTCGAAGGCGAGATTCCGGCCGGCCATTACGGCGCGGGTTCGGTCGTCGTCTGGGACGCGGGCACGTGGACGCCCGACGGCGGCGTCGCACAGGCACGCGCCGGCTATCGTGACGGCAAGCTGACGTTCCGGCTCGACGGCGCGAAGCTGCACGGCGGCTGGGCGCTCGTGCGCAGCGGGCGGCAGCAGGGCCGCCAGGCGCAATGGCTGTTGATCAAGGAACGCGACGACGACGCGCGCGACGCCGAGACGTTCGATGTCGTTGCCCAGCGGCCGGGCAGCGTGCATGACGGACACACGCGGGCCGCGCGCGATCCGGCACCGGCCGACGCGGCGCCTTCCGTGCGTGCATCGCGCCGCGCCCGGCGCAACGCGTCGGACACGCGCGGCGCGGCGCACGACGCCGGGCTGGAAAGGCCGCCCACCGACCTGTCGCAGGTAGACGGCGCCGTGCGTGCGGCGTTGCCCGAGCGCGTCGCGCCGCAACTCGCGACGCTGGTCGATGCGCCGCCGACGCACGGCGACTGGCGCTACGAGGTGAAATTCGACGGCTACCGGATCCTTGCGCGGATCGCGGGCCGCGGCGCACGGCGGCACGTCACGCTGATGACGCGCGAAGGCCGCGACTGGACCGCGAAGCTGCGCTTGCAGCGCGATGCGCTCGCGGCGCTCGACGTCGACAACGCGTGGCTCGACGGCGAGGCCGTCGTGCTCCGCGACACCGGCCTGCCGGATTTCCAGGCGCTGCAGAACGCGCTCGGCGCCGGGCGCTCGGACGCGGTGACGCTGTTCGTGTTCGACCTGCCGTTTCTGGACGGATACGACCTGCGCGACGCGCCGCTCGCCGCGCGTCGCAGGCTGCTCGAACCGCTGCTCGCCGGCAGCGACCCCGCGCGGCTGCGCTACTCGCCCGATCTCGGCGACGATATCGCGTCGCTGATCGCGAGCGCGTGCGACACGGGGCTCGAGGGGCTGATCGGCAAGCGCGCGGATGCGCGCTATCGCGGCGGCCGCTCGCCCGCGTGGATCAAGCTGAAATGCAGGCGGCGGCAGGAGTTCGTGATCGGCGGTTATACCGAGCCGTCGGGCAGCCGGCATGGCTTCGGCGCGCTGCTGCTCGGCGTCCACGAGCCCGCCGCGGGCGGCAGGCGGCCGCGCGGCACGCCGCCGCTGCGTTATGTCGGCCGTGTCGGTACCGGGTTCGATACGCGCCTGCTCGACCGGCTCGCGGCCACCTTGCGCAAGCACGAACGCGCCACGACGCCGTTCGACCCGCCGCCGCGCGAACGGTCGCGCACGCGGGTCTACTGGGTCGAGCCGACGCTCGTCGCCGAATGCGAATTCGCGGAATGGACCGGCGACGGGATCGTGCGGCAGGCGGCGTTCGTTGCGCTGCGCGAAGACAAGCCGGCGCGGCAGATCGTCCGCGAGGTGCCGCGCCACACCGACACGGAGACGACGATGGATGGACCCCGCACCACGCACGACCGGCACCCGCCCGCCGCGCCTGCCGACACCGCGCACGGCCGCCCGCCGCGTACGCGCTCCGATGCGTCGGCCGGCCGCATGCAAGACGAATCCGGTGTCGCCCGGGTCGGCCGGGTTCGCATCACTCACCCCGATCGCGTACTCGATCCGCAAAGCGGCACGCGCAAGATCGACCTCGCGCATTACTGGCAGCGGGTCGCGCCGTGGCTGCTGCCCGACCTGAAAGGACGACCGGTATCGCTCGTGCGCGCGCCGGGCGACATCGCCGGCGAACTGTTCTTCCAGAAGCATGCGGAGCGACGCGAGATCCCGTTCGTCACGCAGCATGAAGGACTCGATCCCGGCCACGGGCCGCTGCTGTCGATCGACAGCGTCGACGCGCTGCTCGGCGCCGCGCAGATGGGCACGATCGAGTTGCATACGTGGAACGCGCATGCGTCGAACATCGAGCGGCCGGACCGCATCGTGTTCGACCTCGATCCCGATCCGGCATTGCCGTGGCGCGAGATGATCGACGCCGCGCAGCTCGTGCGCGGGCTGCTCGATGCGCTGGGACTCGTGTCCTTCTGCAAGACCAGCGGCGGCAAGGGGCTGCACGTCGTCGTGCCGCTCACGCGGCACGCGGGCTGGGACGACGTGAAGGCGTTCTCGCGCGCCGTCGCGCAGCACGTCGCCGGCACGTTGCCCGAGCGCTTCACCGCGACGATGGGGCCGCGCCACCGGCGCGGCAAGATCTTCGTCGACTACTTGCGCAACGGCCGCGGCGCGAGCACGATCGCCGCGTACTCGGTGCGCGCGCGGCCCGGCATGGGCGTGTCGGTGCCGCTCGACTGGGACGAGGTGCCCGCGACGACGGGCGGCGCGCAATGGACGATCGACACGCTGCACGAACGGCTCGATACGCTGAAGCGCGATCCGTGGGAAGACTATGCGAAGACGCGCCAGCGCGTCACCGCCGCGATGCGTGCGCGGCTCGGCGTGCAAACGTGAACGCGTCAGCGCCGGTGCTGCAGCCGGTAGTACCAGTTCATCAGCGGCGTCGCGGAGATCCCGTGCGCGACCACCGATGCGCAGACGACGGCCAGCACCGGCGCGGCGAGCGGGCGCACCGCATCGGACGGCCCGTGCTCGAGCGCGAACAGCAGGTAGTAGAACGAGCCGATTCCGCGAATGCCGAACCATGCCATCAGGCGCCGCTGCGGGTGCGTCGCGGGTGAACCGGCGAGCGTGAGCAGCACCGCGAGCGGCCGCACGGCGACGAACAGCACGGCGGCCAGCGCGGCGGCGCCCCAGGTGAACAGCGCGCCCGGCAACGTCGCGAGCACGCTGCCGACCATCGTCATCACGACGGCTTCCGCGATCCGTTCGAGTTCGATCGTGAAGCCGAGCACCGATTCGGCCATGAACGCGTGGGCCTTCTCCGGATGCTTTTCGGTCGCGACGACGTCCTCCGAATCGATCTGGCCGATGACTTCGCGCGGCTTGCGGTCGCCGCTCGCGCGATGCTCGACGCGCCGCATCGCGACGCCGGCCGCGAACGTCGCGATGAAGCCGAACGTGTGCGCGAGCTGCGCGGCGCCGAACGACAGCACGATCAGCGCGAGCGCGAAGAAGCCTTCGAGGCCGAGTGCCTGCGCATGGCGCGTGCGCAGCCAGCCGATCGTCCAGGTCGTCGCCCAGCCGAGGCCGCCGCCGATCGCGGCCGCACCCGCGATGCCCCACAGCGCGGCGAGCGCGAACGTGCCGGACAGCGGCGCGACGCCATGCGTCGCGTCGCTTGCGCCGCACAGCGCGAGCCCCGCGAGCGCGAACGGCAGCGCGATGCCGTCGTTCATTCCGCCTTCGCCCGACAGCGCGAAGCGGACGAGATCGCGATCGCCCGGATCGTGCACCTGCACGTCGTGCGCGAGCACGGGGTCGGTCGGCGCGAGGATCGCCGCGAGCAGCAACGCGGGGCCCCAGCCGAGCCCGAGCGCGAGCACCGCGCAGGCGGCGAGCAGCGGCACGGTGACGACCATCGCGAGCAGGCCGAGGCGGCACGGCACGAGCCACAGCCGGTCGGACAGCGGCACGCGCAGCCGCAGCCCGATCGCGAACAGCGACACGAGCAGCGCGATTTCGACGATTTCACGCAGCAGCCGGCCGTCGCGTTCCAGGTCGAGATGCAGCAGGCCGGCGCCGGCCGGGCCGAGCGCGACGCCGAGGATGAGATAGATCATCGCGGTGCTGCAGGGCAGGTGGCGCAACGCGGACGTCGCGAGGCCCATGCCCAGCAGCACGGCGCCGATGATCAGGTACCAGAGCGTCTCGTGCATGGGTGCGCTCGTGGCTGGCGGGCAACGCAGGCGCGCAAGCCGTCAGGGCTTGCGGCCGAACGCCTCGCGCAGTTTCCGCTTCGCGCGTTCGAGCGTCGTGCGGCGCGTTTTCGGGAGGTTGCGGCCCGCGCGGTTCACGTAGAAGTTCAGCATCGACATCGCCGACTGGAACGGCGATGCCTTGCGGCGGCGGCTGTGCTCGGCCGAACGCTTCAGCGAGGCGGCGATCGCGGCCGGATCGTCGGATTTGAAGATGTCGGGCTCGAGGTCGAGCGCATCGCTTTTTTGCGTGACTTCGCCCGACCAGCGCTTGCGGTGTTTCGGGTCGGCGCTGCGGGCGCGGCCGGCGCGGCGCGTGAGGCGCTTGCCGTGCGCATGGGAAGCGGAGGCGGAAGGCATGAAGGCGGCTCCATATGGGGTCGGGGGAGGGTCGTACGGTGAGAGGCGCCGCAAACCGCGTGCCGCGCGGCGCGCCGGTGCCGGCGACGGCATGGGCCTTGCTGAAAGGTACGGGCAGGCTTTTCCATGACCGCATCACCACCAGGGAGACAACACCATGGAGTCAGTATTGGAATCGATGTGCGTCGCGCGGCGCGTGCTCGCTTGCGCGGCTGTCGCGATCGTTGCGGCCGCGCCGGCCGCATGGGCCCAGAACACGCAGCGTCCGGACGAAGGAACGGGCGCACCGAATCCGTCGATGGACATGTCGACGCCGGACACCAACGGCAATACGGCCGCGCCGCCTCCGCCCGCCAGCCCGAAGCGGCACGGCGCGAAGCACGGCATGCCGTCGCACAGCGGGGCGGCAGGCCACGTGAAGCCGGGCGGCGGCCCCAACGGTGCGGGTGCGGGCGGCAGCGGTGCCGCGGGGGGCGGTGTCGGTGGCGGTACGGGCGCGGGCAACGGCGGCTCGCCGGGGTCGATGGGCTCGGGCGGCGGCGGGGCCGGCGGCGCGGGTTCGAGCGGATATTGAGGCGGTAATCGACGGTGTCGTGCCGGCGCGGCCGGCACGGCGCGATGGCGGCGCGGTTTCCAGGACCGGCGCACCGCCACCACGCAGGAGGACATCATGCAATCGAATTCCCGGATTTTGCTGGAGAACGAAGAGATCGACGGCGACGCGATCGACGCGGACGATCTCGACACGACCGTCCAGGTCGATGTCGAAACGGGCCGGATCATGTTCCATGCGGCATGGGCGCTCACGCCCGAAGCGCCGCCCGAGGCCGCGCGGCATGCGGTCGTGCTCGCACTCGACTGCGACACGATGGAGCGTTACGCGGATCTCGACGACGGCGCACGGATGCGCGTGCACGCGATGCTGCACGAGGCCGTGCAGCAGACGCTCGACCAGTTGCCCGACACCGACGAGCACCTGACGCTGACGGTCGAACTGACCGACGCGATGCTCGACGCCGCGCGACATCTGCAGTAGCCGTGGCGGATCGACCTGCCGCATCGGATTACATCCCGTTGAAATCTTTGCAGCCGGTACGTGGCGACGTCGAATGGCCGGCCGCACGCACGCGCGCGGCGGCCTTCGCGTGATTGCGGGGTGGTTCCCCGGCCGGCACGCCGATTGCGGCGCAATCGACGCGGCACGACGTGTGCCGCCATTCCGACGGAGGCATTCATGAGCGGCAGGCTGGATCATTGCAGGGTAGCCATTCTCGCGGTCGACGGTTTCGAGGAAGCCGAACTCGTCGAGCCGCAGCGCGCGCTCGCGGCCGAAGGCGCGCAGGTCGACGTGATTTCGCAGCAGCGCGGCGAGATCCAGGGTTTCCGGCACGTCGACAAGGGCGAGCGCGTGAAGGTCGACCGCACGTTCGACGAAGCGCGCGAAGGCGACTACGACGCGGTCGTGCTGCCCGGCGGCGTGGTGAACGGCGACGCGATCCGGATGCTGCCGGCCGCGCGCGAATTCGTGACGGCGGCCGTCGGCGCCGGCAAGCCGATCGCGGCGATCTGCCACGGCGGCTGGCTGCTCGTGTCGGCCGAACTCGTCGAGGGCCGCACGATGACGAGCTGGCCGAGCCTGCAGGACGATATCCGGCACGCGGGCGGCAAGTGGGTCGACGAGGAGGTGGTGCGCGACGGCAACCTGATCACGAGCCGCAAGCCGGCCGACCTTCCCGCGTTCAACGGCGCATTGGTCGATCGCCTCGCGGCGCGGGGCGCATAGCGCGATGCCGGCCGATTCCGCCCGCCAAGTGACGCTGACCGCCGCGCCGCCCGTGTTCGACGGGGCGGCGCTGCAGTTGCGTTTCGTCGTCGAGGTCGATGGCGCGCCGCAGACCTGGGCGATCACGGTCGAAGCGCTGGAAGATCATTTCGGCGCGCGCTCCGCGCTGGAGGCCGACCTGCGCGACGCGTTCGAACGCGGCCGTGCGCGCATCGAGGCGGCATGTGCGGACCTGCTGGCGAACGGCAATGACGGTGATGTCGTGCTGCACAGCGGGTATTTCCGGGCGCCGGCGGGCCCCGCGCGGGCAGGGCTGTTCCCTTCCGGGCGGCGCTGACCCGCATGCCGTTCCCGTGCCGGGGTTCGGGTGCACCCGGCCCGCCGGCCTTACACGCGATTGAAAACTTTCCAGCCCGGCGCACCCGCCGTCCGGTGCCACATCGCGGGGCAGGCACGCCGCCCGGACATCGATCGCCTCACGCCGGCTGGCACGGACCCTGCATGTTCATCCCGTTGCCGGCGCACGATGCGCGCCGCACGCCGATGCGGCGCCGGGAGCGCGTCGCGCGCAGCCGTCAACGGGGAAACGAGCATGCTGACCGCCCATGAATTTGCCGCGCTGTTCCTGGCGCATCACGCGCCGGAACAGATCCAGATCGATCGCGACGACATCGTCGCCCTCGTCGAACAACACCTGATCGTGATGCAGCACGACGACGCGTCGGGCGAGCACCGTCCCGCGCTGACGGCCGACGGGCTGTCGGTGCTGCGCAGCGTGCAGCGGCATGACGCGGCCGAATCCGGCGCGATCGGCCTGAGCGACACCGCCGACGCGTAATGTTTCGCGGTTGCGCGCTGCGCGCGCCGCTCACCGCGCAATCGCCACGGCCGCGTTGACCCGCACGACGGGCGCCGGGCCGTCGAACGGCGGCGCATGCAGGAAGCGGTCGATCACGCCGGCTTCGAACAGCAGGCAGTACGTCGACCCGCCGAACTGGAAATAACCGATCTCGTCGCCCTTGTCGACGCGCTGCCCCGGCACGACCTCGATCACGCACGACGACACGTCGCCCATCCCGACGAACACGGCCGCCACGGTGCCGATACCGGGGTCGTCGCAGGAAAAGGCGACCACCGCACGCGCGGCGACGGACGTCATGTAGCCTTGCGAATCGTTGAGTCCGGCAGGATCCGGGCCTTCGGCTTCGGCGACCGAGTAGTAGGCGCCGTCGACCCGGTACGCATGCGTGACGACACCACGCACCGGCGCATGCCAGCGATGGTAGTTGTAGGCGCTGGGATAGGCCTGGTAGACGTCGCCGCCGACGAAGCGTTCGGCCAGCGACAGCCGCGCGGGCGTGAAGAGATCGCGCAGCGAATACGGCTGCGTCTTGATCCAGAACGAGTCGCGCAGCTTCACGTGCGTTTCGGTGTGATACGGCGCGGCCTCGCACGCGCTGACGATCACGTGCGGATCGTCGGGCGCCGCGACCGGCCGCGCGCCGTCGCGAAAGCGTCGCGTGAAGAAATCGTTCCACGAATCGAACCCCCAGTGCGGCTGGTCGTCGCGATACCGGAATTGCGACAGGCCGAGGCGCTCGTACGCTTCGTCGCAGAACCAGCCGTCGGGCGCCGACGTGTCGAGATGCGCGCGCGAGTGCGGGCCGCCGAGGAAGTCGCACCACACGGTCAGCATGCGCTTCAGGTGGGCGTTGACGGTCTGGTCGCGAAACACCGCGTGGCCGGACGGCATGCACATCGGCCAGTCCAGGAACGCATTGATCGGGCAGACGATCAGGCTCGCTTCGCTGAACGGCGGCGTGTAGGTCATCAGGTGGTCGAGCACCGTCATCAGTTCGCCGATCGACGCATAGCCCAGCCGGCGGCCCGATTCGACCGCTTCGTCGATCGCGCGGGTCAGGCCCATGCGCAACACCGCGTGATCGTCGAACAGCCGCGCGAGGTCCTGCACGGCCGGCGTGCGCAGGCGGTCGCCGGCATGCGCGTGCGCTTGCGCCGCGACTTTCTCGCGGAACGCGGCCATATGAGCCTCTTCGCGCGCCATCCAGTCGCCGAGCCGGCGGCGCGTGGCGGGCGGCGGGTTGGAATGAGTGGACATTGTCTCCTCCGGACGTCGGTTCGCGTGAAGCGCAGCAAGATGCCTGCCCGGCGGCGGCACCGGAATTGCGACGCTCGTTCGCCGACTGTTTCATGACACGGGAGAGAAAGATGAACACGACTTCGAAGGCACGACAAACGAAGGAGGCCGAGGCGACCGACACGCGCCGCGGCGGCGGACAGCATACGGTGACGCCGACGCGCCCGCGGGTGCGTGCCACCCGGGCCGCGCCGCGCGATGCGCGACGGCCGACGGAGCACGACGCGAGCGGGCCGGTGGCGGCGCACGACGGCCACGGCGAGGACAAGCCGTTATGGGAAGACGACCGCGGGGCGATGCCGCCGGAAGAAGGGTCGTGAGGTCGTTATCGCGCAGCGGCCGCCGCACGGCGGGGCCGGCGCTCGGTCGTTGACGCGGACGATCGTGTGCTGCCGGCGCGCGGCACGCGCCGGCAGGGTGAATCGGCTTCAGCGTCCGGCACGCGCCGCAACGAGCACCGCGACCGGCAACCCGCTCAGGCAGCGCTCGAGCGCCAGCACGCCGTCCGTCGCGTCGATCGCGGCGCGCCCGTCGAGCCAGTCCATCCACGGCCCTTCCATCGCGTGCGGCAGCATGACCGCCGTATCGCCCCACTGCGCGGGTTCCACGCGCGGCAAGCCGGGCGTTTCGCCGAGCAACCGGCACGCGAGCCGCGTCGCGACCACCACCACGGCGGCCGTGTCGTCGCACCGCGCGAACGCGATCGCGTGACGTGCGAGCCTGCCGCGCACGCGCAGCGGCACGTACGCCCCCTCCGCGAAGGTCGCCGGCCAGCGCGCACGCAGCGCGAGCATCCGCTCGACCAGCGCCCGCTTCACGCGCGCATCGGGCCACGCCGGCAGGTACGACGCGACCGGTCCGTCAACGCGCTCGGCCGCCAGCGTGGCGAACGGCACGTCGCGCCGGTTGTCCGGATCGACGAGCGAGTGATCCCAGGATTCGGTGCCTTGGTACAGGTCCGGCACGCCG
Organism: Burkholderia seminalis; assembly: GCF_001718535.1. NCBI lineage: Bacteria > Pseudomonadati > Pseudomonadota > Betaproteobacteria > Burkholderiales > Burkholderiaceae > Burkholderia > Burkholderia seminalis. Next base: position 238,812 of record NZ_CP013399.1, on the reverse strand, counting down.
GGCGACGCGATCCGCAGCGCCGTCTGCGTCAGGCTGTTGACGACACCGGCCGGCGCGATCCGCGCGACGAACGCATGCAGCCGGTGCGCGAAATCGCCGGGGCCGCGCGGCGTCAGGATCGCGCGGACGAACGCGTCGCAGTCCCGTTCGTAGCGCTGCTCGGGCGCCAGCCAGTCGGTATGCCGCTTCGCTTCGCGCAGCGCCTTCGTCTGCCACTGCGCGACGCGTGCGGCGAGCGCGTCGAGACCGGCCGCATCGTCGGGGGCGAGTGCGGGCGGCCAGCAACCGACGAGCGTCTGATACAGCATCGCCTCGGCGGCCGGCCCCGGCGCCCACGCGAGGTCGCGATGCGCGCGGCCGCGGTGCGGCAGGTTCAGCGCCGACCAGTCGAGCGACACCGCGCGCCACGCATCGGGGAGCTCGCTGAGCACCGCGAGCCGCGCCCGCGCGTCCTCGCCGCGCTTGTGGTCGTGCGTGGCCGTCGCGACGAGCCCGTGCGGCACGGTGCGCGCGCGGCGCCGGTTGCGCGCATGGAACGCGCCGCGCGACAGGCTGAAGTCGCCGGCATCGGCGCCGACCTCGTTGCGCGACAGCAGCCGGCCGTAGCGGTAGTGGGCCGTATCCTCGACGCCTTTCGCGGCGAGCGGCGCGGTGAGCTGCGCGAACGCGATGCGCGCCGCATGGCGCTCGGCCGGCGCCGCCCGCGGCACGCGCACGACCGGCAAGCCCAGCCATGCGGCGACCCGGTCGAGCGCGAACCGGTCGGCCGGCTCGACGGCTGCCCGCGCGCTGTCGTAGGCTTGCGCGAGCACGCGGAGATCGGTGTCGGCCAGCCCGTTGCGCGGTGACGGATAGGTGCGGTACACGGGCAGCCGCACCGCGAGTTCGCCAAGTACGCGCTGAATCGCGATCCGGCTGACGTCCCGCGTCGCGGGCGACGCGCGTGCGACGCCGTGCAGCAGCCGCGCGACCCGCGCATGCTCGGCGGCGAGCTGGCGCATCAGCACGTGCCGCTTGCCGTCGAGCACCTCTTGCGCGAACGTGCGCGATGCGCCCGACACGGCGGCCCAGTGCGCGGCGAGCGGCTCGGCGCCGGCGGGGTCGTGCAGCAGCGCGCCGACATCGTTCATGAAGTCGTAGCCGGTCGTGCCGGCGACGGGCCAGTCGGCGGGCAGCGCCTCGCCGGGCGCGAGGATCTTCTCGACGACGACGTACGGCGGCGCCCGACGCTGCGCGGCGAGCCGCTCATGCAGTCGCCGGCAGTACGCCCGCGGATCGGCGAGGCCGTCGACGTGATCGACGCGCAAGCCGTCGACGAGCCCCGCCGCATGCAGGCGCAGCGGCAGCGCATGCACGGCGTCGAATACCGCGTCGTCGTCGACGCGGACGGCCGCGAGCGTCGCGATGTCGAAGAAGCGCCGCCAGTTCAGTTCGTCGGCAGCCGTGCGCCACCACGCGAGCCGGTAGTGCTGGCGTTCGAGCACCTGGTGCAGGCGGATGCGCGAACGCGCGAGGCGCGGGTCGGCCCCGCGCAGCACCGCGTCGAACGCGTGCGGGCCGTGCGCGGCCGCATGATCGCGCAGCGCCGCATGCGCGGCGGCCAGCCGCGCGCTGTCGCGCGCCGGCGCGGCGTCGAAGCGTTCGGCGAGGGCGTTCAGGTCCGCGCGGTTCGCGAGGCGCAGGATCTCCGCATACGTGGCGGCGGCCACCGGCAGCCGCCGTCCGGGGCATGCGACGAAGAAACGTCCGGCGGCCGGGTCGACGCCGAGCGTGATGTCGCCGGCTGCGAGCGCGTCGGCATAGGGCACGCCGAGGCACGGCAGCAGCACCTTGCCGTCGAGGTCTGGATCGGGCGGGTGCCAGTCGATATCGAAGTAGTGCGCGTACGGGCTCGCCGGTCCCCATTCGAGCACGTCGTTCCACCAGCCGTTCGACGATCCGCCGACGCCCATGTGGTTCGGCACGATGTCGACGATCACGCCGAGGCCGCGTGCGCGCAGCGCGTCGACGAGCCGGACGAAACCGGCTTCGCCGCCGAGTTCGGGATTGAGCACGCCGTAGTCGACGGTGTCGTAGCCGTGCCGCGAGCCCGGCTCGGCCGTCGCGACCGGCGACAGGTACAGGTGGCTCACGCCGAGCCGCGCGAAGTAGTCGGCGTGCGCGGCGGCGTCGTCGAACGTGAAGCCCGCATGAAGCTGCAGCCGCAGCGTCGCACGCGGTGTCATGCGCCGCGCCTCGGTGAACGGCGCGCGTGTACGATCGCCGCGATGCGTTCGCGCACGTCGGCGTCGACCAGCGTGTCGATCGTGCGCGGCAGCCGCTGCCGCCAGTTCGGATGGCCGCACGGCGGCCCCGGCAGGTTCGGCTGCGCGTCGAGCGCGAGCAGATCCTCGAGCGGCACGATCGCGAGCGGCGACGGGCCGTGCGCGACGTACGCGAGGATCGCGCTCACCGGCGGCGCGGCGGCGGGCGGCACGGCGGTGCCGGCCGGTGCACAGCCGGCTTGCTGCATCGCGTGCCACAGCGCCGCGCGCTCGGTCGCGCGTGCCGCATGCGCGGCGGCGAGGCCGGGGGGCGGGACGGAAGGCGGGGCGGGAGGCAGCAAGGCGTCGCCGCTTTCCGGCGGCTGCACGGTGTCATGCCCGGACGGCGCGCTTTGCACGATCTCGTCGGCATCGTGCGCGCTGGCATCGTCCGGCGCGGGGGCGGCCACCTCGCCCCCGGCGGGCGCGTCCGTTTCGCTGCGCGCCTTCGCGGCGTCGGCCGCGGCCTGTCGCCACGCCAGGTCGACCCCGCGCCACCAGCCGCCAACGGTCGGCAGATCGTGCGTCGACGTCGTCGCGATGGCGTCGCGGTCCCAGGCGGACGGCGGCCGGAATGCGCCGCCGGCGTCGCGCTCGAACCACAGCACGCGCATGCCCGCGATGCCCTGTGCGCCGAGTCGTTCGCGGAATCCGGCCGGCACGGTGCCGAGATCCTCGCCGATCGCGATCGCGCGATGGCGGGCCGCCTCGAGCGCGACGAGCCGCACGAGATCGTCCAGCGGATAGCGCAGGTAGGCGCCGTCGCGCGGCGAGCCGCCGTCCGGGACGATCCACATCCGCGCGAAGCCGAGCACGTGATCGATGCGGATGCCGCCCGCGTGCGCGAAGGCGGCGCGCAACAGGTCGACGAACGGCGCGAAGCCGTCGGCGCGCAGCGCGGCGGGCGTCCACGTCGTCACGCCCCACGCCTGGCCGGCCGCGTTGAACAGGTCGGGCGGCGCGCCGAGCGACACGCCGCGCAGCAGCGCCGTGCCGTGCGCCCACGCGTCGCTGCCCGCGCGATCGGAGCCGACCGCGAGATCGGCGATCAGCCCCGTCGCCATGCCCGCGCCGCGCGCGGCGTGCTGCGCGTCGCCGAGCGCGCGCGATGCGCACCATTGCAGGAACGTGTGGAACGCGATCGTGTCGGCGTGCTCGTGCGCGAACGCCTCGACTTCCGCCGATCCCGGCGTGCGCCACGGCGCCGGCCACTGCCGCCAGTCCGCGCCGATCCCGTGCTCGATGCAGAACGCCTGCAGCGCATCGAAGCGCGCATGCGCGTCGAGCGCCGCGCCGCCCGCCGCGCGAAACCGCTGGTATGTGTCGCGCGACGGGTCGTTGCCGGCGCGCCACGCGTCGAAGCACGCACGCAGGCGGCGCAGCTTCATCGGCAGCACGCGCGGCCAGTCGATCAGCGGCGCGTCGGCCGGGCCGGCGGGCGCGCGATGCGCGCCATCGGCGCCCGGCACCGCGTCGCAGTCGAGATACGCGACGTTGTGCCAGCGCCGCGACGACGGCGAATACGGGCTGTCGTGCGCGGGAAGGGCCGGATAACCGGCGTGCGTCGGGCTGATTGCGACCGCCTGCGCGCCGTGTCGCGCCACCTGGGCGACCAGCCGTGCGAGGGCCGTGTAGTCGCCCGCGCCGTCGTCGCCGCCGCGGCGCAGGCTGTAGAGCTGGGCCGCGATGCCCCAGCGGCCGCCCGTGTCGTGCGCGTGCGCCAGGGTGTCGAACGGGCGCGCCCGCTGCGGTGCGATCGCGAGCCCGATGCGCTGCTCGCCGATGTCGAGCGCGTGATAGCCGGGCATCGAAAGGGGCGGCAGCAAGCCGTGCTCGCCGGCACCGCCGACGCGGCCGTCGACGTGCCCGCCGGTCTCGAACGAGATCCGGAAGCGCGCGCCGGGCGGCGCGAGCGTCGCGGGCAGGGCGAGCGGCAGCCCGGCGTCGCCGGTCACGAGGCGCGGCGGCGCCGCGTTCCCGTCGGCGAGTGCCGCCGCGCTGTCGACCCGCTGGGCCGCGGTGCCGCACGGCCAGCCGAGCGCCTCGACGAGCGCGGCGAGCGCGACGTCGTCCACCCGCCGCGCGACGCCGCCGGCGTCGGTCCAGTCGGTTTCGAGGCCGGCCGCGTGTGCGAGTACCGCGATCGAGACGTCGGTCGTCATGATCCTCCCAGTCCGTTCGCGCGGTGATGCCGCGCATCGTGGTTGACCGCGCCGTCGCGCCACGCGATGCAGGCACGTGGCGGCATCCGCAAGTCGCGCAGCCGGTCGCGGGCGCGCGGCGGCGTCTCGAACACGAGCTTGCCGACCGGCAGCGCGGGCAGCACCGCATCGTGCGGGCCGAGGTTCAGCGCGATCGTCAGCGTGCTGCCGTCGCCGAGCCGCCAGCGCGCGACGAGTGCCTGCGGCTCGTCGTCGCCCGCGAGCAGGTCGACGCCGAGCACGTGCGCGCCGGGCAGATGCGGCGCCACGAGCGCCATGCGCACGGCCAGCGCGCTGCGGTAGAAGCGCTGCCAGGCGGCCGCGTCGGCCCAGGAGTCGTCGGGCGGGTGGTGCAGCGACGACCGGACGAAGGTCGCGATGTCGTTCGGATCGGGAATCCGGTCGCGATGCGCGGGATCGGCGAACGCGGGAAACGCCGCGAATTCGCGGCGCCGGCCTTCGCGCACGGCATCGGCAAGCGCGCCGCGATAGTCGGTGAAGAACTGGAACGGCTGCGTGCTGCCGTCTTCCTCGCCCATGAACAGCAGCGGGATCGGCGGCGCGAGCAGCATCAGCGCGGTGACCGCGCGTACCGCGTCGTCGTTCGCGAGCGCGCGCAGGCGTTCGCCGAACGCGCGGTTGCCGATCTGGTCGTGGTTCTGCAGGAACGTGACGAACGCGGTGGGCGGCAGGTGCGCGCTCGGCTCGCCGCGCGCGGCGCCGTCGTGCAGCGGCGACGGCTCGCCCTGGTACGCGAACCCTTCGGCGAGCGTGCGGGCGAAATGGCGCAGCGGCGCGTCGGCGTACGCGCGGTAATAACCGTCGCGCTCGCCGGTCAGCAGCACGTGCGCGCTGTTGTGGAAGTCGTCGTTCCACTGCGCGTCGAACCCGCCGGGGCCGAGCAGGCTCGCCGCGTTGCGCTCGTTCTCGAGCACCAGATGGATGTGGCGTGCGTCGCCCGCGTACGCGCGCACGCGGCGCGCGAGTTCGCGCAGCCACGCATCGTCGTCGATCGCGTGCGCGGCGTCGATGCGCAAGCCGTCGACGCGAAATTCGTCGAGCCAGTACAGCGCGTTGTCGATGAAGAACGCGCTCGTCTGCGGGCACGAGAAGTCGATCGCCGGCCCCCATGCGGTCTGCCGGTCCGTGCGGAAGAAGGCGGGCGCGTAGCGCGGCAGCAGGTTGCCCTCGGGGCCGAAATGGTTGTACACGACGTCGAGGAACACCTGCAGACCGAGCCCGTGCGCGGTATCGACGAGCGCCTTCAGTTCCTCGGGCCGCCCGTACGACGTGTCGGGCGCGAACGGCAGCACGCCGTCGTAGCCCCAGTTGCGCGCGCCGGGAAACGCGTTGACGGGCATCAGCTCGACCGCGGTCACGCCCAGCGCGGCGATCGACGGCAGCCGCCGTTCGACGCTCGCATAACCGCCGCAGGCGCCGACGTGCAGCTCGTACAGCACCGTCTCGTGCCACGGGCGGCCGCGCCATGCATCGTGGCGCCAGCGATAGGCGCCCGGATCGACGACCTGGCTCGGGCCGTCCACGCCGCCGGGCTGGAAGCGCGACGCGGGATCGGGCACGACGAGACCGCCGTCGAGCCGGTAGCGATACAGTGCGCCGGGGCCGCACGGCGCGACTGTCTCGAACCAGCCGTCGCCGACGGGTGTCATCGGGATCACCTGCTCGCTGTCGTCGTGCAGCTCGACGGCGGCCGCGCGGCTCGCGGGCGCCCACAGCCTGAAGCGCGTGTGGCCGGCGTCGATGCAGGTGGCGCCGAACGACGGGTCGAATGCATGCGTGCCGGACGGGCCGGCGGAACGGGTTGTCATGGCGGTCCTCACGAAGGCGGGTCGAGCGGCACGGCCGCGACCGCGATCGCGGCCGCATGCGCGGCGACGTCGAGACCGTCGGCCGGCCAGGTGCGCGGGCCGGCGTCGGGCGTGGCCGTATCGACCAGCACGCGATACTCGAGCACCGGTGCGGGCGGCACGAACACGATCGTCTCGGACGACGCGTTCAGCATCACGAGCAGCGCCTCGGTGCGCCCGGTGCGGCCCGTGCCGACCCGCCGCATCGTCAGCGCGCGGCGCTCGCGGTCCTGCCACGCGGGGACGGTCAGCGCATCGCCGTGCTCGTCGAACCAGCCGATCTCGGCCATCCCCGGCGCGCCGTCGCGATCGCCGGACGGATAGCCCGGCGCCGACATCACCGGGTACATGCGCCGCAGCGCGGCGAGCCGCGACACGAAGCGCATCAGCGTCACGGCTTCGTCGCCGCGCGCGAGATCCCAGTCGAGCCACGACAGTTCGTTGTCCTGGCAGTACGCGTTGTTGTTGCCGTGCTGCGTGCGGCCGAATTCGTCGCCGGCCACCAGCATCGGCGTGCCGAGCGCGGTGAACAGCGTCGCGAGCATCGAGCGCGCGACGCGCGAGCGTACCGCGCGAATCGCCGCATCGTCGGTCGGCCCCTCGACGCCCCAGTTCGCGCTGCAGTTGTCGTCGCGGCCGTCGCGGTTGTCCTCGCCGTTCGCGTCGTTGTGCTTGGCCGAGTACGACACGAGATCGGCGAGCGTGAAGCCGTCGTGCGCGGTGACGAAATTGACCGACGCCCACGTATGGCGCCGGTGGTGGTTGAACAGGTCGGCGGAGCCGGCGAGCCGCGCGGCGAGTTCCGGCCGCTGCCCCGCGTCGCCGCGCCAGAAGCGCCGCACGGTGTCGCGAAAGCGGTCGTTCCATTCGGCGAAGCCGGGCGGGTGGCGGCCGAGCTGGTAGCCGCCGGGGCCGAGATCCCACGGTTCGGTGATCAGCTTGCGCTGCGAGAGCACCGGGTCCTGCCGCAACGCGTCGAAGAATCCCGCGCCGGGATCGAAGCCGTGCGCCTCGCGGCCGAGCGTGACGCCGAGATCGAAGCGGAAGCCGTCGATGTTGAACGCGGTGGCCCAGTAGCGCAGCGAGTCCATCACCATCTGCAGCACGCGCGGATGCGACAGGTTCAGCGTGTTGCCGCAGCCCGTCTCGTCGACATGAAACCGCTGGTCGCCCGGCACGAGCCGGTAGTAGCTCGCGTTGTCGAGGCCGCGCCACGACAGCGTCGGGCCGAGCTGGTTGCCTTCGGCGGTGTGGTTGTAGACGACGTCGAGCACGACCTCGATGCCGGCCGCATGCAACTGGCGGATCGCGATGCGCATCTCGTCGAGCCGCCGCGTCGCGAGATACGCGGGCTCCGGCGCGAAGAACGCGGCCGTGTCGTAGCCCCAGTAGTTGCGCAGCCCGCGGTTCACGAGCGCGCGCTGCTGCAGGAACGCGTGGATCGGCAGCAGTTCGACCGTCGTCACGCCGATCGACAGCAGATGATCGACGAACGCGGGATGCGCGAACGCCGAAAACGTGCCGCGCTCGGGCACGCGCAACCCGGCGCGCCGCATCGACGCGCCGCGCACGTGCGTCTCGTAGATCACCGTGTTGCGCCATGGCACGCTCGGGCGCCGGTCGGAGCTCCAGTCGAATGCCTCGTCCACCACCACGCATTTGGGCATCGCGGGCGCCGAATCGCGGCGGTCCATCGACAGGTCCGCGCGGTTCGAATGCACACGATAGCCGAACAGCGCGTCCGACCAGCGGAACTGGCCGACCAGCTTGCGTGCGTACGGGTCGAGCAGCAGCTTGGTCGGGTTGAAGCGGTGACCATGCTGCGGCTGGTACGGGCCGTCCGCGCGAAACCCGTACACGGTGCCCGGATGGGCGTTGGGCAGGTAGCCGTGCCACACCTCGTCGGTGCATTCGGGCAGGTCGAGGCGCGCGAGTTCCTTGCGGCCGGTCGGATCGAACACGCACAGCTGGATGCGCTGCGCGTGGGCGGAAAACACCGCGAAGTTGGTCCCGAGGCCGTCCCAGGTCGCACCGAGCGGATAGGCGCGGCCGGCTTCGAGGCGGGCGGGCAGGGCGGTCGGCATGGGGCGAATCTCCGAGTCGAGGGAGCGGGAAATCACGCGGGGGTCAGCCACAGCGTCGCGAGCGGCGGCAAGCGCAGGGTCGCCGACCACGCCTCGCCATGGGCGGGCACGGCCTCGGCCCACACGGCGCCGTCGTTGCCGGCGTTGGTGCCGCCGTACGGCGCGGCATCGGTGTTCATCAGTTCGCGCCAGTGGCCGGGGGCGGGCAGCCCGAGGCGGTAGCCGGCGCGCGGCACGGGCGTGAAGTTGCAGACGGCGACCACCAGGTGCCCGGCGTCGTCGCGGCGCGCGAACGCGAACACGCTGTTGTCGCGGTCGTCGCCGATCAGCCAGGCGAAGCCGGCCGCGTGGCAGTCGAGCGCATGCAGCGCCGGTTCGGCGGCGTAGGTCCGGTTCAGGTCGCGCACGAGCCGCTGCACGCCGCGATGGGCCGGCGCGTCGAGCAGGTCCCAGTGCGGCGTCGCATCGTGCGCGAACTCCGCCCATTGCGCGAATTCGCTGCCCATGAACAGCAGCTTCTTGCCCGGATGCGCCCACATGAAGCCGAAGTACGCGCGCAGCGTGGCGAGCCGCTGCCACGCGTCGCCCGGCATCTTCGCGACGAGCGAGCCCTTGCCGTGCACGACCTCGTCGTGCGACAGCGGCAGCACGAAGCGCTCCGAGAACGCGTAGACGAGCCCGAACGTCATCCGGTCGTGGTGATGGCGGCGGTGGATCGGGTCTTCGTGCAGGTACGCGAGCGTGTCGTGCATCCACCCCATGTTCCATTTGAAGTCGAAGCCGAGCCCGCCGTCGCGCGTCGGCGCGGTGACGCCCGGCCACGCGGTCGATTCCTCCGCGATGGTGACGACGCCGCCCGGCGCGGCCGCGCCGTGCAGCGTGTCGTTCAACTGGCGCAGGAACGCGACCGATTCGAGGTTCTCGCGGCCGCCGTACCGGTTCGGCACCCATTCGCCTTCCTTGCGCGAATAGTCGCGGTACAGCATCGACGCGACCGCGTCGACGCGGATGCCGTCGACGTGGTAGCGGCGCGCCCACGCGAGCGCCGACGCGACGAGGAACGCGCCGACTTCGGCACGCCCGACGTTGAACACGCAGGTGTGCCAGTCGGGATGCAGCCCTTCGCGCGGATCGGCATGCTCGTACAGCGCGCTGCCGTCGAACTGCGCGAGGCCGTGCGGATCGTCCGGGAAGTGCGCGGGCACCCAGTCGACGATCACGCCGATGCCGGCCGCGTGCGCGCGGTCGACGAACCGCGCGAAGCCGTCGACCGGCCCGAAGCGCGCGGACGGCGCGAACTGCGCGAGCGGCTGGTAGCCCCACGATCCGCCGAACGGGTATTCGGCGATCGGCATGAATTCGACGTGCGTGAAGCCCATCCCCTGCACGTAAGGAATCAGCCGCTCGGCGAGCTCGTCCCACGTCGCGCTGCGGTTCATGTCCTCGGGCACGCGCTGCCACGACTCCGGATGCACCTCGTAGATCGACCACGGCACGCGGTAGCGGTCGGCGCGCGGCCGCGCGTGCATCCAGCCGTCGTCGTGCCACGCGAATGCGTCGAGCGCCGCGACGTCGGCGACGACGGACGCCGTGCGCGGCGGCGCTTCGGTCGCGCGCGCGCACGGATCGGCCTTGTGCGGCAGCACGCGCCCGTCGGCCGCGCGCAGCTCGTACTTGTAGCACTCGCCCGCGCCGATGCCGGGCACGAACAGCTCCCACACGCCCGACGGCCGGCGCAGCCGCATCGGATGGCGGCGGCCGTCCCACGCGTTGAAGTCGCCGACCACCGACACACGCTGCGCGTTGGGCGCCCAGACCGCGAAGCGCACGCCGTCGATGCCGTCGATCCGTGCGGGCGTCGCGCCGAGGCAGTCGAGCACGGCGGCCGGGTCGCCGGACGAGAGGCGCGCCAGTGCGGCCTCGTCGAGCAGCGTGCCGAACGCGTACGCGTCGTCGATCACCTGCCGCGCGTCCGGCCAGTCGATCGCGAGCCGGTAGTGAGTCGCGCCGCCGTTGCGTGCGATGGTTCCCGCGAAGCAGCCTGCGCGATCGACGCACGCGAGCGTCGCGAGTTCGTCGCCGTCCGGCGCCAGCGCACGCACGCGTTCGGCGCCGGGCAGCAGCGCGCGCACGACGGTCCGGTCGGCCTGCCCGTGCGGGCCGAGGCACGCGAACGGATCGGGATGGCGGCCGGCGAGCAGCGCATCGATATCGGTGCGGTCGAACAACGTATCGGTCATCGCGTGTCTCCGTCGTCGTCGGGCGGTCCGCCGTCGCCGAGCAGGCGTTCGACGAGCGCCGCGAGCCCGCCGACCGGCACGCTCAGCCAGTCCGGCCGGTTCGCGGCTTCGTAGCACAGCTCGTACGACGCCTTGTCGATCAAGAACAGCGCGAGCAGGCGGTCGGCATAGCGCGGATCGACGAAGCGCGCGGGAGCGAGATCGGCGGCCGTGCGATAGCAGTCGACGAAGCGGTCGGCGGCCGCCTGTCCGAAGCGGTCGAACAGCGCACGCTTGCGGCCGGCCGCCTGCGGCGGCGCTTTCTCGATCGCGAACTGCGCGGTCGCGCTCACGTACGACAGCGAACGCAGCAGGCCGGCGACGTCGCGCAGCGGATGCGATTTCGCGCGGCGGTGCGCGAGCGGGCGCGCCGGTTCGCCCTCGAAGTCGATCAGCAGCGCGTCGCCCTGGACGTCGAGCACCTGGCCGAGATGGAAATCGCCGTGAATCCGCAGGCATTGCGCGTCGAGCGTGCGCGGCACGAGGTCGCCGAGCGCCTGCACGGCGGCGTCGCGCGACGCGAGCAGCGTGTCGGCCGTCGCGCGCATCGCGGGGTCGAGCGTATCGAGCCGCGTGCGCAGCACGTCGAGCGCGCGCTCGAACGACGCGATCGCGTCCGCGCACCAGCCGTCGACGTGGTCGGGCGTGGCATGCTCCGGTGCGAACGCGGGGTCGCCGGACGGCTGTGCGAGCGCGACGTGCAACTGGCCGAGCCGCGTGCCGATGATGCCCGCGAACGCCGCGTAGCCGAGCAGCGCATCGGGTGCTTCGTCCGCGTCGGCCGTTTCTTCGTCGTCCGCGGCCGGCAGCGCGAGTTCGTCGACCGCCCGCCGCAGGAAGTCGAACGACCGTGTCCACGCGTCGCCCTGGTTGTCGACGTAGCGTTGCAGGATCGCGACCGTGTGCGGCGTGCCGTCCGGATCGACGTGCACGACTTCGCCCGCGAGCGTCGCGGTGTTCGCGTAGCCGATGCGCGTCAGATGCCGGCTCATTTCCGCTTCCGGGTGGATGCCGTGCGCGACCTTGCGCACCAGCTTCAGCACGATCGCGTCGCCGATCACGAGCGAGCTGTTGCTCTGCTCGGCCGCGAGCCAGCGGATGTCCGCGTCGTCGCCGGGATCGAGCGCCGCGAGCGCCTCCTCCGGCAGGAACGCGAGCCGGCCGCCGTCGGCGGTCGGCACCGTCGCGCCGTCGCGCAGCTTGCGCAGCATCCCGCGCGCGAACGCCGGCAGCGCGAACGCATCGGTCAGGTACCCGACCGTATGGCCGCGCCGCACGCGCGCCAGCGCAAGCTGCGCGAACAGCGGCTGCGAGGTCTCGCCGCCCCATGCGGTGGCGAGCGGCACGACGTAGCGTTCGACGCCGCCGTCGCTGGCCGACACCCACGCCTCCGCATACTGGAACGGCTCGTCCGGCATCGGCGTGACGACATTCAGCCACGCGTCGCCGATCGCGCGATCCTTCGACGCGAACCAGCGCCGCCGCGCGAGCCATGAAGCGAGCGCGTCGTGCGCGAGCGCGTGCAGCTGCGCGACGTCCGGCCGCGTTTCGCCGCGCCGCATCACGAGCGTCACGTATTCGGGCAGCGGTTCCGCGTGCGGCTGCCGCCACGACGGTTCGCGGCCGTGCTCGGCGAGCACGAACCACAGGAACCCGTACGGCGGAAAGGTGAGGAGATACGGGAGCTGACCGATCGGCGGAAACGGCGAATCGGACGTCATCTCGATCGGCACGCGGCCCGCGAATTCGGACAGGTCGAGCTCGACGGCCTGCGACGCGCGCGACAGGTTGGCGACGCACAGCACCGGCTCGTGACCGTCCAGCTCGCGCAGGTACGCGAGCACCTTGCGGTTCTCCGGCCGCAGGAAGCGGATCGTGCCGCGCCCGAACGCCTGCGAGGCGCGGCGGGTCGCGAGAATGCGCCGCGTCCAGTTCAGCAGCGAATGCGGGTCGCGCGTTTGCGCCTCGACGTTGATCGCGTCGTAGCCGTACAGCGAGCCCATGACCGGCGGCAGCACGAGCAGCTCGGGGTCGGCGCGCGAGAAGCCGCCGTTGCGGTCCGACGACCATTGCATCGGCGTGCGCACGCCGTCGCGGTCGCCGAGGTGGATGTTGTCGCCCATCCCGAGCTCGTCGCCGTAGTAGATCACCGGCGTGCCGGGCATCGACAGCAGCAGCGAGTTGATCAGCTCGATGCGGCGCCGGTCGCGCTCCATCAGCGGCGCGAGCCGGCGCCGGATGCCGAGGTTCAGCCGCGCGCGCCGGTCGCTCGCATAGGTCTGCCACAGCAGGTCGCGCTCCGAATCGGTGACCATCTCGAGCGTCAGCTCGTCGTGGTTGCGCAGGAACACGGCCCACTGGTTGCTCGGCGCGAGCGCCGGCGTCTGTCGCATGATGTCGACGATCGGGAAGCGGTCCTCGCTCGCGATCGACATGTAGATGCGCGGCATCAGCGGAAAGTGGAACGCCATGTGGCATTCGTCCTCGTTGCCGAAATACTCCTGCACGTCCTCCGGCCACTGGTTCGCTTCCGCGAGCAGCATCCGGTTCGGGTATTCGGCGTCGATCGTCGCGCGGATCCGCTTCAGGATCGCATGCGTCTCGGGCAGGTTCTCGTTGTTCGTGCCTTCGCGCTCGACCAGGTACGGCACCGCGTCGAGCCGCAGCCCGTCGATGCCGAGGTCGAGCCAGAAGCGCATCACCTGGATCACTTCGCGCACCACGGCCGGGTTGTCGAAGTTCAGGTCGGGCTGGTGCGAGTAGAAGCGATGCCAGTAGTACTGGCCGGCCACCGGGTCGTGCGTCCAGTTCGACGTTTCGGTGTCGAGGAAGATGATCCGCGTGCCCGCGTATTTCGTGTCGGTGTCGGACCACACGTAGTAGTCGCGATGCGCGGAGCCCGGCTTCGCGCGGCGCGCGCGCTGGAACCACGGATGCTGATCCGACGTGTGGTTGATCACGAGCTCGGCGATCACGCGAATGCCGCGCGCATGCGCTTCGCGGATGAAGCGCCGCACGTCGGCGAGCGTGCCGTAGTCGGGATGCACGTCGCGGTAGTCGGCGATGTCGTAGCCGTCGTCGCGGCGCGGCGACGGGTAGAACGGCAGCAGCCAGATCGTGTCGACGCCCAGTTCGGCGATGTAGTCGAGCTTCGCGATCAGGCCGGGGAAATCGCCGATGCCGTCGTTGTTCGAGTCGTAGAACGACTTCACGTGCACCTGGTAGATGATCGCGTCCTTGTACCACAGCGGATCGTCCGTGCAGAGCGCGGGGGCGCGGCGGCGCGCGCGACGCCGGCGCGGCGTGCCGGCCGGCGCGAGCGACGGGAATTGCGCGCGGCGCACGTCGTCGAGGGAATCTTCGCGTTTCATCATCCATGGGCTCCCGAGGAGGGGCGGGCGACGTCCGGTGCGGGCGCCGCCGCCCGCGCGGCGTCCGGCGACGGCGCGAGCCGCCAGATTGCGTAGGGCCGCACGTGCGGATCGAGCGACACGTACTGACGATGCCCGCGCCACGTTTGCGCGTGGGCCGCATCCTGTTCGAGCGCGTCGAGCGGTTCGCCGTCGACGAGCCCGAAACCGCGCCACAGCGCGGCGTCGAGCGTGAAGTTCGCGGCCTGCGGATGCCACGGGTCGAGGCTGATCGCGACGACGACCACGCTGTCGAACGCCGGCGTCGCCTTCACGAACACGAGCACGTTGTCGTTGTCCGTCTCGACGAATGCGAGGCCCAGATGCGTCTGCAGCGCCGGGTGATCGCGCCGCGCACGGTTCAGCCGCGCGATTTCCGTGCCGATGTGCGCGGCCTTGCTCCAGTCGCGCGCGCGCAGTTCGTACTTCTCGGCGTTCGCGTATTCCTCGCTGTCCGGCAGCGGCGCCGACTCGCCGAGTTCGAAGCCCGAGTACATGCCCCACGAACCGGCCAGCGTCGCCGCGAGCGCCGCGCGGATCACGAACTGCGCGCGCGGCGCGTTCTGCAGGTGGCGCGGGTTGATGTCGGGCGTGTTGACGAAGAAGTTCGGCCGGAAGAATTCGCGCGCGGGGCCGGCCGTCAGCTCGGTCAGGTAGTCGATGAAGTCGCGCTTCGATTCGCGCCACGTGAAGTACGTGTACGACTGCGAGAAGCCGACCTTCGCGAGCCGGTACATCATTCCCGGCCGCGTGAACGCCTCGGACAGGAACACGACGTCCGGATGCCGGCCGCGCACGTCGCCGATCATCCATGCCCAGAACGGCAGCGGCTTCGTGTGCGGGTTGTCGACGCGAAAGATCCGCACGCCCGCGTCGACCCAGAACAGCACCGCGTCGCGCAGCGCGAGCCACAGGGCCGGGAGCGCATCCGGTGCATAGAAATCGGGGTTCACGATGTCCTGGTAGCGCTTCGGCGGATTCTCCGCGAAGCGCAGCGACCCGTCGGGGCGCCACGCGAACCAGCCGGGATGCTCGGCGAGCCACGGGTGATCGGGCGAGCACTGGATCGCGAAATCGAGCGCGATCTCGAGCCCGTGGTCGCGCGCGGCATCGACCAGCGCGCGAAACGACGCGAGCGTGCCGAGCCGCGGATGCACGGCCGTATGGCCACCGTCGGGCGAGCCGATCGCATACGGGCTGCCGACGTCGTCCGGGCCGGCGCTCAGGCTGTTGTTGCGCCCCTTGCGCGCGGTCGTGCCGATCGGATGGATCGGCGGGAAGTACAGCACGTCGAACCCCATGTCGCGGATGCGCGGCAAGTGCGCGCGCACGTCGTCGAATGTGCCGTGCCGCCGCGGATCGTCGCTCGCCGAACGCGGAAACATCTCGTACCAGCTCGAAAAACGTGCCTTGCGGCGTTCGACGTCGACCGGGTAGGTGGTGTCGTCGTGCGTGGCGAACGGGCGGTAGCGTAGCGCCGCGAACGCGTCGGCGAGCGGCGGCGCGGCGAGCAGCGCGCGTCGCGCATCGGGCGGCGCGTCCTTGAACTCGGCGACGAGGCGCTCCATCCGCGCGCGGGCGCGCGGGTCGACCGGATCGGCGAGCTTGAGCGCGGTCGCGAGCAGCAACTGCGCCTCGCGCAGTTCGAGCGTCACGTCCTGGCCGGCCGCGTGCTTCTTGGCGACGTCGTCGACGAGCGACGCCCAGTCGTCGCGCCAGGCGATCACGCGGAATTCATGCCGGCCGAGCCGGTCGAGCGCGACGCGCGCATGCCAGCGGTCGTTCGGCCCGGCTTCGAACGGGACTTCTCGCCACGCGTCGTCGCCGTCGGCGCGCCACTGGAGCGCGGCCGCGAGATGCGCGTGACCGTCGGTGAAGATCGACGCATGGACGACGAGCGACTCGCCGATCACGCGCTTGACCGCGAAGCGGCCGTCGTCGACCGACGGCTCGACGCGCTCGATCGCGATCCGGTCGGCCGCGAGCGCGGCCGACAACGCTTCGCGCTCGCGCGCGGCATCGGGGCGCGTCGTGACGGCGGGCGCCGGCCACGCGTGCAGCAACGCGTAGGCGCCGGGTTCGAGCGTCAACGGTGCGAGCGCGGCAGGCGGCTGCGTGTGCGCGCCCGCCTGCGTGGCGACACGCGTGAAGTTGCCGGGCACGCCGGGCAGGATCGTCGCGGGGTCGACCGTCGCCCGTGCGTCGAAAGCGGGATTCAGCGCGATCAGCAGCGCCGCGTCGTCGTGTTCGAGCGACGGGCCGGTGCCGCGCAGCAGCACCGTCGCGGCCGCGCCGGGCGCGCTCAGTTGCGCGATCTCGCCGCGGGCCGCCGCGACGGGCGTCGCCCGCCGCCAAGCGTTCGCATCGGCGATCGCGCCCGACAGGTCGAAGCGCCCGTGCTCGAACGCGGCGCGGTAGCGCCCGGCGTCGGCATCGCGCGCCATCAGCGGCACCGCGACGCCGCGCTCGAAGCCCATCGGCACGAGCCAGCCGGTGCCGACGGCCGCGGCCGTCCACAGCGCGCGGCGATATGCGCGGGCGACGGTGTCGTCCGGCGCGTCGGGCCAGTCGTCGGCGAGACGCGGGCCGTCCAGCGCGTCAGGGAACGCGATCGGCGAGCCGACGCGCCGCAGCAGCCGGTGCTCGTCCGCGAACCACGGCGCGTGCAGGTCCCACCAGCGCACCGACGAAAACACCGCGTCGAATCCGGCCGCCTCGAGCTGCGCGAGCGCGTCGCGCGCATGGCCGGGCACGCCCGCGAGCACCGCGACGTCGGGGCGGGCGCGGCGCAGCGCCGCGCGCCAGCCCGGCCACCAGTCGGCCGGCAGGTGATGGGGCGCGTCGATCAGGAAGCCGGCCGCGCCCGCATCGGCGAAGGTGGCGAGGTGCGCGCACCACCAGGCGGCCAGCGCGTCGCGTACCGCTTCATCGCCGCTGTTCGCGTGCGCGATATCGAGCGCATGCGCGGTGCCGCGCGGGTCGATCAGCGCATCGTCGTGCGTGCGCTCGACGTACCAGTCCGGATGCTCGGCGCGCAACGGGTTGTCGCGCGCGATGCGGTCCGGCACGACTTCGAGCAGCAGGCGCAGCCCGTGGCCGTGCGCGAGCTGGGCGAGCCTCGAGAAGGTTTCGAGCGCGCTCGCGCGGGTCGCGAAGGCCTGCACCGGCCGCCGGTAATCGGCCACGTGGCGCGGAAAGCCCGCGACGCTCGCGGCCCAGAACGCGCCGACGAGCACGTGATCGAAACCCATGCCCGCGATATGCGCGAACGTCCGCGACCACGCGTCGAGCGGCCCGACGAGGCGGGCGTCGCAGAAATAGAGGTGCGGAGCAAAAGTCGGCGTGGAGTCCATGGCGTGGCGCGGGGCGGGTGGCGGTCGGTGACGCCGGTGCGCCGCAACACGCGTGCCCGCCCCGCGGTTTCCCGGCGGGCAAGGCGGGTGCGCGAAGCCGGCCGGCGCCGGGACTGTCGTTTTTACATGACCGCAGGGAAGGCGCATGCACTTACATACGCGGGATCGAACGGATATCGGTGCTGTCGCCGCTGCCGCGATCGTCATCCGCGGCGGGTAACGGCACGCCGGGGTCATAGCGCACCACGGTGCCGTGTTCGATGCGATGCGCGAAAGGCGGCGGGGCGTCGACGTCGTCGCCGAAGCGTGCGCGCACGAACGCGCGCAGCAGCGCCACGCGCGCGTCGCGGCCGTGCGCGCCGCAGGTCGACGGCCCGTCGACGAAGGTTGCGTCGCATTCCACGTCGTCGCCGTGGCGGGCGATCCGCAGGTCGTCGACGCGATCGAGCACCGTGCCCGCGTCGGCCCACGAGGTCGACGGCGCGAACGGCGCGTCGAGGTGCCGGAACGCGTCGCAGGCGGCCGTCACGACGACGGTCGGCGCGACGGCCGTGAAGCGCAGGGTGTCTTCGTCGTCCGCGCACAGCGCGCGGGCGCACCAGTAATCGAGATCCTTGCCGTCGAGGGCGTCGGTTTGCATGGGTCGCTCCGCCGAATCGAAAAAGGGCTCAGCGCGCAAGCAACGTGCCCGTCGCGGGTGTCGCGCGCATCCGCGCCACCAGCGGGTAGTGGTCGGACGCATGCCGCGCCCGCGCGCTGCGATGCACGACCACGTCGACCAGCAACTCGCCCGGGTGGATCCAGATCCGGTCCAGCGAGAACACCGGGCACACGGTCGGGAACGTGCGCGGCGCCGGCGCGCGCCGGAACCGCGTGACGAGCGCCTGCAGCGCGCGGCCGCGCACGAACCACTCGTTGATGTCGCCGAGCAGGATCACGGGCATCGCGCCTGTGTCGAAAGCCGCGAGCAGCCGCTGCACCTGCGCGCTGCGCTCGCTCGCCGACAGCCCGAGATGGGTCGCGACCACGCGGATCGTGCCCGCGCCGCAGTCGATGTCGGCGTCGAGCGCGCCGCGCGGTTCGCGCTGGCGGAACGACAGGTCGAGCGTGCGCGCCGCGCGGATCGGGCAGCGCGACAGCACCGCGTTGCCGTAGCGGCGCTCCGGCGTGTCGATCGTCGGGCCGGCCACCGCATGCATGCCGGTCGCGTCGCGCAGGTGGGCGAGCACGTCGGGCGCGCGCGTGCCGCCGAGCGGCACTTCCTGCAACGCGATCACGTCCGCGTCGAGTTCGTCGATCACGGCGGCGATCCGGTCGGCCGCGCGCGCCGGCCACGCGCCGTAGCCGCCGCGGATGTTGTAGGTCGCGATCCGCAGGTCGCGCCCGCCCGGGGCCGCGGCGGGCGCGCCGTCGGCGGCGACGATGATCGGCGGCGGCGCCGCGTGCGTGCTCAGCGCCATCGTCTCAGCATCCTGACGAGCAGGATCGACACGCCGACCAGCGCAAGCCCGATCGCGGCGAGCCACGCGAACGCGGCGGGCCGGGGATGACTGAGCGCGGCCGTCAACTGGTGCGCGAACGTGACGGTCAGCACGATGCCGGGCAGCATCCCGATCGCCGTGCCGACCAGGAAGTCGCGCAAGCCGATGTGCGACGCGCCGGCGACGAGGTTCACGACCGAGAACGGGGCGATCGGCAGCAAGCGCAGCACGGCCATCGCGAGCACGCCGCGCCGGCCGATGTGTTCGCTCAGCCGGTTCGCGCGTGCACCGGCCAGCCGGCGCACCGCGTCGCGCCCCAGCCAGCGGCCCAGCTCGTAGGTGACGGCCGCCGCCGCCATCGTGCCGATCGCCGCATACGCGAGCCCCGGCCATGCGCCGAACACGAGCCCCGTCACGGCGATCAGCAGCGTGACCGGGATCGCGAGCGTCGCCGCGATCACGTAGCCGGCCAGCAGCAGCACCGGCGCGGCAGGCAGTTGCGCGATGCGGGCGGCCGCATGCGACAGCGACGCGACGTTCAGGTGTGCGCCGAGCGGCGTGAAGCGCCACGCGAGCGTGAGCACGGCGACCAGCAGCACGGCCGTGCCGAGCGCGAAAAAGCGTGCGGTGAGCGGACGATGGTGGTCGTGCGGCACGAATTCGCGGACGAACCGGTCCGGTTCGATCGGCTGTTCCGGGTCGAGCCACGCGCTGACCGGCACGAGCGCGTCGAGCTGCGGCGCGACGGCCGGATCGAGCGTGCGCAGCGTGCGGCCCGGTTTCGCGCGCAGCCGGTCGAGCGCCGCGTTCGGCCGTTCGGCGCCCGCGAGCGCCTCGGCCACTGCCGCGGGCGTCGTGCCGAGATGTTCGGCCAGCAGCCGGTCGCGCATGCCGGCGATCGCGGCGCGGATGCGTGCATCGCCGGCCGCGACGAGCGCCACGCAGCATTCGGTGTCGAGCACCATCGAGCGGTTGTTCAGGTTCGCGCTGCCGATCACGATGCATTCGTCGTCGACGATCGCGAGCTTGCTGTGCACGTTCACGCAGGCGTCGCCGAGCCCGTCGACGTGCGGATACAGCAGCCGGTAGCGGCCGAAGCGGTCGGCCGACGCCAGCGTCGCGTGCAGCCGCGCGCGCAGCACGCCCATCGTCGCTTCCTGCAGCCAGCCGCTCTGCACGCGCGGCGCGACGACCGTCACGTCCGGCCCGTGCGCGTCGGCGAGGCGGGCGGACAGCGTCTCGCGGACCACCGCCGCGGTGAAATACTGGTTCTCGACATACAGGTGCCGGCGCGCCGCGCGGATCGTGTCCTCGACGAGCGCCTGCACCTGTCGCACCGGCTCGCGGCCGCCGTGGCGCGGTACCGTATAGGCGATGCCGAGCCGCACGTCGCGCAGGTCGACGCGCGCGTCCGGCGGCCACGGATCGTCGTCGTCCGGCCGCTCGAGGTGGCGCTGCGCACGGATCGCGATCGGGCGCCCGCACGCCTGCAGCCAGCGTGCCCGCGCCTGCTCGCCGATCGCGGCGGCCGCATCGCCGTCGAACATCGCCTGCACGTCATGGAACGGCGCGTAAGGCATTCCGTGCTCGTCGCGGCGGCGCGGGTCGCCGGCCGCGTGCGCGGGCGTGTCCCAGCGCGCCCGCGTCAGGTCGAGTCCGCCGACGAACGCGAGCCGGTCGTCGATCACGACGAGCTTCTGATGATGCGACGCGCCGCGCGGATGCGTGTCGTCGAGCCGGAACACGATGCCGCGATGCGCGCGCCAGCCGGCGCGATACACGGGCGGCCAGTCGCGCTCCAGTGCGTAGATCATCGCGAAGTCCCACGCGAGCACGTAGATGCGCAGGTTGTGGCGCGCTTCGGCGAGCGCGTGCAGGAAGGCCGCGAGCGTGTCGGGCAACCTGTCGCCGGGGGCGCCGGGCGCGAGCCGCATCCGGCTGTCGACGTCCCAGCCGACGATGAACACCGTATGGCGCGCGCGCAGCAGCGCGGCGCGCAGCGTCGAGAAATACGCGTCGCCGTCGACGAGCATCGTGAAGCGGTCCGCGCCGCGGATCGCGTCGCAGTTGCGCCCGCGTTCGAGCAGGCCATGCCGCGATACGTCGCCGGGCCGGGCGGCGTCGGCGGTCGGCTCGGCGGCGCCTGTCGTGCGATCCGGCACGCTCATCGGGCGTCGCCGTCCCAGCCGCCGTCGATGCGCTGCAGCAGCGCGCCGCAGCGTGCGCGCAATGCCAGCAGTTCCGGCGAATCCGCGTCGAGCCGCACGTGGGCGCTGCGGTGCGGGTCGCCGTTGGCGATCGCGATGTCGTAGATGCCTTGCGCGATCGTCGTCGATGCGTTCGCGATCCTGATCCGCTCGAGCCATCCGCATTCGGCGCGATGGCAGGCGAGCCATGCGCGCAGCGCGCCCACGAGCTGGCTGGCGGTGAGCCAGTTGCCGGAGCGCATGCGCGCGGCCAGCTGGCTCGTCACGAGATAGGAAAGCAGGTCGGTCCGGGTCACGCGAAGCTCCTTGGCACGTTGTCGGGTTGGCAGGTTCGTACGCAGGCGATGTTCCGCAGCGTCTCGCAGATCGCGGCAAATTCCGGTCCGCTCGTACGCGAGAAGGAGACGGAAATGTCGTCGGTGTCGGGATCGTCGTCCGACTGCTGGACGATGAACCGCTTCACGCGCACGCGGCCGGGGCCGAGCGCCTCGTGCAGCGTGCCGAGCGTGAGGCCGCCGCGCTCGGCCACGAGCTGCAGCGTGCGCTGCTGGCGCTGCGCGATGAAGCGGCGTTCGAGCGGCTTCACGCCCGCGAGGATCGCGAGCACGATCGCCGTCGCGCCGATCGACGCCAGGTACATGCCACCGCCCGTGGCAAGGCCGACGCCGGCCACGGCCCACAGGCTTGCCGCCGCCGTCAGTCCGCGCACGACTTCGCCGCGCAGCAGGATCGATCCGGCGCCGAGAAAGCCGATGCCCGACACCACCTGCGCGGCGACCCGGGACGGATCGAGCACGACGCCGTTTTGCCCGCGCACGTCCTCGAAGCCGAAGGTCGACACCAGCATCACGAGCGCGGCGCCCACGCACACGAGCATGTGTGTGCGCAGCCCGCCGGCCCAGTTCAGGCGCTCGCGTTCGAGGCCGATGACGCTGCCGAGCAGCGCCGCGAGCAGCAGTCGTCCGAGCAGTTCGAGGTGGCCGATCATGATGTGCGCTCCTTCCGGCCGGCGCGAGACGGTCCGCCGGCGATTCGATGGACGAAAGGGACGCAAGCCGCGTGCCGGGCGGGCACGGCGCGTGCGCGCAAGGCCGCCGGCGTGCGCGGCGGTCATGCTGCGCGCATTTTTTGCACTGGTATCGCAGATAAGGACAGGAGGCCACCGTGCAACATCAACAGGATGCACAGGTCCGCGACCCGTATCGCGGTCACGAGATCCTCGTGTGGGCGCGGCGCGATGAAAGCGGCGCGTGGCGCGACGAGGTGCAGGTCTATGTCGACGGCGCCCGCATCGAGATGGTCGTGCCGGCACCGGGCGGCCCCGAGTGGCTGACCGAACTCGAGGCGCTGCGCGCGGGCGTGGAGCGCGGACGTTACCTGATCGACAAGCGCGTGGATGACGACTGACCGGCATCGCACTGGCGGGCCGCATGCGGCGACGGCGCGCCGTTACCGCATGCGGCCCGCGTCTGGAGGCATTGATGAGCGACCCCCGTACCCTTCATATCTATCGCTACGACCCCGATCGCGACGCGCGGCCGTACATGCAGCGCTACGAGATCGACGTGAACCCGGACGACCGCATGCTGCTCGACGTACTCGGCCGCGTGAAGCGCGACGACGAGACGCTGTCGTACCGGCGTTCGTGCCGTGAAGGCATCTGCGGGTCGGATGCGATGAACATCAACGGCCGCAACGGGCTCGCGTGCCTAGCGAACATGCAGACGCTGCCGCGCGACATCGTGCTGCGGCCGCTGCCGGTGGTGCGCGACCTGATCGTCGACATGACCGATTTCTTCAACCAGTACCACTCGATCCGGCCATACCTGATCAACGACACGCCGCCGCCGGCGCGCGAACGCCTGCAATCGCCGCAGGAACGCGACCAGCTGGACGGGCTGTACGAATGCATCCTGTGCGCGTGCTGCTCGACCGCCTGCCCGAGTTACTGGTGGAATCCGGACAAGTTCGTCGGCCCGGCGGGGCTGCTGCAGGCGTACCGCTTCATCGCGGATTCGCGCGACCTCGGGACGGCCGGGCGGCTCGACGACCTCGAGGATCCGTACCGGCTGTTCCGGTGCCGGACGATCATGAACTGCACGGACGTGTGCCCGAAAGGGCTGAATCCGACCCCGGCGATTTCGGAGATCCGGACGATGCTGGTCAGGCGGACGGTGTGACGCAGGCACCCCGAGGCCGTCGGCGCCTGTTATTTCCCGGCGAACGCGTCGGCATGCGCGGCGCGATGCCGGGCTTCGGTTCGATCGCTGCCCGGATAGAACTGCCGCGCCCATCGCTGAAACACCGGGTACGGCCCGTCGCCCGCGCCCGGCGTACCGTAGCCCGTGTAGTCGCGATTGCTCCACACCATGATGTCTTCCTTGAACACCGGCACGAGCCACAGTCGGTGCAGCAACCGGCCGAGCGCGGCGTAGACGACGCGCCGCAGCGGGGCCGGCCACCTCGACAGCCACGAAAAGCGGAACGAGATGCCGTCCCGGAAGGTCCAGCGCAGCGGCGCGATCTGCACGCCGCACGCGAAGATCTTCGCTTCGAGGCCGATCGCTTTCATTTCATGGTCGGACGACACGCACCCGAGGCCATGCACGCCGATCAGCGTGCTCCATCTGATGTTCTTCCACGCCATGTCCACCTGCATCGAAATACGCGGGCCGTCGATCACCGGGGCATGCGGTTTCATGTCCTTCCAGCGATGCAGCGCGCCGAAATGCTCGAGGTCGTAGCCGTTTTCCGGCAGGTTCTGCATCACGCCACGCAGCGTGAATGCCTGGCCGACCGGCGCCGAGAAGCCGGTCATGTCCACGTCGGGCAGTTCCCAGGTCGGCGCCAGGCCGTCGGCGTTCTGCCACACGAACACGAAGCCGTTCCATTCGCGCACGTGCCGGGTGCGAAGCGTCAGCCCTTGGGCGCCGTGCGGGCAGCGGGCGGTGGCGCGCCGGCCGTCGGGGCCGTATGCGTAGTGATGGAACGGGCAGACGATCTGCTCGCCGTCGACCGTGCCGCCGTGGCCGAGATGCGCGCCCTGGTGCGGGCAATACGCGTCGACCGCGCAGGCGACGCCCGATGCGGTCCGGTACAGCACGACATCGCGTCCCATGAACGGCGTCGTGAGCACGCTGCCGCGCTTCAGCTCGCGGCTGAAACACAGTGCGAACCATCCGTCCGGATAGGGCAGCGGCGCGGTCTCGTCGGCGGGGCCGGTTGCATTCATCGCGTGTTCCTGCGTCGGCTTGGCACTCATCGCGCGAATGCCCGATCGACGTAGGCGACGGCCGCCGGCCCGGCGCCGTCCTGCCCGTCGGGCGCATCGCCGTCGGGCGCCGGATAGAACTGCGCGGCCCAGCGCCGGAACGTCATGATCGGCATCTCGCCGGCCATCAGCGTCGGGCGCGCGTCGTAGTCGCGGTGATGCCAGATGCGCAGGTCGCGCTTGAACTGCGGCACGAACCACCACCGGTAAGCGGCGCTCGCGAGTACCTCGTGCAGGGCCCGTCGCAGCGGCGACGGCCACGCCGACGCGCGTTCGACGCGCAGTGCCACGAATTCACGGCACGTCCAGCGATCGGGTTCGATCTGCGTCGGGAACAGCACGACCCGCGCATGCAGCCCGAGGTCCGGCAGTTCCATGCGCGCGGCCATGCAGCCCAGGCCGTGCATCGTGATATCCAGCAACAGCCGTTGCCCGAGCAGCACGAGCGTCGAGCGCATCGTCATCCGGTGGCCGTCGGCTTGCGGCGGCTCCAGCACCGGATTCGACCAGCCGTGCACCGGACTGAAATGGTTGACGTCGACGCCGTTCTCGGCCGGATTCTGCAGATTGCCGTTCAGGGTGTGGCACGCGCCGCGCGGCCGCGAATAACCATTGAGGTCGAGGTCGGGCAGCGACCACGACGGCGGTGTGCCCGCACGGTCCTGCCATGCGAGCACGAGGCCGTTCCATTCGCGCACCTGGCGGTGCCGCAGCGTGGCGGCAGGCGGCTTGCCGTCTTGCCCGGCGCGCACGCAGGTGCCGTCCGGCGCGAACGCGAGGTGATGGAACGGGCACACGATCTCCTCGCCGCGCACGACGCCGCCGTGCCCGAGATGCGCGCCGAGGTGCGGGCAATGCGGCGCGACCGCGCGAATCAGGCCGGATGCCGTTCGATAAAGCACGACGTCCTCGCCCATGAAACGCGTGACGACGAGCGCGCCGGGTCTGACGTCGCGGCTGTAGGCCAGCGCGAACCAGCCGTCCGGATAGCGATGTCGCGAGGCGGCGGGCGCGGACACGGGAGGGATCGATGCGTGCATGCGCGTCTCCGGTCACCGGTGCGAATCGTGCCGCTCCGCCGCCGCGATTTCCTCGAGCGTCGGCAGCGCAGTCATCGCGACTTCGCCGCCGGCGAAGCGCCCGCCGCCGAGATCGTCGCCGTGGTAGCGGGTGCTGAACGCGTGGAATTCCGCGTTGCCGGCGCTCATGTAGCCCAGTTCCGTCACGTACGCCTGCGTGTCGGCGTCGCCGGCCAGCACGCCTGTCGCGATCGCGTCGCGCGCGTCGATCAGGTGGCGCTCGTTCGACGCGCACAGGGCAGCCAGCCGGTCGAGCGCCGCCTGCACGTCCAGTTGTTCGACGCGCATCAGGATCCAGACGGCATTGAACCGCTCATGCGCGGACCACTCCTTGCGAAACGAAAACAGGTCGTTGACGAGGATCACCGAATCGATCGCCGCGTCGCGCGCATCGGCCAGTGCCGGGTGTTTCGCGAGGCGCTCGCCCATGTCGATGTCGAGCGC
Source organism: Burkholderia seminalis (assembly GCF_001718535.1). Lineage (NCBI taxonomy): Bacteria > Pseudomonadati > Pseudomonadota > Betaproteobacteria > Burkholderiales > Burkholderiaceae > Burkholderia > Burkholderia seminalis. The sequence continues at coordinate 212,832 of NZ_CP013399.1, read as the reverse complement.
GTATTCGGTGAGCAGGGTGATCCAGTGCCCGAATCCCTCGACCCGGCGAAACGCCAGATAGTCGGCGAGCGACAGGCGCGACGCGTCGGTCGCCGTCGGATTGGCCTGGGTGCGGATCTGGTCGCGGATGCATTCGACGAACCGCTGCCAGAAGGCCGGGCGCGCGTCGCCCGCGGTGCGCATCAGGCGCAGCGTGTCGTGCAGCAGTCGCGCGGAAGGCGCGTCGGCCGGCGGAAGCTTGCCGTCGACGGCCGCGAGGAAATGCTCGCGCAACGTGTCGAGCCCCGCCTGATCGCCGGTGCGCGCGAGATGCGTGAACGCATCGTCCATCAGCGTCGTGACGTGCATCATGCGGTGGATCGTGTACACGCGATCGGGCCGCGCATTCGGGTAACACAGGCTGCCATAGGCGGGAATGCGCTGCGCGAGAAAACGGCGCGCCGCTGCCTCGCTGCGATAGTGCTGCAGGATGATTGGGTAGTCGTCGATCGCGAGCTGCCGCTCGATCGCTTCATGCCGCGGGTGCCGTGCAACGGGCAGCGACAGACGCGGCAGCGGCAGCACCAGCGTCTGCGTGGCGCTCGCGGTGCGTGGCGTTTGGGAGGCGTGCATGCGAGTCTCCCGGTCATGCGTCCGGTTTGACCGCGACGACGCTGTAGGTCGACACCTTGTTCTTGATCAGCGCGACGGACCAGTTTTCGGCGAGCACGCGCAGTTCTTCCAGCGTGTCCGGGGCGTGGTGCGGAAAATGGCGATCGATGTTGGCCTTGGCGTCCATCAGCCAGCGCGCGACGTCGATGTTCGACGGCAGCACGCGCATGTCGCGGATGGCGAACCCGGCGTCGACCAGCACCTGCCTGAAATAATCGGGCGTCTTGCGGTGTTTGCACGCGATCCGGTCGATCTCGTCCGGCGTGTCGGACTGATATTCGCTCAGATCGACGTTGTACAGATTATCCGAGATGACCACCGATCCGCCGGGGCGCACGCGGGCATGCAGCGCGCGCATCGCCTTTTCGTACAGTGCGTTCGGGAAATGCGAGATCACGCCGCGAATGATCACGAGATCGTACGGCGTCGCGGGATCGGGTAGTCGATCGACGTCCTGGGCGTTGCACTGATAGAGGTTGATGCGGCCCGCGAGCCCGTGCTGCGCATGAAAACGTGCGCAGTAGTCGAGCTGCTCGCGACTGACGTTGACCCCGTCGAGACACAGGCAGTCGGGGAAGCGGCCGGCCAGATACTTGAGGATGTAGCCCCAGCCGCAGCCGATGTCGAGAATGCGCTCGACGCGCGCGGGAGCCGGGGCGTCGAAACCGGCGAAATGAAGCTGGCGTTCGAAGTAGCGCATGCCCGATTCGTCGAGCGAGATCGGCGGCGTGGAGCGGGGATCGTCGTAAACACCGAACTGGAACAGCAGGTACTCGCCGATCGCCTTGCGCCAGTCGTCCGGACTGCCGGCGTAGGTCGTCTGCACTTTCCGTTCGTAATCGTTCACCGTCTCGCCATGCAGCACGCGGATAGGCAGCGCGCGCTCCAGGTGGGGCGCGCGCAGTTCGGCGCTCGCCCGTTCGCTGAGCTGATTCATCGAAATCCTCGCGTCGTCTATTTCCGAAAAAACCGGACGAAACAATGCCTGCCGATTGAGCGGCAGCGCAGGTCTTCACGAGACGTCGGCACGAAAATGCGCCCGCCGATACGTGAGATCGAATAAATCGATGTAATGCTTCTGTCGAAGCGTTATGAAGGTGAAAGATCCGTGCGCATTTACAGGTCCCCGGATAAATGGCGGAAAGGGTGCCGAGACGAAGCATCGCAACCCCGGCCCCATACCATGTGCGGGCCTTCTGGCATTGCGGGATCGCGCCGGCCAGCCGGTTCGGCGCGGTATGTCGCTTGCGTTTTCACGATTCCGATACTGCGATTGTGAAACGGAAGCGAAGTGTATTCGTTATATGAGAGGCAATTCGCTTTTTCAAGAATCTTCCAGCCTGTTTTAAAAACACCGGGAAAGCAGGCGCTAATTAAAATATTGAAATCGCAATGGTCAACGGCGATTGGGATTATTTCGATTCGATGAATCGAAGCCGGGCGGCCGCGCCGCGAACGATCGCGCACGCGGCTGCCTGGCCGGACGAGGCCGGCCGCATGACGTCAGGCTCGACGGGAACGCGCGCTCGCGCCGAACGAGCCGGGCGCGGTGAACGGTCGCCTACGGCCGCGCGGCAATCTCGTCGAGATGCCACAGCAGGTCGGCCGGGTCGTCGTACACGCGCAGCGCGCCGGCGCGTTCCAGTTCGTCGCTGCCGTAGCCGCCCGACAGCAGCCCGACGCCGAGCGCGCGGCAGCGGGCGGCGGCCAGCATGTCCCAGATGCTGTCGCCGACCACGACGGTGTGCTCGATCGGCACGTTCAACTGCGCGGCGGCCGTCAGGAACAGGTCCGGGTCCGGCTTCGCATACTTGACCTGATCGCGTGTGACGACCACCTGCTTCGCCGGATCGACGCCGAGCGCCTCGAGATTGATGGCGGCCGTTTCCATCCGTCCGCTGGTGGCGATCGCCCAGCGGATGCCCGCGCCGGACAGCGCGGCCAGCAGTTCGCGCGCGCCCGGCAGCGGACGCACCTGCGCGCGCAGCCGCTGGTAGGCGGCCGCATGCAGCCGTGCGAGCCGCTCGACACGCTCGGCGTCGATGTCGCCCGCCGTCTCGCGCAGCAGCTGGTTCAGGAACAGGCCGCCGCTCATCCCGATCTTGCGGTGGATACGCCATACCGACAGCTCGATCCCCTCCGCATCGAGCGCTTCCTTCCACGCGAGCACGTGCTGATAGACGCTGTCGACGAGCGTGCCGTCGAGATCGAACAGAAACGACGTTTCAATGCGCATGTGAATCTCCTGGTCCGGTGACAGGCGGGCGAAGCGTCCGCGGGAATCGTGGTCGATGGAGACATTATCGGCGCATGGCCGTGTCGTCGCCATGTCCGGCCGCCGGTACGGCGACGTGTCATGCGCCGCTGGTACAATCGCCCGATGCGCCGGGCCGGGCCTTCTGTGCCGCTTTCCGCGCCGCGCCCGTGCCGTACACACCCCCAACCCTCGTCTCGTCGATTCCACGCATGGCAACACCGGACGCCATCAGTTCCAGGCACTCGTGGTGGGGCGTACTGGCCCTGTCACTCACCGCCTTCATTTTCAACACCACCGAATTCGTGCCGGTCGCGCTGCTCAGCGCGATCGGCGACAGCCTGCAGATGCAGCCGACCGCCGTCGGCCTGATGCTGACGATCTACGCATGGGCGGTGGCCGTCGTGTCGCTGCCGCTGACCTTCGTCACGCGTCACGTCGAACGGCGCAAGCTGCTGGTCGGCGCGTTGCTGGTGTTCATCGGCAGCCACATCGTGACCGGCGTCGCATGGAATTTCACGGTGCTGATGATCGGCCGGCTCGGCATCGCGTGCGCGCATGCGGTGTTCTGGTCGATTTCCGTCCCGCTGGCGGTGCGGCTCGCGCCGAGCGACCGCAAAAGCCGCGCGCTGAGCCTCATCGCGATGGGCTCGGCGATCGCGATGGTCGCCGGCATTCCGCTCGGCCGCGTGATCGGCGAGGCGTTCGGCTGGCGCGTCACGTTCCTGATCATCGCGGGCGCCGCGGCCGGCGCGGCGCTGGTGTTGCGCGCCACGTTGCCGGTCCTGCCGAGCCAGGGCGCCGGCTCGCTGAGCAGCATCGGCGTGTTCCTGCGCAAGCCGGCCCTGGTGGCGCTCTACGCGATTACCGTCCTGGTCGTGTCCGCGCATTTCACGTCGTACACGTACATCGAGCCGTTCGTCCAGAGCGTGAACCACGCGAGCAGCAGCCGGATCACGTACGTGCTGATCCTGTTCGGCATCGCCGGCCTGCCGGCCGCGCTCTGCTTCAATCGCGCGTACCCGCGCGATCCCGACCGGTTTCTGCTGACGTCGATCGTCGCGTTGTCGGGTTGCCTGCTGGTCCTGTTCCCGTGCGCGCTGAACATCGTCACGCTGTCCGTGCATACGCTGGTGTGGGGCGGCGCGATCGTCTGCTTCGGCCTCGCGATGCAGGCGTGGGTGCTGAAGCTGGCGCCGGACGCGACCGACCTCGCGGTGTCGATCTACTCCGGGCTGTACAACGTGGGCATCGGCGCGGGTGCACTGCTCGGCAACCATATCGCCGGGGACTACGGGCTGCCGTGGATCGGCACGTTTGGCGGCGTGGTCGGCGCGTTCGCGGTCGGGATCGCGTGGCTCGCGTTGCGGCTTCATGCGCGGCAGGCAGTGGCTTAAAGGCCGCGCAAGCCCGTTATCGGCATGAACGGGCCCCAAGCGCCATTGTCATGCGGCCCGCTTCGTCCCGCGTCGTCAATGCGGCGCGTCGTATGGGAGCCCCGCCGCATCGCGCTGCCGCAGTTTCGCGTACAGCGTCGTGCGTGAAATGCCGAGTTGCCGCGCGGCCGCCGACACGTTGCCGTCATGCTCGTCGAGCGCCCGGCGGATCGCGTCGAGCGACTGTTCGCGCAGGCTGACGCTGGCGGGTGGGCTGACGGCCGGCGCCGCGTGACACAGGTCCTCCGCGTCGGCGAGCACGTCGGCGTGGCGCGCGGCGGTCGCCCGATCGAGCGGTGCGCGCACGGTGCGCACCCAGATGTGGCTGCCATCGTCGCGTGCGATCCGCTGCGGCGTGCGCGACGGTGTCAGCAAGCGACGCTGCTGCGCGGGCGTCGCACCGGGAAACAGTTGCCGGAGCTCGACCGGTGCGGCCGGCCCTTCGGGCGCGAGGTCGAGCATCCGGCGCGCCGGCCGGCTCACCGCACGCACGCGGCCGGACCCGTCGAGCGCAATGACGCCGGCGAGCGGCGTGCCGAGCCAGCGCGGATCGTATTGCACCTGCAGCAGATGGCAGTCGCGCAGCATCGCATAAAGCCGCTGCTCGGCGGACAGCGCCGCATGCCGGAACGGCTCGAGCAGTTGCGCGACATTGCGCCGGCCGGTGCCGGTGATATCGAGCGCGCCGATGACTTCACCGTCGAAGCCGACCAGCGGTACCGCGAGACAGAACACCCGCGAGAACGCGTCGAGATAATGCTGCGCGCCCGCGACGACGGTCTCGACGCCGTCGTGAATCACGCAGCTCGGCGCGGTCGTGCCGATGTTCGGTTCGACGATCCGGCGCCCGGCGACGATCGGCGTCAGCAGCGCGTCGTCGCATTGGGGGCTGCGTCGCGCGTGGATGACCGTGCCGTGCGGATTGACGCACATGATCGTCCATTCGCTGCCGCCGAATGCGGCCCACAGCGGCTCGATCTCCTGCGCGACGCAGCGATAGAGCCGCCGGTCCGCGCGCGATTCGTCGTGCTCGCGCTGCATTTCATAGCGGGCGGTTTGCCACGGCCGCAGCCCGGCATCGCGCGAGCGCAGCCACGAGCGCGCGACGCCGGCCGGCAACGCCGTGTCCGGCAGCGGCTCGCCCGCGGCGAAGCGGGCGCGGAGCCGGTCGAGGTCGACCGGCCGTGCAGGGGATTCGGGGGCCATGTTCACGCTGCGCTCCATGTGGGTCGAAAGTCCGGGCGCGCGTGCCGCGCCGGCGTGTCGAGCGAATGCGTAATATAGCCCGGTGCCCGGAATGCGGCATTTTCCTTCCCCGAGGGCGTCGTTGCGTGCCGCCGCGAGGCGTCGGCGGCCCGCGCGGCGCCCGCGTGCGCTCAATGCGGCAAGCGCAGGATCGGCTTGAGCGTGATTCCCGTGCTGCTGTCTTCCGCCGCCTGGTTGATCTGCTCGAGCGGATAGAACTTCACCAGCCGGTCGAACGGAAACCGCCCTTGCAGGTGCAGTTGCACGAGCTGCGGAATGAACGTCTGCGGCACGCTGTCGCCTTCGACGATGCCGCGGATCGTGTGGCCGCCGAGCAGCAGGCTGTTCACGTCGAATTCGGCTTTCGTGCCGAGCTTCGGCGCGCCGACCACGCCCATCGTGCCGCGCGAGCCGAGCGCGTCGATCCCTTGCGACAGCACCGCCGGCAGCCCGGTCGATTCGAGCGCATAGTCGACGCCACCGCCGGTGATCTCGCGGATCGCGTCGCCGACGTCGACTTCCCGGCTGTTGAGCGCGTGCGTCGCGCCGAGCTCGAGCGCCAGCGCGAGCCGCGACGGGACGATGTCGACCGCGATGATCGTCGTCGCACCCGCGATGCGTGCGGCCATCACGGCACTCATCCCGACCGCCCCCGCGCCGAAGCTCGCGAAGCTGCTGCCGGGGCGCACCGCGAGCGAGTTGATCACCGCGCCCGCGCCGGTCTGGATCCCGCAGCCGAGCGGGCCGAGCAGTTCGAGCGGCGCTTGCTTCGGCACCTTGATCGCGTTGTTCTCGCGTGCGAGCGCGTAGCTCGCGAACGACGACTGCGCGAAGAAATGATCGTGCAGCGGTTGTCCGGCTTCGTCGCGGATGGCCGTCTGCCCGTCGGCGTCGGCGCCGCCGAAATTCAGCGCGAAGAACTGCCGGCAATACGCGCCGTGACCGCCGACGCACGACGCGCAGTGGCCGCACGCGCCGTAGGTGAGCACGACGTGATCGCCGGCGGCGAGCGTCTTCACGTCCGGGCCGACCGCCTCGACCACGCCGGCGCCTTCGTGACCGAGCACGGCCGGCAGCGGTACCGGGTAGTACTGGTCGCGCACGATCAGGTCGGTGTGGCACAGGCCCGTCGCGACGACGCGTACCAGCACCTCGTCGGCGCGCGGCGCGCGGAGCCGCGCGGATTCGATCGTGAAGGGCGCGCCGGCGGCGCGTGCGACGGCCGCGGTGACGGCGCGCGTATCGTTTTCGGTGTACATGGTCGGTCTCCTCGTCAAATCGGGTACAACGGCGCTTCGCCCTTGATCGTCAGCCACTGCCACTGCGTGAATTCTTCCCAGTTCGCGCTGCCGCCGATGCTCGCACCATTGCCCGATGCGCCGACGCCGCCGAACGGATTGATCACTTCGTCGTTCACCGTCTGGTCGTTGATGTGCAGCAGCCCCGTGTTCAGGCGTTCGCCGATCCTCAGCGCGCGGCCGACGTCGGCGGACAGGATCGCCATCGACAGCCCATATTCGGTTTGATTGGCGAGGGTGATCGCGTCTTCGTCGGTATCGAACGGCACGACGATCGCGACCGGCCCGAAAATTTCCTCGTCGAACGCCGGATTGCCCGGCGTGACGCCGCTCAGCACGGTCGGCTCGAAGAACAGGCCGCGATGGCCGCCGCCCGTCTCGACGCGTGCGCCCGCGCGGCGGGCTGCATCGACCACGCTCGCCGCATGGTCGCATTGCGCGGCATTGATCAACGGTCCGAGGCCGACGTCGCCGGTAGCCGGGTCGCCGACGCGCAGGCTTTGCGCCTTCTCGACGAGCTTCGCGACGAAGCGGTCGTGGATCGCGCGCTGCACGAGCACGCGGCCGGTCGCCATGCATATCTGGCCTTGATGCAGATACGCGCCCCACGCGGTGTTGGCGACCGCGCGGTCGAGATCGGCGTCGTCGAGCACGATCAGCGAGTTCTTGCCGCCGAGTTCCAACGATACCTTCTTCAGATGGCGGCCCGCCGCTTCGCCGACCTTGCGCCCGGCCGCGGTGGAGCCGGTGAACTGGATCATCGCGACATGCGGATCGGCGACCAGCGCGGCGCCGGCCGCACCGTCGCCGGGCAGCACGTGCAGCACGCCCTCGGGCAGGCCGGCTAGCTCGAACACGCGCGCGATCGCGACACCGCCGCACACGGCGGTGCGCGGATCGGGTTTCAACACGACCGCGTTGCCGAGCGCGAGCGCCGGTGCGACCGCGCGCAGCGCGAGGTACAGCGGGAAATTGAACGGCGAGATCACGCCGACCACGCCGCGCGGGCGGCGGCGCGCGAGCGACAGCCGGCCGGCCGCCGACGGCAGCACTTCACCGGCTGCGCGCGACGGCAGCCCGGCGGCCTCGTGCAATGCCTTGATCGTAACGGACGTTTCGAACGACGCCTTCGCGCGCGTCGAGCCGCTTTCGCGCACGAGCCAGTCGACGATCGCATCGAAATGCGTTTCGGCGACGGCCGCCGCGCGGCGCAGCACCGCCGCGCGCTCGTCGTAGGGCAGGGCGAACCATGCGGGTTGCGCGCGATGGGCGGCGATGGCGGCTTCCGCGATGGCCGCGCCGTCGGCGAGACCGATGCGGCCGAGCGTGTTGCCGGTCGCCGGTTCGATCACGTCGGCCGCGTGCGGGCTCGCGTCCCAGCGGCCGGTGAAGATCTTGCCGCGCCAGATGTCGGCGTCGAACAGTGCGGTGTTGCTGCTATCCATGTGCGCTCCTGTGGAAATTCGGATCGCCGGATCGGGCAACGCGCTGCCCGCTCCAGCATGCCCGCGAGGGTAGGCGGGCAGGGCGAAACGGAGCTATCCGGGTTTCTTCCCACGCGCGGGAGGCGTATGGATTGGGGCGTGTTCGCGATGCGGTGTGCGGAAACTGAACAGTCGCTGTGGGTTTTGTTGTCGCATTCTGTTCGATGACACTGCAGGTGTGGCCGGTGCGGCGGGACCGGTGCCTGATCTGAAGGCCCGGCGTGAAAACCTGCGCGAAGACTTTCGGTCACGCGTGTTCGGATCGGCCGTTATCGATCCGCAAAGGATATCTGGCGCCCCCGATTGCAGTCATTTTCAAGAATGCGCTTTGGCCTGGCAGCCCCATTCCGCAATTAACTCGAGGCGATGCCGGTGACGTGCCTGATCGATCGTGGGAGCGGGTGCGCGTGGCCATGGATCTTCCGTGGAGAACCACACTTCGTGCCGTTGTCGCCGGCCTGTCTGACGGACGACACCGAGGCGGAGATCGAGGCCGTATGAGCCGGAGCCGGATTCGGCCGGTGCGCGGCGTACCTGGTTCGGCCGTACGTCCAGCAGGGGCGCCTGGTGCGCCTGTTGCCGAGCCTCGAACCGGAACCGTGGAGGCCGCACGTCTATCGGCCGCGGCCCGATGCCACGGCGTATCCGGGGGGTACGACGAACGCGTGGCGAAGCTCGCGCACGCAACGTCGCGAGCGTAGCGGCGCGCCTGTCCGGTTTTACTTCAAACCGGCAATAACGACGCGGATTGTTTCCGCCTGGTCGATCAAGTGTCCAAAGAGTGGGTTTTCGCGGACGATCGCGGCAAGCATCGACGTCAACGCGATGGGCGACCGGAACACCGTCATCTCCCAATATGTGACCGCGTGCCGCAAAGATTGAAACGGGGAAACGAACGTCATTAATCTGCGTACGCGCACGATGCTGACTGGCGTGCGTCGTTCACAACAATCGGGAGACGAAGATGAAGGGCGTCAATCATTTAGGAATGTTGATGATATGTCTCGTGGCGGCAGCGATTGGCCTGTCGGCATGCGGCGGCGACGATGTCGGTTCGTCGCCGGGAACGAACACGTCGGCGACGGGGACGACCTCGACCACCGGCACGACGTCGACGACTGGCGGCGGCACGACCCCCACCGGTACGTCCCCGACCGCACTGCAGCAGATCGCGGTGAATCCGCCGCCGATGGGCTGGTCGTCGTGGAACAGCCTCGAGGAAAACGTCAGCTTCGATACGATCAAGGCGCAGGCCGACGGCCTGGCCGCGCTGAACGCGAACCTCGCGACGGGCAACAAGTACCAGTATGTGAACATCGACGAAGGCTGGTGGACGTCCAGAAAGCGCGACGCGAACGGCAACTTCATCCTCAACGTCGACATGAACGGCAATCCCACCAATCAGTGGCCGGGCGGGATGAAGGCGATGGCCGACTACATTCACGGCAAGGGGTTGAAGGCCGGCATCTATATCGACTCCGGGCCGCAGGGCTGCGGAAACACGAACGGCACGCATTTCGTCGGCAGCGACTACGCGCACTACGATCACGACTTCCTGCAGTTCGCGCAGTGGGGCTACGACTTCGTCAAGGTCGACTGGTGCGGCGGCAGCGCGGCCGGATACGATCCGCAGCAAGCCTATACGGCGATCTCGCAGGCGATTCAGAAAGCCTATGTCGCCACCGGGAAGCGGCTGGTGCTGAACATGTGCGACTGGGGCACGCTCGGCAAGAGCGGTTATCCCGACTACAACCTGGGGCCCTGGGACTGGGGCGCGGGGATCGCGACTTCGTGGCGCACGACGGGCGACATCTACGGGCCGGGGAGCGGGGTGCCGAAGTTCGGCTCGGTGCTCGGCAACTTCAACGGCAACTATCACCCCGAAGGCCAGCACACCGGTTACTACAACGATCCGGACATGATGGTGGCCGGCATGGGCATGACGGCGGCGAACGACCTGGCGCACGTGAATCTGTGGGCCATCGCCGGCGCGCCGATGATACTCGGCAACGACCTGTCGAAGTCGCTGTCGAGCGATACGGCGAGCCTGCTCACCAATCCCGAGCTGATCGCGATCGACCAGGACATGCTGGGCCTGCAGGGCTTGAAGGTCGCGGATGCCAACGGGCAGCAGGTGTGGGCGAAGCTGCTGGCCGGCGCGGGCAAACGCGCGGTGCTGCTGTTCAATAACGGCACGGCGGCGAGCGACATCACGGTGACGTGGCAGCAACTGGGCTTCGCGGCCGGTACGTCGGCGACCGTCCGCGATGTCTGGGCGCACAAGGATCTCGGCGCGGCGACCGGTGCCTACACGGCCGCGAGCGTGCCGGCCGGCGGCACCGTGATGCTCGTGTTGAGCGGCACGGACCTGCCGTCGACCGCCTACCTGCCGGGCCCGCTGTCGGGCGGCGCGACGGTCGCGGACTGCACCGCGTGTGCGAGCGGCAAGAAGGTGACGGGGCTGGGCGCGGTGACGTTCAACAACGTGACCTCGCAAACGGTGGGCGGTTATGTCCAGATCGCCTACCTGAACACCGGGACGGAAACCGCCAGCGCACAGCTCGCGGCGAACGGCGGCAACGGCACGACGCTCGCGTTTCCGCCCACCGGCAATACCGTCGGCACGGTAACGGTCTTTGTCAACCTGCAGTCCGGGCCGAACACGTTGACCTTGTCGGGCACCGGCGGTACGACGGCAGCACCGGACGTCACGTCGGTCGCCGTGGTGGCCGGCCCGGTGAAGGTTCCGCCGCCGCCGCCGCTGGCTTACGAGGCCGAGGCAGCCGGCAACACGCTCGGCGGGGCGGCGCACGTGTCGTCATGCGGCGCGTGTTCGCGCGGACAGGACGTCGGCTATATCGGCAACGGTGACGGGACCAGCAACGGCACGCTCACGATCAACGGCATCTCGGTGCCGGCGGACGGCACCTACAGCGTCGTGATCGCCTACGTGAACGGCGATTCGACGCCGCGCAGCGCGCAGGTCGGTTTCGACGGCGCGGCGCCCGTGTCCGTGTCGTTCCCGTCGACGGGCGGATGGGGGAACGTGTCGACGGTGACGGTGACGGGCACGTTCAGGCAAGGGAGCGCCAACACGCTGAAGTTCTCCAATCCGACGGGCTGGGCGCCCGACATCGACGGTATCGGTGCGCCGGCAAGGCAGTGACGTGCGCATGGCGCGGCGCCCCGCTCGCGGGCCGTCGCGCCATTCATCGGAACACGCGCGGCAAGCCGACATCGTGCGGCATCATCATGGTGCCGACACACCCGCATGCGGTGCCCGATATTCGACTGGAGATGCTCGATGCCGATACCCCGGATTGAAACGCGCGACGCGATGGGCGACCCCGACGTGGTCTATCTCAACCCGGCGCACGTGCTGTGGATGTCGCTGCCGACCGCCGCGCACCGGCGGCCGGGCGGCACGGCCATCCGCGTGGACGACCGCGTGAAGGGCGGCGCGCTGCTGCTGGCCGACGATCCGCCGGCCGCGCAGTTGCTGCAGGATCTCGGGCCGTTCGTGACGGTGACGCTGGCGAACCCGTCGTCCGACTACCCGAACGGTGTCGTGCACGTCCGTGCGCATGCGATCGTCAAGGTCGCGACGGACGATCACGAGAAGCCGCTGTCCGAGCGCACGCTCGGCTGGGTCCATGTCCAGGACGGCTCGGCTTTCAAGGTCGACGATTACGCCGGCGTCGCCGCGCAATGGCAGGCGACGGTCGCGGCGGCCTGCCGCTGACCGACGATGGCACGGCGGCCCGTCGTGCCGCCACGGTCCGGCAGTTTTTTCCCTCAGGAAAACCCTGATCTTCCCGTATCGACCGCCGATTTCCTCGCTTATGGCCGGTGCGCGGTCGACCGCGGCGCACCGCTTCCCCCACCGTAGCGCGCATTCGCGCACACCCCGCTCCAGCAAGGCTCCGCATCTCGCTAACTAGCCAAAATAGGTATGGTGCGTCGCAATAATGCGCGCATATTGCCAAGGTTCGATACCTGTCAGGTATGAAATTCGGCGACCAAAAGTATTGGACGCCCCATTTCCCCGCCGCGTATAAATCCGTTCCATGAACAGCCCCCAAGCCGCACGCGCCATGTCTTCCGCCACCATCGAACGCATCGAAACCCGCCTCGTCGACCTGCCGACGATCCGCCCGCACAAGCTGTCGGTGGCCACGATGCACGGCCAGACGCTGATGCTCGTGAAGGTGTTCTGCAGCGACGGCGTGACGGGCCTCGGCGAAGGCACGACGATCGCCGGCATGGCGTACGGCCCGGAAAGCCCCGAGGCGATGAAGCTCGCGATCGATGCGTACCTCGCCCCGGCGATCGTCGGCCGCGACGCAACACGCATCCAGACGCTGATGGCCTTCCTCGGCAAGCTCGCGAAGGTCAATCACTTCGCGAAGAGCGCGCTCGAAACCGCGCTGCTCGACGCGCACGGCAAGCGGCTCGGCGTGCCCGTCGGCGAGCTGCTCGGCGGCCGCCGGCGCGATCGCCTGCCGGTCGCATGGACGCTCGCGTCGGGCGACACGTCCACCGACATCGCCGAAGCCGAGCGGATGCTCGACCTGCGCCGCCACAACGTGTTCAAGCTGAAGATCGGCGCGAAGTCGCCGGAGACGGATATCCGGCACGTGGCCGAGATCAAGAAGGCCGTCGGCGATCGCGCGTCGGTGCGCGTGGACGTGAACATGGCATGGAGCGAAACGCAGGCCGCGCGCGCGATTCCCGCGCTGGCCGATGCGGGCTGCGAACTGGTCGAGCAGCCGGTCGCGTCCGCCGCGGCGCTGGCGCGCCTGATGGGCCGTTTCCCGGTCGCGCTGATGGCCGATGAAATCCTGCAAGGCCCCGACAGCGCCTTCGACATCGCGAAGCATCACGGCGCGGACGTGTTCGCGATCAAGATCGAGCAGAGCGGCGGCCTCTTCGCCGCGCAGCGCGTGGCCGCGATCGCCGATGCCGCCGGCATCGAGCTATACGGCGGCACGATGCTCGAAGGCGCATTCGGCACGGTGGCGTCCGCGCACCTGTTCGCGAGTTTCGCGAACCTGCAGTGGGGCACCGAGCTGTTCGGGCCGCTGCTGATCACCGAAGAGATCCTGACGCAGCCGCTCGACTACAGCGACTTCGAACTGGCCGTGCCGGACGGCCCCGGTCTCGGCATCGAGCTCGACGAAGACAAGGTCAGGCGTTTCACCCGCGACGGACTCGTGCGAGTCGCGCGCTAGCCCGAGTCAGGCAAAGCCGTCATTCCCCCCAAAATACACGTGGAGACACCATCATGAGCGTCAAAGTTTTCGAAACCCGGGAAGTGCAGGATCTGCTGAAGGCCGCGTCGAACGCGGGCGGCGCCGGCGGTCACGCGCGCACGCAGCAGGTCGTGCTGCGCCTGCTCGGCGACCTGTTCAAGGCGATCGACGATCTCGACATCACGCCCGACGAAGTGTGGGCCGGCGTCAACTACCTGAACAAGCTCGGTCAGGATGGCGAGGCAGCGCTGCTCGCGGCCGGTCTGGGTCTCGAGAAGTACCTGGACATCCGGATGGACGCCGCGGACCAGGCCGCCGGCCTCGACGGCGGCACGCCGCGCACGATCGAAGGGCCGCTGTACGTCGCAGGCGCGCCGGTTCGCGACGGCGTGTCGAAGATCGATCTCGACGCGGACGACGGCGCGGGCCCGCTCGTGATCCACGGCACGGTCACGGGCCTCGACGGCAAGCCGGTCGCGGGCGCGGTGGTCGAATGCTGGCACGCGAACTCGAAGGGCTTCTATTCGCACTTCGACCCGACCGGCGCACAGACCGACTTCAACCTGCGCGGCGCGGTGAAGACGGGTGCCGACGGCAAGTACGAATTTCGCACGCTGATGCCGGTCGGCTACGGCTGCCCGCCCCAAGGCGCGACGCAGCAACTGCTGAACGGCCTCGGCCGCCACGGCAACCGCCCGGCGCACGTGCACTTCTTCGTCGACAGCCCCGATCACCGCAAGCTGACGACGCAGTTCAACATCGACGGCGATCCGCTGATCTGGGACGACTTCGCGTACGCGACGCGCGAGGAGCTGATCCCGCCCGTGGTCGGGAAGACCGGCGGCACGGCGCTCGGCATGAAGGCCGATGCCTACCAGGACATCGAATTCAACTTCGTGCTGACGCCGCTGGTGCAGGGCAGGGACAACCAGATCGTCCACCGCCCGCGCGCAGCCGCGACGGCGTAACCGCCTGGCGGCGCGGCGCGCATGCGCCGCCGCCGGCCGGGTTTCCGCGAGATTCAACCGAAACCGATGCGAGCGTGCTTGCAGGACGCGGCACGCGCATGGAAGGAGACAACATGTCCGCCACGATCGACCCCACCAACGAACTGGATCATCTGCTCGCCACCGCCGTGCAGGACGACAAGGAGGCCGGCGTATTCCGCTGCCGCCGCGACATCTTCACGAACGCGGAACTGTACGAGCTCGAGATGAAGCACATCTTCGAGGGCAACTGGGTGTACCTCGCGCACGAAAGCCAGATTCCGGCCAACAACGACTACTACACGACGTGGATCGGCCGCCAGCCGATCGTGATCACGCGCGACAAGACCGGCGAGCTGCACGCGGTCATCAATGCCTGCGCGCACAAGGGCGCGATGCTGTGCCGCCGCAAGCACGGCAACAAGGGCAGCTTCACGTGCCCGTTCCATGGCTGGACCTTCTCGAACACCGGCAAGCTGCTGAAGGTGAAGGACGAGAAGACGACGGAATATCCGGTGCAGTTCAACACGAACGGGTCGCACGACCTGAAGCAGGTCGCGCGCTTCGAAAGCTATCGCGGCTTCCTGTTCGGCAGCCTCAACCCCGACGTGCTGCCGCTCGAGGACTACCTCGGCGAAGCGCGCGTGATCATCGACCAGATCGTCGACCAGGCGCCGAACGGGCTTGAAGTGCTGCGCGGCAACTCGTCCTACATCTACGAAGGCAACTGGAAGATGCAGATGGAGAACGGTTGCGACGGCTACCACGTCAGCACCGTGCACTGGAACTATGCGGCGACGATGGGCCGCCGCAAGGAAGACGGCACCAAGGCCGTCGACGCGAACAGCTGGAGCAAGTCGGTCGCGGGCGTGTACGGCTTCGACAACGGCCACATCCTGCTGTGGACGCAGACGATGAACCCGGAAGTGCGGCCCGTGTACCGGCATCGCGACGAGATCCGCGCGCGCGTCGGCGACGTGCAGGCCGACTTCATCGTGAACCAGACACGCAACCTGTGCGTGTACCCGAACGTGTTCCTGATGGACCAGTTCAGCACGCAGATCCGCGTGGTGCGGCCGCTCGGCGTCGACCGGACCGAAGTCACGATCTTCTGCTTCGCGCCGAAGGGCGAGAGCGACACCGATCGCACGCTCCGCATTCGCCAGTACGAGGATTTCTTCAACGTCACGGGCATGGGCACTGCCGACGATCTCGAGGAGTTCCGCGCGTGCCAGGCCGGTTATGCGGGCGTCACGGCGATGTGGAATGACCTGTCGCGCGGCGCGCCGCTGTGGGTCGACGGGCCGGACGAGAACGCGACGAAGATGGGGCTGAACCCGCGCATCTCGGGCGAGCGCAGCGAGGACGAAGGGCTGTTCGTATGCCAGCACGAACACTGGGTGCACGTGATGCGCGATGCGCTGAAGAAGGAACGCGGGGAGGTGGCGGCATGAGCTTCGATTACCGGACCATTTGCACGACGCTGTATCGCGAAGCACGGCTGCTCGACGATCGCCAGTGGGACGAGTGGCTGACCTGCTATTCGGAGGACGTCACGTACTGGATGCCCGCGTGGGACGACGACGACCGGCCGACCGACGACCCGCAGAGCCAGATCTCGCTGATGTACTACCCGGACCGCGGCGGCCTCGAGGACCGCGTGTTCCGGATCAAGACCGAGCGCAGCGGCGCATCGACGCCCGAGCCGCGTACCAGCCACAACGTGACGAACGTCGAGGTGCTGGCCGAGCGCGATGACGAAGTGGACGTGCGTTACAACTTTCACACGCTGAACCATCGTTACCGCGTGACCGACCACTTCTTCGGCACGATGTTCGTCACGTTGCGCCGGGCGGGCGATGCGCTGCTGATCTCGCACAAGAAGATCGTGCTGAAGAACGACTACATCCGGCAGGTGCTCGACGTCTATCACGTCTGACGCCGTCGTTTTGTGATGAAAGGAAGTGGAGGCGACACCATGTCCAGCTACACGATTGCACTGAACTTCGAGGACGGGGTAACCCGCTTCATCGATTGCAAGGCCGGCGAGAAGGTTCTCGACGCGGCCTTCCGCGCGAAGATCAACCTGCCGATGGATTGCTCCGACGGCGTGTGCGGCACCTGCAAGTGCCGCGCCGAAAGCGGCCGCTACGACCTCGGCGACGATTACATCGATGACGCGCTCACCGAAGACGAGAAGGACGACGGCCTCGTGCTGACGTGCCAGATGGTGCCGCAAAGCGATTGCGTGATCGCGGTGCCGACCTCGTCGGTCGCGTGCAAGACCGGCCAGAGCGGCTTTGCCGCGACGGTCACGAAGGTCGAGCAGCACAACGACGCGGCCGTCGTGCTCGAGCTCGACGTCGGCGCGGCCGCGCCGGTGTTCCTGCCGGGCCAGTACGTGAACATCGACGTGCCCGCGAGCGGCCAGCACCGCTCCTATTCGTTCTCGTCGGCGCCGGCCGATGCGAAGGTCAGCTTCCTGATCAAGAAGATTCCCGGCGGCGTGATGAGCACGTGGCTCGAATCGGCGCGGCCGGGCGACACGCTGCAATTGCACGGCCCGCTCGGCAGCTTCTACCTGCGCGACGTCGCGCGGCCGCTGCTGTTCCTCGCCGGCGGCACCGGCCTCGCGCCGTTCCTGTCGATGCTCGAAGTGCTGGCGCGCGGCGGCTCGCGGCAGAAGGTGCACCTGATCTACGGCGTGACGCGCGATCTCGATCTCGTGCTGGTCGACGCGATCGAGGCCTATGCGGCGCAGCTGCCGAACTTCAGCTTCGCGACGGTCGTCGCGGATGCCGCGTCGGACCATCCGCGCAAGGGCTGGGTCACGCAGCACATTCCGGCCGATGCACTGAACGACGGCGATGTCGACGTGTATCTGTGCGGGCCGCCGCCGATGGTCGACGCGGTGCGCCAGTACTTCGACGACGAAGGCGTGAAGCCGAACAGCTTCCACTACGAGAAGTTCACGCCCAACGTCACGGCAAAGGCGGCATGATCATGCAACGATTCTCCGGCAAGGTCGTCGTCGTCACCGGCGCGGCGCAGGGTATCGGGCGAGGCGTCGCGCTGCGCGCGGCGGCCGAGGGCGGCAGGGTGCTGTTCGTCGATCGCGCGGATTTCGTCGCCGAGGTGGCGGCCGAGGCGAGCGGCGGCGACACGGCAGGCTGCGTCGCCGATCTCGAAACCTACGAAGGCGCTCGGGCGGCGATCGCGTGCGCGGTGCGGACGTTCGGCGGCATCGACATCCTGATCAACGGCGTCGGCGGCGCGATTCGCATGCGCCCGTTCGCCGAATTCGAGCCGGCGCAGATCGACGCGGAAATCCGCCGCTCGCTGATGCCGACGCTTTATGCCTGTCACGCCGTGCTGCCGCACCTGATCGCGCGCGGCGGCGGCACGATCGTCAACGTCTCGTCGAACGCGACCCGCGGGATTCGCCGCGTGCCGTACTCGGCGGCGAAGGGCGGCGTCAATGCGCTGACGTCGGCGCTCGCGATGGAGTACGCGGCGCACAACATCCGTGTCGTGGCCACCGCGCCGGGCGGCACGCATGCACCGCCGCGTCGCGTGCCGCGCAATGCGGCCGGCGACAGCGCACAGGAGCAGGCGTGGATGGCCGAGGCCGTGCGGCAGGTGACCGAGTCGACGTACTTCAAGCGCTATGGCAGCCTCGACGAGCAGATCGCGCCGATTCTGTTCCTCGCGTCCGACGAGGCGAGCTACATCACCGGCACGGTGCTGCCGGTCGCCGGCGGCGATACGGGTTGAGCGGCGTGCCGCTCGGCTTCGCCCATCGACCGTTTTCATCGACAACCAGACGGCCGGCGCGACGCCGCCGGCCACGGAGACACCCATGCGTGATCGCAAAGCCATCGTTCCGGCGGGAATGGAAGCGGTGTACGAGAAAATCGGCTATGCGCCGGGCCTGCAGGTCGGCGACACGCTGTACGTGTCCGGCCAGATCGGCCGCGACGCGGCGATGCAACCGGTCGACGGCCGCGAGGCGCAGATCGTGCAGGCGTTCGAGAACCTGCGGCTCGTGCTCGAGGCGGCCGGTGCATCGTTCGGCGACGTGGTCGACCTGACGACGTTCCATACCGACATGCGCGACCTGCCGCTGTTCATGCAGGTGCGCGACCGGTATCTGCACGCCGATCCGAAACCGGCATGGACGGCGGTCGGCGCGCACATGCTGGGCGGCTCGCCCGGCTACATCGTCGAGATCAAGGCGGTGGCGGTGTTGCGGGACTGAGCGACGCGCGGACGACAGCCGGGCGTGCGTCCCGGCCGTCGTTGCCATGCCGGACGCTATTGGCGAATCGCTTCCCGTAACCTTCTCACCTCCCGCTCCGACACCGGCGCGGCCCGATTGCCCCATGCGCCGCGCACATAGCTGACCACCGCCGCGATCTCGCTGCTGGTCAGCGTGCCGCGCATGGCCGGCATCCGTTGCACGGGGCCGTTCGTACCTGGCGCGGGACGCGCGCCTTCGACCACGATCCGGATCGCGCTGGTCGGATCGGCCGCCAGCACCGCCGAATTGCCGACGAGCGGCGGCCCGTGGTCACGCACGCCCGTGCCGTCGGCACCGTGGCAACGCGCACAGAAACCCGCATATATCCCGGCGCCCGGCGCCTGCTGGCCACCCTCCGGGCGCGGGCCGGCGGCCGTCAGCCGCGGCATGCCGACACCCAACGGATTCGTCGCGGCAGTCGGTTGTGGGGGCAACGATTTCAGGTACACGGCGATTGCACGACGGTCGGCGTCGGTCAGCAACGCGGTACTTTCGCCGACCACCGGCGCCATCGCACCGAACACCGCGCCGCGTTGCGCGTGGCCGCTGCGCAGGAACGCGGCGATATCGCCGGCGGACCAGCGGCCGAGGCCGTCCGCGTCCGCGCCGGTCAGGTTCGGCGCGAACCAGTGGTCGTTGACGCCGCCGGTCAGGAACGCGGGGCTGCGCTCGTCGTAGCCGCGTTCGTTGTAGGCCGGCCCGCGCGGCGTATGGCATGCGCCGCAATGGCCGAGCCCCTGCACGAGATACGCGCCGCGATTCCATTCGGTCGATTGCGACGGCTGCGGCGCGAACCGGTCGCCGTTGGCGAACACAAGGCTCCAGAGCCCGAGCGCCCAGCGCTGATTGAACGGAAACGGCAACTGCGTGAGCTTCGCCGCGCTCGGGGACGGTGCGACGCCACGCATGAAATACGCATACAGCGCGCGCACGTCGTCGTCGCTCAGGCGCGCGAACGACGGGTACGGCATCGCCGGATACAGCCGGCTGCCGTCCGCGCGCACGCCGCGCCGCAACGCGTCGTCGAACTGGCGCAGCGTGTAGTGGCCGATCCCGTGCGTCGGGTCCGGGGTGATGTTCGGTGCGTAGATCGGCCCGAATGGCGAATTCACCGGCTGGCCGCCCGCGTACGGCGTATGGTCGGCCGCGTCGTGGCACGCCGCGCAGTCGCCGGCGAGCGCGAGGTAGCGACCGCGCGCGATCGTTGCGGCATCGGCGCTTGCGGCGGCGGCGACGACGTCCGGCCGGCGACCGGCCGATCCGGAAGCCGGATGCGGCGGCCGGGCGGATGCGGCTGGCGCGGCATCCGGCGCCGCGGCGTCGCGCGACCGCGACAGCCGCGGGTCGTGTTGCACGCGCGCGGACATCGATGCCCCGGCATCGGCTGCCGATGCGCGAATCCGCACGAAACGCCAGCCCGACGCGGGCTCGGGCGCTTCCGCGGCGGACGCCGCGTCGGCCGTATCGCCGGCGGAGGCCGCATTGTCGTCCTGCTGGAGGTCGCACGCGCAGAGCACGGCGCATACGGCAAGCGCGATACCCGCGCGGCGTCCCGGCACCCGGGCCGCCGCGCGCGACAGGAGCGACACGAACGGGATCAGTGCCATGGGCTGCACGGCCCCACGAAAGCGGCGACGATCCCCGTGAACACGAGACCGATCACGAAGCCGAGCGCGGCGAGCATCCCGCAGCGCGCGAGAAAACGCATGCTGTCGTCGTGCGTCGCGGCGGGCGCATCGGCGTCGTGGCGGTGCCGCCATGCACGTGCGAGCCACGTCGCGCAGGCCGCGGCCAGTGCGAACGCACACGCGGCGATCAGCGCGAGCCACACGCCGACGTGCGCCCAGCGCGGCACCGTCTGCGCGATGCCGAGCGGATAGCACGCGGTGGACGCGAGCGTTTCGGACACGAGCATCTGCGCGAACCACAGCGCCGGCGCACCGACGAGCCCGGCCGCGATTGCGAGCAGCGGCGTCCACGCGCGTCGCGCGCCGTTCATTCCGTGCTCCTGAGCCAGAACGGCGAGACGTACAGCGCGGTGAAGATGAACAGCCACACGAGGTCGACGAAGTGCCAGTAGAGTGCGCCGACCGTCAGCGCGACGCGCCGCTCGCGGTCGAAGAAGCCGGCGGCCGTCCAGCCGGCGAGCAGCGCGAGGATGGCGAGACCCGCGACGACGTGCGCGAGGTGGAATCCGGTGATCGTGAAATACAGGCTGCCATACAGATGCGCGGTCGGGCCGTACGGATGGTCGCGCCATTCGTGCAGCTGGACCAGCGCGAACGCTGTGCCGAGCACCAGCGCGACGGCGAGCATCGCGACCGCGCGTTGCTGCCGGCCGGCCCGTACCGCGCGCTCGGCGAGCCATACGAACCCGCTGCTCGACAGCAGCACGACCGTGTTGACGGCCGCGAGCCCGATCTTCGGCATCCCTTCGGGCGGCCACGGGGCCGAGGTCTGCGACTGCAGATAGAAATAACAGAACAGCAGGTAGCCGAACAGTCCGGCCTCGGTCACGATCAGCATCAGCACGCCCCACCAGCCGCCCGCGCGCGCGCCGCAACTGCCGATCGGCAGCGGCTCGACGCAGGGGGACGGCGCACCATGGGGGAGCGTCGCCGACGGCGGTTCGTCCGGATGAAGGCCAGCGGCGGCGGGCGCCTGCGTGTCGGGGTGGGCCGCCAGGCCGGCGCGCTGCCCGAGCGTGCGGCGCGGCCACAGCCACGCGGCGGTCGCGATCGCGCAGCCGGCCACGGCCGCACCGACGAGCGCGGGCGAGCGCACGAGCATCGCCGCGAACACGGCGGTCGCGAGCAGCGCGAGCCCGAATGGAATGCAGGTGTCGTCGGGCATCTTCAGGATCGCGTTCGGCGTTGCGGATAGCGGCGTGACCGCGAGCGCCTCGCGCCCGTCCGCGAGCCGGTAGCCGACGCGCATGCTGGTGCGACGCGCATCGTCGCGCGTCTCCCACAGCGGGTGCCGCGATGCGACGAGCGGCAGCGCCGCGAAGTTGTACACGGGCGTCGGCGACGCGACCGACCATTCGAGGCCGGCCGCGCCCCAGGGATTCTCGCCGGCGTGCGCGCCGCGGCGCGCGCTCACCAGCGCGTTGACGACGAACATCACGATGCCGATCCCGAATACGAACGAGCCGATCGTCGTCAGCAGGTTCGACGTATCCCAGCCCATTCCGGACGGATAGGTATAGATGCGGCGCGGCATCCCGAGCAGCCCGGAGACGTGCATCGGGAAGAAGCCGAGATTGAAGCCGATCAGCACGACCCAGAAGGTCCAGCGGCCGAACCGCTCGTTCATCATGCGTCCGGTGAATTTCGGGAACCAGTACGCGACGCCGCCGAGCACCGGGAACACGTTGATGCCGAGCAGCACGTAATGCAGGTGCGCGACGACGAAGTACGTGTCGGTGAGCTGCCAGTCTAGCGGCACGGCCGCCGTCATCACGCCCGACACGCCGCCGATCACGAACATCAGCACGAAGCCCGCGAAATACAGGAACGGCGTGCGGAACACCGGGCGGCCGGTCCAGATCGTCGCGATCCACGCGAACACCGCGACCGCGCTGGGGATCGAGATCAGCATGCTGGCCGCGCCGAAGAACGCGAGCGCGAGCGGCGCGATGCCCGTCGCGAACATGTGGTGGACCCACACTTCGAAGCCGATCAGCATCGTCGCCACCGTCGATACGGCGACGGCCTCGTACGCGACGAGCGGCCGCCGGCAGAAGGTCGGCAGCGCATCCGACACGATTCCCATCGCGGGCAGCACGACGACGTACACCCACGGATGCGCGAACATCCAGAACAGGTGCTGCCACAGGAGCGGCCGCCCGCCGTTCGCGACGTCGAAGAAATGCGTGCCGGCATTGCGGTCGAGCCACAGCAGCAGGAACGCAAGGCTCACCGACGGCACCGCGACGAGGTTCGCGACCGATGCCGTCAGCGTGCCCCACACGATGATCGGCAGCCGGTCGATCGACATGCCGTGCGCGCGCATCCGCAGCAGCGTGACGACGAAGTTCGCGGCGCCGCCGGTCGTCGAGATGCCGAGCAGGATCATGCCGAGCGCGTAGATGTCGATGTTCGCACCGGCACTGTAATCGAGCGACGTGAGCGGCACGTAGTTGAACCAGCCGCCGTCCGGCACCGCGCCGAGCGGGAAGCTCGCATAAAGGAACAGCCCGGCGAACAGGAATACCCAGTACGAGAAGGCGTTCAGCCGCGGGAACGCCATGTCGCGCGAGCCGAGCATCAACGGCCAGAGGTAGTTCGCGAAGCCGGACAGCACGGGCAGCGCATACAGGAAGATCATCGTGACGCCGTGCATCGTGAACAGCGAGTCGTATTGCGCGGGCGTGAGCAGCGTCGCGTTCGGCCGCGCGAGCTGGATGCGCATCACGAGCGCCTCGACGCCGCCGAGCAGCAGGAACGCGAACGCGGTGACGATGTAGCGCAGGCCGATGCGCTTGTGATCGACCGTCCCGAGCCAGCCGCGCCAGCCGGGCGCCGATTCCCACAGCGCGGCCAGCGCACGCTCGTGCCCGGAGCCGGGCGGCGCGTCGCCGAGGTCGG
This sequence comes from Burkholderia seminalis, assembly GCF_001718535.1. Classification (NCBI taxonomy): domain Bacteria; kingdom Pseudomonadati; phylum Pseudomonadota; class Betaproteobacteria; order Burkholderiales; family Burkholderiaceae; genus Burkholderia; species Burkholderia seminalis. The sequence continues at coordinate 189,337 of NZ_CP013399.1, read as the reverse complement.
GCACGCGGCTGAGCGGGGGCGGCGTGTCGCGGGCAATGGCCATCGGCATTCTCCGTTCAGTGCAGCGTGGCGAGATACGCCGCGAGATCGTCCGCGTCGCGCGGCGCGAGCGCGATCGACGGCATCAGCGATTGCGGCTTGATCTGCTGCGCCTGCGCGATCCAGCGGCGCAGGTTGTCGGGGGTGTTGTCGAGCGTGCCGGCCGCGAGCAGCCGGCGTGAGCCGACGTGCGTGAGATCGGGGCCCGCGTCGCCGACGGCGTCGGTGCCGTTTACCGCGTGGCAACCCGCGCAGCGCGCGGCGAACACGCGCCGGCCGCGCCGCTCGGCGTCGGTGCCTGGCACGGGAGCAGGGCGGCGCTGCGCGGCGAGCCATGCGCGAAACGCGGCGGGCGGCTCGGCCACCACTTCCAGTGCCATGTGCGCGTGCTGCGCGCCGCAGTATTGCGAGCACTGTCCGCGATAGACGCCCGGCCGGTCGGCCTGGAGCCATTGGCGATTGGTCTGGCCGGGGATCGTCTGCGTCTTGCCCGCGAGTTGCGGTACCCAGAACGCGTGGATCACGTCGGCGCTGTTCAGTTCGATCGCGACGGGCTCGCCCACCGGGATGTGCAGCTCGTTCGCGGTGACGAATGCGCTGCCGTTCGCGTCGGCCGGATAGCGCGCGGCCCACCACCAGTCGTGCGCGGTGACGACGAGCGTCAGCGCGGGCGGATGCGGCGGAGATGCCACCGCGCCAAGCACGCGCAGCATGTACACGAGCGCGCCGAACAGCAGCACGATCGAGATGCCGCTGCCGAGCGCGACGAACGTTACGCCGCTGCCCGGGCGGCCCGCGGGGGCGCGGCGGCGAAACAGCGCCACGAGCAGCAGCACCGCGATCGCGATGCACACGAACGTACAGAGCGCGAGCAGCGCCCAGCCGAGCACGAACACCGGCTGCGCGGCCGGCCCGGCCGCGTGCACGACGTACGCGAGCGGCAGCGGCCCGGCGGCTGCGCAGGCGGCGGCCGGCGCGACCGCGCAGGCGAATCCGGCGACGTGCGCGAGACGGCGCGCTTTCATGGGCGGCGGGACGGGCAACGCGACTCCTTGCGGCGGGATGGCGGCAACCCGCGATCGAGCAATTTCCGTGCGTGGGATCGACAGGGGTGTGCCGCCGCCGGGTTGCATGCGCAACGTCCGATGCGTTACAGCCGGCTTGTAATTCGGCGCCTGCGTCCGCCGGCGTTACGTGCCGCCCTTGCCGCCGTGCTCTCCGTTGCCCGGCAGTACGGCCGACAGCACTTGCCGCGCGGTTTCGACGATCACGCTGGTTTCGCGGCTGTCGCCCTTCACCAGCGTTTCGGCGAAGTGCTTCGCCTGCTGGAGCGTCACGTGCGGCGGCAGCGGCGGCACCTCGGGATCGCTCTTGACTTCGAGCACGACCGGCCGGTCGGCCGCCAGTGCTTCGTCCCAAGCGGCGCCGAGCTGTTCGGGATCGTCGACGTAGATGCCTTTCAGGCCGAGCAGCGTTGCGAAGCGGTAGTACGGCACGTTCGGAATCTGCTGCGACGCGTCGAACTTCGGGTCGCCTTCCATCACGCGCTGCTCCCACGTGACCTGGTTCAGGTCCTCGTTGTTCAGCACCATGCAGATCCAGCGCGGATCGGGCCATTGCCGCCAGTATTTCGCGACCGTGATCAGTTCGGCCATGTTGTTCATCTGCATCGCGCCGTCGCCGACCATCGCAATGACCGGACGCGCCGGATGCGCGAACTTCGCGGCGATCGCGTAGGGCACCGCGGCGCCCATCGACGCAAGCCCGCCGGACAGCGAGCCCATCATCCCGCGCCGGATCATCAGGTCGCGCGCATACCAGTTTGCGCAGGAGCCCGAATCGCTCGTCAGGATCACGTCGTCGGGCAGCCGCGGCGACAGCTCGGTAAATGCGCGCTGCGGGTTCACGCCGCGCCCCGGCGTGGCCTTGGCGGCCGCTCGCGCCGCGAGCGTCTCGTGCCAGGCGTCGTTCCATGTCGCGATCCGCTCGCGCCAGCCGGTGTCGTCACGCGCCTTCAGCAGCGGCAGCAGCGCGCGCAGCGTTTCGGCGCTGTCGCCGACGAGGTTGACCTCCATCGGGTAGCGCAGGCTCAGCATGTCGGCCTTCAGGTCGATCTGTACGCCGCGCGCCTGGCCCTCCTTCGGCAGGAATTCCGAATACGGAAAACCCGAGCCGACGACCAGCAGCGTGTCGCATTCGGTCATCAGCTCGTAGCTCGGCCTGGTGCCGAGCAGGCCGATCGAGCCGGTGACCCACGGCAGGTCGTCCGGCAGCGCAGTCTTGCCGAGCAGCGCCTTGGCGGCGCCCGCGCCGAGCCGGTCGGCCACCGCGATCACCTCGTCGGTCGCCTTCAGCGCGCCCGCGCCGACCAGCAGCGCGACCTTCTTGCCGGCGTTCAGTACGTCGGCCGCGCGCTGCAGGTCGTGGGCGTACGGCACGACTTTCGGCGCGGTGTAACCGATGCCCGAGTGCACGGTACCGTGCGCGCGTTTCGGCGGCGCGTAGTCGAGTTCCTGCAGGTCGTTCGGCAGCACGAGCGCGGTGACCGTGCGTGCGCCGAGCGCGGTGCGTATCGCGCGGTCGACCAGGTGACGCACCTGGCCGGGCACCGTCGCCATCTGGACGAATCCGCCGGCAACGTCCTTGAACAGCGCCGGAAGATCGACTTCCTGCTGGTAGTGGCCGCCGAGTGCCGCCCGTGCCTGCTGGCCGACGATCGCGAGCACCGGCATGTGGTCGAGCCGCGCGTCGTACAGGCCCGTCACGAAGTGCGACGCGCCCGGGCCGGACGTCGCGACGCACACGCCGAGCTCGCCTGTAAATTTTGCGTGCGCGGAGGCCATGAAGGCGGCCATCTCCTCGTGGCGCGCCTGGATGAATTCGATCTTGCCGTCTGCGCGGTTAAGCGCACCGAAAAAACCGTTGATGCCGTCGCCCGGGTAGCCGTAGAGGCGACGCACGCCCCAGTCGTACAGCCGCTCGACGATGAAATCCGCCACTGTCGCCATGCCGTTTCTCCTTGATTCGCGATGAGCCGATGCCGGCTGTCGCGCAAGGCATGTGCCGCGCCGGGCACAGCGGTTGCATGCGGTGGGCGCGCACGATCCGTCAACCTTTATCGAGGATGCGCCACATGACTGCATTCAACCGTTTATCCGCGCGCCGTTGCGCCGCCTGCTTGATGCTCGCGGCCTGCGCGTCGGCGCTGCCCGCTGCGGCACAGTTGCGCCCCGCCGAGCCGGCCAGCGTGCCCGACTCGTCCACGCAGGCTTTCAAGCGTGCCGACCGCAGGATGATGGACGCGATGGACGCCGCGCGGTACACGGGCGACGCCGATCGCGATTTCGTCGCGCACATGGCGCCGCATCACCAGGGGGCGATCGACATGGCGCAGGTCGAGCTGAAATACGGGAAGGACCCGACGCTGCGGCAGCTCGCCAGCCGGATCGTCGCCGCGCAGCGCGACGAGATCGCGCTGATGGAGCGCTGGCAGAAGGAGCATGGCAACGCGCCGTGAGCCGTAAAGACCGCAAGGCTTCAGCGGCGATGCGGGCACGCGTGATGCTCGTCGGTCATGCGCACATACGGGACCGAACCCCGGGCGGCTTCGTGCGCGACCGGCGTGGCCGGACGCGGCACGGGAATCCGCGTGCGCAACCAGATCAACATCCGATAGCCGGAGACATCATGCGCGAATCCCAAGACTCACGGCCCGAGCGTTGCGACGCGGGCAAGGCCGGCAAATCCGCCGGGCAGGCCGGGCATCCCGTCACGCGCGCGTTCGAACGCTTCGCGTCGCACGTGACCACCTGGGCCGGTTCGCCGGTCGCGTTCGGCAGCGCGGTGGCGATCACGGCGCTGTGGCTCGTCACGGGGCCCGTGTTTCACTATTCGGATGCGTGGCAACTGGTGATCAATACCGGCACGACGATCATCACCTTCCTAATGGTGTTCCTGCTGCAGCGCAACCAGAACCGCGACAGCGTCGCGCTGCACCTGAAGCTCGACGAGCTCCTGGCCGTCACGCATGCGGCGAGCGACCGGCTGATCGGGATCGAGGACGCATCGGAAGCAGAACTGCGCGCGATGGCGCAGACCTACCTCGACATAGCGCAGCAGGCCGCGGATCGGGAAGACGAAGCGGGCACGAACCGCCCGGCGACGGCCGACACGCCGCCCGAATCGTGACCGGGCGGCGTGCGCGCCGATGATTTTTCAAACGCTTGTCGTTTCTGTCGCCGTATCGCGTGGCGACGGCGGATGCGCGGCACGCGCGCGGGGAACGGCACGTGCTTGACGTCCTCACGAAGCCCGGTCGTTCCGGGTATTGCCCACGGTGCCTCCATGAACTCCAGAACGCCTTCGAATCCCGTGTTGAATCTTGCGGTGGCCGTTGCCTGCGGCGCGGCCGCGATGTACTTCCTCGATCCGTCGTCCGGCCGGCGGCGGCGCGCGTATCTTCGCGACAAGGCGGCCGCGGGCCGTCACGACGTGGCGGACTACGCGGCTACGCAGGCGAAGCGGGCGGCCGCGCATGCGCGCGGCACGATCGCCGGCCTGCGGGCAGACTGGCTTGCGGGCGAAGCGAGCGACGTGCAGGTGGCCGAGCGCGTACGCTCGGCACTCGGCCGTCTCGTCGGCCACCCGCGCGACGTCGACGTGAGCGTCGAGCGCGGACAGGTGCGCCTGACCGGCCAGATCGACGAATCCGAACGACAGGCGATCGTCGACGGCGTGACCGCGCTGCATGGCGTGCACGGCGTCGAAGACGCGATGGGCGCGCGCAGCGAGTACAAGGCGCCGCCCGACGGCCACTCGCGCTGATGCCACCGCGGCTGCCCGCCGCGGCAGCCCGACGCGGCAGCCCGACGCCTCATCCGGAGCAAGCCCATGACCGAACGCCAGCCTCCCGACACGACGCCTCCGCCTGCGGAGCCCACGGCGCGCGACGCCCTCGAACATCTGCTCGGCAGCCTGCACCGTCACGGCTACCTGCACTTCGCGAACGAGGTCGTCAGCGCGAACGCGCGGCTGGCCGACACGTTCGTCGACGCGCTCGACAAGCCCGGCATGCGGAGCGGCATGCAGAATCTCGCGGTGCTTCTGACGGCGCTGTCGCGCATTCCGACTGATCAATTCGGACGCGCCGCGTTCGCGGCCGCCGACGCGCTGCATCACGTCGGCGCGTGGCAGCCGGCGCAGCATCCGCATGTCGCGCCCGGCGTGCGCGGCGTCTACCGGCTGCTGCACGACGAAGCGCTGTGGGATGCGCTGACGCCGTTGATCGAAGGATTGAAGGTGTTTGCGCAAGGGCTCGCGCGCGAGCCGCAGACGCCGGTTGCCGGGTTCGACGAGACGACGAAAGACGCGTGACGGTGTCCGGTCGAACGTCGTCCTCGAATCGTGCGGGACAGACGGGCGATTGAAAGCTTCGAGACGATCCCCCGCGACGCGTACTCCTGTATCCCTGTTCCCATGCCGCCGCCGCGCTCCGCGATTTTTCAACGGCTTGTCATTTCTGCCGCGACCTTCGTCGAGAGAGCCGGGGGAGAGCCAAATCGGCGATGTCATGGTGCGCCCCAGCGGACCGGATGAACAGAGGACAAGTGCATGGCCGATTGGGATCGCCATCGCAGCCGGGCCGGGCCCGCGGTTTGCTGGAGGGCGGGTTTGAGGCGGACGTGTGCAATGGCGCATGCGGCCGCCGCCCGGAGTCCTGTTCGATGTCCGATGCCATCCTGTGTCCGTGGTCCGTTCGCGAGCGAAGGCGCGTCGTATTGCGGCGTGGTCCGAGCCCGCGCACGGCGATCGTTCCGACACGCGCCGCTTCCGTGTTGCCGACGTCGGGCCGGGCGCGCTTCACGGCGGCCGAATCCATGCCGCCCGCCGTCGCGCGCGCGGGCGACGGCGGCAATTCGCCGGACAGCGGCCGGCGTGACGGCCCTGCACCGGGCCACCGCGCCGATCAGCCGACCGACGCGCCGGGCGGCGGTGGCGGCGATGGCCATCCGCACGACGACCGCGGCGGCCGCACCGGCGGCGACGGCGACGGCAACAACGGCGAAGGCGAACGCCGGCGGTCCGGCAAGAAACCGTTGATCATCCTCGGCGTGGTGCTGTGCGTGCTGCTCGTCGCGGCGCTCGTGTGGTGGTTCGCGACGCGCAACCAGGAAAGCACCGACGACGCGTACACCGACGGCAACGCGGTGGCGGTCGCGCCGCACGTGTCCGGCTACGTGACGCGGCTGGCCGTCGACGACAACACGTTCGTGCGGCGCGGCGACGTGCTCGTCGAGATCGATCCGCGCGACTACCGCGCCCAGGTCGATGCCGCGCAGGCGCAGCTCGGTCTCGCCCAGGCGCAGCTCGACGCGTCGCGCGTGCAGCTCGACATCGCGCGCGTGCAGTACCCGGCCCAGTACCGGCAGGCGCGCGCGCAGATCGAATCGGCGGAAGCGGCTTACCGCCAGGCGCTCGCCGCGCAGGAGCGGCAGCGCGCGGTCGATGCGCGCGCGACGTCGCAGCAGGCGATCGACGCGGCCGACGCGCAGCGCGCCAGCGCCGACGCGAACGTCGCGATGGCCCAGGCGCAGGCGCGCACCGCGAGCCTCGTGCCGCAGCAGATCCGGCAGGCCGAGACGGCCGTCGAGGAACGCCGCCAGCAGGTGCTGCAGGCGCGCGCGCAGCTCGACACGGCCAACCTGAACCTGTCGTACTGCGAGATGCGCGCGCCGTCCGACGGCTGGGTCACACGCCGCAACGTGCAGCTTGGCTCGTTCCTGCAGCCGGGCACGTCGATCTTCTCGATCGTGACGCCGCGCATCTGGATCACCGCGAACTTCAAGGAGTCGCAGCTTGAACGGATGCGCATCGGCGACCGCGTCGACGTGTCGGTCGACGCGTATCCCGATCTCGACCTGCACGGCCGCATCGACAGCATCCAGCTCGGCAGCGGTTCGCGCTTTTCCGCGTTCCCCGCCGAGAACGCCACCGGCAATTTCGTGAAGATCGTGCAGCGCGTGCCGGTGAAGATCGTGCTCGACGGCCCGCTGCCGACCCGTCCGCCGCTCGGTCTCGGCCTGTCGGTCGAACCGACCGTGCACCTGAAATGACTGGCCGCCGCGCCGCGGCCGGGTTCGACCGGAGCGATCGACTCATGCCTGCCATCCGCCTGTCGTTGCCGTTTCCCGGAGCGTGCCGGTGAACCGGCCGCCCGCCCGGCCGGCTTCGTCCGGCGACGCATGGCGGCCGGCCGCGAACCCGTGGCTCGTCGCGATCGTCGTCACGCTCGCCGCGTTCATGGAGGTGCTCGACACGACGATCGTCAACGTCGCGCTGCCGCACATTGCCGGCACGATGTCCGCGAGTTACGACGAGGCGACCTGGACGCTCACGTCGTACCTCGTCGCGAACGGCATCGTGCTGCCGATCTCGGGTTTCCTCGGGCGCCTGATGGGCCGCAAGCGCTACTTCCTGCTGTGCATCGCCGCGTTTACCGTGTGTTCGTTCCTCTGCGGCGTCGCGACCAATCTCGGCGAACTGATCGTGTTCCGCGTGCTGCAGGGGCTGTTCGGCGGCGGGCTGCAGCCGAACCAGCAGTCGATCATCCTCGACACGTTTCCGCCCGCGCAGCGCAATCGCGCGTTCTCGATCTCGGCGATCGCGATCGTCGTCGCGCCGGTGCTGGGGCCGACGCTCGGCGGCTGGATCACCGACCATTTCTCGTGGCGCTGGGTGTTCCTGCTGAACGTGCCGATCGGCGCGCTGACCGTGCTCGCGGTGATGCAGCTCGTCGAGGATCCGCCGTGGCGGCGCGGCGCCGAACGCGGGATCTCCGTCGACTACATCGGCATCGGGCTGATCGCGATCGGCCTCGGCTGCCTGCAGGTGATGCTCGATCGCGGCGAGGACGAGGACTGGTTCGGCTCCCCCTTCATCCGGGTGTTCGCGGTGCTGTCGGCGCTCGGGCTCGTCGGCGCGACGCTGTGGCTGCTGCGCACGAAAAAGCCGGTGGTCGACCTGTCGTGCCTGCGCGATCGCAACTTCGCCCTCGGCTGCGTGACGATCGCGACGTTCGCGGCCGTGCTGTACGGCAGCGCGGTGATCGTGCCGCAGCTCGCGCAACAGCACCTCGGCTATACGGCGACGCTCGCCGGGCTCGTGCTGTCGCCCGGCGCGTTGCTGATCACGCTCGAGATTCCGGTCGTGAGCCGGCTGATGCCGCACGTGCAGACGCGCTATCTCGTCGGCTTCGGCTTCGTGCTGCTGTCCGGCGCGCTCGTCTATTCGCGCATGCTGGTGCCCGATATCGACTACCTGCATCTCGTGCTGATCCGCTGCGCGCAGTCGCTCGCGATCGGTTTCATGTTCGTGCCAATCACGACGCTCGCCTACCTGACCGTGCCGCAGCGGCTCAATGACGACGCGTCCGCGCTGTTCACGATGTTCCGCAACGTCGCGGGCTCGATCGGCATCTCGGTGTCGACCGCGTTGATCCGCGAGCGCACGCAGGCGCGGATGGCGCATCTGTCCACGCACATGTCGCCGCTGTCGCAGAACTTCCAGGACGCGCTGCAGCAGAACGCGCAAGCGATCGGCGCGCTGACGGGCGCGCGGCCGGCGGCCGCGCTGCAGACGGCCACCGGGCGGCTGTACGAGACGTTCGTCGCGCAGGCGACGATCCTCGCGTATATCGACGTGTTCGCGATCCTCGCGGTGTTCTGCGCGTTCAGCATTCCGCTGACGTTCCTGTTTTCGCCGGCGAAGGCCGCGCACGGCGCGGGAGGGCATTGAGATGAGTGCGTGCCGCGACAGCCGCCGCCGCCGGATTCGTTCCGTCGCGGGCGATGCTGCCATGCTGTTCATTGCATGCGCAACGATATCGGGGTGCACCGTCGGGCCCGACTATCAGCCGCCGCACGCGGAGGTACCGCCTGCCTGGCATGCGATGCAGGCGGACGGGCAGGCGGCGCCCGCGTCGGACGTCGCGGCGCGCTCCGCGCCGGTAACCGATGCGGATCCCGATCCCCGCTGGTGGCATGCGTTCGGCGATCCGGTGCTCGACCGGCTCGTCGAGCGTGCGGCGCGCGACAACCTCGACGTGCAGGCCGCCGTGCTGCGCATCGCGCAGGCTCGCGCGCAGGTTCGGGCGGCTGCCGCGCAAGGCCTGCCCGACGTGCGCGCGAACGCAAGCTACCAGCGCGAACAACTCGGCCTGCGAGGCATCGTCGAGGAGCAGGGCATCGACCAGCGAGTCGACCGGCTCGGCGCACCGGGCTCGCCGCTCGACCGGTTCGGGCCCGGCACTGGCGCGAGCGTGCGGCAAGGCGCGCGCGGTGCGCTCGATGCCCTCGAGGCGCCGGTCAACCTGTGGCAGGCCGGGTTCGATGCATCGTGGGAGCTCGACCTGTTCGGGCGCGTGCGCCGCTCGGTCGAGGCGGCCGGCGCGCAGGCGAGTGCGGCGGTCGCGAGCCGCGACGACGCGCTGCTGTCGCTCGAAGCCGAAGTCGCGCAGACCTATCTGCAACTGCGTGGCGCGCAGGCGCAACGCGCACTGGCCGACGACCTGCAGCGCGCGCAGCGCGAACTGCTCGACCTGACGCGCGAGCAAGCCGCGCACGGGCTCGCGAGCGACCTCGACGTACGGGCGGCCGAGGCGCGGCTCGCGCAGATCCGCGCGCAACTGCCGCAATTCGACCAGCAGATCGTGCTGCTGCGCAACGGCCTTGCGTATCTGGTCGGCGGCGCGCCGGGCGCGCTCGACGATTGGCTGGCCGCGCCGGCCACGCTGCCCGGCGTGCCGCCGACCGTGCCTGTCGGCCTGCCGTCGACGCTCGCGCGCCGGCGCCCCGATATCCGCCGGGCGGAGGCCGACCTCCATGCGGCCACCGCCGACGTCGGCGTCGCGGTCGCGCAGTTCTATCCGGACATTTCGCTGACGGGGCAGGTCGGCCTGCGCGCGTCGCACGTGCGGGAGCTGGCGCACTGGTCGCACCTGTTCTATGCGTTCGGGCCGGCCGTTTCGCTGCCGATCTTTTCCGGCGGCGCGCTCGTGTCGAACTTGAGGCTGTCGCAGGCCCGCCAGGCCGAAGCCGCACTGGCCTACCGGCAGGCCGTGCTCGTCGCGCTGCGCGACGTCGACAATGCACTGGCCGTGTATCGCACCGACCAGGCGCGTGCGGCGGCGCTCGACGATGCGGTGAAGGCCGAACAGGGGGCGCTGGATCTTGCGCGCGATCGCTACCGGAAGGGGTTGTCGCCGTTCCTCGACGTACTGGATGCCGAACGGCAGTGGTCGCAGGGGCGGCAAGACGCCGAGCAGGGAACCCTGCAGACGACGACCGACCTCGTCGCGCTTTACAAGGCGTTGGGCGGCGGATGGCAGGCCGGACGCTGATCCGGCACACGTGCGGCAGCCGCGGGCGCATGCCGGACGTCGCGGCCCGAGCACCGTGCAACGCCGCATGGTTGCGCGCGCAGCGAATCACTCCCACGCGTGCTTGCTGAACTGATAACCCTTGGAGCGAATGGTCTTGATCCGTTTAGGCTCGGTCGCGTCGTCGCGCAGTTTGCGGCGCAGCTTCGAGATGCGGCCGTCGATCGAACGATCGAGGCCGTCGAACGCGATGCCGCGCAGCAGCAACGTCAGGTCGGCGCGGCTGACCACTTCTCCGGCGCGGCACGCAAGGGCCCACAGCAGGTCGAATTCGGTCGACGTCAGGCGCGGCACGCTGCCGTCGGGAAGGTGGACGCGGCGATCCGTGCGGTCGATCGAGAGCTTGCCGAACGTGAACCGCTGCGGCGATTCCGGCCCGCGGTCGGCCGGCTGCGGGCGTGCCCGCCGCAACTGCGCCTTGATCCGCGCGAGCAGGATGCGCGGCTCGACCGGCTTGCGGAGAAAGTCGTCGGCGCCCAGTTCCAGGCCGAGCAACTCGTCGAACGGTTCGTCGCGGGCCGTCATCATGATGAGGATGCCGTCGTATTGCGTGCGCGCCGCGCGGCAGATCTCGAAGCCGTCCTTGCCCGGCAGGTTGATGTCGAGCAGCACCAGGTCCGGGCGGCTCGCGATGATCGTCGTCGCCGCGCCCGTGCCGTCGGACAGCGTGTCCACCTGGTAATGATGCTGGCGCAGATAGTCGGCGATCAGCGCGGACAGGGGGACGTCGTCTTCGACGAGCAGGATTCGGATGGGCATCGCGGAACGAGGGGGGAAACGGGAAAGTGGCGAGCGGTCAGGCCCAGTCCGAACGCGGGGTAGCCGACGCGACGTGCATGGTACTGCGCGACATTCCGACGGAATGTGACGAAATCTGATTCGTTCGGTGAGCGTATCGATGGGGGGACCGCCGCTGCCTGGCGAAGCGGCGAATGGCTGTCGGCGTGCAGACGCACGTTTGGCCGAAACGGTCGGCGCGATAGCCGGCGCGGGGCCGGCGAGGATGCGCGATCGGGCATCCTTCAGACGAAAACGTTTGCGGAAAATCCGTTGTTCCCACCGTCGTCTGTATGGGCGAAACCGAGGCCAGGCAAGGTTACTCGACATATCATTACAAAATATTACCAATGTCGCCGAGTATCCGTCCCTACAATTTCGGCACCTGTCGCGCGCGCCGGACGGATCGCGATTCGTTGCAGGTGCGCGGGGCGGGGAGCCGGGTCGCGCCGCACGAAATCCACGCGGGGATCATCGCGCCGAAGGCGGCACCGCCGCCTCGAGCCGCGCTTTCCGCGCGGGCACCCGATCCGTTTCCCGTCCGGCAACACGAAGCGGATATTCGCTTCCTTTGGGAATGGCATGAGATTCAGAAAACGCACCAGTTATGTCGATGCAACACGGTGGTTCGCCGACGGCGATCATGACCGGGTGAAGAGCCGTCACGGCGTTTGGGCCATCGCGACGCCGGAAGGCTGGCGCACGGTGAAGCCGGGCGACTGGATCCTGCTCGATGAATGCGGAAACTGCTGGCCGATGGACGACAGTCTTTTCAGGCATTTCTACGAACCGGCAGCGGAGTGAGGCGGCCGCCGGATTAACGCGGTATTCGCGTCTATCGACGCCTGCGCGAGAACAGCAACGAATCGGCGTCGTTGAAGCGGATGCGTTCCGGTTCGCCATACCCGGCCTTCTCCGCCACGCGGATCGACGCGACGTTGGTCGGCGCGATCAGGCACACGCTGCGCTCGAAGCGCTGCTGCCCGTCGAGCCACGCCAGCGCGGCCGCGAGCGCCTCGGTCGCATAGCCCTTGCCGTGCGCCCAGCTCGCGAGCGCCCAGCCGGCTTCCGGCACGCCGCGCACCGACGGCTCGATGTTCCGGTGGAAATCCGCGAAGCCGAGATCGCCGACATAGCGCCCTGACGCCTTCTCGCGAATCGCCCAGTAGCCGTAGCCGAGCAGCGGCCACAGCCCGCGATACGCGAGCATGCGCATCCACGAATCGCGCGGCGCGGACGGCTGGCCGTTGAAGATGTGCGCGACGACCGCCGGCTCGGCCCACATCGCCGCAAGCGCGTCGAAGTCGCCGAGCGGATGGCCTTCGAGGACGAGGCGGGGCGTGTCGAGAACGGGCGGGGAAGAGACCGGCGGCATCGAGGTTTCCGGAACAGGGTTGAACAGAACAACCAGGCCGTCAAGGCGCCGAAATCATATCAAAACCCCTGCGCGGCGGTGGCGGCGTCGCGCAGCCGCTGTTGCCCGATGCAACGGGAATCCGCATGGCCGCGGGCATCCCCGCCGTGGAACCCCGTGCGGCCGCAACCGGCAATCGGGCTCCTCCCGTGCAAGGCAAGGCCGCTCGCGGGCGGCGGCCTATTTCCGGCTTTTCAGGAAGGTCCGCCCTTCGGCCGTGATCGACGCGCCGGAGCGGCCGTGCACCGGATGACTGACGAAGCCGGCGCTGACGAGCTCCCGCGCGATCGACCAGCCGAGTGCCGGCGCATCGCGTCCGTAGCGGACATCGGCGAGGCGTTCCAGCGCCCAGATGGCGGAGGCGGACAGGTTGGGGGTGTTGGACATGTCGGTATCGCTCATCGCTTCCTCGGGGAGTGGAGATTCGGGGGGCGCGGCGCAATGCCGCGAGACGGGTGGCGCAAGCATCAGCGCGCCTGGAGCAGCGGCAGCAGCGCGTGCAGCGCGGCTTCTTCATCGGGCCCGGTGGCCAGCACCTGGGCCGACGTGCCGCCGTGTACCTGCAGCGACGCGATGGCCGCGCTGTCCTTCGCGTTCCCGCTGAGCCCGTTCGCGATCAGCAGGATGTCGCTTTCGAAGCGGCGCGCTGCGTCGGCGGTTGCGTCGCGGGCGGCGGCACCGCGGTTGCGGTTCCACGCCGAGCCGATCTGAACGTACACAACGGTTGCCACGATGCTGGAAATCCTCCGGACGGGGGCGGGATCGATGTGCGGCGTGCACCGTCGGGCCGGGCTTTCGCGGTTTTCCGCGGGAGCGCGGCGCGCGATCCGGTGTGAACTTGCAGACATCCTCAGTAAAGCTGCCTTCAAGTTCGCTGAATATCGTGAAGTCGAGGATTATAATGCATCGGTCAGGATATGTGTATTGCATTATAATGTCGTGTGCGCCGATGGCGACCTGCGCGTCCCTGGCAGGCGTGTCCCGGTTGCATGACCGGCCGGGTGCGCAACCTGCCCGCCCGGCATTTTCCTGATCGATCCAACTCCTCCCGAATGGAAGCTGCAATGAACGCCGCCCCCGCCTGCCCGCAATGCGCGATGGAAAACACTTACCCGGATGGCACGCTGACCGTCTGCGCCGACTGCGGCCATGAATGGTCGGCGGGTGCCGAAGTGGTCGACGAACCGGCGGGTGACGTCGTCAAGGATGCGAACGGCAACGTGCTGTCGGACGGCGATTCGGTCGTGCTGATCAAGGATTTGCGCGTGAAGGGCTCGTCGATCACGCTGAAGATGGGTACCAAGGTGAAGAGTATCAGGCTCGTCGGCGGCGATCACGAAGTCGATTGCAAGACCGACATGGGCGGCTTCATGCTGAAGGCCTGCTACCTGAAGAAGGTCTGAGCGCACGTCGCGCCCGGCCGTTTTCGCCCGATTACCCGCCCATGATCGACGATCCAGCTTCCTACGACGCGTTCGTCAAATTCCTGGCGACGCCGCTGAACGACGGCCGGCCGTTCGTGCTGGAGACACGGCATGCGCTGTCGCTGCACTTCGATCATTTCGCGACGCAGAGCTTCATGTCGCTGCGCGATCCCGTGCGGCTCGAGCTCGGTTATACGCGCGTGATGATGGGCTTTCTGCTGCTGCAGCCCGAGCCTGCGCATATCTGCATGCTCGGGCTCGGCGGCGGTTCGCTCGCGAAATATTGCTACCGGCACCTGCCCGGTACGGCGATCGACGCGGTCGAGATCAATCCGGACGTGATCGCGCTGCGCGACATATTCAGGATTCCCGCCGATGATGCACGGTTCTCGGTGATATGCGCCGACGGCGCGGATCATGTGAACCGGGCGGACGTCCGGACGGACGTGATCCTGCACGACGCGTTCGTCGCCGACGGCACGCCGGGCCGGTGTACCGGCGCGGCCTTCCTCGACGCGTGCCGCGCGCGCCTGGGCGACACCGGCGTGCTGGCGATCAACTTGATGGACGACGATCCGGCGCTGCCGCGGCATCTCGAGCACCTGCGAACGGTGTTCGGCGCGTCGTATACGCTGGTGCCGTGCGGCGACGACAACAACTTCGTCGCGTTCGCTTGGAAGCACGACGCCCGGCTGCCGTCGTTGCGGATCCTGCTCGAACGCGCGCTCGCGTGCGAGCAGGCCGGCACGCTGAAGCTGGCGGCCACGGCGAGGCGCATGAAGGCAGGGGAGAACGTCGATCCGCGGCGGCTGGCGCGGCGCGCGCAAGCGCGCGGGCGATGGGAAATCGGCGCATGACCGGCGTGTGACCGCCGTCGCGGGCGCGGCCGGTGTGGCCGCGCTTACTTCACGCGCTTGCCGAGCGCGCTCTTGGTCTTGTACGTGACGCCGTGCCGGTCGAGATAGTCGCGGATCAGTTGCCGCACGACTTGCGACGGCGTGAGATCCTGCTCCGCGCAGAGCATTTCGAAGGCTTCCTTCTTCGCGGGGTCGATCAGGACGGTCAGGCGGGCGGTTTTCGTTTCCATGACGGGTCGAGCGTGGTCGGTATGTTAATCAAATTATAATCGATCCGACTTCGGTGCCGCCGCCGGAACGAGGGCCTCGGGGCCGATCAGCGGCTGCCGCGGAGCAGCGCGAGCAGATCGTCGATCACGGGAACGATCGCGAGCATCACGAGCACCGCGGCGAGCGGCACCGTCGATACGTAGCCGACATGCTTGAAGCCGATCGCGCCGGCCAGCCCGCCGACGAAGAACGACGTGAGCATCATCGCGTGAATCCTCAGTTTCGAGCGGTTGGCGATCACCGCATGCGCGTCGACGTCGATGGCCGACCGGTTCCAGTAGAACAGCTTCCCGAGCTCGATGCCGAGATCGGTCACGATGCCCGTCATGTGCGTCGTGCGGATCTCCGCGCCCGAGAGCTTCGTGATCGTCGCGTTCTGCAGCCCCATGATGAAGCACAGCAACGTCACGGTCACGGGCACGAAGAAGGTTTCCCACAGCGCGAGGTGGCTGCCGAGCAGCCCGAACAGGAGCAGCAACGCGGCCTCGACCAGCAGCGGCAGCACGAACTGGCTATGCAGCCCGCGGCGGCGCCCCCAGTTGACGAGGATCGCCGAGCAACTGGCGCCGAACAGGAACGACCCCAGCGAACTGATGCCGGCCAGGGCCAGCCGGACGTCGCCGAGCGCCGTCTGGTCGGCGATCGCGGACACGATGCCGCTCATGTGCGACGTGTACTGCTTGACCGCGAGAAAGCCGCCGGCATTGGCCGCGCCGGCGACGAAGGCCAGCGAAAACCCGAGCTGACGGTTCGCGGTCGCGCTGCGGTGTTTTCCGGTCAGGTTGCGAAAGTACTGCGCTGGCATAAGGGTTTCGCTCAATCGCCGCGGATCGCGGGCACGGACGGGAAAGCCGGCGCCGGGCGGCAAGGTGGGCACGCTGCCTGCGCCGGAGACCGGGTCTGTCGAATCATGTGATGAACATGATAATGTCATTATCATACTCTGTTAGCCGGATGGGGCTTTCAGTACAATATGCCCGGTACGACCGGCCTGTGGCTTCGCTGCCGCGCGGCCCGCGTTTGCGATTCCTTCGACCCACCGCTTCATGACCCCGATCAAGTTCATCCTTCGCTACACGGCGATCCCGTTCACGGCCATCGTGGCCGTGGTGCTCTGGACTGTCATACCATCGTCGAAAGAGATCGATGCGAGACAATATGCGGCGCTGTCGCGCGCCTACGCGAGTTTCCCGCTGCCGTTCCGGCGCGAGATCTCGGAAGCCATGGATCACGGCCGGCTCAACGACCGGCGCTACCAGGCGCTCGTGCGCGATTCGCTGGGCAACGGCGTCGCGCTGGACTGGCCCGCGTCAGGCGTCGGCGGCATCGCCGACGAACGGAATAAACTGGCCGAACTGATTCAGGCCGATTCGGATCTTCAAAGGCAACAGCAATGAAAACCCTGCTGGTTTCTGTGGCATTCGCGATGATCATCGCGAGCTTGATCTTCGCGCTGTATTTCATGAATCACGATCGCGGCAAATCCAAGCGGATGGCGTGGTCGCTCGCGGCCCGCGTCGGGCTGTCGGTCACGCTGTTTCTGTCGCTGCTGATCGCGTACAAGCTCGGCTGGATCGAGCCGACCGGATTGCCGATCGGACGTTGAGCGGGGCGCCTCGCGGCATGCGGGGCGTTCTCGTAAATGCGAGTTTGGTTATCTAATCGTGGTGTTGTGATAAGAATACTTATCCTGACGTCGTTGATGTAAATGAATCCCGTTGGCGGAAGTGCCGCTTCGGCTGTGCCGCCGAGGCCATTCGCGGGCGCCAACAGACGCAGAGGCGACCGGCGCTAGCGGCCCGACCCGTCGGCCGGACCATGCCGATACGCGCGCGGCGAACAACCCACGATGCGCTTGAATGCGTGTCCGAACGCGCTGTCCGAGTCATAGCCGAGCCGCTGCGCGATTGCCGATATCGAGACGTTCGAACGTCGCAGCTCCCGCATCGCAAGTTGTATCCGCCAGCGCAGCACGTATTCGAGCGGCCCGAATCCCAGCCGTCGCTTGAAGTGCAGCGCGAACGTCGAGCGCGACACGTGGCAGCAGGCCGCGAGTGCGTCGACGCTCCAGCGTCGCGCCGGCTCTGCGTGAATGGCGGCCAGCGCCGCGCTCACCCGCGAATCCGCGAACCCCGCAAGCCACCCGACATCGCCGTTCGCACCGTCGTCCACATAGCGCCGCAGGATCTGCACCAGCATCATGTGTCCGAGATGCCGGACCATCAGCGACCCGCCTGGCGACGACGCACCGAATTCCTGCGCGAGTTGCTGCAGCGCCCAGCGCAGCACCGCCGCCTGTTCGGAGCCGCCGTTCACGACGACGACGGGCGGCAGGCTGCCGAGCAGCAGCGGCATGCCTTCTTCGTACACGAAGCGGCCACCGATCAGAAAGCAATCCGCCGGCTCGCCAAAGTGCGCGATACCGTGTTCGACATTCCGATAGACGTCGGCGGCCGGCACCGGGGCGAGCGCGAGATCGCTCGCCAGCGAAAACGCGCGCGGCGAAGCGAGCAGGAAACAGTCCCCCGGGCGCAGCCGGACAGGCGGCCCCGCTCCGTCGACGGTCAGCCAGCAGCTTCCTTCGACCACCGCGTTGAACTTGACCCCGTCGGGCGGCGGAATCGCGACTGCCCACGCACCGCCGGCGCGCAGGCCGGTGAAAAACGAATCGCGCGTTTCCAGCAGCGACAGCACTTCCGACAGCGGATCCATGCGCAACTCCCGGACGATCTCGACGAAAAAACGGATTCTATTGCATTCACAGTCCGGGTGCGTGCCCCGAGAATGGGCTCGTGCGGTGACGTGACCGGCGGGCGGCCGCGTGCCGTGCGTATCATTCCTGGAGCCTTCAATGACGAGCAGGCAACACCCCCTTCATTCCGGATTCGGCGCCGCGTCGACGGCGAGCGATGTATTGGCCGGTCTCGACCTTCGAGGCAAAACCGCCATCGTCACAGGCGGCCATTCGGGTCTCGGCCTCGAGACCACGCGCGCACTGGCGCAGGCCGGCGCGCAGGTCATCGTCGGCGCGCGGAGCGCCGATGCCGCGCGCGACGCGACGCGCGGGATGGCCGGCGTCGAGAGCGCGGCACTCGACCTCGCCGATCTCGCGAGCGTGGCCGCATTCGCCGCGCGGTTCGTCGACGCGCGGCGCGACGTGCATATCGTCATCAACAGCGCGGGCGTGATGGCGTGCCCCGAGACGCGCGTCGGCGACGCCTGGGAAGCGCAGATCGCCGTCAATCATCTCGGCCACTATGCGCTGGTCAACCGGCTGTGGCCCGCGCTCGCGCATGGGCACGGCGCCCGCGTGGTCGCGGTGTCGTCGCTCGGGCACCGGCTTTCGCCGATTCGCTGGGATGACGTTCAGTTTGCGCACGGCTACGACAAATGGCTCGCGTACGCGCAGTCGAAGACCGCCAATGCGCTGTTCGCGGTGCAACTCGACGCGCTCGGCGCCCGGTTTGGCGTCCGCGCGTACTCGTTGCATCCGGGCAAGATCGCGACGCCGCTGCAACGTCATCTCACCCGCGAGGAGATGATGGCGCAGGGCTGGGTGGACGAGCACGGCGTGCCGATCGACCCGACTTTCAAGACGCCGGCGCAGGGCGCGGCGACGCAGGTGTGGGCCGCAACGTCGCCGCGCCTCGCCGAAATCGGCGGCGTTTACTGCGAGGATTGCGACATCGCGGTGGTGACGCGCGGCAACGAGGAGTCGGGCGTGCGACCGCACGCGATCGATCGGGAGGACGCTGAACGTCTGTGGGCGTGGTCCGCTGCGTTGACGGGTGTCGACGCCTTCGCGCCACGCCGCTGACGCCGGAGCGAACGCCGGGAACCGCTCGGGCCCGGGCCGGGATGGCGAGTCGGCGCACGGGTTCTGCCGGAACGGCGCGGCGGACTGAGCGTTGTCTCTGCGCGCCGCGAGCGGATGGTTTCGTGCGCGGGCATCATCGTGACCGTGCGTCGCCGGCCCATCCGGCGCCGACACGGCAGCCATGCGCGACCATTCCCGGCGCACGCATAACAAAAGCTGAAATCGGCTTTTCACGTGCGCGGGACGCGTCCCTATACTTTGCGATGCCGCGATCGCACTTCGCCGCGACGCACCCGATCACCTCCCACAAGGATTTACCCGATGACTGCCCGTGATGCCGTCGATCCACGCGACGCGTTGCGCGACGCGCTCGCCACGCTGCCCGATCTCGCGAACGCGATCGGCCAGGATGCCGCGCAACGCGAGGCGCGCCGCGAACTGCCGTTCGAGGGCTTCGCGATCTTTCGGCGCTCGGCACTGGGCGCGCTGCGGATTCCGGTGGCACGCGGCGGCCTCGGCGGCACGCTGGTCGATCTGTTCGATACGATCGCGACGCTGGCCGCCGCCGATTCGAATCTCGCGCACGCCGTGCGCATTCACTACGACCAGACCGAGACGCTGCGGCTGTCGCCGCGCACACCGTTCAACGACGTGCAGCTCGAACGCGTGCTGGCCGGCGCGATCTTCGGCGGCGCGTCGACCGAGCTCGGCACGTCGCGGCCGGGCGAAAACACGACCGTGTTGCGCCGGGACGGCGATCACCATCGGGTGACGGGTCGAAAATACTATTCGACGGGCACCGCGTTTGCCGATTTCGCGCGCATCAACGTGGAAAACGAGCAGGGCGACGCGCTGGCCGTGATCATTCCCGTCGCGCGCGACGGCGTGCAGGTGCTCGACGACTGGGACGGGATGGGGCAGCGCATGACGGCGAGCGGCAGCCTGCTGCTCGACAACGTGCAGGTGTTCGCGGACGAAGTGACCGCGCGCGACGGGTCGACGCTCGTCGGCCGCCATTGCGGCGCGCTGCGGCAGCTGCATCTCGTCGCGACGGCGGCGGGCATCGTGCGCAGCGTGGTGGCCGATGCACGTCGCTACGTGCTCGCGCACGGACGCCCGGCGCTGCACAGCCCGGCGCCCACCGCGCACGACGACCATTTCGTCCAGCAGGTCGTCGGCGAGCTGTCCGCGCACAGCCACGCGATCGACGCGCTCGTGCGCGAAAACGCGCGGGCGCTCGATCGCTCCGCCGACGCGATCGAAGCGGGCGACGCCGACGCGCATGCGCACGTGCTCGACAGCGCGCTCGCGACCGCGCGCACGCAGCTGATCGTCAGCAAGCTCGCGCTGCATGCGGCCGAGCGGCTGTTCGAAGTCGGTGGCGCGTCGGCGACGGCGCGCGCGCACAACTTCGACCGGCACTGGCGCAACCTGCGCACGATCTTCAGTCACAACCCGCTGCTGCACAAGGCGCGCGTGATCGGCGACTACGAACTGAACGGCGTGACGACGCACCTGACCGAAGGGCGCGTGTTCTGATCGCGCCAGGCCGGTTGCCGCGGCCGGACGTCAGCGCCGCACGCCGGCTTCGCGCAGCAACGGCAGCACGCGTTCGCCGAAGAAGTCGAGGTCGGGCCTGAAGTCGTAGAAGCTCAGCTGGATACCGTCGATGCCGGCGCGGTGCAGCCGCACGATGGTGTCGGCGACTTCGTCGGGCGAGCCGGTGATCGAGATGTTGCCGCCGATCGCACGCGCGGCCGTCTGCGAACGCTGGTCGAAGCCGCCGCGCCACGCATGCGCGTCGCTGTCGAAACGGTGAAAGCTGCCTTCGTCCGCGTGCGCGACGATCGCGTCGCGGTACGCGCGCGCTTGCGCCGCCGTCTCGCGGCAGATCACGAGCGGATTGAGCAGCGTGCGGATCGTCCGGCCGCGTGCGGCAGCGGCCGCCTTCACGCGGGCAGTATGCGCAGGCAGCGCGTCGATCGCCCGTTCGGCGTCGGGGCCGGCCGGGCTCGTGACGAACACGATGTCCGAATAGCGCGCCGCGAATTCGATGCCGGCGTCGGAGCCCGTTGCGTTGATCAGCAACGGGCGGCCGTAACGCGGCTTCGGCGTCACGAATGCGCCGCCCAGGCGCCAGTTCGACAGTGCCGGCGTATAACTGAAGTTGTCCGGTTGCGCCCACAACTGCTGGACCGCATCGAGGAATTCCGCGGCCATCTCGTAGCGTCGGTCGTGCTCGATCCGGTTCCAGCCGAACATCTCGTGTTCGATCGCGCGATGACCCGTCACGACGTTGATGCCCCAGCGCCCGCGCGAGATGTGATCGAGCGTCGCGGTGAATTTCGCGAAATGCAGCGGATGCCACGGCCCGTAGAGCACGTGGCTCGTCGCGACGAGGATGATCCGCTCGGTGCGCGCGGTCAGCGCGGCCAGCGTCATGAATGAGTCGAGCGCCTGGCCGTCGAACACGCCGCCGTAGCCGCCTTTCGGCAGCCACTGCGACAGCGCGAACACCAGATCGAAGCCGAGTGCCTCGGCGCGCGCGACCAGAGCGGCGTTGTAGTCGAAGGTCCAGTCGGTGGAGCGCGGCAAGGTCGACGCGCTCCATCCGCCGGCCTGGATCGGCAGGAACAGCCCGAGCATCAGCGGCTGCGCGAGCGCTCGCGACACGGGGCTGTCGGGGAAATCCGCCGGTGAACGGACGTCGACGAACGGCGACGGCGCGAGCGGGGCGGCAAGGGAGGTGTCGCTCATGGCTTGCTCCTGGCGAGGGTGGCGCGCGCCGGGCAACGGCGACGGGCGCGACGCCCGTCCGGTTCGGCGTTCACGCAGGCGGCCTCGCGCGGCGAAACGCACATTCTCGGCAACCGGGCACGGCGCGGCAAACAACGAATCCCGCTTTGCTTATCGCGCCGCCCCCGATACGCGTGCCGTCAGAACTTCACGCGCAGCCCGCTGACGAACGCGAGCTGCCGGTTCGTCGACGACGCGCTGCCGATGTTCGAGATCGCGGCGATCTTGCGATAGCCGCCCGACGTGGCCGTGCTCGCATCGCCGGCCGCGAGCTGGTAGATGCCCGATACGTAGATGTCGGTGCGCTTCGACAGCGCATAGTCGAACCCGAGCGTGAACTGGTGCCAGCGGGGCTTCAGCGTCTGGCCGCCGGTACCCGGCAGGCCGCTCGCGCGCCCGTCGGTGAACGTGTAGACGCCGATCAGCGTGGCGGCCGGCGTGATCTGGTAGCGCGCGTTCATGTCGTAGTTGTTGAACTTGCGCGACGAGCCGTCGACATAGTCGAGTTGCGTGTGGCTCCAGGCAAAGCCGACCGTCGCGCGGCCGAGCGCGTAGTTCGCGCCCAGCGCCCCGATCTGCTGCTTGAGCACGCCGCCGTTCAGCCCGTAGAAGAATGCGCCGCTGTAGTCGTTGCCGGTGGTCGAGGTCGCGCCGCCCACCGCGCCGCTTGTGTTCGACGTCGCGTTCGGGTGATTGAACCGCACGTAGCCGCCGCCGACCGACAGCGGGCCGTTCACGTAGTTCGCCGATGCACCCCAGGCGTTGTTGTTCGAGAAACCCGTGCCCGCTCCGCCATTCGCCTGGTTGCTGAATGCATAGAGCAGGTCGGCCGTGAAGCCGGCGATCGTGTCGCTGCGGAACTTCACCGCGTTGTTCAGCCGGAAGCTCTGGTTCAGGTTGTCGTTGTCGCCCACGTGGGTGGCCGGCGACCAGAAGCCGGCGCCGGAGTACTGCGCGACGAGGTCGGTGATCGGCTCGTACTGGCGGCCGAACGTCAGCGTGCCGAGGCCCGACTTGGCGAGACCCACGTACGCGGAGCGGCCGAACAGTCGGCCGCCCTGGCCGAGGCCGCCGTCGCTCGGCCGGAACCCGCTTTCGAGCGTGAAGACCGCCTGCAGGCCGCCGCCGAGATCTTCCGCGCCTTTCAGGCCCCAGCGGCTGCCGCTCAGCTTGCCGCTCGTCTGCTGGATGTTGCTCGCGCCGCCCTGGTTGTTCGTATACGCGATGCCGGCGTCGACGACGCCGTACAACGTCACCGAGCTCTGCGCGTACGCACTGACCGAACCGATCGAAACCAAACCCAGTACTACCGATTTTTTGATCATCGCTATCCTCTGTTTTTTATGGGTACGTCCGTGAGGATCACGATGCTATTGACGACGGCCGCGCCGACGAACGGTCGATCCGTGGTTTGTAAATCGTCGCGCGGCCGATTTGTAATGTGCAGGGTCGCCGGCCCGGCATGTCCGTCGTGATCGCGTCCGGCGTGCATGCTGCGGCGAACATATCGCCTGGACCGCATACGGCGGGCAGCGGCAACCCGTGCGTGATGTCATATCGATCGATGAAATCGTTCGATATCCGCAATATGTGCAGCCCCGACCGCGATGTATTTATGCAACGCCGCGCTAGGCGGCGTTGCACCGATGCGCTATGCGGTCCCGCATATCGATTCCGCAAAACGTTGGTAGGGCCGCACGACGCGTGACGGTAGAGTCGGGCATCCGGTCGCGGGCCGGCATGTGCCGGGAATCGACGCGCACACGGGTGCATGCGTCCCGGCCGGGTGGATCAACGAACATGGGAGCCGATTGACATGAGTCGCGATGTACTGTTTCTGCTGGAACCGGGCTTTGCCGATCCGAAGCATCCGGGCCAACGCTTCGTCTGTCCGCATGGACTGTCGATCGAAGGACTGCTGGCGAGCGCGCCCGATCGTGCCGGCCGCCTCGACGTGAAACGCGTCGGGTTCGAGCGGCCGCGGGCCGCGGTGATCGACGCGCTCGACGATGCCCATCAGGGCCTGCCGGTCCTCGTGCTCGGCCGCGATCAGCCGGCGCCGGACGACGCGCAGACGCTCGGCGACGTGCGCTTCGTCACCGACGCGCGCCGCATTCTCGAGCTGCTGGCCGAGCGCCACGGATTTCCGGCGCTGCATTGACACGCCGGTTCCGGCAACCCATTCAATCGACAGGAGCATCCGATGTCGTCAATCTCGGCGTCACGCCGCCGCCTGCTGCTCGCCGGCGCCGCGGTCGTGGCGGCACCCCTGGCCGCGAGGTCCGTGTTCGCGGCGCCGGCCGTCAACACCGATCTCGCCGGCACGACGTTGCGCGTCGCGACCTACAAGGGCGGCTGGCGCGCACTGCTGCAGGCTGCCGGGCTCGGCGACACGCCGTACCGGATCGACTGGCGCGAGCTGAACAACGGCGTGCTGCATATCGAGGCGCTCAATGCCGATGCGCTCGATATCGGCTCGGGCAGCGAAATCCCCGCGGTCTTCGCCGCGCGCCAGAAAGCCAATGTGCGGTTCATTTCGCGGGTGCGCGAAGACCTGAACAACCAGGTCACGCTCGCGCGCAAGGACACGCCGATCCGCAGCATCGCGGCGCTGAAGGGCAAGCGCGTCGGCTATGTGCGTGCGACGACGTCGCACTATTTTCTGTATCGTCAGCTGACGGAGGCCGGCCTCGGTTTCGACGACATCCAGCCGATCAACCTGTCGCCGACCGACGGGTTGTCTGCGTACGATCGCGGCGACATCGACGCGTGGGCGATCTACGGCTACAACGGCCAGCTCGCGCGCAATCGCTACGGCGCGCGCGTGCTGAAGACGGGGAAGGGCTATCTGTCGGGAAATTTTCCGGTGTACGCGAATCCCCGGGTGCTCGACGATGCGCGCCGGCGCGCGGCCACCGCCGATTTGCTGCTGCGGTTCCGGCACGCGTATGCGTGGGCGAACGGGCGCTTCCGCGACTATGCGCTCGCGCAGAACCGCGAGACGCGCGTGCCGGTTGCCGATCTCGTCGCGATGTTCGACCAGCGCAGCGAAGACTTCGCGCTACTGCCGGTGACGCCCGACGTGGTCGCGCAGCATCAACAGGTCGCCGATGTGTTTACCCGGATCGGCGTACTCGACGGGCCGGCCAACGTCGCACCGTTGTGGGATACGTCGTTCAATTCGGTGGTTGCGGCGGGGTGACGCGCCGCCGCCGGGCGCTGCTCATGTGAACGGGCGATGCGACGGGCCCGGCGGAATCAGGAGAACGTCGTCGCGACCATGATGCCGAATACCAGCCCGATCGCGATCCCGCTGAGCCGGCCGTAAATCGACGCGCGAACATTGTCGTCGAGCACGAACGGCGAGCGCTTGTGCTTCCAGATCGTGCTCAGTGCCACCGGGCGGGTGAGCAGCGCGATGCATGCGATCAGCACGGGCGTGGCGATGAGCATCGCGATGCGCTGCCCGTTCCAGTCGACGCCGTGCATGGCGAGCGAAACCAGCGCGGCGAGCGGCACCTCGACGCACAGGCCGAGCAACGAGCCGCTGACGAATGAATCTCCCGGGGACTGGAACATGATCGGTCCTGGCGTTCGAATGAAATCGGCAACGCGGTCGAGCTGCCGAGGGAAAACTCCACGGCCGGCGCCCGCGGCCGGTCGACCGTGGGTGGCATCGGCGAGGATGACGGCCGGATGGTAAGGCAAATTGCCGGCCGGTTGTCGGTCATTCAAG
Organism: Burkholderia seminalis; assembly: GCF_001718535.1. Lineage (NCBI taxonomy): Bacteria > Pseudomonadati > Pseudomonadota > Betaproteobacteria > Burkholderiales > Burkholderiaceae > Burkholderia > Burkholderia seminalis. The sequence goes on along the minus strand of NZ_CP013399.1, from coordinate 163,772 downwards.
CTATTTAACAAATGCCCGGCGCCGCGGCATTTTCATCACGCATCGGGCGCCGGCGCGATCGTGATCGTCGGGCAATCGGGCCGGGTACGACGCACCGGCGTGCGTCTTCAGGAATCCGTCGTTCTTCATTACAATCGGACATCGCTTGTCGAGCGAACGGATGCGTCGATACGAAGCCGCTGAAATGGATTCACCGCGATATCGTATGACGATAACGAATATTCGATTGCTGCCCGGCAATCGGGCTCGCGCGCAAGAACCTGCAGCCGGACTGACTCGATACGCGCCACCTTTTCGCCACCACACGCATGAACACGTCCGATAACAACGAGACCAGCCGCCGCCATCTCGTCGCCTTCGCGATCGACGACAACCGGCAAGCCTGGTACGAGATGGTCATTCCGTTCATCGTCTCGCTGCGCGCGACGGACTACCGCGGGCGCATCGGCGTCATCGGCTACGGCTTGTCCGCCGACAAGCAGCAGCGGCTGCGCGACAACGGTATCGAAGTCTATGCTGGGGCAGGCGTCGGCGACCTTTCGTGGGATCGCTACATCTCCGCGGCCGCGGTCTTCGACGCCGATCCGGAACTGCAGACGCTCGCGCTCTACGACGCCGATATCTGGTTCCCGGGGCCGCGATTCGATATCTTCGACGTCGCGACCGATGACGATCTGCTGCACGTCGCGCCCGACGCCCACTTCTGCGCGTTCGTGATGTCGCCGATCATCGGCGAGCGGCGGGACGCGCTGGTTCGTCAATGCGTCCAGGACGTACTCGATCGGGTCGGGCATCCGTTGCAGGCGGGGCTCGTCGTGGGCGGCCGAGCGCCGTGGGCGCGGTTTGCGCAGTATGTCCGCGAGCAGGCTGGACGCATCGGCCTGGACTTCGCCGGGATTCACGGGCTCGATACGACGTTCCTGCATCTGTGGGGCGGGCTGGGGCAGGTTCGCCTGGTCGGCTGCGAACAGAATTTCGTCACGAAATGGGGGCTTCACGAGCGGCACGATTTCGATGCCGTGCAAATCCTGCTCGAGCATCGGGGCAAGCCGATCCGCGGCCTGCACATGACGGGCGACGTGCGCTTCCTCAATCACTGGCGATATCTGTCTCGCGATGCCGAGCAGGCGATCGCGCTCGGCCAGGCGTTCGCGTTGCCGCCCGAACCCGGCATGCGGGAACAGCCGGCCGCCCTCGACGCGCTTCCGCTCGAACGCCTCGCCGCCAACGGGCTGGCGCTCGTGGCCGCGCACGAGGACGTGCTGCCGGATGTCCCGCGTCTCGCCGCGGGAGCGTCGTTCCGGCACCCGCAGGGCAGTGCGCTCAATGCATGGGCGTCGCACACGGTCGAATTCGAGGTGACGCGCGAACGGACGGTGCTGGACATCGGGCTGTCGCACCTGAGCGGCCAGCCGTCGGCGCCCCGGGCGCATGTGGCGCGCAACGGCGAAAGCGTCTCGCTGCAGGCGCCGTACAAGATCAGCGTCTCGACGCAACCGGGCGACCGCATCGTGTTGAGCGCGCTCACGTTGCCGGGGCAGGCATGCCATACCGCGTGGGATATCGTCGTGCGACACGCGTGATGCCGCGGCTGCCAGGCATGCAGTAGGCCAATACGTGCCGGCGCGGATGCGTCAGGCGGCGAAGATCCGGCGCTGGTAGTCGAGGATCAGGCGATCGATGTCCTGCGTGGCGCGCGGCGGCTGGCTTTTCGGTTCGAGCCAGAGCCATCGCATCATCCGGTAGCGCGCCTCGACGCACATCAGCCAGGCGTCCCAGTCCGACCAGTGGCGCAGCAGCGGGATATTGCGAATGTCCCGCAATCCGTCGCGGATCTCGTACACGTGGAAATGCTGGCTCGCGCGCTGGCTCAATTCGTCGAATGCGCGGGCGGCCTGCTCCGGGTCGGACAGCAGGAAATCGTGGATCTCGATGATCACGTGGCTGCCTGAGAGCTGTTCCAGCAGCGTGTCGTCGAACAGGTCGAATTCCGCGCCTTCGATATCGCACAGGATGACGCGCTCGGCCGGCGCGCCGCCGCGCTCCGACAGGATCGCCGGCAGGTCGCGATCGGCCTTGCCGTAGACCGCGACGCGATCCGCCAGCCCCATCTCCGCGGCGCGGTGCTGGATGGCCTGGCGGCGCTGCTCGTCCATCTCGAAGCACAGGCTGCGGGCAAAGACGTTGTTCCGGACCAGGCCGATGCCGAAGATCCCGTCGGCGGCCCCGAGATCGACCAGCACCTTGTCGGGTGACCCGAGCGCCTCGAGGATCGCGCAGACGGCAATTTCATAGGTGCCGAGCAGGTAGCCGCCGACCGCGACTTCCGCCCAGTGACTGAAGCCGATCGGAAACCCGCGAAGGATGCCGTACTGGACGATCGAGCCGGTCTGCTCGCGCAGCAACTGCGACAGATAGTGCAGGCGAAGATTCGCGGCCTGGATCGAGCTTTGGCTGAAGTACTGCGCGTGGTCCATTTTTTCGTTCTCGCTGGGTGAGGAAGCACGTCGGAGCATGCGGCGATGGCCGGACGGGCGTCTTCCGCGGAGGCGAGCGCGTCGTCCTGCTCGGACGAGAATATAGCGCGTTGCCGGCGTATCGCCAGCATGGCATGAACCCGGACGATGCCGGGCGGCGCAATGGGTTGAACGAACGTGTCGTCTGCTTGGGCGGATGCTTCGGTCACGGTGCCGCGTCGACGTCTCTGCAATGATCCGCCGGTCAACCGCCCGAGAATCGCAAGCGGTTGACCGGCAACGGTCCCCGTCGTTCGCATGAACGTCGCGTGACCGCGTCCGGCCAGCCTTCGATGCGAAGGACCGAAGGACGGCTACGCGATCGCCCGACGTTCGACGGGTTCACGCACGCACCGTCAATTCACCCCGACCGCGCTCCAGGCCCGCGCGACCGTTGCGCTTTCGGCCGAGTTCGCGCCATACAGGTCGTTCGCCGCCTGGATCGACGCCCGTCGCGCGTTCGGGTAGCTCGAGTTGGCGTTCAGGTACACGGTCAGCGTGCGGTACCAGATCTTGCCGGCCTTCTCGCGGCCGAGGCCGCTGAAGGTCGTGTCGCCGTTGCAGACCAGTTGCGCCTTCGACAGGCCGGTGTCGGTCGACGGCACCGACGGGCCTTCCGACAGCAGGTAGAAGAAGCGGTTGCCGACGCCCGACGTGAAATGCGGATCGTGGCGCGGATTCGACCACGAGAAGCCGCCGGACGGGTAACAGCTGAACGACCGGCCGTCGAGATCCTGCTTGTACATCTTGCGCAGGCCGCCGCTCACCACGCGCGCGCCGATCACGTAGTTGCCGGGATCGTTCGGGTTGTTCGCGTAGTACTTCACAAGCGTGCCGAAAATGTCGGACGTCGATTCGTTCAGGCCGCCCGCGTCACCCGAATAGTTCAGGTTGGCGGTGGCTTCGGTCACGCCGTGACTCATCTCGTGTCCGGCGACGTCGACTGAAACGACCGGTTTCGGCAGGCGAGTGCCCGGATCGCCGTCGCCATACACCATCACGTGCGACGACAGCCAGGCCGCGTTCGCGCCGGTCGTGCCGCTGCCGGTGTTGAAGACCACGTGAGCGTAGCTCTTCACGCCGCGGCCGTCGTTGAAGATGCCGTTGCGGTTGTGCGTGGTCTTGTAGTAGTCCCACGTCAACGCGAGCCCGTAGTCGATGTCCGCGGCGACCGTCTGCCGGTCGGTCGTCGTGTTGTTGCCCCACACGTTCGTGCTGCTCGTGAAGATCGGCAGGTCGGTCGCTTGCTCGACATCGTCCGAGCTCAGCCCACGGCCGTCGTAGACCGATCCGCTGCCGCGGCCCGGATCGAGCATCCGGTACGCGTTCGTGCCGGTCTGGTCCGTGGTGAGCGTCAGGTTGCCGTAGTACAGCGAGCGGCCGGTGCCGGTCGCGGCGGCGGTCTTGATCAGGTCTTGCGTGTCGAGCACGGTGCCGGTGCGTGCGTCGACGTAGTACAGCACCGCATCGCCGTGCGCTTCGGTGGCCTTGCCGTATACGCGCACCGCGTAGGCCAGAACCGGCGCGACGTCGCGCGCGAACACGACGAGTTCCGCGTCATCGACACGGCGTACGTCCGAGTTGAAACGCGCGGCCGCGATGCGCGTGGCCCTGGACGCGCCAACATCGGGTGCGTTGCGTACCACCGCGCGGTTTCCGACCTTGCCGATCGCGGCGGCGAGATTGATCGGCGCGGGCTGGGTCAGGCTCGCTTGCTTCAACTGCCCGTTGCGCGAATGGACGACAACGTCGCCGCCTATCACGGGCAGGCCCGCATGGAAGCGGTCGAAGCGCACGTGCTCGGTGCCGTCGGGATCGACGATCACGTCGCGTACCTGGAACTGATCGCCGTCCGCCGGCGCGTTCGCCTGCGGCCCCGCGAACTTCAACGTGCGTGCCGTGCCGCCGGTGGCGAGGCTGAAGGCGGACGGGTTCTGCTGGATCAGTTGCAGCGCTTTGTCGACCGCGGCCGACGGGTCGCCGGCCTGGGCAAAAGCGCTGAGACTCGCGACGGTAATCGCGGTGACGGGCAGCAGTCGAGACAGTTTCTTCATGTAATTCCCCAGATTATGAATGGGTTTGTTCGAGGAATGAATCAAGTGAAGACTTCCATACAAGACATGTCGCGAACAGCAGAGGCATGCTAGAGGGTGGTTTTTATAATTACAAGATATTTCCGGTTGGATTAAATTTTCATATCGCTATCGTTAATCAAGTCATGATTTGGTGATGGATTTGAAATGATCTTGTCGGCTTCATCGGAGGCCTCGCCGGCATTGCATCGGCGGTGGATGACTGCGAGGCGTCTCGTGACGCTCAGCGCGGCGCGGGACGCGGCTCGACGTGGGTCGGGAGGAATGAGCGAAGTGGAGCGGATTGAAAGCGGCCGCAGAAACTTGATTTATTAAACGTCGGTTTTGATTGTTGTCATTTGGTACTGAATTTGCGAGCATGAATGATGATTGAGATATTTCAGTTTTTTGATGGCGAAGACTTTGAATCCACGTTGAGATTTGGGAGGACGCCCGCTACGTAGCGAAATTTTGAACGTGAGGCCGTCAGATATTTTGATGCCGTGTTGATCGTGACCCGATGGCGGGTAATCCCGGTCGTGCAAGCTGCTGCCGGACTGATTGTGTGACGGATATCGAGGCCGGCGACAGGCTTGCCGGGACCGGCCCAAACACAGCCGCTGCCGGTGGCTGCTTCGTCGAAGCGGGCGGCGCACCGCCGCGGGCGCGGGTGGCCGGGTTTATCCGGCCGACGGCTCGATGCTTGCAAGGGAGCGACGGATCGACCGTGGAGACACGAGCTTTCCAGAATCAACTGAGGGCATTTAATCGCAGCAGGCAAGCTCGGAATTATCAATAAAAAAGAGCAAATATCCGCAAAATATCGGGTTTGCCCGATGGTGCGGTATCGTACAAAGAACGTCGGCAAAGTGACGGATCATTGGCCCGTCGGATTCAGTGCTGTAAAAAAACCTGAGGTGAAATCTGATGTCGACCCGCCATTCAATGACATTTCGTTGATTAGGTGAGCGGCATTTAGTGCGCGATTATTCTCGGTCGATCCTCGGTCGGGCAGTCGTTCTCGTTGAAATTTCGTACTCCATGACGTGCGGGTGCCTCGGCATCCATGCACGGGGGCACCTGTACGTCCGTTACTCGACGTCTTTCAGACGGATGCCGGACGGGACGAGGAGTGCTCGTATAGCGCCGATGAATTACCGTCCGGTTGCCGATTACGGTGAAATGTCGACCGATTGATCTCGGCCGCCGGGATTTTATGCGCCGTTTGAGCAGGATTGATGCAAGGGTTTAATTCGGATTGATCGATATGTCGAGTCGTTCGAAAGTTTAAATCTATTTAACGTGTTGATCTGCGTCGCAATCGCGGCGTTGTTCGATGCCCCGCTAGATGGATTATCTAGCAATTTGAAACTGGAGAAATGCAATGCAAGAACTGAATCAACAGGAAATCGCACAAGTTTCCGGCGGCTACTACAGCGGCCCGGGCATCCCGTCGGCGTTGGGCAACATCATCGAATGGGGCGGCAGCACCGCGGAGAGCATCGGCAATGCGCTGACGTTCGGCATCTTCGCCGCACCGGTCAAGCAGGCATACAACATCGGCGAGACGATCACGACCGCCGCGGTGAACCTGCTGGATGGCCTGTTCGGCGGCCCGCAGTACTGAGTTGCCTGCATTGAGGCGACGCGGTAGCGGCCGCGTCTCCCGATGATGGAACTGACGATCCGGTATGCACGGGTCTTCCATGTATACCGGATCGCTTTTGCCTGTTCCGACGCGTGGAAGCGGAATGGACGCCGATACCGATATTGGGCGACACGTTGGTGAAAATGGAGTTCGGTCTTTTTCGTTCTGAAGCGGCACAGGCTCGGCGCATGCGGGTGCTGGGCGACATCGTGCTCGTGCACCCTCTGTCCATGACGCTGCTGACGGTCGCCGCGATGGTCATGGCCACCTGCGTGGTGCTGTTCTTCACGTTCGGTACGTATACGCGGCGCACGACGGTCTCCGGTGTGGTGATGCCGGATGCGGGCCTGGTCAAGGTCTATGCATTGCAGCCGGGCATCGTCGTCGAGCGCGACGTGAAGGAAGGGCAGCGCGTGACGCGCGGGCAGACGCTCTACACGGTGTCGACCGATTTGCAAAGCGCGGCGCAAGGTGCGACGCAGGCCGCGTTGATCGCGCAGGCGCGGCAGCGCAAGGCATCCCTGCTCGCGGAAATGGACAAGACCCGCAGCCTGCAGCAGGACGAGCGCGACACGCTGCGCGCGAAGATCGCCAACCTGAAAGGCGCGCTCGCGCAAATCGACGACCAGCTCGCGGCCCAGCGGCTGCGCACGTCGATCGCGGCCGACGGCGCCACGCGCTATCGCCGCCTGCTCGCGCAGGATTACATCTCGAAGGACCAGGCACAGCAGCGCGAGGCCGACCTGCTCGACCAGCAGTCGAAGCTGAACGGGCTGCTGCGCGACCGTGCATCGACGCTTCAGTCGCTCACCGAGGCGAGCAACGAACTGTCGGGGCTCGGCTTCAAGCAGCAGAACCAGCTCGCGCAGATCGACCGCAACGTGATCGACGTCGACCAGAACCTGATCGAAAGCGAGGCGAAGCGCCGGATCGTCGTCACCGCGCCGGAGGCGGGCATCGTCACGGCCGCGATCGCGGACGTCGGCCAGTCGGTCGATACGTCGCGGCCGCTCGCGAGTGTCGTGCCGGGCGGCGCGCGCTGGCAGGCGCACCTGTTCGTGCCGAGCACGGCGATCGGCTTCGTGCGGGCCGGCGAGCCGGTGCTGGTCCGCTATCAGGCATTCCCCTATCAGAAATTCGGCCAGTACGGGGCCACGGTCGTGTCGATCGCGCGCACGGCGCTGTCGGCGGCCGAACTCGCGAACGACGGCGGCCCGGCGGCGACCCCGGGCGAGGGGCGCGACGCGACGTTCTACCGTGTGATCGTCGCGCTCGACGCCCAGCACGTCACCGCATACGGCGCGCAGCAACCGCTGCAGGCCGGCATGACGTTGCAGGCGGACATCCTGCAGGAACGCCGGCGCCTGTACGAATGGGTGCTCGAGCCGCTTTACAGCCTGACCGGCAAACTCTGACGGGCGCACGCATGCGATTACTCGATCGACTCTCGTTCGGCCTCGGCCGCAAGCTGCCGATGGTCCTGCAGACCGAAGCGGCCGAATGCGGCATCGCATGTCTCGCGATGGTGGCCGGTTATCACGGCCATCACGTGGATCTCGCGACGCTGCGCGCGCAGTTTCCCGTTTCGCTGAAAGGCGCGGGCCTCGGGCGCGTGATCGAGATCGCGCAGCGCCTGTCGCTCGGCACGCGCGCGGTGAAGCTCGACCTGGCGCAGCTCGGCCAGTTGCGCCTGCCGTGCCTGCTGCACTGGAATTTCAACCACTTCGTCGTGCTGAAGGAAGTGAACGGCAAGACCGCGACGATCCACGATCCGTCGCACGGTATTCGCAAGGTATCGCTCGCCGATGTCTCGCGCGCGTTCACCGGCGTCGCGCTGGAGCTGTGGCCGAACGCCGGCTTCGCGCCGCGCGCGGCGCGGCCGGCGGTCAGGCTGCGCGAACTGCTGGGCCCGGTGTCGGGGTTGTCGCGCTCGCTCGCGCAGATCCTGGTGCTGGCGATCGCGCTTGAAGTCTTCATGCTCGTGCAGCCGTTCTTCCTGCAATGGGTGATCGACGAAGTGATCGTCAGCGCCGATCGCGACCTGCTGACGGTGCTCGCGCTCGGCTTCGGTCTGTTGCTGCTGATGCAGCAGGCGACCGGCGCGATTCGCGCGTGGGCGCTGATGTATGTCGGCGTGACGCTCAACATCCAGTGGCGCGCGAACGTGTTCACGCATCTGCTGAGCCTGCCGGTGCGCTATTACGAACGCCGCCATCTCGGCGACGTCGTGTCGCGCTTCGGCTCGATCGACACGATCCAGCAGACGCTGACCACGTCGTTTCTCGGCGCGGTGATCGACGGGCTGATGACGCTCGTCACGCTGGCGATGATGTTCGTCTACAGCCGCACGCTCGGCTTCGTCGCGCTGGCGACGATGGCGCTGTACGCGCTTGTCCGATGGATGTGGTACGGCCCGTTGCGGCGCGCGACGGAGGATCAGATCGTGCACGCGGCCAAGCAGCAGAGCCATTTCCTCGAGACGGTGCGCGGCGTGAAGACGATCAAGCTGTTCAACCGCCAGACGGAGCGGCGCGCGAGCTGGATCACGCTGCTGGTCGAGCAAGTGAACGCGAGCCTGCACGTGCAGAAGCTGCAGATCTTCTATCAGCAGCTCAACGGGCTGCTGTTCGGCATCGAGAACGTGCTGGTCATCTGGCTCGGCGCGCGGATGGTGATGGACGGCCAGTTCACGGTCGGCGTGCTGATGGCGTTCAACGCGTACAAGAGTCAGTTCGACAGCCGGGTCGGCAGCCTGATCGACAAGTATTTCGAGGTCAAGATGCTGCAGTTGCAGGGCGAGCGGCTGGCCGACATCGTGTTCGCGGAAGCGGAACCCGACGCGAGCCTGCGCAGCGTGCCGGGCGAGTCGGACACGCTCGACGCGAGCATCGAGATCGACGGGCTGTCGTTCCGCTATGCGGACGGCGAGCCGCTGGTGCTGGACGGCGTCAATGCGACGATCGCGGCCGGCGAATCGGTCGCGATCGTCGGGCAGTCCGGTTGCGGGAAGACGACGCTGATCAGCGTGCTGCTCGGGATTCACGAGCCGACGGGCGGCGCCGTGCGCATCGGCGGGCTCGACGTGGCCAGGCTCGGCATCGAGCGGCTGCGCGCGCTGGTCGGCACGGTGCTGCAGGACGACGTGCTGTTCGCGGGGTCGATCGCGGAGAACATCAGCTTCTTCGATCCGGAAGCGGACCCGGACTGGGTCGCCGAGTGCGCGCGCATCGCGGCCGTGCACGACGACATCGCGGCGATGCCGATGGGCTACAACACGCTCGTCGGCGACATGGGCACCGTGCTGTCCGGCGGCCAGAAGCAGCGCGTGTTGCTGGCGCGCGCGCTGTACAAGCGGCCGCGCATCCTGGTGCTCGACGAAGCGACGAGCCATCTCGACATTCAGCGCGAGATGCAGGTCAATGCGGCCGTCACGCAGCTCGCGATGACGCGGCTCATCGTCGCGCACCGGCCGGAGACGATCGCGTCCGCGCAGCGCGTCATCATGCTGCAGGGCGGGAAGGTCGTGCTCGATCAGTCGACCGCGGCGATGCGCGCGGCGGTCGCGGCGAAGTCGCATGCCGGCGTGCCGGCCGCGTCCCGGCCGGCACCGCACGATGCCGGGCCGGTAGAGCCGGTGGCGGGGCGCTAGATGATGAAGCGATCATTCGCCGTCGTGCTGACCGCCGTTGCGCTGGCCGCCGCGCTGCCCGCGAGCGCGCAGATGCTCGACGTCTATCGCACGCGCGACGACGTCGCGGCGACGCAGGCCGGGTCGATGGCATCGGCCACCGCGTGCGGCGCACGGCGCCTCGACGACCGGCCGCTCGCCCTGGAGGACGCGATCCTGCTCGCGATCTGCTCCCATCCGCAACTGAGCCGCACGTGGGCGGATGCACGCGCGGCGACGGCCGAGGTCGGCGTGTCGAAGGCCGCGTACCTGCCGACGCTGAACGCGACGGCCGGGATCCAGCGCGACAACGTGAACACGACCTATACGGGCGGATTCTCCGGCGATCAGCGCAGCACCAGCCGTTACGGCATGCTCAACCTGAGCTGGGTGCTGTTCGATTTCGGCAAGCGCGGCGCGAACCTCGACCGTGCGCGCGCGTTGCTGCGCGCGGCCAACGCGGCGCACGACGACGCGTTGCAGAGCGTCTTCTTCGACGCGGCGCAGGCGTTTTATGCGCTGCGCGATGCGCAGGCGGCGCTCGAGGCCGCCCAGGCGGTCGAACATGCGGCGCAGGAGAGCCTGGCCGAAGCAAGCGCGCGGCACGACGGCGGCGCCGGCACGCTCGGCGACGCGTTGCAGGCGCAGACGACCTATCGCAAGGCGCTGCTCGACCGCGTGAGCGCGGAGGGCGACCTGCAGAACGCGATCGGCACGCTCGCGACGACGCTCGGCGCGGACGCCGACACGCCGCTGCGGATCGCCGACGCGGAACCGTCGCCCGATCGCGACGATTTCACGCGCGGCGTCGCGAACCTGATCGCCGAAGCGAAGCGCGATCACCCGAAACTGATCGCCGCCCGCGAGCGGCTCGAAGCGGCGCGCGACCAGATCCGCGCGGTGCGCGCCCAGTCGCTGCCGACGATTTCGCTGATGGGCAGCCTCTCGCGCAACAACCCGTCGTACCAGCAGCAGCCGTCGCTGTTCCAGTTGCAGAGCAGTCACAGCAACTCGATCGGCATCCAGGTTTCGATTCCGCTGTTCGAGGGATTCGCATCCGGGTATCGCATCGCGCAGGCGAAGGCGCAGGCCGACGCGCAGGAAGCCGATGTGCGCAGTACCGAACTCAAGGTGTCGCTCGACGTGTGGAAGAGCTACCAGAGCTTGCAAACCGACACGACGAACCTCGACAACTCGCAGCATCTGCTCGACACCGCGCTGCATTCGCTCGACATCGCCCGCGGCCGCTACAAGGCCGGGGTCGGCACGTTCACGGAACTGCTGAATGCGCAGTCGGCGCTCGCGGATGCGCGCCGGCAGCGCGTGCTCGCGGTGTCGAGGTGGCGGACCGCGAGACTGAAGCTGGCCGAGAGCCTTGGGAGGTTGGGATTATGGAACGACGCGAGTTGAACGGTACCGGGCCGAACGTGGGCGACGCGCAAGCGTGCGGCTGCGCGTTCCTGTTCCCGGGACAAGGGGCGTTCTATGCGGGCGCGTTGCGGCAACTCGGGCGAGAACACCGCGGCGTGCGGCAGACGCTCGACGCGATCGACGCGGTCGCGAGCGAGCGGCTCGGCCAGCCGCTGACCGGCGCGCTGTGGCGCGACGATGCGGGGCTCGATACGTGGCTGCGCGAGGCGCCCGACTTGTTGCAGCTCGGGATCTTCGGCGCATCGGTCGGGATGTTCGGCGTGCTGCGCGAACGCGGCGTCGTCCCCGACCTGCTGATCGGACACAGCTTCGGCGAAATCGCGGCGCTGGTGTGCGGCGGCGTGTATTCGATCGAGCAGGGCGCGCGCATCGTGTGCGACCGGATTGCGTCGTTGCAGGCCGCGGCGCCGGCCGACGGCATGATGGCCGCGATTTCGGCCGGCGCCGACGCGACACTCGCGCTGATCGACGCGAGCGCGATCACGCACGGGGTGCGCAACGTCTGCATCGCGGTCGAGAACCACGCGTCGCAGACCGTCGTGTCCGGCCCGCGCGACGCGCTGGAAGGTTTCGTCGCGGCCTGCGCGGCGCGCGGCGTGACCGCACAGACGCTCCGGTCTCCGTATGGCTTTCATCACCCCGACCTGGCCGGCGCGCGCGCGCAGTTCGCCGCGCGGCTTGCCGCCTATCGACCCGGCGCACTCGCGATTCCGGTGTATTCGCCGATCCTCGGCCGCCGCTATAGCGGCGCCGACGATCCCGGCATGCGGCTCGCGTCGCATTTCGTGATGCCGGTGCGCTTCGCGGACGCGATTCGCGCCGCGCGCGCGGACGGCATCGCCCGCTACGTCGAGTGCGGCGCGCTCAATGCGCTGGCGCGCATCGTCGTGCGCATCGCCGGGCCGGGCGCGGTCAGGACGTTCGGCGGCCCGACGAGCGTGGCAGAGGAATCGAGCGTCGTCACGACGATCACCCGTTATTTCCAGGAGGACAGCATCATGAAGGACGATATTCGCATCGGCAACGCCGGCTCCGGCTTCGACGCGTTCTGGCAAGCGCGCGGACCGCACATCGTCGACTGGCTCAAGGGCGAACTGCGTCACGCGTTCGACGCGGCGGGCACGGTGCCGGCAGGCACCGCACCGACGGCGACGCCACTCGCGCCGCAGCCGGACCCGATTCTCGCGCCCGCGCCGCGCCTCGCGGCAGTGGGTGGAGCGGCGCTGGCGCCGGTTCCGGCGCCGCCGAGTGAGGGGGCGCCCGCGGCGGTTGCCGCGGCGCGGCCCGCGCACGTGCCGCGCGAGCGGCTGTTCTCGGAGCTTGTCGATATCTACGCGCAGGCGATGGAATATCCGGCCGAGGTGTTCTCCGAATCGATCGAGCTCGAAGCCGAACTCGGTATCGACTCGGTCAAGCAGACCGAGATCATCCAGCGCATCACGGCGCGCTATGCGTTGCCGCCGCTGCCCGCGAATTTCCGCAGCGGCGACTTCAAGGCGATGGGGCAGATCGTCGATTTCGTCTACGAAAACCAGGGAAAGGCGCTCGCCTGACGGCCGCGCGCCGAAACGTTGGTCGGCAGGGGGGGCCCTGCCCGTAATCACAAGTTCTCGATAGGCAGGCGATCCATGTCGAATACCAGCATGCGCGGCAAGCTCGTTCTCGTGACGGGCGGTGCGAAAAACGTGGGCAAGGCGATCTGCAGGCGTTTCGCCGAGCAGGGCGCGCACGTGATCCTGAATTTCTTCCATTCGCTCGACGCGTCGAAGGAGACGGCCGAGGAACTGCGCGCGCTCGGCGCGACCGTCGACGTGATCCGAGCGTCGGTCGCGCAGCAGGCGCAGGTCGACCGGATGTTCGACGAGATCGAACGGCGCTACGGCCGCCTCGACGTGCTCGTCAACAATGCGGCGTCCGGCGCGCTGCTCGGCGTCGACGAGATCGGCGCCGAGCATTTCGATCGCGCGCTCGACACCAACCTGAAAGGCGCGTTCTGGTGCGCGCGCCGTGCCGCGGCGCTGATGGCGCGCTCGGGCGGCGGCGCGATCGTCAACGTGTCGTCGGTGGGCGCGACGCTCGTGCCCGCGAACTATCTCGTCGTCGGCACCGCGAAGGCGGCACTCGAATCGCTGACGCGCTATCTCGCGGTCGAGTACGCGGGGCGCCAGATCCGGGTGAACGGCGCATCGTCGACGCTGATCGACGGCGACGTCGCCGCGCAGTTTCCGGACCCGGAGAACACGAAGCGATCGAGCATCGCGGCGACCCCGCTGAAGCGGCTCGCGCGCGCGGAGGATCTTGCCGATCTCGTCGTGTTTCTCGCGTCGGATGCCGCGCGCTGGATTACCGGACAGGTGGTCGTCGCGGATGGCGGGTTGTCGCTGTGCAGCGAGGGATTGTCGCCGCGCGCGGACTGGGCGACCGCCGGGCAGGATGCGGGCGCGGCCGTCGCGCAACCGGCTGCCCGTACGGCCGCCGCTGCCGACGACGCACCGGACAGCGACGACATCGCCGTGGTCGGCATGGGTCTCGCATTGCCCGGCGCAAGCGATCCGGACGCATTCTGGCGGGCGCTGCTGGACGGTCCCGAGCTGTTCGGCAACGTGCCGCCGGATCGGTGGGACTACCGCTCGTTCTACTCGCCGGATACGTCGGCGGAAGACAAGAGCTACCAGTCGCGCTCGGTCTTCATCGAACAGTTCGAGCCGTGCTCGACGGTGCGCGCCGAGCTCGACGCCGGCACCGCGCCGCGCGAACTCACGACGCTGTGGCTGCGCCACGCACTGTGCCAGGCGCTCGACGGCGTGACGCTGCGCGACGCCGATCGTGTCGCGTTTCTGGTCGGCTACACGGCGGACGGCAGCCAGCATCTCGAGGAAGGCATGGTGCTGGCCGCCGCGCGCGAGCGCCTGAACGCGGTGCTGGCCGACGCCGGCGTCGACGCGGCCGAGCGCGCGCGCCGCGTGGCCGCGATCGATGCGGTGCTGAGCGCGCGCTATGCGCGCGGCGCGGGCGATCTTGCGTCGTTCTTCCCGCACCGTGTCGGTCTGAACGCGATGAAGGGCGTGCTGCCGGACGATGCGGAATACATGATGGTCGACACCGCGTGTTCGTCGTCGCTGTATTCGATCGATCTCGGGATCAAGGCGCTGCTGCTCGGCAAGCAGGACGTGGTCGCGTGCGGCGGTGCGTTCGCGCTCGCACCGCGCGGCTCGATCCTGTTTTCGAAGCTGCACGGGCTGTCGCGCAGCGGCGAGGTGCGGCCGCTCGATCGCAACTGCGACGGCGTACTGTTCGCGGACGGCGCGGGCGTCGTGATCCTGAAGCGCCTGGCGCGCGCGCGCGCGGACGGCGACCGCATTCTCGGCGTGCTGAAGTCGTTCGGCTCGTCGTCGGACGGGAAAGGCAAGGCGATCTACGCGCCGAATTCGGCCGGCCAGCGCATCGCGATCGACCGCGCGTATGCGCGCACCGCGACGGTGCCCGCCGACGTCGACTGGGTCGTGGCGCATGCCACCGGCACGCCGGCCGGCGATCTCGCCGAATTCCAGAGCCTGCGCGACGCGATCCGGCGCGATCGCCCGGTGCAGGTGACCTCCAACAAGTCGCTGGTCGGGCATACGGGCTGGGCGGCGGGCGTCGTATCGGTGATCCAGGTGCTGCTCGGCTTGCGCCACGAGGTCATCCCGCCCCAGCATCGCTTCAGCGAACCGCCGCCGGAATTCGAACTCGGCGGCACGAGCCTGCGGATCCCGGTGGCGCCGGTGGCGTGGCCGGTCCGGCGCGATTCGGCGCGCGTCGCGGCGGTGTCCGGGTTCGGCTTCGGCGGCACGAACGGCCACCTGATCGTGTCGGAGTACCGCGCCGATCTGCCCGCCGGCGGCGCGAGCGGCCGCTTCAAGCGCGAACCGCTGGCGATCGTCGGTTGGTCCGCGAAGTTTCCCGGTCTCGACGGCGACGCCGAGGTCGCGGCCTGGCTGCGTGGCGAAGGCCGCGCGCCGGACGCGAGCTTCGGGATCGGCTATCCGCTGCCGAGCTTCGCGCGCGTGAAGATGCCGCCGGCCGTGTTGCGCGCGCTCGATCGCTGCCAGCTGATGGCGCTCGATGCCGCGCACGATCTGCGCGAACGTCTCGGCACGTTCTGGCAGGAGCATGCGGACACGATCGGGCTCGTGATGGGACATATGGGGCCCACACGTAACGCGGCGCTGTATGCGAGCCGCTGCTATCTCGACGACATCGCGGCGGCGGTGCTCGACGCGACGCGGCCGGACGAGCGCGCGACGACCGAGCGCCTGCTGGACGGCTTGCGCGACGCGACGCAGCGGCTCGTCGCGCCGACCACCGAAAACTCGTTTCCCGGGATGATGCCGAACGTGATCCCGGCGCGCGTCGCCAATTACCACGATCTGCACGGGATGAACATGACGGTGGACGCGGGCCACGCATCGACGCTCGCCGCGTTCGAGGCGGCCGAGCGGTTCCTGTGCAGCGGCGAGCTCGACATGGCGATCGTCGGCGGGATCAACGGCAACGCCGCGGAGGAGGTGGGTCCGGCATTCGGGCTGCCGCTCGCGGAGGGTATCGTGCTGTTCGCGGTGACGACCGTGCGACATGCGCAGGCCGAAGGGCTGCCGGTGCTCGCGGTGGTCGGCGGCGGCGACGCGCGGGCCGCGGTCGAGCCGGCCGCGCCGTGCGATGCGACGGGCCGCGCGGTCACGTACGCGGGCGCGGATGCGGCGATCGACGTGCTGCGCGCGATCGTTGCGCGTACCCCCGACGTGACGCTGGCACGCGACAGCGGCGGCGACCGGCCGCGCTATGCGCTGCACGTCGCCTGCGAGCCGGCCGCCGCGCAGGCGGCCGCCCCGCATGAACCGCAAGCCGCGGTTGTAGCCGCGCCGGTGCAGGCCGTGCAGCCGGCGCCGGCTGCCGCACCCGTCGGGCCCGGGACGTTGCTGCCCGGCACGTTGCGCCGGACCGGCGTCGCGGCCGACGGCGAGCC
The DNA here is from genome assembly GCF_001718535.1 of Burkholderia seminalis. Classification (NCBI taxonomy): domain Bacteria; kingdom Pseudomonadati; phylum Pseudomonadota; class Betaproteobacteria; order Burkholderiales; family Burkholderiaceae; genus Burkholderia; species Burkholderia seminalis. Next base: position 147,433 of record NZ_CP013399.1, on the reverse strand, counting down.
GCTCGGCGTCGCACGATACCGGATCGAATGGCGCGATGCGCCGTGGCGGCCCGCGGGACGATCGACGCCGTTCATCGCGCCGCGTTGCGTGATCGTCACCGACCTGCCGGAAGCGCTCGCGGCACAGCCCGATCCTGGCCCCGGCTGCGTGGTGTTGTCGACGCGTCCGTTCGCGGTGAGCCGGCCGGGCTGGCACTGGATCGAGCGAATCGACGAAACCGTGCTCGACGGGCTGCCCGACGACATCGGCCACGTGCGCGTGCTGACGTCGCTCGATGCCGGCACGCTCGCCTCGGGTACCGCAGCGCCGGCCGCGCCCGCGCGGCTCGCGCTGCACGATCTCGCGTTCCTCGCGATCAAGCGTTGCCATGCGGCACTCAAGCGCGACGGCAGCTTCGTCGCGCTGCTGCTCGATGCGCTCGCGGGCGAGGTGCCGCATCCGGATGCCGGGCTCTACACCGGTCTCGTGAAGGCGCTGGCGATCGAGATGCCGGAAGCGCGCCCGGTGGCCGTGCTGACCGATGCCCGCTCGCTGCCCGATGCGCTGCGCGACGCCGAGCGTGAAAGCGGCGCGCGTCACTGGCTGCCGGTCGTCGCGCTGGGCGGCGGGCGTCGCCGCACGCCGCGCGTGATCGAGGACGCGGGCGAGCTGCGCGCGGACGAGCGCCTGGCGCTCGGGCCCGACGCGGTCGTCGTCGCGGTCGGCGGCGCACGCGGGATCACCGGCGAGCTGATGAAGACGCTGGCCGCGCACGTGCGCCCGACGCTGTACCTGATCGGCAGCAGCGCGCTCGACGAGGTCGACGCGGACTTGCTCACGATGGACGACGAAGCATTCGCGAAGACCCGCCCCGATTACATTCGCCAGCAGAAGGCACGGCATCCGGAGCAGCCGCTGCCGGCGATCATCCGCGCGTTCGAGCGGCGTGCCGACGCGCGCACGGCGTGCATGAACATCGAGGCGATGCGCGCCTTCTGCGGCGCGCATCGCGTGACGTACCTGCGCGCCGACGTGATGGACCCCGGCAGCGTGCGCACGGCCATCGACACGATTCTCGCACGCGAACCGCGCGTCGACCTGCTGGTCAACGCGGCCGGACTGAACCGTTCCGCATCGGTGCTCGTGAAGTCGCTGGACGATTTCGTCGCGGTGCGCGACATCAAGGTGCGCGGCTACTGGAACCTGCGCGGCGCGTTCGGCGCCCGGCAGCCTCGCCTGTGGTGCAACTTCGGGTCGTTCATCGGCCTGACGGGCCAGGCCGGCGAAACCGACTACGCGTCGGGCAACGACTTCCTGAACACGCAGGCGTCGTATCACCGCGCGACGCTCGGCCACGACGAATTCACGATTGGCTGGACGCTGTGGCGCTCGGTGGGGCTCGGCTCGAATCCGGTCACGCGCGCGTTTCTCGAGAAGAGCGGCCTGTTCACGAGCATGCGCACCGCGGAAGGGCAGCATCACTTCATGCGCGAGCTCGGTCTCGGCGAGCGCGCGGCGATGTCCGTGCATCTGGGCGAGGCCGAGCGACGGGCGATCGAGACGCACCTGCCCGGCTACTTCGATCTCGACGAAGCGGAAGCGGCGCCGCACGTCGCCACGCCGCGCGAGCCGGATTTCTATCTCGGCCGCGAGCTGGCGCGCACCGGCGACAGCGTGAGCTTCGAGCGCGTGTTCGATCTCGAGCGCGATGCGTACCTGCAGCATCACGTCGTCAACGGTTTTCCGACGCTGCCGGGCACGTTCGTGCCCGAAGTGGCCGCCGAGGCCGCGCTGCGGCTCGTGCCGGGGCTCAAGGTCGTCGGATTCGCGGACGCGGCGTTCCTGCACTTCCTGCGCGTCTACGATGCGAAGCGGCCGAGCGCGAAGCGCATCCACGCGCGCATCGCCGCGCGCGACGGCGACGCCGTGCTCGTGCACGTGCGGATCTCCGGCGATGTGCTGGCGCCCGGCGGCCAGGTGCTCGTGCGCGACAAGCCGCACTTCGAGATCACCGTGCGCCTGGCTGCGGCCTACGCGCCGGCACCGGTGTGGAGCGAACCGCCGGGCGGGACGTTTGTGCCCGTCGCCGATCCGTATCACTTCGACGCGGCGCCGGTGAGACTGACCGGCATGTTCGTGTCGACGACCGACACCGGCATGAGCGAAACGGGCAAGCAGGCGCGCTTCCGGCTGAACGTGCCGGACGGCGATCCGGTGTTCTCGCGCTTCGTGGTGCCGAGCATCCTGCTCGACGGTCTTGCACGCGTGGCGGCGCTCGATCATGTCGCCGGCGACTACATCCCGCTCGCGGCGCCGATGTCGATCGGCCGCATCGACCTGTACGAAGCCGGCAACGACTGCGAGCTGGCGGCACGCCATGCGTCGATCGCGCTGCGCGTGACGCCGCGCGCCTTCGCGCTCGAAGGGCCGGCGAGCAGCGGCAACCGGTTCGTCGCGGTGCGCCCGGACGGCCGCATCGTGATGCAGATGCGCGACGTGACGGGCATCGTGACCGGCTACGTGCACCGCGTGACCGGCGCGTTCGCCACGCGCGGCGAGATCGATGCGCGGCTCGCCGCGCCCGCGGCTTCCGAACAGGTGTCGGCATGAGCACGAAGCGTCTCGCGCCCGGCCCGCGCGGCAGCGTCGTGATGGGCAATCTCGCGGAATACAAGCGCAATCCCGTCACGATGCTGCTGAAGCTGCAGCAGCAGTACGGCGACATCGCCCGCAACCGGCTGGGCCCGTTTCTCACGCATGCGCTCGCGCATCCGGACGGCGTCCAGCACGTGCTTCAGGACAATCACCGCAACTACGTGCGCGGCCGCTTCTACGACAACTTCAAGATGTTCTTCGGCGACGGACTGCTGACGACGGACGGCGAGTTCTGGCGGCGTCACCGGCGCGTCGTGCAGCCGCTCTTTCACCGCAAGCAGGTGGAAGCGCATACGGCCGCCGTCGGCGACGCGGCGCTCGCGCTCGTCGAGCGCTGGCTGAAGCGGCCCGCGCACGCGCCGTTCGATGCCGTCGAGGAGATGATGCGCGTGAGCCTGCGCATGCTCGGGTTGATGCTGTTCAACGCGGACATCTCGCGGCACGCGGACGAGGTCGGGCCGGCGGTGCGCTTCGGCATCGAGGCGATGATGCCGCAGGGCAACATGAACGATTTCGTGCCGCGCTGGATGCCGACGCCGTTCAACCGCCGGATCGCACGCGCGCGCCGCGGGATCGACACGATCGTCGATGCGATCGTCGCGGAGCATCGCGCGGGACGCTGCGACACGAGCGACGTGATCGCGCTGCTGCTCGCCGCGCGCGACCCCGACACGGGCGCGCCGCTGACCGAGCGCGAGGTGCACGACGAGGTGATGACGGTGTTCCTGGCCGGCCACGAAACGACCGGCAGCGGGATGGCGTGGGGGCTCTATGCGCTCGCGCAGCATCCGGACGTGCTGCGGCGGCTGCGCGAGGAGCTCGATGCGGTGCTCGGCGGTCGCGCGCCCACGGCAGACGACATTGCGCGCCTGCCGTATCTGGTGCAGACCGTCGACGAGATCCTGCGGCTCTATCCGCCGATCTGGGGCTTCACGCGCGACCTGGTCGACGACGACGAGATCGGCGGCTATCACGTGCCGGCCGGTTCGTCGGTATTCATGTCGCCGTACGTCACGCATCGTCATCCGGCACTGTGGGCCAACCCTGACGCATTCGATCCGGAGAACTTCGGATCGCACGCGCCGACGCGGCACAAGTACGCGTACTTTCCGTTCGGCGGCGGGATGCGCAAGTGCATCGGTTATCAGACCGCGCTGCTGCAGATCCGCGTGCTGATCGCGGTAGTCGCGCAGCACGTCGATCTGAGCGCGGTGCCCGGTCGTTCGCTCGACACGGGCGCGACGATTTCGCTGCGCCCGCGTGACGGCATTCAGCTGGTCGCCCGGCCGAGATCGCGCGAACGCACGAGCGCGGCGCCTGCCGGGCGCGACGTGCAGGTGCCGGCTTCGCGCGGCACGGCGTGTCCGTTCACCGGTGCGCCGGCAACGACGGCCGGCGGCGAGCGGGCGGCAAGCGTGACGGCGCCGGCCGCGCCCGCGCCTGCTGCCGGGCCGACGCTGCCGCCCGACGTGTGGGCGTTTCTGCAACGCGACGCGATGGCACCCGAAGCCCGGCGCGGCATGGACGTCGAAGCAGACGTGGACGGCGCACCGACCCACCGCTTCACGTGGCGGCCGGTCGAGATCGAACCGCTGCCCGAACGGCCGGCGGCCGAACTGAGCGGCAAGCGGATCGCGATCGTCAACGGCCTCGGCCGCACGGCCGAGCGCGTGGTGGCGGCGCTCGCACGCGCCTGCGCGAAGCCCGCGGTGTTCGCCCCCGCCGACGGCGTCGATCCGGCGGCGGCCGCGAACGCGTTCGTCGCCCAGTCGGGTCCGTTCGACGGGATCGTCGATCTCGGCGTCGAGGCACCGTTCTCGCTCGACGTGCGCGATCAGTGGGAAGCGCCGCTGCGCCGCACGGTCGCGTTGCTGCAGGCGTGTTACGGCGACTGGGTGCAGGAGGAAGCGACGTCGCGGCTGTTCTATCTCGCCGTGACCTGGCTGGATGGACTGATGGGATACGGCGACGACACGCTCGTCCAGCCGCTCGGCGGATTGTGGGCGGGGCTCGCGAAGACGCTGCCGCAGGAATTGCCGAACTGCAACGTGCGCGTGCTGGACATCGCGCCGGACGAAACTGGCCGCGTCGACGGGTTGATCGCACGCGAGCTGTATCGCTGGGGGCGCTTCGAGGTCGGTCATCGCGACGGGCGCCGCCACACGCTCGTCGCGACCCGCGACGACCTGCCGGCGCAAGCGGCGCCCGACTGGGGGCCCGACGATGTCGTGCTGTTCTCGGGCGGCGCACGCGGTATCGGGTTCCTGGCCGCCTGCGAGATCGCGAAGCAGTATCGCTGCACGGTGATCGTCACCGGTCGCGAAGCGCCGCCGGCCGGCGACGAGCCGTGGCTCGCGCTCGACGATGCGGGCTTCAGGCGCTACGGGCTCGACCTGCTGCGCCAGGCGACGCCGGAGCGGCCGCCCAAGGCGATCCGGCACACGCTGCAGCAACTCGAACGGCGCCGCGAGCTGAAGGCGTCGCTCGACGCCGCGGCCGCGCTCGGCCTGCCGGTACGCTACGCGGTATGCGACGTGACCGATGCGAACGCCGTGCGCGCGTTGTGCGACGCCTTCGGCGCGCGGCTGCGTGGCGTGATCCACAACGCCGGCATCGACCAGCCGGTGCGGTTGCCGCGCAAGTCCGCGGACGAATTCGTCGGTACCGCGCGCGTGAAGGTGCTCGGCTTCATGAATCTGTACGCGGCCGTGCGCGAGCGGCCGCGTGTCGACTGCTTCGTCAACGTCGGCTCGCTGACCGGCCGCTGGGGCGGCATGACGGGCGAGACCGACTACGCGGCCGCGAACGAGGCGCTCGCGCGGCTCGGCTGGTGGGCGCGCCGCGATGCGCCCGGGCGCGCGGTGAAAACGCTCGTGTGGCCGACGTGGGACGGCGTCGGCATGATCACGAACCTCGCCGTCACGCGGCGCTATGTGACGCCGATGCGCATCGCCGACGGCGTTCGGCACTGGCTGGCGGAGCTCGCGCCGCCCACGCTGCCCGCGGCCCCCGGCGACGGCGACGGCGAACCGATGTACATGGGCGCCGTCGGCCGTGCGTTGACGCCGATCCAGCTTCGCGGCTTCGATGCGGTCGACGGCTTGCCGAATCTCGGCGAACTCGCGACGCGCCGGCACCACGCGGGCGAGCCGCGGCGATTCCGGCCGTTCGCGTTTTTCTCGACGCGCTATCGCGCGGCCAACGCGCCCTATACGCGCGCATTCCGCTTCGGCGGCCGCGCGGCGGTGCCCGCGTCGCTGCTGCTCGAGCACGCGCGCGTCGTGGCCGACTGGGTTGCGCCGCCCGACGGCGAGCGCGCCTACCTGCATGAAGCCGCCGACGTGACGATCGCGCTCGATGCGCTCGCCGACGCGCTCGATGCGCACGGCGATCTCGCGCTCGACACCGACGTGACCGGCCGTACGGCCGGCGACGGCTGGCACGTGACGGTGCGGTGCGCGTCGCTCGCCGGCCGCGTGCTACTCGATGCGACGTTCGTGTACCGCGGTCATCCGCCCGCGGGGACGACCGTGCCGCTGCCGCACGACGGACAGGACGACGCGGTCCGGCCGGCCGTGTGCGCGATCTGGCGCGGCGACCTGCTGCCCGACGCGGACTGGCGCGGCGGCATCGCGCAGGTCAGGGCCGCCGACGCCGATGCGTTGTGGCGCGCGCCGGGCGACGGCGACGCGCGCGACGCGGCGCCGTGCCCGCAGGTATGGCTGCCGGTCAATCATCTGGAGAACGTGTTGCGCGTGCTGCTCGGCGCGTGGCCCGCAGACGGCGAGCCGCCGCGCACGTGGCGCATTGGCGGCATCGCATTCGGCGCCGCGTGCGCCGCCGACGCCGAATTGCTGCTGCGCTATCCGGACGGCCGCTTCGCGATCGCCGATCGCGGCGGCGCATCGATCGCCGATCTGCGCGATGCGCGGCTGGCCGGCGCGACCGGCACGCGGGCGGCGGCCGCGCCGGTTCTTTGAACGGAAAGGGGAGATCCACCATGACGGAGCGCAACGACGGCGCGCGGTACTGCATCATCGGCGCGGGCGCGGCGGGAATCACCGCCGCGAAGAACCTGCTCGCGGCCGGGATCGGCTTCGACGTGATCGAGCGCGAGGACGACGTCGGCGGCAACTGGTACTACGGCCGGCCGAGCGGCGCGGTGTATCGCTCGATTCACATGATCAGCTCGAAGCGGTTTTCGGAATACACCGACTTTCCGATTCCCGACGACTACCCGACGTATGCGCGCGGCGACCAGGCGCTCGCGTACCTGCGTGCGTACGCGCGGCGCTTCGGCGTGTACGAGCGGATCGAGTTCGGCCGCTCGGTGCTCGAGATCGCGCCGGCCGACGGCGGCTCGGGGTGGCGCGTCGAGCTGGATCGCGGCGAAGTGCGCACCTACCGCGGCGTGATCGTCTGCAACGGGCATCTGTCGCATCCGCAACTGCCGGACTATCCGGGCCGCTTCGACGGGCTGCAGCTGCATTCGTCGCAATACCGCACGCCGGAGATCTTTCGCGACCGCCGCGTGCTCGTGGTCGGCGCGGGCAATTCGGGCTGCGACATCGCGGTCGAGGCGTCCCACCATGCGCGCGCGGTGTTCCACAGCACGCGGCGCGGTTACTACTACTGGCCGAAATTCCTGTTCGGGATACCGGCCGACCAGTGGGCCGAATGGCCGCTGCGGCTGCGCATGCCTTTGTGGGCGCGCCGCTTCTTCGGCGAGCGGCTGCTGCGGCTGACGACGGCCGGGCAGCCGGAGGACTACGGGCTGCGCAAGCCCGACCACAAGCTGTTCGAATCGCATTTCATCATCAACTCGACGCTGTTCTACCACCTCGGCCACGGCGATCTCGATGCGCGGCCCGACGTGCGCGAACTGAAGGGCGATCGCGTCGTGTTCGCCGACGGCCGCGAGGAGTCGGTCGACGTGATCGTCTACGCGACCGGCTATCAACCGAGCTTTCCGTTCATCGACCAGGCGCATCTGCAATGGCACAAGCAGCAGCCGTCGCTGTACCTCAACATGTTCGATGCGCAGCATCGCGACCTGTTCTTCATCGGTCTGTTCCAGACGTCGACCGGCAACTGGCCGCTGATGGACTACCAGGCGCAGCTGCTCGCGCGCTATCTGCATGCGCGCGACGCGGCGCCGCGCAAGGCCGCGCACGTCGACCGGCTGATCCGGCGCGGACGGTCCGACTGGAGCGGCGGCATCGCGTTCCATCGCACGCCGCGGCACGTGATCGAGGTCGAGCATTTCGCCTACCGGCTGCAGTTGCGGCGGCTGATACGCGGCCTGCCGGCCGTGCCGGGCGCGGCCGGCACCGATGCGCGCGCCGCGCCGGCGGCCCCGGCGGCCCCGGCGGCGCCCGTGCGCGCGGGAGGTGCGTCATGAGCCTCGTGAACGTCGAACACCTGTCGAAGACCTACCTGCTCGACAGCGTGCGCGTGACCGGGCTCGCCGACGTGTCGGCGACGCTCGAGGCCGGGCGCTTCACCGTGTTGAGCGGCCCGTCGGGCAGCGGCAAGACGACGCTGCTGAACATGATCGGCTGCATCGACCGTCCCGACAGCGGGCGCGTGACGATCGCGGGCCACGATACCGCGTCGTTGTCCGACGATGCGTTGTCCGATTTCCGCGCGCGCCATGTCGGCCACGTGTTCCAGACCTTCAACCTGCTGCCGGTGCTGTCCGCGTACGAGAACGTCGAGTACCCGCTGCTGATGGCGGGCTGGGCGCCGGCGCGGCGCGCGGCGCGCGTGCGCGACCTGCTCGACGCGGTCGGGCTGGCCGACAAGGGACGGCACCGGCCGAGCCAGCTGTCGGGCGGCCAGCGCCAGCGCGTCGCGATCGCGCGGGCGCTGGCCGCCGAGCCCGCGATGGTGCTGGCGGACGAACCCACCGCGAACCTCGACAGCGCCACCGGCCACGCGATCATCGCGCTGATGCGCACGATCCAGCGCGAGCGCGACGTGTCGTTCATCGTGTCGTCGCACGATCCGCAGGTGGTGAGCGTCGCCGACGAGGTGATCCGGATTCTCGACGGCCGCATCGTCGGCCGGGAACGGGCCGGCGACGGCACGGCGGCGCAGGAGGTGTGCCGATGATCCATACGCTGATGCTCGCGCTGCGCAACCTGCAGCGCAACCGCCGGCGCTCGCTGACCACGCTGCTCGCGATGATCGTCGGCGTCAGTGCGATCCTGCTGTTCGGCGGCTTCAGCCGCGACATCACGCTCGGGCTGCAAACCGACTTCGTGCAGCGCAGCGGCCATCTGCAGATCCAGCGGCAGGGCTATTACCTGTACGGCACGGGCGATCCGGCCGCGTACGGGATCCGCCGCTATGCGGCGCTGATCGACCTCCTGCGGCGCGACCCGCAGCTCGCGCCGCTGCTGCAGGTCGTCACGCCGACGCTGCAGTTCGGCGGCATCGCCGGCAATTTCGCGGCCGGCGTGTCGCGCACCGTGATGGGATTCGGCGCGATTCCCGACGACCAGTACCGGATGCAGCAGTGGAACGCCTACGGTTTTCCGCTGCGCCCGCGCGCGTTCGCGTTGCGCGGCAGTGCCGACGATGCGGCGGTGGTCGGTCTCGGCGTCGCGCGCGTGCTGCATCTGTGCGGGCCGCTGCACGTGGCGGACTGCCGCGATGCGCCGCCGGGGCCGGCCGCGCCCGCCGCCGCCGGCCCGGACGCGAGTGCGCCGGCCGACGTGCTCGCGCTCGCGCAGGGCGAGGCCGGCTCGCAGCCGGCCGGCGACGGCGTGACCCACATCGAGGTGCTGACCGCGAGCGCGGGCGGCGCGCCGAACGTCGGCCGCTTCTCGGTCGTGAAGGCCGAGCAGCAGGGCGTGAAGGAGCTCGACGACGTGTATCTCGCGGTGCGCCTGCCGCAGGCGCAGCGGCTCGTATACGGCGGCGCCGAGCCGCGCGCGACCGCGCTCGAGATCCAGCTCGCGCGCACGGCCGATCTGCCGGCGGCGCGCGCGCGCATCGAGCAGCTGCTGCGCGGCGGCTTCGACGGCCAGCCGCTCGACGTCGTCGATTTCGCGACGCTGAACCCGTTCTACGACCAGACCAACCGGATGTTCTCGGTGATCTTCGGCTTCGTGTTCGTGCTGATCAGCGCGATCGTACTGTTCGTGATCAGCAACACGATGAGCACCGCGATCATCGAGCGCACGGTCGAAATCGGCACGCTGCGCGCGATGGGCATGCGGCGCGGCGGCATTCAGGCGCTGTTCGTCTGCGAGGGCGCGCTGCTCGGCGTGGCCGGCGCATCGCTCGGCGTGCTGGCGGCGCTCGCGATTGCCGCGGCCGTCAATCACAGCGGGCTGGCCTGGACGCCGCCCGCGCGCATCGACGCGGTCGCGCTCACGGTGCGCGTGTGGGGCGAGTGGCGAACCATCGCGGTCACGTTCGCGGGGCTCGCATGCGTGGCCGGGCTGTCCGCGTGGCTGCCGTCGCGGCACGCGGCGCGGCTGTCGATCGTCGATGCGCTGCGGCATGTGTGACGCCGTGCGGATGCGGTCATTTTCGTTCATTTCACTTTCGGGAGAGCGCACGTGCGTCGCCTGTTCGTTTCATGCTGTCTGAGTCTTTCGTTCCTGGCCGGCGCCGCGCACGCGCAGCCGGCGCCCGATCCGCAGAAGGTGCTCGCGGCGAGCGACGCGATCCGCGCGCCGGCGAAATCGTTCGTGCTGACCGCGACGCTGATCGAGTATCGGTCGGGCAAGCAGGTGGACGGCAATACGCTGTCGATCTATTCGAAGCCCGATGCGCCGGGTGGCGCGTTCCGCACGCTGGTGCGCTTCGTCGCGCCGGCGCGCGACACGGGCAAGCTGATGCTGAAGAACGGCAACGACCTGTGGTTCTACGATCCCGCGAACCAGGCGAGCGTGCGGATCTCGCCCGACCAGCGGCTGCTCGGGCAGGCCGCGAACGGCGACGTCGTGACGGTCAATCTCGCGCACGACTACACGGCCGAGCTGAAGGGCGTCGAGGACATCGCCGACGGCGACCGGCAGACCCGCCGCGCCTACCGGCTCGCGCTCACCGGCCACGGCGACGGGCTCACGTACCGCCGCATCGAGATCTGGATCGACGCGGCGAACAACCGGCCGCTGAAGGCGCGCTTCTATTCGGAAAGCGACCGGCTGCTGAAGACCGCGTTCTACCGGCGCTACACGATGCAGCTCGGCGTCGAGCGGCCGACGGAGACGGTCATCATCGACGGGCTCGACAGCAACTGGGTCACGGTCATGCGTTTCTCCGACTACGCATGGCGCGACATTCCCGATGCATGGCTGCAGCGCGACTACCTGTCCCGCTTCCAGGCGCAATGACGGCGCGGCGTCGATGCCGGGTCGCCGCGCTCGCGTTCGTGCTGCTGCCGGCGCTGGCGCGTGCGGCGCCGGCCGGCGCGGAGGCGACGAGCGGGGCGGGCGGCGTGGATGCGGCCGATGCCGCGGCGCTCGATCTCGCCGACCAGTCCGCCACCGCGCCGGCCGATACCGCGAAGCCGTGGAAGCTCGACGTGCAGGACGCATTGCGTGCGAGCCGCTATCGCGACGGCGCGCACGCCGGGCGCAACCAGCTGTCGGTCGAATTCGAGTACGGGCAGTGGCTGACGCCGACGTTCGCCGCGCACTTCTCGATGCGCTTCGACCGGTTCGATCCGCTCGGGACCTCGCGCACGTCGTCGCGCGACGTGACGCTCGTGAAGGAGGCGTACGCGAGCTGGCGCGCGGCGCCGACGTTCGTCGTCGACGCGGGGCGCGTCAACGAGCGGCTCGGCGCGGCGATCGGCTACAACCCGACCGACTTCTTTCGCGCGGGCGCGGTGAGCCTCGACGTGCCGCCCGATCCGGACAGCCGGCACACGAACCGGCTCGGTACGGTCGCGCTGCGCGCGCAGCAGGTGTGGGACACGGGCTCGCTCGCGGCGCTGCTGTCGCCGCGGCTCGAGCGCCGCAGCCTGCCGGGCGACCCGGCCGCATCGTCCGACCTGCAGCGTACCAACGGCGTCGATCGCTGGATGCTGGTCGCGAGCCAGCGGCTCAGCACGGCGATCCAGCCGCAATGGATCGTCTACGGCGAAAGCGGGCAGGCGCCGCAGTTCGGCCAGAACCTGAGCGTGCTGCTCGGCAACTCGGTGGTCGCCTACGTCGAATGGGCGGGCGGCTACCGGCGCTCGCTGATCGCGCGCGCGACCGGTGCGGCCGGCGACAGCGCGTTCCGCACCAGCTCGTCGGTGGGCGCGACCTGGACGCTGCCGATCGACCTGTCGCTGAGTGCCGAGTTCCAGAGCAACGGCGGCGGCGCGGACGCCGCGCAATGGCGCGCGCTGCAGCGCGCGAACCCGGCCGCCTGGGGCAGTGCGGTGCAGACGTCGATCGCCGCGCAGGAGCTGCAAACCCGTCACGGCGTGTTCCTGATGGCGGCATGGCGCAATATCGGCGTGCGCCGTCTGGATCTGTCGGGCTTCATGCAGGCCGATCTCGGCGGCGGCCGGCAATACTGGGTCGAGCTGCGGCGGCGCTTCGACCGGTTCGACGTCGCGCTGCAGTGGCTGCATCAGGGCGGGCCGTCGTGGAGCCGCTTCGGTGCGATGCCGGAGTCGACCAGCGTGCAGGTGCTGGGCATTTTCTATCGATGACGCAAGGAGGTTTCGAATGAGCAAACGCGCGCTTCAGACGGCGACCGCCGTGCTTGCGCTGGTCCCGTCGATCACCGGGGTGCTCGGCATGATGGGCATCCACGATCCGCTGTACGCGTCGCTCGGCCTCGCGCTGCCGGCCGACGCGACGCTGGACGGCAACCTGCGCTTCTACGCGGGCGTCTGGCTCGGGCTCGGCCTCGCGGCGTTCTCGGTGATCCCGGGGATCGAGCGCCAGGGGCGGCTGTTCGCGACGCTGTGGACGATGATCTTCCTCGGCGGCATCGGACGGCTGATTTCGCTCGCGACGCTCGGGCTGCCGTGGCCGCCGTTCGTCGGCTTCACGGTGCTCGAAGTCGTCGGCGCGCCGTTGTTCATCGCGTGGCAGCGGCGCGTGGCCGCTCACGCAACCATGGGGAACGCGCATGCATGACATCGACATCGATATCGCTCGGCGCGCCGTGCCGCTGCGACGCCTTGCGCGCGCGTGCGCGCGGTTCCTGGCCGCTGCCGCGCTGCTCGCCGGCGTTGGCCTGGCCGCACCCGCGGCGCGTGCGCAGACAGCGGCCGGCGCCGCGCTCGACGACTATGCAGCGACCCGCTATCCGATCATTCTCGTGCACGGCCTGACCGGCACCGACGACTATTTCGGCGTGGTGCCGTACTGGTACGGGATGCAGGCAGACCTGCAGCGGCATGGCGCGACGGTCTACGTCGCCGACCTGTCGGGGTTCCAGAGCGACCTCGGCCCGAACGGGCGCGGCGAGCAACTGCTCGCCTATGTGAAGCAGGTGCTGGCGGTCACGGGCGCGGCCAAGGTGAACCTGATCGGACACAGCCAGGGCGGGCTGACGTCGCGCTACGTGGCGTCGGTCGCGCCCGCGCTCGTCGCGTCGGTCACGACGATCGCGACGCCGCACCGCGGCTCGCAGTTCGCCGACTTCGTGCTCGCCGCGCTGAAGCTCGACCCGACGGGCATCTCGACGCCGGTGTTCGGTGCGCTGCTGAACCTGTTCGGCATCCTGACCAGCGACACGCACAACACGAACCAGGATGCGATCGCCGCGCTCGACGCACTCGGCACGGCGCGAACCACGCGGTTCAACCAGCTGTTCCCGAGCCCCGGCCTCGGCGCCGGTGCCTGTCGCACCGGCGCGCCGACCGAGACGATCGGCGGCAACGTACACCTGCTGTATTCATGGAGCGGCGCCGCATATCAGCCGGTGTCGCTGCTCGGCATCGTGACGGGCGCCGTCGATACCAGCGTGATTCCGGTGATCGATCCGGCGAATCTGCTGGATCCGTCGACGCTCGTGTTCCTGACGGCCGGCAACGTGATGGCGCTGGCCGGCGCGGGGCCGAACGACGGCTTCACGTCGACCTGCAGTTCGTTGTTCGGCACGGTGATCTCGACGCGCTACCACTGGAATCACTTCGACGCGATCAATCAGTTGCTCGGCATCCGCGGCGCGTATGCGGAAGATCCGGTCGCCGCGCTGCGCGTGCATGCGAACCGGCTGAAGCTGCAGGGCGTTTGAGCGATGACGGTCCGGACGATGCTGTCTCGCACCGTGCTCCATGGCGCCGTCGGCGTGCTCGCGGCCGCGGCGGTATGGCATGCGCTCGACCGGCCGGCGGCGTCGCCGCAAGCCGCTGCGCTGCCTGCCGCGCGCGTCGTGGTGTCCGACGCGGCGGTGCCGCGGCCCGTGCCTGCCGCGTCCGACGTCGCGCCGCCCGCGTCGCTGGCGGGTTCGCGCGCGCCGCGCCTGCCGCTCGGGCCGGACGGGCGTCTCGCGAAACGGCGTGCGGTGCGGGAATTCTTCGATTACTTCCTGCTCGCGCAGCACGACCTGACGCCGGACGCGCTCGACGCGCTGGTTGCGCGGGAGGTCGCCGCGCAGCCGATCGGCGGGCAGGCACAGCGCGAAGCGCTCGACCTGTGGCCGCGCTATCGCGCGTGTCTCGCCGCGCTCGATGCGCAGCCGGGCGCCGTGCAGCCCGGCATGCGTATCGATCCGGACGCGCTCGCGGGCCAGCTCGAGCGACGGGCGGCACTCGCGAGCCGCTGGCTCGGCGACTGGAGCGCGCCGTTCTTCGCCGACGAGTTCCGGCAGCAGCACGACGACCTCGACCGGATCCGGATTGCGCGCGACCCGGCATTGAGCGACGCGCAGAAGCGCGAACGCATTGTGGCGCTCGACCAGTCGTTGCCGCCGGACATGCGCGATGCGCATGAGCGGCTCGCGCGGCAGCGCGAGGCGGTCGCGACGGTTGCACGGCTCGACGCGCAGCGCGCGACGCCCGATGCGCTGCGTGCGCAGCTCGGCGCCGACGTCGCCGCACGCGTCGTACGGCTGCGGCAGGACGACGATGCGTGGCAGGCGCGCTATCGCGACCATGCGGCCGAACGTGAGCGGCTCGCCGCGCAGCAGCTTGGGCCCGATGCGCGCGATGCCCAGCTCGCGCAATTGCTGCAGCGCGATTTTCCGGATCCGGCGGACGCACTGCGCGCAGCGTCGCTGGACGCGGACAGCGCGGACATCACCGCTCGCCAGCGCGCGCGATAGCCGCCCGGCGACGGCATCCCGGGCAGGCGCCGTCATGGATCTTCCACGTTCTCCGTTGGAGAAGTGTGGGATATGTCACTCAGTCCGCATTATTTCGATGGAGGAATGATTTTTATTTTCAGAATTAACTGCATTTCGTTGCATTGGCCACTATTCGGAATTTTCAATGATTCTCCGGGAAAGTGTCTTTTCAAGGGCGGTATTTAAATCTCCGATAATTGATTGACCATGCAAATATCTTCTGGCAATGCCTGAAACTGTCAAATTACTTCATGTAACAAAGCCGGAGTGGCGCGAACGACAGGGCTGCGTGATACCTTTTTGTTTAATTAGACCGTAAGGAAAACGGCAAAACCGGAAAACCGGTTCGTTTTAACGCTGCATGAAGATTCGGTGGCCGAGGGGCAGCAATACAACGTACGAGGTGCACCGTGATACATCAGGCCGACAATGTCATCGAGTTGCCGCATGCGCTTGGTGCCAATCAATTCCTGTCTGCGCTCGACGGAATTAGCCGCGCGGAATTGGCGCCTCATTTGATGCTTTCGAATCTCAAGACCGGCCAGCTGCTGTGCGACGCCGGCGAGAATCTGGAGGCCGTCTATTTCCCGGTGACGGCGGGTATTTCGCTTCAATACACGACAGGCGGCAAGACGACGCTCGGCGTGACGGAGATCGGCCGCGAAGGCATCGTGTGCGACGACGTGATCGGCAGCACGATGCAGCGCCGCGTCGTCGTCTATCACGGCGGATTCGCGTATCGGCTGCATGCGCGCCGCTTCGTCGACGCGTGCGATGCATCGGCGGCGATCAGGCGGCAGGTCTTCGTGCGGATGCAGCTGGTGCTGGCGCAGGCGTCGCAGGTCATGTTCTGCAGCCGCCATCACGTGATGCGACATCAGGTGGGCCGCTGGCTGCTGATCGCCTACGAGCGCTCACGCAGCATCGAAATCCCGGTCACGCACGGCACTTTGGGGCAGATGCTGGGCGTGCGCCGCGAGACCATCACGGATACCGTGCGACAGCTCCACGAGCTCGGCCTGATCCATCAGCATCGCGGCGCCATCGTGCTGACGGATCTCGCCCGTCTCGAAGGGCAGGGCTGCGACTGCCATCGGGTCATCCGCGACGAAACGCGCCGCATTCTCGCGATCGATGCCGGTACCGGGGCCGGTGTCGGGCTGTCGCGACGCGTCCGGACGACCTAGTGGCCGCAGCCTCCTGCCGCGCGGCCGGCACCGGCGTGCCGCCGCGACGGCGTGTGCGCCGGCGCGTCGCGCGCAGGGAAGGGGCGAGGTCCGGGCGCAAGACGCGTCGCGACGCGGCTGGCCGGCGGTATCGAGAAGAATCAGAAAAGCAGTCAATCAGGTATGGAAAACATTTCGAAGCTCCAGAGTCAGCGCAGCTCGTTTCACGTGTGGCCATGGAGTCCGGCGCTCGGCATCCTGCCGATCGTCGTCGTGATCGTCGCGCTGGCCGGGTTCGTCGCGGTCAGCCTGATCGTGATCATGTCGCTGCGCGTGTACGTCGGCGGCGAAAGCAGCTGGTCGAAGGCGCAGAAGGACGAGATCATCCTGCTGACCCGCTACGGACAGACCGGTGACGAAAAGCTGTTCGACGATTACCTGGCGGTTGACCGCACCCTCACGTTTCTCGGTGTCGCCCGCCGCGCGATGATCAGCGTGCCGCCGGACCACCGCGCGGCGCGCCAGGCGCTGATCGACGCGGGCATCAATCCCGTCGATGCGGTCGCGGTGGTGTGGTTCTATCCGATCCTGAGCAGCTTCGCGCGCCTGAACGCCGCGTTGCAATACTGGGAGGACGCGGACCGGCAACTGGTCAACCTGCGCGCGATCGCGAACGCGCTGCGCGCGTCCGTGCGGGCGGACGACGTTCGACGCACGAGCCGCCTGAACCGCGCGGTCTGGGACTTCAACTCGCACATCGAGCCGCTGCCGAAACGCTTTTCCGACGAACTGAGCGCCGAATTCCGTTCGGCCGTCATCCAGCTGTTCCTGTCGTACGTCGCGGCCTCGCTGCTGATCGTCCTGCTGTCGGTGCGATGGGCGAGCCGCGCGCAGCGCCAGCAGGCGTCGATGCAGACCGAGCTGGACCGTAGCCAGGCGTTCGCGGAAGCGGCGCTGCGCTCGGTGGCCGATGCGATCGTCACGATCGGCCTCACGCGCAGCATCGAGACCGTCAATCCGGCGGCCGAGCAGCTGCTCGGCGCGCCGTCGCGGCTGTGTGTCGGCAAGCCGATCAACGACGTGCTCGACCTGATCGATACGTCGACCGGCATGTCGATCAAGCTGCTCGCGTCGCTCAGCAACAGCGGCGATCACACGTTCACCCGCGATCTCGACCTGATCCGCGTGTGCGGCGCGGCGGTGTCGGTGCGCGCATCGCTGTCGAGAATGGACAACGCTGCGGGCCGCTGCGTCGGTTACGTGCTGATCCTGCGCGACATGACGCGTGAATACCAGTTGATCGAGAAACTGACCTGGCAGGCGTCGCACGATGCGCTGACCGGTCTGATCAATCGCACCGCGTTCGAACAGCGCCTGGGCGACGCGTTGACCCACCGCGGCGGCGGCATGTTGATGGTTCTCGACCTGGACGGATTCAAGGAAGTCAACGACGTGTGCGGGCACGCGGCCGGCGATGCGCTGCTGCGCGACGCGACCGCGGTGTTCGCGCGCTGTCTCGCGGACGACGACGTGTTCGGCCGGCTGGGTGGCGACGAATTCGGCATCCTGTTGCCGGCCGGCCGCAACGGCTCGCCGGACGACGGCAAGGCCGAGCGCATCCGCGCGTGTCTCGAGGATTTCACGTTCCTGTGGGAGGGCGAGCCGTTCAAGATCAGCGTGAGCATCGGCGTGCTGGATCTCGCCTGTCGGCCCGAGAGCGTCGAGAAGGCGATGCAGATGGCCGACATCGCGTGCTACATCGCGAAGGACCGCGGCCGCAACCGCGTGCACATCGCGGATTCGCGCGACATGAACTCGGGACGCCAGGCGTACCACATGCAGTGGAGCCGCCGCGTGAAGACGGCACTCGAAACGAATTCGTTCCAGTTGTATGCGCAACGCATCGTGCCGATCCAGCCGGTGCACGGCGCGCAGGAGCGCGCGGAGATCCTGCTGCGCATCCCGGACGCCGACGGCAAGCTGATCTCGCCGGTCTTCCTGCCGGCCGCCGAGCGCTACGGCCACATGACGATGATCGACCGCTGGGTCGTGCGTAACGTGATCCGGCGGCTCGCGCGGCTCGAACGGCGCCAGTACGTCGAATACAACGTGAACCTGTCGGCGATGTCGATCACCGACGAGCGCTTCGTGGAGTTCGCGATCGCCGAGCTGTCGGCGTCGGGGCTGGACCCGACGCTGCTGTGCTTCGAAATCACGGAGACGAGCGCGGTCCGCAACCTGGAGGTCGCGTCGCGTTTCATGCACGAGCTGCGCGACCTCGGCTGCCGCTTCGCGCTCGACGACTTCGGCGCCGGCATGTCGTCGTTCTCGTATCTGCGCCAGTTGCCGATCGACTACCTGAAGATCGACGGCGGCCTCGTGGCGACCATGACGTCCGACAGCGTCAAGCGCGGCATCGCGTCCGCCATCAACGACATCGCTCACGTGATGCAGTACCGCACCGTCGCCGAGCACGTCGAGGACGAGGCGACGGCCGAGATGCTTCGCGCGCTGGGCGTCGACTATTGCCAGGGCTACTACTTCAGCCGCCCCGCACCCTGGCAGGAAGGGGGATTCCATTGAACCAAGCGAGGAACGAACGCATGAGTGCTCCATTTGAACTGACCGGCGACCTGATGGACCTGACGAGCTATCCGGCATGGCTGCGCGACGTGGTCGGCGCGACCGACGAGTTGAAGGCCCGTGTCCGAGCGCATCCGGTGTTCGCGGCGATGAGCGGCGGGACGCTGCGCGCGTCGCAACTGCGCGCGTTCTTCGTCACCGGCTGGGCGGTGGTCAGCCAGTTTCCGGAATACATGGCGATGAACCTGGTGAAGACCGCGGCCTATCGGTCGCGCGGCGACGAGAAGGCGCGACGCTATCTGATCCGCAATATCCGCGTCGAGCAGAACCACGTCGATCACTGGGCCAACTGGGCTGCGGAATCGGGCGTGACGATCGACATGCTGCTGCACGGCGATGCGCCGCTGGACGGATTCGCGCTGAGCCACTGGTGCTGGAAAAGCAGCAGCGCCGACGCGCTCGCGCCGAGCATCGCCGCGACCAACTACGCGATCGAAGGCGTGACCGGCGAGTGGAGCGCGTTGCTGTGCGCATCGCCGTATGAACGGCAGTTCGACCCGGCCGTGCGGCATCGCGCGATGCGCTGGCTCAAACTGCATGCCGACTACGACGACCGGCATCCGTGGGAAGCGCTCGATATCGTCGCGACGCTCCTCGGCCAGTCGCCCGCGGCCCGCGACGTGCGGGACGTCGAGGCGTCGATCCGCAAGAGCCTGAGCTATTTACTGACGAGTCTCGATTGCTGCATGCATGTGTAGTTGGCTGCGCCGCACGTTCGCGGGTTCGTGCAGGCCGCGCCCGGCCGTTCCGGCCGGAAGGCGGGCCGGCGTGACGTCGCGATACGCCGTGCGGGCCGTCGTGCTGGACGATTTTCCATGGCCACCCACGTTCTTGTCGTAGAGCCCGATCCGCGCATGGGCGACCGGATCCGCGCGCTCCTGCGCGGCTGCCAGATCGCCACGTCGGCGCTCGACGACGCGTCGCGGCTGCTGGCGCACGTGACGGCCACGCCGCCCACCCTGATCGTGATGCGGGTCGAACGGCCGGCCACGACGTTCTACATGGCGCTCGGTGCGCTGCGGCGCGCCGGTCACGACATGCCGGTGATCGTGATCAGCCGCGACGCGCAGGTGCTCGACAAGGTCGTTGCGCTCGAAATCGGCGCGGACGACTATCTGGTGGAGCCGTTCGACCCGATGGAACTGATCGCACGCGTGCGCAGCGCGATGCGCCGCTACGCGCCGAACCGTCCCGTGTCGGTGCGCGCGCCGGTGAATCCCGAATCGTACGCATTCGGCGACATCGAGGTGAATTTCGTCACGCGGCGCGCCACCCGCGCGGGACAGGACCTCGGGCTGCGTGCCAGCGAATTCGCGTTGCTCGCGCTGTTCATCTCGCAGCCGATGCGCGTCCTGTCGCGCGCGGAGATTCTCGCGCTGCTGGGGCTGAGCGTGGCCGGGCGCTCCGAGCGCGGGCTCGACGTGCTGATCTTCCGGCTGCGCAACCTGGTCGAGCAGGCGGTCGGCGATTATCGCTACATTCGCACCGTGCGCGGGAAGGGCTACATTTTCGTGCCGCTCGGCAGGCTGG
Organism: Burkholderia seminalis; assembly: GCF_001718535.1. NCBI lineage: Bacteria > Pseudomonadati > Pseudomonadota > Betaproteobacteria > Burkholderiales > Burkholderiaceae > Burkholderia > Burkholderia seminalis. The sequence continues at coordinate 127,207 of NZ_CP013399.1, read as the reverse complement.
CAGACGAAGCGGATGCGTTGCCGCACGCGTGAGCCGGGCGGCGGCCGTTCCGGGCCGGGATTCGGCGGAAATCGACACCCCTGCGAACGGCGTTTTCGCGCTGCGTCTTCATGCAGACCCGCTCGGGCTGTTCGGGCTGCTCCAACGTCGAGGAAGGGCGGGGAGACTTTCGCGGACCAAGGTCCAAAACAAAAATAATGGTGGGCGATGGAAAAATCCCATCCAATTGCGATGCCATGCTTCTCACTACTGCCGTCAGGTCAACTCACTCCCGCGATGCGGGTTGCCGCAGTGCCAGCGCGAAGAAGCGCCGGATCTCATCCATCAATTCCGTGCGGGCCGACGCGAAATCGAACGCGCGCCGGTTTTCGTGCTCGTAGCGCTGGCGCCAGTCGTCGGCCGCATGCCGCGCTTCGCGTGCGCGCAGATCGTCGAGTTCGGGCGTGCGCAATGCGTGATCGGCGATCAGCGTCACGCCGTCGCGGCTGACCTCCAGCACACCGCCCGCGACGAGGAGACGGCGATGCTCGCCGGTCGGCGCATCGACGAGCATCACGACGCCCGGCCGGATCCGCGTGAGCAGCGGCGCGTGATGCGGATAGATCCCCAGTTCTCCGCTTTCCCCCGGAACGACGACGAAATGCGCGTCGCCGGCATACAGCACCGCTTCCACGCTCACGATGTCGAGCCTCATCGACGTCTTCATGCGACTCCTTCAGACCGCCGCCGCGCCGGCGACGATTTCGCACAGCTCGGTGGTGATCTGCGCCTGTCGCGTCTTCTGATACAGGTGCCTCAGTTCGCGCAACACGCGGTCGGCGTTGTCAGTCGCGGTCTGCATGCTGAACATCCGCGCGCATTGCTCGCACGCGTAGTTCTCGACGACAGCCTGATAGAGCATCGCCTCGACGTAGCGCAGCAGCAACGTGTCGACGACGGGTTTGGGCGCGGGCTCGTACAGATAATCGGACGCGGCCGCGCCGTCGGTCGGCGCGCTGGTGTCGAGCCCCGCGATCGGCAGCATCGCATCGATGCGCGGTTCGTACGCGAGCGGGCTCGTCAGCCGGTTGTACGCGACGTGCACTTCGTCGAGCTCGCCGTTGACGAACGCGGTCAGCGGCACGAGCAGCGCTCCGAGCAACTGCTCGAAGTGCGGCTCGGCGGCCAGGCCGCTCGCGCGCGCCGTGATGGTCGCGCCGTGGCGCAGCAGCGGCGCGATGCCGCGCGCGCCGATCACGCTCAGTTCGCATGCGACGCCGGCCCGGTCCCAGCGTTCGAGCGCATCCACGCATTCGACCAGCAGCCGCGCATTGAGCGGGCCGCAGAGCCCGCGATCGGTGCTGACGACGATCAGGCCGACGCGGCGCACGGTATCGCGTCGCGCCATCAGCGCCGATACGTAGTCGGGACGGTCGCGCAGCACGCGTTCCGCCATCGCGCCGATGCGCGCCGCGTACGGGCGGAACTCACGCGCGCGTCGCTGCGCGCTCGCCATCTTGGTGCGCGCCATCATTTCCATCGCCTTGGTGATCTTGCGCGTGGACGAGGTACTGGCGATCTTCGAGCGGATTTCGCGTATGTGCATGTCAGGGAGGGGCGTCGCGGCCATCCGGATGTCATCGTGCGGCTTCATGCTATCGGGACTTCACCTGAAACGATTGACTGAAATCAAACGACGTCGCCCGGTCCCGCACCAGAATCCGTTCACGTGATCCTTGCAAAGGGGCAGTCGATGACCGAGTTGCGCACGCATCAGAAATACGAAGCGCTGATTGCGCGTTGCCGCGCGTTACGCCCGGTGACGGTCGCGGTCGCGCATCCTTGCGACGAGGTATCGCTGCATGCGGCGGCCGCGGCCGCTCGGGCCGGTATCGTCGTGCCGGTCCTGGTCGGCCCGGTGGCGCGCATCACGATGCTCGCCGCGACGCTCGGTGTCGACCTGTCCGGCTATCGGCTCGTGGATGCGCCGCACAGTCATGCGTCGGCGGCACGCGCCGTCGAACTGGTGCGCGAGGGCGACGCTCAGGCGCTGATGAAGGGCAGCCTGCACACCGACGAGTTGCTGGCGGAGGTGGTGCGCGCCGATACGGGGTTGCGCACCGGGCGGCGCCTGAGCCACGTGTTCATCATGGACGTGCCGACTTACCACAAGCCGCTGTTCATCACCGACGCGGCCGTCAATATCCGTCCGACGCTCGAGCAGAAGGCCGACATCGCGCAGAACGCGATCGATCTCGCGCACGCGCTCGGCATCGCCCGGCCGAAGGTGGCGATCCTGTCGGCGGTCGAGACGGTCAGCTCGAAGCTGCCGTCGACGCTCGACGCGGCCGCGCTGTGCAAGATGGCCGAGCGCGGCCAGATCACCGGCGCGCTGCTCGACGGGCCCCTCGCGTTCGACAACGCGATCAGCCCGGAGGCCGCGCGCCTCAAGCATCTCGGTTCCGAGGTCGCGGGCGATGCGGACATCCTCGTCGCGCCCGACCTCGAGGCCGGCAACATGCTCGCGAAGGAGTTGACGTTCCTGGCGAATGCCGATGCGGCCGGCATCGTGCTCGGCGCGCGCGTGCCGGTGATCCTGACGAGTCGCGCCGACAGCGAACGCACGCGCCTGGCGAGCTGCGCGGTCGCGGCGCTCGTCGCGGCAGCGGCGGCGCCCGTGGCCACGCCGGCGGTTGCGGCCGGCACGCACTGACGGCGCCGCGATGCGACATCCCGTCCTGGTGCTCAACGCCGGCTCGTCGAGCCTCAAGTTCTCGGTCTACGACACGCACGAGGATCGCTCGCTCGATGCGGGCCTGCACGGGCAGGTCGAGAACCTGCATGGCACACCGCATCTGTTCGTGGCCGATGCGCACGGCGAGGTGCTCGCCGACAGCGCCGTCGCGCGACCGGGGCATCAAGGCGCGATCGAGGCGCTGCACACGTGGTTCGCCGCTCACGTCGGGCGAGAGGCCGCGTTCGACGGCGTCGGGCACCGGGTCGTGCATGGTGGTCCGTATTTCACCGCGCCGGTGCGGATCGATGCGCGCGTGCTCGATGCGATCGCGTCGCTTTCGCCGCTCGCGCCGCTGCACCAGCCGCATCACGTCGACGCGATCCGCGCGGTTGCCGCCGTGGCGCCGAACCTGCCGCAGGTCGCGTGTTTCGACACCGCGTTCCATGCGACGGTACCGGCGCTTGAACGGGAGTTCGCGCTGCCGCGCGCGCTGACCGAGCAGGGCATCGTGCGCTACGGGTTTCACGGGCTGTCGTACGAGTACATCGCGACGGCGCTCGCGGCCCTCGATCCGTCGTGGGGGCGGCAACGGACGGTCGTCGCGCACCTCGGCAACGGCGCGAGCCTGTGTGCGCTCGCGAACGGCCGCAGCGTCGCGACGACGATGGGGTTCACGGCCGTCGACGGACTGCCGATGGGCACGCGCACGGGCGCGCTGGACCCGGGCGTGATCCTGTACCTGCAGCGTCACGCCGGCCGGTCGCTCGACGAGGTCGAGCATCTGATCTATGCCGAATCGGGCTTGCTCGGCGTGTCCGGCGTGTCGAGCGACATGCGCACGCTGCTCGCGAGCGACGCGCCGTCGGCCGCGCATGCGGTCGAGCTGTTCGCCTATCGCGCGGCCCGCGAACTCGCCGCGCTGGCCGGCGTGCTCGGTGGCCTCGACGCGCTCGTGTTCACGGCAGGCATCGGCGAGCACGCGCCGCGCGTGCGTGAACGGATCTGCAGCCGCGCGGCGTGGCTCGGCATCGTGCTCGACGACGCGGCGAACGCCGCCGGCCTGCCGGTGATTTCGAGCGACGCGTCGCGCGTGACGGTGCGCGTGATCCCGACCGACGAGAACCTGATGATCGCGCGGCACACGCGCCGCGTGCTGGACGACGCAATCCCTTCCACGCCGTATCCGACCTCGCGAGACCTCCGATGACAGCACGCGACACGTCTTCCCCTGCCGTCAGCGCCCCCGCGCTGCCGATTTTCTGGCCGATGGCCGCCGCCACGGCGATGTTTGCGGCCGGCTCCGAGATCACGGCGCGCAATCTCCGCTTCCTCTCGGAAGAGGAGAAGCTCCATTTCGAAGCGCATCCGGCGCTGGCATCCGCGAACCGGCCGTTGCTGGAGCTGCGGACGATGACGTTCCGCGATTATTCGGCCGCGCCGGCACATGGGCTGCCGACGATCGTCGATGCGCCGTACGCGGGGCACAGCGCGATGATCGCCGACTACCAGCCGGGGCAGAGCCTGATGCAGACGCTGCGCGAGCACGGCGTGACGCGTCTGTACCTGACCGACTGGCGCTCGGCCACCGAGGACATGAAGGACCTCGAGATCGACCAGTATCTGGCCGAGCTGAACGTGTGCGTCGACGAACTCGGCGGCCGCGTGAATCTCGTCGGCCTGTGTCAGGGCGGCTGGATGTCCGCGATGTACGCGGCGCGTTTCCCGCACAAGGTCGCGAGCCTCGTGCTGGCAGGCTCGCCGATCGACACCGACGCGGGCGACGGCCCGATCAAGCGGATGGCGCACACGTATCCGACGTCGTTCTACGAGGAACTCGTCGCGATGGGCGGCGGGCTGATGCGCGGACGCTTCATGCTGCGCGGCTGGAAGAACATGCATCCCGACCAGCACTATCTCGCCGAGCACGTCGACCTGTACGAGCATCTCGACGATCCCGAATACCTGCGCAAGCGCGAGGTGTTCGCGAACTGGTACGAAAGCCCGATCGACCTGCCGGGACGCTGGTACCTGCAGGCGATCGGGCAGATCTTCAAGGAGAACCGGCTCGCGAAGGGCTCGTTCGTCGCCCTCGGGCGCACGCTCGACCTGAAGGACATCGCATGCCCGGCCTATCTGCTCGCCGGCGAGGCCGACGACATCACAACGCCGGAGCAGGTGTTCGGCGCGCGCGATCTGCTCGGAACGCCTGCGTCGAGGATCGAGAGCCGGCTCGTGCCGGGCGGCCATATCGGCCTGTTCATGGGGACGCGCACGCTGAAGACGGTGTGGCCCGACATCGCGCGATGGATCGCGGCGCAACGCTAGGCCGGCGGGGGGCGACATGACATTGCGACACAAGCGGGGGCTCGTCGTCGGCATCGCGAACGAGCGGAGCATCGCGTGGGGATGCGCGCGCGCGTTTTGCCGGGCGGGCGCCACGCTCGCGGTGACCTGGCAGTCGGACAAGACCTTGCCGCACGTCGAGCCGCTGTTCGCGCAACTCGACGCGCCGATCCGGATGCCGCTCGACGTCGGGCGGCCGGACCAGATGGCGGCGGTGTTCGACGCGCTTGCGGCGCAATGGGGCGCGATCGACTTCGTGCTGCATTCGGTCGCGTTTGCGCCGAAGGCCGATCTGCAGGGCCGCGTGGTCGACAGTTCGCCGGAAGGGTTCGCGCTCGCGATGGATACCTCGTGCCACTCGTTCATCCGGATGGCGAGGCTGGCCGAGCCGTTGATGACGCGCGGCGGGAGCCTGATGGCGATGAGCTATCTCGGCGCGGAGCAGGTCGTCGCGAACTACGGGGTGATGGGGCCGGTCAAGGCCGCGCTCGAGGCGAGCGTGCGGTACCTGGCGGCCGAACTCGGCGGCGCGGGCATTCGCGTCAACGCGATTTCGCCGGGCGTGCTGCCGACGCGCGCGGCGTCGGGCCTGCCGGACTTCGGCCGGCTGCTTGACGACACCGCGCGCCGGGCACCGCTGCATCACGCGCTCGACATCGACGACGTCGGTGCGTTCTGCGCGTTTCTTGCCAGCGACGGCGCACGGGCGATCACGGGCGGCACGCACTATGTCGATTCCGGTATGCACATGCTCGGTTAGGCTTCCGCATGCATATGAGGCGATCGTCGATCGAGATCCTACCTCGAAGAGCAGATCCGCTCCGCCGTGCTCAAGATGCTGGCCGAGGCGGGCGACAGCGCGCCGGCTAGCAGTACCGTAACCGACTGAATCGCCCAGAAAATGCCGGTTAGCGCGGAAGAAAGATAAAAGATCGAGGGCTCGCGAACAGGCCGATTGCGTGCAACCCCAATAGCGGCAAGGGCCGGCTGCAGGCAACTCGGCACCCTGAAGTCGCCACATTTCGCATGAAAAGGACGCATATCCCACCCGCGTCATCAAGGGCCAAACCAACGAACAAACGCTCGGGTTGCAACAAATTGCACCGGATAGCCGATACGGGCGCCCGCGCAGCGCGCGGCAGTGGAAACAGCGTCAGCGGGGACGTGAGCGACGCGAAACGGGGTCAACGGAACCTGTAGAGCGAGGAAAACCATGTCACGAATGACCATCGATTGCCCGTGCTGCGGCGACGAGATCGAAGCACGCCATACGGAAGGCATGTCCGCGACGATGCGGCGCCTCTACTTCGTGTGCGACGCGTGCGAATTTCGGTCGCCGGCCGGGCTCGAGATTCTGTATTCGCTATCGCCGGCCTCGTGCCCGCGCGCCGACGTGGCGCTCGACGTGCGGCCGTCGACACGCCTGCACGGTTACGTCGATTCGCGCACGTCGCTCGGCCTGATGGAGTGCGCGCGATGAGGTTCACGATTGCCTGTCCGCATTGCGGCGCGCGCGGCATCGCGCGATCGCTGGAACAGAAAGACCCCCTTGTGTGGGAAATCGACTACCAGTGCGACAACGTCGTGTGCGGGCATACCTACCGCGCACGGCTCGAAATGACGCCCGCCGAACCGCCGCAACCGCGGACACGAGCGGGCGGACAGATGCGGCTCGACGTATAGCGGCCGCGCAATGAGGCGGTATCGACGCGATACCGGGGTGATATCGCGTCGATATCGACTAGATATCGTTTCTATATAGGGGTGAGCAATGATTGTTGTCGTGGGAAATCCGAAAGGCGGCGTCGGCAAATCGACGATCGCGGTACAGCTCGCAACCGGCATTTCGGTCGCCGGCGCGCGTGTGTGGCTCGTCGACGGCGATCGCCAGCAGTCGAGCGCGTCGGCGATGGCTGCACGCGCATACGGGCAGCGGCCTGCGATCGCGGCGGCGGCCTACGATGACGGGGCAAAACTGCATGCGGAGCTGGCGAAGCATGCCGGGCAGTTCGATCATGTTGTCGTCGACGCCGGCGGCCGTGATTCGAGCGCGTTTCGCGCGGCCATGATGGCCGCCGACGTGGTGCTCGTGCCGGTCATGCCGCGCTCGTTCGACGTGTGGGCGCTCGACGACATGGCAAAGCTGCTCGACGAAGCGCGCAAGGTGCGCTCGCTGCGCGCGTGCACGTTCCTGAATTGCGCGGACGTGCAGGGCGCGGACAACCGCGACGCCGAGTCGGTGATCGCCAGCTATGAAAGCCTGGAACTGCTGCCGTACCGAATCCACCGCCGCAAGGCGTTCGCGAACGCGAGCGCGGCCGGCCTGCACGTCGAGGAAATGCCGCGCCGTGATCCGGTCGCGTGTGCGGAAATCGAGCGTCTGCAAGACGCCGTGTTCGGCGTGGTGCAGGCGGCCGCCCGCTAACGGATACCGTGTCGATATCGAACGGATATCGACACGGTATCGAAACGATATCTATTAGAGAGGGGTTCAAATGACTATTTCGAGAAAGCCGGCCGTCCGTGACGACGCGGCGATCGGAGCTTTCATCGCCGGTGCGCCCGATGCGCGCGCCGACACGCCAGCAACGCCGAGCAACAAGCCGGCCGCGCGGCGGCCCAAGGTCAAAATCAGCATCGATATCGATCCTGAATTGCTCGCCCGTGTCGATCAGGTCGCGAAGGCGACGGGTGTGTCGCGGAATGCTGCGCTTGCGCTAGGCGCGTCGTGGCTGATCGACGATTTCGAAGCACGTTCCGCGCGACGCGGCGGGTAAATTCCGGCGCGTGGGCCGGCACACTCGGTCGACGCGCCATTTGATCACCCATCCTATATCAAGTTTTTTTTAGAGCTGCGGAGAGTGACGCTATGGTTTTGCTGGCATGAGAAATTTTCTTTTCCCGCTCCTTCTTTTCCAGCATTTCATCGAGTATCAGCTCGATACCGACTTTCACGGCGGGAAACGCTGAAAGGCACTCCTCATCGGAAAGAGTGTGAACTCCGACGCTCATTATTCCATAAATATTTCTATTTTCAACAAGGAATTCTGGTAGCTCGTCTTTGAGTAAGCGAATTTTTTCGTCCATGCGTGCATTTCGAAAAGCGTCTTCATCCCAATTTGCTTGCTGGGAAGCAACGCCTTTCGCGGCATTTATAAGGTTTTCGAAAACTCGCCTCAGGTAAACAAATGCACCAGCTCCTACTCCATGCGACGCTAGACCAACGCCGCGCGCCAGTTCGCGAAACTGATCTTTGCCAAGTAAAGCTCGATATTTATGTAAATCTGGCGTATCCAAATCCGCCATCGAAGGATATTGGCCAATTTTCTCCAATTGACCTTGATGCGATCTAAATATAAAAATGATTTGATGAGAGAAATCTCTCGAGCATCCAAAAGATAGATTAAAAGTATAGTTTGACAAATGATGGTGCTGGGCGTATTTTATATCGCCCAATCGATGAAAAACAGAGTGGCGACCGCATATTTCGCAGTAACAATCTAACGTACCTTTGTAATGCTCAAGCCTAAAAAACGGATTTGGTTCAGTATCGTCAAATGCAAATTTTTTGTACGGCGGGACTGACAGACAGAATGCTTCGGGCGTCGGCAAACCGTCGTCAGGATCATTTTCGTCGATCTCTGCGTCGCTCATGGCATGTTTCCGCGTTGGCGTGTTGTGCGTTAAAGGTTGTATTCAGAGGAGGCGTTGGCAAATGTACCGCAAGCCGCGTGAGCACACCACTTGTCGCTGACACCTCAGTGGCTCGGCCATGTTAAAGTAGTTTTGTCGATTTTTTGCAGCAAACCGCATCATTTTTCCATCATATGAAATCAGCGGAGCCCCGCGCCGGCGGGCGCATACGCGGTTGGCGCCCGGTGCATCAAAAACGACCCATTTAGGGAGGCGGGCAGGCGGGGAGGGGACTGCTTTTTTCGGGACATGGATCGGGGGCTCGAACACCAGCCTTGGTGCAAACACGGGCCGGCCGATCGATTTTCGCCCCTCTGTCCGGCTTGCAGGGGCAAGGCAATGCCCACGGCAAGACGCTGCATCTCGCGGCGCTAGCAGCCTGCAATCACATGCCTAAGGTGAGGACCGCGATTACAGTATTCGATATCATGTGATGTTACGGAGCGAGTACTAAGGGCTCAACGGCTAATAAACCCGAAGCATCGGTACAGTCTTTTGTTGAACTGCGGTAGGATCGTCGATAGTTGATGTGCGCAAGTCGTGATTGAAACGAGAGGGATGGGGTATGAAGGACGTATTTACGGGACACTATCGCCCCGAACAAAAAGAAATTGACCGAATGTGGGCAGACGGAACGTTCGTTTTCGATGCCAATGCGCTACTGAATCTGTATAGATATACCGATGACACGCGAGAAACCTTTATCCAAACATTGGAGGCATTGCGAGATCGAGTTTGGATTCCGTACCAAGTGGGTTTGGAATTTTTTCAAAATAGAGCGCAAGTAATGAGTACGGCCGTATTGGGCTATGCGAAACTTCGCGAAGAGCTTGGTAGGGCACGAGCAGATTTGGGGAAGACTCTGAATGGTTTTCGCCGCCATCCCGGGATTGATGTCGATGATATTGCGAATATATTGGACAATACATTCGAAAAATTGAATTCGGAGCTGGAATCCAAGGAGAATAAGCATCCGGATTGGATATCTGGGCGAGATCCAGTATTGGAGCGATTAACTGAGATATTCGCCAGTAAGGTGGGTGAGCGACCTGAGCCAGCGCAATACAAGAAGCTTATCGATGAGGCAAAGAACCGTTTCGATAATTCTAAGCCGCCGGGTTTGCGTGATAAGGAAAAGGGTGGGGTTCAGCAGTATGGCGACGCTATTCTCTGGCTCGAAATTTTGCAACGAACGTCGAATCTAAAATCGGCAGTTATCTTCGTTACTGATGATGTCAAAGATGACTGGTGGCAACGTGTCGGCGGGAAAACCATCGGTCCACTTCCGGAGCTGAGGCAAGAACTGTGGGATGCTGCGAAAGCACCTCTGCATATGTATCAATGCGACCAGTTTCTGAAATACGCGTCAAAGTTTCTGGATCGAAAGATGCCAGAGTCTTCGATCGAAGAAGCGAAGGAGGTTCGGGACGAATTGCAGCGTGAGACGAATGCGACACATAAATGGATGATTTCCGATTCCGGGAAATATGATTTCTCGGAAAATGGCGAGGCGGTTCGGGTTAAGGACGGAGTATGGCAAATGACCTTTGAGGATCAATATAGCTCAGAGCGTCCCGTGCTCGTATCCGATTATCGCGGTCCGACGTTGGCGGCACAAGTAAATAACCTACTCGAGCAAAGAAGTAGCCTCAGCAAATCATATATAGAGCTTTCGGAAAAAGATCGACATTCGGAATTCGGTCTTGAGGTGCGCAGAGCAATTTCCTATCTCGATAATTTAATTAACATAAAAACTTCGTTTATTAAGCCCGGCTCTGAAATGTGGAATATAGTTTTTGGATCTGACGCTGATTCAAAGAAGCATTAAATTGAGCGTGACATAAAGGTGGCCGGGCGTTAGTCGCCCGGCCTGATAGCACGGCCCGATATGTCAGATTTGCTTTATATTTTTAGGTCAATGCTGGTCACGCCGCGTTGATACTATAGAGAGTGAATCGCACAATCTCATCTCCCGCCCACTCGTTGAACGCAGTGAACTGAGCCTGCAGCGGCTCGATTTCATTACGGCCGAACACGCGAGCCGCCGTGTCGGCGGCACCAAACCCGCCCGTGTTGCTCGGCACGATACCGAGCAATTGCGGCGGCACGCGATGTGCGGCGAGCAAGTCGTCGCGTGTGATGTTCTTGATGTTGAAGAACTCGTCTTTCGCGGCCACTTCCGACACGGGAATTAACTGCATCCCGTCCTTGTTCCCGCCCGGTGCGTAGTAGAACAGGTTTCGGAAATTGCCCGGCCCCTTCGCGCTCTTCAGCGCGTCGCGCAGCGCGTCGATATCGTGCTGCTCGGCCTTGTCATCAGTCAGGTACAGGATGAAGCCGGCATGGCTACCGTTCTCGTAGTAGCGTCGTCGGAACAGCGTCGACGACTCGTTCAGCATTGCCGCGTGCAGATAACCGAGATATTCCGGCACGCCGTAAATCTCCTGATTCACGTCGGCTTCGATCAGGTGGTGAACGGAGCCAGGGTCGAATTCATGCACGGCCTGCCAGCCGTTCGTTTGCACGTAGGTTTGCAGGTCGACGCGGCGCCGCATGTACTTCGCCGGCGGCGGCTCGTATCGCATGACGCCTCCCATGCGGTTTCGCACGGGCGCCTGATACCCGTTGCCGAAAATCAGCCAGTCGAGCGCCCATCGCCGAAACGATTCGCGGCTCATCAGTGGATGCGGGATGAACGTCGACGCGAGCACGTTCCGTTTGAAGTAGATCGCGGACGCGTGATGCGTGCCGGATCGGAAAATCTTCGACAGGCCCGCGAAGCTCACGGGCGGCTCATACCATCCGTTGATCGTCACAAGCTCGGCGTAGTCCAGCAGTTCGGCCCGGCTCATGATCGGCATGGGATCGCCGAACGTGAATGCGGTCGACTGCGCCGGCCGCGACGCGTCGGCCGCGCTCGGTGCATTGTTCGCGTGCTGCGCGTGCGTCGTGTGTTTCTTCATGAGTAAATCTCCACCTTTCCTTTTTTGCGTGCCGCAGTGCCTTCTAACGGCTCGTTAGAAATCGCGTGCAGGACGGCCCATGCAAGATCAGCATGGCCGGTTTCCTCGCTGCGTGATGCCTCGTATGTGACGTTGCGCCCGCTCGGCGTCACGGTCTTTTTGATCGCCATGAACGCGGCGGCCATATCGGTCCATCCGGCGTCGAATTGCAGTCGTGCATTACCGACGACGGACAGCCCCTTGAGCACGAGCCGGCCCTTTACCTCGGGCGAATAGTTGAACGCGACGACGCGCGGATAGAACTGCTTCACGAGCTGATACACGCCTTGCCCGATGCCCGTTGTGTCGATCGCCATATAGTCGACGCGGTATCGGTCAGTGATTTTCTTGATGCACTCGGCTTGCGCCTCGAAATCCATGCCGCGCCACTGGTGCTTTTCCAGCACGCGGAACGGGCCGCCGTCGACGATCGGCGGCGCAACGACGACGCAGCCCGCGCTATCGCCAGACAGCGCCGGGTCATAGCCGACCCAGACAGGTTGGTAGCCGAACGGCCGAGAGGGGGCCGTCAGGGGCTTAAAGTCCTCCCATAGCTCCCATGAGTCGACCATGCAGCGCTGTAGGTTCACGAGCGTGAAGATTGACGCCGTGTCGTCGATGAACTGGCACATCAACAGATTGGCGTATTCCTCGGCGCTGTACTCGTGCCGCAATTCCTCAAGGTCGAACAGCGTGCAGCCGGCGCGCGCGGCATCCTCGACGGTGACAATCTGGCGCCACTGCCGATCCTCGCAGAGCCGGCCGCGCGACAGTGCCTTGTGCGTGACCTCGAAGTGGATGTGATCGGCCTTGGCGCGGCCGCGATTGATGTGCGCACCGTTCCAGAATGGGAACGCTTCATGCCCGATGCTCGACGGTGTCGAGAAGTACGTCTTGCGCCATTGCTTATGCATGGCCATGCCGGACGCGACCTTGTTCAGTTCCTTGAACCGCGGAACCCAAAAATACTCGTCGAAATAGAAGTTGCCGTGATAGCTCTGCGCGGTGCGCGCATTCGTGCCGAGAAAGTAGAGAATGGCCTCGTTCGGCAGCACGATCGGATCGCCGGTCAATTCAACGTCGGCCGCCTCGCGCGCAAACTGCGTGATGTACTAGCGGAATACGTGCGCCTGTGCGCGACTGGCCGACAGAAAAATCTGATTGCGGCCAGTGTCGATCGCGTCGGCCAGTGCTTCGCGCGCGAAGTACCACGTAGCGCCGATCTGCCGCGATTTGAGAATGTTGCGCGTGCGCTGATGGCCGTTGCGGAACCAAACTTTCTGGTAGTCGAACAGCGAATCGCGAAACGCTTCGAGCAACCGGTCGCGCTGCTCGTCGCTGAACTCGTTTTTCGCCGGTTTGCGCTTCGGCGCCTCGTTGCGAGCGGCGATGTTCGGGTTCAAGTCGCCTTCTTTGCCAGTCTCGCCATATCGCCGAATGCGCGCGACGCGTTCGAGCTGGCGCCCTAACAGGTCAATCTCTTTGTAGTCGCCCCCGTCCTTCTGATCTTTCGCGATCAGTGCGTTCATGCGCATTTCGATCGTCGATTCGATGGTATCGATCGGGTTGGCCTTGGCCCAACCGTCGCGCTGTTTCCGCGCCTCGACCGTGGCGCGCTTGATACCCATGTGGCGCGCGATCGACGACACGCGCCAACCCTGGAAAAACAGGGCGCGCGCGGACTTACGCGGGTCGATTTCGATGATTGGATTGTCGGCGGTATTGAGCATGCCGAAAGCGTAACTGTCGTTCGCGCGCGCGCATGGCCGGCGTTTGTATACAGGAACACGACAGGGGCGAATCGTTGAGCGTCGACCGGCAAACCGCGAAGATTGGCATCAAGCAAATCGTTCAACCAAACACCTGCCGGAGTACATACGATGTTCAAACGTAAGTTGTCGCTTCTCGCGATTGCCGTCGGCTCGATGGCCTCGCTTTTCGCGATCGACGCGCATGCAGCAGCGACGGCGGTCGGCGCAGGCATCCAACATGCCGACGTGCTCGGCGGCCTCGGTGCGGCCGGCGCCGCAGCGTTCGGCATCGGTTCGGTGGCAGGTGCAGGCGGCACGCATGCGACGACGAAATGGTTTCGTGTCGCCGTCGAAGGCGCAACGACCGACGGTCGCACCATCGAGCGCGAATGGATTCAGCAGATGGCCGCGCAGTATGACCCCGCACTGTACGGCGCCCGCATGAATTGCGAGCACGTCCGTGGCTACGCGCCCATGTCGGCGAATCAGCCGTTCGGCGCGTATGGCGACGTTACCGCGCTCAAGTCCGAAGAAATCGCCGACGGCCCGCTGAAAGGCAAACTCGCGTTGTACGCGCAACTGAAGCCGACGCAGGCGCTCATCGACATGGTGAACGCGAAACAGAAGGTCTACACGTCGGTCGAAATCGACTTCTCGTTCGCCGACACGAAACAAGCGTATCTCGTCGGCCTCGCCGTGACGGACAGCCCCGCGAGCCTCGGGACCGAAATTCTGACGTTCGCGGCCGGACGTGGTGCGGAAAACCCGTTCAACAGCCGCAAGCAGCGCCCCGAAAATCTGTTCTCGGCGGCCGAAGAAACGGTGATCGAATTCGAAGCCGCGCAGGCGCCCGGCGTCGGTCTCGCGATGTTCAAGCGCGTCGGCGAAATCCTCGGCTTCGTCAAAGAAAAGGGCGTGAACGACGACAAGCGCTTCGCCGACATGGCGCAGGCAGTCGAAGCGGTCGCGACGTTCTCGAAGGATCAGTCGACGCGGGCGAAGCGTACGCGCTCGTCGACGAGTCGGGAACGATCTACGGCGCATACGTCATCGAGAGCCTGAACGAGACGGCGACGTATCACACGCCGGCCGGTATCGCGAAGAAAATCGAGTTCAACCTGACGTTGAAGCGCGTGACCGATGAAACGCTCGCGGCAACACAAGGCGATGGCAGTGAGTCGGGAAACGCGGCGAAAGAGATGTTGAACGACGTGCGTCAGGTCGTGAAGGTCGCGACGACAGTCGTCGACAACGTCAAGAACCTGTCGATCAATTCGATCAAGTCTGCCGCGATCGGCGTCATCGGCAACATGGCGCCTCAGGCGGCGGCCGCCGCCGTCAAGGGCTTGTCGACCGCGACCGGGCTTGAGCTGGATGCGGCGATCAAGGCGGCACGCCAGATTTCGACGATGAACGGCGATTCGATCGGGAGTGTCGTGCAGTTCGTGCTTGGAAAGGTGTCGGGGGACGCATGACGGAAGTAGCAACGCAGCCCGCGCGCAAGCAGCCCCAGGCCGACTATCGCATCACGCTCGACGGTCGCGATATCTCGCGCATGTTCGCGCCGAACCTCATCAGCCTCACACTATCTGAGTCCCGCGCGGAAGAACCCGACATGCTCGACCTCGTCTTGGACGATACGAAAGGCACGTTCGCGATTCCCAAGCGTGGCGCCGCGATCAAGCTGTCGATTGGATGGGTCGGCGAGTCGCTGATCGACAAAGGGGCATTCACGGTCGACGAGATCGAGCACAGCGGGGCGCCGGACATTCTGACGATCCGCGCGAAGTCGGCTTCAATGACGAACAAGATGCACGAGCGGCGCGAGAAAAGTTGGCATGGCGTGACGATCGCCGACATCGTCGGGACGATCGCCGCGCGGCACTCGCTCAAGGCGAAGGTAGAGGCGAAGATCGGACGTATCCGGATCGCGCACATCGACCAGACGCACGAGAGCGACATGTCATTTCTTACGCGACTGGCGAAGCGTTACGACGCGGTGATGAACGTCAAGGATTCGAACTTGCTGTTCATGCCGATCGGCTCGGGAAAGACCGTGAGTGGGAAGGCGCTCGCCGTGCTGAACCTGACTCGCGCCTCGGGCGATCAACATCGGTATCACATCGCCGAGCGCGAAAGCTATCAGGCAGTGCGTGCGCACTACCATTCGAACACGAAGGGCAAGCGGAAATCTGTCGTCGTTGGAGGCGAGAACAACAAGAATGTAAAGGTGCTGCCCGAAGACTACGCGACCGAAGCGGAAGCGCGCGCGGCGGCGCAAGCGGAGTTGACGCGCGTGAAGCGCAGTCAAGCGACCATGTCGTACACACTCGCGTTCGGCCGCGCCGACCTGTTTCCCGAAATGCCCGTGACCGTGGCCGGCTTCAAACCGGATATCGACGAAACGCCGTGGCTCGTGAAGCAGGTCACGCATACGATTTCCGACGACGCCGGTTTCACGTCGGCGCTTCAACTGGAGGTGCGCGACGATCCGACGACGGATCGGCATCGATCGCATTTCCGGAAGCGGGGGCGATAGTTCCTGCTGAGGTTAGCCGTGAATCGAGGGTAATATCACGCGCAACGACATGCACACTGGGGCACGATTATGTTGGCGACTGTTCAGAATATTCTCACTGCTTTGGGTGGTGTTACGGCCGTGCTTCTTCTAATCGCGGCTGCTTGCTGGAAGCTTATTGATTCAGGACTAACAACTTGGCTTACAAAGCGTGTTTCGAGGGGGTTGGAGCGCGACGCAGAGCGTTACAAGCATGAACTTTCACGAGATATGGAATCGTATAAAAACGAACTTGCTCGCGCGCAAGGCGTTGAGAAGATACGTGTTGAAATGCGGAAGGCTGTGGCCGAAAAGCTTTTCGATAGGAGATTGAATGCGTATCACGAACTCTATGTCGCGATTTCAGAGATTCCATCATATATTTTGGCGGGAGCTATGCAGCCTGTCGAAAATCGACCATTGCAAGGACAGGCCTACGGTCGCGTGCAAGAGTTCGTAAACACATTGACGCCTCATCAGCTTTATTTACCTAATGATTTCAAGCAGGAATATCGGGCCTTGTTGCTGACGCTCCTAGATTTGTTTGCTGGAAGTCGTTGGAATACTAGGCCGGAACTTAGACATGAAGATGCGGTGGTGGCAGAAATTAACGTAATGGTTGGGGCTCTCAGTTCTAAGCTTGACAGCTACTATAAGTTGCTACCGGACGATCTCGCAAATGCAATCGCAAATGCGTAAACAATAGGGTCAGGAAAAAGCCGCGCTATGCGGGCTCTTTTGTCTAATGATTCGGATCGACCGGCGGCTGCAACAACCATGAGTAAATGCGCCCGACGCGGTCGGCGTCATCAGCAGCCGACCGTCACATGGAATGCAGGGTGACGGCACACGGGTAGGTCACGGGCGTTCCCGTGCCGTCGTTCCATCTGAATTCGGTGTTCCAGAAGCACGAGAAATAGCCGCCCGCCGGCATGATGATGCCGCGCGGATCGAAGTACAGGCGGGTGCGGACCATCGCGTGAAAATCAGCGTCGTATCGTGGGATACCCGCGTCGAACGTCATGATCGCGGCGCGTTCATTGAAAAATTCCCACACGTTCGCGTCGTCATTGTGTTTCACGGTCAGCACGAGTGCTGTATAAAAGCACAGTATTCGTGGGGCGAGGCGTTGTGTCAACGATCGACGCGGGAAGGGCGCTCAGAAATGAAAATGCCCGCTGGAGCGGGCTTCGTGGTGTGTTTTCGCTGCGGCTTACTTGGTGCTGATCGCTTCTCGATTCGTCCAGTATTCCTCGGTATCGCCTTCGCGACGAAGCTGGATCACCCCGCCAAGGATCGGCACATCGCCTAGGTAGACCGTCTGGCCGGCACGGAACAGCGTGCAATTGCCCGCCTCGACCGCACTGATCGCGGCTTTCCTGAACGCGACTTTGTCGAAAGACATGATCTTATAGAAACGATCTTTGGTATCGCAACCGAACCACGTACCGTCTTTGATGCGATAAGGCGTCGGCGCGGCCACTGACGCGGATTGGGTCACGAACGCCGAAACACAGACGACAGCAAACACGCCGCATGCGCGACGTACCCCGGAAAAGGTCATGGATTGTCCTTTTTGCGTTGTAGAAACGAAAGCCGCAGGGTAACACAATGTTACATTTAGCTTTCTCGACGATGATACGCGGGCGGGCCGACACCGGTCCAGAACGGGCCGCTGCGCCACATGCGCGGAAGCTCGAGAGCTAGGACACGCCATTGCGCGAGAACGGTCGCGAAGGTGCCTTCGCGTTTGGTTCGACGAATCTTGTCCACGACGTTCCAGCCCCGCACGTAGTGCAAAAAGCTGCGTTGGCTTGAGAGAAAATGCGACGCGTGGACGCCGACCCAAGCGAGCATTTCGTCGGGCAGCACGTCACGCGACGCGGGATCAGGTTCTATGTTGGCGACAACGTTTGCACCGGCGACCGAATCAAGGCGGTCAGTCGATTGCATGGCGACGGCCGCCGTACGGGTTGTATCGGCATCGAGCGCGCGTAGGCGCAGCAGCTCGATACGATGCCACGGGATCGGCGAGCGGCCGGCGACGTAGTTGCGAATGGTGCGCGTGCAGCAGCGGAGAATCTCAGCCGTGCGAGAAATGGACAGACCGTCCGTAAGCGCGAGAAAATCGGAAAGCGCCCCATGGCGGGGCACGGCGGTATCCATGACTGTTGCAGCGACCGAAACAATGTAAGCGTTTGTAAATATATTTACAAACAGCTACTTCAACCTGACAGAAGTGCCGGGTTCCGTTAGCAACCTCATTTAACATAATGCTGATGATCAACTTTTTGTGTGTAGCAGCTATATCCTAATGTCGTGTTCGGGGGTTTCGGCGCGTGCTGGCGGCGGTTCGAACTGCCGAAGCGCATCGTGGGCCAACCTGGACTGATCACCATGAGCATGCGGGAGCTGGATCGTCTGAAGGTCGTGGAAGCCGTGATCGAGCAGCGTCTGATGCCTTGGCGAGCCGCGGAGCAGCTCGGGATCAGTCGACGGCAGATTGAACGGCTGGTCGCCCGGTATCGGGCTGCTGGCCCGGCCGGGCTGATTTTTCCAGCGTAGGAGACTCCCAACGAACTTCGTAGCTTCCATCCATTGCGTTTACTGCCGAGGCGGCGCCAATTGCCACGCTCGCAACACTGCACGCCATGAAGAAAGCTTTTTCAGCTTGTACACCTGCTTCGGCTGCCGGCCGTGCGGAGCACTGGCTAGCGCGCCAGGCTGGTTTCCTGTTTATCGGCTTGCACGGCGATTACTTGATCAACTGCATCCCTGCGACCTTGGCGGCCCCGACATCAAAGGTAGCCGTGTACTCACAATCGGCTGCATGGCCGGAACGCTCGATCAGGCAGTCTGCGAAATCCGCCTTTGAAGATGCCGCGTACACGCGAAGTGCCTTTCGCACCGTGTCCGCACCTTCAACTGCCAGTTCCTTGGTGCCGATCATCGAGTCGATGATGTCCTTCATCTGCTCGCGCTCAACGCCGTAGCACCGCCCGAGCACCCACACAACTTCGACCAAGGCGACCTGCGAAACGTATCCCGGCCGCTCGGTCGACAGAGACTCCATCAGCGCCGTCGCCTTCCTCGACTGTACGTCGTCGTCCTGGGCGAAGTAGCGGACCAGCACGTTCGTATCCAATCCGATCATTTCGCGGATGCTCCTTGGTCCGCGATGGCTCGATTCATTTCCTCGATCGACACCGGTTTCGCGGGCTTTTTCACGATGCCCTTGAGCGACGCAAGCGACCGCGTGGCCGGATAGACCTCATACCTGCCAGTTCCCTCGTTAAAGCTGAACTCAATCCGGTCGCCGGCCTGCAAACCAAGCTGATTGCGCACGTCCACGGGAATCGTGACCTGACCCTTTGATGTGATGGTTGCTGCTGTCATGATGGTACCTCCTATATTCCTTACTTTAAGGTAAGGCGATCGCTCACGCAAGGGCAAGATCGATGCATCCACCACACTCGGTCCGACAGGTTCGGCGACCGTCGCACCTTCCCCTGGAAGCCGTTGTCCGGCCCGGGGCCGCCGGCACCCTCCCGATTCTTCCTGGAGCACGTCCATCATGAAAATTTCGTCCACCCGCAGCGGCGCCGTTTCCGAACACACGCAGGACAGCCCGGCCGGGCATCCCGCAGGAAAACCGCGGGCGCCTGCCGCATCGTTAGGATAGCTTTCCGATTTGTCAGCGATGGCTCGCCCGAAGCGGGGTGCAGGTGCAACGGGCCCCGCGATGAGTGCGGACAATGGCACCACGCCGTTTCATGCCGGCACGCAGAACGATTGCGGCCTGCATACCATCGCGTCCCTGACCGGCTGGTCCGAACCCACGGTGGTGCAGAAGCTCGGGCTGTCGGAGCAGGACGTGAACGACATCAGTGCGCACGGCATGCAGCCCGATACGGTGACCGCCGCGTTCAAGCACATCAACAACGGCAACGTCGAGCATCGCCAGGGCACCGCCGACGATCTCGTCAAGGGGCTGGCTCAATTCCCGGAAGGTCACCAGTTCGCGCTCGGCATGCAGCGCGATTCGGGCATCGGCCACCTGGTGTCCGCGAAACGTGTCGGCGACCGCCTCGATATCACCGATCGTCAAATCAACCAGACGACGTCGGTCCGCAGTGAGCAGGAGCTTCAGCAATACCTGCAGCAACAGGGCGCGTCGAAAATCCACACCTGGTACGACAAGTAAACGGGGCACCGGCAACCGGTGCCCTGCCCGATGCCGGCCGGGCATCGCCGAGCAGCGCCTCGGCGGCGGCTCGCGGCTTCCATCTGCCGATCATGCGCCGGACAGGGAGAACGGCATGCCACGCCTATCGTCCGCCGTGACCTGCATCTGCAAGCGCGCGGATGAGCCGGTTCTATCTGGTCGGCGTTCAATGGGAGAAGCCCGGGCGATCCAGGACGCGTTGACCCGACACTCCATGGACGGACGCATGCCGGACCGTGCGATGCTCGATCGAGGCTGACACGACGACATCGGGCTGCGGAACCCCCTGCCGATTCGACACGAGCAATTCGTGCGTCGACAATGGGAAGCCACGACTGCGGAGCGGGAAACACTGAGTCACGCGGGTGCGCAGGCAGACCGCCTTTCCGCGCGCTACGATTCGATCGTCGCATTGCCCGACGCGCTGTCGGGCAACATCCGGCATCAAGGGACCGGGCCATTCGTCCGCGTTCGCTTGACCGCGATTCAGCGCGACGGTGCGCCCGCATGCCGTGCTCGCGAGCGCACCGTCTCTTCCATTCGACAATACGCTCGGCTCTACAGCCCCTCACCTCGTCCAAGCTGAAACACCGACACGACCTCCACGAGTTCCCGGGACTGCTGACGCAGACTGATGGCCGCTGCCGCCGTTTGCTCGACCAACGCGGCGTTTTGCTGCGTCGTACGCTCCATCTGGCCGACGGCTTCGCCGATCTGGGCCACGCCGAGCGATTGCTCGGTGCTGGCGGCGCTGATTTCGCTCATCGTCTCGGTGACGCGACGGATCGAGTTCACGACTTCGGTCATCGCCACCCACGCGCGCTCGACTTCCGCCGAGCCTTGAGCGACGCGCCCCGCGCTCGAGCCGATCAGCTTCTTGATCTCCTTGGCCGCATCGGCCGAACGTCCGGCCAGGCTGCGCACCTCGCTGGCAACGACCGCGAAACCTCTGCCCTGCTCGCCGGCACGCGCAGCCTCGACCGCGGCATTCAAGGCCAGGATGTTCGTCTGAAAGGCAATGCTGTCGATGACACCCGTGATATCCGAGATTCGATGGGAACTGTCGTGGATGCCCTTCATGGTCGCCACAACCTGGTTGATCACTTCGCCGCATTGCGCGGTAACCGTGGACGCGTTCACGGCCAATTGATTCGCTTCGTGAGCGTTATCGGCATTCCGGGCCACCGTGGAACTCAGTTCTTCCATGGACGCGGCGGTTTGCTCGAGCGCACTGGCCTGGCTCTCCGTGCGGGAGCTGAGATCGTCGTTGCCCTGTGCGATTTCGGCACTCGCCGCCGCCAGGTTATCCGAGCCGCGGCGCACATTGGAAACCACGCGAAGAAGTGCAGCTTGCATGTCACGCAAGCTGCCGAGCAATTGGCCGAGTTCGTCCGTGCCATGAACATCGACACGAACGCTAAGGTCGCCTCTGGCCACTCGATGCGCGACGTCCGTCGCGCGCATGAGCGGCCGGGTAATACTGCTGGTGATCAGCCATCCACATACCACGCTCAGCAGCATGCCGACCACGCCGAACGCGATCATCAACGTGCGCCCGAATTGATAATTTGCGTCGATCTCGGCCGCGAGTCCGTCGATTTCCACGCGCTGGTACTTCACCAACGCGTCGACTTTGTCGACCAATTGCCGCGCGGTCGGTATGAACTGCTGTTCGAGCAACTGGTCGGCCTGCTCCGCTTTTCCTTCTTTCTTCAACGCATAGATCCGATCCCGGATAGCGAGGAAAAGCTTGCGTTGTTCGCCGATGGCAGCGAACAAGCGCTTTTCCGTGCCCGACGTCATCAGCGCCTCGATGGCCGTTTGCTTCGCCGCAGACACTTTCGATGCAGCAATGGCTTCGTCGTTGAAATAGCTGGCCAGCCCCGGATCGGCACTCTTGGCAATCGCGGTAGTACGCGTAACCGCGACACTGATTTGCCGGGACCAGTCATTGACCAGCCGCTCGGTCTGCAACGGCTTGGCGACCAGGTCGCGGGTTGCCTGGGCAACGGAAGACAAACGCATCAGTCCGATGACGATCCCGATCAACGACATCGCCAATACCAAGGCAAAACCGAGCCCCAGCCGCTTGCCGATGTTCAACTTCGAAATAACGGTCAACATACCTTTCACTCGTTCATGTTGATGAAAAATTGATGAATTCAAGACACGTGATTAATTCGGTTTACTGAGTATTTTTATTATCGTCACGCATCGAATAAACTTGAGGAAAGATGCCGTTCTGGGCGAGGTCCGCGCTTTCCCGTAGCGCCACTCCAGACGGACATATGTTCTGCCCGCGAAGCGCGGGCGCGTGCCCGGCACTTCGCGCGCATCGTCATGCCGAGTACAAGGTGTCGACTGAACCGATCTCGCCTCGGAACGAGAATCGTCGAATATCTTTCAAGCCAACTCGGCTATTCGAGGCGTTGCATCGAGTCCGCTGCCCGTCATGCGTAAAACAAGCCGACATCGCGTGTAGCGGGATACCTGGTCGCGCATGTCGTTCCTGCATACACGCGGGAATTCCGTAGCGACCGGGCCCGTTCTCCGTCATTGAAATGACTCGAATAAATCCGGAAAGCCACACTCCGAAGCAAGACCATTTTTATCGCATCAGTAAATTAATACGTGCTCGGCGATCGCCTGCTTCAACTCCTTCAAAACAAGCGTGAGAAGACGAGATACTTGCATTTCGACCCCGTCGCCCTCGACGGTAACGAGAGCACTCACCCTGTTTCCTTCGATGCTGCCGAGCCAGTCGAGGTCTTGCGGACGTGTCGACCACAATAGCAACGGCACGCCTCGCGGCAATTGACTCAACCGGTCATCCCCACTCGTCTTGGACGCATTGGACATGCTGCCCGACATCAGCGACTCGCTCCATGCACGGTGTGCATCAGCGGGATCGTCAATCTGGAGAAGCGCCACCTCCGGCACCGCCGTCAAGG
Organism: Burkholderia seminalis; assembly: GCF_001718535.1. Classification (NCBI taxonomy): domain Bacteria; kingdom Pseudomonadati; phylum Pseudomonadota; class Betaproteobacteria; order Burkholderiales; family Burkholderiaceae; genus Burkholderia; species Burkholderia seminalis. The sequence continues at coordinate 103,969 of NZ_CP013399.1, read as the reverse complement.
AGGCTACGGTCGCTGAAACCGCGGCCACGCCAGGGCTTGGATCAACGACGACACACACGCGGGCCCGCTCCGAAGGTGGCAACAGCCAATTCCACATCGAGGCCTCCAACGATACCGTGTCCAGTTTCCTTGCACTCATTCCGACCTCGCCTCGCATTTCATCGAAACAGTCTCGGACCGCATCCGGTGAAGCAATCGCTCGATGCGCTGCCTATCGAAGATTCAACATCGATCGGCATCCCCGCAATGCACTCAAACTCAGCACGCCGAGCAGCATCAGGTAAAACGCCGGCGATGCCAAATTGCCTGTCTGATGTATCAACGATGCGACGATCAGCGGCGCGAAGCCGCCAAACAGCGTGACGCCGATGTTGTAGCTGATAGCCATACCGGTCGCCCGGGTTCCTGTCGGAAATACTTCCGACATCAACGCGGGTAGTGCGCCAAAATAGACCGCCTTCAGCGTCCCGATCCAGGCCATCATCGCAATGAGCCTTCCCAGATCGGGATGCGCCCCAAGCAATTTGAAGACCGGATAAATGGTCAAGATAAATGCTGTCCCGGCCCAGGTCATCAGTCTAACGCGGCCGATCTTGTCCGAAAGATAGCCAACGAACGGCGTGACGAACGTCAGGATGCCGCCGGTCAACATCGTTGCGATGAAGCCGAAACTGGCAGGCAGATGAAGCTCGCGTACCGCGTAGGTCGGAATATAAAGAATGACGTAACTGGCGCCAGTGGAAAGGACGAGCGTACCGATCGCCAACAACATTCTGGTTTTCTGATTGACGAACACCTCCCTCACCGGGAACGATTCGGGCCTTTCATGCCTTGCGCCATCGCTCTCATGCACGTGCTTTCGCAAGTACAGACCGACGGGACCGATCAGCACGCCAAAGAGAAACGGCACGCGCCAACCCCATGAGTCGATCGCGTCTCCATCCAGGGTCAAGGTGAGGAGAACACCAAAACCGGCCGCGAGCATGTAGCTCAATCCCTGACTCGCGAACTGGAAGCTGGCGAACAATCCCTTGCGTTCGGGACACTGCTCCACCAGAAAGGCCGTTGTACTGCCAAATTCGCCGCCCGCGGAAAAACCCTGAAGCAATCGAGCGCAGATCACCAGGATCGGTGCGGTCACCCCGATCGACTCGTAACTCGGCGTCAGTGCGATCGTCGTCGTGCCGACCATCATCGTAACAATCGAAACCATCATCGATGCCTTGCGACCGCGACGATCCGCATACGAACCCAGCACGAGCGCGCCGATCGGCCTGGCCAAATACGAGATCGCGAATGTCCCGAAGGTCAGAAGCAGGGATACCCCACTGCTCGACGCCGGAAAGAAAGCCTTTGAAATCGAGATGGCGAAGAATCCGTAAATCAGTATGTCGAACCACTCCAACGCATTGCCGACGGTTGCGGCAGACACCAGTCGAAAAACGTTTGGCGCTCGTTCCCTTGCCGGCGCGGCATCCACCATTTCCATCGTACGCATCTCATTCTCCGTTAACTTACGATAACAAGTGCATTAAAAATGGGCGTCTTATGCCCGGTCAACACGTGCTCCTTCCCTGCGTCGATCTCGGACAGCGGATGCCGACTCCCCGAGATCCCAGAATATGCCGGCCATGATCTGCAGCGCCTCACGAGCGACGCTTCCAAGCAGGTGTTCGTTCGGGGCATGCTGGGAGCAGGCTCCGTACGAGTGCGGAATCCAGATCGTTGGAAGGCCCAGAACCTCGGAAAAGACGTCGTTTGGCAGAGACCCGCCAAGATTGGGAAGCAAATCGGGATGCTTTCCCGTCGTCTGCTCGATTGAATCGAGCGCCCATGCGACCCATGGATCTTCCGGCGGCAGACGCGTGGCGCCCATCCGCTCGCCGATCGCAACCTCGACCCTGTCGAAGCCGCACGCGTCGAGGCGACGCCGTAGAACTTCTTCGATACGCTCGCAATCCGTACCGACGACGTATCGGAGTTGGCAATGCGCATGCGCAACGGGAGGAATCGCCCCGATCGGGCTGGTCGGGTTACCGGTGGTGAAGGCCAGTACCTCAAGGGCGTTCCATGCATAGACACGCTCTTGAGCCGTCAAGCCAGGTTCTCCCCAATGACCGTCGACCTGAGGATCGTTGGGACCGCCGCCGACGGCAATATTCTTCAGCGCCGTTCGTACCGCAACCGGAATAGGCTTCGGCAACAGCGCGTCGACGAGGATCCGCCCACGCCCGTCGACGAGCGATGAAATTGCGTTGGCGAGTACGGTTCCGGCATTGCTGAGCGCCCCTCCCCAATTTCCGGAATGATGGGCGCCCGAACGGAGCCGGACGGAAAGCGTGAAGTTGACGAATCCGCGAGACCCAAGAAAAACACACGGGACATTCGATCTGGCCCGGGGGCCGTCCGAAGCGATCAGAAGGTCGGCCGCGAGAAGGTTCTTGTGCTGCTCGCACACCGTGCGTAGCCCAGGCGATCCTGTCTCTTCCCCCATCTCGAGCAGCAGCGTCGCATTGAAACCCAGACGTCGATTCCTGGCCTCTATGACTTGCTCCAACGCGGCCAGGTTGATGGTGTGTTGCCCTTTGTTGTCCGCCGTGCCCCGCCCAAACCACCGGTCTCCTTCAACCGTAATGTTCCATGGCGACATCTGGTCCATCCACTGTCCGTCATAACCACGAACGACATCACCGTGCCCGTACATCAGCATCGTCGGAAGGGAGGGATCCTCGATACGCGTCGCAATCAAAAACGGCGCATGCCCTTCAACGGGGTTTTCGACAATACGCGACTCAAAACCAATACGGCCAATCGACGGGGAAATCTCGTCGACGAGGTATGCTCGAAGCTCGTTCAATCTTCCGGAATCCTGACTTTCCGTCATCATGTGGACGCGACGCGCGAGATCTTTCAGGAATCCACCCGAATCGAAATAGTTTGTGGCAGAGTCGATTGCTTGGCGGCGCGTCATCGTGATCCTCGCGTGTATCGTGGAAGAGCGGTGTGTCAACCCTGATGAGTCAAGCGTACGGAACCAAAATGCGCACTACAATTGACTTTTTCGCCTGCCCCGCTTTCCGATAACGCAAACTTGGCGGCCCGTCATGCACAACGCTGCACTCCGATACTTCCTTGCCGTTGCAAACACCGGTTCGCTGAGCGAGGCGTCCGACAAGTTGCACGTTTCGATCTCGGCGATCAGCCGCCAGATCACGAAGCTCGAGGAGGAGATCGGCTGCCCGCTTTTCGAGCGTCAGGCGCGTGGCATGGTCCCCAACAAGGCCGGGGAGCTGCTGGCCGCGCATGTCCGGAGAACCCTGCTCGAAGGTCAGCAGGTGATCGAGGAGATCAAGGCGCTGAACTCATTCGATCGAAGCACCATCCGCGTCTCGGCGTCGGAAGCGTTTGCCCGGGATGTTCTCCCTCGCGCCATCACGCAATTCCTGGAAAGGTCACCCGGTACCTGTTTCGAGGTGGCAGTGACTGCGCCTGGCGATGTGACGGCACACGTACGGAGTGGCGAAGCGGATATCGGTCTGACCTTCGGTGTCGTACGAGAGCCGGAGATCAACGTCGAGTACACGCAAAGCGCGCCCATTTGCGCCGTCGTGCCCCGCACTCACGCGCTGGCCGGGCGCGCGACCGTGTCGATGGCCGAGTTGCGGAATTTCCCGATTGCCCTGCTGGACCGCGGCACGACGATCCGCCAACTTTTCGATACGACCGCCAGCCTCGAGAATCTGCTCTTTGAGCCCGTTCTGACCTGCAACAACTCGAGCACGCTGTATGCGTTCACTCAAATGTCCGGTGTGGTGTCGCTGACTAGCCGCATGACGGTGCAGGCACGTCTGGCGGCGGACGGCCTGGTAGCAATTCCGATCGATCATCCGGGGATGTCGTTACGCGCGATCCAGATCCAGACGCTGGCCGGACGCGTGTTGTCCACCGTATTGACGGACTTCGTTGGCGAATTGATCAAGCAGTTGCATACGGCCGAGTAGATACGCGGCGGCTTCGTACCGGCTCGTCGCCACCAAGTGCCGGCATGTCACGAACCGCGGCCGATCAAGAGAACACGAACCTGGGCAGGCCCTTTTGGCGTCTGCCCAGGGACGCGTCTTTCCTTTGGTTACCTTTCCTCGGAAGACAAGGAAAAGTGACCGCCGCCCCGCGTAGGGGCGACGCGAATAGACCGTCAGTCGGTAGACCGAATTGTCTGTATGTCCATCGCTTCCGACTCCATCTTGCAGCCGGAACGCAGCCAAGCCTTAACCGTTCTTGAACAAGAAGCTGTAGGCGTTCAGTGCGGGGACGCCGCCGAGGTGCGCATACAAAACCCGGGACCCTTCCGGAAACTCGCCCCGGCGCACCTTATCGATCATCCCGTGCATCGACTTGCCTTCATAAACCGGGTCGGTCAACATCCCCTCGGTCTTCGCGCTCAGTCGAATCGCTTCGAGCGTACCTTCCGACGGGAGGCCGTATTCGGGGCCCCCGTAGCGCGTGTCCAGCACCACATCCGCGTCCTTGATCGGCCGATCGAGTTCCACGAGGTCGGCGGTTTGGCGTGCGATGCGTAGAATCTGCTCGCGCGTCTGCTCGGGTTTGGCCGACGCATCGATCCCGATCACGCGATCCGCGCGTCCGTCCGCCGCGAACCCGACGACCATGCCGGCCTGCGTACTGCCGGTCACCGAACAAACGACGATGTAATCGAACTTGAATCCGAGTTCAGCTTCCTGGGCGCGAACTTCCTCCGCGAAACCGACAAACCCCAGGCCGCCGAGCCGATGCTCGGAACAACCAGCGGGGATCGGATACGGCTTCCCTCCCGCCTTGCGAACGCTCTCCATTGCGTCTTCCCAGCTGGGACGAATGCCGATGTCAAAACCGTCGCTGACCAGCCGAACGTCAGCGCCCATCATGCGAGACATCTGAATATTGCCGACGCGGTCATACACGGCGTCCGAGTAGTTGACCCAATTTTCCTGAACCAGCACGCATTTCAGCCCAAGATGAGCCGCGACTGCCGCGACCTGACGCGTCTGGTTCGACTGGATGCCGCCGATCGATACCAGCGTGTCGGCTCCGCTCGCCAGAACGTCCGGAACGATGTACTCGAGCTTCCGCGTCTTGTTGCCGCCGAACGCCAGACCGCTGTTGCAGTCTTCGCGTTTCGCATAGAGATGAACCTTGCCACCCAGCTCGGTGCTGAGACGGCGCAACTCATGGATGGGGGTGGGGCCGAAGGTCAGCTTGTGGCGAGGAAAGCGATCGAGGTTCACGGAAGTTCTCCGAAAGATGGGTCGGTGGGTTCCGACGCCTGATGTCGTCAGGGCGACCGGGCACGATGAAATTCTAGTTAATTGACCACGAAACGTGCTTGCAAACATGCGTTCGTTGTCGTGCATTGAAATGCAATTTCCGCCATCCGTACGAATGGTTATTTTTTTGAATCGATGAAATAGACAACAAAATTTCTCGACAAATCTCACCCCGATGACGCGAGCCGCGTCGCGCTTGACCGTACGGACAAAGCGATCCTGCGAGCCCTTCAGAAGGACGTATCGATCTCGAACGTTGCGCTGGCGGCGAAGGTGAATTTGAGCGCGCCGGCCTGTCTGCGCCGCGTGGAACGGCTCAAGAGTCTGGGTTTGATCCGAGGAATCGTCGCGTTGCTCAACGCTCCTGCCCTCGACACAGGCATGGTCGTCCTCATCGGCGTCGTGCTGGATCGGCCGACTCCCGAATCCTTTTCCGCGTTTGAAAAAGCGGCCCAGAACGTATCCGGATGCGTGGAATGCCACGTGGTGACCGGCGAGTTCGACTACTTCATGGTGCTGTGCACCCGCGGTAGCGAACGCTTCAACCGACTCCATGCCGAGCAGCTTCTTTATCTTCCCGGCCTGTGTCAGATTCGGACTTTCACGGTGCTCAAACCGGTTTTTCCTTCGACCCGGATCGCTATATAGCGGACGACAGCGAACACGGCATCAGACCGGGCCGCCTGTTGATACAGCGAGCCATTCCGTTTTCGGAACATGACTTGCCGAGGAACAAAAATACGTGCGGTCGAAAACAATGTGATTCATGTTTCCTTCTGCCCGCAAAACCTTGGCTTGACGAAGGTCAAACCCGTGAAGACCGCCCGTGCGAAAAATTGCATATGCACGATCGCCGGTTGCCCGCGGGAGACATTCATGAGCACCAGCACTTCCCCCTTCCACGCGGTACCCGCTCTCCAGCGGGTGCTGATCGCCGTCGACGGTTCGACGGCATCCGCTCACGCGCTCGCGTATGCCAAAGCGTTCCTCCCGTCGAATGCAGCGGTGCACATCATTAGCGTTGCGGAAAATCCGAGAACGCTCGTCCCGCTCGGATCGAAAACCATGGCGTTCCTCGAATCCGCGCGCGCCGAGTTGCTGGGGGATGCATCTGATACGGTGTCGCGCGCCAAAGCCGCAATGGATCGCGGCGACCTCGTCGTCGACACGGAAGTCATCGACCTCGCCACGCGTGGCGGGGATGTCGTGGATGCGTTGGCCGACAGCGCACAAGCCTGGCAGGCCGACCTCCTGATCGTCGGCACACGTCAGCATCACGGCCTGCTCGGCTGGATCGAAGGCACGGTTTCCGGCCCGCTCGGCAAGCTCGTCGGCTGCCCGCTGCTGATCGTTCCGGACGGTTTCGCGTCGGTTGCCGAGCACCTGCCGCGGCGGATGGTGTTCGCCGTCGACGGAAGCGCGATTGCGTTCCACGCATTGCGAACGGGGTTGAAATTCTCGCGACCCGACACCGAATGTCGAGCGATCTACGTGCTCGATCGCCCGACATCGCTGGGTGATTTCGTCCCCGTCGAGACGCTGGAAGGCGCGTTGATCAGCGAAGGCAATCACGTACTGAAAAAGGCCATGACCCTGCTCGACGGCCCACCCGCCGGGCGCGCGCAGTCGCAACTGATTCGAACGGATCGCACCGGTGCCGACGTGCCTCACCTGATCGTGCAAGACGCGCTCGAATGGCATGCGGACCTGATCGTCCTGGGCACCCATGGGCGGCGCGGCGTCACGGGCTGGCTCGTCGGCAGCGTGGCCGGACGCGTTGCACGCATCGCGAAAACGCCGGTTCTTCTGGTGAGTGCGCCGCATGCGTGATGCGTTTCGCCGTCACGCATCCGCTCCGACGGCGTGGAACAGCTCCTCCTCCTGGGCGCAATGCAGGCGCACGATCGCTTCCAGTCCGTACAACAGGCGCTGTATCGCCTGCACCTGCATGGCGTTCGTGCCGTCGCGCGGCAGGTCCGCGACCATCTGCCTGAGCGATCGGACCATCTTGAAGATTTCCCGGTGCGCACCGCTCATCGCAGCCAGCGGGTCCTCGCCGCCGAGAAGCGGGGCAAGGCGCGCGTAGACGTCCCGATCGTCGGCGCGTTCGTGCGGCAGCAGCCGTTCGTCGAGCGAGTCGATCATCTGGACCAGCTCGCTGGCGATGGCGGCCCCGGATAGTCGCGGCAAGCGATCCGCGAGATCCCTGATCTGGTCCAGCAACGGTGACAATGCCGTGTGCTCGCGCCTGAGCCGCTCGACGTCGGCATCGTCGAGCCGGGCGTTCGTCGGCCTCGGGCGAACCAGCGACACGCGCAACGCATTGACGATGACGACGACGTCGATGACTTCCTGAATCACCGCGCCTGCAATCGGCTGCAGGAATCCGGCCGCCGCAACCGTCATCGCGACGACCGACAGCGACATGCCGGCCACCACGCTCTCGAGTGCGATTCGGCGCGACCGTCGTGCGATACGGATCGCATCCACGAGTCGGTCCAGCCGATCGACCAGCAGGACCACGTCGGCCGCTTCGGATGACGCGGCCGCCCCCCGCGCCCCCATCGCGATACCGACGTCGGCGGCCGCCAGCGCCGGTGCGTCGTTCACGCCGTCGCCGACCATGATCGTCACGCCCTCCTTGCGCGCGGCCTGAATCGCGACGAGCTTGTCCGTCGGCGTCTGCTCGGCACGCACGTCGGTGACACCCAGCAACTCGCCGACGGCGTGGGCGATGTCCCGCCGGTCGCCGGTGAGCATGACGAGGCGCTCGACGCCTTCTCGTTTCAACAGCCGCAACGCCCGCGGCGTTTCCAGCCGCACCTGGTCGGCCATCTGGATCGCGCCAATCATGATGCCGTCGACGCCGACGAACACGGCAGCCCCGCCCTCGTTGCCGACCCGCTTGAGGAATGCGTCGCTCCACGGCGCGATCGTCGAACAGGCGGACACATACCCGAACTTGCCGATCGCGACGGTCCGGTTGCCGACCCGGCCCGTCACGCCCTCGCCCGCCGTTTCCACGACGACCGACGGCGGCGACAGATCGATCCGGCGTTCCCGTGCGGCAACCGTCAGCGCATCCGAAATCACGTGCCCCGAAGCCTGGCCCAATGACGCCGCGAAACGCAGCACCTCGACCGCCCCGACGTCCGTCTCGCATTCGATCGCCACGATGCGGGCCCGCCCTCCCGTCAGCGTCCCGGTCTTGTCGAAGAACAGGATCGTCGCTTGCGCGAGGCGTTCCAGCGCGCCCCCGCCCTTGACCAGGATGCCGCGCTTCGAACAACGCGACATGCCCGACACGATGGCGACCGGGACGGCGAGGATCAACGGACAAGGCGTGGCCACGACGAGCACGGCGAGCGCACGGGTGACGTCCCCGGTCAGTACCCAGGCGATGCCGGCGACGAGCAGCGACGCGAGCACGAAGAAGGCGGCATATCGATCCGCGAGGCGCACGGACGGACTGCGCTCGCGCTGCGCGCGGGCGACCATGCGGACGATACCGGCAAACGTGCTGTCGCCCGCCGTCGTGCGGGCAACCATGTCGAACGGCGCACCGGCGTTGACCGCGCCGCTGCATGCGTTTTCCCCCGAGCGCCGCCGCTGGATGGACGACTCGCCCGTCAGCATGGATTCGTCGAGTTCCGCGTCATCCGTCAACGTGCCGTCGACCGGCACGCATTCGCCGCTTCGTACGAGCAACCTGTCACCGGGAACGAGGGTCTCGACGGCAACGGAACGCCATTCGCCGTTCTCGAACCGGGTTGCCTGCCGAGGCGCGCGAGCGAGCAGCGCGGTCATCTCGCGTTGCGCGCGGTCTTGCGCATACCGCTCCAGCGTCCGGCCGCTTGCCAGCATCAAGGCAATGACCGCGGCAGTCAGGGTCTCGTCGAGCGCGATCGCCAGACCGATCGCGAGCCACGCGAGCACATCGATGCCGGCTTGCCGCCTCGCCACGGCCCTGCCAACGGATACCGTCAACGCGAACAAGACCGGCAGCGCACCCAGCAGCCAGACGACGCGCGCGAACGAAGGCAGGCCGAACGCGATGCACGCGCCTCCTGCAGCGAGCGTGACGGCCGCCAGAATCAGCAACGCAAGATCGATCGACCAGGGAATGCGCGACATGACGATTGTTCCGATCGCCGTGCATGGAGGCGTTCACTGCATCCTGTTCCGGTTGCAGACGGCGTGACATCAGTCTAGGGAGCGCCGCGGTTCGACCGTTGACATGGGTCAGCACGATGCGCGTCCCGCGACATGCCGGCACGGCGCGTTGCTTGACGTGAGTCAAGCCGCCGGCCCCTTTCGTCAGCAAAATTGAACCGGGACACCGGATGGCCTGGAATCGAAATCGTGCTGACGCTGGCTATACTTTTTCTGCTGATTCTTCTGCTGAATCTCATGCCTGCGTTCGCCCCGCCTACCTGGATGGCGATGTCGTGGGTCGGGTTCAACCTGCCGGACGGCAATCCGTTGATCTTTGCCATCGTGGCGGCCGGCGCGGCAACGACCGGCCGCGTGATTCTGGCGACCTTCGCACGATCGCTTGTCCGCTCCCGCTGGATGCGGGAATCGGATCGCGAGAATATCGACGTCGCCGCACGCTGGCTGAGAAGGCACCGAACGCTCACCACCGGCGCGTTCTTCTTCTATGCGTTGAGCCCGCTTCCGTCGAACTATCTGTTCATTGCGTACGGACTGTCCGGGTTGCCGCTCAGGATCATCGCGGCGGCCTTCTTCGTCGGCCGCGCGACGACCTATGCGATCTGGGCGCATCTCGGCCGCTTCGCGTCGACCCGGCTCGACGTGGAATCCGAACTTGAAGGCACTTATCTCGGCGGATACTTCGTCGTCACGCAACTGGTGTTGCTGGGTCTCGTGTTCGTGTTGATGAAGCTCGACTGGCGCGCGCTTTTCAACGAACACCGGTTGACGTTTCGGCGCGGCCATCGCCCGCGCAGCTCCGGTTGACATCGCAGGCAGACTTGCCTGCCCATGCCGCGGCAGGCGTTCCTGCCTCAATACAGCAGGAACGACGCCCGCTCGCGCGCGAAAGCGGCGTTTTGCGCCTCGACCACGCGTTCCATCTCGTCGAGCGACCGCCCCGTCTCCAGCATGTCCGCCACCTCGCGCGAGCCGATCGATGCGCGGATCGCGTCGATCCGGAACTGCGCCGGGTAACGCCGGTGCAGCGCCAGCGCGAGTGCCAGCCCGATCACGCCCGGCCGTGCCGGGCCCTGCGGCCGTTCGATGCGCACGCCTTCGCCTATCCTGCCGCGATGCGGCCCCTCCGTCGGCACGAAGCGTACTGGCGAGAACGTCGCGTCCAGCCGCATCGCGCGAAGATCGTCGGTGAGGACGCGCCCATCGATCCACGGCGCGCCGACCACGCCGAACGGTGTCGCGGTGCCACGCCCGACGCTGACCGCCGCCCCTTCGACGAGCCCTGTCTCCGGGTAGAGCGACAGCGCGGCGTCATCGCGCAGGTTCGGCGATGGCGGCACCCGGCCGAGCCCGGTGTCGTCGAAGCGCATCGCACGGGCGTAGTTTGCCATCGGCACCACGGTCAGTGCCGCGCCGGTATGCAGGCGGTCGTTGAACAGCCGCGCCAGTTCGCCGAGCGTCATGCCGGGCTGAAGCGGCAACGGGAAGTACCCGGTGAACGTGGCCGGCCCGGCATCGGCCACGGGGCCGCCGAACGTATCGCCGCCCAGCGGGTCCGAGCGGTCGAGCACAAGCACCGGGCGATGCGCGGCGGCGCCCGTCACGACGACCGCACCGGCAAGACGGCCGTCGGCGATCTCGGCGGCGATCGCCTCGTCGATCGTCGCGGCCGTGCCGGATTCCGCCCGCACATCGGCCGGGGCAAGCGCGAACAGCAGCGCGCCGGTCAGCGCGGCGGCGCAGCGGGACCGTAGCGATCGAGCCGGTTTCACCGCATCCATTTCTTCGTGCCGACGAAATCGGCGCTACCGCGTTCGGCACCGAAATCCGCGACGCCGACGGCGCGCACGCCGCGCATTGCCGCTTCGCCGGTCGCGATCGAAAGTACAGCTAGCGCGCTGGTTGCTGCTGCGATCCGGCACACCCGCTACACAGACGCATCGCCCCTTGCCGTTCGGGGTCGTGCCAGTAGAAGCGCACGTCGACGGCGCCGCGCGCCGGTACGACGACGTGCCGCACCTCCTGAACGCCCCGGTCGTGCGCGGACACCGTATATCGCCCCGGCGGCACGCGGGCGAACAGGAACGGCCCGCTCGTATGCGCGTCGAGCATCGTCGACTTGCCGGACGACAGCGTGACGTCGACATCGGAAAGATAATGGCCCCGCTTCGAGGCGAACGTGATCCGCAGGTTGTATCGCGGTGCGACGTCGCGAAACGCGGCGACCTCGTCCTGACCGATGCCGCCGGTGACATAAGCGACGCCGTTGCGCACGATCGGCTCGGGCGACGTTTCAGCCAGCGCGTTCGCCACGAGATTCAGCAGGCAGGCTGCCAGCAGCAGCCACTTCACGGTTCCGGTCCACATCTTCACTCTCCTGATCGAGCACGCAGGGCTGCCATGCCGCCCGTCCGGTCGCGGAACGGGGCGCGTGCGGTGACGTCGCTCGGGCGAGCCGACGACGCTGTCAGCGTCGCGCGGAACGTCGATTTCCCGTTGACTCAAGTCAAGGGCATGCCTGTCGAGACCGGGTGCGCGGGACGGGCCGCGCGAGACGGCCGTCGCGCCCGACCCGCCCGAAGGCGCGGCCGGCCCGAAAACACGGGGAAACAGCATGCGGACGGCGCAATCGTCCGTGACGGCTGTCAGCCGATATTGCACGGCTCGTCGGAAATTTCCGACACGGCGGCCCGACGTCGGACAGCAAGCTCAGGCCACGCTGATTGTTCCGCGCGGTGCCGCTGCCGATACTGGAAACGTGACAGGACGCAATGCTTTCGCGGCCGGCGCCTGGTTCTTCCACCCCGCCGCCGCAGGACCGAGGAGCTGGCGATGATGGATCCGACCGCAGCACACGCCGACGACGCCATGCCGGATGGCGAACCACCGGTCGGGGCGCACCTCGCGACCCGCCGCCCCGGTTACGTGCATCACGGGATCTACATCGGCGACGGCAACGTGATTCATTACGCGGGATGGTCGCGCCGTGCGAGCGGCGGCCCGGTCGAGGTCGTCACGCTGGACGGCTTCCGGGCCGGTTTCGGGCTCGCGGTCATCCGCCACGCGCGCACGCTGTACGACGGAACGGAGGTAGCGCGCCGCGCGGCATCGCGCCTCGGCGAATGCCGCTACCGGCTGCTCACGAACAACTGCGAGCACTTCTGCCTGTGGTGCCTGTTCGGTGTGGGGAGAAGCGAGCAGGTCGCGTCGTGCCTGCGCAACCCGGTGCACGGCATCGCGGTCGCCGTCATGCTCGCCGCTTGCGTGCTGGCCGCGCGGTGGCATCCGGCGATGACCGCGCGCGAATGTCCGGTGCGGTGTACGGCCCAGTTTTGACGGCATGGCGGTCGTGCAGCCACGCGTCACGTTGACCCGCGCGAGCGCCCGCGCAAGTTGGCGCGCGTATCCTCCCAACGCTTCGCCTGCGCGATCGCGATGCGGATCGCGCTGCCCTCGGTCCGCCCCTGTCGCAGCAGCGCATTGGCCATCTCGATCGCCTTGCGGCGAACCGGCGGCGGCAGATACCGCATCGAAGGCGGATAACGTTCGTCATTCCACGGCATGATCGATTCGTCTCTCGCACGTTCGCGCCGCCATGCCCGTGCCGCTCAGCGCGGCAACGCGGCAGGATCGTAGCGATTGCGCGGGTTCCACAGCATCCAGCCGTCCGTGCCCGCCGCGTCGGCCGCGTCGACCTGTGCGCGGATCTCGTCGGCATCGAACGGCCGGCGATCGAACGCATAGTCGCGAAACGCCTGGAGCCACGGCCGAAACCGGACACCGCCCAGGCCGGTCCGGCGCTTCGCCTCGGCCAGCGACCGCGCAACGATCTCGCCGGGATGCTCGGTCGGCTTCCGGCAGCCGGGCAGGCCCCACGTAAAGCCGGACGGATACAGCATCGGCGACACATAGTCGACGACCGGTCCGAGCGCGTCGAGCCGCTGCCCGATCGCGGTGTCGTCGGCGTTCCAGCAGACGTACCCGAAGATGTCGGCCGACACGTAGAGGTTGTACGGCCGCAGCCGTTCGCGCGCGCCGGTCAGGAATCCGGTGATCGCCGCGACCCGGTTGGCCTCGGTATTGGGCTCGGCGAACCGGAGACCGTTGGCGTCGGGGAAACGCAGGTAGTCGAACTGGATTTCGTCGAAACCCATGCGGGCAGCCTCCTCGGCGATATCGTAATTGTGTTGCCAGGCCGCCCGCGACGTCGGGTCGATCCAGCGCTGATGCTCGCGGTCCTGCCAGATCCCGCCCGCCGCGTCGCGCACGGCCCACTCGGGATGCGCGCGCGCCAGCGGGTCGTCCTTGAACACGACGATGCGGCCGATCACGTAAAGACCGCGCGCGTGGAACGTCCGCAACAGGTCCGGCAGATCGGGCGGACGAACGATGGCACCTTCGGTATTGCTCGCGGCACCGGAGATGTCGCGCGCCTGGCTGCGATAGGGCGTCACGCCGCTGTCGCCCTTCACGTCGACGACGAGCGCGTTGATCGCCGTCTCGTCCTGCAGGGACAGCGCCGCGTCGCGCAGCGTGTGGTCCGCCACGCCGTAGGCGGACAGATACACGGCTTTCGGACGCACCGGCGTCATCCGGATCGTCTGCGTGCCCTCGGCGGGCGCGAGCGTCACTTCGGTTCGCGCGTAGCCGGGCGCCCGCACGCTCACGCGTGTCCCCGCCGCGTCGATCTCCAGTGACAACGCGCCGTCGCGATCGGCGGTCTGGTTCGCGCCCGCCGCATGGCCGATCGCGCCCGCAAGCGGCTGCCCGTTCGTGGCATCGACGACGGTGATCGTGACGGGCGCCGCCCGGGCGGCGAAGCCGGTGAGCGATACGAGCAGGCAGACGATCAAGCGTTCAATCACGGCTTCCCCCGGCGGTTCTCAACAATCCGTTCATGCACCGTGTGTCGCAGTCGTCCGTCATCAGATAGCGCGGCAACGCCATTGCCGGGTCGGTGACGCGCACGGGGCGCGCGTCGAGCGTGAACGCCGCGACGTAGCCTTCACGGGCGGCCAACTGGTCGGTCTGCGCATCATGGACGCCGAACGGCCAGGCCAGCAGCCTCACCGGCTTACCGGTTTCCGACTCGAGTCGATCTCGTGACCGGCTCAACTGGAACGACACGAAGCGCCGGTAGTCGTCCGGCGTGAGCCGGGCGTGCTCGGTGTGGAAATTCGGATGCCAGTACGTATGGGACTCGATGTCGAACCCGTCGGCCTGCCCGAGCGTGCGCAGCTGGTCCCATGTCATCGCGTAGCTGGCGTTGGAGATGGCGGACGGATAGATGAACAGCGTGACCGGCATCGGACGGGCGGCCAGCAACGGACGCAGCACGTCGTAGACGGAGCGATGACCGTCGTCGACCGTGATCGCGACCGCACGCGCCGGCACGGCATCGGCCTGGCCGCCGTGCCAGCGCACGACGTCGGCAAGCGGCACGATGCGGTAGCCGTTCGCGTCGATTGCCTGCAGCTGATGGCGAAAGGTTTCGGTACGCACCGTCATCGAATCCAGGCGCGTGGCGGCGAACCGGTGATAGACGAGGATCAGCACGCGCGGCGGTGGCGAGTCGACGGTTGCGACGTCGGCGGACGACACCGCCGACACGCACGACAGCAGGAGCAGGCAGGCGATCGAGCGAACGGCCATGGCGGACCTCGTGGAATGGCTGCCCCATTTTTCGCGATCGCGGCCCGAATACCGCTGAGCCAGATCAATGATCGATCGCGCATCGACGCGATCGTGCTTGCGTCGAGCCGGCGAACCGTCAGCTTGCCTGCGCAACCAGTTCGGCATGAATCCGCTCGATGTCGTCGCGGGTGCACAGCGCCGTCCCCGGATGCTCGACCGACGCGGACGATGCCGCCAGCGCGTAGCGGCACGCGTCGTCGAACGGCACGCCGCGCGCCAGCGCCCAGACCATGCCGCCGACGAAACTGTCGCCGGCGCCGACCGTGCTGCATACCGCCGTCGGCCTGGCGGGCAGGCGCAGCGTGCGGTCGTGCGTGACGACCCAGGCGCCGCGCGCACCGAGCGTCAACGCGACGATGTCGGCCTGGCCTCGCGCCACGAGTTCGCTCGCCTTGCGGCAGGCCGACGTGTCGTCGAGCGGTTCGCCGGCCAGCGCGCTCAGTTCGCCGAGACTGGGTTTCACGAGATGAACGCCGGCCTCGAGGGCCGCTTGCAGCGCGCGGCCCGCCGCATCGACGACCACCCTGCTTCCCCGTGCCCGGGCCGTTCGCGCGAGCGTCGCATACAGGTCGTCGGGCGCGCCGGGCGGCAGACTGCCGCTCAGCACGAGGTAACGCGGCGCGGGCTGCATGGCGTCGATGCGGGCCGCGCAGTCGCGCCACTCGGCCTCCGTGACCGGCGGCCCGGGCATCAGGAAGCGGTATTCGCGTCCGGTCGCGGTCTCGGTCACGCACACGTTCTCGCGCGTCTCGCCCGCGATCCGGATGCGCACCGCCGGCAGGCGCTCCGCTTCGAGCAGCAGCGTCAAGACGTCGCCGGTCGGCCCGCCGGCCAGGTACAACGCGACGCAGTCGCCGCCGAGCCGGTGAACGGTCCGGGCGACGTTGATCCCGCCGCCGCCGGGGTCGCGCCGCGGCCGTGCGCAGCGCAGCTTGTGGGTATCGACGATGTGCTCGACCGACGTCGAGACATCGACGGCCGGATTCAGCGTGACGGTCACGATATCGGTCATGGCAGGTTGCTCGTAGTCGATGGCAGGCGCGCAGGATGTCGGCGTGGCTCCACGTTACGTCCGACGCCGGCGACGGCGTTGACCGCCATCAAGCGGTGCCGCGAAAGCACCCGGTTGCGCTCGATCAACGGCACGGCCGGGCAGGCGCCTACATTGAATCATTCGTTGTCGCCGAGCCCCGCCATGGACGAGCAGCCGCTTTGCACCACCGTGTTCGCCGAACGTTATGCGCAGCCCGGCGAAACGTCTCGCGCGGCCGTCTTCCGTCGGGTCGCGCATGCGCTGTCGCTCGCCGAGCCGACCGGATTGCGTGCGCAGATGGAGCAGGCGTTCTTCCGGAACCTGCAGCACGGCGCGATCGGCGCCGGCCGCATCCTGGCGAACGCCGGCGCGCGGACGGGCGGGACGATGATCAACTGCTTCGTCCATCCGCTTGCCGTGTCGCCCGACCGGCCGGTGCAGACCGTCGACGCCGCGCTCGAGCAGGCGCTCGACGACGCGCGGCTCACGCTGTTGATGGGGGGCGGAATCGGCTACGACTTCTCGCCGGTGCCGCCCGCCGGTGCGTACGAACGGCGCCTGTCAGCCGAACGAGGGGCATGCGCGGCCATCGACCGCTTCGATGCCATGTGCGGCGCCCTGCCGTTCACCGGCCCGCGCCGCGGCGCGCAAATGGGCGTGCTGCGCTGCGATCATCCGGATCTCCTCGCGTTCGTCGCCGCCAAGCGCGCACGCATGCGCTGGCCGACGTTCAACCTGTCGGTCGGCATCACGGACGCGTTCATGGAAGCGGTCGCGCACGATCTGCCCTGGGCGCTCGTTCATCACGCGCCGCCCCGCGCCGCATCCGGTGCATCGATCCGGCGGCTGGATGGGCGCTATCTTCATGCAACGGTGCCGGCCCGCGCGCTCTGGCACGAGATCGTCCATGCCGCACGCGACAGCGCCGAACCCGGGTTGCTGTTTCTGGACACGATCCGCGAGGCGAATCCGATGCGCGCGCACGAGCGGATCGACGCGACGAATCCGTGCGGCGAGCAGCCGCTGCCGTCCTACGGCGGTTGCGTGCTCGGACCGATCGACCTGTCGCGGTTCGTCTCTCACCCGTTCGGTGTCGACGGCAAACCGCGCTTCGATGCCGCGGCGCTCGCCGACGCGGTGCACATCCAGGTGCGCCTGCTCGACAACGTGCTCGACCTGACCGCGTGGCCGCTCGCGGCGCATGAACGGGAGGCGCGCCGGATGCGGCGCGTCGGCGTGGGCGTCACCGGGCTGGGCGACGCGCTGACGATGCTGCGGTTGCGCTACGACAGCATCGACGCGCGTACGGTGGCGGCCGGCATCGCGCGGACGATGCGCGAGCATGCGTTTGCCGCGTCCGCTGCGCTTGCCGCCGAGCGCGGCGCATTTCCCGCCTACGATCCGGCCGCCTATCTGAGCGGCCCCGCGTACCGCATGCGCCTGCCGCTGAAGGTCCATCACGCGATCGCGCGGCACGGGCTGCGCAACAGCCATCTGCTGTCGTTTGCGCCGGCCGGCAGCGTGAGCCTCGCCTTCTGCGACAACTGTTCGAACGGGATCGAGCCGGCCGTCGGCTGGACGCAGCGCCGCATGGTGCGCACGGCGGACGGGCGGATCCGTCCGTTTCGCGTGGAGAATCACGCTTACCGGCTGTTTCGCGAGCGGCACGGCGAGCACGTCGCGTTACCGGACTACTTCGTCACGGCGGCGGATATCGCACCGGCCGATCACGTCGCGATGCTCGCCGCATTGCAGCCGTGCGTCGACGCCGGCATCTCGAAGACCGTCACGATGCCCGGCCAGTGTTCGCTCGCCCAGGTCGATGCGCTGTTCTTCCAGGCCTGGCGCGACCGGCTCAAGGGCATCACCGTCTTCCGCCCCGATCCTCAGCTTGCGTCGGTCGTCGCGGATGACGCGGCACGACCGTGCGACAACGCCGTCTGCATCAGCTGTTGACCGGCACCATGGCCGACGGCAGGCGTCCGGCGTCGCTCCGGCGCTCGATCGCTCAGGCGGAGACGTCGTTGACGGCTTCCGTATCGGCTTGCGCCGGACGGTGCTCCCCGTCGCCATCGTCCGGCGGCCCCATGAGGGCCACCAGCCTGTCGTGATCGATCGATTCGTGCTGCAACAGGCTCTGCGCGATCCGTTCGAGCGCATCGCGACGCGCGCCGAGCGTCGCCGCAACCCGCGCATGCGCGTCCTCGAGCAGCGCGCGCACTTCCCCGTCGATCAGTTGCGCCGTGTGCTCGCTGCAGCGACCGTCGCCCGGCGTCCACACGCCCGGCGCCCCGCCCGGCGATGCCGCGTCGTCGAGCGTCATCAGGCCGATCGCGTCGCTCATCCCGTACTGCATGACCATGTGCCGCGCCAGCGCGGTCGCGCGTTCGAGATCGTTCTGCGCGCCGGTCGAGACGTCGCCGAACGCGATTTCCTCGGCCACCCGGCCGCCCAGCAGCACGTCGAGCCGGTCGAGCAGTTCGCTCCGGCGCAGCACGTAGCGATCCTCGGTCGGCACTTGCTGCGTATAGCCGAGCGCCGCGATGCCGCGCGGGATGATCGACACCTTCTTCACCGGATCGCAGTGCGCACGGCTTTGCGCGACGAGCGCGTGCCCTGCCTCGTGGTAGGCGATGGTCCGCTTCTCCTGTTCGTTCATCACGCGGCTCTTGCGCTCCATGCCCGTCATCGCGCGATCGATCGCCTCGTCGAAGTCGGCCATGCCGATCGCTGGCTTGCCGAGTTCGGCCGCATGCAGCGCGGCTTCGTTGACGACGTTCGCGAGATCGGCGCCGACGAAGCCCGGCGTGCGCGACGCCAGCTCGGCCAGGTCGACTTCCGGCGCGAGTTTCACGCGCTTCGTATGCACGGCCAGGATCTGCTTGCGTCCGGTCAGGTCCGGCCGGTCGATCGCGATGTGGCGGTCGAACCGTCCGGGGCGCAGCAGCGCCGGATCCAGGATCTCCGGCCGGTTGGTCGCGGCCATGATGATGACGCCCGAATTCGCCTGAAAGCCGTCCATCTCGACGAGCAGCTGGTTGAGCGTCTGTTCGCGCTCGTCGTTGCCCGACATCAGTCCGACGCCGCGCGCCTTGCCGAGCGCGTCCAGTTCGTCGATGAACACGATGCACGGTGCCTTCTGCTGCGCCTGCCCGAACAGGTCGCGCACGCGGGCCGCGCCCACGCCGACGAACATCTCGACGAATGCCGACCCGCTGATCGTGAAGAACGGCACGCCCGCCTCGCCGGCAACGGCACGTGCCAGCAGCGTCTTGCCGGTGCCCGGCGCGCCGACGATCAGCACGCCCTTCGGAATCTTGCCGCCGAGCCGCTGATAACGTTCGGGGCTGCGCAGGAACGCGACGATCTGCTGCAACTCGGCCTTCGCCTCGTCGATACCCGCGATGTCGTCGAACGTGATGCCGGTTTCCTGCTGCACGTACACGCGGGCCTGGCTTTTGCCCATGCCGCTCAGGTCCCTCATCCCGCCCGGCCGCCGCATCATGAAGTTCCATACCAGCAAGAACATGATCATCGGAAACATCCACGTCGCGAGCGTCGCGATCCAGCCCGAATCCGGCATCCCGCGATAGCGGATGCCGGCGGCGGTCAGCGCGGCGACCAGATGATCGTCGCCGACGCGGTTCGTCGTGAAGCGCCACGGCGGCCCGGCTTGCTTGACGGCAACCGCGTCGGAAGCCGGCAGCAGCGCGCCGGCTTCAGGCATGCGCAGCGCACCCGAGATCGACGACTGACCGATTTCGAGCTCGTCGACGAGCCGCGCGTCGACCAGCCGATGAAAATCGCTGTACGAAATCGATGTCGTCGCCGGCTGGGCCATCAGCAACTGATAGGCGATCAGGATGGCGAACGCGATCGGGATCAGCAACGCGGAGTAGTCGAATGGCTTCTTCATGACGTCGCGCCTGTGCGCCGGACTCGCGACCGCTCAAGCCGCGTCACGCGTCCAGCTCGCGCGCAGCAGGTCCTCGCTGTCGCGATAGTTGAACGCCAGCGCGCCGTGATGCGCATGCAGCAGCGCCTCGCCCATGCGCCTCACCACGTGCACGCCGGTGGTTCGAATCACGAGCGTGTCGCCGGATTGCTCGATCTCCATGATGCGTTCGAGCGCGTGCTCGCTCATTTCCAGACCGGCTTGCCGCTCGAGCAGTTCGAGGATCGCCGAGCGATGCTTGCGCATGTATTCGCCGCGCAGCACCAGTTCGCCCGCCGGCGCGTTTTCCCGCATGCGCTTGCAGGCCGGGCATTCGAGCTGACGCCGGTCGAGCGGCGTCGCGTACCAGGTCCAGCGGCCGGCATCGCAGACGGCCCCGCATCCGTCGCAGATCCGGTCGCCCGGCGGCCGTTTCGGCTCGCGGTAACTGTCCTTCGTGTGCGGTTGCATGCGCTTGTCGCGGCGCAGATAGTGGCGGCCGGGGCCGGAATGCGAGCGATTCATGGCTGCTTCTCCGTGGTAATGGACCGTACGGGCGCGACGCTCACGCGACGGTCAACCGGTCGACGACCTCGCGCACGCCCCTGACCGACGCCGCCGCGCCGCACGCGGCGCGTCGTTCCGCCAGCGACGCGACCGTGCCCGTCAGCGTGACGATGCCGTCGTCCGCATCGATCGAGATCCCGGCGGATTCGCGCTGCGCGCGACGGGCCAGCGCTTCGGCGATCCGGGTGCCCACGTCGGGCACCGTATGGTCGGCGCGCACCCGAATGCGGTTCGCGACACCGACGACGCCTTTCATCCGGCTCACCATCTTTTCCGCTGCGCGGCTCTGGTATGCATGATCGACCTCGCCGTCGAGCGTCACGCAGCCGTGATCGACCTCGACGCGAATCGCGTGATCGCGCAATGCCTCCTGCCAGCCGAGCGCGAACGTGATCGCGATCGCCAGTTCGTGGTCGGCGCAGGCATCCTCCGGCGGCTCGACGTTCAGCTCGAGCACCAGCGCGCGCGCATCCGCGACATGCAGCGCGGTTTTCTGCGCCTCGAGCTTCTGGGCCCAGCTGTCGACCGTGCCGCGCAGCGTCACGATCCGGTCGCGTACGTCGACGTCGATCCGGCGCGCATCGATCGCCGGATTCCAGAACAGCGCCTGCTCGACATCCTGCTTGAGTGCTGCATCGGACTTCATGTCGGTCTCCCGTCCGGGCGCGTGCCGATCGCGAAGCGTGCGACCGGAAGCGTGCCGTACCCGATTCAGCATCGCGCATGGCGGCGCCGGCGGCTTGACGAGGATCAATCAACCGCGGGCTTGCCGCCACGGCGCGCGCATGCGTCACCGCTGAATTCGTCTGTTGATGCAGATCAACGGTGCGCCGCGGCGCGACTCGATCATGACCGGAGACGCCGCGAACGCCGCGACAACGCCGGCAGGTCGCGTCGAGAGGGTAGAACCGCTTCCCGGGAGACCGTCATGAACCGAAAGCAGTACCGCATCGCACTCGCGACGCTGAGCGTGTTCATCGCGCTGGCATCGCTGGCCGGCATCGTGCACGGCATGCTGTTCGACGAACGGGTGTTCAGGTATTCGATCGTCACGTTGATCCTGAGCATCCTGTCGTTCGTCGTGCTGCTGAATCTCGCGCCCGGCGACCGCCTGTAAATGGCGCATCGGCCGGACGATCTGGCGTTTGCCTGTCAAGCGAGGGTTCACTCGAAACGCATTACAGCGGCAGTGATGCAGATCAAGGGGGCGCGCGGCAAT
Organism: Burkholderia seminalis; assembly: GCF_001718535.1. Taxonomy (NCBI): domain Bacteria; kingdom Pseudomonadati; phylum Pseudomonadota; class Betaproteobacteria; order Burkholderiales; family Burkholderiaceae; genus Burkholderia; species Burkholderia seminalis. The sequence goes on along the minus strand of NZ_CP013399.1, from coordinate 82,025 downwards.
CGTCGGATATAAGTGAACCCGAAGCGGCGTCGCCATGAAGGCGGCGTCATCCAGTGTTCGCGTATCCGATGGGAGATCCCATGCGCGCCGTCGCGCTTCCGCCGCTGTTTCAGCCTGCCTTCGCGCGGCGCATGCGTCTCGTTGCGCTGGCCGCCGGTGCGACCCTGCTGTCCGGATGCCTGTCGTTCGCGCCACCCGACGAACGTCCAGCCGCCCCGATCCCCGCCGCGTTCCCCGATCCGTCGGCTCGCGGCCCCGCCATTGCACAAGCGCCGCCTGCCTGGCAAGACTACTTCGTCGATGCACGCCTGCGCGCGTTGATCGAGCAGGCGCTCGCCAACAACCGCGATCTGCGTGCCGCCGTGGCCCGCGTCGAACAGGCGCGCGCCGTCTACGGCATCCGCGGCGCGGATCAGTGGCCGACGATCGGCGCCGGCGCGGCCTATGCGCGGTTTCGCACGCCCGGCGGCTTCCTGACGCCCGCGCCGATCGTCGGCCAGGTCTACGAGGTCCAGTTGGCCGAGACGCAATGGGAGATCGATTTCTGGGGCCGCGTGCGCAACCTGAAGGCGTCGGCGCTGCAGCGCTATCTCGCGAGCGACGCAGCCCGGCAGGCGATGGCGTTGAGCGTGATCACCGGCGTCGCGAACGCCTACCTGACCCTGTGCGAGATCGATGAACGGATCGCGCTGACGCGCGCGACGATCGATACACGACGCGAGTCGCTGCGGATTTTCCGGCTGCGTCATGCGGCCGGTGCGATCTCGCGCCTGGACCTCACGCAATCGGAGATCCTGCTGCAGCAGGCCGAGTCGCTCGGCACGCAGCTGGCGCAGGCGCGTGCATCGGCTGCCGATGCGCTGGCATTGCTGGTCGGCGCGACGCCGGAGCGGGCGGACACGCCGCTCACGCTCGACGACGGCGCCGTGATGCCGTCGCTCGCCCCGGGCCTGCCCGCCTCGCTGCTGACCCGGCGTCCGGACGTGATGGCCGCGGAGCACGAACTGCAGGCGACGCGCGCGAATATCGGCGCGGTCCGCGCGGCGTTCTTCCCGCGCATCGCGTTGACGAGCGCGATCGGTTCGGGAAGCAGCGCGCTGCACGACCTGCTGTCGTCCGGAGCGGGCGTGTGGTCGGTGATCCCGAACGTCACGCTGCCGCTCGTCGACGGCGGCCGCAACCGGTCGAATCTCGCCCTCGCGCGCGCGCAGCGCGACGAGGCCCTCGCGCAGTACGAGCAGACCGTGCAGCGCGCATTTCGCGACGTGTCCGATGCCCTCGCCGCGCGCTACTGGCTCGCCGATCAGGTCGCGATCGAGCATGCCACGCTCGTCTCCCAGATGGAGCGGGCGCGCCTCGCGAAGCTGCGCTACGACAGCGGCGCCACCCGCTTCCTCGAAGTTCTCGATGCACAACGGGACCTGATGAACGCGGAGCAGCAATGGGTCATGACACGTCGCGCGTTGCTGTCAAGCCGCGTCGCGCTGTACGGCGCGCTCGGCGGCGGAACGACCGATACCGGCAAGACCGCCGCCGCACCGGACCACCTTTCCACCGATTCGGGTTCCCGACAATGAAAACCATCAAGCACCCTCTTCTGATCGGTGCCGGTGCGGCCGTGCTCGCGATCGGCCTCACGTATTACGGGTGGACCCGCTGGCGCGACGGACAGTCGGATGCGGGCCTCGTCAGCGGCAACGGCCGCATCGAGGCGACCGAGATCGACGTCGCGACCAAGCTGCCGGGACGGGTCACCGCGATGCTCGTCGACGAAGGCGACTTCGTGACGGCCGGTCAACCGCTGGCACGCATGGACGTCGTCGTCCTGCAGGCCCAGCTCGACGAGGCGCAGGCCCGGGAACAGCAGGCCGTGAACACCGCGGCGAGCATCGACGCGCAGGTGGCCCAGCGCCGCAGCGACAAGGCCGCCGCCGCCGCGCTCGTCGTGCAGCGGGAAAGCGAGTTGGACGCCGCGATGCGACGCCTCGCGCGTTCCGAAACGCTGTCGCGGGACGGTGCGTCGTCGCTGCAGGAACTCGACGACGATCGCGCCCGCGCGGGCAGCCTGAAAGCGACCGTGAATGCCGCGCGCGCCCAGGTGGACGCCGCCCAGGCCGGGATCGACGCGACCCGCGCGCAGCTCGTCGCGGCGCGCTCGGCCGTGACGGCCGCGCAGGCGACGGTCGCACGCGTGCGGGCCGACATCTCGGACAGCGAGCTGACGTCGCCGCGCGACGGGCGCGTCCAGTATCGCATCGCCGAATCCGGTGAAGTCCTGCCGGCGGGCGGCAAGGTGCTCAATGTCGTCGACCTGTCCGACGTCTACATGACGTTCTTCCTGCCCGAAACGGTCGTCGGCAGGGTGCCGCTCGGCGCCGACGTGCGGATCGTGCTCGATGCGGCACCGGAATACGTGATTCCGGCCCGCGTGTCGTACGTGTCGAGCACCGCGCAATTCACGCCGAAGACGGTCGAGACGGCCACCGAACGGCAGAAGCTGATGTTTCGGGTCAAGGCACGCATCGACCGCGACCTGCTGCAGCGCCACCTGAAACTCGTCAAGACCGGCCTGCCGGGCGTCGCGTGGCTGAAGACCGATCCGGGCGCAGGCTGGCCGGCCCGCCTCGCGATCAAGGTGCCGCAATGAAGTCGACGTTGCCCGTCGACACCGGGGCCGGCGCGGCGGAAGATCCGCCGGCGTCCGCGCCATCGGGCATGGTCGCCCGGCTGTCGGGTGTCTCGTTGCGCTACGGCGCCACGTGCGCGCTGGACGACGTGACGCTCGACATCCCGGCCGGCCGCATGATCGGGCTGATCGGGCCGGACGGTGTCGGCAAGTCGAGCCTGCTCGCGCTCGTGTCCGGCGCGCGGGCGATCCAGCAGGGCCGGGTCTGGACGCTCGACGGCGACCTGTCGTCGCGCCGCCATCGCGCGCGGGTATGCCGGCGCATCGCCTACATGCCGCAAGGCCTGGGCCGGAACCTGTACGCGACGCTGTCGGTCGAGGAAAACCTGCAGTTCTTCGCGAGACTGTTCGGCCACGATGCGGCCGAGCGGCGCCGCCGCATCGACGCACTCACGCACAGCACCGGCCTACATGCGTTTCTCGACCGCCCTGCCGGCAAACTGTCCGGCGGCATGAAGCAGAAACTCGGCCTCTGCTGCGCGTTGATCCACGATCCCGACCTGCTGATCCTCGACGAGCCGACGACCGGCGTCGACCCGCTGTCGCGCGCCCAGTTCTGGGAACTGATCGAACAAATCCGCGCCGCGCGTCCTGCGATGAGCGTGCTCGTGGCAACCGCCTACATGGACGAGGCACGGCGGTTCGACCGGCTGATCGCGATGGACGCCGGCCGCGTGCTGGCGACGGGCAGCCCCGCGGAGCTGCTCGCCCGCACCGGTTGCGACACGCTGGAAGACGCGTTCGTCGCGCTGCTGCCGGAAGCGCGGCGGCACGGGCACCAGCCGGTCCGGCCGACGCCGTTCGAGCCTGGCGCGGCCGCCGACTACGCGATCGAGGCCGACGCGCTGACGATGCGCTTCGGCGATTTCGTCGCGGTGGACCACGTGAGCCTGAAGATCCGGCGCGGCGAAATCTTCGGGTTTCTCGGCTCCAACGGCTGCGGCAAATCGACGACGATGAAGATGCTCACGGGCTTGCTCGCCGCGTCCGAAGGCACGGCGACGCTGTTCGGCCGGCCGGTCGCCGCGAACGACATCGACACGCGCAGGCGGGTCGGCTACATGTCGCAGGGGTTTTCGCTGTACGGCGAACTGACCGTCCGGCAGAACCTCGTGCTGCATGCGCGCCTGTTCGGCGTGCCCGAACCGGACCTGCCCGCGCGGATCACCGAAATGGTCGGGCGCTTCGGGCTCGCCGAGGTGCTCGACGCGCTGCCCGAACGCCTGCCGCTCGGCATACGCCAGCGGCTCTCGCTTGCCGTGGCGATGGTCCACAAGCCCGACCTGCTGATCCTGGACGAACCGACGTCAGGCGTGGATCCGGTGGCGCGGGACGACTTCTGGCGCTTGATGATCGCGCTCGCGCGCAACGATCGGGTCACGATCTTCATTTCGACGCACTTCATGAACGAGGCCGCCCGTTGCGACCGCATCTCGCTGATGCACGCGGGCCGCGTGCTGGCGAGCGCCGCGCCCGACGAACTGGTCCGCCAGCGCGGCGCCGGCACGCTCGAGGAGGCGTTCATCGGCTACCTGAGCGACGCGCAGCGTACCGACGCCGCGGACGGCGCACCGTCCGACGCCGGCTGGCTCGCCCCGCCGCCCGCGGCGGCCGGTGCCGGCGGCGGCGCTCATGCGGCGGCGTGGTTCAGCCCGGCGCGCGCCGGCAGTTATCTGTGGCGCGAAGTGCTGGAGCTGCGACGCGACCCGTTGCGCGCGACGCTGGCGCTGTTCGGCTCGCTCGTGCTGATGTGCGTGATCAGCATCGGGATCAGCCTCGACGTCGACAACCTGACGTTCGCGGTGCTCGACCGCGATCAGTCGATCCTGAGCCAGGACTATGCGCAGAACCTCGCCGGTTCCCGCTACTTCGTGCCGCGCGCGCCGCTCGTCGACGATCGCGACATCGAGCGCCGCATGCGCAACGGCCGGCTGTCGCTCGCGATCGAGATCCCGCCCGGTTTCGCTCGCGACGTCGCGCGCGGGCGCCGCGTCGAGATCGGCGCATGGGTCGACGGTGCGATGCCGATGCGCGCGGAAACGATCCGCGGCTACGTGGCCGGCATGCACGAGAACTGGCTGCGCGACCAGGCGAAGCGCCGGCTCGGCATGTCGCTCGCGCCGGCCGTCGACATCGCGATCCGCTATCGCTACAACCCCGACGTCAAGAGCCTGCCGGCCATGATTCCCGCGATCATGCCGATGCTGCTGCTGATGCTGCCCGCGATGCTGACCGCGCTCGCGGTCGTGCGGGAGCGCGAGCTCGGCTCGATCGTCAACCTGTACGTGACGCCCGTCACGCGGGCCGAATTCCTGCTCGGCAAGCAGGCGCCGTACGTCATGCTCGCCATGCTGAACTTCCTGCTGATGGTCGTGCTGGCCGACGTCGTGTTCGGCGTGCGGATCAAGGGCAGTTTCGCGACGCTGGCGGCCGCGGTGCTGATCTTCAATGTCGTGGCCACCGGTATCGGGCTGTTCGCGTCGACGTTCACCCGCAGCCAGATCGCCGCGATCTTCATGACGATCGTCGGCACGCTGATTCCCGTCGTGCAGTTCTCGGGCCTGCTCACGCCGCTGTCGTCGCTCGAGGGCAGCGGCAAGTGGGTCGGCACCGCCTATCCGGCCACCTACATGCTCGCGATCAGCCGCGGCGTCTACAACAAGGCGCTCGGGCTGGCCGACCTGTCGTCCCAGTTCTGGCCGATGCTCGCGGCCGTGCCGGTCATCATGGTGGCGACCGGCATCCTGCTGCGCAAGCAGGAGCGGTGATCATGTCACGCCTGCTCGTCATCTACCGGCTCGGCATCAAGGAACTGTGGAGCCTCGCCCGCGACCCGATCCTGCTCGCGCTGATCGTCTACACGTTCAGCGCATCGATCTACGTCGCCGCCACCGCCCGCCCGGAAACGCTGCACAAGGTGCCGATCGCGATCGTCGACGAGGACGCGTCGCCACTGTCGGCGCGCATCGCGGCGGCGTTCTTTCCACCGCAGTTCGCGCCGCCGCCGATCGTCGGCGCCGGCGCGGCCGATCGCGGTCTCGACAACGGCGACTACACGTTCTCGCTCGACATTCCGCCGGACTTCCAGCGCGACGTGCTGTCCGGCCGCCGCGCGACGATCCAGCTCAACGTCGATGCGACCCGCATGACGCAGGCGTTCACCGGCGGCAGTTACGTCCAGCAGATCGTGGGGGGCGAGATCGATGCGTTCGTGCACCGCCATCGCGGCACGTCCTTGCCGCCCGTCGATCTCGCGATGCGGATGCGCTTCAACCCGAATCTCGACGAAGTCTGGTTCGGCGCGCTGATGGAGCTGATCAACAACGTGACGATGCTGTCGATGATCCTCACCGGGGCCGCACTGATTCGCGAGCGCGAGCACGGCACGATCGAGCATCTGCTCGTCATGCCGGTCACCGCGGCCGAAATCATGCTCGCGAAGGTCTGGTCGATGGGGCTCGTCGTCACGGTGGCGGCCGTCGCTTCGCTGACGTTCGTCGTGGGCGGCGCGCTGCACGTGCCGATTCCCGGGTCCGTGCCGCTGTTCGTGGCCGGGATGGCGTTGCACCTGTTCGCGACGACGTCGATGGGGATCTTCCTCGCAACGCTCGTGCGCAGCATGCCGCAGTTCGGCATGCTGCTCGTGCTGGTGCTGCTGCCGCTGCAACTGCTGTCGGGCGGACTGACGCCGCGCGAGAGCATGCCGCCCGTCGTGCAGGACATCATGCTGGCCGCGCCGACCACCCATTTCGTCGAACTCGCGCAGCGCATCCTGTATCGCGGTGCGGGGCTCGATGCGGTGTGGGCCCAGTTCGCGGCGCTGTTCGCGATCGGCTGCGTGCTGTTCCTGCTGTCGTTGACGCGGTTCCGCAAGACGATCGGCCAGATGGCGTGATCGGGGCGTCGCCCCCGCGACGTCGGGATTCGTCCGTTGATACAGATCAAGCGGGCGGGCGCGCGGCACGCGATCATGGGGCCATGTGTTGCGCAATCCGCGGCGGCCGCCTCCCGGGAGAACGTCATGATGGGTCTGCCATACCGAAGCGCGCTCGCGACGCTCTGCGTGTTCGTCGCGCTCGCGTCGCTGCTGGGCGTCGTGCACGCGATGCTGATCGACTCGCGGGTCGTTCCGTACGCGGCCGTCGCGCTGGTTGCCGGCATCGTCGCGTTCGTCGCGCAGCTGGATCCCGCGTCGTCCGGGCGCTAGCGGCACGGCCGGGCGCGCGGGATTCGCGATCATGAACGGCATCCTCCGGCTCGCCCGGCCGGCACGCGGATCCCGCCATCCCTGATTTCGATCAACCGCCGCGCGCGCGTTCGGGATGTAATCGACCTACTGTTCCGTCGACTCGCGGTGAGGCAATCCATGAAACTGACTTTTCTCGGTGCGACCGAAACGGTGACCGGCTCGAAGTATCTGGTCGAGCACGGCAGCCGGCGCGTGCTGGTCGATTGCGGCCTGTTCCAGGGGACGAAGAACCTGCGGCTGCGCAACTGGCGGCCGCTGCCGCTCGCGGCCGACACGCTGGACGCGGTCGTGCTCACGCACGCGCACCTCGATCACACCGGCTATCTCCCGGTGCTCGCGCGCGAAGGGTATCGCGGGCCGGTCTACTGCACGGCGGCCACCGCCGAACTCTGCGACATCATGCTGCGCGACAGCGCCCGGCTGCAGGAGGAGGAAGCCGACTTCGCGAACCGGCACGGTTACTCGAAGCATCATCCGGCGCAACCGCTCTACACGCTGGACGACGCGCAGCGCGCGCTGCGCCTGCTGAAGCCCGTCGCCTTCGACGAATGCACGGCGCTGGGCGGCGGCGTGTCGTTCCGCCTGCTGCCGGCCGGGCACATCCTCGGCGCGGCGAGCGTCGTGATGCACTGGGATCACAAGGTGCTCGCGTTCTCGGGCGACCTCGGCCGGTACCACGACCCGATCATGCAGCCGCCGCGCCCGCCCGCGCACGCGGACTACCTGGTCGTCGAGTCGACGTACGGCGACCGGCTGCACCCGGCGTCGGACCCCGAGAATGAACTGGCCGCGCTGTTCGACAAGACCTTCTCGCGCGGCGGGGTCGTCGTGATGCCCTGCTTCACCGTCGGCCGCGCGCAGGAAATCCTGCACTACATCGCGCGGCTCAAGGCGTCCGGCCGCATGGCGCGCGTCCCGGTGTTCCTCGACAGCCCGATGGCGACCGACGTGACCGAGCTCTATCGCCACCATATCCTCGAACACCGGCTGACCGTTTCCGACGCGAACGCCCTCGGCCACGCGGCCACGATGATCCGCTCGGTCGACCAGTCGAAAGCGATCGCCGAACACCACGGCCCGATGGTCATCATCGCCGGCAGCGGGATGGCGACGGGCGGGCGCGTGCTGCACCACCTGACCCGCTACGCGCCCGATGCGCGCAACACGATCGCGCTGGTCGGCTACCAGGCGGCCGGCACGCGCGGCGCGGCGCTCGCCGCGCACGAGCCGACGCTGAAGATTCACGGCGAATACGTCCGCGTGCGCGCGCAGGTCGAGTCGATCACGACGCTGTCGGCCCACGCCGATTACGAAGAGATTCTGAACTGGCTCGGCACGATGCAGGGCGCGCCCGTGCGGACGTTCGTCACGCATGGCGAACCCGCTGCCGCGGATGCGATGCGCCGGCGCATCTCGGAACGCCTGCATTGGCCGTGCGAGGTGCCGACCTACGAGCAGTGCGTCGATCTCGACGAAGCCGAATCGCGCAGCACGCAGGAACCGGCCGCGCTGTCGTCCTGACCGCCGGCGAAGCGCCGGCAAGACGCCTGCCGCGCGTGACGGAACGCGCCGCCGCCGCGGTTTCCGCCACACGCGGCCCCGGGCCGGCACTCAGCCGATCTCGATGATGACCTTCAACGCGCGGGTTTGCGCGGCGCGCCCGAACGTGTCGTACGCGCTTTCCACGTCGTCGAGCGAAAACCGGTGCGTGATCAGGCGCGCCGGATCGAGGCGTCCGGCCCCCACGGTCTTCAGCAGCATCGGCGTGCTGACGGTGTCGACGAGCCGCGTCGTGATCGAGATGTTGCGATCCCACAGCTTCTCGAGGTGCAGGTCGGCCTTGACGCCATGGACGCCGACGTTCGCGACCACCCCGCCGGGCGCCACCAGCGACGTGCACATCTCGAACGTCGCCGGAATGCCGACCGCCTCGATCGCGCAATCCACGCCCACGCCGTCGGTCAGCTTCATCACGCCCGCTACCGGGTCGCCGTCGCGGCCGTCGAGGCAGTCGGTCGCGCCGAAGCGCCGCGCGACGTCGAGCCGATGGCTGTCCGGGTCGATCATGATGATCCGCGCGGGGGAATAGAACTGCGCGGTCAGCAGCGCGGCCAGCCCGATCGGCCCGGCCCCGACGATCGCAACCGAGCAGCCCGGCTGCACCTTGCCGTTCAGCACGCCGCATTCGAAGCCGGTCGGCAGGATGTCGGACAGCATCACGAGCGCGTCCTCGTCCGCGTCGGCCGGAATCCGGTACAGGCTGGTCGCCGCATGCGGGATGCGCACGTACTCGGCCTGCGTGCCGTCGATCCGGTTGCCGAGGATCCAGCCGCCGGTCGCGCAATGCGAATACAGGCCGCGGCGGCAGTATTCGCAGCGGCCGCACGACGAGATGCATGAAATCAGCACGTGGTCGCCCGGCTTCGGCGAATCGACCGCCGCGCCGACCTGCTCGACGATGCCCACGCCTTCATGGCCGAGAACGCGGCCCGGTTCGCAGGTCGGCACGTCTCCCTTGAGGATGTGCAGATCGGTGCCGCAGATCGTCGTGCGCGTCACGCGGACGATCGCGTCGGTGGGCGACTGCAGTTCCGGCCGGGGCCGCTGTTCGAGCGCCTTGCGCCCGGGCCCGTGATACACGAGTGCTTTCATCGCGATTCCTCCATCGAAAGGGGGGCCTGTTCAGGCATCGGGGCGGCGTCGTGCCGGACTTGCGCCAGCAACACCGCGAGCGCGCAGGAGGCGAGCCGGACGGCGACGCCGTCGGCGCGGCTCGTCAGCACGATCGGCACGCGCGCGCCCACGACGACGCCCGCGTTCGCGGCGCCGCCCAGGTATTCGAGCTGTTTCGCGAGCATGTTGCCCGCTTCGATATCGGGCACGACGAGGATGTCCGCACGGCCGGCAACCGGCGAGTCGATCCCCTTCTCGCGCGCGGCGCGCTGCGATATCGCGTTGTCGAACGCGAGCGGGCCGTCGACGATCGCCCCCGTGATCTGCCCGCGCTCCGCCATCTTCGCGAGCGCGGCCGCGTCCAGCGTCGAACGCATCGCCGGATTGACGGTCTCGACCGCGCACAACACGGCCACGCGCGGGCGCGCGACACCGAGCGCATGCGCGACGTCGACGGCGTTCTGCGTGATCGCCGCCTTCTGCGCGAGATCCGGTGCGATGTTCACCGCCGCGTCCGTCAGGATGAACGGCCGCGAATACGCGGGCGCGTCGATCAGGAAACAATGGGACATGCGCTTGTCCGTGCGCAGGCCCGATTCCGCGGCCACGACGGCCTCCATCAGCTCGTCCGTATGCAGACTGCCCTTCATCAGCGCGCCGGCGCGGCCCGCCGCCGCGAGTTGCACCGCGCGGGCCGCCGCCGCATGGCTGTGCGGCACGTCCTCGATCGGCCATTTCGCCAGATCGACGCCCGCCTCCGCCGCCACGCGCGACACCTTCGCGCGCGGCGCGACGATCAGCGGTTCGATCGATGCGCCCAGCGGCGACGCGGCGAGCGCGGCGAGCGCGACGAGGCTGGCCGTGTCGCACGGATGCACGACGGCCACCGTCAGCGGCGGCGCATGGCACGCACGCGCGATCAGTTCGGGCGGCGCGCCGTCCGCGCGCGGCAACAGGCCGGGCAGGCACGCGTCGGCGGGCGCTTCCGGAGGCAGGTTCGTCTTCGGGTTCAGGTTCATGTCTCGAGCACGTAACTGCCGGGCGCGGCGCCGAAGCCGGCGGCCGGCACCCGTGCCGGCACGTCGCCCGACGAATGCGCATGCAACCAGTCGCGCCAGCACGTCCACCACGAGCCGTCGACCGCGGGCGTTGCGCTCGCGAAATCGTGCCGGCTGCGGTATGGCGCGCCGGGCTCGCGCGTCGCGCAGCGATAGTGGCGTCCCGGATGGCCGGGTTCGGACACGATCCCGGCATTGTGGCCGCCGGAGGTCAGCACGAACGTCAGCGCGTGGTGCGTGAGCAGATGGAGTTTGTAGACGGAATGCCAGGGCGACACGTGATCGCGCTCGGTCCCGACCGCGAACGTCGGCACGTCGATATCCGACAGCGCGACAGGCCGCCCGTCGACGCAGTAGCGGCCGGCCGCGAGATCGTTGTCGAGGAAAAGCCGCGTCAGGTATTCGGTATGCATCCGGTACGGCATGCGCGTGGTGTCCTCGTTCCACGACATCAGGTCGTTCGGCTTGGTGCGCGTGCCGAGCAGGTATTCGCTCATCATGCGCGACCAGATCAGGTCGCGCGCGTTCAGCAGCTGGAACGCGGCCGACATTTGCGCGCCGTCGAGGTAACCCTGCCGCCACATCAGCGCATCGAGCGCGGACAGTTCGCTGGCATCGATGAAGAGGCCGAGCTCGCCGGGCTCGCTGAAATCGGTCTGGGCGGCCAGCAACGTGATGGACCGCAATACCTCGTGTTGCCGCCCGTCGCGCGCGAGCGCCGCCGCGCCGATTGCCAGCAGCGTGCCGCCGAGGCAATAGCCGACCGCGTGAACGGCCTCGGCGCAGATCGAGCGGGCGGCGTCGAGCGCCGCCATGCACCCGTCGCGCAGGTAATCGTCGAGCCCGAGCTCGCGCGCTTCCGCGCCCGGATTGCGCCACGATACGGCAAACACCGTGTAGCCGGCGTCGACCAGGAAGCGAATCAGCGAATCGTGCGGCTGCAGGTCGAGGATGTAGTACTTCATGATCCACGACGGCACGATCAGGATCGGCTCGCGTGCGACGTCGGCCGTCGTCGGGTCGTATTGCAGCAGCTCGCACAGCGCGTTGCGCCAGACCACGCGGCCCGGCGTGATCGCCACGTCGCGCCCCGGCAGATAGGTGCGTGTGTCGCGCGCCCGCGTGCCGCGCGTGCGTTCGAGCAGCGCGTGCGCGTCGTCCAGCCAGTGCCGCAGCCCTGCCGCGAGATTCGCGCCGCCGCTGCGCATCGTCGCGTCGAGCACGACCGGGTTGGTCGCGAGGAAATTGCCCGGCGAGCATGCGTCGAGCCACTGCCGCGCGGCGAATCCGACCAGTGCCTCATGGTGCCGTTCGACGCCCGGCACGCCGCGCGTCGCGTCGCGCCACCAGCGCTGGATCGACAGGAAGCCGTCGCGGTACGCGCAAAACGGCCAGCCGGCCCATGCGGGCGCGACGAAGCGCGGATCGGCCTGCCCGGCGTGCACCGCCAGGCCGCTCGTGTCGGCGGCGTCGGCCTCGTCGTCGCCCGGGTTTGCCGCCGGTGCGGCAGCGGCCAGCCACGCCTGCGTCGCAAGCTCGAAGCATTTTCCCGGCGACACGGCCAGATGCGCGCCCCAGTCGAGCACGGCCAGCGCGAGCGACACGGGCGACAGCCCGAAGGTCATCGCGGCCACGTTCGCATGCGCGGCGCGGTTCCATTGGTCGGCGGGCGACGGCCGGGCCGGCATGCATTCGGCCGGGTTCGACGCCGGTGCGTGCGTACCCGTTGGCCGTTTCGGCTCGTGCTCGACCGGCATGCGCGTGACGGATGCTTTCATCGCATGTGCATGCCGCCGTTGACGTCGAATTCCGCGCCGGTCGCGAAAGCCCCCGCATCGGAACACAGGAAGGCGACGAGCTCGGCGATCTCGTCCGGATTGCCCAGGCGGCCGACCGGAATCTGCGGCAGGATCTTGGTGTCGAGCACTTCCTTCGGCACCGTCGCGAGCATCGCGGTCGCCAGATAGCCGGGGGCAACCGTGTTGACCGTCACGCCGTGGCGCGCGAGTTCAAGCGCCAGCGCCTTCGTGAAGCCATGGATGCCGGCCTTCGCCGCCGCGTAGTTCGCCTGCCCGTACGCGCCGCGCGAGCCGTTCACCGAGCCGATGTTGACGATCCGCCCGAAGCCGGCCTCGATCATGCCCGGCACGAACGGCTTCGTCATGTTGAACATGCCGTCGAGGTTGGTGCGCAGTACCGCGTCCCACATGCTCTTGGTCATCTTCACGAAGGTCGCGTCGTGCGTGACCCCCGCGTTGTTGACGAGCACGTCGACGCGCCCGAACTCGGCCAGCACGCGCGCCGCGCAGTGCTGGCACGAATCGTAGTCGGAGACGTCGACTTCGAAAGCGTGGAACGTCCTGCCCGCGTCGCGTTCCTGCGCGAGCCACGTCGCGACGTGGTCGTTGCGCTCCGTATGCGACACCGCCACCGTCATGCCCGCGTCGTGCAGGCGCCGGCCGATCGCCGCGCCGAGCCCGCCCATTCCGCCCGTGACGAACGCGACACGATCAGCGCACATGATCGTTCTCCCGGGCGTCGGTCACGCCGTTCAGACGGCGACGGGCAACCGGCGCCTCGTCGTTCGCGTCCTCGAGCCCGCGTTCCAGTGCCGTCATCCATTCGGCCCACGGCATGCTGGCTTCGTTGACCGCGGCCAGTCGTCCCAGATCGGGCAGCCAGTCGGTCTGATAACGCGACAACGCACCCGCGCCGTATTCGCGCAACCAGTTGCGCCACGCGCCGGCGTTCTCGAACTGCGCACGCATGCCCAGCTCGACGGCATCCTGCCAGATCGCGACGCTCGCGATCGCGTAGTCGCGCATCACCTGCCGGGTCGCCTCGCCGAACGCCGTCCATTCTTGCGTTTCAGCCAACGCCTGCTGCAGGTGGCCCACCGCGGCGCGGTCCCGCTCGATACGCCGCCCGGCCAGCGCATGCCATTCATGCTGCCAGTCGCGGTTCAGCGCGGCCATGCGCAGCGCGAGATCGCAGCCCGCGCGGCAAACGTCGTTCGGTGTCGTCCAAGCGTACGTACTCATCGGCTTCCCTCTTTCGATCCGGTCAATGGGTTGGCATCGCGCCACATGCCGCCTGCCCGGGATCGGCATCGCGACCGCTTCACTGTGCGGGCATCGCGCGCGGGAGCCGTTGATCTGAGTCAAGTACGCGGAAACCCTGCTTCGTAGACTGGATTGCACTGGCGGTTCCCCCGTCGATGGAGCGATTCCGATGAGCTACAAAAGCATGCTCGTGCACCTCGATACGAGCGCCCGCGCGCATTCGCGCCTCGAGTGCGCGTTGCGTCTCGCCCGGCGCTTCGGTGCGCATCTCACCGGGCTGTTCGCGGTCTACACGCCCGAGCCCTACTCGTTCTACGTGATGGCCGGCTCCGCCGACTATTTCCACGCGCACCGCGAACAACGCGACGAGCGGCTCGCCGCGCTGGAACGCCTGTTCCATGCGGAGACCGCCCGGGCAAAAGTACCGGCCACCTGGGTTCGCGCGGACGAGCGCGCGAACGTGGCCGTGCCGCGCGCCGCCCGTCTCGCCGATCTGGTGATTGCCGGCCAGAGCGACCCGAACGACCCCGAGACCTATATCGACGACCAGTTTCCGGAGAACCTCGTGTTGTCCGCCGGCCGCCCGGTGCTGTTCTGGCCGTACACCGGCGAATTTCCGTCGATCGGCGAACGGGTTTTCGTCGCATGGGACGGCAGCCGCGAAGCCGTTCGCGCCGCGCACGACGCACTGCCCTTTCTGGAGCATGCGAAGCGCACGACGGTCGCCGCCGTGGTCGACGGCAACTCGGAAGCGACGACCACGCGCATTCCGGCCGCCGATGCCGCGCTGATGCTGGCCCGCCATGCACGCGACGTGAACGTGCTCGACATCGATGCCGGCGCCGGCTCGGCGGTCGGCGACACCTTGCTGTCGCGCGCGTATGAAACCGGGTCCGACCTGCTCGTGATGGGCGCCTACGGCCATTCGCGCTGGCGCGAGCTGGTGATGGGCGGCGCCACGCGCACGGTGCTGGCGTCGATGACGCTGCCGGTGCTGATGTCGCACTGAGGGCGGCCGATGCGTACGCTCGCCCTGCTCGTCGTCAATGCCGGCTCGTCGAGCGTGAAGTTCGCGGTCTTCGCGTACCCGCCGCACGGCGCCCCCGCGCGGCGGCCGCTGCACGAGGGCGAAGCGGTCGCGGCCGGCCACCGCGTATCGATCCGCTTCGACGCCGAGCCCGACGGTTCGCTGCCGCTCGGCACGCGGGAAGACCCCTACCGCGCGGTGCTCGCGCGGATCGCGACGTGGATCCGCACGAAATTGCCGCATGTCGCGCTGGGCGCGATCGCGCATCGCGTCGTGCACGGCGGCGCGCGATACATGGAGCCGGTGCTCGTCGACGACGACGTGCTGGACGCGCTGCGCACGCTGACGCCGCTGGCGCCGTTGCATCAGCCGCACAGCCTGGATGCGATCGACGCGCTGCGCGACGCGTTTCCGGACGTCCCGCAGATCGCCGTGTTCGACACGGCGTTTCATCGCACGCTGCCGCGCACCGAGCAGCTGCTGCCGCTGCCGCACGCGTGGTTCGACCAGGGCGTGCGCCGCTACGGATTCCATGGACTGTCGTACGAATACCTGTCCGTCGCGCTCGACGAGTCGTTCGGCGCGCGTGCGCACGGCCGCGTGATCGCCGCCCATCTCGGCAGCGGCGCGAGCCTGTGCGCGCTGCGCGACTGCCGCAGCGTCGCGACGACGATGGGCTTCTCCGCGCTCGACGGATTGATGATGAGCACCCGCTGCGGAACGCTCGACCCCGGCGTCGTCCTGCACCTGCTCGAGGCCGGCAAGCTGTCCGGCGACGCGCTGGGACACCTGCTGTATCACGAGTCGGGGCTCAAGGGCGTGTCGGGGGCCTCCGGCGACCCGCGCGTGCTGCTCGCGCGCGAGGCGGCCGGCGACGCGCCGGCCCGCGACGCGCTGGCGCTGTACGTCCATCGCATCGTGCGCGAGGCCGGTGCGCTGACCGCCCTGCTCGGCGGCCTCGACATGCTCGTCTTCACGGCCGGCATCGGCGAGCACTCGGCGGTGTTGCGCGAGCGGATCTGCGCGGCGCTCGGCTGGCTCGGCGTCGCGCTCGACGCGCGCGCGAATGCCGCCGACGCGCATGTCGTGTCGTCCGCGGCGAGCGCGGTCACGGTGGTCGTCGAGCCGACCAACGAGGCCTGGATCGCGGCGCGCGCCGCGGTGCGCGTGCTGCGCGGCAACCGGGACGCTTGATCCAGATCAGCGCGACCGGCGTGCACGCGCCGATGATGAGTGCATCGACATCCGTTCAAGGGAACTGCCATGTACTCGAACATTCTGGTTGCGCTCGACGGCAGCGACACGTCGTCCCGTGCACTCGACGCCGCGCTGACGCTCGCGTCGGAAACGGGTGCCCGGCTGACACCCGTCTACGTCGTCGATTTCCTGGTGCCGGCCTACGACATGTACGGATACGATCCGTCGATCCTGGTCGATGCATTCCGTGAAGAGGGGCTGCGCGTCACCGAGGACGCGGCGCGACGCATGAAAGCACGCGGCGTGGCCGGCACGCCGCAGATCTCCAACGTCGCGCCCGCGGGCGAAACCGTCCCGCACCGGATCGTCGGTCTCGCCAGGGAGATCGAGGCCGACCTGATCGTGATGGGCACGCACGGCCGTCACGGCTTTCAGCGCCTCTTCCTCGGCAGCGTGGCCGAGCGCGTGCTGCGTCAAGCCACCTGCCCGGTCCTGATGATTCCGGCGAGCTGCCCGTCGGAGCACCCCGCCGAATCCCCCGCCGCCTCAACCGAAAAGGTACCGTCATGAGCTACAAGACCCTGCTCGTTCACCTCGACGACAGCGAGCGTTGTGCGACGCGAGTCGACCTCGCGCTCGAACTCGCGGGACGCTGGAACGCGCATTTGATCGGCCTCTACGTGGTCTGCCAGGATCTCCTCGAGCCGTTGCGCCGGCCCGACGAGCCGCTCAAGCTTGCCGTCTACGAGCGCCTGTGCGACCAGCGGCGCAAGGAGGCGGAAGAACGGTTCCTGACCGCCGCCGAGCGCGCGGGACGCAGCGTCGAATGGCAGGCGCCGGCCGGCGACCCGATTGCCGCCACGATCCTGCATGCTCGTCACGCGGATCTGCTGGTGCTCGGCCAGGAAGATCCCGACGACCGCATGACCTACGTGGCGCGCCGTTTCGTCGAGGATGTCGTGATGGGCAGCGGCCGTCCGGCGCTCGTCGTGCCGTATGCGGGCGACGTGCGCACGCTCGGCGAGAACGTGCTGGTCGGCTGGGACGGCGGGCGGGAAGCCGCGCGCGTGATGGCCGACGCGCTGCCGCTGCTCGCCCGCGCACGCTTCGTCAACGTCGAGACGGTTGTCCGCGGCCAGCCCGATCCGGACAAGACGCCCGCCGGCGTCGACGTCGCCGCGTATCTCGAACGGCACGGCGTGCGCGCATCGTTCTCGACGACGCCGCGCGATCGGTCGGTCGGCGTGGGCGCGACGCTGCTGAACCGGGTGACCGACCTGCATGCGGATCTGCTCGTCATGGGCCTGTACAGCCATACCCGCGCCCACGAGCGCGTGCTGGGCGGCGCGACCCGCACGATCCTCGAAACGATGACGGTGCCGGTCCTGCTGTCCCACTGAGCCGGCGCGAACGGGCAGCCACTCGCGGCTGCCCGCCTCCTTCCCCTCACAACACGCCGGCGCACGCGTCCGGCCCCTCCCGTACGACCAGCACCGGCCGGTCCGCGATGCGCACCAGCGACTCGGCGACACTGCCGAGCAACGCGCGGCGCACGCCGCGCCGGCCATGCGTGCCCATCACGATCAGGTCCGCCTCGCATTCGGCCGCGGCGCGCGCCAGCACGTCCGATATGTCTTCTCCGCACGCGTCGATGGTTTGCGCGATGCCGCGCACCCCCGAGAGCCGGAACGCCGTTTCCGCGTCCGAGACCGCTGTCGCGGCCCGGTCCGCGTCCAGCCCGGCCGGATCGCGCTGATCGATATAGCCGCTGTCGACGTCGGCGAGCCGCGGCGCATCCGACACCACGCACATGGCGATGACCAGACTGCCCGACTCGCGGGCGAGCGAGATCGCCTCGTCGAGCGCGAGCCGCGCGCCACGGCTGCCGTCGAGTGCCGCAAAGATTCTGTGATACATGACGCCTCCCAGTTGTCGTCCGGGTTCGACCGGTTCATGAAGCCAGTCTGATCCCGGCAGGCGCCGGTCCGTTGACACGGGTCAAGCACGCGCGGCGTCGCCCCCTTGCGCATCGGTCCCGATTGGCGAATGCCGACAAAACGCGCACAATTCAGGGCGATATCGTGGTTGCGGCCCGCTCCGCCCTTCGTGCCCGGCGTCCGGCCCGCCGCCAGCCCGCCGTCGACGAAATCCGTCAGGATGAACGGCAATGACCGTGAATGCGCCCCCCTTCCGGGCCGGACCGGCTTCGCAGCCGATTCGACCCAGCCGATATGCGACCGTTGCCGTGCTGCTGACGCTGGTGCTCGGCGTGGCCGCCTCGTTTGCCGCATCCCGGCTGCTGCAGCATCGGGCGGAGCAAGCCGCCCAGGCACGCTTCGCGCAAACCGCGACGCGCGCGACAGCCGACCTCCGCCGCAGCTTCCTCGCTGCCGCCGTCGTCCTGCGCGGCGCCCGGGAATTCGCGTCGGCACTGCCCGCGCCGCCGGACGGCGGCGCGTGGCGCCGGTATCTCGCCGGTCTCGATCTGGACGGGTTGCAGTCGCCGGTCCGCAGCCTCGGGCGAATCGAGCCGAGCCTGGCGAACAACGATCAGCCGACCCGGCAGGCGCTGCAGCGGGCGGCGGAAACCGGCAAGGTCGCGCTCGCCGCGAACGCCATTCAGGACGGCACCGATGCGGCGATCGCCCGGACCGAACTGACGCTGTACTTGCCGATCGATGCACAGGGTGAAGACCGCACGTCGCCCGGCGCGCGGCACGCAACGGCGGCCGGGTACGTGTATGCGGCGCTGAATCCGGCTCGTCTCGTCGATCCGTCCCTGCTCGAACGGCTGCGCCTGGAAATCCTGGCCGACCATCCCGCGGCGCCCGTGTATTCGGGCGGTTTCGGCGGAAGCGACGCATTCGACGCCGGCGCGACGTTCGAGCGGACCGACGCGCTGACGTTCGGCGGCACGCCGCTCTCGCTCCACTACAGCGCGCCGCGCGCCGCGACGGACGCGGCCGCGACGGCCGTGCTGCTGGCGGGCATCGTACTGTCGCTGACGCTGGCCGCGCTCGTGCGGCAGGCCGTCGCGAACCGAACGCCGGCGCCCGCCGGCGACAGCCAGCCCACCGAGGCCCGGATGATGGGCATCATCCGCTCGTCGATGGAGGCCATCATCACCGTCGACGAAAGCCAGACGATCGTGATCTTCAACCCGGCCGCGGAGCGCGTGTTCGGCGTCTCCGCGATGGAGGCGGTCGGTGCGCCGCTGTCGCGTTTCATCCCCGAGCGCTTTCGCGCCGCGCATGCGCGACACGTCGAGCAATTCGGCGTGACCGGCGTGTCGGAGCGCCAGATGGGCCGGCAACGCGTGCTGTTCGGCTTGCGCGGCGACGGCACCGAGTTTCCGATCGAGGCGTCGATCTCGCAGATTCGCGACGGCACCGGCAAGCTGTACACGGTCATGCTGCGCGACGTGACCGAGCGGGTGCGCGCGGAAAACGCCCTCAAGCAGTCGCGCGAGGAACTGCGCGACCTGTCCGCCAACCTGCAGAACGTGCGCGAGGAAGAGAAGACGCGGATCGCGCGCGAACTACACGACGACCTCGGCCAGCAACTCACCGCGCTCAAGATGGATCTGTCGGCCGTCGAACTGGGGCTCGCGGGCGTCGTCGCGCCCAACCCCGGCGTGCGCGAGCAACTGGGCGGCATGCACCGCCTGATCGATTCGACCGTTGCGTCGCTCCGGCGCATCGCGGCCGATCTGCGGCCGGTGATGCTCGACGACCTGGGCCTCGTCCCGGCGATCGACTGGCTGGCGAACGATTTCACGCGCCGCTACAGAATCACGGTCGACCGGGACATCGCCCCCGGCGACATCGCGTTCACCGGCGCGGGGGCGACCACGCTGTTCCGCATCGTGCAGGAGGCGCTGACCAACGTCGCGCGGCACTCGGACGCGACGAACGTGAAACTGTCGTTGAAAGCGGAAGACGGTTATTGCATGCTGCGCATCGCGGACAACGGTCACGGCGCGCCGGCGCCCCCCCGCGATGCGCAGGACCGTCCGTCGTTCGGCCTGATCGGCATCCGCGAGCGCGCGCACATGCTCGACGGCACGGTGACGATCGACAGCCAGCCGGGCAAGGGATTCACGATCACCGTGGCGCTGCCGCTGCACGCCATCGAGCAAGGAGAGATGCGGTCATGATCAGGGTACTCATCGCCGACGACCACGCACTCGTCAGGGACGGTCTTCGGCACATCCTGCAGAGCGCGAGCGGGTTCGAGGTCGTCGGCGAAGCGCAGGACAGTGCGTCGACGATCGCGCTCATGCGCGGCACGGACGCCAACGTGCTGGTGCTCGACCTGTCGATGCCCGGCCGCAACGGGGTCGAGCTCATCAAGCAGATCAAGGACGAGAAGCCGGGATTGCATATCCTCGTGCTGACGATGCATGCCGAGCAGCAGTACGCGGTGCGGGCATTCCGCGCGGGCGCCTCGGGCTACATGACCAAGGAAAGTGCCAGCGCCGAACTGGTCGCCGCCCTGACCAAGATCGCGGCCGGCGGCGTCTATGTCAGCCTGACCATGGCCGAGCAGTTCGCGCAGAGCCTGAACGAGCCGACCGATCTCCTGCCGCACCAGCGCCTGTCCGACCGCGAGTTCGACGTGTTCCGGCGCGTCACCACCGGCGAGTCGATTTCCGAGATCGCGCAGGCGCTCTGCGTCAGCGTCAAGACCGTCAGCACGTACAAGACGCGGATCCTCGAAAAAATGCAGATGCCGAACGACACCGCACTCGTCCGCTACGCGATGCGCCACAAGCTGTTCGAGGACCCGGACGAGCTGTGACGCCGACGGCGGTATCGGGCACGGCCGCTTCCCCGCGCGGAGGGGCCGGACGCATCGGCGCGGCGAAGCGCCGCCCGCCGTCCGTGTCCGGCGCACGCCGGCGACGCTCGCGACAAGATGCCGCAGCGCTGTAGGAAACGTCCTACAAGGCTTCCCTCTCCCCTACCGCAACTTCAATTCCGGCTGATTTTCTTGACGCCGCGCAACCTCCATACTTCGCATCAAGAAAAACGAGCAAACGTGCCTCCCGGAGCCAGGGCAGCATCATCGACGAGACCGGCGTAGCGGTCTCCGGCGCGTCCGGCGGGCTTTCCCGACAGGAAGGCGGCAGACACCAAGACCGCCGCTACAACGGCCAGCGCGATCCCGCCCGACGGCGAACCGCCGCTGCCGCCGAACAGGAGCCGATCATGCAGAGCAGTGCCGAAGTCCCGACGACCATGCCGTTACGCCCGTTCATCCCGCTGCGCTCCGTCGAGCCGGCGGATCAGCCCAAGCGCGCCGCGTCCCGCTGTTCGACATGCGCGTTGCGTACCGTCTGCATGCCGCCCGATCTTTCTCCCGACGATTTCGCGCGCGTCGACGCGATGATCTGCACGACGCGCCACGTCCGGCGCGGCGAAACGCTGTTTCGCGCGGGGGACGCCTTCACCAGCATCTATGCGGTGCGGACCGGGTCGTTCAAGACCATCATGATGCATCGCGACGGCGACGAGCAGATCACCGGCTTCCAGATCGTCGGCGAATCGCTCGGGCTCGATGGCGTGCACACCGGGCATCACAACGGCGACGCGGTCGCGCTCGAGGACAGCACGGTCTGCATCATCCCGTTCGGCCAGCTCGAGCAGCTGTGCCGCGAAGTGCGGCCGATGCAGCATCACGTGTACCAGATGATGGGCGGCGAGATCGTGCGCGAATCGTCCCAGATGCTGCTGCTCGGCACGATGAGCGCCGAGCAGCGGGTGGCCGCGTTCCTGCTCAATCTTTCCGCGCGCTTCAAGGCGCGCGGCTACTCGGCCGCGGAATTCGTGCTGCGGATGACGCGCGACGAGATCGGCGAATACCTCGGCATGAAGCTCGAAACGGTCAGCCGCATGTTGTCGAAATTCCAGCACAAGGGGCTCGTCGCGGCGCAGGGCAAGCAGATCCGGATCGTCGATTCGGAAGGCCTGCGGCAAATCTGAGCGCGCCGCGGCGCCGTCGGGCGGATCAGCCGCGCATGCCCAGCACGGCGGCGCCCGATACGCGTCCGCCGCGCAGGTCGTCGAGTGCGCGGTTCGCGTCGGTCAGCGCGTAGCGCACTGCCTCGACCCGCAGCGGCATCGCGGCGGCGACCCGCATGAATTCGACTGCGTCCGCACGGGTCAGGTTGGCCACCGACGCGATGCGGCGTTCGCCCCACAGCCACGCGTACGGAAAGGCCGGGATGTCGCTCATGTGAATGCCGCCGCACACGACGATCCCGCCTTTGTCGACCGCGCGCAGCGCGGCCGGCACCAGCGCGCCCACCGGCGCGAAGATCAGCGCCGCATCGAGCGGCTCCGGCGGCGTTTCGTCGCTGCCGGCGGCCCATGCGGCGCCCAGCGACAGCGCGAGCTGCTGCGCGTCCGTGTCGCCGGGCTTCGTCAGCGCGAACACCTCGCGTCCTTCGCCATGCGCGACCTGCGCGACGAGATGCGCCGCCGCACCGAAGCCATAGATGCCGATGCGGCGCGCGTCGCCCGCCATGCGCAAGGTTCGGTAGCCGATCAGGCCCGCGCACAGGAGCGGCGCGGCTTCCAGGTCGGCATAGCGCCGCGGCAGATGCACGCAATACCGGTGATCGGCGGCCGCACGCTCGGCGTAGCCGCCGTCGATCGTATAGCCGGTGAATCCGGCGGTGTCGCACAGGTTCTCGCGGCCGGACGTGCAATACGCGCAATGCCCGCACGTCGAGCCGAGCCACGGAACACCCACGCGGTCGCCCACCGCGAAGCCCGTCACGCCCGCACCCATCGCGCGCACCGTTCCGACGATTTCGTGCCCCGGAATCAGCGGCAGCTTCGGATGCGCGAGCTCGCCGTCGACGACGTGAAGATCCGTCCGGCACACGCCGCATGCATGCACGTCGATCAGCAGCTGGCCCGGCGCGGGCGACGGATCCGGCACGCGCGCTTCGCGCAAGTGCGGCGTCGTGCCGTCAAACATCATCGCGAGCATGCTCCCCTCCCTGCGCGATCGGTTTCGCGCGTTTCGCATTCCAAGCGTAGCCGCACCGCAACGCGCGCGGCTCGCCCGATGACGGGGGCTTGACGTGGGTCAACGGCCGCCGGTCGGTTGCTGACACGATGAAGTGGCATGACGCCGCCCGCGCGGCAACCAGGAGATGATCGATGATATCCGTTCCCCCGCTTGCCGCAAGCGCCCATCCCGACCAGCAACTGCGGGAGCTGCTGGGCTACGCGGTGCTGGCGCCGTCCAGCCATAATTCCCAGCCGTGGCGCTTCCTGGTCAACGGCACCACGATGTCGGTCTGCGCCGACCGCGTCCGCGCGCTGCCGGTGGTCGATCCGTTCGATCGCGAGCTGATCATGAGCTGCGGCGCGGCGTTGCTCAACCTGCGAGTCGCGCTCAATCACGCCGGGCTCGCCCATACGATCCGCACGTTTCCGTCCGAGGTCGATCCCGATCTCCTGGCACTCGTCCGGGTCTGCGACGACGGTTATTCCGATGCGTCGCTCGGCGCGCTGTTCGATGCGATTCCGGAGCGCGTCACCACGCGCGCGCCGTTCGAATCGACGGCCGTGCCGGACGAGATCCAGCAGGCGCTGATCGCGGCGGGCGTCGCGGAAGGCGCCGACGTCGCGTGCGTCGACTCGATCGCGCATCGCGCGCGCGTCGCCGAGCTGGTGGCCGAGGCCGACCGTCAGCAGTTCGCGGACCCGCGCTTTCGCCGCGAGCTGGCGAGCTGGATCGATCCGCGCCGGCACGTCGACGGCATGCCGGCCTTCGCGGCCGGCGTGCCGTCGTTGCTGGACTTCGCCGCGCCCGTCGTGACGATGGCGGTACGGACCTTCGATCTCGGCAACGGGCTCGCCGCGCTGCATCACCAGCTCGTCGGTGCGTCGCCGCTGATCGTGTGCATCGCGACCGTGCGCGACGATCGCGAAGCGTGGCTCGCCGCCGGCCAGGCGCTCGAGCGCATCCTGCTCGTCGCGACGCGCGCGGGTTATACCGCGTCGTACCTGAACCAGCCGATCGAGACGGCCGGCCTGCGTGCCCACCTGCGCCACATGCTCGGGCTGCGCGGCGAGCCGCAGTTGCTGCTGCGCGTCGGGCGCGGTCCGCATACGCCGCATTCGCCGCGTCGCCCGCTCGACGACGTGATCTCCTTCACCTGACCTCGACGAGGAACCGAACATGAACGTCATGCGTTGCGCCGCCCTCTGCGTGATCGCCGTCGCGGCCGGCGCGGCCGCCGCGCAGACGACCGTGCCCGAGCCGACCGAACTCGTCAATGCCCAGCACTGCATGTTCTGCCATACGCTCGACATGACGTTCCTCGGGCCGTCGTTTCACGAGATCGCCGAGCGCTACCGCGGCGATCCGCACGCCGCCGCGGAACTGGAACGCAAGCTGCGCGTCGGCGGCCGTGCGCATTGGGGCGACACGCCGATGCCGTCCGCCGTCGATCGCGGCGGGCCGCTGTCTCCCGACGACGCACATCAACTCGTGCAATGGGTGTTGAGCCAGTGATCGGCGCGCGGCACTTCCGTTCATGTCGACCCTCGTGAAACGCGCGCCCGCCGGCATGGCAAGAGGCCGCGCACGCCGCCGCCCCGCATCCGCCGCGACGCTCGCGAAGGCCCGCGCCAAACGGCCGCGCGCAAGGCCCGATGCCGTCGTCGGCAAGGCCGCCGGCGGGCGCACCCCGCGTGGGCCGCGGCGCGGCGCCCCGTCCCCGAACCGCCCGCCGGCCGAGGAAGACGCGACCCTTCTGCAGGGTGCCGGCATGCGCGGCATCCGGCTGCAATTCGATTACTGGAAAGCCGAGGAGCGGCTGCAGAACGAGCGGATCGGCCATGCGGTCGTGATCTACGGCAGCACGCGCATCGTCGCGCCGTCGGTCGCGAAGGCGCGGCTGGACGAAGCGAATCGCCTGCTGGCGGAGCGTCCGTACGACGCGGGCCGGCGGCGCGCCGTCACGATCGCCAGCCGGCTCGTCGAATACAGCGTGTATTACCGCGTCGCGCGCGAATTCGGGCGCATCGTCGCGCATGCCGACCGCTGCACGCGCACCGCGCGCCTCGCCATCGTCACGGGCGGCGGTCCCGGCATCATGGAGGCCGCCAACCGCGGCGCCTACGAACGCGGCGCGCCGAGCATCGGCTTCAATATCGAGCTGCCGCGCGAACAGGCGCCCAATCCGTACATCACGCCGGCGCTCGGCTTCCGGTTCCACTATTTCGCGATCCGCAAGCTGCACCTGCTCGAGCGCGCGAAAGCGGCCGTCTTCTTCCCCGGCGGCTACGGCACCTTCGACGAGCTGTTCGAGGTGCTGACCTTGCTGCAGACCCGAAAGATCGCGCCGCTGCCGGTCATCCTCGTCGGCGAGGCGTACTGGCGCCGCGCGATCGACCTGGCGTTTCTTGCCGACGAAGGGATGATCGACCGCCGCGACCTGGAACTGTTCACGTATTGCGAATCCGCCGCGGCGATCTGGCAAGCGATAGGCGGCTGGTACGCGCGGCGGCGCGAACGCGCGCCGGCACGCTGCAACGCGGCTTCGACGCCACGTGCCGTGTAGGAATCGGCCGACGGAACGGGCGCGATTCCTACCGCGACTTCGGGGCAGGCTGATTGAACCGCGGGCGCGCGGCAACGATACTGAAATCACGGGTACCGGCCGACCGGCACGCCGATCGCGCAACCACCAGGAGAGACGTCATGTCAAACGCCGACTATCGTTCCGATTCGGGGATGCGGGTTGCCGCGTCCGACACGGCAGCGCTCGACACGCTGGCACTCGTCGCCCTCGCCCGGGACGCCGGCATGCTGGTGATACTCGACGGACAGATCGGGCGCGAGCGGTACGAAAGCGTGACGGGATCGATCGCCACGCTGGCCCGCTTCGCCCGGGCGCTGCAGCTTGCCGCGCTCAAGGCGGCGTGATGCCCGGCATCGCGGCGGCGGGCATCGGCAGCAGCCGCTGCGACGGCCGCTGTCGCCGCGCGGTGTCGCGCGTCCGTTCGGGAGCGGCCACCTTTCAATAAACGGCTGCCTGTCGGAGCACGGCAACCCTTGCGCCCCGACCTTGTCCCAATGAAGCCGCGATAAACCGCCCGTTTTCCGGAAGGGTTGCCCGCATGCTTCCGGGCGTGCTCGAACGTCCGCCCGCACATGCCGTCCGGTGATTCGAGCGTGACGTGGGGCCGGCAGCGGAAGCCGCCCGTTGCGGCCGCGACCGTCTCGATCGCAACCGCTCCACCCGTTTCGTGAAGTGCACCTGAAAGCGTCATCCGGCGACCCTGCCGGATCGCCGTGGACCGCCCGTCCGCCTGCCGGACTTACTCGACCACCAGGTCGTCGACGACGGCACGCACGCCGCGCGCGGACCACGCGGCACCCCGCACGGCCTTGCGTTCGGAAAACGAGCCGACCTTGCCGGACAGCCGCACGGTACCGTCGTGCACGTCGATCGCGATGTGCTTCGCCTCACGCTCCGCGTGACGCATGATCGCGCGCTTGATGTTGCCGCCGATGTCGTCCGAACCGACCGTGCCCTGCACCGCGATGTGGTCGGTCACGCCCGTCACGCTGCGCATCTGCGAGATCGCGCGCACGGCCAGGTGGCTCTGGTACGCCCAGTCGACCCTGCCCGACAACGTGATCCAGCCGCGCTCGACCTGCACCTTGACCGCGTCGTCGTGCAGCCCGACCGTCCAGTGCAGCACCGAACGCACCGCTTTCGCGATGTCCTCGTCGGTGCGCACGTCGTCGTCCGGCAGATGCACGGTCATGTCGACGACGAGCGCCTTGACGCCGCCCACGCGGTTCGCCGCACGCTCGATCGCCAGCTTCTCCGCGTAGCTCGGCGGATGACCCGAAAGCGTCACGATCCGGTCGGCCACCTCGACGCCGATGCGGGTCGAATCGATCGACGGGTCGGACTCCAGTTCGTCCTGGACATCCTGCTTCAACTGCTTGTCGGTTTTCATCGTCTGCTCTCCTGTGAGCCGCGGCGCGCCTGTCCGCCGCACGTCGTCAGCGTTGCACACGCGCGGCGCCCGATCGCTGATGCAGGTCAACGGATGCCGCACGCCGCAAGTCGTGGCCGGCCGGTGCGCTGCTTGACGGAAATCAAGCCGATACGGCCCAGCCGCCTTATCGTGAGATCGCCGATGCGCGAGGTTCCAGGCACGCGCAATCACGCTTCAAGGAGACTCGCATGACCGCACCGCACCTGTTGGCCTATTCGCCGGCGCCCGCCGCGCGGCCGGCGTCGCCCGAGGGCGACTCGCCGGAGATCATCGACCTGCCGCGCCCGATGCTCGACAACGACGTGCCGCTGATGGCCGCGCTCGCGACCCGCATGAGTTCCCGCGAATTCGCCGCCGCGCCGCTCCCGCCGGTGACGCTCGGCACGCTGTTGTGGGCGGCGGACGGTATCAACCGGCCGGCGAGCGGCGGCCGAACCGCGCCGTCCGCGCACGCGTTCAACGAAATCGACATCTACGTGGCGCTGCCTGGCGGCGTCTATCGTTACGATGCGCCCGCGCACCGGCTCGTGCTCAAGCATGCCGTCGATGCGCGCAACCTGACCGGCTATCAGGACTTCGTCGGCCGCGCGCCGCTGGATCTCGTCTACGTCGTCCGGACGGCCGCGATACTCGACATGCCGCCCCAGCAACGCGACGTGTTTTCGGCAATCGCGGCCGGCGCCATCGCGCAGAACGTCTCGCTGTACTGCGCGGCGGCCGGCCTCGGCACCGTCGTGCGCGGCTGGATCAATCACCGCACGCTCGCCGACGCGCTGCGGCTGAACGAGGACGAGTTGCCGATCCTCGCGCAGACGGTCGGCTATCGGACCGGCAGTGCGCCCTCGCATGCGTGAGCACGGCGGCGGCCGCGCCTGCCAGACGGCGCGCGGATCGCTCCGCGCGCCGGATCCTCCCGATGGGCGACGCGTGCCCGCATCGCCCGTTGCCCGTCGTCCGATCAGCTGATCGCGAGTTTCTTCTGCCCGACCGGCGCCTTCTTCGGCAGCGTCAGCGACAGCACGCCATCCTGATAGGTCGCCTTCGCGTTCGCATCGTCGATGTCGCCGGACAGCGAGAACGAGCGGCTGATCGCACCGCTGTAGCGCTCGCGCCGGATCACGCGCTCACCGTCCTTCTGCTCGTTGTTGCGCTCGATCTTCGCGTGGATCGATACGGTGTTGCCCGTCACCTGGACGTCGATGTCGTCCTTCGCGACGCCGGGCAGCTCCGCGTTCACCGTGTACGCCTTGTCGTTTTCCGTGACGTCGATCTTCATCGATGCGAGATCGGGCTCGTCGGCCAGCGTCATGCCGCGCAGCGGCCTGAACAGACCCTGGAACAGATCGGCCACGGGTTCGATCGAAAACGGATCGTAACGCATCATGTTGCTCATGATTCGCACTCCTCATAGGGATGACGTGCAGCCGGTGCGCTCGCCCCGACAGCAGCGGCCGCGATGAAGACCGGACGGCGCGGCACCAAATACCGCGCGTGGGACGAATGATCTTTCGAATTCCAGCGTACCTCCGCGCCCCGGCACGCGCTTGATGCGCGTCAAGGGCGGCGGCCGATTACGTGCAGAACCGGAAATGGCCGCTATGGAGCAGGACCGGCCGTCCGCCGATTTCCTCGAGCAGGCAGCGCGCGGCGCGCTCGATCGCGGGACGATGGCGTGCGAATGCGTCGACGAGGTCCGGCTCGCGAGGGGATGCCGCGCGGAAATGATCTTCCAGCGCGGCCGCGGTGATCGCGCAGCGTACGCGGCGGCCCTCGACGAGCGCCGGAAAGCTCAGTGCGGAATCGAGGTCGCAATACGTCGGATGTTCGGAAGGAAACGAGATCTGCATGATGATCACCTGGGCGGGTAACGCATGGGCCGACGGCGGTACTAGGCCGCCGCGACCGTCGCGTGCGCGGCATCCTCGCCGCGCACGAGCAGGACCGGGCAACGCGATACGCGGAGGAAGCGCTCGGCAACGCTGCCGAGCACCAGCCGCCGGACACCGCGTCGGCCATGCGTGCCGACCACGGCCAGATCGATCGAATGATCGACGACGTAGCGCTGCAGGCGCTCCGCGACGTCCTGACCGAAATCGGTCTCGACGAGGTCCGTCTCGCCGTTGACGGCCGCGCGCGCGATCGTCCGGTCGGCATCGTGCAAGATCGCGGCGCCGTGGCGCCGGATCTCGTCGAGCAAGGCTTCCGGCTCGATGCGGCCGCGGTAGGCGAGCAGCGCGGATTTGTCGACGACGAACACGGCGAACAGGCGGGCGCCGCATACTTTGGCCATTCTCAGGCCTGCGTCGAGCGCCTGATTCGCGGTAGGACTGCCATCCGTCGCAACCATGATCGTCGTGTACATGCGGGCCTCGCTGAGGAACGGACGCGCGAGCGGCGTCCGGATTCGCTTCCATCATCGGCGCTCGCCGCCGGCGCGCGTTGACCGGGGTCAACGCTTTGAAGCCGCGATGAAACCGGCACGCGCGGAGACTGGCGGCAGCCGCGGCATGCGGGCCCGAGCGGCCGGCATCCGACGCTAGCTCGGCGGGTTCTCATCAGGCCGGAAGCCCTGCTCGATTTCAAGGATCTTCCGCGCGCACACATCGTATTGCCAGCCGGGGCCGCCGTCGGTGTCGTACATGC
Source organism: Burkholderia seminalis (assembly GCF_001718535.1). Classification (NCBI taxonomy): domain Bacteria; kingdom Pseudomonadati; phylum Pseudomonadota; class Betaproteobacteria; order Burkholderiales; family Burkholderiaceae; genus Burkholderia; species Burkholderia seminalis. Next base: position 52,391 of record NZ_CP013399.1, on the reverse strand, counting down.
CCTTGCACATCGCCTTGAGCCGGATCACCGCGCCGCCGCCGCCCGATTCCTCGCGCGACGCCCAGAGATAGACTTGTCCCGCCGCATACGGTTGCGCCGTCTGGATCCGGTCCGCACCGAATCGCGTGATCCGGGTCGACGAATGCGCCTGGACGTAGCGCCGCGTGCGGCTCCACGCACGGTCGCATTCGGACGGTGTCGAACACGGCAGCGATGCGGCCTGACGCATCGCGAGCAGTCGTGTTTCCATCGTCCTGAATGTCGCGGATCGCTCCGCGCCGGCGCAGGCGCCCAGCGCGAGCAGCACGATCATCGCGAACGCTCGTCGTTTCATCGTCAATGCCTCTCGGGCCGTGAATGAGGCCGTGAATGCCGCACATGGTCGCGCGCCGCTTGACGCAGGCGCCACAGCCGACTGTATGCGCCGCGTCGGCGGCCGCGGTTGACCTGCATCAAGCGCGCTTTCGCGCCTCCGGCTTGACCGGCATCAAGCCGGAATGCGCCGCGCTCGGCTGCAATACGGCTCATCGAGTCGGCAATGCCCGGCCTGCCGGTCCGGCGACATCGGGCAGACGGGAGCGCGCAGGCTCGGGTCGAATCCAACCCGCCGGGTGCGGCAACGCGCAGACGCACCCGTACAACCCATTCGTTCATCATGTCCCGAGCGCCGCATCCCCCGTTCGTGCCGAGTCGCGGAAACACGCGACGACAGTCGACGCAATTCGATCGCGCCATGCGCCGACCTGCCACCTATCCGCACCCCGCGGGCCGGATCGAGCGGATCGAAACCCATCTGTCCGTCGTTTATCTGGCCGGGCGCTATGCGTACAAGCGCATCAAGCCGGTGCGCTTCGCCTTCGTGGATCTCGTGCGGCCGGCGCGGCGGCGCCGCTGCGCGCTCGCGGAATGCACGCTCAACCGGCCGTTTGCCGGCCCGTTGTACCTGGGTGTCTGGCCGCTCCTCGCGCACGGCCGGCGCTGCGCGTTCGGGGCACCGGTGCCGACCGGCGGGCGCCGGCAGCGGACGGTGCCGGGCGAATACGTGGTACGCATGCGCCGTTTCGACGCGCACGCGATGTTGTCGGCTCGCAGCGCATCGCACGACGACGGTCTCGCGGATGCGGACGCCCTCGCCGATACGCTGGCCCGCCACCATCTGCATGCGCCGCGCCGTGCGCCGCGCGGCCATCCCGGTAGCGCCGCCGGCGTCGCGGCCCAGTGCCGCCCCTTGCTCGACACGCTCGACGTCACGGTGCCGGACGAAGCCGCGCTGCGCGCCTGGTACGACGCCGAGCTGATCCGCATCGCGCCGCTGCTCGCCGCTCGGCAATCGCGCGGTTTCGTGCGCGCGTGCCACGGGGATCTGCATCTCGACAACATCGTGCGCTGGCGGAACCGGATCCTGATGTTCGACTGCATCGAATTCGACGACGCGCTGCGCTGGATCGACGTGGCGAGCGATCTCGCGTTCGCGCTGATGGATTTCTCCGCCCACGGACGCGAGGATTGCGCCCGGCGCCTCCTTTCCGGCTGGCTGGCACGCACGGGCGACCCCGCGGCACTGGGCGTGCTGCCGTGCTACTTCGTCTACCGTGCGCTGGTGCGCGCGCTGACCGCCCGGCTGCGCGGCGACGAAGCGGCGCGCGAGCGCTATCTGCGCACGGCGTCGGCAATGGCCGACGCACGACGCGATGCGCAACCGGTTTTGCTCCTGTGTCACGGGCTGTCCGGCTCGGGCAAATCGCTGGCCAGCCGCGCACTGGCCGAGCGGCTCGGCGCGATCCGGTTGTCCAGCGACGACACACGCAAGCGCGTGGCCGGCGCCTCGGCCGGCACCCGCCTGCCCTCGAATGCGTATTCGGACACGGCGATCGACGAGATCTACGACGGACTGCTTTCGACGGCTCGCGTAGTGCTCGACAGCGGCTACACGGCGATCGTCGACGCCACGTTCCTGCGCGGGTGCCACCGGGCAGCGTTCATCGCGCTCGCCGCACGGCTCGGCGTGCGCGTCGCGATACTGGATTTCACCGCGAGCCCGGCAACGCTTGCCGTGCGTGTCGCTGCCCGGGCGGCACGCGGGCACGATGCCTCCGATGCCGACACCGCCGTGCTGGCCCGGCAGATCGAGCAGGCCGATCCGCTGACCGAAGCCGAAGCGGCGATCGCCGTCCGCTTCGATACCGACCGCGACGCCGCCGCATATGGCAGCCGCGCGTTCTGGTCGCCGCTGCTCGCCGCACTGCGCGCGTAGGCGCGCGGGGCGAATCCCGCCGGCACACGGCCGGGCCGCCCCATCGCCGTGACGGTCAGCGGCCGAACGTGCGGGTGTGGTCGTCGTAGTCGAACAGTCCCGCGTAACGGCCCCAGTCGGTCACGACCCGCAGCGCCTGGTCCGCGCTGCGCGGATCGAGACGATCCTCCAGTTCGAGTTCGAAACGCTCGCGCGGCGCGCGACGCCCCTCGCGTTCGCCGAGCACTTCGTCGATATGCTCGGCGAGCGGCACGAACCGGACGACGTGCTCGCGAAACAGGCGCCGCCGCGCATCGTCGTCGCTTTGCGCGAACACCTGGCCCGCGGCGCTCAGCCGGATGGTCCGGTCGCGCCATTCGGCGAACGCGAGCAGATGGAGCGCGGCCGCCGTCGAATGGAGCGCGTCGACCCGGAGCGCGAGCGCCGCTGCAATCGTGCCGAGTTCCGCATGCCCGTCGTACGGCGCGGCCGCGAGCGTCTCGACGAATCCGGCGAGGTGGTGACTCGACACGTTAGGCAGTTTCATGGCCAGCGCACCGCCCGTCGCTGCGCGGTCGGCCGTCGCATCGGCGATGCGTGCCGTCAGCGCCGCATAGATCTTGCCGACGATCGCCTGCACGGCCGGATCGTGCCGGCTGCGCGGGCGCGGCAGCGGCACGTTCAGCGTCGCCTCGACGTGCGCCGGGCCGCCGCCGAGCACCAGGATGCGATCGCACATGAGCACGGCTTCCTCGATGTTGTGCGTCACCATCAACACCGACCGCGTCGACAGCTGGTGCGCATCCCACAGGTCGAGAAAGTCGGTGCGCAGCGTTTCGGCGGTCAGCACGTCGAGCGCGGAGAACGGTTCGTCCATCAACAGCAGCACGGGTTCGCTGACGAGCGCGCGGGCGAAACCGACCCGCTGACGCATGCCGCCCGACAGTTCGCGGGGAAACGCCGATTCGAACCCGTCGAGCCCGATCAGCTCGATCGCGGCGGCCGCGCGGGCGCGGGCATCGCCCGGCGCAAGACCCAGCGCGTCGAGGCCGAGCTCGACGTTTTCGATGACGGTCAGCCACGGATACAGCGCGAAGGTCTGGAATACCACCGCGATGCCGTCGGTCGGACCGGCGAGCGGCGCACCGCGATACGTCACCGTCCCGGACGAGGGTCTGACGAGCCCGCCGGCGATCCTCAACAGCGTGGATTTGCCCGAACCGGAGCGGCCCAGCAGCCCCAGGATCTCGCCCGTGTGCAGCGCGAGGTCGATGTCGGCCAGCACGTGCCGCGGCTCGCCGGACGGCTCCGTGAACGATCGGGATACGGCCCGCATCTCGAGCACGACCGCCGCCGGGTCGGGCGGCGGCGCCGCCGCGTGCATGACGTTCCGTTCGGTGTCTTCGCTGAGGTTCGGCACCCGCGTCTCCCGTGCGTAAAGGATCGGTTGAGGGCTCAATCGAGCCGCGTGCGGCGTTCCGCGAACGCGACCATCGGGCGCCACACGACCCGGTTGGTCGCGATCACGAGCAGCGACATCGCGGCGACGCCGAGCGCGATACGCGGATAGTCACCGGCGTCGGTCATCCGCGCGATATAGGCGCCGAGTCCGCCTGCATCCAGGCGCGTGCTGCCCCAACTCACGGCCTCGGCGACGATGCTCGCGTTCCATGCGCCGCCCGACGCGGTAATCGCGCCCGTCACGAAGTACGGCAGGACGCCGGGCAGCATCACGTGTCGCCACCAGGTCGCCGGCCGTACCCGAAAGCACGCGGCCGCTTCGCGCAGGTCGGCCGGGAACGCGCTCGCCCCGGCGATCACGTTGAACAGGACATACCATTGCGCGCCCAATATCATCAGCGGGCACAGCCAGATGCGGGGTTCGAGCCGCAGGTGCACGATCGCGAACACCGCGACCGGAAACAGCAGGTTGGCCGGAAACGCGGCGAGGAACTGCGTGACCGGCTGGATGCGGGCGGCCACGCGCGGCCGCAGACCGATCGCGATGCCGGCCGGCACCCAGATCGCCGACGCGATCGTGACCAGCACGGTCACGCGCACGAACGTCAGCGCGCCTTCGCTCGCGACGACACGCAGGTCCGTCCACGTGAGCGTCGCACGTCCGTGCCGGTACAGTTCGACCGCCGCATACACGCATCCCGCCCCGCACAGTGCAAACCCGAGCACGTCGCCCGCGTGGCGCGGCAGCGCGATCCGGGCGCGCCATGCCGGCACGAACCCGCGCAGCCGCGCGCGCGCCACCCGGCGCAACACCGCCCGGACCGGGCCGACCCCACGGGCGATCCATGGCGATCGGTGGAACAGGTCGAGCATCCAGCTGCGCGACGCGACCGTGGGCGACGCATCGCCATAACGGAACCGCTCCGACCACGCGACCAGCGGCCTGAACAACAACTGGTCGTACAGGGCGATCGTGACGCTCATCGCGACGATCGCCCAACCCACGGCCGCGAGGTCGCGATTCGCGATCGCCTGCGCGACGAAGGCGCCGACGCCCGGCAGGTCGACGCGCCGGCTGCCGACCGCGATCGCCTCGGCCGCGACCACGAAAAACCAGCCGCCCGACATCGACATCATCGCGTTCCAGACGAGCCCCGGCATCGCGAACGGCACGTCGAGGCGCCAGAAGCGCTGCCATGCCGACAGCCGGAAGCTGCGGCTGGCCTCGTCCAGATCGAGCGGCACCGTGCGCAACGCCTGGTAGAAGCTGAACGTCATGTTCCACGCCTGGCTGGTGAAGATCGCGAAGATCGCCGCGCACTCGGCGCCGAGCATCCGCCCCGGAAACAGCGCCAGGAAGAACGGCACGGTAAACGACAGGTAGCCGAGGATCGGCACCGACTGCAGCACGTCGAGCAGCGGGATCAGCACGCGCTCGGCGCGGCGGCTGCGCGCCGCGGCGGTCGCATAGACGAACGTGAAGACGATCGACGCGAGCAGTGCCGCGAACATGCGCGCGACGGTGCGCAGCGCGTAGCCGGGCAGCGCCGCGGGCGACAGCGAAATGGCCGGGGGAGGCGCCACCGCCGGCGGGCCGGCCATCTGGTGCGCCGAGAGGCCGGCCAGCAACAGGAACCCGACGACGATCAGCATCGCGGCGAGATCCCGCCAGCCCGGCGCCGGCAGCGACCAGCGCCCGCCCCGCAACCCCTCCGCATGGTGCTCCACGACGCCCCTCCCCGCCGATGATGGCGGTTCATCTTCGCGGGCGGGGCGGCCGGCGGGCTTGACTTGCGTCAAGCGCGCCGCAACGGGCGGCGCCATGCATGCGGCGAGTGGTCAGAGGCGATAGATCCGTTCCGCATTGCCGATGAACAGCGCCTGCCGTTCCGCATCGCTCGCGCCGGCGACGATGTCCGCATACGCTCGCCAGAGCGCCGGATAGCCGGCATGCAGCCGGTCGATCGGAAAATTCGACGCGAACATGCATCGCGCGGCGCCGAACGCGTCGATGCCCTCGAGCACATAGGGCCGGAAGCTCTCGACCGTCCACCGGTGATCGAACATCGCAAGCCCGCTCAGCTTGAGCACGACGTTCTCGCGGCGGGCGAGCCCGTGCAGCCCGGTACGCCACGCGCGATAGCCGTGCACGCTGTCGCGGTCGACGAACATGCCCGCGTGATTGACGATGAAGACCGTGTCCGGATGCGCGTCGACCAGGGCCAGCGCGGCCTCGACCTGGGACGGATAGAGCTGCAGGTCGAACGACAGCCCGAGCCGGGCGAGCCACCCGAAATGCGCGCGCCAGCCGGGATCGTCGAGATAGTCCCGGTCGACGTAGTTGTACCAGGGGTTCGCGTGACGGTTCAGCACCTGACGAATACCGCGCACGTTCGCGCAGGCGGCGGCCGCCTCGAGCCGCGCGGGCGCGTCGGCACGCGACAGGTCGACGCCCGCGACGATGCCCTCGGGCATGCCGCCGCTCGCCGGCGCATCCGCGAGCGCCTGCAGCCATTCGACCTCGCTCGGCGTGGTCCACGCGTCATGGATCGCCTCGACGTGCACGACTTTCAGGACATCGATCCCGCCCGCGTCCGCGCGCAGGTCGGCCGGGCCATAGGCGCGCGGCAGCGCGGCCACCGGCCCGGAGAACGCCGGCTGCGCGCGGTCGAGCCAGCCGTAGCTCAACGCATCGGCATCCCAGAAATGCACATGTGGATCGACGACCTGCATGGCGCCTCCTGACGGTCACGCGAGATGGAACATCGGTTCCAGCGGTTTTTCGAGCGGCCGCCCGTCCTCGTCCGTCGCCATCAGGTCGGCCATGTACGCCCACCACCGGCGCATCACGTCGGCCTGCGCGAGCTCGGCCATCCGGTGCGCGGCCGGGCGTTTCAGGACGGCGAACAGGCAATCCGTTTCGTCGTCGAGGAAAATCCAGTAGTCCGCGATGCCGGCCGCGCGCAGCGCGTCGGCGAGCGCCGGCCAGATCGCGTCGTGGCGCCGCCGATACTCGTCCTTGCGCCCGCGATGCAGCCGCATCCTGAACGCGATCGTCTCCATGTCCGCCCCCTTCATTGCAGGTTCACGTACAGGCCGCCGTCGACGAGCAGCGCCGCGCCGTTGACGTAGCGTGCCAGGTCCGACGCGAGGAACACCACGCAGTCCGCGACGTCGTCGGGCTCGCCGAGGCGGCCGAGCGGAATCCGCTGCTCGAAGTACTCGGCCTTGCCGGGCGCCGCGAGATCCGCTTCGTTGATCTCGGTGCGGATCGTGCCCGGCAGCACGGAATTGCAGCGGATCCGGTGCGGGCCGAGCGCGACCGCGCACGACTGCATCAGCGCATGCACGCCGGCCTTCGTCGGCGTGTAGTGCGTCTGCATGCCGCCGCCGACCAGCGCGCTGATCGAACTGGTCGCGACGATCGCGCCGCCGTCGCCTTGCCTGGCCATTTGGCGCGCGACCGCCTGGGTCACGTGGAACGCGCCGTGCAGGTTGACCTCCATCGTGCGTCGCAGCAGGTCGGCGGGCAGGTCGAGGAACGCGTGGAACGGGCAGATCCCCGCATTGCTCGCCAGCACGTCGATCCGGCCGAACGCATCGACGGCCCGCTCGACCAGTTCGTCCGCGGTGTCCGGCCGCGCGATGTCGCCCGGCACCGCGAGCGCGCGCCGGCCGGTCGCCCCGATCTCGTCGATCAGCGCGTCGAGCGCGTGATCCGACTGCGCCGGCAGCAGCGGGTTGGCCCAGTAATTGACGACGACGTCGGCGCCATGCCGCGCGCATGCAAGCGCGATCGCCCGGCCGATGCCGCGCGAGCCGCCGGTGACGACGACCACCTTGTTCTCGAGCAGTTTCATCACGGCGGCTCAGTGCGTGTAGGGCCGTTCGGTGCGCACGGCCGGATTGAGCCGCACACCGAACCCGGGCGTGTCCGGCACCTTCATCCGTCCGCCGCTCGGCACCGGTTCGTCGAGCAGCAGCGGATCGAACATCGGCACGACGCGATCCGCCTGCGGCGCCATCATCAGGAATTCCGCGAACGGGCTGTTGTGCCGCGTCGTCACGAAGTGATAGCTGTAGACCGACGAGCCGTGCGGCACCACCAGCACGCCATGCGCGTCGGCGAGGGCCGAAATGCGGACGAGTTCCGTCATTCCGCCGCACCAGCCGACGTCGGGCTGGATGATGTCGCAGCAGCCCATCTCGAGCAACATGCGGAAGCCCCAGCGCGTCGCCTCGTGCTCGCCCGTCGTCACGAGCAGATCGGGCGGCGCCGCGCGGCGCAATTGCGCATAACCCCAGTAGTCGTCGGGCGGCAGGCACTCCTCGATCCACTTGAGCCCGTAGGCGTGCGCCTCGTGCGCGAGCCGGGTTGCATAGCGCACGTCGAGGCTCATCCAGCAGTCGAGCATCAACCAGAAATCGGCGCCGACGCGCTCGCGCATCGTGGCCAGTTCATCGAGGTTGCGGCGCAAGCCGTCGTCGCCCTCCGCCGGACCATGATGCAGCGGCAGCTTGCCGCCGATGAACCCCATCTCCTTCGCGAGGTCCGGCCGCGCGCCGGTCGCGTAGAACTGCAGTTCGTCGCGCACCTTGCCGCCGAGCAACTGGTGCACCGGCTCGCCGCGCACCTTGCCGAGCAAGTCCCACAACGCGAGGTCGACGCCGGAGATCGCGTTCAGCACCACGCCCTTGCGTCCGTAATAGAGCGTCGCGTGGAACATCTGATCCCACATCTTCTCGATGTCGGTCACGCGCTGACCTTCGATGAAACGCGCCAGATGGCGCTCGACGATGAACGCGCCGATCTCGCCCCCCGTCGTCACCGCGAAACCCACCGTGCCGTCGCTCGCCTCGATCTCGATCACGAGCGTGCCGAGCACGTTGATGCCGAACGACTGCCGGCTCTGCCGGTATTCGGGGTAACGCGCCATCGGCGTCGCGATGTGATCGTCGATCCAGTGGTCCGCGCCCTGGTCGTGGTAGTCGGCGCCGCCGCCGCGCACCGTCAGCGCGCGGATGTGTCGTATCGTGGGCATGCTCATCGGGACATTCCTCGCAGGGGAAAAGGAAACAGGCAGGCGCGTCAGCGCGCCCAGCGCAGCACGCACGCGTCGAGCCGCCGCGCGATCTCCACGAGGCCCGCGCGCGTCTGCGGGTGCAGCGGCACCAGCGGGCGCCGCGGCGCGTCCGACGCGATCACGCCGCCCGCCTTCATCAGCGCCTTGCAGGCGAGCAGCCCGGCCTGGCGGTTTTCATAGTTGATGAGCGGCAGCCACTTCTCGTAGCCGGCCACCGCCTCGTCGCGACGGCCGGCGCGATAGGCGGCCAGTATCGGCTGCAGGCCGTCCGGATACCCGCCGCCGAGGATGCTGCCGGTCGCGCCCGCGTCGAGATCGGCGAGCAGCGTGATCGCCTCCTCGCCGTCCCACGGCCCCTCGATCGCGTCGCCGCCGAGCGCGATCAGCTCGCGCAGCTTCGCCGCCGACTGCGGCACCTCGATCTTGAAATAGCGCAGGTTCGGAATCGTGCGCGCGAGCCGCGCGAGGAACGCCGCCGATACCTGCGTGCCGCTCATCGGCGCGTCCTGGTACATGATCGGAATGTCGATCGCGTCGGAAACCTCCGAGAAGAACGCGCCGATCGCCGCCTCGCCGCAGCGGATCGTCGCGCCGTGATACGGCGGCATGATCATCACCATCGCCGCACCGGCCGCCTGTGCGCGCCGGCTGCGTGCCGCGCAGATCACCGGATTGAAGTGGGTCGTGGTCACGATCACGGGCACCCGCCCCGCGACGTGCTCGAGGATCATCCCTGTGAGCCGCTCGCGTTCGTCGTCGGACAGCGAGAACTGCTCCGAGTAGTTCGCGAGGATGCACAGCCCGTCGGCGCCCGCGTCGATGATGAAGTCGACGCAACGCATCTGCCCTTCCAGGTCCAGTTCGCCCGATTCGGTGAAAATGGTCGGCGCGACGGAAAACGCGCCCGTATAGCGGCGAGTGGCCTGCGTGTCGTGAATCATCTTGTCCGCCTCTATTATTTAGGATTACATAAATGATGAAACGATATTTCGCACGTCGTCATACGTTGATTCAGACCCTGCCGTACCGGCCGCGCAGCCCGTCCGTCACGCCGCACAGAATCGCGTGCAGCTTGGTTCGCTTGTCGCGGGCATGCAGCAGGATGAACGCCACGTGCTTCAGCGTGATCAGGTTGATCAGCAGCATGGCCGGATAGCGGCGCCAGTAGTCGCGGGCGACCAGGATGCAATTGCGGGCCGCGTAGTAATGGCGCAGTGCGCTCTGGTCGAAGATCTCGACGCGCGGCCAGTGCTGCCGGGCCGATGGACTGCCGAGTTCGTGCGGCAGCGACACGTCCGCGTTCACGCGCACCGGTACGCCGTTCGCCTGCGCACGCATGCAGTACTCGGCATCGACATGGTCGATGAAGAAATCCTCGCGAAACCGCCCGAGGGCGCGATAGGCGTCGAGCGAAATCGCGGTGCCGGACGAGATGATCACCGAGCACGGCAGCAAGCCGTGCGCGCCGTCGCCGATCGGCGTGATCCGCGCGGACCAGCGGCCCACGGTGAAGAGCGGCAGGTTGCGCCGGAAGTTGCGGTTGAAGATCCGCGGCCCGACCAGAAAGCGCGTATCCCCGATCGTCGCGCACCCCGCGAGCATCCGCTCGAAATAGTCGGCGGGCACGGTCGAATCCTGGTCGAAGATGAAGAAGACGTCGCAACCGCGGCGGATCAGAAACTCCACGCCGGCGTTGAACGCGCCGGCGATCCCGCCGCGGTTGTGGTTCGCAACCACGTCGACGCCGTGCGCGGCGAGCCGCGCGTGCAGTTCGCGATCGACGACCGGCGAGTTGTCGACGGCAACGACGGCCGGACTGTACGCGGGCAAGCCCAGCAAATGATCGATCTGCGCCGCGGACGGCTTGTACAACGTGACCAGCGTGCCATGTTTCATGACGGCACCTCGTAACGAAAGCGTGGCGATGCGCCGCACCGGGTTGCGGGCGGCCCGTCCTCCTTTGCCTTGCGTCTCGTCGGTACGGCCTCGCGATGCACGCGTGCATCGCGGGCCGCCCGTTATTTCGCGTACAGCTTGACGACGCTCGCTTCCACGACCCGCGTGATTTCCTCCATCCGCCAGCGGATGTGCGTGTCGGTCAATGCAACGCAACGTTCCGTGTCGCGCGCGGCGAGCGCGTCCAGGATCTCCAGGTGCTCGGTGAAGGCCTCGTCGCGCCGCTGATCGACGTCGACCCACCGCACGTAGTGAATCCGCGCGTTGATGCCCTGCAGCACGCGTCCGATCTCCGCATTGCCCGACAGCGCGGCAAGCTCCAGGTGAAACAGTTCGTCCTTCAGTACGAGCTCCGACGACGGCATCCGCGATGCGCTCTTCATCACCTGCCGCCAGAAGCGGCGCAGGGTCTTGATGTCGTTGTCGGACGCCCGCTCGCATGCGAGCATCACCGCGGTCGACTCGATCGAACGCCTCAGCTCAAAGAGATCGAACACGTCTTTCCCTTCCAGTTGGCGGATGAAGAATCCGCGATTCGGCACGAAGACCAGCAGGTTCTCCGCGACGAGACGGTTCAGTGCTTCCCGGATCGGCGTGCGGCTGACGTCGAACCGCTCCGCCAGTTCAAGCTCGTTGACCCGCTCGCCCGGCCGGATCTTGTACAGCACGGCCATCTGCTTCAACTGCTCGTAAATCTCGTTGACCGTCAGGCCCGCGCGTTTCGGCGCCAGTGTCTCGCGGCCGCCAAGCACGGAATTCGCTGCCATTTCGCCTCCTCCTTCGTCTGTCGGCGACCGTCATTATCGGCCATGAACCGGCCTGCGGGCGCCTCGGGTGCTGCGGCCACCGTCATTGCATCAACAGGCGCCCGAAACCCGGCACCGGATCGTCGACGCCCGCGAGCCGCAGCGCATGCCACGCAAGCGCGTGATTGCTCGACAGGACCGGCTTGCCGGCGCGCGCCTCGATCTCCGCGAGCGCGTCGACGAGCCGGAGGCTCGTGCACGACACGAACACCGCGTCCACCGCCGGATCGGCGGCCAGCGCGAGCACCGCGCGCTCGATCGACCCGCGGTCGATCCGCGCCACCTCGTTGTCGTCGCGATGCTCGAACGAGCCCGCCCTGACGACGTCGACGCCACGTGCGCGCAGGTAGGCGGCCATGGCTTCGTTGATCGAGCGCTCGTACGGCGTGAGCAGCGCGACGCCGCGCGCGCCCAGCGCGCCCAGCGCGACCCGTGCCGCGGTGATTGGCGTCGTGCACGCGACGCCCGGCCGCGCTTCGCGGATCCGCTCGAACACGCGCTCCTCGCCGAGCACCGTCGACGCGGACGTGCAGCCGAACGCGACCACGTCGAGGCGCTCGCCGGGGCGAATCAGCTCGACGGCAGCCGCGATCCCGCCGTCCATCCGCGCGAGCGTCTCCGCGGTGATGTCGGCGGAGTTCGCGATCCGGCTCTCGTAGAACGCGACGCCGTCGAGCGCGAGCACGCGCCGCCATTCGTATTCGATCGTATGGTCGGTCGCGAGCACGACGAGCCCGATCGCCGCGCGGCGCGCGATGCCCGCATCGAGCGAGAAGCCGAAGCGCGCGTACGAACCGGCATCCTGCTGCATGGGGGTCGTAAGAAGTTCGCTCACTGGAGTGTCATCCCGGTAATGTCGATGTCGGGCTGCCGGCCGTGGATCAGGTCGGCGACGATTTTCGCGGTACCGCACGACATCGTCCAGCCCATGTGGCCGTGCCCGGTGTTGAGAAAGAGATTGCGATGGCGGGTCGCACCGATGATCGGCGTGCCCTCCGGCGTCATCGGCCGCAATCCGGCCCAGTACGACGGCTTCGTGTAGTCGGCGCCGTTCGGAAACAGCGCCCGCGCGGTCGCCAGCATGTGCGCGAAGTCCGCGGGCGTGTGGGTCGTGTCGTAGCCGCTGAATTCGGCCGTCGCGGTCAGGCGCAGCCGGTCGCCGAACCGCGCCCATGCGACGAGCTGGTTTTCCTCGACGCCGCCGAGCGTCGGCGGTTCGTGGCGTGCATCGATCGGCAGCGTGACCGAATAGCCTTTCACCGGATAGATCGGCAAGCGGTAGCCGAGCCCGCGCGCGACGAACGGCGAGTACGCGCCGAGCGCAAGCACGTAGCGGTCGCCGCTCACGCGGCCCTGCGACGTCTGCACGTAGTCCACCGCGTCCGCGCTCGCGCGCATGCCGTCGATCGTGGTGCCGAAACGGAACTCGACACCGAGCGCGCGGCAGCGTTCGGCGAGCGCCCGGGTGAACAAGTGCGCATCGCCGCTCTCGTCGGACGGACAGTAGATCGCACCGGCGATCGCATCCGTTGCGCCGGCAAGCGCGGGCTCGCGCTCGATCACCGCGCGCGAATCGAGCGTCTCGAGCGGCAAGCCGTTCTCGGACAGAATTCGCATGTTCACGATGCCGCGCTCGAACGATGCGGGATCGCGGTACAGATACAGCAAGCCGCTGCTGATCCGGTCGTACGCGAGCACCTCGTCGCGCGTCGCGGACTGCAGCTGCTGCTGCGCGTAGCGGCACAGCCGCACCTTGATCGACGTGTTCCTGCGCGAGCGCTCCGCCGTGCAGTTCCGCAGGAACAGACGACACCACGCCCACATCCGCCAGTCCGGCGACCACTTCAGGCGCAACGCCTGCCCGTCCGAAAACAGCGACTTGAGCAGGATCTTCGGCGCGCGCGGGGAGGCCCACGTATAGGAATGCCCCGGCGCGATCAGTCCCGCGTTCGCGAAGCTCGTCTCGAGCGCGACGCCGTCGCGCCGGTCGACCACCACGACCTCGTCGCCGGCCTTCGCGAGAAAGTACGCGGTCGTCACACCGACGATGCCGCCTCCGAGCACGACCGTCTTCATCGCGCGTCCCCCGCTAGCACGCGGCGATCGCCGCGATTTCGACCGTGTATTCGGGAAACGCGAGCGCCGACTCCACGCAGGCGCGCGCCGGCGCGTCGCCCTGCGGCACCCACGCATCCCAGACCCGGTTCATGTCGGCAAAGCTCCGGTGATCGGCAAGCCAGATGCTCGCGGACACGATCCTGCGCTTGTCGAGCCCCGCGCCATCGAGCAGCCGGTCGATCTTGTCGAGGATCTGGCGGGTCTGGCCGGCGACGTCGAGCGCGGTGTCGTCGGCCACCTGTCCGGCAATGAACGCGAAGCCGCCCGCGACCACGAGCTGGCTCATCCGTTCCCCCGCGCCATAACGCTTGATTTCCATCGCACCGCCTCCGCTTCCGTGTCGAGTGGGTTGAATTCTAAGCATCCATATTCACGACTGTATACACTTTTTTCAAAAAGATTCGACGCTGAGCCAATTTGGCGCACGTGCCCGCAGCTGGTGTTTACCGTCGCCCGTATTGTGCATTTCATGCGCTAAAAAAACGCATTTTCTTGTGAATTCCGGGGCGCTTCGCGAACCGCTCGAGATTCGTCCAAAAAATGTTTGCCAACGATTTTTGTTCTGTGATTCTGTCGACACTTTTGTATTTCAAACGCGATTCAACATCGATTCAGGAGCGCAAAAATGAAGCTGGGTTGCTGGAGTCTCGGGATCTGCGTCGCGCTCGGCGCGTGGGCAACGTTTCCTGCATATGCGGACGTCAGCGTCGGCGCCGTGTTGCCGCTGACCGGCGCAAGCGCGTCGATCGGCGAGGACCAGCGGCGCGGGATCGAGCTCGCGGTCGCGAAGATCAATGCGCAAGGCGGCGTGCTCGGGCAGAAGCTGCAGGTACGGATCGAGGATTCGGGCGGCACCGCGAACACGGCGCTCGACGCCGCCCGCAAGCTGGCGACCGTCGAGCGCGTGCCGCTCGTGCTCGGCGAATTCTCGTCGTCGGTGACGATTCCGGTCGGACAATTCCTCGTGCGCCAGGGCGACGTGCACGTCAACATCGGTTCGTCGAGCCAGCAGGTCCGCAAGATCGGCGCGGGTTCGTTCAGCACGATCGGGCTCGACGACCAGTCCGCGCGCTTCGCCGCGCAGGACGTGTACGACCGCAAGCTGCGGCGCGTCGCACTGATCGCGCCGAACAACGGTTACGGCCAGGGCATCGCCACCGAGTTCAAAAAGCGTTTCGAGGCGCTCGGCGGCACGATCGTCTCGACGGTTCTCTACACCGAGGGCCAGTCGACCTACCGGCGCGAGCTGGAACAGGCGTCGCGTGCGCAGCCCGACGGCTACGTGTACAGCGCGTACGGACAGGAAGCCGCGACGTTGAACCGGCAGGCGTTCGAGATGCGTCTCAACCAGCGGCCGTGGTACGGCATCTACCTGACGATGTGCACGAGCGACACCCCCGCCCAGATCGCGCAGGGGCAGATCGGCCTGGAGGTCGCGGCGCTCGGCGGCAGCGCCGCCGCGTACGCGGCGGCCTATCGCGCCGCGTATCACGAGGCGCCGCGCTCGGCCTTCGGCAGCTACGCGTACGACGCGACGATGCTGTCCGCCGCGGCAATCAATCGCGCGCGTTCGGCCGATCCGGCGAAGGTGCGTGCGGAACTCGCGGCCGGCCAGCCCTATGACGGCGTGACGGGCACGATCGCGTTCGATGCCGACGGCCAGCGGCTGGTGCAGCCGTACGAGAAGGTCGTGTACCGGCAATCCGTCGTCGCGCAGTAGCCACCGGGAGCCTGCGATGCTGCAATTCCTGATCGATGTCCTGATGCGCACGTCCGACCTGTTGCTGGTCTCCGTCGGCCTGTCGACGCTGTACTCGCTGATTCGCTTCCCGAACATCGCACACGTCCAGTACGCGATGGTCGGCGCGTTCGCGACCCTCGGGTTCGAGCGCGTCGGCATGCCGTTCGCGCTCGCGACCGCCGTCTCGTGCGCGCTGGTCGGCCTTGCCGCGACGCTGCTGAACCTGTTCGTGTTCACGCGCCTGCTGCGCTCGGGCAGCGCGGTCGCGATGATCGGCTCGCTCGCCGTGTCGCTGCTCGCCGTCGCGCTGATGCTCGGCACGGCCGGCTCGCGGCCGCTGCAGTACGCGCAGGCGGTGCGCCCGCCGCTGATGGTCGGGGGCGTCGCGATGTCGTCCGCGCAGGCGGCTTCGATCGCGTGCGGTGGCGTCGCGCTCGCCGTGTTCGCGCTGCTGCTGTACCGCACCCGCCTCGGCCGGGCGATGCGCGCGCTCGCATCGAATCGCGCGCTCGCGCTCGCGACGGGCATCGATGCGCAGCGCGTGACCAACGTGATCACGTTCGCCAGCGGCGTGCTCGCGGCGCTCGGCGGCACGATGCTCGGCGCGACCGAAAGCGTGCACGTCAACCTCGGCTACGGGCTGCTGATCCCGGTGTTTTCCGCCGCGATCCTCGGCGGCCTCGGCAATCCGCTCGGCGCGGCGGCCGGCGCTTTCCTGATCGCGCTGGCCGAGACGATCGCGCTCGACGTCGACTTCGGCGGGCTGGTCGGTCGGCCGCTCGCGTTCTTTCCGGTCGAATACGTCGGCGCGGTGTCGTTCGCGATCCTGCTCGTCGTGCTGGTGTTCCGGCCGTATGGCCTCTTCGACGGGGAGGTCCGTCGTGTCTAGTTTCATCGTCCATCTGTTGACCGTCACGTGCCTGTACGCGACGATGGCGCTCGGCCTGAACCTGCAGGCAGGCTACGCGGGGCTCGTCAATTTCGGCTTCGTGGCGTTCGCGGGGCTCGGCGCCTACGCCGCCGGCATCGCGTCGCAGCTCGGCTGGCCGCTGCCGGCCGCCCTCGCGCTCGCGGCGGGCGCGGCGAGCGTGCTGGCCGTCGCGATCGCGCGGCTCGGTCGTCACCTGTCGGCCGACTACTGGGGCATCGCGACGCTCGCGATCGCCGAGATCCTGCGCACGTTCGCGCTGAACGAGGGCTGGTTGACGGGCGGCGCACAGGGTATCGGCGGCATCGCGCCGCTCTTTCCCGGATTGCGCGCCCCGTGGGCCGATCTCGCGTTCCTCGCCGTCGCGGCCGGCGGCCTCGCCCTCGCCTACGCCGCCTGCCGGCTGCTGACCACCGGCCGCTTCGGCCGCGCGCTGAAGGTGATGCGCGAGGAGCCCGCGCTCGCCGTCTGCTTCGGCTACGACCCGGTCGCGCTGAAGACCTGGGCGAGCGTCGCGGGCGCGCTGCCCGCGGCGTTCGCGGGCGCGCTGCTCACCTGGTACATCAGCTACGTCGGCCCGGACGCGATGGTGGCGTCGGAAACCTTCGCGCTGTGGACCATCGTCATGGTCGGCGGGCTCGGCAGCCACGCCGGCGTGCTGGCCGGCGCGCTGATCGTCCAGGCGGTGTACGCGTTCGCGCCGTTCCTGAAGGACTGGCTCGGCGTCGGCAGCGACCTCGCCGGTGCGGTGCGCCTCGGCCTCGTCGGCCTGATGCTGCTCGCGTGCGTGCTGTGGCGCCCGCGCGGCCTTGTGCCGGAACGACTGGAGGTTCATCCATGAGCGCGCTGCTCGACCTTGAAGGCGTCACGATCCGCTACGGCGACAATGCGGTGCTGTCCGGCCTCTCGCTGTCCGTCGGCGACGGCGAGATCGTCGGGCTGCTCGGCCCGAACGGCTCGGGCAAAAGCACGGCGCTCAACGCGATCACGGGCTTCGCCCCCGTCGCGGCCGGCGCGATCCGCTTCGCCGGGCGTCGCATCGACACGCTTGCGCCGCACCGGATCGCACGGCTCGGCATCCGCCGGACGTTCCAGTTGCCGTCGATGCCCGCGCGCATGTCGGTGCTCGAACTGGCGATGGCCGCGTCGTCGGCCCGTCACGGCCCCGTCGCGGCGCTCCTGCGCAGTCGTGCGACCCGCACGCTGGAAACCGCGACGCGCGCACGCGCCACCGCGCTGCTCGAGGAACTGAAGCTCGCGCACGTCGCGCAACTGGGCGCCGCGGCGATCTCGGGCGGCCAGAAGAAACTGCTCGGCATCGCGTGCGCGATGATGACCGAGCCGAAGCTGCTGCTGCTCGACGAGCCCACCGCGGGCGTTCACCCGAACCTGCGCGGCGAACTGGTCGCCGAACTGCGCCGCATCCGCGGGCTGGGCGTCACGCTGGTCGTGATCGAGCACGACATGCACTTCATCCGCGAGCTGTGCGACCGCTGCATCGTGCTCGATCGCGGCGCCGCGATCGCCGACTGCCGTCCCGCCGAACTCGAAAGCAACCGCCGCGTGCTCGATGCGTACCTGGGACGCGCCCATGCGCGCCGCCTGATGGAGGCGTCATGATCGACGTTCGCGACCTGGTCGCCGGCTACACGGCCGACATCGACATCCTGCACGGCGTATCGCTGTCCGTCGGGCCGGTCGACATCGTCACGATCCTCGGCCCGAACGGCTGCGGAAAATCGACGCTCCTCAAGGCGATCGCCGGCTTCGTCCTGCCCCGCGCCGGCACGGTCACGATGCATGGCCGCGACATCGCGCGCGTGCCGGTACACCGCAAGATCCGCGAACACGACATCGGCTTCGTGCCGCAGACCGACAACGTGTTCGGCGCGCTGACGGTCCGCGAGAACCTGATGCTCGGCGGCCACGCGATGTCCGCGTTCCCCCGCGAAACGCGGATCGAGGAGCTGTGCGAGCAATACCCGGTGCTGCGGCGCCGCTACCGGTCGCCCGCGGGCGCGCTGTCCGGCGGCGAGCGGCAGATCGTGTCGCTCGCGCGCGCGCTGATGTCGCGCCCGGTGCTGCTGTTGCTCGACGAGCCGTCGGCCGGCCTGTCGCCGAAAATGGTCGACGAGGTATTCGACGCGATCGTGCGGATGCGCGATACCGAGCACATCGCCGTGCTGATGGTCGAACAGAACGCGATCGAGGCGCTGCGCATCGCCGATCGCGGCGTGGTGCTGACGATGGGCCGCATCGCGCTGACGGGCACGTCGGCCGACCTGCTCGACAGCGACGAGATGCGGCGTCTCTATCTCGGCGGGCGCGCGGCATGAGCACGAACACCGCTCCCGCCGCCGGTGCGGCCGGCGCGCCCGCCGCGCGGCCGGTGCACGTGATGGTCGCGCTTGCCTGCGGCTTCGTGATGGCGATGCTCGACGTGACCATCGTGAACGTCGCGCTGAAGGCGATGCAGGCGAGTCTCGACATGTCGCTGACCGCCCTCGTCTGGGTCGTCGACGCCTATACGCTCAGCTTCGCCGCGCTGCTGCTGTTCGGCGGCGCGCTCGCGAACCGTTACGGGCCGCGGGCGATCTACGTCGCCGGGCTCGCGCTGTTCGTCGCCGCGTCGGTGCTGTGCGCGGCCGCGCAGACGAGCGGCATGCTCGTCGCCGCGCGGCTGCTGCAGGGCGTGGGGGCCGCGCTCTTCATGCCGAGCTCGCTGAGCCTGCTCACGCTGGCGTTTCCGGCCGGACCACTGCGCACACGGATGATCGGCATCTGGGGCGCCCTGGTATCGGCGGCGATGGCGATCGGGCCCTGCGTCGGCGGCATCCTCGTCGACGCGATCGGCTGGCGCGGGATCTTCTGGGTCAACCTCCCCGTCGGGCTCGTCGGCCTGTGGCTCACGCGCCGCCATGTCGGCCATTCGCCGCGCCATCCCGGCCCGCTGAACACGCTCGGCCATCTGCTCGGCGCGCTCGCGCTCGCGGCACTCAGCTATACGCTGATCGAGGGGCCGGGCGCCGGCTGGCGCTCGCCCGCCATCGTCGCCGGTGCGGCCGTGACGTTCGCCGCCGGCGCGGCATTCGTCTGGCGCGAACGTGGCGCCCGCGACCGGATCCTGCCGCCCGCGCTGCTGCGCAACCGGCGCTTCGTCGCGGGCGGCCTGCTCGGGCTCGCGATCAATTTCGGCATCCTCGCGGAAATCTTCCTGCTGAGCCTTTACCTGCAGCAGGTGCGCGGTGCAAGCGCGCTGCGCGCCGGCTTCGAGCTGTTTCCGCTCATGGCGATGTTCGGCATCGGCAATCTCGCGTCCGCCCGCGTGAGCGCGCGGCTCGGTCCGCGCGGCACGCTGCTCGCGGGCCTGGCGCTCGCCACGCTCGGCAGCGCCGCGCTGATCGGTATCGAGGCGCTCCCTTACACGGCGCTCGCGATCGCGGTCGGCATCGCGAACTTCGGTGCGGGCCAGGCCATCCCCGCGATGAATCTCGTCGTCATGCAGTCGGCCGGCCCCGCGGACGCGAATCTCGCCGCCGCATCGCTGAACGCGAGCCGGCAGATCGGCTCGCTGGTCGGCGTGGCGATCGCGTCGGTCGTGCTTCATGCGATCGCCAGTCCGGACCGCGCAACCGCGGCCGGTTTCGCCGTGATCGCGCTGGTCTACCTGGCCGGCTTCGCGATCGTGTTCGGACGCATCGACCCGGGTTGACGCGCACGCGGGCCCGCCCTTCTTCATGACAGCGAGGACATCATGCACACAGCGACTGGCCGTAAGGGATTGATTCTGGCGGGCGGATCCGGCACCCGGCTCCATCCGCTCACGCATTCGGTATCGAAGCAACTGATGCCGGTGTACGACAAGCCGATGATCTACTACCCGCTCAGCACGATCATGCTGGCCGGCATCCGCGACGTCCTGATCATCTCGACGCCGCGCGATCTCGACGCGTTCCGGCAACTGCTCGGCGACGGCGAACAATGGGGCATGAATTTCTCATACGCGGTGCAGCCGAGCCCGGACGGACTCGCGCAGGCCTTCGTGATCGGCGCGCCGTTCATCGGCAACGACGCCGCGACGCTCGTGCTCGGCGACAACATCTATCACGGTCCGGCGCTGTCGTCGCTGCTGCAGCGCGTCGCGGCGCGCACGACGGGCGCAACGGTGTTCGGTTATTACGTGCGCGACCCGGAGCGCTACGGCGTCGTATCGTTCGACGAGCACGGGCGGGCAATCGATCTCGAGGAGAAGCCGCGCGACCCGAAATCGCACTACGCGGTGACGGGGCTTTACTTCTACGACAACGACGTCGTTTCCCTCGCGAAGGAGGTGCGCCCGTCCGCGCGCGGCGAGCTGGAGATCACGGACCTGAACCGCGCCTATCTGGCGAACGGCAAGCTGAACGTCGAGATCCTCGGCCGCGGTTATGCGTGGCTCGACACCGGCACGCACGAGTCGCTGCTCGACGCGGCGAATTTCATCCAGGTGATGCAGGCCCGCCAGGGGCTGCAGATCGCCTGCCCCGAGGAAATCGCGTACCGGCTCGGCTGGATCGACTCGCAACGGCTCGAAGCGCTCGCGCACGCGCTGTCGAAAAGCGGTTATGGCCGTTACCTGCTCGACGTCCTGAACAAGGAGGTCGCCGCATGACGTCCGTCATCGAGACGACACTGCCGGGCGTGCTGCTGATCGAACCGGCGAGCTTCGGCGACGCGCGCGGCTTCTTCGTCGAAAGCTATCGCGAGTCGTGGCTGCGCGACGCAGGTGTCGATGCAGGTTTCGTGCAGGACAACCACTCGCGCTCCCGGCGCGGCGTGCTGCGCGGCCTGCACTACCAGTTCCGGCATCCGCAGGGCAAGCTCGTGCGTGTGTCGCGCGGCGCCGTGTACGACGTCGCGGTCGACATCCGGCCCGGTTCGCCGCATCTCGGACGCTGGTTCGGCACCGTGCTCGACGACGTGTCGCATCGCCAGCTGTGGATTCCGCCGGGCTTCGCGCATGGCTTCTGCGTGCTGTCCGACGAGGCCGACTTCGCGTACAAGTGCACCGCGTACTACGATCCGTCGTCGGACGCGGGCGTACGCTGGGACGATCCCGACATCGGCATCGAATGGCCCGCGCTCGACGTGCCGTTCGAGCTGTCCGACAAGGATCTCCGGCAGCCGCGCCTGCGCGACCGGCCGCCGGCGGTGCCCGACCTTCACGGAGCCGCGCGATGACGATCCTCGTGACCGGCGTGCTCGGCCAGGTCGGCCGTGAACTCATGCTGCGCGCGGGAGGACGCCCGGCAATCGGGCTGTCCCGCGAGCAGCTCGACATCGCCGATCGGCAGGCGGTGCGTGACGCGCTCGCCACGCACCACGCGACGCTCCTGATCAATGCGGCCGCGTGGACGGCCGTCGATCGCGCGGAAACCGAACCCGACGCCGCCTGGCGCGCCAATTGCGCCGGCCCGGCGGCGCTCGCCGACGCGTGCGCCGCGGCCGGCATCCCGTTGCTGCACCTGTCGACCGACTACGTGTTCGACGGCCGCGCGCCAGGCGCGTACGACGAAACGGCGGACGTCGCGCCCCTCGGCGTCTACGGACACACCAAATGGGCCGGCGAGGAAGCCGTCCGCCAGCGGCTGCCCGACGCGCATGTGATTCTCCGCATTGCGTGGGTATTCGGCGCGCACGGCGGCAATTTCGTGCGCACGATGCTGCGGCTCGGACGCGAACGCGACGAACTCGCCGTCGTCGCCGATCAGTACGGCGGCCCGACGCACGCCGCCGCGGTCGCCGACGCGCTGCTCGCGATCGCGGATCGCCATCGCGCGGGCGCCGCGATGCGCTGGGGCACCTACCACCTGTGCGGCACCCCCGTCACGACCTGGCACGGCTTCGCCGAGACGATCTTCTCGCAGGCACGGCGCGCCGGCCTCATCGATCGCCTACCGCTCGTGCGCCCGATCCGCACGGCCGCCTATCCGCTGCCGGCGCCACGGCCGGCGAACTCCGCACTCGACTGCACCCGCATTCGCGAGCATTTCGGCATCGACGCGCCGTGCTGGATCCCGGCGCTCGCCGACGTGCTCGATACCTGGAAACGAACCTCATGAGCCATCGACCGAAACATGTCCTCGTCACGGGCGGCGCCGGGTTTATCGGCGCCAACTTCGTCCATCACCTGCTCGCGACGGATCCGCTGGTCCGGATCGTCAATCTCGACCTGCTCACGTATGCCGGCAGCCTCGACCATCTCGCGGGCGCGGAAAGCACCGACCGCCACCGGTTCGTGCTCGGCGACATCTGCGACCGGCCGCTCGTCGAAAGCCTGTTGCGCGACCATGCGATCGACACGATCGTCCACTTTGCAGCCGAGAGCCACGTCGACCGCTCGATCACCGGCCCCGGCGAATTCGTCCGCGCGAACGTCGTCGGCACCTGGACGCTCCTCGAAGCGGCGCGCACGGTCTGGATGAACGGGCCCGACGCCGACGCGCGCGCGCCGCGCCGCTTTCATCACATCGGCACCGACGAGGTATACGGATCGCTCGCCCCGACCGATCCGCCGTTCTCGGAAACCACGCCGTACGCGCCGAATTCGCCGTATTCGGCCAGCAAGGCCGGCTCCGACCATCTCGTGCGCGCGTACTTCCACACATACGGGCTGCCGGTCACGACGACCCACTGCTCGAACAACTACGGCCCGCGCCAGCACGCCGAGAAGTTCATCCCGACGGTGATCCGCAACTGCGTCAAC
The DNA here is from genome assembly GCF_001718535.1 of Burkholderia seminalis. Taxonomy (NCBI): domain Bacteria; kingdom Pseudomonadati; phylum Pseudomonadota; class Betaproteobacteria; order Burkholderiales; family Burkholderiaceae; genus Burkholderia; species Burkholderia seminalis. The sequence goes on along the minus strand of NZ_CP013399.1, from coordinate 29,319 downwards.
GGCACGCCCATCCCGCTCTACGGCGACGGCGCGAACGTCCGCGACTGGCTATTCGTCGACGATCACTGCCGGGCGATCGATGCCGTGATCCGGCGCGGCACGCTCGGCGAAACGTACAACGTCGGCGGATGCAACGAGTGGCGCAACGCCGACATCGTCGACCTGATCTGCTCGCTGCTCGACGTGCGGCGGCCGCAGGGCGCGCCGCACGCGCGCCTCAAGCACTTCGTCGCCGACCGCCTCGGTCACGACCGTCGTTATGCGATCGACGCCGGCAAGCTCGAACGCGAACTTCAGTGGCAACCGACGGAAACCTTCGAGACAGGCATCGTGAAGACGCTCGACTGGTACCTGTAGACGTCGCGATGGGTTGACGCGGCCCCGAAAGTCGATCCCTCGGGGAGGTAAAAAACCGGGGGGGGGGGGCGGCAGGCGCGCCGCGTCTCGCTCGAAAACCTGAGGAACCTGAGGGATGGGTCCGGCCCATGCGGATGGCCGATCAGCCGCACGAGACGCACAAACGCGTACGACCGCGCGGGTCCGCCTAGCCAAGCCAGCGCGCGTCGGGCCAATGGCCCTGCTCGAACGTGGTCTTCACGCAGTCGAGCAGCACGCCGACCACGCAGCGAACCGGCGCGAGCGGCGCCGCGCTCAGCGTGCGCTGCGCGATCTCCTGCGTGACGGCGACGGCCGGCAGAATCGTCCACCCGTGACCTCGCGCGACCCGTTCCTTCTGCACGCTCAGCGCATTGGTTTCGGCCACCACCCGCAGCGTCACGTCGGCCTCGGCCGCCGCGTGCTCGATTGCCGCGCGCAGGCCCTGCGGGGCGGACAGATCCGACGTGCTGGCCTTCCGGCATCGGAATGTCCGCGCAAACAGACAAGGTCATCCACTGGCTGCTCTCCGGCCTGGAACCCGGAAGCCAATCCGAATGCCTGCGCCGTCGCCGACGGCCGCCCCGCCATCCGCTCAGTTCCACGCATGGCGCGCCGGACGCACGCCGTTCAGGTAGTAGTTGCCGACGAGGTGGTATTTCCAGCGCACCGGATCGTGCAGCGTATGCGTGCGCGCATTGCGCCAATGCCGGTCGAGGTTGTGCTCGGCGAGCGTCGACTGCGTGCCGGCCAGCTCGAACAGTTTCTCGCCCGCGAGCAGCGCGACCTCGGTCGTCAATACCTTCGCTTCGCCGACCGCGACCGATGCGCGCGCGACGTCGTCTTCGGTCACGTCGCCGCGCGCCGCGATCTCGTCGAGCGTGCGCGCCGCGCGTTCGAGCAACGCCTCGGCCGCGTGCAGCTGGATGTGCAAGTGGCCGATCTCGCGAATCGTCAGCGGATCGTCGGCCGCGCGCTCGACACCGCTGTCGACCCACGGGCGCGTGCGGGTCCGCACGAACGCCAGCGTATCGTCGATGGCCGCCTTCGCGATGCCCGCGTCGATCGCGGCCTGAATGATCTGCGACAGCGGACCGTTGAGCGTCGGCACGTCCGACACGCGCTGCGCGGGCAGCACGTGCGACGCCGGAACCCGCACCGCGTCGAGCACGACCGTGCCGCTCGCGGTCGTGCGCTGCCCGAATCCCGACCAGTCGTCGATCACGGTCAGCCCGGGCGTCGCTCGCGGCACGTATGCGAGCCACGCCTGGTGCGCGTCGTCGAGGCCGAGCACCGGCACGTAATGCGCGAACAGCGCACCGGTCGAATAGAACTTCGTCCCGTCGACGATATAGTCGTCGCCGTCGCTGCGCACGCGCGTCTTCAGGTCGAGCACGTGCTTCGTGCCCTTCTCCGAGAACCCGTTGCCGAAGCGCTTGCCGCTCAGGATTTCCGCGAAGAAATGGCGCTTCTGCGCGTCGGTGCCGGTCAGCGTGATCACGTCGACCAGCCCGAAATGATTCTGCGGCAGCTGCCCGAGCGACGGATCGGCCGCCGCGACGATCTTGACGACTTCGGTCAGCGTCACATGCGACACGCCCGCGCCGCCGTATGCCTTCGGCACCGTGATCGCCCACAGCCCCGACTGCGAGAACCATTCGATTTCGTCGCGCGGCAGGCGGCGGTCCCGATCGCGCTCGGCCGCGCCTTCGGCGAGCCGTTTCGCCAGCGCGTGCGCGGCTTCGATCGCCTGTGCGTCGTTGGCGATCACGCGGGCGGCATGCGGTTGCGCATCGGCGGGACGCTCCTGAATCGTGGCGCTCGTGTCTGACATCGGACTCTCCTGTCGAATGACGAAAGCATTCAATCTAGCAGCGCAGCGCGAGCCGGAAAAACGAGCGATTCTCGGAACGATATTCCTTGGGATAACAAACGACCGCGCGATTCGCGGCGGCTTCGCGCCGGCGACGTCGTGCTGATGCATCGCAATCGACGCGTCAGCGTCGGGGCGCCCCCGCGTGCCCGAAGTAATACGCATCGACGATAACGATCTGCGAATCCGTTATTGGAACGCGCACGCCGCGCTTCCTATACTGGCCTCCCGGCGCAATCGGCCCCGCTCTTCGAGGAACACCGCATGACTTCGTCGCACGCAGCTCCCGACCTTTCCACCGGCACCGACCACGACGCGCTCGCGAGCCGGCTCCGGCCGATCCTCGAGCGCGAACGCCGCCGCGAATCGGCGCACGAGGCAATCGGCTGGCGCGCCGGCGCGGCAACGGGAGCCGCGCGATGAGCAAGACCATCCGCTTCAACGCGTTCGAGATGAACTGCGTCGGCCACCAGTCGCCCGGCCTGTGGGCGCATCCGCGCGACCGCTCGTGGCAGTACAAGGATCTCGACTACTGGACCGACCTCGCGCGCGTGCTCGAACGTGGCATCTTCGACGCGATCTTCATCGCGGACGTGATCGGTTATTACGACGTCTACAAGGGCAGCAACTATCATGCGCTGCACCAGGCCGCGCAGATTCCGGTCAACGATCCGCTGCAGCTCGCCGCGCCGATCGCGATGGCCACCGAGCATCTCGGCATCGGCATCACCGCGTCGACGACGTTCGAGCACCCGTACACGTTCGCGCGCCGGCTGTCGACGGCCGATCATCACACGAAGGGCCGGCTCGCGTGGAACATCGTCACGTCCTACCTGGAGAGCGGCGCGAAAAACGTCGGCGATCACGGCCTGCGCACCCACGACGACCGCTATGCGGTCGCGGCCGAATACGTCGAGGTGCTGTACAAGCTGTTCGAGGGCAGCTGGGAGGACGGCGCGGTGGTGCGAGATCGCGACGGCCGCGTGTTCACCCATCCCGAGAAGGTTCACGAGATCGGCCACAAGGGCCGCTTCTTCGACGTGCCCGGCTACCACCTGTGCGAGCCGTCGCCGCAGCGCACGCCGGTGCTGTTCCAGGCCGGCGCGTCCGGCCCCGGCAAGGCGTTCGCCGCGCAGCACGCGGAATGCGTGTTCGTGGCCGCGCCGACCCGCGAGCAGCTCGCGCGCTACGTGGCCGACGTGCGCGCGCAGGCAGCCGCCGCGCGGCGCGATCCGGCGAAGGTGCTGATCTACAACCTCGTCACGGTGATCGTCGACGAGACCGACGAGAAGGCGCAGGCCAAGTTCGACGAATACCGTCGTTACGTGTCGTACGACGGCTCGCTGGTGTTCATGTCGGGCTGGACCGGCATCGACTTCGGCCAGTATGCGCCGGCCGATCCGGTGCGGCGCGTCGAAACGAACGCGATCGTGTCGGCGGTCGAGCACCTGGCGGGCGGCGACACCGCGTGGACGATCGAGGCACTGGCCACGTGGGGCGGCATCGGCGGACTCGGTCCGGTGTTCGTCGGCTCGGCCGCGACCGTCGCGGACATCCTGCAGGAATGGGTGGCGGCGACCGACGTCGACGGCTTCAATCTCGCGTACGCGGTGGCGCACGAAACCTTCGAGGATGTCGTGCGTTATCTCGTGCCGGAGCTGCAGCGGCGCGGCGTGTACCCCACCGCGTATGCACCGGGCACGCTGCGCGAAAAACTGTTCGGCGGCACCGCGCGGCTGCCGGACACGCATCCGGCCGCACGGTTTCGCGACATCGAGCAGGTCAAGCGCGCGGCCGAACGGGAGGCGGTCAGCGCGTAGTGAAAGGGGGAAGCCGGTCGGCCCGCGTGCGCGTCGACCGGCTTCCGTGCAAAACGAAACGGCTTCGTGCGGTCCGACGAAGCCGTTTGCGTTTTCCTCGGGGCGTCGCTCACGCGCCGGCGGGTGTTCAGGCGATGCTTTCGTCGTCGATGTCGCGTGCCGTCGGCTCGTAGCGCACGATCAGCAGGAACACGATCGGCGTGACCGCGCTGATCGCGACAACCCAGAACATGTCGGTGCCGAGACGGGCCTGCAGGATCGGCAGCACGAACAGCGCGAGCGCCTGGCCGATCCCGCACAGCGACCGTCCGAAGCCGACGCCGGTTCCGCGGATCGCGGCCGGATAGGACAGCGTCGGATAGATCATCATCTGCGCGCCGGGCCCGAACCCTTCGGCGAACAGCCACGTGCCGAGCATCAGCAGCACGACGCCGACCGCCAGCGCGCCGTGCGGATGCCCCGCCAGCGCGAGCGCGACGAGTGCGACCGTCTGCAGCGCGAAGCCCGCGATCGCGACATGGCGCGACGGATAGCGATACGCGAGGCGCATGCCGAGCAGGCCGCCGGTGAACGCGAACAACACGTTCAGCGCGAGCGACGCCGCGATCGTCTCGAACACGCCCGCGCCGAGAAACTGCGACAGGATCGACGGCAGGAAGAACGCAATCGCGGTGTATTCGAACGGAATGCACAGATTCATCACGCTGGCGACGATCGTGCGCCCGAGATACGGGCGCTGGAACAGCACGCGGATTCGCACGGGCGGCGGGCTCGGCTCGCGGCGCGCATCCTCGGCTTCGTGCGCGTGAATGCCGTACGATTCGCGCAGGATGCGCGCGGCATTGGCCAGGTCGCCCTGGTTCGCGGCCCACAGCGGCGATTCGTTCATGAACCGGTTCCGGAACAGGATGATGACGAGCGCGGGCACCGCGCCGAAGATCAGCGACGCGCGCCACAGCCATCCCGCGTGCTCGGCCGGCAGCAGGAAGTACAGGCCGAAGATCAGCAGGAAGCAGACCGACGACGCGACGTACCACATCGGGCACCACGCCGCGAGACGCGACGCCTTGTTGCCGCGCCCGTTGAACTTCGAGAATTCGGCGAGGAACGCCATCGCGACCGGCAGGTCGATGCCGACGCCGAGCCCCATCACGAAGCGTGCGCCGATCAGCACCCAGACGTTCGGCGCGAGCCCGGCCGCGAGCGCCGCGACCACGAAGAACAGCATGTCGGCCATGAACACCTGGTAGCGGCCGATCCGGTCGGTCAGCCAGCCGCCGATCAGGCTGCCGAAGATCGTACCGATCATGATCGCCGATCCGACCAGCCCGGTCAGCGCGGGCGTCAGGCCGAACTCGCGCGCGACGTCGTCGATGCCGTAGGACAGCGTCGTCAGGTCGTACGCGTCGAGAAACACGCCGCCCAGCGCCAGCAGCACGATCATCCGTGCATGGCTGACCGAACTGTCGACCGTGTTGATCAGCCGCGCGACGTCGCTGGCCGAGCGGATGGGGGAAGAAACCGGCGTGATCGCGTTCAGATCGATTGAACTCATCGCATTCCTTAATGGGTCGCCGGATGACCGGCGATGCTCGCAAGGTGCGGGAGCTGACGCGTGCATTCGCGATCGACATCGCATCGCATCGAGCGAATGCCGGCTCGACGATACGCGCGGCCGTCGACTCCCGGAAGCGGGCATTCTGTTCCCCGGCCCCTCGTATCCCAAGCGATATAAAGCGATAAATTAATCGGCCTGGGTCATAAAGTTGCCCGCCGGGTCCCTTAGCAGCAGCACGCATGTTCAAACGCGGATTTCTTCGTTAACGGATCGCGGGCGCTTCGTTACATTACTCGGTCACCTGCCTGTTCGCGGCGCATTGCCGCCCTTCCGGAGATTCCCCGATGAAGCTGTCCTGGTCCCGCGCGTGGCAATCCGCGGCCCTCGTCGTTGCCGCGCTTGCCGGTCTCGTATCGATTCAGGCGCACGCGGCGACGCCCGCCGAAATCCGCGTCGACTACGCGTACTACTCGCCCGAGAGTCTCGTGATCCGCCACTTCGGCTGGCTCGACGACGAGTTCAAGGCCGACCGCACGTCGATTCGCTGGGTGCTGAGCCTCGGCAGCAATCGCGCGCTCGAATACCTGAACAGCGGTGCGGTCGATTTCGGCTCGGCCGCCGGGCTCGCATCGGTGCTCGCACGCGCGAACGGCAACCCGATCCACGCGGTCTACGTGTTCTCCCGCCCCGAATGGACGGCACTCGTCGTGCGCAAGGATTCGCCGATCCGCACGCTCGCCGACCTGAAGGGCAAGAAAATCGCCGCGACCCGCGGCACCGACCCGTTCCTGTTCACGCTGCGCGCGCTGCACACGGCCGGCCTGACGCGTGACGACGTCGAGATCGTCAACCTGCAGCATCCGGACGGCCGCACGGCCCTCGCGAACGGCCAGGTCGATGCATGGGCCGGACTCGATCCGCACATGGCCGCGGCCCAGCTCGACGACGGTGCGCGTCTGCTGTACCGTAACGTCGCCTTCAATACGTACGGCTTCCTGAACGTGCGCGACGGGTTCGCCGGCCAGTATCCGCAGGCGGTCTCGCGCGTGCTGAAGGTCTACGACCGCGCGCGCCAGTGGATCGTCGCGCATCCGGCCGAAACCGCGCAGATCGTGGCCGACGAATCGAAGGTGTCGCTGCCGGTCGCGAAGCTGCAGCTGCAGCGCAACGATTTCAGCGACCCGGTGCCGGGCGAAGCGCAGCGCGCGGCGCTGAAAGCCGCGGCGCCGGTGCTGACGGCCGAGCAATTGACCAAGCCGGGCGTCGATCCCGCGAAGATCGTCGATACGCTGATCGATCCGTCGTTCGCGCGCCCGCTCGTTGCCGCGTCGCAGTGAGGTTGCCGCGATGACGGACACCGCGGCCCGTGGCGATGCACTCGCGCAGCGTCACGCCGTCTCGCCCCGCGCCGGCCGGCGCGATGCGCTTCGCGCGTGGCGCATCGCCGGCCTCGTGCTGCCGTTCGCGGCGCTCGTGGTGCTGGAATGCGTCGTGCGGCGCGGCTGGCTGCCCGACCATCTCGTCCCGGCGCCGAGCGAGATCCTCGATACGCTCGCGCGGATGGGCGTCACGCGTGTCGCACGGCATGTCGGCGCGAGCACGCTGCGGGTCGCGGCCGGTTTTGCGGCCGGCGCCGGGCTCGCGCTCGTCGTCGGCGCGGCGATGGGCCTGAGCCGCCGGATCGACGCGCTGCTCGAGCCGACGTTCCAGGCGCTGCGCGCGATTCCGTCGCTCGCATGGGTGCCCGTGCTGCTGCTGTGGCTCGGCATCGACGAAGCGCCGAAGATCACGCTGATCGCGATCGGTGCATTTTTCCCGGTGCACCTCGCGGTGGTCGCCGGCATTCGAGACGTCGACCGCAAGCTCGTCGAGCTCGGCGCGGTGTACCGGCTCGGCCCGCTGGCACTGTTCCGCCGCATCCTGCTGCCGGCCGCGTTGCCGCAGATCGTCACCGGCCTGCGTACCGGCCTGAGCCTCGCGTGGATGTTCATGGTTGCCGCTGAACTGATCGCGGCGACGCGCGGCCTCGGCTTCCTGCTGAGCGACGGCCGGGAAACCGGGCGACCCGATCTCGTGTTCGGCGCGATCCTGCTGCTCGCATTGCTCGGCAAGCTGAGCGACGGCGCGATGCGGCGCATCGAGTCGTACTGGCTCGGCTGGCGCGATGCCTTCGACGGCGCGGCGCGCGAGGGTTCGAAATGAGTACGACCGCTTCCGCGGCTTCCGCGCGCACGACCGAGGGTGCCGATACGCCGCTGCTTGACCTGCGGATCACCCGCAAGCAATACGGCGACCGCACGATCCTCGCCGACATCGCGCTACACGTGGCGCGCGGCGAGATCGTCTGCGTGGTCGGCCCGAGCGGCTGCGGGAAAAGCACGCTGCTGCGGATCGTCGCCGGGCTCGACACGCACTTCCGCGGCAACGCGAAGCTCGACGGCGTCGCGCTCGACGGGCCGTCGGCGCGTGTCGGCGTGATCTTTCAGGAACCCCGGCTGCTGCCGTGGCTGTCGATCGCGGACAACGTCGGCTTCGCGTCCGGCCCGCACGGCGGCCGCGACCCGAGCGTCACGCGCCTGCTCGACGAAGTCGGCCTGGCCGGCGTCGCGCGGCAACTGCCGGCCACGTTGTCGGGCGGGATGGCCCAACGCGCCGCGATCGCGCGCGGGCTGTTCGGCGAGCCGGATCTGCTGTTGCTCGACGAGCCGTTCAGCGCGGTCGACGCGATCACGCGGATGCGCCTGCAGACACTGCTGCTCGACGTCGTCCGCCGGCACCGGATGGCGGCGATCGTCGTCACGCACGATCTCGACGAAGCGCTGTATCTCGGCGATCGCGTGCTGATGCTCGCGCCCAACCCGGGGCGCGTCGACGACGAGATCCGCGTCGACCTCGCACGGCCGCGCGATCGGCGCGACCCGTCGCTGGCCGCGCTGCGCGCCCGACTGCTCGGTGCGTTCCAGCGCTTTCACGATCATGCGGATGACGCGGGATAAGGCACGATACGCGGCCCGAACGTTCGACCACGGTCAATCCACGCGCTTCTTCGTCGTCTGAACAAGTGGTGCGGGGAAAACCGCCTTCTCCCGTGCGCGGGCCGCTGCCACGCGCTTGCCCATCCATCGAACTCGATCGGCTCCACCGGGGCCGGCGCTGGACAGCCGTGCGGCCCGAACGATTCGAGCAGGCCGCACTGGCCGCGACGACCGGCGCTCGCGTCAATCGTCGAACGTGCCTTGATATTCCGGCGCGGCGTCCGCGCGCGTGTTCAGCTCGAACATCACGCCGCCCGGCGCCCGGCAAAAGAATCGCGAACCGCGCCCGTTGTTGAAGATGTCCGTCTCCATCGCGACGCCCTCGTCCCTGAAGCGTTCGAACAGCGCGCGAACGGCTTCGAGGCTCGGCAGTTCGAACCCGACGTGGAAATTCGTCGGCCATGCCGGTACGCCGTCGCCGACGTGATCGATCACGACGTCGAAGCCCGGTCGCTTCAGGATCCAGGATTGGTCCCAGCTTCCCGCGATCGTGAAGCCGAGGTAACGCTCGAAGAAACGGGCCGTCGCCAGCGTATCGGCCGAAGGGAAGCTCAAATGGTTGAGCTTCATCGTGTGTGTCGTTGCGGTCATGGTCGTGCGCTCGCATGCGGTGATGGGCGGAGGCCCCATGCCGTTCCGCCCGACGACGTCAGAATACGAGCCGGCGCCCGCATGCGACAACTCGCATTGCGCAGGCATCCGGACCGAGCGCGAAACCCGCGCCGCACGGCGGTGAGCGCGTGGTCGACGATCGCCGCGGGCGGCGCCGCTCGCATTCCGGGCATGCCCCCTTGACGCGAAAGGCCCGATCGGCGATCGGCATCGAACGCCGCTGGCCCGAGGTCCGCGGACAGACCGCGGGCCACGCATGTCCCGCTGGCGACCGGTCGAACCGCGAATCCCCGGATGCCGGCGGCGCTCGACGCTACGGCTGCGGCCTCAGAACTGATAACCCGCGCCGACCACCGCGCCAAAGTCCGAGCGCGTGTTGCCCGTCACCGACGCCTTGACGACCCAGCGGTTGCTCTCCGTCACGTACGAGTACCCTGCCGCAAAACCCTGCTGGCCGTGATAGTTCGACGTCGCCGCCGACACCATCGAGCGGCCCGCGCCCGTCGGCTGCGGCAAGCCGGCCACCGCCATCGCCGATGCAACGCCGCCGTACATGTCCTTCTTCAGGTCGTTGAAGGCGTTGTACACCTGTCCGATGCGCTGGTCGGTATAGCCCTTCGCCTGCGTCGACGCCGCCGACAGGTTGTCGTTGAGCTGCTGCACGTTCACCGCGTCGGTCGACGCCGTCCCGGCCGCGACGTTCGTGACCTGGCGCTCGCTGCCCTTCGCGCCGACCGAGAACGAGTTGTCGCGATCGGCGACCGAGCCCTGGCCGACCGCCACGGCGTTCTTGCCGGTTGCCGTCGCCGTCGACCCGATCGAACCGGCATCGGCGCGCGCGATCCACGACGTGTTCGCATCGGTGGCCGCCGCGTGGATCTTGTCGTTGGCCGCGACATTCTGCAACGCGGCGTTGAACTGGCCCATGTTGACCGCGTCGTTCGCATTCACGCCCGACGCGACGCCGGTCAGCACGCGGTCCCCTGCCGTGCCGGTGAAGTTCACGCTGGTGCCGCCGCTATCCTTCCCGACCGTGATCGCGCCGTTCGGATCCTGCTGCTGCACGAGGCCGGCCTTGCCGTTCGCGATATTGGTCACGCTCCCCTGCAGGTTCGAGATGTCGGTGGTGTTCTTCGACACCTGCTGGTTGGTCGCGTACAGCTGCGAGCCGTTCACCGCATCCGTGCTGGTGGCGCTCAGCGTGCCGGCCTGCACGTTGGTGATGCGCGTGCCGCCGGCGCCGCCGAGCGTGATCGTGCTCTTCGAGCTGTCGTCGTACTGCACCGCGAGCGCGCCGAGCTGATTGAGGTTCGACTGCACGTCTTTCAGCTGCTTCACGTTCACCGCGTCGGTATCGCTGGTGCCCGCGGCAACGTTCTTGAGCACGACCGCCGAATTGACGTCGCCGCCGACGAGCGACACGGAATTCAACCGGTTGCCGTTCGGGTCGACGTCGTATTTGACGACGTTCTTCACGGCCTCGCCGGCCTGGTTCGACACGTTCGTGATCTGCTGTTCGAGCGCGGTTTTCACGCCCGACAGCTGCCCGCCGTTCACCGCATCCGTGCTGCCCGCGGCGACGTTGCCGTCGGCCACGTTCGTCAGCTTCGTCGGCGCGCCGCCGCGCGCGGCGCTGTACGCGCCGAGCGTCGGGTCGAACTGCAGCGCGTCCTGCTGCAACCCGGCGATCGCGGCCGTGTTGCCCGCGATGTTCGTTTCGGCATTGCCGAGGCGCGTTTCGTGATTCTCGAGCGTCGTCGTGTTGCTGCCGACGCGGCCGTCGAGGTTCGTCAGCGCGTCGCCGACGTTGTTGAACGAACCGCCGCCAACCTTGTAGGACGGCGCGCCGATCGAGCCGTCCGGGTTGACGGTCGCGCCGCCGCCGAGCGCGGCCGCCGTCCCGTCGATCGCGCGGCGCAACTGCGCGCCGTTCACCGCATCCGTGCTGCCGGCCGCCACGTTGCCTTCCGCGACGTTGGTCAGGTGCACCGGGCTCCCGCCATTGCCGGCGCCGAGCGACACCTGGCGCTTGCTCGCATCGTCGTACTTCACGGCCAGCGCATCGAGCTGGCTCGTGCCGTCGTGAATCGCGGCGGTCAGCTGGTCGACGTTGACCGCGTCCGTGCCGTTCGTGCCGGCCGCGACGTTGCCGATGCGTTGCGGGCCATGGCCGCCGTGGCTCGCGTCGTAGGCGTCGAGGCCCGGGTTCCACAGGAGCGCATCCTGCTGGAGCGCCGCGATGTTGCCCGTATTCGTCGTCACCTGGTTGCCGACGGCCGTGATCGACTGGTTGAGCGTGTCGGTCGCCTTGCCGAGCTGGCCCACGTTCACGGCGTCGTTCGCGGCTACCCCGTCCGCGACATTGTGCAGCCCGACCGGCGCCGCGGCTCCCGTCCCGCCGAACGTGACGCCGCTGTGCGCGTCGCTGTCGTACTGCACGGCGTTCTTCGTCGCGTTGCCGATCTGGCTGGTGATCGACGTGCTCAGGTTGCCGAGCGTCGTGCTGAGGTTGTTCGTCACGCTCGTGCTGAGCGATGCGAGGCCGCCGCTCAGTTGCCCGACGTTGACGGCGTCGTGCGCGTCCGTCCCGTCGGCAACGTTGTGCAGCGTCGTGCCGTTGGCGCCCGCGAACGTCACCGAGTCGAAGCCGCTCGCGCCGTCGTACTTCACGTTGCGTGCGTCGGCCGCCTGCAGGCTGCCGATGTTCGCGCTCGCCGTGCTCAGCGATGCGTTGATGCCGGTCACGCTGTTCTGCAGGTTCGTGATGGTCGAAGCCGCGGTCGAGATGGACGTCTGCAGCGGCGCGACGCTGCCCTTCAGCTGGCCGACGTTGACGGCGTCGGTATCGGCCACGCCGGCCGCGACGCCGCCGATCGTGGTGCCGCCGGCGCCGTCGAGCGCGATCGCCGCGTGGGTGTTGTCGGTGTACTTCACGACGTTCTGCGTCGCCGTGACGATGCTCGTGCTGAGGCTGTTGCCGACACTGGTCACGCGCTGGTCGACGTTCGAGATCGTGGTCGACAGCGAATTGCCGACCGACGTCACGCGTGCGTCGACGTTGCCGATGCCCGTGCTGAGCGTGCTGTTCACGTTCTTCAGCTGCTGGACGTTGACGGCGTCCGTATCGGCCGCGCCCGCCGCGACGTTCTTGAGCTGACGCTCGCTGCCGATCGCGCCGAACGACACCGCGCCGCCTACCGGCGCGGCCGTGCCGCCGAACACCGGCGTGCCGCCGTTGTTCGCGCCGATGCTGCCGGACCCGATCGCCACCTGGTTGTTGCCGTTCGTCTGCGCCCCCGCACCGATCGCCACCGATTGCGTGCCGCCGGCACGCGTCTGCGTCGCCGCGTCGTATGACGCGCCGGCCGACACGCCGTCGCTCGACGTCGGGTTCGCGCCGCCGATCGCGATCGAGCGGTCGCCGCTGGCCAGCGCCGAGTGGCCGAGCGCGATCGAGCTCGTGCCGTGCGCATCCGCGACGTTGCCGAGCGCCATCGAGAAATCGCCGATCGCGGCCGACTGGCGGCCGATCGCCAGCGCCGTGTTGCCTTGCGCGACGGCCACCGTGCCGATCGCGGTGGACGAGTTCGCCAGCGCCTGCGAGCCGACGCCGATCGCGATCGCGCCGCCGCTGCTGCCGCCGCCGTTGCTGCTCGCGTTCGACTGGTCGCCGATCGCGATGCCGCTGGTGCCGGCCTTCGCATTCGTGCCCTGCGTCACGTTCGCGGTACTCACCGCCACGTAGTTCCCGCTCTTCGTCGCCACGCACAGCGGGTTGGTTCCGTCGATGCACTGCCCGGTCAGTGCGTTGTCCGGATTGCCGCGGTCGACGAAATTGTCGGCATGCGCGGTGCCGGCGATCAGCATCCCCGCGCCCGTGAACATCGCGGCGGCCAGCGCCGAAATCTGCTTCTTCTTCATGGTCTTCTGCTCCGTTGTGTAGCGTCTGGTTTGAATACGGACTACTTACTTTTATGAAATCTTCGACTTCGATTGCGACTTCAGTGCGGAACCCGATTCCGATATCCGGTCCGGCCATGCCGGAGGCGCGTTGCGTCGACCGTCCGTTTCGACAGGACGATCGAAGCCCCCGGGCACGCCGCACGTTCTACGGCCCGTTCCGTCAATCCGGAAACTGAATTAGGAATACGTAATGCGCTTTATGGACGAGTCTTTCCCCGGATGAATCCGGAGATTCAACCTGCCGTTACCCACACCTCTGATGTGATGTCGCGCCGACCGCGACCAACCCCGTTTCTTTTATTTCATCTTCGACTACCGGCGTTTCGCCTCCGTGCCGCGAGCCTTGGCCCGGACGCGCATCGATTGCCGCCTCGGATCCGAATCACACAACTTCCGTCACCACTTGCGGTGCCTTCCGTTGCGCTGTGCCACCCGGCGTTCAAAGTTCGGACGAATTATGAGACACGATCTAGAATTATTAAAGGCGACATTCTTTATAGATTGTGAAATTCAATTCATTCAATGACTTGCGCAAAATATGGACATCTCGCAAACGATTTCGCGCCACCGGGATTAATCGAAATGTTTTATGGAGAGGAAAAATGCTTTGCCGAAGCGGATTTAAATTCGATTCGACCTCGAAACGATAATCCCGCGACCGACCAATGGAATGGTTAAGCGGAGGATATTCGCGTAAACCATGAGCGGCGACGCATGTCGAAGCGCGGCATTCCTGTCGTAATCCGCCATTTTAAAAATCGGGAAAGCGGAATGGCGCGAATATTCCGGACACGTCTGGCGGGATTCGAAATAAGCTCCTACAATTCCGCTCGCATTGATTTCCGCAGTCGCGATCCTCACGATGCGCGCCCGGCAATCGTCCGTGTCTTTACCGGCCAGGTGATCAAAAAAGCGAACGCCGTGCCATCGGGCGGCCGGTTGCTGCCGCGCCGTGCCGTCAACCTCCGGAACCGATGCGAGCGTGCGATGCGCTGATGCATCGTCATAGAGCGGCGCATGACGTTTCTCCCGAACCGGGCAGGCCACCCGCGGAAACGCATCCAACCGCCTTTCCAGAACAGGTGCACGATGCCTTCATCGACCTCCGCATTGCGCGACGCCCATATCCTGGTCGTCGACGATCAACCCGACCAGCTGCGTTTGCTGACCGACATCCTGCGCGGCACGGGCTGCCGGATCAGCATCGCGTCCGATGGCATGCAGGCATGCCAGCGCGCGCAGGCGTTGTTGCCCGACCTGATCCTGATGGATGTCCGCATGCCGCGGATGGATGGTTTCACCGCGTGCCGGCTGCTCGCCGCCGATCCGGCCACGCGTGCGATTCCGGTCATTTTCCTGACCGTGGCCGGCGCATTGCACGAACGCCTCGAAGGGCTGGAAATCGGCGGCGTCGACTATGTCGTGAAGCCGTTCGAGCCGGCGGAAGTGGTCGCGCGCATTCGCGTGCAGCTCGCGCGGACGACGCGCGAACGACCGGCTGATACGGCGCCGGCGGACGGCCCGTTCGCGGCCGGCGACGACGACGGCATCATCGTGCGCGCGGCGATCCGCCACCTGTCGCGCACGCTGAACGACCCGCCGACGGTGGAGCAACTGGCGCGCGCGGTCGGCACGCATGAAAAGCGGTTGTCGCGCGCGTTTCGCGACAATCTCGGGCAGACGGTGTTCGAGTATCTGCGGCACGAGCGGCTGCGGATCGCGCAGGATCTGCTGGGTTCGACGTCGCTCAGCATTGCGAGCATCGCGAAGGAAATCGGCTTTTCCACGCCGGCCAATTTCGCGACGGCCTTTCGCGAACGCTTCGGCGTCACGCCGACCGAGTGGCGGCGCCAGCGCCGGGCGCGCTCGCGCGCCGCGCCCCGCGAGCCGCAGCGCGGCGCGTAGCGGCGTTCGGCCCGCTCGCGGTCACCAGTCGTATTTCGCGCTGGCCAGCACGGTCCGCTCGTTGCCGAACACGCAGACGGCATATGATTGACAGCCGCTGACGTAGCGCCGGTCGAACAGGTTCGCGACGTTCAGCGCGAAACGCCAGTGCGGCAGGTCGTAATGCAACGCGAGGTCATACAAGGTCGCGCTCGGCACCGTGAGCGAATTGTCGGGCGCGCCGGCCGACGCGCTCTGGTAGCGCACGCCGCCGCCGATCCCGAGCCCGGACAGCGCCCCCGTACGCCAGGTCCAGTCGGCCCACATCGACGCCATCTGCCGCGGCAGCGGCACGGACACCGGCCAGTGGTTCAGCGACGCATCGTTCGCCCGCACGTTCTTGACGTCCTGGTACGCATACGACGCGACGATCGACAGCTCGCGCGTCACCTTGCCGACCGCGCTCAGCTCGATGCCGCGCGAGCGCACCTTGCCGGTCTGCACGGACGTCGTGCCGGTCGGGTCGAGATTCACCGGCGTCGGCGTCACGACGTTGGTCTGGTCGATCTGGTAGACGGCCGCGCTCAGCATCAGGTTCCTGCCGGGCGGCTGCCAGCGCAGCCCGGCTTCGGCCTGCGCGCCGCGCGTCGGTTTCGGCAAGCCGCCGCCGAACATCCGCACGCCGACGACCGGATCGAACGACGTCGAATAGCTCACGTACGGCGACACCCCCGCGTCGCCCTGATAGGTCAGTCCGACGCGCCCGGAAAACGCACTGACGTCCTGCCGCGCCTGCGTGCCGGCCGTCCGGTCGTCGAAACGCGCATTCACGACGTCCTCGCGGCCGCCGAGCGTCAGCGTCCAGCGCCGCCAACGGATCTGGTCCTGCGCGTACACGCCGACCGCATTCATCGCCGTGTACTGGTCGACATGACCGAGCGACGTCGGGCCGGCGAAGATCGCGGCCGTCACCGGCCGGTAGACGGGTTGGTACAGGTTGAGCGACGGCGCCAGCGCAAGCCACACGCTGTTGGTCGTCGTCTGCCGGTCGAATTGCAGGCCGAACAGCAGCGTATGATCGAGCGGCCCCGTGCCGAAGCGCGCCTGCGCGTGATGGTCGACGTCGAGCCGGCTGTAGTTGAGCTGGAACAGCCCCGCGAAACGCATCATGTTCGTCGTGCTGCGCGGCGCGAGGCCGTTGCCGAACACCGTCGCATCGTCCAGCGACAGGTGCGACCAGCGCACGTCCTGGTGCAGCGTCCAGATCGCATTCACGCGGTGTTCCAGCGTGTAGCCGAGCGACCATTGCTTCTTGCGGTAGTCGTTGAACGACGGGTCGCCCATGTAGATGTCCTGCGACAGGCGGCCGTTCGGGTTCGGCAGTACGGTGCCCGACGCGGGCAGGAAGTTCGACGAAATGTCGCCGCTGTCCTGCAGGAACGTCGCGGCAACCGTCAGCGACGTATCGGCGTCCGGCCGCCAGCGGAACGACGGCGCGAGCGCGACGCGGCGATCGCCGTTCGGGCCCGTCACCGCGTTGCCGTCGCGCGCGACGCCGACGAAGCGGTACGCATACTTGCCGTCCGGATCGAGCGTGTCGCCGACATCGAGCATGACCTGCTTGCGCGCATCGTTGCCGATCTGCACGCCGGCCTCGCGCACGCGTTCGCCATCGGCGCGCTTCGTGTGTGCGTCGACGATCGCGCCGGGCTCGCCCGCGCCGTACAGCACCGACGTCGGGCCGCGCAGGATCGCGATCGAATCGATCGTGTACGGATCGACGCGCCAGTTCGCGATCACGGCCGTATTCGGCGCCGCCACGCCGTCGACGTACAGCGTCGGCGTGAAGCCGCGCAGCGCCGCATACCAGTCGGTCCGGCTGTCGGCGCCGAACGTCGAGAAACCCGGCACGTAGCGCAGCGCCTGGTTCAGGTCGGCCGCGCCGGTCATCTCGATCTGCCGCGCGGTGACGATATTGACCGTTTGCGGGATCTCGGCCACCGGCGTGTCGGTCTTCGTGCCGGCCGTGGTTCGCCGCCCGACGAGCCCGGCGGACGCGGCATCGACGGTTCCATGCACGTCGATTGCCGGCAGCATGGCCGCGGCGGCGCCTGCCTTCGCCGCCGCCGTGCCCGATGCCTGCGCCTGCGCGCCGCCCGCGACCGCCGCGCACAACGTCCCGCCCGCAACGATCGTCATGGTGCGCCGTATCGCGCCTGTCTGCGTCCGCATCGCTTCAATACTCCGTCGTGCTGTCCTGGCCCGTTCGGCCGGATCGACCGGCGCCGTGCGCCGGCGCCCGTCCCGGGGTGTCGTGATTGTCGTGCCGGCGAAGTCGATCGCGCGCGCACCGGCATGCGCCGGCCCGCCGCGGCGCTCGCGGGCGCAGCGATCATACCGGGTGGATGTGACGCGGTGTTCGGGAAAATTCGTAGGCGTCGCCGGCAGGCACGACGCGAAGGGCGGCGCGCGCGTCCGGGCGCGTCGCAGACGACGGGCCGCGCCGGCATACGCACTGCCCGCGGCGCCGGTATCGTCAGCGGCGACTCAGATATTGTCCATGCGCCACCGGCGCGGGCTGACGC
Organism: Burkholderia seminalis; assembly: GCF_001718535.1. Taxonomy (NCBI): domain Bacteria; kingdom Pseudomonadati; phylum Pseudomonadota; class Betaproteobacteria; order Burkholderiales; family Burkholderiaceae; genus Burkholderia; species Burkholderia seminalis. Next base: position 11,614 of record NZ_CP013399.1, on the reverse strand, counting down.
CGGTCAGGCGCGTGAAGGTGCGCGAGAAGTGACTCTGGTCGGCGAACCCGCACGCCGCCGAGATCATGCTCAGCGGCATCTGCGGGTTGCGCAACCATGTCTTCGCCCGTTCGACGCGCTGCACGATCAGCCAGCGATGCGGCGGCATCCCGGCTGTCTGGTGAAACGCCTTGACGAAATGACCGCGCGACAGGCCGCAGGCGCTCGCCACATCGGCGAGCCCGATTTTCCCGTCGAGGTGTTCGAGCAGCAGTTCCTTCGCCCGCTGCTCCTGCGACGGCGTGAGCTTGCCGGCCGACTTTTCCCGCCGCTCGCCGACGCCGCCGTACCGATGGGCGACGTGTGCCTGAAACGCCAGCCCCACATGATCGATGAAGAGCTGCGACGCCTGGTCGGGGCTAGACAGCGCCGGCAGCAACGCGCGGCCGAGCGCATGGATGATCGGGTCGTTCGCGCTGAGGTGAGGCGGCAGGTAGAGTTGCGGGCGTTGCCGGCCGCCGAGGTCGTCCACCGTCTCCTCCAGCGTATGGCGCGGCAGGTGGAAATGGAGGCAATCGAACGCGCCCTTGAGATCCGCCACCCAGTTGCGGTCGAGGTCGTGGATCGTCACGGTCCCCGCGTCGTACGGGACGAACGGCGCGCGGCGGCCGTCGAGCCACAGCTCCTGTTCGCCGAACGGGCGCAGCTGCAGCACGATGAGATCCGAGTGCTCGGGCGTGTAGGGGGCGGTCAGCCCCATGTTCCTGCGCAGCGTCTTCAGCCGGCTGATGCCGACCTGCCCTTTCGGCAACGTCTGGGTAACGACGGTCTGCCGCACGTCGGCCGGCATGAAATCGGAGGTGGCGGTGTCTGACTGAGGCGCAGTCATCGGTTGACGCGAGCGGCGAATGACGAGGCTCGCCAGTCTAGCAAATCGCGGTGGGACGCGCTGCCCGTACCGCGCATGCGCTGGTATGATGCGCGAGCCCCTCCTCCCGGAACCCGCGATGAAGCTGTCATTCGAAGCGCTCGAGGCGCTGGACGCGATCGACCGCACCGGCACCTTTGCCGAAGCCGCGGAACTGCTGCATCGCGTGCCGTCCTCGCTGACCTACCTGGTGCAGAAACTCGAAAGCGATCTCGGCGTGGTGCTGTTCGACCGCAGCGGGCGGCGCGCGAAGCTCACGCATGCGGGACGCATCGTGGTCGAGGAAGGCCGACGCCTGCTGCGTGCGGCCGAGCAGCTCGAAATCAAGGCGCAGCGTGCGCAGCAAGGGTGGGAAACCGAAGTCCGCGTCTGCATCGACGAAATCCTGCCATTCGACGCGCTGTGGCCGTACGTGCACCGGTTCTACGCGCTCGGGATGGACACGCGGCTGCGACTGTCGACCGAAGTGCTCGGCGGCGCATGGGACGCGCTGATTTCGCGCCGCGCCGATCTGGTCGTCGGCGCGGCGGGCGACCCGCCGGAGCTGCCGGGCATCGTCGCGCGGCCGATCGGCTCGCTCAGGCACGTCTTCGCCGTCGCGCCGACGCATCCGCTCGCGTCGCTGCCCGAGCCGCTGCCGATGGCGTCGGTCGTCCAGTATCGCGGCGCGGTGATCAGCGATACGTCGCGCGAACTGCAACCGCAGTCGGTCGCGATCGACGCCGGCCAGCCGTATCTCGCGGTGCCGACGCTCGCGGCCAAGCTCGATGCGCAGTGCGAAGGGCTCGCGGTCGGCACGCTGCCGGAATGCATCGCCGCGCGCGCGATCGCCGACGGCAGGCTCGTCGCCCGCCAGGTGACCGGCATGCGCGACACCACGCACTGCTATCTCGCGTGGCGCGGCGACGAAGCAGGCCGCGCGCTGCACTGGTGGGTCGAGCAGCTCGACCGTCCCGACCTGGTCGAGCGCTTCACGGCGCCCGACAAATCGACCGGCTGATTCGTCCATTCACGGCCGGGGCTGGCGCGGGCAGCCATCCGTCCGACGCTTGACCGCGCACCCGTCATGCACGCCGCCGACCCGGCCTGCGCGCAACCGCACCATCCGCCTCACACCGCCCCCACCCGCCTCGATCGTTTCCTTTCAGATCGTTTAAGACGCCGCTCAGGACTTTCATCCGCGCGTCCCTTAACGTTGGAGTACGACGCCGACACGCGACAGCGCGCCGGCACGCCTCCACGACTCGCCGCGCGAGTACTCAAGGGAAACGCCAGATGACAGCCCAGACGAACGACGTGCCGATCGCGGACACGATCTTTTTCAACGGCAAGATTGCGACACAGGACGACAAGCGCTCGTTCGTCACCGCGCTCGCGGTGAAGGACGGCCGCGTGCTCGCCGCCGGCAACGAACACGACGTGATGCGCCACGCACGCGGCGACACGCCGCGCGTCGACCTCAACGGCCGCACCGCGATCCCGGGCCTGAACGATTCGCACCTGCACGTGATTCGCGGCGGCCTGAACTTCAACATGGAGCTGCGCTGGGACGGCGTGCCGTCCCTCGCGGACGCGCTCGACATGCTGCGCCGCCAGGTACAGCGCACGCCCGCGCCGCAGTGGGTGCGCGTGGTCGGCGGCTGGAACGAGCTGCAGTTCGCCGAACGCCGTCTGCCGACGCTCGACGAAATCAACGCGATCGCGCCCGATACGCCGGTGTTCATCCTGCACCTGTACGACAGCGCGCTGCTCAACGGCGCGGCGCTGCGCGCGGTGGGCTACACGAAGGACACACCGAACCCGCCGGGCGGCGAGATCCGGCGCGATCGCCACGGCAACCCGACCGGGATGCTGATCGCGCGGCCGAACGCCGGCATCCTGTATTCGACGCTCGCGAAAGGCCCGAAGCTCGGCTACGACGACCAGGTGAATTCGACGCGGCACTTCATGCGCGAACTGAACCGTCTCGGCGTGACGAGCGCGATCGACGCGGGCGGCGGTTACCAGGCCTACCCGGACGACTACGCGGTCATCATGGATCTCGCGAAACGCGGCGAGCTGACGATGCGCATCGCCTACAACCTGTTCACGCAGAACGCGAAGCAGGAGATCGAGGATTTCGCGAAGTGGGTGAAGATGACGAAGCCCGGCGACGGCGACGAATTCCTGCGCGTGAACGGCGCGGGCGAGATGCTCGTGTTCTCCGCCGCCGACTTCGAGGATTTCCTGGAGCCGCGCCCCGACCTGCCCGACACGCTCGAAGCCGAGCTGACGGCGGTGGTCCGCCTGCTCGTGCAGAACCGCTGGCCGTTCCGGCTGCATGCGACCTACGACGAATCGATCAGCCGCTTCCTGAACGTGTTCGAAGCCGTGAACCGCGAGATCCCGTTCAACGGGCTGCGCTGGTTCTTCGACCACTGCGAGACGATCTCGGACGCGAACATCGCGCGGATCGCCGCGCTCGGCGGCGGCATCGCGGTCCAGCACCGGATGGCGTTCCAGGGCGAGTACTTCATCGCGCGCTACGGCGCCGACGCGGCCACGCGCACGCCGCCGATCCGCGCGATGCTGGACGCCGGCCTGCCGGTCGGCGCCGGCACCGATGCGACGCGCGTCGCGAGCTACAACCCGTTCGTGTCGTTGTACTGGATGGTGTCCGGGCGCACCGTCGGCGGCACCGCGCTGTACGGCGAGCGCAACCGGCTCGACCGCATGGAAGCGCTGCGCCGCTATACCGTCGGTAGCGCCTGGTTCTCGAACGAGGACGATCGCAAGGGCGCGCTGGTGCCCGGCCAGTACGCGGATTTCGCGGTGCTCACCGACGACTACTTCACGGTCGACGAGCCGCAGATCAAATACCTGTCGTCGGTGCTGACGGTCGTGAACGGCAAGGTCGTGCACGCGGACGAGGAATTCGCGCCGCTCGCGCCGCCGCCGCTGCCGGTCAGCCCCGCGTGGTCGCCGGTGGCCGAGTTCGGCGGCTACAGCCGCTATCGCCCGGTCGCGGCTGCCCGCGCCTGCATCGACAGTTGCGCGAACCAGTGCGGCGTGCACGGGCACGGCCATCTGGCCGCGTGGCGCAACGACGTGCCCGTGAGCGACCACAACGGTTTCTGGGGCGCGCTCGGCTGCAGCTGCTTCGCGTTCTGAGCGCCGGCCACCCGGCCGGTTTCCTTCGCCGAAACGCGACGGGCGGCGCCGCCGCTCGTCCGCCGTGCACCCATGTGTCGCGCGTGCCGCGCGCACCGCATGGATGCACACCCTTCCAGGCTGTGCCGATCCGATATCGGCGCGGCCCAACCCGTGCGTCGATCGTCTTCGGCGCCCGACCTACTCTTGGAGAATTGCAATGCCCACCGCTTCGGCCCAACCCGGCAAGTCGCTGATCAACCCGACCAATCACACGCTGATCATGATCGACTTCCAGTCGCAGATGTCGTTCGCGACCAAGTCGATCGATCCGAACCTGCTGCGCAACAACACGTCGCTCGTGTCGAAGGCCGCGAAGGAATTCAACGTGCCGACGATCCTCACGACGGTCGCCGAGAAGACCTTCTCCGGTCCGATGTACGAGGAAATCACGTCGGTCTTCCCCGAGGAAAAGCTGATCGACCGCACGTCGATGAACACCTGGGAAGATCCGCGCATCGCCGAGCGCGTGAACGCGATCGGCAAGAGCAAGATCGTGCTCGCCGGGCTGTGGACGTCGGTCTGCATCGTCGGCCCGTCGCTGTCGGCGATCGATCAGGGCTTCGAAGTGTATGTGATCGCCGATGCATGCGGCGACGTATCCGACGAAGCGCACGAGCGCGCGATGCAGCGCATGATCCAGGCCGGCGCGCGTCCGATGACGTCGCTGCAATACCTGCTCGAGCTGCAGCGCGACTGGGCGCGTACCGAGACGTACGCGCAGACCACGAAGACCGCCGCGCAACATGGCGGCGCATACGGCCTCGGCATCACCTACGCGAAGTCGATGTTCGGCGCGAGCGAAGGTCACTGACCGGTGTCGCGGGCGGCATGCCGCCCGCGAACGCCGCATGCTGCCGGCGGCGCCTGCGTCGCCGGCAGTGCCCTTGCCGGGCATCGCGTCAGCCGGTCGAACCGGGCGGACGCTTCATCTCCTTCCTGATCCGTACGATCGAGCCGAGCGGGGCATGCCCCGTCCCGGCCGGCGGGATCATCCTCCTTTCTTCCGTCGCGCCCCGTTCGATCGCGAACCCGCTCGTCGCCCGCGCCGGTTCGGGTTTGCCGCCGACGACCGGGCACACGTCATCGCTTCGACGCCGACGGACGCTCGGCACGGCCACCGCACGGACGGCCGTATGAAGCCGCGTGCCGACGAATCCCGCTCGTCCGGCCGACGCACCATAGCGGGCCACGCGCGGGAAATGCGCTACATCGATACGAAAACCGGACGCTCGCGGCACCGGAGCCGGCTGGCTTCGTCCGGCCGCGAACGGCGCACGGGTATGCGCCGACGCAGGCCGCCAACGCGCTATTCCTGCCGGCGAATGACGGCGGGCAGCGCATAACGGCCGGCGCCCGCGATGGCGATCGTGCCGAACAGGATCAGCAGCATCCATGCGAATTGCCCGTCGCGCAGCGACCAGTCCGGATGGACGAACACCAGCGCGACGAGCGTGACGATCAACACCGGCAGCGCTGCAAGCCTCGTCCACACGCCGACGATCATGAAGACCGGGCAGACGACTTCGGCGAAGATCGCGAACAGGATCGACAGCGTCCGGCCGAGATGAAACGGATCCTCGATGGCGGCGGCTTCCGCCGTGTAGTGGATGAGCTTCGGCAGGCCGTGAACGGCGATCAGCAACAGACTGGCGGCAACCCGCAGGAACAGCAGGCCGAGATCGACGGCGTGGCGGGAAAGATTCGATTGGGCAGGATTCATGCGACGGGAAAAGGATGAGGTTCGGTTCGGCGCAAGGCCGCGGCGACGCGCGTGTCCGGCGTCGGGCGCGTGTTGCCGCGCTTGCGATGGACGGCGTCGCGCGACCCCGGCGCACGCGCACGGCGGGCGCCGCATGCGTGCCGGCGAGTCGCCGACGCATTCGTGCAATCTACGCGCGCCGCCCGCCGCTGTCCCGCTGTTGGTCCCGCCGATTGCCTGAAACGTTCTGAAGCGCGATACCGCGGCCGACGGGCGTGTCGTTACGACCCGCCCGAACGCGGTTCGGCTTCGGCCGCATCGAGTCCGATCGCGTGTGCATCGGGCCACGTTTCCTGCACGGCCGTCTGCGCGGTTGCCGCGGCATGGACGGCCAGCAGCCGTGTGCGCGTGTCGACGGACGCCGGCGGCGCATCCGGATCGCGCATCGCGTCGAGCGCCGCGCGCGCCCGTTCGCGGCACTCGTCGACGAGCGACAGCTCGAACAGGCAGGGCACCGCGACGGCCGCGAGCGCCATGCCGAGCGCGGTGTCGCCGTGCGCGGAGAACGCCCAGTCGAGCGCCTCGCGCAGATTGTCGAGTTCGCGCCGCACCGCATCGAGCCGCGTGCCGCCGTCGTCCGGCGCATCCGTGAACGACGTCAGGAAATAGTGTGCGTGCGCGCGTGCCGCCGCCTCGCACTCGCCGTGCGCGTCGAGCTGCTGCTGCGCATACGCGCGCGTGGTCGCGAGCAGCCGGTAGCGCGGCACCTCCTGCGCGGCGTCGAGGATCAGCAGCGACTTCGACACCAGGCCGGCGATCGTGTCGAGCAGCCGCGTGCCGGTCAGGCCGCGAGTCCCGACAACGCCGCGCACGGCCTCGATCGAAAACCCGCCGCGGAACACGCCGAGCCAGCGCAACAGCAGGCGCTCGTCGTCGTGGAGCAAGCGGTCGCTCCAGTCGTACATCGCACGCAGCGTCCGGTGGCGCGGCAACGCAGTGCGAAAGCCGCCGGTCAGCAGCCGGAAATGGTCGTCGAGGTGCGCGGCCAGCACGTCGATGCCGAGCACGGCGGCACGCGCCGCGGCCAGTTCGATCGCGAGCGGCAAGCCGTCGAGCCGGCGACAGACCGATGCCATCAGCGACACACTGCGCGCATCGAGCGGGAAACGCGGGTCGGCCGCGCAGGCGCGCGCCGCGAACAGCTGCACCGCGCTCGCGCGCATCGCGTCGTCATCGTCTTCGCCCGGCACGTCGAGCGGCGGAACCGGGCAGACGCGCTCGCCGTTGATGCGCAACGCCTCGCGACTGGTCGCGAGCACGCATGCCCCGCCGGCCGCATCGGTCAGCGCGCTGGCGAGCTGCGCCGCCGAATCGAGCAGATGCTCGCAGTCATCCAGCACGAGCAGCATCCGGCGATGCGCGACGCGGGCGAGCACGGTCTCGAGCGTCGGCGATCCGGCCGGCTGCGCGACACCCAACGCAGCGGCCAGCGCCTCGGGAACGAAACGCGGGCACGCGACCGTCGCCAGCGACACGACGACCGTGCCGTCGGGAAACCGCGCACCGGCACGCGCGGCCGCCTCGACCGCGATGCGCGTCTTGCCGATGCCGCCCGCGCCGACCAGCGTCACGACGCGGGCAGCCTGCAGCGCGGCCAGGACGTCGGCCACCGCCTGTTCGCGGCCGAACAGCACGCTCGACACACTCGTGGCGCGCACCGCTGCGGTACGCACGGGCACCTCGCCGTCATCCTGTCGTGCGACGAGGCGATAACCGCGGCCCGGCACCGTCACGATCAGGTTGCGATCGTCGGCCAGCGCCTTGCGCAGCGACGCGATGTGCACCTGCAGGTTGTTTTCCTCCACGACCGTGTGCGGCCAGACGCGCTGCATGATTTCGTCTTTCGAGACCAGTGCGCCGTTCGCCCGAATCAGCAACTCGAGAATGTCGAATGCGCGACTGCCGATACGCAGCAGCTTGCCGTTCGAACGGATTTCACGTCTGTCTAGAAAAACGTGAAGTGTTCCAATCCGGATCATGGGAATTTCTTGTGGATGACATTCAACGGCGCACAGTCGAAATCGCGCGCCGGTTTCGACTTCAATGCTACGGCATTTGCATGAATGAAAGATTCAAATTATTGAAATGAAGCGATCGAATTTTTTGAAATGACGCGCATCGACCCGGATGGCAGCCTGCCGCGGCGGGGCCGGCCCCGCCCCGCACACGCCGGCCTGCGTCATGCGCGAATGCCTCATTCATTCGTGAATGCATTTCCAATTCCCTGATGAAATGCATTTCAGGATGTTTTCAGAAAAATACAGCTTTTCGTCGTATCGAAACGAGCGGCCGTGGTTAATGGGTGGCCTGAATCGGCCCGCCAATTCTTTCAAATTCATTTCACCGCAGTCGGTGTGTCGACAGGCAGCGCGTCACGCCCGCACCGGGCGCGACACGAACTGGTCGACCGCGGACGCGAGAACCATCTCGCGGCAATTCGCCGGACGTTTCGCGCCGCGCCACTGCGGCTTGTAGATCGCGTCGCCATGACGGATCTCGTGGCCGGTGAGCGCGCAGCGCCCGCGGGCGCGCGCCTTCGCGCTGATCCAGCGCTGCTCGTCGTAGCGGCAGTGCGTCGGGTCGCTCCACGACACCAGCACCGACGAATCGGTCTGCCGCTCGACGGCGACGATCGCGCTGTGGCGCCGCACGCTGCCGCTCGACGGTATCGAGACGTCGCCATGGCGACGGCTGCGCGGCGCGATCCAGCGGCCCGCATCGAGCGGCGGGCCCAGCAGCGTCATCGTGTGTGCCCAGCGGTTGAAGGCATCCATGTCGGCATCTCCAGGCAAATGTCGGGCGGTCCGGCGCGATCGGACCCGTTTGTGCCGCGACACGCGTCGTGCGCCGGCGCGCATCGGCGCGAATCGGCGCGCCCCGTGCGATCCACGGCAAGCGGACGGATCCCACGATAGCCACGCGCGGCTGAATAGTCCCGGTCGCGCGCTTAATCGATCTGCCGTGCGGTCGTCGCGGCCGGCCAACCGGCCGTGTTCATAACAATTCAGCCGTCATTCAGTACGGCGCGCAGTCCGCCGGGATAGGCTCCGGTCGGCATGCATTCGTCGGCATTGCGCGCCCTGCCGGGTGCGCAACGACCGGCGCAGGCCTGCTGCCAGGCGCCACGGCTGCGGCCGCCGCCTCGCCCGCCATTTCCCGCGGCGCCCCGGCGCCGCACCTATCAGGAGTTTCGATGGATTCCGTCAAGAACGACGTGGTGCCGTCGGGCCGCCGCCGCGACATGCTCGAGGCCGGCGCGACCGCCGTCGCCGCAGCCGCCCTGCCGGCCGCGGCTGCCGCGGCCGCCACGCCCGCCCGCGCCGCCTCTTCCCCCCACGCTGGAGCACACACGATGAACACGATCGTCACGAAGGACGGCACGCAGATCTACTTCAAGGACTGGGGCACCGGCCGCCCGGTCGTGTTCTCGCACGGCTGGCCGCTGTGCGCGGATGCCTGGGACGCGCAGATGCTGTTCCTCGTGCAGCACGGTTATCGCGTGATCGCGCACGACCGCCGCGGCCACGGCCGTTCGAGCCAGCCGTCGCGCGGCAACGACATGAACACGTACGCGGACGATCTCGCCGCGCTGCTCGACGCACTCGACGTGCGCGACGCAACGCTCGTCGGCCACTCCACCGGCGGCGGCGAAGTCGCGCGCTACATCGGCCGTCATGGCACGAAGCGCGTGGCGAAGGCCGTGCTGATCGGCGCCGTGCCGCCGCAGATGGTGAAGTCGCCGACCAATCCGGGCGGCCTGCCGATGGACGTGTTCGACGGCATCCGCAAGAACGTCGCGGAGAACCGTTCGCAGTTCTACAAGGATCTCGCGGTGCCGTTCTTCGGTTTCAATCGCCCGAACGCAAAGGTGTCGCAGGGCACGATCGACGCGTTCTGGTCGCAGGGGATGATGGGCGGCATTCACGGCCAGTACCTGTGCGTGAAGGAGTTCTCGGAAGTCGACTACACCGAGGACCTGAAGAAGTTCGACGTGCCGACGCTCGTGCTGCACGGCGACGACGACCAGATCGTGCCGATCGACGATTCGGCCCGGCTGTCGTCGAAGATCGTCAAGCATGCGGTGTTGAAGGTGATCGAGGGCGGCTCGCACGGCATGTGCGTCGTGAGCGCCGATCGCATCAACGCCGAGCTGCTCGCGTTCCTGCAGGCGTAAGCGCGCCGTCCGTCGCGGCGGCGCGCATGCCGCCGCGGCGGACGCCGCCCGTGCGCCGTTCAGGACTTTTCAGGAAATTTCAGATCGCCCGGTGCGGCGCTCACGGCGTCCGCACCGGGCGCAGCAGGATGCCGAGCAGCGCGCCGGCGAGCGCGAACGCCATCGCCACGCGGAAGTTGTCGGCCAGCGCGAGCGTCGTGGCCTGCACGCGCACCGCGCGATCGACGAGCGCATAGGCCGCCTGGTTGCCCGTCGCGAACGTGGCGCCATGCGCGACCAGCGACGCCGCGCCGGCCCGCAGCCGTTCGAGCGTTTCCGGATCCGACAGCGACACATGCAGACCGACGAGATTCGAATGGGTAGCCTCCCTGATCCGCTGAACCACCGCGATCGCCGTCGTACCGAGCTGCCCGCTCAGCAGGCGCGTCGCCTGCACGACCGCGCCGAACGTCAGCGCATGCTCGGCCGTCACGTGCTTGCCGAAGAAGAAGATGACCGACGTGAGCGCCATCGTCTGACCGAGCGCCTGCAACAGTTGCGACGGAATGAAGTCGGGCTCGGCCCAGACCGGCGTGAGCCGCGACCCGAGCGCGAACGCGATCGCCACCATCGCGAAGCCGGCGACGATCAGCCGGCGCGGATCGACCCGTTGCAGCAACAGCGCGACGCACGGCGCGAACAGCAGTTGCGGGATCGCGATCCAGCGCAGCGTATCGCCGATCTGCAACGGCCGCAGGCCGTACGTGCTGGCGAGGAACAGCGACGGGATGAAGCTCGTGTTGAGCACGGTGAAGCGCACGAGGCCGACGAGCACGATCAGCAGCGCGATGTTGGGCCGCGTGAGGTAGCCGAGGTCGAGCCCCGCCCGCGGCGAAGCGAGTTCATGGATCAGGAACGCGGCGATCATCAGGATGCCGGCAGCCAGCAGCGCGACGATCAGCGGCGACTGCAGCCAGAACAGCCGCTCGCCCTGGTCAAGCGCGATGCACAGGCACGCGAAGCCGCCCGCGCCGAGCAGCATCCCGCGCGCGTCGACGCCGGACGCGAAGCGCTTGATCGGCTCGTCGCCGAGCGACAGCATCAGGCACGCGATGAACGGCACGGTCAGCGCCGCGTTCTGCCAGAACAGCCAGCGCCAGCTCAGGTGTTCGCTGTACCAGCCTTCGAGCGTGGCCGACAGGTTCAGCGACATCTCCAGATTCATCGCATACGCGGCGATGCCGAACGGAATCAGCCGCGGCGGCAGCGTGCGCACGACGAAGCCGACCGTCAGCGGCACGAACACGCCGGACGCGAGCCCCGCGACCGCCTGGCACACGATGAACGCGCCGAACCGCGTGCAGAGCGGCAGCACGCTTTCCGCGCCGAGAAACACGACGGCGCCCGCGACCAGCACGCGGCGCGTGCCGAACATGAAGGCCGCCGCGATCGCGAGCGGCCCGACGAACATCTGCGACGCGGTAAACGCGGTGTTGATCCACGCGCCTTCGTCGACGCCCACGCCCAGCGCGCCGCGCACGTCGGCCAACCCGAGCGACGTGATGCGCGACGTCAGCGTCGCGATGATCGCGCCCAGCAGCAC